>NZ_JBODJC010000005.1:0-563401 GCF_050611765.1 Ferruginibacter sp. SUN106
CGGGGATAATCATGTTAGAATGGCTTTATGCCAATTGGGTTTTACCATCTTATTCCGCCTTTTGTTCTTTCGAAATTGATTTTTTTATTGCACTATAAATTTATTGAATTGTAAACATAGGATAGGGTTTTGCCCAAGTGTGGCCGGACAATTAAACTTCAGCATTTTTACATAGCCGGGCTGTGGTTCCGGGCTGGACGTTCAATTTCGAGCTTTAGTTCTTAACTTCATCTAAAGAAAAACATCAGCAGCGATTCCGGGCTGACGTCCCGAAAGCATTCGGGATAATTCCCAACCTGAATAAAGCCCTGCCCGTTGGTAGCAATTGTAATTGTACACACTTCAAATTTTCAAAGGAATTTATTGACAAACACTTTTAATGCAAAAGACTGAAGACTTTATATTAAATAGGTTGAAATGGAAAGCAGATAAATTCGGTTTACCAACAGAATTTGCATTTTACTTTAATGACCTTTCTTCGGAAACAAAAAATCATCTGGTTAGCCAAATTGACAAAGCAAATAGTGGGACGCCTGTTTTATATTTTACCAAGCCAACAAATGAATGGACATTGGTTTGTAGTCGACAGGTAATTTGTTGTGACAATACAAAACTTGTGTCGCTAAGCATCAGTGACATAAAGCGAATTCTGCCTACTGCTTTTGACATTACTTTAATTGGACAACCAATTGATATCAAGACGGTGAAAAAGAAAAGTGAGTGGGACACAATTAAAATAATTGACAAGCAAGACGAATCGAATATTTTTTACGCAAACAAAGGCGAAGACTTGTTTGCATTATGGAATATTCTATTGATGGCAAAACAGTTGTATGAGTGACAGAAAACAACCGCTATCAACATTGGGTTTTATGCAAGTTGGGCATGACCTGCAAACATCAGCCAATTGCAAATCCAAGCTGAGGTTCGGGCAGGACGAATAAATTTCAACATTAGTTCTTAAATTCAACTTTATTTTTTCAATCAGCAGCGGTTATCGGCAGACGTCCCGAAAGCATTCGGGATAATTCCCAACCTGCATAAAGCCCTGCTCGTTGTACGTCACCCCAAACGGTAGTCTGCCGGCATTCATATTTGCATGATTTTTCGAGTCTACTTTTAGTAAGTTGCAAGCTTTTTCTCAAGATCAAATTGTGTAATTTTGCATCATGAAAATCAGTAAAAAAAAGTATAGTGAATTAATTAAGAATATAGGTACTACACTTCAAAAGGCAAGAGAGAATGCAATTAGAGCGATTAATATCGAATTGGTAAAAGCTAATTGGGAAATCGGCCGACACATAGTTGAATTTGAACAAAATGGAAAAGAGAAAGCTGATTATGGTAGCGCCTTACTCACCAGTCTTGCGAAAGATCTGAAGATTAAATATGGCAAGGGCTTTAGCAAAAGTAACATTTATTTATGTAGATTATTTTATATAAAGTATCCAAAATTCCAGACAGTGTCTGGAAAATTAAGCTGGAGTCATTATTCTGAATTGCTTACTATATCTGATGATTTGGCAAGGAGTTTTTATGAGAAGCAAATTGTCAAAGAAAATTGGAGTTTCAGAGAGTTGAAACGTCAAATTGATTCAGCTCTGTTTCAGCGTTTGGCTTTAAGTAAGGATAAAAAAGGAGTTTGGGCATTAGCAGAAAAAGGTCACGAACTTAATGCTGCAAGAGATGTCATTAAAGACCCCTATGTTTTTGAATTCCTTGAATTACCCAAAGATAAACTCATGAAAGAGCGAGGACTTGAAAAGAGACTCGTTGATAATTTACAAAGTTTTTTACTTGAGCTAGGTAAAGGATTTTCGTTCGTTGCAAGGCAGTTTAAAATTACCGTTGACAATGAACACAATTTTATTGATCTTGTTTTTTACCATAGAATATTAAAATGTTTTATACTTATCGATCTAAAAACAAGAAAGGTAAAGCATCAGGATATTGGACAGATGAACCTATATCTAAACTATTTTAAAGAAGAGGAAAGCACTGAGGGTGACAACGAACCAATCGGAATTATAATTGCGGCGGACAAACATGAGTTCTTAGTAAAATATGCAACAGGAGGCATTTCTAACAAAATATTTATTTCTAAGTATCAACTTTATCTTCCTGATCAAAAAATGCTGGAACAAAAAGTAAAGGAGATTATTGAAAGTGAATAGCATTAACTTAAGGAGGGTGAAAGTACAACATGGGGTTTGCCGCAAGTGTGACTGGACAGAAGTTCAATCGACGGTTTTGCAAAGCCAAATTTGAGTTCGGGCAGAACAAGCAACCTTGATCAGCAATTCTTAACTTCAACAAAACAACTTAATCATCAGCGGTACCGGCGGACGGAATACTAATCCCACACCTGCGGCAAGCACTGAACGTTGGCAGCAATTTTTTGAAGAGCTCAAATCATGAAAGAAAAAATAATTGACCTAAGCAAACAATTCGCAGACAATGTCAATTCTGTATCAGCATTTTTTGAAAATAACGGTAAAGAATTTGAATCGTTATATGACAGCCAAACAGAACTGTTCAACAATCACTTTCCATTTGTTCAAGACCCATACTATGTTTTAAAGAGCCATGAACAAATTGTATTGCAAACTTTTTACAAAGCACATAACTTAATTTACACTTCTTATAGATTATTACTTGAAGGTAATTATGGCGCTAGCAATATGCTTATAAGAGGTATAACCGAGTATCTTCTAATTGGAAAATATTTCAGTGTAAAAAAAGACTTATTGCTAGCCGACAAATGGTTGAATGGAACACAATTTGACACTTATGAAAAAGCAATAAAGTACCTAATTCCAAGTCAAAAACAGATATTCCATAAATTTTGGTGCCTATGTTGCAATGACAATCATGCTATGGCGCACTCTTTTCAAGTAGGTTTTGACATAGAAAATAGTAAAATTGCTTTAGGGGAAACTTTTGCGAGACTCACAATTCTACAAATTTGTTCATATCACCTTTTAGGGGGACATCTTCTCAATGGTAGACTAAAATATAGGTCTGAACTTTGGGGTGCACATAAAGAACGAAATTCACAACTAAAATCTTTAATTACAGGCAACATTTCAAATTTAAAAAGCGCACTTACAAAACAAGGAATAGAACTAGCCAAAACTTATAAAAGTAAATGGGTCTTTCAAAAATAAAACTGCCGCCAACATGGGGTTTTATGCAAGTTTTTTATGACTTACATAAGCATTATTTTTTTTAATCCGGTTATGCACAGGTTCGGATGTAATTATCCTCATAGTACCTACCATCCCTGACTACTGCAAAAGCACCATACCTGCACATCCAGGCCACCCCGCAATATTTTCCCTACCTTTGAATTTCGCAAACTCAAACATCATGAAAACCTCCACTCTGGAAGACTTTTACAAAGAGGTAGCCCCTCATATCGCCGCAGGCATCAGTAAAGAGATCGGGCATTTTAATGTGTTCAGCATTGCCGAAACCATTGCACGGGTAAAGGAAAAGAACCAGATGCCTTATAACCGGCGCACTTTTTACAAGATCAGCTTAATTAAGGGCCGCAACAAGGCCGAGTATGCCGATAAAGTGATTGACATTCAAGAGCAGGCGCTGCTGTTTGCCACCCCCAAAGTGCCGTACCATTATGTGCCGCTGGATGAGTACCAGGACGGGTATTTCTGCATTTTTACTGATGAGTTTTTAAACCGCAATATCACCGGCATGGCGCTGGATGAGTTGCCCATTTTTAAGCCGGGTGGTTACCCGGTGTTTCAGCTTACGGCGCAGGAAAGCCAGGAGCTCACCATCATTTTTGATAAGATGAACAGGGAACTCTCGGGCAATTATGCTTTTAAATACGACCTGCTGCGCAACTATGTGCTGGAGCTGATACACTACGGGCAAAAGCTGCAGCCGGCCACGGTGGCACAGCCGCTGCACAATGCATCGGCAAGGGTAACGGCCCTGTTTATAGAATTGCTGGAACGGCAATTTCCTATTGAGTCGCCCAGGCAGCAGTTGCAGTTAAGAACGGCTAAAGATTATGCCGGCCGCCTGGCCGTACACGTTAACCACCTCAACAAAGTATTGAAAGAAGCCACCGGCAAAACCACCACCGAGCTTATCAGTGGGAGGGTTATACAGGAGGCTAAAATATTACTGAAACAAACCGACTGGAATATTTCGGAGATCAGTGATAGCCTGGGTTTTGAAGAGCTGGCGCATTTTTCTAATTTCTTTCGTAAACAAACTTCGGTGGCGCCGCTGGCGTTCAGGTCGTGAGTGGTGAGACGTGAGTGGTGTATTTGGGCTGAAGGATTCTTTTTTTAGGGTTACAGCCTGGTAAGATGATTTTTTTTGCCAGGCCTTGAGGGAAGGGTAAAAGGGTTTGACGGCTTAGAGCTGTTGGACCCTGTGGTGTTGGTGTCAGGACGGTTACAACCGTCAGACACCTTTGCTTTAAGCTGTAGCGGGAATAAAAAAGGGTCTGATGGCTTGGAGTCGTCTTGACCCTGTCATTATTTGAATTTTGCAAACAACGGATTGATGTGTGCAAACGGCATGGGTTGTTTGTGATGGAACTTTGTGTCTTAATTTTTAAAATAAGATACAATGACAACGAATAACAAAATTGCACTGGTTACAGGCGGCAGCCGTGGCCTGGGAAAGAACATGGCTTTACACCTTGCCAAAAAAGGGATTGCTGTAATTATCACTTACAACAGCAACAAAGCTGCAGCACTGGAAGTAGTGGCTGCTATTGAAGCCAGCGGACAAAAAGCTGCTGCTTTACAATTAAACACCGGTGATATTAAAAGCTTTGCTGCGTTTATAGCGCAACTGAAAAATGTTTTAGCGCAAACTTTCAATGCTACGGCTTTCGATTTTCTTATTAACAATGCCGGCATTGGCATGCATGCTTTAATTGATGGCACCAGCGAAGAAGTGTTTGACGAACTGATGAACATTCATTTTAAAGGGGTTTTCTTTTTAACACAACAATCGTTACCCATCATTAATAATGGCGGCCGCATCGTTAATTTATCCAGCGGCCTGGCCAGGTTCAGCATGCCGGGTTTTGCGGCTTACGGCGCTATGAAGGGGGCTGTTGAAACACTCACCCGCTATATGGCGAAGGAACTGGGCAGCCGTAGTATTGCCGTAAACGTGGTGGCACCTGGTGCTATTGAAACCGATTTTGGCGGCGGCCGTGTAAGGGATAATGAAGAGATGAATAAAATGGTGGCCGGCCTTACTGCCTTAGGACGTGCAGGCCTACCCGATGATATTGGTGGCGTGGTGGCATTTTTATGCAGTGAAGAGGGCAGGTGGATCAACGGGCAAAGGATTGAGGTTTCGGGAGGGATGAATTTATAAGAGGGGTTGGCCCGCAGAGGCGCAGAGGGAAATACAAATGTTCAATGAGCAATGTTCAATACTCAATGTTCAATGAAATGCAGGGTGCGTTTGGGGAGGAATCTTTTAGGGAGGAGGAAATGCTCAATGAGCAATGCTCAATACTCAATGTTCAATGAAATGCAGGGTGCGTTTGGGGAGGAATCTTTTAGGGAGGAGGAAATGCTCAATGAGCAATGCTCAATACTCAATGTTCAATGAAATGCAGGGTGCGTTTGGGGAGGAATCTTTTAGGGAGGAGGAAATGCTCAATGAGCAATGTTCAATACTCAATGTTTAATAAAATGCAGGGGTGGCAGGTTTGAAGGATTACTTTGAATTTGCCATTTTTTGTTGGTATATCCTGCTTACCTGTATAAATGAATTTTAGAAAATCTTTTCTTTCCTTTAATGAAATACTGTTGTTCTTTAACAGCACCATCGGCATAATAAGTTGTGTAAATTTCCACATTGTACCACCTGGTTTTATTCCAGTTGGTCATCCGGTTATTGAATTTATAAGTAATATCGCCGGTGCTGTTATACTTTATCACGGTTTGCAGTACCCTTAATTTACGGTAGTCTGAATATATATTGGTGGTATTGGTGCTACTATCGTATTCATATTGCGCTGTTTGGTACCAGTTTTCTCTAATGGCATGTTGCACAGAATCGAGTTTACCTGCAGGTCCGTAAAAATAATGGTCTCTTTCTCCTTCGCCTCCCCGGTACTGAATGGTTTCCTGCAACCTGTTATCAGCACTATTTGAAACATAGGTATATTCCACTGTTTCGTCATTGTAACGTTCTTTCTTTTCTTTACGTAACAAGCGGTTAAAAGCATCATAACTATAAAGTACAATAACGGTATCGGTATGGCCCGTGTAATAGCCCTGGCTTAGTTCTGTTTGCTTTTGCAGCAGCCCGCTGCTGTTGTACTCATAGTTATCCTCTTCAATCAATTCGTTTTTTGATGTGATGCCATATTGCTTTATTACTATGGCCTGTTTATTAAAATTGTAGGTGATCTCTTTTTCCAGCACCGTATCTTTTGATCCTTCCCAAACATTGTACACGTATTCATGTGTGGCGCCGGCAGGCAAATTATAAACGCTATCCCTGTGAAAATAATAATAAAAGTATTTGTGCTTTTTACTGTTTAAGGCTTTGTAATACGGGCTTATCGTTTGGGCAAACGAAAAGGTATAGCCAATAAGAAAAATGGTAAGGCTTGCTATTTTCATACTCTGGTATTTTCCTTTTACAGCTTTCCACTCTGCTTTGGTAGGTAAGGTCTTTTCTATCTTGTTCCATTTATCTCTTTTACGCACCACTACCTGGTTAAAGTTGCCGGTACTGTCTTTTATAAAAGCTGTTGTAAACAAGGGTATTTCTTTGCTGTAAAAATCGACTTCTGTTTCCGGTACAATTATCACTTCAGTGCCACCCCAGTGTTGTTTCAATACCAGTTTATTGTCTTTTTAATCGGGGGAACTGTGCCTGCGCCGCACAAGGTTATAAAAACAGAAGCCATTATAAAACACCACAATAATTTCATAATAAAGGTTTACAGGTTAAATGATCAATAGAATGCAGAACAGTTGCCGACGGTGTGCAACCAAAGTTAATTTATTATAGTGTTTGCTTGCTATTGTTGCCTTGCTTATTTATTGTTAAGGCTTTGCAAATATGTGTAAGCAGGTTAAGGCATTGAGAAAAATGTAAATGATTTAACTATGAAGGAGGTTTCTTATGCCTGCGCAGCGCAGCGCCTTTTTATTTCAGCCAGCCTGCATAAAGAAGTTGAGGAGCGTACAGCTACTTATTTACTGTGATACTGGTTATATCGTATTATCTCTTCCCTTACTTCATGTTTCAATTCTTCTTCGGTGGGTAAATACAGTTTGTATTTAGAAGCAAAGAGTTGTTGGCTTTCTTTAAGCACAGAATATTTTACAATGGTTTCATTTTTTTGCGAACAGAGAATAATACCAATGGTGGGGTTATCGGTAGCTGTTTTTTCATTGTCTTCCCAATAACGGACATACAGATCCATCTGGCCAATATCCTGGTGGGTGAGTTTGCCCAGCTTTAAATCTATCAGTACAAAACATTTAAGAATGTAGTTATAAAACACCAGGTCCACATAAAAATGATCGTCTTCTGCACTTATCCTTTTTTGCCTGGCTACAAAAGAAAAGCCTTTACCCAGTTCTAAAATAAACTGCTGCAGTTTACTGATGATGGCAGCTTCAATATCTTTTTCATAAAAATTGTTATGGGCAGGCAGGTGTAAAAATTCCAGCACATAGGGGTCTTTAATAAAATCAAGCGGCGATGATTTTTCTATCTTTTGGTCAGCTTCTTTTTTTACCGCTTTTTTATTTTTAGAAGAAAGGATGCGTTGATAGGTAAACGTATTGATCTGCCTCTCCAGCGAACGGGTACTCCAGTTGCTGTCTGCAGCTTCATTCATGTACCAGGTTCGGGCGGCAGGGTCTTCTACTCGCATTAAAAGGCGGTAATGTGTCCAGCTTAATTCTCTACGCAGTGCGTATATTTTTGAAAATACTGATGAAACTCCTGTCTGCCTTTTCTTCAATTGTTCTTTTAATAATTCGGGACTCGCTGGGTCCCGAATTGAAAATAATAAATACAATTGCCTGATTTTTCTAAGTTCCCGTTCATCAAATCCTTTTCCAAAGTCGGCAGTAAGCCTTTTGGAAAGCTCTTTTATAAGCGCTTCCCCATAGCCAGCCCTTTTCTTCCCTTGCTGTTCTTCTTCTACAATACGTTTACCAATTTCCCAGTACGCCATTACCATGGTAAAGTTTACAGCCCGGCAGGCGGTTTCTCTTGCCTGTTGCAGAATATTTTTTATCTCTCCGTATAAATTGTTTTTTTTTACTGTTTTCATCTTGTATCAATATGAGTAATAAGAGTATTGATAAGATGATGCCGCTGCGATTGCAGTTGCATTAGTTATTTAATAAAAATCAGTAGTAGAAATTTTGTTGTTAAGGCCGTGTTCTACTTCTTCACCAGTATTAAAGCTGAAGGTATTTCGGATAGCCATGGTAGTTTTAGCTCTACCAGTTTGCGCCAGCTTTCTTCACTGATGAGCATGAGGTGTTGTTGTTCTAAAAAGTCTTTTATAATACTGGCTTCGGTTGTAAACTTTACGGAATTTTTATTTGTTGTAAGGCCCGGGGGTAATTTTTTAAATGCTTCGGCAGTATCCAATACGGTAACACGTGCACCGGTATTACTCACCAGTTTTTCTGCATAAGGCAACAGCCAGGCATCAGTTGCAGATAGGGCCGGTATAAAAATAGCCTGTATCTGCTGCAAACCTTTATCAATAAAAACGCCTACCGGTATTTTAGTTTTAGAGAGTATCACCCTGGTGCGTTCATCAAAAGGGGCTTCTTCAAAAAGGTTTTCTTTACCAGTCACCTGGTCCAGCAATCTTTCGGGGTTGATGATCTTTGCCGTAAACCCGAGTATGCGTCCCAGTAAGCTACCTTCATAAATAGACCGGGCCACACCCATCAGCAACAAATCGTAATGGCCTTCATTGGCTACATCTACTATTTCGGTATCCACATCGGTGGCTGCCCTGAATAATGGCCTTATGGGTTGGCCAATTTTTTTGCTTTCTTCTATTATCGGGGTAAAGCTTTCTTTTTTGTAGTCGTCGATATTATACAGGTGCAACTCGTTTGTACGGGCCAGGTGCATGGCAGTAACGCTGGCATTACCCCTGGTTTTTTTTATAAAGCTTTGGGCCACTCTTAATAAAGCACGCCCACGCTCAGCATTGTTAAACGAAATTAAAATATTGTATTGCCCGGCTGCTTTTATCTTTTTTTGGGCGGCCACTTTACTGCTGAAGAACCAGCCGATAAGGTCGAGTGCAGGGCCCGTCATAAAAGTAGTTACCAGCGCCATGATCACCATCATGGCAAACAGTTCGGGTTTTAATACGCCCAGGTCGTACCCGATATTTAACACCACCAGTTCCATCAGCCCCCGGGTATTCATGAGTGCACCAATGACCAGGCTGTTCTTCCAGCTTTGCCCCACCACTTTTGCAGCCACGGCACTGCCAATAAATTTTCCGGTTACGGCTGCCAGTATAATAAGGCCGGTTACCTTCCACAGGTACACATCATTCAGCAAACCGATCTGTGTACGCAGGCCGGTAAATACAAAGAACAAGGGCAGCAACATGACTAATGCAATATCTTCTACTTTTTCTACAAACATGTTCCTGAACTTTGCATCGGTAGGCATAATAGCACCGGCCATAAATGCACCAAACAAGGCATGTATGCCAATCACTTCGGTGGTATAGGCAGAAATAATAAGGGTTAAAAAGATGAGTGCAATAACACCTTTGCTTAAATGCTCTTTGGATACATACAGGTCGCCCACCCGTTTTAAAAAGGGCCGTACTATATATATCATTAACATTACATAGGCACCTGCTAATGCAATTGTATATAACGCACTTACAAAAGAGCCGGCTTTTACTATGGCAATTACTGTGGCCAGTATACACCATGCCGTTATATCATCTGCTGCTGCACAGGTTATTACAATGGTACCCAGCCTTGTTTTGTGTATGCCTCTTTCCTGTATGATACGTGCCAGTACCGGAAAAGCGGTAATGCTTAATGATATGCCGGTAAACAAAGCAAAGGACGCAAAGTTGATGCCCTGCGGTGCAAAATGAGGATAGATAAAATAAGCCAGGCCAATGCCCAATGCAAAGGGAAAGATAATGCTGGCATGGCTGATCACTACAGCTTCATGGGCTTTGTTTTTAAGTACTTTTAAATCCAGCTCCATGCCTACCACAAACATAAATAGTATCAAACCGATCTGGCTGAGAAATTGTAAATTACCGAGTGATTGTGCAGGAAATAAAAATGCACTGAATGCCGGAAAATATAAACCTGCTAATGATGGCCCCAGTACAATACCAGCAACTATTTCACCTATCACCGAGGGCTGGCCAATTTTTTTACAGATCCATCCAAACAAACGGGCTACCAGTATAATGGTGATGATCTGCGCCAGCAATAAAGCCAGCGGGTGGCTTAAATTTTGGATCAATCCGTCAATAAAGTCATGCCACTTGTTGCTGGTGGTTTTTGCCACAGTAATATTTCTGCCCTGCTGCAAGGCAATACCCTGCAACAGCCCCCAGTATATGAGCACCGAAAAACCGCCAATAACAATAAGATAAAAAAGACTGTTTTTAATACGTTTCATGCTGCTGCTTCATGGAACAAATTGTACGCCACTATTGCAACATAATAAAAAAATAATGTTTGCCCCATTAAATTTTTTTAATGTTGGGTATTTAATAATATTACTATTAAAATACCCTCTGCCCACATCCTTTTCTCATTTTAATAACGGTACATTTACTGCACACTAAAAACAAAAAAATGAAAAAAATCTTTTTGCCGGTACTGGCGGCTTGTGCTATGCTGTTTTCCTGCACCAATGAAGCTGCTAAACCAGCAGTAGCAGATACCTTTAGTTTAGACTCTGCCAAAGCGGCCATTGCAGCAAGCAATGCCACTTATGGTGCCTGCTTTGCTACCGGCGACTCTGTTGCTTTTGTTAGTCATTACACCAGTGATGCCTGTATTAATCCCAGCAATATGCCTAAGATGTGCGGCCCGCAGGCTGTGAATGGTTTTTTTACAGGTGGTTATAAAATGGGTATCCGTAACCTTAAGCTTACCACTGCCGAAGTAATGGGTGGCAAAGATGCGGTGGTGGAAACCGGCAGTTATGAAGTGCTGGGTGATAAGGGTGTGTCTTTTGATAAGGGAAAATTTATTGTGGTATGGAAAGAAGAAAACGGTAAGTGGAAAATGCATCGTGATATCTGGAACACAGATATGCCTGCAGTGGCACCAGTTAAATAATGACATTTCAAGGGTAAATACCGGGCCAAAGCCAGGGTTACCCGGTAGTGAAGCCGTAGTGAACTTATGGGGACTTTGTGGACACGCTATAAAGACTTCATCAGAGTCTTTGCTTTTTTACATTATGTCAAGTATTACCAATACAGCTTTTAATTACTGCTTCCTTAAAACAAGAGCCCGACGTATAAACGTCGGGCTCTTGTTTTTATTAATGGGTTCTTATAGTTTTATTATCTTTTCGTTAAGTACAAAGGCATCTGCTTTTACCTGCACATAGTATATCCCCGCTGCAAATTTATCCAGCAATAAAGGCATAATGGTAGTACCGGCATTAAATTGCTTATTCCCTTGTAGTACCACTTTTCCACTGGCATCCGTTACCTGGTATTGTACAGCTACCTGTTTGCTTACACTCAGGCTAAGGCTGGTTTGCCCGCTGGTAGGGTTGGGGTAAACTGACAGCGAACCGGGAGCAGTATTATCTTTCAGTTTCAGCATATCGCTGTAGCTTATACGACCATCTTTATCGGTTTGTTTAATACGGTAATAACGCAAGCCGCTTAACACACTGCTCTCAGTAAAACTATAACTGTTTTCACCATCTCCGTTACTGCTAACTGTACCCGTAGTAATAAAATGCAGTCCGTCTGCAGAGCGCTGCACTTCGTAAGCGGTAATGCTTTGTTCCTGCACCCTCCAGGTTATAGTCGCCAGTTTCTGGCTGTTCAATTGCGCCTGCACCATCAGCCATTTTACCGGTACTAATGTGGTGGCATTTACAACCATCTGGTCGCTGCTTACACAGGTACCATTGGTTATTGTCCATTGAAAAACATAAACACCACTTGTTGTCATACCAGTTATTGTAGTACTGCGGGATGATGGTGCAAGAATATTAGCAGTAACAGGGCCGCTTACCTGCGACCATAAGCCTGTTCCCACTACAGCAGTATTGCCTGCCATATTTGAGATACCTGCACCGTAGCTTATACCCTGATCGGGGCCGGCATTAGCAGTTGTTGGTGCTGCCGTTACTGTAACGGGTGTGGTAACTGTTGCAGTTACGCAAGCACCCAAAGTATAATTCAGGTTATAAGTTCCTGTGGCAGCTGTTGTGGCTGCAGTAATAGTTGGGTTTTGTGAAGCACTGCTGAAAGTGTTCGGCCCGGTCCATGCATAGGTAGCCGTAGCAATAGTTGGTGTTCCGGTCAGGTTAAGGTTATTTCCTGCACATACCGGTGTATTTGATCCTGCAACCGGTGTGGTTAATGCCGGTAAAGTTATCGCCGCTGCTGCTGCAGTCTTTACGCCGCCGGTTCCGCCGGTTGCGCCAAAGGCAAGGTTTGAAGTAGTAGTGATACCATTAGAGCCGCCTGCTACCGAACTGCCTGCCACTATTGCCCCATTGGTATAGATCATACCGCCGGCGCCACCACCACCGGGACCATGCTCGGGGTTACCATCGTTAGCAGCACCTGCATCAGCTATTGTTGGCCATGCATTGCCGCCATTACCACCAATAGTATTTATGGTTAATGTTGCCAGTGATGCGGTAACCGTAGCAGTAACATAAACTGTACCGCCGGCTCCGCCACCACCACCGCCATCATTATCTACCGAACCACCATTAGAACCATTTGCGCTTATTGTTCCGGCATTGGTAATGGTATTTACTTTAAGTAAAACAATGCCGCCGCCGGTACCTCCGCTGGAGCTTAAGCCGGCAGCCAGTGCGCCGGTACCATCGTTAGTAGAACCAGCACCGCCACCGCCACCCAGTATTATACGGCTGCTGGCTAAAAACGCAGGCGCCACACCACCATAGCCACCAACATTTAAATTAGAATTCCAGGAGCGTCCGCCGCGGCCACCTGCTCCGCCATTAGCACCGCCACCACCGCCGGTATTTTCATCATTATTAGCAGGGTCTGCATCTGCTCCGCCACCACCGGCATTACCGGGTGCCCCATTACTATTACTGCCGTTCGGGTATCCTTCTACGCCAGTATTAACTAAAGCGGTACCATCGTATACATATCTTGGTGTACCACAAATACCTTCGCCTTTTGCACCGTTGGTATTTACAGTGGCATTTGTTCTTATATCAGTGTTTGCTCCGCCACCGCCACCTAACTGGCGGCCACCACCGCCTCTGAAGCCGGCAGCATTTGCGTTAATGGAACCTGTAGTATTCATATTGAGCGTTCCGTTTACATCCAGTGCAACAATACCCCCTGTTGTGCCATTCCATTTAGTGGCCGTTATACTGGTAGCAGCATTAATAGTAAGGTTATTATACCTTGGCACCCTTATCACCTGGTACACTATTTTTCCCTGCGTGGCAGTAGCGGCAGCATTGTTATAAGCATTGGTGGTACCCGTTAATAAATTCAATGTTCCGCCAGCCAGCGGAACAGCACTTATTGCTATTGCAAATTCATATGTTCCTGCGGTTGATACCAGGTAGCCTGAAGCTGGTGCACCAGCCACACCATCACCATAAGAAGTTGTATTGGTGGAGTTTTGTGTGGCTTCCTGCATCTGCATGATCAATACCATATCACCCGCAGCTATTGTTGTTGCCGCACCTGTGGCTGCACCAAGAGTGATAGAGGTAGCACCCGCAGTTATACTTGCATTGCCCGGATAATAAGTATTTAAAACTGTATTGGCTGCGGACACTGTTTGGTTAGCGAATGTGCAGCTTTGTGCATTTGCCTGGATAGACATACAGGCACATAATATTGCCAGGGCAATTTTTAGGGTTTGTTTCAGCATGTAGAAGAAATTCTATTGTTAGTAGATATAATTCTACACGAAAGTATTAAAATACCTTTTTTCTCAATTTATAAATTGGAGTTATTTGAGAAAAACTTTTCCACTAATGTTAATATTGTTGTTTAGACATTAATATTGATAATAGCAGGTTAATTAAACAGTTTTTATTTTTTTAGTGGTTGCCTTTTCCAATACGTTAAACTTCTCCAGCACCATTCCAATGGGCCAAAGCGGAAAAAATGTAACCAGATATGACTCCATATAATTTCAATCACCCACACAACTGCCACCACATAATAAATTTCGTAGCGTTGCAGTTTGCCCATCATGCCAAAACCTATGCCTAAAAAGAAAAGGCTGCACATGAATGATTGCATCAGGTAATTGGTAAAAGCCATTTGCCCCACAGGGCGCATTAATGCAAACAGCCATTTAAATAATCCGGATTTGTACAATAACATGATTAATCCAAAAATACCCAGCGAGCGAAGTGTTCTTGATATTTCGTAAAAATCAAATGCCTTATGCTTTGTCATTTCAAAAAAGTTAAACTTATATTGAAACAAGGGTTGCAACCTTAAATAAGAAATAAGTAAACCACCACCGAGCCCAATTATAAAAAGCGCCCAGTATACCTTTACAGAAGCATTACCTGTTAATACGCCGTTCTTAAAAAATGCCATGCCAATAAACATAAACAACAACACATCCCAAAGGCCATAATAGGTATAATAAAATTCTGCATTGGTACTGGCATTGCTTAAGTTGTTGTAGGTTTCTGCATAAGTACCTGTTAACTGGCGCAGGTTTTTGCGCATTTCTTTTCTCAATCCAGCCGTATCCGATCTTTCTTTCATACCCGTCATTGCACCCAGATCTTCCTTTTGCACATCTGTTAACTTTGTTTTGGTAGTATCCAGTTTTGCAATGGCCTCCCCTTTGGCAATTACGCCTTTTTGTTTATACAGGTCACGGTTCTCTCTCACCGTCATCAGTAATAAACAAATACCGGCTGCAATCAGTAATCCTTTTACAGGTGTGCGGCGAAAAACAAAAACAATAATACCGCAGATGGCGTACTGAAATAAAATATCACCCGGCCATAATAATACAAATGCATTCACCAATCCAAAAAATAATAACCATAACTGGCGGCGGATAAAATATTCCGCAGGCATCAATCCCTGCACTCTTTTTTCTAACCTTGTTACAAAAAGAATGATGCCTGCACCAAATAACATAGAGAAGATCGCTCTCTGGCTACCTTCTAAAAAGAAGTTGATAAAATACCAGACTTTCTGATTGAGGGTACCCAATTCATTATTGAGTGTAAGGTTGTCAAAAGCAGGCTCGGGCAAACCGAAGTAAGGAATGTTCATCATCAGGATACCCAACAGGGCAATGCCCCGTAGCGAATCGATAATAATAATCCTGTCTTGCTGTGCAACAGGTGCCGCCAGCGGTGTTGGGTTAGTTTCTGCATTCATATTGTTGGTTGTTGAGTTAGCCGTAAACATGCATCAACGTGCTGTTGCTGTTGTGCCACACATACCAGTTTCTCAATAATTAGCGGGTAAAATAATTAAGCAGGACTGCTGGAAGTTAAAAGTGAAAATGGAAACAGGAACAAGATAAGCAACGGGTTGCAATAATGCAATAGGGTATAAAGATCGGGGAATGTACAGGAAAAATAGTTATGCTATGCGGTGCTGTTATATGATCATCACCACAGTGCCTGCAATAATAAGCAATGCACCGATAGCCGCTTTCCAGGTAAGTGCTTCTCCTAAAAATACAATAGATAATATCACGGTTAATGCCACACTCAGTTTATCTACCGGTGCCACCTGTGATACTTTTCCAATCTGAAGGGCTTTAAAATAAAATATCCATGATAAGCCGGTAGCAATGCCCGAGATAATTAAGAAGATGATATTTTGTTTAGATAAACTGCCCAGGCCTTTTGCCTCCCCTCTTGCCAACACAATACCCCATGCCACCATTAAAATTATAATAGTGCGGATAGCTGTTGCTAAATTTGAATTAACACCGGTGATGCCAATTTTTGCAAAGATGGCAGTAAGTGATGCAAATAACGCAGATAGCAAAGCATAGATCCACCACATAAGTTACTGTTTATTGAGATGATCAAAAATTTATCCGGGCAGATAAATTTACCACTCTTCCATCAATAGGTGCCCATATTTGTTTGAATACAGGATTGGCAGGTGCACCGGAAGATATAATACTTTCTTTTTTAGTTTGCCTGTAATCAAAAAGGTTTTCGCAGTTTAATACCAGTGCTACATTTTTTATATCGTAACGCATCATTGCAGCGCCAAACAAATAACCAGGTGTGGTGTTGCCGTTATCTAAATATTGTTTACCGGTATAAGAAGCTTCCACACCTGCTCTGAAGTGTGATGAAAACTCGTATGCAATTACAGTGGCAAATTTATTTCTTGCACTAAGGCTTACGTTAGGGTGTGCCGCATCATACAATTGTTTGGCATTGGTGTATGTGTAACCAAAATAAATTTCCAATGCATCATGTGTGGCAGCTACATAAGTTTCAAAACCTTTTGTGTTGAGCGGCTTACTTGCGCTGGAAAAAGAAATGACGCCATTGGGAATAGTAAATTCCACCAGCGGGTCTTTTATTTCAGTTACATAAAACATCTGGTTAACAGTGAGGTGCCAGCCGTTAGCCACCGTTTTATAATTAATATCCCAATTGGCGCCGGTTGATTTTTCTGCTTTTACATTAGTGCCGGGATAGAAATTGGGGTAATCTCTTTCATCAATATCACTTGCAAACTGCGAAGGAATTTTATAGCCGTAGCCTCCGCCTAAACGAGTGGTGAAATGAGTACTTATTTTATACAATAAAGATAATCTTGGCAAAACAAAATTGCCATACACATTATGATTGTCTAAACGCAAGCCAGCCTCGGCAATAAATTTCTCAGTGATCTTCCAGTCGTCCTGTATAAAGATACCAGCGGTAATGTAATTGTAATTATCAAACCTTGTAGAATCAGGATTCTTCTTCCTGAAATTTTCGCCACTGAAATTGATGCCACCAACAATATTGTGTTTAGTAAGTTTTTTAAAATAAGTGAGCTCACTAAAATAAGAGAGTTGTTTTGCCTTCATACCAAATACATTGGTAGTAATATCACGATTGAAAAAACTGGTAGTGCCTTTTAAGGTAAGCCTGTCGCTGGCATTTAGTTTAGTTTCAATTTCTGCATCAATAGTATTTCTCAACGATTTATTCTGAATAAAGAATTGATGATTGTTATCTTTTGTTTGATGCAATACCTGCATATCGCCGCCGTTCCTGTCTTCATAAGTAAGGTTATACCCTACAATCACCGTTTGTTTTTGATTGGGATAGAAAAATAATCTTGGATGAAAGAAAACAGTTTTCAGATCGGGCACATCGCTGTAGCTATCTTTATTTACATCTACTGCACGCTGGTAAGTACCACCTGCAAATAAAGTGTACCCTGCTTTTTTATTCCGGTTACTTAAAAATAAATTAAGATTACTTTCTTTTAAAGTAGATTGATTGATGGTGATACTTCTCTCGGGACTGTTGAGTTTGGGTGATTTGGAAATTAAATTCAACATGCCTGCAATAGCTCCACCGCCATACAAAGTAGAGCTTGAGCCTTTTACTATTTCAATTTGCTTCAGGTCGAGTGGTGGAATTTGCAAAATGCTGAAGCTGCCGCTGTAGCCGCCAAACAATGGTAAACCGTCTCTTAAAATTTGAGAATATTTTCCAGGTAAGCCTTGTATTCTTGCATCTGCATTACCAGTGGTGGCAGATGTTTGCTGTATCTGGATGCCAGCAACATCGCCCAATAAACTGGCAATATTTCCCGGCTTAATACCATTCTCTTCGCCTACTTCTTCGCTTCCTAAAACTTCTACTTTAGTGGGCAGGTCTTCAATACGGCTGTTGGTACGTGATGAACTTACTATTACTTCTTCTTCTTTTTTTTCTGCTTTTTGTAAGTAAATTATCTGCACTGTATCTCCACCGGGAATCTGAAAACTTACTGTTTGATTTTCGTAGCCCACAAAAGAAAAAGTAATTTTTATTTTGCCTGTGGCAAGATTAGCAAATGTTATTCTTCCATTATTATCAGATGCAATTGCTTTTGCACTGTTTTCAATTTTAGCAGAAACGCCTTGTAATATGTCTTTGCTTTCTGCATCTTTTACAAAGCAACTGAAATTATGTTGAGCAAAAACATTGCAGCCGATAAATAATAATGCTGCGGTTAATATAATACTGATCTTCATGCTTTAAATTTTAAAACTCTTTTCTTTAGGGTAATACTGATTACTATTATTTTCCAACTACTAAAACCTGGAATGTACCTGCTTTCATTTTAGGTCTTCCTTTCTGGCCCGGTTCCATTGGTTCCAGCTCTGCAGCAGGTAAATAAATCAAATGAGATTGATTATCTAAAGTAATTGTCCTGGCACTTTTTTTAGTGACTACATTTTCTACCAGCACAAATTTTGATGCACTTTCTTCATGTATCACACTCATGGTTCCATCTGCACCATTAGCAGTATAAATATTTTTTGTTGCCGCATCAAAAGCAACACCATCGCAGCCATCGCCAATGGTAATTTTATCTACAATATTTCCATTGGTAGCATCAATCACCATCAATAATTTTTCGCAGCCGGCAAATAATCTTTTGGTGGTTTTATCAAAAGCCAAACCTGTTGGGCCGTCGCCAGGTGCAATACTCCAGTGATTCAATACTTTAAACGTTTTAGTATCAATTACCACAATCTCATTTTTATCCTCAATATTCACAAACAGTTTTCCCATACCATCACTTACAGGTGTTTCGGGCTTGCCACCAACATCCACACTATCAATTGTTTTATTTAAAACAGGATCTATGATACTTAAATTTTTACCCCGGCCATTGCAGGTAATTATTTTTTTAGAGAAGGGTTCGTAGATAATTGCATCGGGATTTTGCCCGGCAGCAATTTGTGCCAGCACTTTATTCGTATTCATGTCAAATACAGTAACTGTGTTTAACCTGCCATTGCTGGTAAATCCTTTTTTACCGGCCACATCAAAAGCAATACCGTGAACACCGGTAGTGTTTTCAATTACACCAACAGAGTCGCCGGTTTTTTTATTCAATATATTTACCTGTGTACCATGGCTTACATATAACCAATCGTTAACCGGGCCTACTTCTAAATAATCCCATCCGCCAGGGCTGGCAATATGGAGTGTATTGAGAACATGTAATCCTTGTTGTGCATTAATTGCAGTTATTGCAATTATCATTGCTGAAAAAATAAGCGTTAGTTTCTTCATTGTATTTATTTAGAAAAGTAAAAATAAAAAAGGATGACTTTGGCAGCATCCCGGTATTTCAATTTTAATCCTTCATTTCTTTTAAAAAATTCCCTTTTGCATCAAAGATCACGTCTTTACCATTTACCTCCGCTTCGTAATTTATTGTGCCGTCTGCTTTGGTGATCTTTGCACCTTCTTTAATCGTTTTGCCTTTGTAATGTGCTTTTACATAAGCCAGAATATTAGCGGGCAGTTCAGCCACTTTAATATCCGTTTCACTTTCTGTAAAACTGCCGGTAGCTTCATAGGTAGCGGAAACTGAATGGCCATCCTGTTTAAAACTTGCTTCATATTGCCCATCTTCTTTTTCCCATTTACAAGTTATACCTGGATATTGTTTTGCAAAAGCCGCTTTAACGGCTGCCGGTACTTTTGCTGCATCAAGCTTTTGCGCATTAGTTACTGTGCAGGTGGTTACAGCCAACACCATCATGATCGTAAGCTTTTTCATTTTTTACAGTTTTAAGTGTGAAAGAGAGTGCAAACCTAAAAAGAGATTCTGTAGTGAATTTGAAGTTGCATGTTAACTAATTGTAAATAGCTTTCAGGAAGGCTTTAAAATTCAATAGCAATTGTATGCAGCCCGTTTGCGTACTCATAAACCGCTTTATAATTATACTGTTCGCATATCTTTTTTACAATCGATAATCCCAGTCCCAATGATTCTGAATTCACTTTATCTTTTCTAAACCGTTCAAACAGTTCATCAGGGTTACTCTTAAGTTCGGTACCGGTATTGCTGACTGTTAACCGGTTCATTTCTGATGTAATAGTAATAGCGCCATTTTTAATATTATGTTTAATGGCATTAGTGATTAAATTAGAGACCAGTATCTCAGCCATTATTTTGTTCATTGATACAATACAAGCTGCATCAATATTTTGTGTAAGTGTAATTTCTTTTGCGGCTATTAATTCTTCATAATTATTCAGGTGTTTGGCAACAATGTTAGCTATATCAACATGCTCTGTGTCTTTAAATTGCTGGTTGTCAATTTTAGTAAGCAGTAATAATGATTGATTTAATTTTGAAAGCCGGCTTATTTCTTCCTGGATATGCTGAATGTATTGCATTTGTATTTCAGAAAAATTTTCCGCCTGCATCAATAATTCTAATTTGGAATTGATAACAGCAAGTGGCGTTTGAATTTCGTGTGATGCATTTTCTGTAAAACTTTTTAAGGCATCATAATCTTTTATCACACTGTTGCTCATTGTGGTTACCGCACTGTTCAATTCTTTAAACTCATTGATATTGCTGTCTTCCAGTTTTATCGCCGATTTATTACTCAGGTTAAATTGCTTCAGCTGTTGTAAGGTATTATTAAAAGGCAGCCATAATTTATTCAATACAAAACGATTGATAATAAAGAGTACAACTAAAAGCAATACCACAATAGCTAATGTAAGCAGTACGATCAGCTGTATAAGGTCTTCTGTTTCCTGTTGCGATTTAGTAATGGATACTTTATAGTTTTTTCCTGCATTTTCTATTATAAAAATTAAACGGCGGCCTTGTATCTGTTCATCCTCGGTTGTGTCATAAAGATTTACACTGTATATTTTTCTTTTGATATTGCCAGACCCTGCTGGTTCAAACACTACTTTTTGGTCTTTATAATTGGCGGCGTTGGGCAGGCTGCTATTGTGTTGCACATAATCTTTTACCTCCTGTTCTTCTATTTTAAGGTCTTTATCCAGTTGGTGAATTAACACAAACCTTAAAATAAAATAATAGCATAAACCTCCCACCAGCAACACCAGAATGGTGGCTGCAATATTTACCCTGTTATACCTGGCCAGTAATTTCATGCGTCGGTAAATTTATAACCCATTCCATACACTGATTTTATATAATCAGCACTTCCGGCTTCTATTAATTTCCGGCGCAGGTTTTTAATGTGAGTGTAAATAAAATCCAGGTTGCCTTCCATTTCATCTCCCCATAAATGTTCGGCAATGGCGTTCTTTGAAATAACACGCCGTTTGTTGCTTACAAAATATAATAACAGTTCAAATTCTTTTTTGGTAAGATCGAGATTAGTTTTATTTACAGCAGCTGTTTTTGCCTGGGTATCAATGCTGATATCGTTGAACAGCATCACATTGCTACCGCCAAATTTTTTGCGGCGTATGATGGCAGCAATTCTTGCACTTAATTCTGAAAGGTGAAATGGTTTAGATAAATAATCATCAGCACCTGACACAAGTCCTTCCACTTTATCATCGATAGAATTTTTTGCAGAAATGATCAGCACACCATCTGCTTTATTGTTTTGCCGTAAAGCTTTTAAAATGTTTAAGCCACTGCCGCCCGGCAATGTTATATCCAGCAGGATACAATCGTATTCAAATAATTCTGTCTTTTCTATGGCTGTATTAAAATCAAAAGCGGTTTCGCAGATATAGTCCTGCGCTTTAAGATAAGTGCTGATACTTTCACTTAATGCCTTTTCATCTTCTATGATCAATATTTTCAACGGGAAAATTTGACGTAAAGTACGAAATGAATTTTGAAGAGAAACTGAAGCTGCTGGTGTTTATTGAATTGCTTTACCTGTTTTATCGATGTAAAATTCTTTACCTGCTTTTTTTACTTTGGCTTTACCATCTTTAAATTCTTCCGCAGCCTCATATACCAGCGGGATAACTTCTTTTCCATTCTTATCTACAAAACCATAGTTGCCGCCGGCTTCCATAAATTTTGTGTTGGTGGCAACCACCGCCAGCCCTTCCTGGAAAAAATTTACATAGCTGTATTTAAAAGGAATTACCAGTTTGTTTTTCTTATCGATGAGGGCAAACTTTGTACCGTTGTATACCCAGGCTTTATCTACACCTGTAAAAAAATAAGTAGCGGTAATATATTGTGCAGGAATAATAATTTTTCCTTTGTCATCTTTATAACCATACAAACCATTGTTGGCCTCAAAGGGTTTTAGGTTTTGGGCATTAATTTTACTGATAGTAATTAAAAGCAGGAATAAGAACAATGGTCTTTTCATGTAACGTTGTGGTTTATTCAAAGTAAAATAAGATCAAAAGAATAACAATTTTAGTACCCCGCAATGGGTATTTATTCTGGCTGCTAATAGTTCAATAGTTTATCTACACATTCTCCCAGTCTTGAATAAGCCATAAAATTTTTCTCCAGTTCTAAATTAAACGGAATAGGTGTGTCTAAACTTGCGCAACGCATTACCGGCGCATCTAAATATTGAAAACAATTCTCTGCAACCCATGCTGCTATTTCGCCACCAATACCTCCGGTTAAGCTGTCTTCATGCAATATCAAAACTTTACCTGTTGCTGCAACTGCTTCCTCAATGGCATCATAATCCAGTGGCAATAATGTTCGCAGGTCTAAGATTTCTATACTGATGCCGGGATGCTTGCCAGCATAATCCATTGCCCAATGCACACCGGCGCCGTACGTGATGATCGTGATATCATCGCCATGTTGTACCGTTCTTGCCTTACCAATTTCCACTTCGTAATATTCCTCCGGCACATTGCCGCTTACACTTCTGTATAAAGCCTTGTGTTCAAAATATAAAACCGGGTTGGGGTCGTTAATGGCTGCGATCAATAATCCTTTTGCATCCATTGGTGTTGATGGATACACCACTTTTAATCCCGGGGTATGTACAAACCATGCTTCATTACTTTGACTATGAAAGGGCCCTGCACCTACGCCACCGCCGGTAGGCATACGGATTACCACATCTGCATTTTGCCCCCAACGGTAATGAATTTTTGCAAGGTTGTTGATGATCTGGTTAAAGCCCACAGTAACAAAATCGGCAAACTGCATTTCCATCATACTCTTATAACCTTCTAAACTTAAACCCAATGCTGCGCCCACAATAGCGCTTTCACATAATGGTGTATTACGTACTCTTTCTTTTCCAAATTCATGTACAAAGCCTTCTGTTATTTTAAAAGCACCGCCGTATTCCGCAATATCCTGGCCCATTAAAATAAGGTTGGAATGTTTTTGCATAGATTGATAGAGGCCTTCTTTAATGCCGTCAACAAAACGTTTGTCGTGAGTGGTGAGTCGTGAGTCGTGAGATGAAACACCATAAGTATACTGCTTTACTGACGATTCACGACTCACCATTGACGATGCATATACATCTTTCAGTTCTTCTTCCGTATCCACCACCATTGGCTTTGCATTGTACGCTATTTCCAATTCGTTTTCAATATGAAGTCTGGTTTCATTTTTAATGGTTTCAATCGTTTCGGCAGCTAAAATATTTTCATCAATAAGAAATTGTTCAAAATTTTTCACCGGGTCTTTCTTTGCCCACAGGTCAAATAATTCGGGTGGTACATACTTAACACCGCTGGCTTCTTCGTGTCCACGCATGCGAAAGGTCATGCACTCAATCAAATATGGTTTTTGATTACTGATGCAATAATCTCTTACGCCTTTAATGGTATCATACACTTCTAATAAATTATTGCCATCGATGCGTATACCTTCCATACCATAGCCTTTGGCTTTATCTACCAAACTAAAACAACGGTATTGTTCATTTACCGGGGTACTTAAACCGTAGCCATTATTTTCAATGACAAAAATTACGGGTAGATCCCAAACTGCAGCGGTATTTAATGCTTCGTGAAAATCTCCTTCGCTGGTACCTCCATCGCCACTGAATGCCAGGGATACCTTGTCTTCATTCTTTAATTTATGTGCCAATGCCACCCCATCTGCAATAGCTAATTGCGGACCAAGGTGAGAAATCATGCCACAGATATGATGTTGTTTGCTTCCGAAATGAAAACTTCTTTCCCGGCCTTTGCTATAGCCATCTTTATTGCCCTGCCATTGCATAAACAATTTACTCAACGGCATATTGCGGCCTGTAAAAACACCGAGGTTTCTATGCAAGGGCATTATCCATTCATCCTGTTGCAAAGCCTGTGTTACACCAACGGAAATAGCTTCCTGCCCGATACCACTGAACCATTTGCTTATTTTTCCCTGGCGTAATAATACCAGCATTTTTTCTTCTATCATCCTGGGCAAAAGCAATGCTTTATAAAACTTAAGAAGTTCTGTATCGGAGAGGTTTTTTTTATCGAACTGCATATCGTTGTTTGAGTAACACAAATGTAAACAAAGATGTTTTGCCTTTGGCAAAAAGGTTAGCCACGGATTGCACAGGTTTTCACGGATTATTTTATCGGCAATGTATTTTCTGAATTAATTTGTATAACTCCCTGCAACAGCCTGTATTCATCTGTGAAAATCTGTGCAATCCGTGGCCAATCCTCTTTGTATGTTTTTTAACAAAATCCCCTTGTGCAATTCTTTTTATCGTTGCATCTTACCCCAAACTATTTGATTATGAAATTTTCTGCTACCGTTTTTACTATCGCATTTTCTGCATTGGGTTTAATAACATTAATTTCATCTACCGGCAAATCTGTACCGCAAAAGCCAGCACCACCTAAAATACAGGCCGCCATTTTATTAGATGTAAGTGGCAGCATGGATGGCCTTATTGAACAAGCCAAAGCGCAATTATGGAATATGGTAAGCACCATGGGTAAGGCAAAATGCAATGGTGATGTTTCGCCCAAAATTGAAATTGCTTTGTATGAATACGGCAGAAGCACTAACGATATTAAACAGGGTTATGTAAAACAGATCAATGGATTTATCAGTGACCTGGATTCTTTATCGCAGAATTTATTCAGTTTAAAAACCAATGGCGGTGATGAATTTTGCGGCCATGTAATTTATAGTTCTTTACAGGAACTGCAATGGGATGCGGCACCGGAAAATTATAAAGTGATTTTTATTGCCGGCAACGAAGATTTTTTACAGGGCGATATTCAATACACCAGGTCGTGTGCCGAAGCGAAACTAAAAGGGGTTATTGTAAATACTATTTACTGTGGTGATAAAATGCAGGGTATAAGAGAACACTGGAATTTAGCTGGTGAATGTGGTAATGGCAGTTTTACCAATATTAACCAGGATGCAAAGATTGAAGAAATACCAACGCCATATGATACTACATTGTATGTGCTGAATGGAAAATTAAACGGCACCTATATCGCCTATGGCTATTCCGGGCAAGCCAGTTTTTCTAAAATGTATGATATGGATGCAGTAAATACCGCCGGTAGCAGGGAAGCTGGGTTAAAAAGAATTGCCGTTAAAGGAAAAAAGGAATTGTATCGCAACGACAACTGGGATCTGGTAGACAGGTTTGCAACTGATAGTTTAAAATCTTTTACATTTAGTAAAGAAGAGTTGCCTGATAGTTTAAAAAACAAAAGTAAAGATGAGATCAAAAAAATAGTGGAAGAGAAAAGTAAATTAAGAAATACCATTCAACAACAAATTGCCACTGTAAATAGCCAGCGGGAGGCCTATATAAATGCAGAGAAAGCCAAGAATGCTGCTACTAAAAATAATGCCCAGACTTTAGAAACCGAAGTAGAAAAAATTATTAAGGAGCAGGCAAAGCGGTTTAATATGAAGATAGAGTAATTGGTACCCAGAGATTAAATTTAATTACCCCGAAGACTGAATAGATGAAAGAGCTGGTTTTAACGGGCTCTTTTTGTTTAGTTGATCAGCAAAAATTCTGACCAATTTAAACCAGTTGGTAATTCACTACTACTGCACTCGATATGTATCACCCGGCGTTTTTTATTATTAACAGTTCTACCAGATGAGTGTAGTAATAATGGCCTCATAATCATTATGCCCCCTCTTTTCACTTGGCATATATTTTCTTTCTCTGTTGTCCAGTCAATTGTTTCGGGCCGGTAAATTCCTTTGCAATGAGATTGTGGGACAACTTTTAAGGCCCCATTGTTTTCATCGGTATCGTCAAGGTGAATACGGATAGTAAAATTATCTTCTAAAATTTTTAAAGGGGGTTGCACAGCAAATTGATCTTGTTTTACTGTCCATGGACCAAAACCATGTACTGCAAGTTTTGTGTCTACAGAAATAGTGAGATCCTGATGATAAGATACAAACCAGTTAGAAGCTGCTGGCTTATCAAAGTAAATAGATTTAACAACGAAGAAATCATTTCCAAAAAATTCTGCGGTAAGATCGGTTAATTTTTTATTGAAAACTGTTGCTACAGCTTTGGGAACTTCTTTGAAAAATTGTCTTATTGCAAAAAGGTCAGTTGATCTGCGAAAAGTTGGGTTAAATGAATCGGCTTCTTCAATTGCGTTAATAATTTGAAGGACTTCTTCTTCTGTATAAATATTTTCAATTATCGCAAACCCGTTGTTGGAAATTTCTTCACTAATATTATTTGAAGTTGCTATCATTAAAATTCTTACCGGGTCTCTTGCTTTTTCTCTTCCGGAAAAGCTTTTTTGTGTACAAAAGAATTGAAGAAGGATAACAAAATACTAAACAGCAATGCATACCAAAAGCTGTCTACTTTAAAGCCTCCTACAAAATGATCGTCAATTAAAATGATACAGGCATTGATAACAAATAAAAACAGGCCTAGTGTAAGTATAGTGGCTGGTAGCGTAAGTAATATCAGCAAAGGTTTTACTATGGCATCTAAAAAAGATAATACCACTGCCACAATTAAAGCTGTAAACATATCCTTAATTTCTATACCAGGTAAAATATACGCCAGTATAAAAACGTTTACTGCACATACTAATATTTTGATCAGCCATTTTTCCATAGTCCTTGTATTAACAGGGTGAGCCTCCCTAAATGGGGTGACTCACCCCAGAACTTTAAATTACAATTAATTCATAAAAATCCTCAGGATTTAAGTATTTTTTTGCCAGCTCTCTTATTTCTTCTGCGCTGATTGTTTTAATAACATGGATAGAATCATAAAAATATTTTTCGTCCAGCTTATTTAAAATAATATTCTTCCATCGTCCCATTATCTGAAAAGGCCCGTCAAGATCGCCCAATATAGTTCCGATCAAATAATTACGTACCAATAACAATTCTTCTTCATCCACTAATTCTTCTCTCAATAATTTCATTTCTTTATACACTTCTTCTACTGTTGCTTCACTTACATCCTTACCGGCTTCGGTGCTTATCAGCCATGCCGTTTGCTGCAAATGATTTTGTACATAGCTGTGAATGCCATACGTATATCCTTTATCTTCCCGGATATTACTCATCAGCCTGCTGCCGAAATAGCCGCCAAACAAAGTATTCAATACCATCACTTTCATAAAATCGGGGTGGTGCCTGTTAGGAAAATGCCTGGCTATTCTTATGGCACCCTGCACGCCTTCTGCGTCATTACTGATGCGGTATTTTTTTTCTGTTGCAGGTTGGGGGTTTATTGCAGGCAGTGGTTCGTTATTTGCCTTTAAATTCAGGCCTCCAAAATTCTTATTCAATTGTTCTTTTAAATCGGCAGGCAATTTGCCACTTACAAAAATTACACAACTACCATTTATATAGTATTGTTTAAAAAACTCTTTTAGCTGTGCTGTGTTTAAAGCATCAATATCTTCGGGGTTGGTGTAAGTGCCATATGGGTGTTGCTCGCCATAAACATAAGCATCAATTAAACGGGCTGCTACAAATTCACTTTTCTTTAAACTTACACTCAGCCTTTGTTTGCTGTTTTGTTTGTACGTAGCTAATTCTTCTTCCAAAAAAACCGAATCGGTTATCATCTCCTTGATCACGGGTAATAATTTATCCAGGTGCTTACTCAAAGAAGACAGGTTGATCACCGCTGTTTCATTATAACAAGCTCTTGCACAATGAGCACCGTAATATTCAAAGGCTTCATTAATTTCAAAAGCTGTTTTTGTGCTGGTACCATTCTTTAATAAAAAGTTGGTGGCACCTGCTACCGCTTTTTGTAGTTCAAAACTGTTGCCTGCATAAAACACCAGTTCTAATTGAAACACTTCCTGTGTTCCTGCATCGATGGTATACACAGGTACGCCATTGTCTAATTCAAAAAATGTATAGGGCTTTAATTGCAGCTCAAATTCTATTGCATCTTTTATTGGTGGTGGTATTGTTCTGTCTAGCATTGTAATTTTTTTCGCTTCTTAATTAGCGAAGTAGTATAAGGTGTTTGAATTGTTCTCGTCAAAAATAATACTACACTCTTTTGCAATTTGTGCAGCAGTTACAGCCTGGTACATTTCCAGCTCTTTGTTTATTAAATCTGCATCACCCAATTGTTCATACATGGCAATGCTGGTGGCACGGTTCATTACGCTCATGTCTTCAAAAGCCATCATGCTTTCGGTTTTGTTCTTTACCTTTTCCAGTTCTTTATCTGTTACACCCAGCTCCTGTAATTTTTTTATTTCTTCATCAATAGCGGCTTCGGCATCTGCCATACTCACACCTTTTACCAGTTTTCCTTCAATGGTTAAAAGACCGGTATCGGTGCTACCCATGTGGTAACATTCTATATTACTGAAGAGCTTTTTTTCTTTTACTAAAGATTGAAACAATCTTGATGAAGCACCGCCACCTAAAATTTCTCCTATCAGATCGGTGGTATAATAACGGCTGTCGGTACGGGAATAAATATGCCAGCATTTATACAAAGCATCTAATGGCACATTAGCTTTTACTTCCAGTTTTCTTGGTGCTGTTTGTTTAGGTTCCTGCGGCAGGTTGCGTACATACTGCTCACCGGAAGGTATTGGCCCAAACCATTTTTCTGCCAATACTTTTACCTGCTCAAGAGTTATATTACCAGCTACCACTAAAATAGCATTGTTAGGCGTGTAATGTTTATGAAAGAAAGCTTTTACATCTTCCAGAGTAGCGTTTTCGATATGGCTTAATTCTTTACCAATTGTCATCCAGCGATAAGGATGGGTTGTATAGGCCAGTTCCCTCATCTTATGCCATACATCGCCGTAAGGTTTATTAATATAATGCTCTTTAAACTCTTCGCTTACCACTTTACGCTGGGTATCTAAACTTTTTTTACCAAAAGCTAAAGACAGCATCCTGTCGCTTTCCAGCCAAAAAGCCGTTTCAATATTTTCTGCCGGCAGCTGGCAATAATAATTGGTAAGATCGTTGGTGGTAAAGGCATTATTTTCTCCGCCGGCCACCTGCAATGGTTCGTCGTATGAGGGAATATTGATACTGCCACCAAACATCAGGTGTTCAAATAAATGAGCAAAGCCTGTTTTGTTGGGGTTTTCGTCCCTGGCGCCTACATCATACAAAACATTTACTACTGCCATCGGGGTGCTCTTATCTTCATGCACCAAAACTTTTAATCCATTGGATAAAACAAATCTTTCAAACTGAATCATGGCACAAAGGTAAGGAGAGAAGGATGTAAAATAGTTGCTGATTCCGGTATCATTTACAGCGCTGTTTTATGCAGCAATAGTGGGATATTGTAAGTGGATTCTTACCTAATGCTCACGGTATGTAAAGTAAGCATGATAAAAGCTTCGCCCCTTTTTACAATTACTTTGATGTCTTCGTTAGGCGTTTGCAATATATTTTTATAGGTCATTATATTATGCGATAAATTATTACCTACTGAAAAGATCTCATCCCCCGCCATGATCTTTGCTTTGGCTGCCGGCGAACCTTCAATAACATCGCCTACAGTTATCTTTCCATTTTCGTAATAAATGCCGAGGCCGGTATAAGCATAATCAAATTTTTCATTAAAATGTCCATTGGGTAATAAATGGATTTCTCTTTTAGGATAGTTTATTATCATATTGAACCTGCGCAGCAGATCGATACCTATAAGTCCGCCTGTAAAAGGAAAGGAGGTAACATTATATTCATCTTCGTACAGGTACGTTGGCACCTGGTGAAACTTATAGGGGCCAACTTTTACTTCCTTTACCAGGGTAAGGCGCATTTGGAGGCGCCCCCCCATGCCCTGGGCCTGCGTTACTACGGGCCTGCGGCGGCTATGTAATACAGCACTGTCTTCTGCAAATTTTTCACTCATTAATAAACAAAGGCCGGCACCGGTATCATAATAAAAATTATAGCCCATTTTTTTCCGGTCTTTAAAATTCACCCACTGTATAGGTAATGCAGTAAAAACCGGGTGCAATGTGGTGCCACCTCTTGGGTAACTTATTTTTCCGGGAGTATATACCTGTATATATCCACTATCAAAATTTATAGCTACAACATACCTGCTGAAAAAACTGTAGCCTACAATACCATCCACTTTTTCGCCATATACACTGGTTAATACGTCGTAATTATTAACATGAAAATTAAGGTGGTTCACTTCTAAACCGGGAAGGTGCAATGTTTGGTCAAAAACAAAGGGTACTTTTCTTATGCCGCCAATACCGGTAATGGTAGTGTCACTGGCCTTTGTGGCAATATTAAATTCGGCACAGGTGGAGGAATCCAGGGAAATACCCCCGCTGCCGGTATCTAAAATAAAGTTCAATGTATCTGGTACATTGCCGATAGTGGCCTGAATTACCATTACACCACCGCTATATTGTTTAAAAGGAAAAGTAGTGATCAGTTTGGCTTGTGGCTGCGATAATATTTCCTGAGAGAGGCATGCCCTGGCACAAAAAGTAAAAAACAATATTAAAAAAGTGTTTTTCATTATAGCAGTTAGTTAAATATACAACCTAATGGATGTACTTTTGTTGTTTATTACACAAAAGGTGATTATGGAACTAAATAATTTATACGAGAGAGCGCTGGCATTTGAGTTTCTTTCAGCTGAAGAAGGTATGTATTTGTTTAATAACGCTCCGCTGAGTGAACTGATGTATGTAGCCAATGAATTACGCAAAAAACAAGTACCGCATGGTAAAGTTACCTGGCAGATAGACCGCAACGTAAATACTACTAATGTATGTATTGCTAATTGTAAGTTCTGCAATTTCTATCGTATTCCCGGCCATGCCGAGGCTTATATAACAGATATTGAAACCTATAAGAAAAAGATTGAAGAAACGATAAAATTTGGTGGCGATCAGTTGTTGTTACAAGGCGGTCATCACCCTGAATTAGGTTTAAGTTTTTATGTAAATCTTTTTAAGGAACTGAAAAACCTTTACCCCAACATTAAGCTGCACACTTTAGGCCCGCCGGAAATTGCACATATTACTAAACTGGAAAAAAGCACCCACCGTGAAGTATTGATGGCTTTAAAAGAAGCTGGTATGGATAGCTTACCAGGGGCTGGTGCAGAAATTTTAACTGACAGGGTAAGAAGGCTGATCAGTAAAGGAAAATGTGGTGCACAGGAATGGCTGGATATTATGCATGAAGCACACAAACTCAACATCACCACATCTGCTACTATGATGTTTGGCCATGTGGAAACCTTGCAGGAGCGTTTTGAACACCTGATTAAATTAAGAGAAGTACAAAGCCGCAAACCCGAAGAGGCAAAAGGTTTCCTGGCATTTATCCCATGGACCTTCCAGGATGTGGATACATTACTGGCTAAAATTCGTGGTGTACATAATTTAACTACAGCAGAAGAATATATCCGCATGATTGCAATGAGCCGTATCATGTTGCCTAATGTGAAAAACATACAGGCCAGCTGGTTAACTGTAGGTAAACAGGTAGCACAAATTTGTTTAAATGCAGGTGCTAACGATTTTGGAAGTATCATGATTGAAGAGAATGTGGTGAGTGCAGCTGGTGCACCGCATCGTTTTACCAGCACCACTATTCAGCAATCCATAAAAGAAGCAGGCTTTGAACCGCAGTTACGTAACCAGCAATATGAATGGAGAGCAATACCCGATGCTATTGTTGAGCAAGTGATAGATTATTAGTTAAACCTTACATCCTTAAAGCACTTACATGAACAAAGAACCCATGCTTAAATTGCTGCGCCGTTTCAGAATGGTGGCAATTGCCGAAGGCGTTTCCTTTTTAGTTTTATTGCTGATAGCAATGCCGCTGAAATATATTTTTGATATACCACAGGCAGTAAAATTTTTTGGCTGGATACATGGTGCCTTGTTTGTAGCATTCATATATTTTGCCTTTGAAGTATTTACTTCATTTAAAAAAGAATTTACCTGGTTAGGCAAGGCTTTTTTAGCATCCATCATTCCTTGTGGTACTTTTCTTTTAGATAAGGAATTGAAAATGGAAGAACAGATTTTGATCCGTAAATAAAGTTATTGTTACCAATGGCAGAGGACCTGAAAATAATTGAAGGCAGTAAAGTAGAAATTTATCTGTCACTTATTCCGCAGATAAAAGGTTTGCTTGATGGCGAACCCGACCTGGTTGCCAACCTGGCCAATGTTGCCGCAGCTTTAAAAGAACAGTTCGGTTGGTTATGGGTTGGTTTTTATTTGGTTAAACCAGCTACCGCTGTTGACGGCGATAAAGAACTGGTACTGGGTCCTTTCCAGGGACCAGTGGCCTGCACCCGGATAAAAAAAGGCCGTGGTGTTTGCGGCGCTTCCTGGCAAAATGCAGCTACCTTAATTGTACCTGATGTAGAAAAATTTCCGGGCCATATTGCCTGCAGCAGCTTATCCAGGTCAGAAATTGTTGTTCCGCTTATTAAAAATAATGAAGTAGTTGGTGTGCTGGATGTGGATAGTGAATTGCCTGATCAGTTTGATGAAACAGATAAAAAATTCCTGGAAGAGATTGTTGCAGCCATAAAATGTTAGTGCTCCATTTTATACCATTCCTTTTTCCTTTAAAATATGCCTTGATACAGTTTGTAAAATGATAGTGTTCCAATCTGTCAAATAGTAAAAAGATCTATTGTGATGAGCATCTGATTTAGAAAAGAGAGAATAATAAGTCCAATAATTTTTTGTTCCCAGATTTAACCATTCAATGGTTGCTGTATTTTTATTAAGTATCACGCCTTCCTGGGTAAAAGTCACCCCAAGAATATCAAAATCAATCTTATCATTAAAAGACTTTACAAAATCACCTACGATATCGTTGAAATAATTTTCAAATAACGCATTTAATATTTGCAAATACTTTTCTTCTAATTTTTTTCGCCTGACCTGGTATACAGACTGAAACCTGATTTTAATTATTTTGCCGGTTACACTTTTAACTTCTACCTGGAATATTCTTCCAATTCTAAAACTAGGGCCGTTAATAGCTTTGACACCATATCGTATTTCAGCTATTTCAAATTTAGATAAGCTTTCTTCTCCGAATTCTAAAAATTCGGCATTAATTTTTAAAGATTTTTCGCTTGCAAATATGGAGGCTTTAAGCTGTATTTGAAGTGGTAGGGTCATAAAAAATCAGGTTTAGCCAAAAGCATGAATTTATTGCGAAACCGGGGTGTCTTTCCAACCCCACAAATACCTGCAGGCATAAGTACGATATGGGCTCCACTTTTTACTGATAGACAGCATTTTTTCTTTCATCGCCTTTTTATCAGTAGCATCTATCTTGTACAATTTGCACATCGCCTGCTGAATACCCAGATCATCCACTGCAAAAATATCTTCCCGGCCCAATGTAAACATCAATATCATTTCTACTGTCCATTGCCCCACACCTTTTATCTGTGTAAGGTATTTAATCAGTTCTTCATTGCTCATTTTATGCAAGCGGCTATCCGTAATTTTTTCTGTAATAAAAAAATTACAAACGTTCAATACATAATTGGCTTTGGCATTACTTAAGCCAATGGCTCTTAAAGTTTCAAATGGTGTTGTGGCAATTTGTTCTGCGGTAGGATTTTTTCCACCATATAAATGCAGAAATCTTTTTTGAAAAACGTCTGCTACTTTAGTACTCAGCTGCTGGCTCATAATGGAGTTGCATAAATGCAGGTGAATGTTCTTTCTTTTAACTAATGTAAAACTGGTTTCCAAAGGCAGCACCTTTTGCAATTTTTTATCTTTACTCAAATGGACAATATGGGACATGAATGTTATTTAACACCCAATTTCTGTGTTTTTTTGTACAAATGAAGCTCAAGCTTCGTTTTCTTTTTTCTTTTATTCTTTTGAAAGGAAGCAGGAGCTTCCTTTATACAAAATCAAATATTTAACGGTTCATTAGATTATTTGACGTTATTTTGCACCTTCAAAATTAATTATGAAGAAAATAGTACTAGTATGTGTTGCCTTTGTTGCTGTAGCAGGCGCATTTGCGCAGGATAAGAAAAAAGCAGATAAAAAGGATTTAGTGAGCCGTGCAGGAGACCATTTTATGATTCAATTAAGCACCGATCATTGGTCTGGAATGCCGGATAGCATTAACAATCATACAAAAGGCTTATCAAGAGGTGCCAATATTTATGTGATGATGAACAAGCCTTTTAAAGGTAATCCCCAGTTTAGTGCCGCATATGGAATTGGCTTTGGTACTACTAATATGTACTTTAAAAATTATAATATAGATATCAGATCCACCGCAACAAAACTGCCTTTTACCTCACTCGATTCTACAGATCATTTTAAAAAATACAAATTAACCACTGCATTTTTGGAAGTACCCGTTGAGTTAAGGTGGGTTAAACATCCCGAAAAGGAAAATAAAAGCTTAAAAGCTGCCATTGGCATAAAAGTAGGTACATTATTAAATGTGCATACCAAAGGAAAAACATTGCAGAATAAAAGTGGTGGCACTATCAATACCTACACCCAAAAAGAAACCAATAAACGTTTCTTTAATACTACCCGTGTTGCGGCAACAGGTCGTATAGGGTTTGGTAATTTATCATTATTTGGCAGTTACCAGTTTACAGCTTTATTAAAAGATGGTGTTGGCCCTGTAATTCATCCTTTTGAAATTGGTATTTGTTTAAGTGGTCTATAAATCATTTACTGTCAAACAATTAAACTTATATAACACAACATATTGCAGCTTTTATAAAAACCCGATGTTTAAACATCGGGTTTTTTCTTTTAAATCACCTAACTTTGCGCCTCACTCCTTAACATGAGCGACGAAATCAAACACGAATGCGGATTGGCTTTTATCCGCCTCCGCAAGCCTTTCAGTTATTACCAGCAACAATATGGCACAGTTATGTATGGCTTAAACAAGCTGTACCTGCTGATGGAAAAACAACACAACCGTGGCCAGGATGGCGCCGGTGTGGCTGCCGTAAAGCTGAATACCGAACCCGGCTATCCTTTTTTGCACCGCATCCGCAGTTGTGCCAACCAGCCCATTGCAGATATTTTCAGCCAGATAGGTAAAGAAATAGGTGAACTGGAAAAATACCAGCCTGATATCAAGAATCACCCCGGCCTGATGAAAGGGCACGCTGATTTTTTAGGCGAGGTTTTGCTGGGTCACTTAAGATATGGCACACAGGGAAAGAACAACGTGGAGTTTTGCCATCCTTTTATTAAGCGTCATACTATTCCGGCAAGAAATTTAGCCCTTGCAGGAAATTTCAACCTGGTGAATACCGAAGAACTTTTTGGACTGGTGAATATTGACCCGGGTGAGTTTCAGCGCCAGAGTGATCTTGCGGCAATGATGGAAGTATTGCATCATTTTATTGTTAAGGCTGATGAAGCTTTTCCCGGCCATATTGATATTGTAAAAGTGTTGAAAAAAGCAGTGCCTTTATTTGATGGCGGCTTTCATTTTAGCGGCTTATTAGGCAATGGCGATGCATTTGTAATGAGGGATGCTCATGGCATTCGTCCATCTTACTATTATATAAATGATGATGTAATTGTTGCGGCAAGTGAAAGAGCAGCCATAAGAACTGCTTTTAATGTTGGGGAGAACGAAGTGCAGGAATTAATGCCGGGCAATGCTATTATTGTAAAAGCTGATGGCACTTATTCCGTAGAAGAAATTGTAGCACCTAAAGAAAGAAGGGCCTGCAGTTTTGAACGTATTTACTTCAGCCGTGGCAGCGATGAAAAAATTTACAGGGAAAGAATTGCCTTAGGTTACAACCTGAGCAATGTTATTTTAAAAGTTATTAAGTACGATCTTAAGAATACCATTTTCTCTTTTATACCTAATACAGCAGAAACTGCTTTTTATGGTTTATTAAAAGGTGCAGAGGATTACCTGAATAAAATAAAAATAGAACGTATTGCCAGCTGGGGTAAAGATTTTGACGAAGAGAAGCTGACTGAAATGATCACCCGTAAAATACGATTTGAAAAGATTGCTATTAAAGATGTGAAGCTGCGTACTTTTATTACCGAAGATGCCAGCCGTAACGAAATGGTACAGCACGTATATGATATCACTTACGGTACCGTAAGAAAAAATGAAGACACGTTGGTGGTTATTGATGATAGTATTGTAAGAGGAACAACACTTAAGGAAAGTATCATCCGCATGCTATCACGCCTGCAGCCTAAAAAAATAATTATTGTTTCTTCGGCGCCACAAATACGTTATCCCGATTGTTATGGTATCGATATGAGCAAGCTGGGTGATTTTATCGCCTTCCGTGCGGCTATTGAATTATTACAGGATACCAAACAGGAACATATTTTAGCTGATACTTTAGAAAAATGTAAAGAATTACAACGCAATAATCAGCTGCATACCGAAAACCTGGTACAGGAAATTTACAAACCTTTTACCTTAAAGGAAATGAGCCGGAAAATTGCGGAGTTAATTACACCCAAAGATCTTGACATTCCTATACAGGTTATTTATCAAACTATTGAAAGCCTGCACGAAGCCTGCCCTACCAATACCGGCGACTGGTATTTTACTGGCAATTACCCCACACCTGGCGGTAACCGTGTTTGTAACAAAGCCTTTATGAATTATATGGAAGGCAAGAATGTGAGGGGTTATTAAAAAAATAAATGCGTCTGAAGACGCATTTATTTTTTATAGGAATGTGCCTGTGGCGCACTCTATTAAGATCACGCCACAGGCGGTGTTCTTACCCAAAAATTGCATTTAACAAACCAGCCAGTCTTACACCACCCTTTAACAGTTGACTGTTTAATGTATCTACATATTTAAAGTTGTAAACGTAATCTAACTTCTGATCCACTTCTTTTATATCTCCATAAATTTTATCTGCCAGCTGGTACGATTCTACTATCCATGTTGATACGGGTTGTTCCTGCATTGCCTTGCGGCTTTCCTTTGTAGTAAAATTAATGGCAGTAGCATATTCTGAATAACTCAGTTGCTGAAAATTGATCAGCTGTGTATCCCAAACCGTGTGCAGGTTACTGGGGTCTTTAAACCAGGTTACTTTTACTTTATTACCACCCTGATCATCAGCATGGCCTACGTGTAAAGGCTGGTGCACATCACCCACAATATGTATCAGCAGGCGCAGGTACAATACTTTTTTATCATGATCAAGACTTTTGTTTTTAAGTTGCTCTACTAAAAAATTAATTTTAGTGTAAGCATCTGTTGCCGTATCAGATTCCAGGTAGGCTTTTACACTGTCAGTACTAAGCCCCCCTTTGATATTAATATAATGCCAGTTGTACAGGTAATTATATGCCGGATCTGATTTAATAAAATCGGGCCAGTTACTAGCCATAGCAACTGATTCGGTGCCTAAAATTTCTGCTATGGCTTTTTTTGTATGTTTTGTAAGATAGCTATCTGCAATTTGTCCTACTATGCGGTGGCCTAATACACCCCATGCCATACCAGTAAATGGCAGGTAAAAGAAGGCGCTGCATAAAATTAATTTCCTTACCAGTTTCAATTTCATTGTACAAATATTTAATGATCAAAGTTATAGTTATTGCAAGCTAAAACAACTGTCGTTGGTAAAATTATCATAAGGATAATGATTGCTATTTATTCCGTTACTTCAAATAACAGCAGCTGTGCTTTTTCCTTGGTGTCAAAATTATTATCTGCAATAAATATCAAAGTCTTGTGCCCGTTGGGTAACGTGGGGCCAAATGTTACACCTTCAATATTATCAATATAAATGCCCAGGTCGTCCATATTCAGCAATAATTTTTTTGTTGCCGGTACAAAACTATTGCTCTCTTTAAGTGATGCCACTTCTTTAATATTGGTTGCAACACTAAGGTCTGTAATAAAAACTTTAATGGTACATGCTAATCTTCCGGTAGAAAAGGAGCGTTCAATTACCAGGAATTTATTGTTACCAATATTTAAAATATCAGGCACTCCGTTAATTTTAAACCCAGTTACAGGATCAGGAGCGTATGCAATAGGTTCTAATTTGTAAGCATACTGTGCAGTATTTTTTTTTGTGGCCACATCAAATTTTAAAATACGGATATAAGTATTATTATCGGTAATATCAGCACGTGGCCCATCTTCATAAAGCGGTTCTTCTACATTTACAAAAAGCGTTTTATAATTATTGGCAAAACTCATGCCTTCCAATACACCATTCTGGCGGGGGCCTTTTTCAGTTGCATGCATGGTTAAGTTGGCAGGCAATTCAAAATTATTTTTGAATTTGCCATCTGTGGTTATCAAAATTACTGAAGGGTTTTCCAGTACCGTATCTTTTTCTCTAACAATTCGTTCTCCCTCGCTGCTCCAAACCAATTGTTTTGAAACGGGATTGTACCTTACCGCTTCCGGATCGGGCACATGAGACCGGTCTGTTTTTTTATTAGGATAAACTGTGTTATCAGGTTGCAGCATATGCTCAACACCCACAAACTGTATGCTATCAATACCATTGGGGGTAATAAAAATCCGGGCTTTGTAAAAACGGGCCGGGTTAATATCACTTCTGTCATCACATATCATGTAATACACATTGTTCTTTGCATCATAGTCAATACCTGACAAGCCGCCTACTGTAGTGTTTTTATAATTGAGGTTATAAGGTATATCATATTCTCCCAGCAACTTTACAGCACTGATATTTTCTGCCTGTGGCGCAACGGCAATTTTTTTAAGGTTACTGCAGGATAAAACTAATAAAGAGGAGCAAAGTAAAAAGACTGAGGATCTGAACATTAGTAGAATGATTTTAGATTACAAATTTGGTAAAAGAACCGATATGTTTTGTTAATTCCCCGTTTATCTGAAAATTATTTTATTTTTATACAAACAACTGTATTGAAAACATTGCTCATTATACGTCATGCTAAAAGCGACCAGAGTTTTTTTGGGAACGATTTTGAGCGGCCACTAAACGAACGGGGTAAAAAAGATGCTCCTGAAATGGCAAAAAGAATTTTAGATAGAAATATTGCTATCGACTCCTTTGTTGCAAGCCCTGCCAGGCGGGCTAAAAAAACTGCTGAATTATTTTGCGAAAGTTATAAGCAAAAAATTGAAGATATAAATTTTGTCAGTGCTTTGTATCATGCGCCAGCCCGAGAATTTTACGAAGTGATAAAAACCCTGGATGATAGTTTAAATACTGTCGCCATTTTTGCTCACAACCCTGGCATTAGTTATTTTGTAAACGACCTTGTTGCAGATGTAAGAATTGACAATATGCCCACCTGTGCAGTATTTGCTGTGCAGACCGATATCAGCCAATGGAAAGATTTTGCCAAGGCAAAAAAAGAGTTTTTGTTTTTTGATTATCCAAAGAATAGCTGATATTGTTTTCTTACTAAGTAAATTGATCATTGTGATCTATTCCAGTAAACATTATTTCGTTCGTATGAAAATTATAATTTTTAGTCTTGGTTTATTAGTTTCTTTTAACTCGTTTGCCCAATCAAATGAATATATTGTATTGCAGCGTGGAGATACTGTATCCGGCAAAGTGAAAGTATCCGGCAAGCAGATCAGGGTTATAAAGGCAATTGCCGATACAGCTGTATTTAATTCGGAAGAGGTACGGATTTTTGTAAAGAATAATACTGTAAAAACTGTTTTACGTTTAGTACTGTATGGCTATTCCGAAAATATTGAAGATGTGCAATCGCCTAATTACAGCGACCCTGTGTATGATACCACTGTTCTTTTAACTCCTCTTATTACCGGTGGAAAAATTAATTTATTTACTGCAAAAGATAAAGACGGGGTTGCTTATTTCTTTGTGCAGGGGCGACGTGATAGCATACCCGTACAGCTTTTATATGCTATGGGAGGCCAGATGCAGGATAAAGAATCATTGCGGCAAGTTTACCAGTTAGTAAATTATGTAAGCCACGCTAGGATCTTTGAAGACCAATTACGTGAAAGGACGGATGATTGTTATTATATCAGGGAGGGAGATCTGCTGCAACTTAATTACATAGAGTCCAGCTTTAAAGCATTTATAAAGCGGTATAACAAGCATTGTAATTAATGTTACAATTTTTTTTCAAAATATACCGCTGTAGAAACAGGATTATGATAGTAAGGCGCTATTTCATAAAAGCCATATTTTTTATAGAGATTGATAGCAGGTGTCATATGATTTAATGTATCCAGCCTTATAAATTCGTAATGGCAGTTTTGCGCTAACGCAATAGATTTTTCCAGCAATACTTTTCCAATGCCTTTATGCTGATGTGCAGGTTGTACATACATACGCTTGAGTTCTGCAATTTTTTCTTCACTTTTTCTTAAAGCAACACAGGCAATAAAATTATTATCCTCTTTACAAAGTATTATGCCACCATCCGTTGCATTGTACATTGCTTTTAAGTTTTCAAGCTCTTCATTAAAATGCTGAAAACCGAGATCGATATTTAACCATGCGGCGTATTCTTTAAATAGTTGTGCGGCGGCTTTGTATTCGTCGTTAGTTTGTACAATTATATAATCAGGCATTTTTGGTTGTTTTGTTAGCTAAATAAACTCCCGTAAATATCAACACTGCTGCTACCAGTTTATACAACTGTAATTCTTCTTTTAAAAAGATCATAGCAATAATGGTAGCAAAAAAAGGTTGTGTGTAAATATAAAACCCTGCTGCAGAAGCACCGAGTATTTTTATGCCATACACATTAAAGAGATAGGCCACAAATGTTCCTGTAATAACCACCAGTGCCATGGTGGTAAAATCAACTGCATTAAAAACATTCCATTGTATTTGGGTAAACTCTATCCAGCCAAAAGGTAAAATCATTACCAGGCCAATAGTAAATATCCAGCGCATGATCATTACGGGATTGTATTTCAGCATCAACGGTTTTACCAGTATAAAATAAATGGTATAAGAAACGGCATTGGTAATAATTAAAATATCTCCCAGTACCACATCGCTTCTGTTAGCTGTTCCCCCTTTGGCTAAAACCAATACTGCAGCGCCGGTAATACCCAAGGCCAGTCCTGCAATTTTGAAAATGCCTATCCTTTCTTTTAATAACCATGCTGCAATAAACACAATTAAAATGGGTGTAGTAAGCATTAATAATGAAGCATGTATTGGATAAGTTAGCGAAAGGCCTTTTAAAAAAAGTAGCTGGTTAATGGCAATGCCGGTTAAAGCACACCAGATAAAACGCATCCTGTCCTGTTTATCAATCTTTACCGAAGTTGGTTTCAATAAATATAATATCCAGAATAGAATTGCACTTACACCCACCCTTACCACATTTAAACCAAAAGGTTTTGCCAGATGCAAACTGGTAAGGTGTTTTGCCGCACTTAAGTTAATGGCAAAAAAAAGATTAGTGAACAGCAGTGCTAAATGAGCCGTTGTGTTTTTATTGAATGGCATAATGGTGTAGCAAAAGTAATATTATACTCGTTGCCGGTTTTAGTACACTGAAATTTTATTTCAGTTGCGGAAAAAGCCAAAAAGGATTTTCAGCATACCTGCTTAATGGTGAAACAAGCCTAATATTATACCTGTTGCAGCTTTTAGTACACCGGAATTTTATTTCGGTTGCAGAAAAAGCCGAAAAGGATTTTCAGCATACCTGCTTAATGGTGAAACAAGCGTAATATTATACCTGTTGCTGCTTTTAGTACACTGAAATTTTATTTCGGTTGCAGAAAAAGCCGAAAAGGATTTTCAGCATACCTGCATAATAGTGAAAAAAGTAACATTACACTTGTTGCCCGTTTTAGTACACTGAAATTTTATTTCGGTTATGGAAAAAGCCGAAAAGGATTTTCAGCATATCAACAAAAAGGTCATTATGCTTTTACACATAATGACCTTATACTTACTAACCCTAATAAGTGAAAACAGTTGTTATGCAACCTGCATCTCTTTCACCTTTTCTCTTATTTTGGCTTCTATTTCTGATGCCATTTCAGGATTGTCGAGCATTAATTGCTTTACTGATTCCCTTCCCTGGCCTAATTTATCATTGTTATAGCTGAACCAGCTACCACTTTTTTGCACAATACCCAATTCAACGCCCATATCAATTATCTCACCCACTTTACTGATACCTTCTCCGTAAATAATGTCAAACTCAGCCTGGCGGAATGGTGGTGCTACTTTATTTTTTACCACTTTTACTTTTACATGGTTACCTACTGCTTCATCGCCATCTTTTATTTGTGTCATACGGCGGATATCCAAACGTACAGAAGCATAAAACTTTAAAGCATTACCACCGGTGGTAGTTTCTGGGTTACCAAACATTACCCCAATTTTTTCACGAAGCTGGTTAATAAATATGCAGCAGCAATTGGTTTTATGAATTGTAGCTGTCAATTTTCTCAAAGCCTGGCTCATCAATCTTGCCTGCAAACCCATTTTGCTATCGCCCATTTCACCCTCCAGCTCACTTTTAGGCACCAATGCTGCAACAGAATCTATTACTACCACATCCAATGCTCCGGAAAGAATTAAACGATCGGCAATTTCCAAAGCCTGTTCGCCATAATCCGGTTGAGAGATGAGTAAATTATCAATATCCACACCTAATTTTTTTGCATATACACTATCAAATGCATGTTCTGCATCTATGAATGCACACATACCGCCTTTCTTTTGCGCCTCTGCAATTACATGTGTTGCCAAAGTTGTTTTACCACTACTTTCAGGGCCATAAATTTCAACCACCCTTCCTTTAGGTAAACCACCAATACCTAAGGCCATGTCTAAACCAATTGAGCCGGTGGAAATTACTTCAATTTCCATATTGGTCTTTTCATTCATCATCATTACCGAGCCTTTGCCAAAATCTTTATCGATCTTATCGATCGTTAATTTCAGCGCCTTAAATTTTTCTGTTTTTTCCATTTTGTCTGTTGCGTTGCTCATGTGTTTGTTTTTTTTATGTGATGTATCTGGTTTTGCGTTGTAAATGTAAATTCGGAACCAAAGATAATAAGTTTATTTTATCAACACTAATTATTTTAGTATTTTTTTGATAATTTTTTTAGTTGGGTGTTTTCTTAAATAAAAAACCCATCCCGGGGAACCGGGACAGGTTGTGTTCAAGCATGAGAAAAATCTACTAAGGTAATTTCTCGAGTTTTCAGGCTAGGCTTAAAAATACGGGCCTTTAACGTTCGTACTAAATATATGTTCAGTTTGTAAAGGGTCTAATTAGTTTGTACCTGCTACAAAGAGAGGTTAGTTTTTCCAACAAAACAATACCACAAAGTGGTAATTTTTTGGGGTTAAAACACCTTTTTTGGCCTTGGTATAACAATAAATTTTAATAAAGTTACATCATATTAAACTTAATCGCTCGTTGTTATAAAATAAAATCCCGGTATCCGGGCTGCAAAGATGCAGCTTCTTATTAAATATTTTGTCTATTAGTACATATATCCTGCACACTACTTATTAACTGCTTTACTAAACGTTTAACCCATGCACCTGAAAAAAACATTTGTTGTTGCTATTCTTTTTAGTGTTGTGGTGGTCTTTTTGCAATGCTCAAAAAATCATCTCCCTTTGCCCGTGGTGCCTGAAATAACTGTGTTGCCCCAGCTTCCTGCAGCTCCGTTTAATTATATTGATGCTTATCCAAAATTCATACAGGATTCTTTAGCGGTAAATGATAATACACCGGCTGATAATGGAATTACCAACGATGGCGCTACTTTAGGAAGAGTATTATTCTATGATAAGCACCTCTCTAAAAATAATACCACCAGTTGTGCCAGCTGCCATAAAGCCGAAACTGCATTTAGTGATAATGCTATTTTCAGCAAAGGTTTTATGGGAGGCTTAACCACAAGAAATTCGATGGCTTTATTAAACCTGCGCTTTTACAAATCGGGTAAAATGTTTTGGGATGAAAGGGCACCCACATTGGAAAAGCTGATTTTACAACCTATACAAAACAGTGTGGAGTTAGGCCTTACCTTAGGCGAACTGGAAACTAAAGTAAAGGGGTTAAGTTATTATCCTGATCTTTTTCAAAAAGCATTTGGCAGTACACAAATTGATTCTGTAAAAATTGCCAAAGCGGTATCGCAGTTCCTGCGTTCTATTGTTACGTTTAAAAGTAAGTACGACATGGTAAAACAGGGATTGGCCACATTTACTCCTGATGAGGCTGCAGGAGAACAATTATTTCTTACACCACCTGCCGGGGCTCCGGCCGGGGCATTCTTTTGTGCCGGTTGTCATACACCGCCAATGTTTCTCACGTCTTCGCCAATAGCACCGTTTACGCATATTGATGCCAATGATCATGGTATTAATAATGAAAACAGGTTTAAGGCAGGCAGCCTGCGTAATATTGCTTTAACTGCACCTTATTTTCATAATGGCGATATGCCCACTTTAAATAGTTTATTAAACTCTTTTCCTGTGCACAATGTACCGGCACCCGATGCTGCAAAACTTTTAGCTTTTTTACAAACCCTTACTGATAACAGCGTAACAACAGACCCAAGATTTTCTGATCCTTTTAAATAAAAACATTTCACTGCTCAGCCTGATAAACAACAATAAAGAGCAATGCAGACTAACCTCTCATTGCTCTTATCCTGTTAAGTATAAAATTTTTCCCGTTATTATAAAACAGGTCATCTAAAAATTCATCCACATTAATTGCAGTTAATCCTTCTGAAATAAAAAGATCAATTAAGGGGTCTTTTATATCTTCTTTTAGTTGTTGCAATCCATCGGCTTGTTTACAGCAATCAATGGCGTTGATCAAACCATCAAAATCGGTACCGATACAAATTTGTTTAGCTGCCTTTTTTAAATCAATGCCATCATGTTTATTGGCCACCCACAAAATATGAATAATGTTATTGATCAGGAACCTGCGGTGCATTTCTACATACAGCGATTGATCTAAATCATCAAAATCTTCACTGGCCCACACACCTTCATCATCTGTTTTTAATTTTAGTGTAGCCGGATCAACAGGACCAAAAAAGAATCCGGCTTCTTTATCGCTGATGTATTCCACATCATGCGGCGTGGTTACACTGAGTAGGATAGTTTCATCGGCAAAACCCAAAATGCGCTGGTCAAAAGAAAGGCCTATAATGCCACCCGATAAAAAAATGAATTCAATATCCTCATCGTATAAATTAATACTGCTGCAGTTGTGATAGGTTTTTTTATCGTGCCTGCTTTGTGGTTTTGTATGTACTACTTCATATACTTTATTACCCTTATCATCAAATTTAACAACAGGCGACTGCTTCATGTATTTTGCTTTATCGCCAATTGATATACCCGTAGTACCGGCATGCGTACAAATTAAAGGTTGCTTAAAACTATCATCGTCATTTTTAAACCAGGTATATAATTCCCATCTTGTTTTTATACTCATGTGCTTTATATCAGCTAATATCTTTTTATCCATCATCAACTGAATTATTTCTTCGCCCCACGGTGTAATGCCTTTTGTTGTAGGATAAAAATATGTCGGATTTATAAATTGTATACCATGTGCATGATTGCAAAACGGGTTTTGCTGCATATGGCAAACATTAATAGCCACCACAGTATGTGCATCTGTAAACTCGTTAAAATTTTCCAGGAATTTTTCTTTTGCATCTGCCACACCCGGATCGTTGAAAAAGCAATGCAGGCCTTCTACTATAATAGCCCCAAAAACGGTGTTGTTATCAGCTTCATTAAAATCTGCAGTATTGCTTACTATTTTAAATTTTGCACCAGGTATTTCGGGTACAGCTTCCTGTAACCATCTCAACTCTTCTTTGATCAATTCGTAACTGTGCACGCCCGATGCCAGGTAAGCCAATTGTTTTGTATCTATAAGATTTACCTTGCCCTTGTTAACGATCTTTTTTTCGCTGAGGCCCTGGCCAATTTTTTGTTCCGGCGCATGCAGTATTACACCAATCAGCTTTACCTCGTTTTGCAATAGCTGTGTAAGGTTAGATTGCGAATTCAGCGTTTCATTAAACAGCTTATTAATGCGTAGGTTAATATCTCTCGACACAACCAGTTTGGCATTAATAAAATCCCAGGGTGAGGGCTTGGTAGCTGGATCAGAAAACTGGGGTTTTAAACCCGGATGGCAATGAAAATCGAAGAATGGCATAATGGTATTGTTTAATGATATTGAATATACTCATTATATTTTAAAATTAAAAGAGAAAATAAACAGATGGATAACGGGCTTATCTGATAGATCTTTTAAAAACAAAAAACCTTCCGGTAAGAAGGTTTTAAAATTATTGTGCTTGTTTACAGTTAACAGGCTCTTATTATAAAGCCAGTTCTTTTTCCTGCATTATCTTTCTCATATTTAAAAGCCCGTAACGCATACGGCCCAAAGCGGTATTAACGCTGCACTGTAATAATTCTGAAATTTCCTTAAACTTCAGATCAGCAAAATGTCTGAGTATTATTACTTCCCGTTGTTCTTCAGGAAGCATACTCACCATTTGCATTACACGATTATGGCTTTGAGTTTTCATTAATTTTTCTTCAGCATTGGGTTCTTTAAAATCCAGCACATCAAAAATATCCCTGTCTTCACTGGTTCTGATAACGGGGGCATTTTTAAGCTTTCTGAAGTGATCGATACATAGGTTATGTGCAATACGCATAGCCCATTGTAAAAATTTATTTTCTTCATTGTATTTTCCTGCCCTCAGGGTTTCAATGATCTTTATAAAAAGATCCTGGAAAAGATCCTCGGCCAGGTACCTGTCTTTTACCAATAAAGAAATAGAGGTGAAGATGCGGTTCTTATGCCGGTTGATAAGTAATTCCAAAGCCTGCGAATCGCCATGAAGAAATTGTTGAACAGCTTGTTCGTCTGTTAGTGTAGTAGTGCTTTTCATAAAATAGATTTTAGGTTATTGGGGAATTGTGTTACAAATATCTAAAAGTAAAAATTCATTTCAGTAGAGGTGGAAATAAACTCTTTGTAGGAATCTTTCTAATAGTAGTTATCCGGATTTTTATTTTTGTTTGTAAAATGCTATGTTTTCTATCTCAATATGATCTCTTTTTCATTCATCAGCTTTCTCAGGTTATTAAGGCCAAATTTCATTGTATCCAATGCTGTTGAAAGACTGCATTTCATTATGCCTGCAATTTCTTTAAAACTCAGTCCTGCATAATGGTTGAGCGCCATCACTTCTCTCTGTTCGTCGGGCAACATAGATATCATGCTTTTGATCTTGCTATGGCTGTCATAATAAGTAGTGTTGGGTAACGGCACCGGTACTGAAAAGTTAACCGCCTCAACCACATTATTACTTTCTTTATCCGTTTCCATAATAAAAGCCATTTTGGTTTTACGGGTATGATCAATACACAGCTGGTGAGCAATCTGCACCGCCCATTGCAGAAAATTATCTTCCTCTGCAGTTTTTCCTGCCATAAGGTTGTTGATAATAGTGATAAACACTTCACGAAAGATATCCTCCGCAACGTATTTATCCTGTACCATTGAAAAAATAGAGCTGTAAATTCTGTCTTTGTACAATTCCACCAAAGTGGCCATGGCGCCGGGGTTGCCATTTAAATAAAACTGGATGAGTTTCTCATCAGACATCTCTGTATGGTTATTCATAGGATTAATTTATTAAATCGGATAAGGATATTAGAACGTAAAGATTTGTTAAAAAAAATTAGGCAGCTGTAGTAGCTGAACCTTTTGTGTATAGAATTTTTTCTATAAATAGATTTTAAACGATTAATATACTTGAATACAATAGCCATACTGATGTAAAAAACAGACATTGGCAATTTTTAATACTCCCGTTCATCTTTATACAATTACTGCTGGTATAAAACACTTACTAACGCATTCGTTTTGAGTGCACTTTTGTTGTAAAGTAAGCAGTCATGAAAAACATTTTTACCATTTTATTATTGGTGGCATCGCTATGCGCCAATGCACAGGAAAACACAAAAGGAAAAATAACGGCCACCATTCGTATTAATCAGCAAGCAGCAGAAAATGCAACTGCAGAATTACGAAAAGCCAAAGATTCTTCCTTAGTAAAAATATCGCTGACAGATAAAAATGGTATTGCAGAATTTGAAAACATTGGTTTTGGTAATTACATCATTAAAATAACCATGGTGAATTTTGCAACACAATATTCTTCCGCATTTAATTTAACTGCTGAACAAGCGGCAGTACAAATTCCTGCCATTACATTACAACCGGCTACCACGCAATTAAGTGCGGTAACTGTTACCAGCCGCAAACCTTTCATTCAAAAACTATCCGATCGCATTGTGGCAAATGTAGACAATAGCATTGTAAGCGCAGGCAGCAGTGCAATGGATGTACTGGAAAGATCACCCGGTGTGAACATTGATCAGAATGATAACATTACACTCCGTGGTAAATCGGGTGTAATTGTAATGGTAGATGGAAAGCCTACACCAATGACCGGTGCCGACCTGGCCAATTATTTAAAAGGGCTTCCATCATCTGCCATTGAACGCATAGATATTATTACCAACCCCTCTGCAAAATATGATGCAGCCGGTAATTCAGGCATCATTGATATCCGCATGAAAAAAGATCAGCGACTGGGTGTTAACGGAACATTTACTACCGGTTACGGACAAGGTGTTTATCCAAAAGCAAATATTGGTTCTACATTTAATTACCGCAATAAAAAAGTAAATATTTTCGGCAATTACAATTATGCTTATCGTATTGGTTTAAATCATTTATTGTTAGATAGAAATTTTTATGAAAATGGTGCTTACAATGGCGGCGATCTGAAAGATAATTATTCTAAATCTCCTGTCAGTTCCAACACTGCAAGATTGGGCATGGATTTCTTTCCCTCTAAAAAAACAATTATCGGGTTTGTGATTAATGGAAATTTTAATCATTATACCCGAGACAATGATAACAGTTCAACCGTACTCAATACACAAAAACAGGCTACCAGTACCTTTAATTCTCTTGCAACAAATAACGACCACGCCAATAACAGCGTTGCCAATATCAACTTTAAACACAGCTTCGACAGTACTGGTAAAGAGCTGACTGCTGATGCTGATTATGGTGTGTACAATTCAAAATCTTTAACCTTAAATGCTACCAATTATTATAAACTTGATGGTACACCATTGCAACCCAATTATATTTTAAATGGCGACCAGAATGGTAAACTCACTTTTAAAACAGCCAAAGTAGATTATGTAAATCCATTAAGTAAAGGAAGTAAATGGGAAGCTGGCCTTAAAACCAGTTTTGTATCATCTGATAATGATGCTAAATTTTTTGATGTAAGTAACGGCACGCCACAAAATGATGTAAACAAAACAAATCATTTTTTATACAAAGAATATAACAATGCTGGTTACATCAACTTTCACCAGGAACTTAAAAAATTTGATTGGCAGGTTGGCTTAAGAGGAGAACAAACCAATATGAGTACCGAACAAAAAATGGGCAATTTAAAATTTGATTCCAGTTATTTTCAATTATTTCCCAGTGCATTTGTCAATTATAAATTAAAAGAAGATCAAACATTGGGTTTATCTGTAAGCCGCCGTATCGACAGGCCAGGATATTCTCAACTGAATCCTTTTTTGTTTTTAATTGATGTAACTACTTATGCAACCGGTAACACCGCATTGCGGCCACAACTTACCTGGTCGTACGAATTAAGTTATACGTTGAAGAATTTAAATTTCAGTGTGAGCTACAGTCATACCAAAGACAACCAGAATATTACTTTAGCAAGATTTAAAGAAGTGTTTCCCAATATTCCTTCTGCAGATAATGTAACAGTTCAAATTCCTATTAACCTTTCTTCATCTGATTATGTTGGTGTATCACTTTCCACACCAATAAAGATCACCAAATGGTGGAACATGGTAAACAACGGCAATATTTATTTCGAAAAGTTTCACGGCAATTTCAGCGGCACTACTTTAAACAATGGTAAGCCTGCGGCTGATATAAGAACCAACAATACTTTCACTTTTAAAAAAGGCTGGACAGCTGAATTAAACGCCAGTATCAACACCGGCGGCCAATATGGTTTTATGGTACTCGATCCGCAATGGGGCATATCAACCGGTGTACAAAAAACCGTTCTAAAAAACAAGGGTACGCTGCGTTTCAACATTACCGATATATTCTGGACCAATCTTCCAAAAGCTGTGATCACTTACAATAACTATATAGAGAAATGGCATGCGTACAGAGAATCAAGGGTAGCTAATTTAAGTTTCACTTATCGTTTTGGAAATAATAAAGTGCAGGCAGCAAGAAAAAGAACAACTGCTTCGGAAGAGGAAAGGCAGAGAGCACAATAAGGCCGCTCCGCCGCGGAGAATTAATTACAGAGGGATAATTAAGGAGATACAAATTTATTCGGATTTATTCGGGGAAGAAGTAACATTAATTTTATTATAAAAAAGAGAAGCTAAAATATTTGCCTGCGGCAAAATTGGTACTTGTCACAGATTGCACAAATTACACAGATAAGTCAGCTTAGTGTTTTATCAATTCCGGGTTTATGCATAACAATTATTGTATACAGCAAAACCAGGACTCCCGCAGTTTTAAACAATGTTTTTCATCTGTGTAATTTTTGCAATCTGTGGCTAAAACTACCTGCCTTCGGCAGGTATAATATATTCCGAATTATTTCGCTTGCTGGGATATATTTTTTTGATTAAATTTTTGCAACAACTGCAAATGCGGTTTTAAACCAACAATGGTGTCCTTTCTTAAAAACTGTTTCAGGTGTTTGCAGAAATGGCTGTAATCGTAATAGCCATATTTTTCATAGGTAAAATCTTCCGGCGAATTGGCTAACTGCTGTACAGCCTTACGTATACGCAATACCTGCAATGCTTTTTTACTGCTGAGGCTGGTGGTAGTTTCAAAATAACGATGCAATGTTCGTGCAGATATTTTATACTGTACAGCAAACTCCTCTACCGGAGTAATGAAATCATTTTTACTATCGCAATGCTGTAATATTTCTGATACAATCCGTATCGCTTCCCAGGAACCGGAATAAGTTTTAATGATGGATTGAAAATAAGTATTTAAAATATTGATGCGTTCTTCAAAGGAAGCTGCTTTCTTTACTTTGTCAATCACTGCTTGTTCCATTAAATAACTCAACGGGTAAATATACTCCCTGTACTCTGCAAAATTGACCTTGGTCTTAAAAATAATAGGAGAAATTTTAAACTTGATACCGAATAATTTATTGCCCTGCCGGTGATAACATTCAATGGCTTTATTCCTGGGCAAAAAACCATCTGTTTTCATGCTGAATTTTTTATCATCTACCTGCATAATAAACGGCGTGCCTAAATTAATAAGATAAGTGTACCCAATGTTTGGAAACAATGCATCTGAAAAACCTTTCGGATTTTCTTTCAGCAAATCATCAAATTTTGTTTCCCAGAAAAAATCGATAAAAACTTCCAGGTCCTTAGCAGGTTTTATGCGGTGATAATTATTTTCAAAATGATTGATATGGAAGAATTCGATGTGTTGCAAGACTATACTTTGTGATACTAAGATAAAAAAGGATTGGTGATGGAAGGGGAAGTTTTACATCAGTGGCATATCATTTTCCCGAAACCAGGAAAATGATAGTATAGGGATTGAGAAGAACCTCTCTATCCCGGGAATTCTTTATATGTTTTATGAAATGATTTGCTACTTATGCATAAATCTGAACGTTTTTTAACCTTAATGCAAGGCCCCGGATAGTGGTTTGAATTTTCTTTGCCTGTGTTTCAGATGGGTTTTTTACTCCCGAGGCATATTGTCTCAGCAAGCTGGCATTAATTCCTGATAACTCAGCTATCTTAGATTGATTGAGAAAATTAAACTCCTCAAAAAATACGGTTAGGTCATACGCATATTCAAATTTCACTTCTTCTATCTTGTGAAAATCTTTTAACGCTTTCCGCAATTTTTTTTCCAAATGCTGCAGGGTTATAGAAGAGTCAACAATAAGGTTTTCATTGTACGAAACACGACCCCATAGTTTGCCTCCATCTTTTTCCAATATTAATTGTAGTGTCATTTTTTTTGGTTTTACTATATAATAGAATAGGTTGTTTATTTTAATCCTGCCTGTTTAAGAATTGCATTTAAAGTGCCCTTAGGAATATCTCCGCCATGTATCGGTACCGTAACTTTCCCTTTTTTAACCGGATGTTCCAATTGCAGGTGACTGCCTTTCTGATCCTTATCTCTCCATCCGTCGTTTCTAAGCACTTTTAATAATTCTTTTACTTTCATTAAAACAAGCTTTATTTCCGTTTTATGAAGGTAGCATATTTGCTACTACCTGCAAAATTTTCAGGTAACAATTTTGCTACCATCCAAGATTTAGATTACCTTCATCTTTCAACTAAAATTTAAGAACTGAACAACAAAACCAAAATAGCAGCAGGCACTTCTGGTGTGGGGGTATTATGGCTGGTATTTCATTTTTGGCATATAACCACCGTCATTAATGATATTGACAAGAACGATAATGAAGAGAAGATGCGAAATAACATAACCACCACCATCATAGTAACCGATTCCTCCACCGGCAAAAAAGATACCATGTTACTGGAAGATTATTTAAAGCAGCAGAAATAAAGCTGATTTATTTCCTCACAATCCTCCACCCCAAATCTACCTTTCGTAACTTTGCCTTATGCCCAAATATTTAGACGAATTGAATGAGCCGCAGCGGACTGCGGTAGAACACAAAGACGGCCCGATAATGATCATTGCCGGCGCAGGTAGTGGTAAAACCAAAGTGCTCACTACACGTATTGCCCACCTGATGGGTTTTCACCATATCGACAGTTTTAATATACTGGCACTCACTTTTACCAATAAAGCCGCCGCCGAAATGAAGGAAAGGGTGGAAAAGGTTTTGGGTAATACAGAAGCCCGGAATTTGTACATCGGTACTTTCCATAGCGTATTTGCAAGGATACTTAGAGGTGAAGCCAACAAAATTGGTTATCCCAACAACTTTACCATTTATGATACCGACGATGCCAAGAGTGTGGTAAAAACAGTGATCAACGAAATGGACCTGGATGATAAACATTACAAACCTAATGTAGTGTACAACAGAATTTCTTCGGCCAAAAATGCGTTGATTGGCCCGGCAGAATACATGAATGATTATGCATTGCAACAGGAAGATATGAGGGCCAACCGCCCTGCCATCGGCCAGATATATGATGCGTATGCCAGGCGTTGTTTTAAAAACGGAGCCATGGATTTTGATGACCTGTTGTTTAAAATGTACATCCTTTTAAAAAATCATCCTGATAGTTTAAGTAAGTTCCAGCGCAAGTTTAAGTATATCATGATTGATGAGTACCAGGATACCAACACGGCGCAGTACGAGATCATAAAACTCCTCGGTGCTATGCATGAAAATGTTTGCGTAGTGGGTGATGACGCTCAAAGTATTTATAGCTTTCGTGGTGCCACCATTGAAAACATTTTACAGTTTCAAAAAGATTACGACGAAGTAAAAGTGGTAAAGCTGGAGCAGAATTACCGCAGTACTAAAAGTATTTTAAGTGTTGCCAACGAAGTAATTGGCAACAATAAAAACCAGATAGAAAAAAAGCTGTTTACCGATAACGAGCAGGGAGAAAAAATTCGCCTGGTGCGTACCATGACGGATAATGACGAGGGCAAATGCGTAGCCGATACCATACAGGAACAAAAACTCCGTAATCATTATTACAATAAAGACTTTGCTATTCTGTACCGCACCAATGCTCAAAGCCGAAGCTTTGAGGAAGCATTGAGGAGGATGGGTATTGCTTACCGCATTTATGGTGGCATGAGTTTTTATCAACGTAAAGAAGTAAAGGATTTTATTGCTTATTTAAGAGTGGTGGTTAACCCAAGAGATGAGGAAGCATTGAAACGTATCATCAATTATCCGGTTCGTGGTATTGGTAAAACAACTATTGAAAAATCGGTATTGTTTGCCAATGAAAATAATTTAACGCTCTGGGATATTTTTTGCAATGCTGCTATGTACGGTTTTAAAGGCGGCACTTTGGAAGCAATAGACAACTTTGTAACGATGATAAAAATGTTTCAAAGTGAGTTGACCAAAAAGAATGCTTATGATGTTGCTATTTTAGTGGGTAAAAACACCAATATTGTTAAAGAATTATTTAATGATAAAACTGTTGAAGGCCTTGCCCGTTACGAAAACGTACAGGAATTGCTGAACTCCATTAAAGAATTTACCGAAACGCCGATGAATGAAGAAGATGGTGAAGTAGGTGATAAAAGTTTGGGTGGTTATTTACAACAGATTGTTTTACTCACCGATGCTGATGATGATAAAGCCGAAAGTGATGTGGTAAAACTGATGACAATACATGCCGCTAAAGGATTAGAATTTCCGGTAGTGTTTGTAGGTGGAATGGAAGAAACACTTTTTCCCAGCGCCATGAGTATTAATACCAGGGAAGAACTGGAAGAAGAACGCCGCTTATTTTATGTGGCCATTACCAGGGCCAAAGATAAATTGTGGCTAACCTATGCCAATGCACGCTATCGCTTTGGCCAACTGCAACAAAACGAAAGCAGTCGTTTTTTAGAAGAAATTCCGGAAGATTATTTAGATAAAAGTTATGCCGGCGGCGGTATGAAAAACAGCAGTAGTACCAGTACCGCTTTTGAAAGAATGAACCGTGGATTTGGTGGCGGCGGCGGTAATGCGTGGGGAGGCAAATCTTCTGCAGCAGCCAAAGCAGAAAAGCAATATGGCGCTCCTCCGGGCAAAGCTGCAACACCGGGGTATGTTGCCCCTAAGCCACAAAACAAAACTATTGAACACACTCCATCTGAAGATTTTGTAGCCAGCGATACCAGCAACTTACAAGCCGGACAAAAAGTAGAGCACCAGAAATTTGGTTTTGGCGAAGTAATGAAAATGGAAGGTGCTGCACATAATCCTATCGCCACTGTTAATTTTGAATTGAACGGGGAGAAGAAGATCATGCTGAATTATGCGAAACTGCGGATCGTAGAATAAAATTTGCCCGCAGAAATTCGCAGATGGATATATGTCTTTTTTCTGCGTTATTCTGCGATTTCTGCGGGCCTTTCCTCCTTTCGAAATCCGAAAAATATCCTTCTTGGCGTTGTTTTAAACCCAAAACCCGCCCATTTTTGGCTAAATTTGCATAGAAAATAAAATATCATTTTATGATAAAGACAGGAAACACCATTGTAAGCATCTATACCGAAATGACGCCCAACCCCGAGACCATGAAATTTGTGGCCAACAAATTATTATATCCGGGCAAGAGCATCGATTTTGCAGATGAAGCCAGCGCAGGCCCCTCGCCATTGGCGCAGGAGCTGTTCACCTTCCCATTTATTAAAGCCGTTTTTATAGCCAGCAATTTTGTTACGCTTACAAAAACTCCTGATATGGAAGACTGGCAGGATGTGATTCCTACCATCAAACAATTTTTAAAAGATTACCTGGAAGAAGGTAAACCTGTGGTGAATGAAGAAGAAGTGGCGAGCATGAAAACGCCTAACAGCAATGAAGTGAATGCAGATGATGATGATGTGGTAAAACGCATTAAAGAGTTATTGGAAAATTATGTAAAACCAGCGGTTGAAATGGACGGTGGTGCAATACAATTTAAAAGTTACGAGAACGGTACGGTTAACTTAGCCATGCAAGGCAGTTGCAGCGGTTGTCCTTCAAGCACCATTACTTTAAAAGCCGGTATTGAAGGCATGATGAAAAGAATGATTCCGGAAGTGAAAGAAGTGGTGGCGGAAGCGGAATAACTACCATAAAATATTTTTTTAAAGAAGTCAGGTTTTAAAAAACCTGACTTCTTTTTTTGAAGCATACTTCAACTACATTTCTTTATTGAGCTTTCACCGAAGTGAAGATTGCAGTATCTTACAATAAACATTCTTTCCATGAAATATGGACTCCTTATTTTATTACTTGCATTTTCCCTTTCAGCAACCGCTCAACTACCCGACAAAGAAATCTATGACCTGAAAGCGGGAAGAGTAAAACCCGATAACAGCCCGGTTTATCATTTACCTTTTAGCAAAGGCAGTAAATTTTTATTGATACAGGCCTACAACAGCAAGATGAGTCATAAGAATGAATTGAGTTTGGATTTTAAAATGAAGAAAGGCAGCAAAATTTGTGCAGCAAGAGCTGGTGTAGTGACAGCCACAAAAGAAGACAGCGATGTGGGTGGTTTAAAAGATGAATATTTATCACAAGGTAATCACATCATTATAAAACAGGAAGATGGCAGCGAAGCCATGTACTGGCATTTAAAAAAAGATGGCGTACTGGTGAATGTTGGTGATACAGTAAAGCAGGGTCAACATATAGGTTACAGTGGCAATACCGGTTACACTGCTTTTCCTCACTTACACTTTCAGGTGTATGATAAAGATGGAAAAAATATAGCCACAAGATTTTTAACCAAAAAAGGAATCATCTATCTACGCCCCGGTAAATATTATAAAGCAATTCATTAACCAAAAACAAAAAATTATTTCCTGCATTTCCAGGCCCACAACATCAGCAAAAATTGTAAAGGAAATAATCTTGCCCATGTTGCCCATTGCGGTAAACAATAACCATTACTCAAACAAAAACCATTTTGTATCATTACAATATGTGCAGGTATAAATGCCACCAGCAATACAATAATACCATAGGCTGCAATCGTTCTTGTTTTGGGTAATAAAAATAATAGCCCTAAAATAATTTCTGCCACACCAGAAAATAAATTGATGAAAACCGGGTAAGGCAAATAGCCTGGGATTATTTTATAATAACTATCCGGGCTGCGAAAATGATTAATGCCTGCAGCAATATAAAATACCGGGATCAGGATAAAGCTTATCTTTTTAAACATAAAAACAGTATTTTTTATTGATATACGGTAATTTAACCCGTGCAGTTATATAATAGTTCGTTTTATCTTTATCCTCATTAATGAATAGTAATAACCGGGTACATATCATTTTGTTTGCTGCAGTTATTTTAGTCAGTGGTTGTGCAGTCAGCAATAATCCGCAGCGCCAACAAATAAGGCAATTGCAAAAAGGGATTATTAAAGATGATACCAGCTTTGTATATCACCTGCCTTATGTAAAAGACACCAAACATTTACTGGTACAGGGTTATTTCAGCAGGTACTCACATAAAGAAAGGGCAGCACTGGATTTTAAAATGAAAAGAGGCACTACTATTTGTGCAGCAAGAGAAGGTATTGTGGTTCGGGTAAAAGAAGATGGCAATAAAGGTGGCTGGAATAAAAAGTACCGGCCTTATGGCAACGTGATAGTAATACAACATGCTGATGGATCAAGAGCTGGTTACTGGCATTTGCAATTTAATGGCGCTTTGGTAAATGTAGGTGATACTGTAAAGCAAGATCAACCCATTGGCTTAAGTGGTAAAACGGGGTATACATTATTTCCGCATTTACATTTTATTGTATGGCGCTTTGATGGCAAAGGGCAATGGCAACAGGTAGGCACCAGGTTTAAAACAGCCAAAGGAATACAATACCTGAGGCCAATGCGGCACTACAGCAATAAATATTAATTACATTTAGAAAAAATTACTTTGGACTTTCAACAGATCTACCAGGAGTTTATTGCAGGCATGAAGGAAACGGGCTGGCTGGAATATATAGCTGTTTTCGCTGGTATCATCAGTGTTTGGTATAGCCGTAAGGAAAATATTCTTGTTTATCCAACCGGCCTGCTTAATACCATTTTTTATATTTACCTGAGTTTAAAGGGAGGTTTACTGGGCGAAGCCAGCGTAAATTTTTATTATACTGTAATGAGTATTTATGGCTGGATCATGTGGAGCAAGAAAAACAGTGAGCATGAAAACATCGTAAGGATAACCAAAGCATCAGGTAAAGAATGGGGGTATCATCTCATATTTTTTGCATCATTTTATGTGGTACTGTATTTTGCAATTGGCTGGATGAGCAGCAAGGGCTATATAAAAGGTGCCATTCCCTGGGCTGATGCCTTTGCAAGCGCTACTGCTTACACAGGTATGTGGCTGATGACAAAAAAGAAAGTAGAAAGCTGGTACTGGTGGATCGCTACCAATATTGCATCGATACCTTTGTATTTTGTAAAGCATTATGTTTTTACCAGTGTTTATTATATAGTATTACTGGTAATGGCAGTAATGGGATTATTAGAATGGATGAAAAAAGAAAAAATAAATAAAGCATGAGTTATTGTACATTTAGTAATGCCCTTAAACCCGGCGAAAAAACAGTGCACAAGGTTTATCATGATAATCATTATGGTTTTCCTATTGAAACTGATGATGAATTATTCTGCAGGCTGATACTGGAAATAAACCAGGCGGGGCTTAGCTGGGAAACCATCTTAAACAAACAGGACAATTTCAGAAAAGCCTACCACAATTTTAATATTAAAAAAGTAGCGGCTTATAAAGAAAAAGATATCGAACGTTTATTGAATGATGCCGGTATCATCCGCAATAAATTAAAAGTGAATGCGGCTGTAGAAAATGCAAAGACCATTCTTGTTTTGCAAAAACAATTTGGTTCGTTTAAAGACTGGCTGAATCACCATCATCCCAAAACAAAAGAAGAATGGATGAAGGTATTTAAACAAACTTTTAAATTTACCGGTGGCGAAATTGTAAATGAATTTTTAATGAGTGCAGGTTACCTGCCCGGTGCACACGATGAGGATTGTCCCGTGCATAAAAAAGTGATCAAGGCAAAACCTATGTGGAGGGAGAAGGGGAAAAGCAAAAAAAGTATATAGTGTATATAAAGTAATGAGCAGAGCAGAATGAAAAAAATTGTTGTCATCGGGCCTGAATCTACAGGCAAAAGCACTTTATGTGAATTGCTTGCAAAGCATTATCAATCGGCATGGGTACAGGAGTATGCAAGGGAATATCTTTTAAAAAACGGCACCGATTATACTTTTGAAAATTTACTCGATGTTGCCAGGGGCCAGATCGCTAACGAAGAGTTGGTTGTTGATAGTTGGCAATTCGCTCATACATCTGAAATCAGCAATCAAAAATTTCCCATCTTCCTTGATACTGATATGTATGTAATGAAAGTATGGTGCGAATTTGTTTTTGAAAAATGCCATCACTGGATATTAAACAGGATCGTTGAAAGAAAATACGACCTGTACCTGCTTTGTAATATTGATGCGCCCTGGGTAAAAGATGAATTGAGAGAATATCCTGATCTTGTAATAAGAGAAAAATTATACCATCATTATAAAGATATTATGGTGAACCAAAATGTACCCTGGGTGGATATCAGTGGTAATTATGAGGAAAGATTACAGAAAGCGATCACCGCCGTTGATGCCATTATTTAATGATCTCTTCTATATCCGGATCCCCCTCTAAATTATTCATCTGCCGCATAATATCATCATAGCGGTTAGCTACATAATTACTCAATGGCTTTACAGTATATTTTTTAGGATTTGGCAAGCAGGCTGCAATTTGTGCGGCTTCGCCACGGGTTAAATCTTTAGCATCTTTATTAAAATATTTTTTTGCCGCAGCCTGCACACCAAAAATACCACGGCCCATTTCTGCAATGTTCAGGTAACGTTCCAGTATCTTTCTTTTACTCCAGGCTGTTTCAATAGTGAATGTAAAAAATACTTCGGGCCCTTTGCGAATAAAGCCACCACCCTGGAAAAGAAAAATATTCTTTGCCGTTTGCTGGCTGATGGTACTACCGCCTCTTATTTTTCCGGGATGCCTTTTATTGTATTTCATTGCCAGCTTTATTGCCTTCAGATCAAAGCCGTCATGATCGGGAAAGCGCTGGTCTTCACTTGCAATTACAGCCAGTTTAATATTGCTGCCCATAGCATCGTAACTGATATAATCCCTCGACAAACCATTACCCTGCAATACACTGCCCAGCTGTGTTAATGTAATGGGTGGATTAAAAACAAAGCCCAGCAAGAAATAAAAAAAGTATAGAATGTAAGCAGTAAAAAATATTCTCCAGGTAAGAGAAACTGCTTTTTTAATGGGGTTATTTTTTTTCAGCCAGATAAAGTATACAATTACAAGTAAACAGGCAATGCCCATGGCTATCAGCAATTGCCATTTAAATTCTTTTACCGCAATAGCATCAGAAAAGTTGGTAAAGACAAAATATAAAAACCAACCCACATGAATTACAAAAATAACCAGGAATAATTTTTTTATCAATGGCCAAATGGTTTTCAAAACAGGAGATTTTTTATTGGGTTTAAAAAGTAACGTATGGTGTTATTGTAATCCAACACGTTTATTATACTGCAATATAAAACTTTACCGCTTTGTATTGCTCATATCCATATATACCAGTTTGTATTTTTTACCAATCACTAATCCGCTGCCACCGCTTTTGGCCCAGAAATAACCCAGCGTACCCAATGTAGCAGAAGCGATCAATAAAGGCGCACTGAATTTTTTTCTGTCTGCTATATATACCACACCACTGGCCAGTGTTAATAGTACGCCGCCGCCAAATAAACTTGCACCACTTCCTTTACTATCAAATCCTTTCTTTTTAAAATAGCCCAATGCTTTTACCTGGTTGTAATGAAATTTATAGCGGAAACTTCCGGCGGTATCAAGAATATAGGTACCAAACGTAGTAGGTAAATAGTTGATCACGAATTCCTGTAGAAATAGCGTATCGTTTTTTATACCATTGATGTAGGCTTTGATGTAGGCGCCGCTGGTGGTGGTAAAGGCAATATCATTACCTGCGTAAATAGTTTGTAGCGTTTTATTTCTCTTTTTTACAATAATAAAATCGGCCGACTGTGCAGAGCAGGAAACAGACAACAAAAGCAGGAATGGTAAAATTAACTTCATTGTACAAAATAAAAAACAACACTAATGAGCGGGCAAATTAATTGTTAATGTTTTATCAATGTATAAACAATACCTGATAAAATAACCAAACCAAAAATAAGGTATAAAAAGCCGGATATGCGGTTGATGAGTAATATATTCCTGTCACTTAATTTTTTCCCCAGGCTGCCTGCACCTAAAACCTTACCCATATCGGCCAGCATATTTACTGCAAGGCAGGTAACAAATATTATAATGCGCTGATGAAAATTAAAGTCGGCAGAGAGAGAAACCGCCGTTGCCACCCAAAATGCAATTACTGCCGGGTTTAGCGTATTGATCAAAAACCCTGAAGTAAAAATGGCAAAATAGTTGGTTTTCTTTTTTCCTGCAGGTGTTATTACATCGCCGGCTATTTCAACGGGAACTTCTTTGGGGGTTACTTTTTTTATAAAGGCAAAGAAAATACCCATGCCAATTAAAAACAAACTACCGGCAATACCAATGGGTACTTTAAAATCCAGTAAGGATTTTACTGCTTCGCTAAAGCTGTTGCTGAGTACTACCCAGATGATATCACTAAGCCACACACCCGCTATAAAACTAAATCCGCCACGCCTGCCATGATTAACACTTTGCTTGATAATTGTAAATATTACCGGCCCTACTGAAAATATCAGCAGTAAACTTATGGCCAGCCCTCTTACAAATGCATCAATCATTAAATAAAAATAAGAAACCCCTGTTAATTATCAGCACCAACCGTCATTTATCTGTTCATTTATGCATTTCGGCGACACAGTAATATAATTGTAATTTTATAGTTATTAATTTGGCAAATGGCTACAGGCAAAAAACAGTTTATTTTTTTTCATGTAATAGGTATACTTATTTTTTTATGCCTGCCTGTTTTGTTTTTAAGCAATGGCCCCGAAAACAAGAGTATAATTGCAATTGCGGGTAATAGCTGGTTCTGGCTATTCTCTCTTATTTACATTGGTATTTTTTACCTGAATGCCTATTGGCTTTTCCCTCATCTGTATTTAAAAAAACATTACCTGCTTTATATCACAACATTGCTGGTGCTTTTGTTAACTGTTTATTTTATTCAACCCTTCGATCATATCATCAGCCTATCACCACCGCCTAACCAGCCAGCAGGCAAATTTAACAATGATGGTGCAGGCCCGCCAAACTACAGGCGCATGGATTTTGTAAGTATTTTTTTATATGCTGTTGTTGTTGCATTAAGCATACTCATCCCTGTAGTAAAGCAATGGCAAAAAACACAACAGCAATTTGTTACTGCACAAAAAGACAAAGCCAATGCAGAACTCTCTTTTTTAAAAGCGCAGATCAATCCACATTTTTTATTCAATACACTTAACAATTTGTATTCACTTTCGCTTGCAGGTAGTGATAAAACACCGGAAAGTATCATGCGCCTGTCCAAAATCATGCGCTATGTTACCGATGAAACACAAAGCGATTTTGTGCTTTTAGAAAATGAAATACAATGCATCAATGATTTTATAGAATTACAAAAACTCCGGCTGAACAGTAAAACAACGATAGTATTCTCTTATGAAAAAGTAAATGATAAACTGTTAATTGCTCCTTTGATATTATTACCTTTTGTTGAAAATATATTTAAACACGGTATCAGCAATAATGAAAGCAGTACTATTGAAATTAAAATTGCAGTTAAGCAAAGAGAAATACTTTTTTATTGCAGGAATAATATCTTTAACCATACCAAAAACACTAGCCGCCAGGGAACCGGTATTGCCAATGTTACCATGCGGCTGCAGAATGTATATCCCGGTAAACATTTTTTAAAAATTGAAGAGGATGGAAAAGTTTTTGAAGTACATTTAATTATTAATACATGAAATGAGCCTGAAAAAAGTTAATGCTAAACTGATGTGTTTATTAGCGAACCTGCCTGACGGCAGTCAGGTTCCATGTGACTAAAATAAATAAAAATAACACATGAAGCTTTCCTGCATAGCAATAGATGATGAGCCACTGGCACTGGAAGTGATAAAAAAGTATGCCTATAAAAATGATCAATTGTTATTGCAACAGGTATTTGATAATGTAATTGAGGCCGAAAAATATTTACAGCAACATACAACAGACCTGCTTTTTGTTGATATTGATATGCCAGATAAAAGCGGCATTGAATTAATTGCAGGCCTCAGTAAAAAACCACTGATTATTTTTACCACCGCACATAAAAAATTTGCTTTACAGGCTTTTGATATGGAAGCGGTGGATTATTTATTAAAACCTATACAATCCGAACGTTTTGATAAAGCTGTTGAAAAAGCCATTGTAATAGCCAAAGGAATTTCAAAAGCAGAGGACAATGATTCTTTTCTTGTATACGCTGAATACAAATTGGTGAAAATTGTTTTCAGCAATGTACTTTATATAGAAAGCATGCAGGATTATGTAAAAATTCATTTGCAAAATGAAAAACCTGTGATGACTTTGCAAACACTTAAAAAAGTATTGGAACTATTACCTGCAGAAAAATTTCAGCAGGTACACCGCAGTTATATTGTAGCGGTTGATAAAATAAAATCGCTGCAACAAAAAAATATTGAATTAATTAATGGCACTCAATTGCCCGTAAGTAACAGCTACAGCAGCTTTATAAAAGCCTATAAAGAAAAGTTAAGAAACTGATCTTTTGTTCATTTAATCGGCACACCTCCTTCATTCATCGGCACATTATTTTCCCCAGCCCAACCAAATTACTATTTGGAGTATCTATGTGTTATATAACATCGCCGCTTTAATTCAATTGGCTCAAAGAAAAACCAATCATATTTTCTTCACCCAAAAACAGACAATTATGGAACGTAAACATTTTTTAAAAAACAGTTTTGCAGCTTTAGGTTTAGTAGCCGTAGCACCTTTAATGAATGCCTGCAAAAAAACCGATACCACTACCGATACCAGCGGATCTGGTGGGAGTGGTGGTGGAAGTACTAACTGCAGTGTTGCACCATCCGAAACAGCCGGGCCATTTCCCACTATCACGCCTTCTTCATTGGTAAAAAGCGATATCAGGTTAGACAGGACAGGCGTGGCATTTACAATTAATATCATTATAAAAAATACCAACAACAGTTGTGCTGCATTAGCCGGTGCCATTGTTGATATATGGCATTGCGATAAAGATGGCAACTACTCGGAGTATGGCGGTACCAGCATGCAAACCACTAACTATACTGCGGTACATTTTTTAAGAGGCCGGCAAACAACCGACAGCAGCGGACAGGTTTCGTTCACTTCAATTTTTCCGGGCTGGTATAGCGGACGTGCCACACACATTCATGTACATGTGTACAATGCTTCGGGCACTTCTCTGTTAATTACACAAATTGCTTTTCCCGAGGGTAGCAGCAGTGCAGTAGCCACAGTAAACGGAAGCGGTGGCACCACTTACGGCTATACAAAAGGCATGAGCGGATATACTTATAACGCTGCAGATAATGTATTTAGTGATGATACTGCAGGTGTACAAATTGCGGCAGTTACAGGGAGCTTAACAGCAGGTTATGTATTAACACAAACGATAAATGTAGCTGCATAAAATTTTTTGCGTTTGTTTTAGGTAAACCACGATGGGGGCTTTAAGCGTATGCTTAAGGCTTTCCATCTTTTAAAATGTACACATGAGTAAAGGCATTATAAAATTCGCCCTGCAAAAAATTATTAAAGACCCCGCTGCATCACTATGGGAAAAACTGGTATTTGATGCTACCTGGATGGAATACAGGATGCAGGCGGCTAATTTTAATCAGCAAAGTAAGGCAACATTATTCACCACTATTGTAAATGAAAACCCCAAAGCAGAAAAATTACACGATGCGGTAAGTACGGCTGCTATTGGTTATATCAGGCAGTTACAGGATGTAATTCCTGGTCTTACAAATGCACATGGTAAAAATATAATACCCTTTAAAAATTTCAAGTTCAATATTATTCAGTCGGATATGGTGGACAGCAGATTGCATAAAGTTGAAATTATTTTTATCTCGGAGCCACTTACATTAATAGATGTTTTTAATAACCGGTATTTAATTGCTGTTGGCAATAAGCTGCACCAGTTACAGGAAGGTAAAGAAGTGGAAACCGAATTAATTACACAGGTTGATCAGTTAAGTATTTATTCATTCATCAAACCAGTTGCATAAAATGGCCGGCAATGCAAAAGCAATTATTCATTTAAATGATAACAGGGGCCATCTTGAAAATGAATGGATGCGTAGCCTGGTGACTTTTAATTTTGGAAACTATAAAACTGAAAACCGGGAACCATTCGGCAGCCTGCAGGTTTTTAATGAAGATACTTTAGCTGCGGGCAAAAGCATCAATATGCTGGTGGAAGAAAATACCGAAGTGCTTATTGTTCCTTTAACAGGTACGATATTTTTTAAAGATCATACAGGCAATGAAACGTACATTAATCCCGGGCAGGTGCAATTATTTGCTGCAGTCAAACAAAGTAGTTATCAAATAATCAATCCTTATGAAAACGAAGAGCTGGTAAATTTTTTACAGGTATGGTTATACAAAAGCGAAACTGTTTTCATTCCAAAAATGCAGCTGTTCAATTTTGATCTGTCACAAAAAAATCAACTGCATACTGTAATTACTGCGTCGGATCTAAACCAACAAGCTTATACTTTTATAGGAAAATACGATGGCAGACAAAAAGGTATTTATTCTTTACAAAATAAAAACAATGGTATCTATTGCTTTGTAATTGAGGGGGCTTTTGAAATACAAGACCGGTTATTGCATGCTAAAGATGGGCTTGCAATATGGGATACAGACGAGATAGATTTTGAAGCTTTATCGAATGGAGCGATAGTATTGTTATTTGAGATTCCCCTGTACTGCAACAAGTTCGCCGTTTAAAAACTTTTGCCAGTCTTCCAGCATTTTTCCTTTTAGTACACGAGGAAATTTATGTTGGCCACCTTCTTTTCCTTTAGCTTTCATAAAATCCATAAAGCGTTTTTCCGGCATCACATCTACAATTACTTCTTTTAATGCATGTTTACGCTCCACTTCATAATCATCATTCAGTTCCTTTAATTTGGTATCAATCAAAGCTGCTAATGACAGCGCATTTACATTATCATCGGTTGCTACAAACCAATGATGTGCAAAAAAGTTACCGTGCGGCACACCGGCCACAGTAAACTCCGGAATAGAAATATTTAGTTCTTCACTCACCATTTCAATGGCTTTGTTCATATTGTCCACACTTAAATGCTCGCCCACCAAACTTAAAAAGTGTTTTGTTCTTCCGGTAATAATGATCTCACTTCTGGCTGTATCGATCAATCTTACCGTATCGCCAATAGCATAACGCCATGCACCTGCGTTGGTACTTATCAAAATAGCATAATCTTTATTTTCCTCTATTTCATGGATCATAAAGGTTTCCGGATCATCCACCATATTGCCTTCGCTGTCAAAATTATTATCATCAAAAGGCACAAACTCAAAAAAGATATTGTTGTTGAGTGCCAGGTGCATACCCTTGGTATCCTGCCGGTTTTGGTAAGCTAAAAATCCTTCGCTCGCCAGGTAGGTTTCAATATAGGTGATGGGTTTGCCCAGCAGTTTTTCAAACCCTTTTCTATAGGGCTCCATAGCAACGCCGCCATGTACATAAAAAGACAGGTTAGGCCATATCTCATGAATGTTATTCAGCTTATAGCGTTCAATAATTTTTTCCATACACAACTGCAACCATGCAGGCACGCCTATAATAAACCCAATATCCCAGTTGGGAGCATTTTCTACAATTTCTTCCAGTTTCTTACCCCAGTCTTTTTGCTTGGCAATTTTTTTACCCGGCTTGTACAAACCAAGACCCTGGAACCAGAAAGGAATATTTTTTTGCTGAATACCACTCAGATCTCCGGCATAATAAGTAGGCCCCTTTTGCAATTGCGTACTGCCCCCCAGCATCAGCCAGCCCTTTCCCACGGCACTTTTGGGCACATCATGGTATTTGGTAAGGCTTAATAATTGTTTAAAGCTGGTAATTACATTGCTACGTATTAATTCTTTGGTAATAGGTATGTATTTACTGGTAGCATCACTGGTACCGCTGCTTAAAGCAAAATATTTTATCACTCCCGGCCAGCATACATCGGGTATACCATCTTTGGCTTTATGCCACCAGGCCTCGTAAATTTTATTGTAGTTATAGGTAGGTACTAACTGCTGAAACCTTTTTCCGGGATGCCGGCTGAGGAGAATATCATCAAAACGGTACCGCTGGCCAAACTCGGTAAACCTTGCTTTGCGCAATAATTTCTTCAGCACTTTTAATTGCTGCCGGCGGGCATCGCTTACAGGCAAATTAAGTGCCCGGGCAATGGAAGCCGGTAATTTAATGTCAAATATGGCCATCTATGCTTGCAAGGTTAAGTACACAAATATAAACAATAAGCTGGAAAGATAGCACGCCTTTCCGGCAACAGGTATCACCAAAGTCAAGTGGGTGTATCAATAAATATTAACTAATTTTATCGCCTTAAAACTAAAACGAAATGAAGAAAATTTTTTTAGCGGTTGTCTTGTCAATCACATTATTTAAAGCCAGCGCCGATGAAGGTATGTGGCTGCCCATGTTATTGGGCGAACAGGTATATGCTGATATGGTAAAAAGAGGCCTTAAACTTAGTAAAGAACAATTGTATTCCATCAACAAATCATCTATCAAAGATGCTATTTTAATCTTTGGCGGTGGCTGTACCGGCGAAATTGTAAGTGACCAGGGCCTGATATTCACCAATCACCATTGCGGCTACTCCGCTATTGCAGGCGCAAGTACTGTAGAGCACAATTATCTGCAGGATGGCTTTTATGCTTACAATATGAGCCAGGAAATTAAAAGTACTTTAACCGTACAGTTTTTGGACAGGATTGTGGACGTGACCAAAGATGTGGAAGATGCGGTAAAAGGATTAAGCTGGGATGACAGGATTAAAAAAATACCAGAAGTATATAAAGCTATAACTGATAAAGTAGCTGATAAAGAAAATGGACTAACCGGCAGGGTGTACAGCATGTTCAAAGGCAATCAGTACATCATGTATGTATACAAAACCTACCGTGATATCCGCCTGGTGGGTGCGCCGCCGGAAAGTGTGGGTAAATTTGGTGGCGATACTGATAACTGGGAATGGCCACGCCACACCGGTGATTTTAGCGTTTTTAGAGTGTACGCCACAAAAGATGGCAAGCCTGCAGATTACAGTACCGATAACGTGCCCCTGAAACCAAAAGCATTTTTACCTGTAAGCATTAAAGGTTTTAAAGATGGTGATTATTCCATGATCTATGGTTATCCCGGTGGTACCAACCGTTACGAAACCAGCTATGGCATTAAATTGAAAAATGAAATTGAAAATCCATCGCTGGTAAATTTGCGTGATATGCGTTTGAAATACATGCATGAGCAAATGATCAAAGACCCTGCAGTAAAATTAAAATTAGCTAACAGTTATGCCGGTATTGCTAACTACTGGAAATTTTATGATGGCGAAACCAAACAGCTGATAAAATTTCATACCCAGCAACAAAAGGAAGAATACGAAGCCAAATTTACTGCCTGGGCAAAAGGCAAACCAGAGTATGAAAATATTTTTGCCGACTATGCAAAAAATTATGCCGCATGGACACCTTATAGTAAAATGCGCCAGTATTTAAATGAAGGTATTACAGGTTCTCCGCTGGCAGCATTTGCAGCTTCATTCGTTTCATTAGAGGATAAGCTATTAAAACCAAGCACACCATCTGCTGATATTAAAAAATCTATTGAAGCTGCTACTGCAAGCCGTAAAGCTTTTTTAGAAGGCGAGGATCTGCCAAGTGATGAAAAAATATTAGCCTCAGTAGCGATGATGTTTTACAACGACATCGATAAAAACCAGCACCCTGTTGGTTTATACGAAAGTATGAAGGGAACATTCGGCAGCCTTAAAGAAGAAAACACTTTTAAAAGCTGGGCCAGGGATGTGTTTGCAAAAACCATGTTTTTAGATGATACCAAATGGGATGCATTTACTAAAGCACCTACTGCTGCTGCATTACAGGCCGACCCTGCTTTTGCTTTTGCCAGTGCATTTGTAAAAAACTACAACAGTAAATATGCATCACTATTCACCGCATTTACTAATAAAAATGCTGAGCTGGGAAGGGCTTATTTAAAAGGCGTTATGGAAATGAATCCAACAGCAGTTAAAAAAATGTATCCCGATGCTAACTTTAGTATGAGGGTGAGTTATGGTAATGTAAAAAGTTATCGTCCACGTGATGCGGTGTTTTACGATTATGTATGTACTGCAAAAGGCATCCTGGAAAAATATGTGCCTAAAGATTATGAGTTTGATCTGCCAACCAAACAAATTGAATTATTAAAGGCAAGGGATTTTGGGCAATACATTGATAAAGCTAAAAATGATCTTGTAGTAACATTTATTACTACCAACGATATCACAGGCGGTAATTCCGGTTCGCCTGTTATTGATGGCAATGGTAATTTAATAGGCCTTGCTTTTGACGGCAACTACGAAGCATTAAGTCATAAAATTGCTTTTGATAAGGATTTAAACCGAACCATTTGTGTTGATGTGCGCTATGTATTGTGGTGTATTGATAAGCTGGGTGGTGCAAGTAATATTATTAAAGAGTTGAAATTAGTGAGATAATATTCCGCAGGTATAAAATAAAAAACCGCCTTACAAAAAATGTAAGGCGGTTTTTTATTAATTATCTATCAAGCCTTTTGTATAAGCAATACGCAATGCCTGCGACCGGCTGTTTACATGCAGTTTTTGATAAATGCTGATGCAGTGTTTTTTTACTGTATTGGGGCTGATGAAAATTTTATTGCCAATTTCTTTATACTCTAACCCCTGGCTGAGTAATTGCAAAATTTCCTTTTCTCTTTCGCTAAGCTGAAAAATATTATCCTCAGTTTTTACAACATCGCTAACGGCAGCCGGCTTTTGCACCATTTGTAAAATTTTATAGGCTATGCTGGGAGATATGGGTCCGGCACCGCTTTCCCAGAGATTCATCAGCATATCATTAATTACTTCGCCACTTTCTTCTTTTAATAAATAACCACAGGCACCTGCTCTTATAGCCCGGAATATTTTATCATCATCATCAAAAATAGTAAGCACTACAAATTTTATAGCGGGGTACAAAGAAGATGCTGTACCAATTGCAGCAACACCATCCACATGCGGCATTTCAAGATCCATCAATACAATATGGGGCCGGTCGCCTTCAGGTAATACTTGCATTTGCTGTAAAAAATCATCACCATTTACCGCCTGGAACACCAGCGTAAAAAATTTATTGCGGGCCAGTTTATCCGTAATAACTTTCCGGTTATTCATTTTATCATCCACTACAGCAACTCTTATCATGGCAGCTTTTTTACAAATTTGTTTATCAATATGGTTTTAAACAATAGTCCATTTGGATAGTTAACTCAGCTATTTATAAGTATTGTTGTGGTGGTTCCTTTTCCAATAACAGTTTCAATATCGTATTTAAAATTTCCTTCGCTTGCTCTTTGTTGCATATTCAATAAACCATAACTATCCGGCTTTTGCTGTGCTTCATCTATTTCAAAACCCTGTCCGTCGTCGGTCAGTATTATTTCCCATCCACCAGGTTGGTTAATACTTAATGCCGTAATAGTTGTTGCCCCGGCATGTTTTACCGAATTGTTTACCGATTCCTGTAACACCAGCACTACATGCAATGCACGGCTGGAGGCTATTATTAAGTTTTCGGGAGGTACGCCTGCTATCTTAAAATTAATATTGGTGTAATGCCTGCCCATTTGTTTCATAAAATTTATAATACGCAACCACAGATCTATTGCGGGCACATCAGCTGTTTTCATTGCCCATAATGTTTCTCTAAGGTTATGCAACATTTCTTTTGCAGTTTCCTGCAGATCAGTCACCACATTTTTATTACTCACATCATCAGTGTTTAATAAACTGCTGTTGTGTAAAATAGCATTGGCCTGAACCCCCAGGTTGTCGTGCAGTTCGGACGCAATACGTTTGCGTTCATTTTCTTCTGCATCTTTTACTGCTGTATCATGTTGGCGTTTCTTCTCTTCCATAATTACAGCAAGTTTTATTTTTTGTTGCTGCTGGTATTTTTTAAACCGGTACAACAAAAAGCCAAGCAACAATGCTGTTAAAATTCCACCGCCGTAAATAAGAAGTTTACGTTGCCACAGGTCTAATTGTTGTTTTGCAATAAGGGTTTCCTTTTTTTGTACTTCGTATTTAGTTTGTATTTCTGCCAAAGACTGTGCAGAATTATTTTTATATAAAGAATCCTTCAGTGCGATAATTTTCTCCAGTGTTTTACCATACAAATTTTCATTTCCGGCAACTTTATAGTTTTGCGCCAGAGCATCGTAAAGAATTAAATATTTACCTGATAAATTGCTTTTTTGTGCAAATGCTATTCCTTCCAATGAGGCGGCTATTCCTTTTTGAGGTTGATTATTATTAGCATAAAAAATAGCCAATTGGTATAAATCAGAAACGTAGAAATATGGGTCGCCTATTTTTTTCCTGATTTTTAATCCTTCATTCATTGCTTTTTCTGCCGCTGCAATATTTGCTTTTTCCACCATTATATCCGAAAAAATATAGTAGCAATTAGCCTGCACAGTTAAATTGTTTTGCTTTAATGCCACATCAAATGCTTTATTTATGTAAAACTCTGCAGAATCGGTTTGTTTTAGCTCTGCATATACTGCTGCAATATTTGCATAAGTTGTTCCTTTTTTTCCAGCATATCCAATTTTATCAGAATGAGCAATCGCATCAAAAAACCAATGTAACGCTTCCCTGTTTTTTGCCATTTCCATATTAATCCACCCTATTGTTATTTTGCTATAAATCTGGCTAATATCGTCCTGGTCAGTCTCTGCCTTCTTTAATGCCGCAAAACTTACATCCAATGCGTCTTTATACTTGAATTGAGAAGTTAAAATAGCAGATTTTACTGCTGTCAGTTTTCTGTAAATTACCTGGTTATTGCTTACTGATAAGGCGGCTGTAAGGCTACTATCGCATAACAACATGGCCTCTTCAAATTTTGTTTGTCGCCTCAGTAACCTGATTTTTGTAATAGCAATTTGTAACGCATTTTCTTTGGAGAAATTTTTTTGTAATAGTTGTTGTGCAATTGTGTAGTAGTAAGCAATTGTGTCTGTGTGCAGCGACTCATATTCATCCAATACTTCAATAGTTATAGCCAGTTTTTCTTTTTCACTTTCAGAATTGTAAAAGGCCTTTTTTAAACTGTCAATTACAGTTGTTTGCCCAAATACAGGTTGTGAAGAATAACAATAAAATAAAAGCAGCCATACAATAATATACCTCATTGATTTTTGCAATTTTATCATTTCTAAATATAAAATAAACCCGGCAAAAAGATAATTTATTAGACGGCACCAGGAATGCAGCAAATATAAACGTAATTACAAGCCCTAAATCTATCCAAATGGAGTATAGCTACCTGTTACAATTGGTTACATTTTTACGGTAATAAAAAAACCGTTTCTCTCAACATCAAACAACCATTAACCTTACTTAAAATGAAAAAAGCATTTATCGGTATCACCCTTTTATCCTGTATTTTTTTTAGTTGTAAAAAAAGCAGCACTAATAGTTCTGACAATGGCGGAGGCGGAAATACCAGTGATACTATTGGTACAGTGTATGCAGCAGGATACCGCTACAGCAGTACCACATCAAAAACCATAGCTGCTTATTGGCGTGGCAGTACTGCTGTAAACCTTAGTGATGGTACTAAAGATGCTGCTGCAACAGGTATTACACTGGCGGGAAACGATGTGTATGTAGCAGGCTACGAAGCAACCGGTGCTAACACTGCCATGGTAAAATACTGGAAAAACGGCACTGCAGTAAATTTAACCGATGGAACAAAATCAGCCAAAGCAAATGCATTGGCAGTAGCAGGTACTGATGTTTTTGTGGCAGGCAGTGAGTTAAACGTTGCAGGTAAATCCGTTGCAAAATACTGGAAAAACGGAACCGCAGTAAGTTTAACTGACGGTACAAAAAATGCGTATGCCACAGGTTTGTTTATTTCCGGTACAGATGTTTATGTAACAGGCTATGAATATGCCGATGCAACATTTAATAACGCTGTTGCAAAATATTGGAAGAATGGAACAGCAGTAAATTTAACAGGAGCTACAAGCAATTTTACTACAAGTGCTATAACAGTTAGCGGTGCAGATGTATACGTAACCGGCACCAATTATACCTCAGTGGGTTTTAACCAGGCTTATTGGAAGAACGGTGCATTTAGTACACTTGCTGCAAACAGCATTGCAGAAATTAATGCTGTAGTAATAAATCAAGGCAGTGTGTACGTTGGCGGAAACGATGCAGGTAAAGCCGTGTACTGGAAAGACGGTGTAAAAAATGCATTAAACAATAACGCTTCGGCTATTGAGCATGTTACTTCAATTTTTGTTTTTGCAGGTAAAGTGTATTGCGGCGGCTACCGGGACATGTTTGGCGCAGGCAACTTTGTTGCCACTGTTTGGGCTTTTGGCAATTCAACCGATATACATACTGTGACCAAAGCGCAGGTAAACGCAATTTATGTTGTAAACTGATTTAAAAAGTACTTATCATGTATAAATTATTTATAGCCGCAAGCTTAGTTGCTGTTTTATTTTCCTGCAATGCACAATCATCGCAAAAAAATAAAAGCAATACCACTGCAAAAAAATCTACGGATATGGTTGAAGGAAAAGACTATGTGATTTTAAAAAGATTCAGAATAGAAGATAAGTATGGTTTTAATCAACCCCTGGAAGTTAGCTCTTTTGTTTTGCCGGCAAGCTGGCAGGTAAACAGCAGTGTTAAATGGGATGCAACAAAAAAGTGTTTTCCTGAAATGATACAGGCATCTGTTAATGCAACATCGCCTGATGGAGCGTATGAACTGATGCTGTTACCGGTTACACAATTTGACTGGAGTACCGATGCGGTGCAGTTAGATGCCATGAAGCGTGGGTTTTATCCTCACGCCTGTTATATTGCCCAGCCAACAGATGCCGTCGGTTACATAAAAAATGGATTGGCACCTTATGTAAATGCACAGGTAAAATCTGCCAATGTTATACAAGAATTGCAGCAGCAAATGGATGCAGGTGCACAGCAAATGACCATGCAGGCAAGGCAGGCGGGCAATAATGCTTACAGCCACCGTGGCAGTGCAGCCGAAGGCGTATTACAATTTGAAGATGGTAAAGAAGGCCTGGCATTTTGCACCATTATGCAAACCATTGTAACTATGCCGGGTACACAAGGCGGCATGGCCAGTAACATTCAATGCTATGCAGGCATGCGTATTGTTTTAAAATACAAAGCTGGTAATAACGAAATGGCCCGTAAAATTATGAGTACATTTTTTAGCAGCACCAGGCTAAACCCACAATGGTTTGGTGGGGTACAGGCTTTTTATGCTGCAGTTACTTCTAATGCTCAAAACCAGTTGTGGAAACAAATACAAATTACCCAGCAGGCGCAACAGGAAATTGGTAATAATATCATCCGCAACTGGGAAGCAAAAAATAATACTACAGGCAATAACAATATTGCTGGCGATAACAATCAGCAATTTGGCCAATACCTGCGTGGTGTGGAAAATTATAAAGATGATAACGGCAATACTATAGAACTCACCAGCGGTTATACAAATGCCTGGAGCAAAGGCGATGGCAGTTACCTGCTTAGCAATAACCCTGCATTTGACCCTAATGTAACTTTTAATGAAAACTGGGCAAGGCTTACTAAATAACCGGCATTGCAAAAATGAGATATTACCTGTTTTTAACTGTAGCCATTATCTTTTTTACTGATAAGCCTTTGCCTAAGGGTAAAACTGGTTGTAGAAAAAAAACTGTAGTTAATGGTTCTTACAATAAAACAGCAGACAAAATATTTGTAACCAATGTTAGTTGCGGCAGTAATTTATCCAACTGATAAGCAACAGGATTTTAATAAATAGCAGCTCTTTTACAAGGCCTGCGCCCACACTTGCAAAAAAAAATGAATGAGACAAGTATTGCCTCAAACACCAATTTTTTCTTTTAAATTTGTTTAAGCGTTACCAAACCTCCTACAAATGAGCTTAAACAATCTCCGCAAAAGAGTATTATACACTCTTTTGGCAACTATTTTTTTATTTACAAGCACCAAAAACTTTGCACAGCAAAAAGAACAATTACTGCACAACTTAAATAAGCTTTTGGTAAATACGGTTATGGAAGATCTTTTTACACCACCCATTGCAAGCCGTATCTATGTATATCCCAATATCGCATTTTATGAATGCATACGTTTAGATGATCCTTCATTGCCCACATTAACCGGAAAACTGAATGGACTTAAAACGTTACCGGCATTACCCGCTAACAAAAAGGTAGATAATTTTATCGCCGCCTGTGCATCATTTTCTTATGTAGCACAAACTTTGGTGGGTACCGAGTATAAAATAGAAAACTGGAGAACAGCATTTACTGATTCTTTAATGCGCCAGGGAGATACCATGGTGATTAAAAATTCTGTTCAATACGGCCGCCTTGTTGCCGATAGTATTATTGCATGGACAAAAAGAGACAATTACTTAAAGTCGAGAGGATTGATGCGTTATGTGATCAGTCATAAACCCGGCGACTGGCAACCCACACCGTTAGATTATGCACAAGGGCTGGAACCACATTGGAACACCATCAGGCCATTAACTTTAAGCTCTCCATCACAATTTTCTCCCAAAGAAAAACTGGTGTACAGCATGGATAAAAAATCTATGTTTTATAAAACCATGATGGAATGCTACAACATTGTAAACAATTTAGATTCTGTTAGAAAAGCCACTGCATTATATTGGGATGATAACCCTAATGTATCTGCAAACATTGGCCACCTGAATTATTTCATTCATAAAATCTCTCCCGGTGGCCATTGGGTAATGATTGCCGGCCAGGCCTGTGCCGAAAAAAATATTTCCGTTACAAAATCGGCGCAGGTATATGCGCTTACCACAGTTGCTATTTTTGATGCCTTTATCAGTTGCTGGGACGAAAAATACAAGATCAATCTTATTCGCCCCATCACTATTATCAACCGTAATGTAGATCGTAACTGGGTACCCTTTATTCAAACACCACCTTTTCCAGAATTTACCAGCGGCCACTCTGTAACTTCCAATGCGGCATCAACAATACTTACCGCTTTACTAGGCGATAATTATGTGTTTACCGATAAAACTGAAATTCCGTTTGGCCAGGGCACCAGAACATTTAATTCTTTTTACGAAGCGTCGCTTGAATCATCCACCAGCCGTGTTTATGGCGGTATTCATTATCCCGAAACCGCACGTATTAGTGTGTTGCAGGGAAAAGCCATTGGAAAAAATGTATTACAAATTTTATATCCTGCAGCAATCGTTAAATAACTATTATGACAAAACTATACCGTTGTTTTTATTTTTTGTTGTTGTGCCTGCTGTTTGCAAACAATACAGGTGCCCAACAAAAAAAGTTTACTTTACTACCCTCATCAGGTACAGGTATCACTTTTAGAAATGATGTTACAGAAGATGCTACCATGTTTATGTACCTGTACGAAAATTTGTATGTTGGTGGTGGTGTAAGTATTGGCGATATAAATAATGATGGCTTACAGGATATTTATTTTTCTTCTACAAGAGGGCGTAATAAATTGTATTTAAACCTGGGCAATTTTAAGTTTCAGGATATTACTTTAAGTGCCGGCGTTGATGGTGGCGATGGCATTAAGACCGGTGTAAATATGGTGGATGTAAATAATGATGGTTTACTTGACATCTTTGTTTGTAAATCAGGGTTTAAAGATCCTAAGCTGAGAAAGAAGATTCTTTACATCAATAACGGCAACCTCACTTTTACCAATAAAGCTGCTGAATATGGTTTGGAAGATGCCAGTTTTACCATTCAATCTTACTTTTTTGATTATGATAATGATGGAGATAAAGATGTATTTTTTGTAGACCATCTTGATGATTTCACTAAATCGATGACGATACCTGCCAGGATGGAAAATGGAAAGCTGGTGTATGTGGAAGATACTACTACCGTATATACCAGTGACAGGCTTTTTGAAAACCGGGGCGGCAAATTTGTTGATGTTACAAAAAAAGCCGGCTTAATCACTCACGCTTTTGGCTTAAGCGCTTCCATATTTGATTATAATAAAGATGGCTGGCCTGATATTTATGTGGCCAATGATTTTAATAAACCCGATTTTTTCTTTCTCAACAATAAAAACGGAACGTTTACCAATAAGCTTACCGAACATTTAAGCCATACCAGTTTTTCTGCCATGGGTTCTGATATTGCAGATATAAACAACGATGGCCTGGAAGACATTTATGTAGTGGATATGGCTGTGGAAGAACCTAAAAGGCAAAAACAATTATTTGCAGTAAACCAGAACTATGATAAATTTCAACTGATGCTGCAGTTTGGTTTGTTTTACCAATACCCCCGCAATAGTTTACAGTTGAATAATACTGATGGCACTTTTAGCGAAGTTGCCAATTATGCCGGTGTGGCCGAAACAGAATGGAGCTGGGCGCCTTTGATCGCAGATTTTGATAACGATGGGTGGAAAGATATTTATGTAACCAATGGAATAAAAAGAGATATCACCGATTGGGATTATAAAGTTTTTATTCTCGATTCCATCATCAACGCTATGAACAGGGGGCAAAGTGTTGATTTAGATAAATGGCTGCAAAGTATTCCTTCGGTAAAAACTAAAAATTATTTTTATCATAATAATGGTACTTTAAAATTTGACAAATACACTGATGTGTGGATGGATGAACCAGCCTCTTTTTCAAGCGGTGCTGCATATGCCGATTTAGATAACGACGGGGACCTGGATTTAGTAATTAATAATGTAGACGACGAGCCATTTGTTTTTAAAAATAATAGTACAGATAATGCTGGTACAGCTAACTATTTACGTTTTAAGTTTTTAAAAACACCCACGTCAAAAGAGGAAGTGTATGGCTGTGTTGTAAAACTTACTAATACAAATGGCCAGGTACAGTTATTGCATTATAATCCACAACGGGGATTTTTATCTTCCTCCGAGCATTTTTTACATTTTGGTACCGGTGCCGAAACGGTTATTCCCCGTGTGGAAATCACTTTTCCTTCTCTTAAGACAATTGTTTTAGAAAATGTAAAAGCCAACCAGGTATTAACCATTGCAGAAAGCGAGGCCAAAATAACGGCACCCGAAACAGCAGAAAAAAAATCAACTTTATTTGCTGATATTTCTAACCAGAACAAATTAAAATATACGCAGGTAGAAAATGATTACATCGATTTTAAAAGAGAACCATTAATACCGTATAAGTGTAGCCGAAAGGGGCCTTACTATGCTGCGGCAGATGTAAATGGTGATGGTAAACAGGATATGTATATTGGCGGTGCCGCAGGTATTGAAGGAAAACTGATGTTGCAGAATGCTGACGGTTCTTTTACAGAAAAAAAACTACCTGCTTTTACAGCAGATAAAGCTTATGAGGATATGGGTGCTGTATTTTTTGATGCGGATGGTGATAAAGATATGGACCTGTACGTGGTGAGCGGTGGTGCCGAATTTGATGCCGGCAGCCCTTTATACCAGGACAGGTTGTACATGAATGATGGTAAAGGGAATTTTACCCGTGCAGTAAAAGCATTACCCACAGAAGCTTTCAATGGCTCTTGCGTAATTCCGCTCGACTATGATAATGATGGTGATATGGACCTGTTTGTAAGCGGGCATGTATTACCAGGTAAATTTCCCAAAGCCGATAACAGCATGTTGCTGCAAAATAATAAAGGTGTATTTACCAATGTAACCAATGATGTGGCTAAAGAATTGGTTAAGCCCGGCATTACCAACTGTGCAATGTGGAGTGATGTTGATGGTGATGGAAAAAATGAATTGATACTCTCTGGTGAATGGATGCCGGTATCAGTTTTTAAAATACAAAATGGTGTTTTTAAAAAACAACAACAAACAGTAAGCTTTATTTCTCCTGTAACAAAACAGGATACCACCATCAATATGGATGAGTTCAGCGGCTGGTGGTACAGTTTAAAAACAGACGATATTGATGGCGATGGCGACCAGGATATTATTGTGGGTAACCGTGGAACCAACTGTTCTATAAAAGGTAATTATTACAACCCCTGTACAGTATATGCAAAAGATTTTGATGGCAACGGCAGTTATGATGCCGTGCTGGGTTATTACAACCAGGGCAAATGCTACCCGCTTTTCAGCCGTGATCAATTGATTGACCAGATGCCTTCGATGAGAAAAAAATTCATCCGTTACAAAGATTATTCCGGCACCACATTGGATAAGCTTTTTACACCCGAACAACAACAGGGGATGGACGTATACAAAAGTAATTTCTTTGAATCGGGAGTATTACTTAATAATGGCAATGGCAGTTATCGTTTTGTAGCCTTTCCCGAACAGGCACAATTCTCCAATATCAATGATATGGTGATTGATGATTTTGATAAAGATGGCATCAAAGATATTTTAGTTTGCGGCAACACTTACGATCCCGCTGTAATGGTAGGCAATATTGATGCATCTTCTATTTTACTTATGAAAGGAAATGGTAAAGGAGCATTTACTGCGGTTTCACACGCTACAGATGGATTAAAAGTTAGAGGCGAAAGCCGTAAACTGGTGTACATGAAAGAAAATAATGTATTAGTGGTTTTGAAAAACAGCGCCCCAGCGCAGGTTTTCAGCATAGCAAAATAACTAACAATCATTTTCTGTACATGGTTTTTCCAACACCTCGGTTTCTAATGTAACATGATGAATATTGAGGTGCTCTAATTCGTGTTTTAATTTTTCCTTTACTTGCTGTGCCTGTAACATCGTTGTACTGTTATCTAAAATGATATGAGCTGTTAAAGCATTTCTGTTGGTGCTGATAGCCCACACATGCAAATGATGAATGTCTTTCACTCCTGCAACCTGCAGTGCAGCAGTTTTAATTTTTTGCACATCAATATTTTCCGGAACACCATCCAAAGAAAGCCGCAGGCTATCTTTTAACAAACTCCAGGTGCTGGCAATAATCACCAGGCAAATAATGATACTCAATAATGGATCTATCCAGTAAAGTTGTGTATAATGAATAATAATGCCACCCACCACAAGGCCAAGAGAAACTAATGCATCGGATGCTAAATGTAAAAATGCACTTTTCACATTGATATCATTTTCCCTATCCCGGAAAAACATGAATGCCGAAACAGCGTTGATAACAATACCAATGGCAGCAATGATGGCTATTGTTGTACCAGGCAGTTGCTGCGGATATTTAAAACGGAATGCTGCTTCATAAGCAATAGCACCAATGGAAATTAACAGCACTACAGCGTTAAGCAATGAAATTAGTATTGATGCTTTGCGATAACCATAAGTATATTTTTCAGTGCTTTTACTTTTTGCCAGTTTAAAAGCCAGCATGGCTAAAGCAAGGCCTGCCACGTCTAAAAAATTATGCCCGGCATCAGATAACAAAGAAAGTGAATTAATTTTTAAACCAATCACCACTTGTATGAGCACATAGGCAAGATTTAATACAATACCTACAACAAAAGCTTTGTTTAAGTTTGTTACTACAGGCGCATGACTATGACTGTGCCCGGCATGATGTTCTTCAGAATGATGGTGTGCCATTTTTTATTTTAAAATCGTTCCTTTCAGAATAATTGCAGCGAAGGTAAAATAAATTACAAGGCCCGTAACATCCACCAAAGTAGCAACAAGCGGTGCTGATGAAGTGGCCGGGTCCAGTTTACATTTTTTTAAAACAATGGGGATCATAGAACCGCTTAATGTACCCCACATAACAATACCAATTAGTGAAAAGAAAATGGTGAGTGCCAATAAAAACCAATACCTGCCGTAATTATAAAGATGAAGGCTTTGCCATACTGCAATGCGTACAAAACCAATAGTACCTAAAATAAAACCTAGTGTAAGCCCTGATAAAATTTCACGCCGCATCACAAACCACCAGTCTTTTATAGTCAGTTCTTTTAGTGCCATTGCACGAATGATCAACGTTGCAGCCTGCGAACCGCTATTACCACCACTGGATATAATCAGCGGCACAAACAATGCCAATACCACCGCTTTAGAAATCTCAGCATCAAAATATCCCATTGCTGTTGCAGTCAGCATTTCGCCAACGAATAATACTATTAACCACGTTGCCCTCTTTTTTATCAGTGAGAAAAAAGATGTTTTTACATACGGATAATCGAGCCCTTCCACACCACCAAAGTTTTGTATCTCTTTTGTGTCTCTTTGTTCTGCTGCATCCAGCACATCATCTACCGTTAATACACCAAGCAGGATATTTTCTGCATTAGTTACCGGTAACACTACCCTGTCATACTCTTTAAATTTAGCTACCGCATCTTCTTTGCTATCCGTCATGTGTAGTGTTACACAAAAGCCATCTAAAATATCCGCTACTTTTTTATCAGGATCATTTAAAATAAACCTGCGCACAGGAATATCATCAATCAATTTTCCTTCTTTATCTACTACATAAATTACATTGGCAGCTTCGGTGTCTTTATGATTTTTACGCAAATGTTCATTTGCTTCTGCAATGGTTAATTCAGTACTGATAGTGGCAAATTCTGTATTGATAAGCCTCGCCACACTATTATCCGGGTAACCTAAAATATCGTGTACCGCATCTTTGTTTTTATCATGTAATAATTCTAAAAAAGCAGATCGTTCAACACCTTTTAAAGAAGAATAAAAAGCAATCCTGTCATCGGAACTCAATTCATTTAAAATAAACGCAGCCCGTGATTTTGTAAGTTTTTTAATAATTTTTTTTTGCAACAGTGTATCCAGGTAGGCAAAAACTTTTGACTGTGTAGTTGCCGGCAAAGATTCAAATGCCTGCAAAGCAGTTTCAGTTGGTACAGCGCCCAGCATTTTTGCAACCTCTGTTGGATGTACTTTTTTATTGCTGCCGCCAAAACCAAGAAGGCTGCTGAAATCGCCTTTCATAATTTTTTTACTGATATCTTTCAGATTCATCATCACTGAAATTTTTTGCTATTGGGAAATACACTAAGGTAATCAGAATGAATCTTTATTAATTGTTAACGCCAAATGCAGTATAGTTGCAATTATAGGTATGTATAAATAAAAAGGGTTGCAGATAAAATATCTGCAACCCAATATAGAAATGATGTGTTTATTACTATGCCGTAAATGCATGTGCTATCCCTAAAACAGAAGCAAGCAGTAATACACATTTCCAACAATTAAGTCTGTTCATTTTCATTAAATTTAATTCACTGTAAAAATACACTGTCTTTAACTAATATATCGTTAAAGCTTAAGCTTAATACCTCCGTTTACCACAAAGCCTTCAGTATGGTTCCAGATATCATCAAATGTCGGGTTGCTGTGAGGCGGATTTACCACGGTTTTGTATTTGCTCTGTCTTTCGTCTGTAAAATTTTCAAAATTTACAAAGAAAGAGATTGTATTAAATGTCTTTTGCGCCATAAATCCCAACTCATGAAAAGATGGCGTTTTACTTCCGTTGTATAAATACTGGCTGCCGGTAAAATAACTTTCTAAGCCTAGTTTAAAATTATCTTCCTTTTCATACATCAAAGTGAGGTTGAGTTTATGCTTTGGCAAAAGTGGCAGAAACTGATTGGTGGTTAAATACTTTGCTTTAGCGTTAGTAAATGTATAGCCCACAAATAATTTCAGGTCTTCCTTGTAAATAAATTTAAGGTTGGTTTCAAACCCCTTGCTGATAACAGATTTTGAAGCATTGGTAAAATAATAATTACCGGCATTATCTTTCTGCAATACCAGGGGTTGATTAATACCGGTATAAAAAAACATTTGATTGATACTGAATGAAAGGTTTGTTGCAAGCATTGTTTTGAAATTAATGTCAGCGGTGCCGCCAACGCTTTTTTCTGCTTTCACATTATTTAATGCCAATACATTCTGGTACTGCATCGTTTCGGTTTGCTCTGTAAAAATGGTAGGAATTTTATACCCTAATCCACCACCAACTCTTGAACTTATTTTATTGCTGATCTTAAATAAGACAGATGTTCTGGGCAATACAAATGTTTGATTTTTATTGTAGTTGATATTTTTATAGGTTACATTATCAATTCTTAGCCCGCTTTCAATTTTCACTTTTTCGCTGATGTCCCATGTATCCTGCAAATAACCGCCTGCTGTAAAGGATTGAGTGTTCTGGTTGTTGCTGTTTTCCTGTTTGAATTTATCAAACACAAAGTTTACACCACCAATCATGGTATGTTTTTGCTTTACAAAAAGCAATGATAGGTCAGTAAAACTATTAGTGCTGATACCCGAAAAAATATAGTTCGGAATGGTGATATGCCTGTCGAAAATACTTACGCTCTGTTTTAATTTGAAACTGTTTTTACCGCCCAGTTTTTTATCCACTTCAAAAGTTGTTGTATTTCTTACGGTAGTATTCTTTTCAAAATAAGTATGATTGACATCTGCCTTTCCTTTTATTACTTCCATATCTCCACCTGTATTATTGCCTTTGGTAAAACTATTACCCAGCATAATAGTAGTAGTTGCATCGGGATAATAAAACAATCTTGGGTTAATAGTAAAATTGTTGCTCTTTGGTATTTCAGAAAACTCATCCTTATCTACATCATAAGCTTTTTGAAAATTTACCAGGCCTAAAAATGTATAGCCCAGCTTACCCTTCTTTTGTGCTATATAAGCACCAATATTTGTTTGGCCAATATGCGATTGGTTAACGATCATATCGCCTTCAAATTTTTTGCCGGGTGCTTTGCTTATAAAGTTTACCACCCCTGCTATGGCACCCCCACCATACAAAGTTGAAGCCGGTCCTTTAATTACTTCCACCTGTTTAAGGTCCAGTGGCGGAATTTCCAGCACACTTAAACCACTGGCAAAATTGCCAAAATTGGGATAGCCATCTTTCAGCAGCTGTGTGTACCTGCCATCCAGCCCCTGCACCCGTATGCTGGCGTTGCCGCTGGTAGCAGATGTCTGCTGCACCTGCAGGCCCGTACTCTCGTGCAACAGCATAGACACATTTGCAGGGCGCATATTGTTTTTCTCATCCAGCTCCTCGCCATCAATAGTTTCTACCCTTGTGGGTGTGTTTTTAATGGTACGGCTGGTTCTTGTGCTTTGTACAATTACTTCGCTCAACTCATCTTTGTTGGGCTCCATTATTATTTCAATGGTGCTGGTATCTTTTAAAGGAAAAACAAAACGGTGTTCCTGTGTTATGTAGCCTACACGGCTAAACACAATTTTTTGTTTCCCCTCGTAAATATTGTATAGTACTGCATATCCCTGTTCATCGGATACGGTGGCTTTGTTGCCTTTTTCAAACAAAACCGTTACGCTTACTAATGGAGCATCGGTTGTTCCATCTTTTATGATCGTTCTAAATGTATGTTGTGCCTTGGTATTGCCTGATAATATACAAGCCAATAACAGCAGCATTATTTTTTGCATTGTTGTGTGTTTAGTAAGATGAATAATGAATGTGTTGTAAATAACACGGTTAAGGCATACTTGCCTTTTCTCATTAACTAAACTTTTGGCGGTTGCCAGATAGTACCCAAATGACGGGAAGAAAGTGAAACACTGGTATAAAAGTATTGTTGCTTTTGTGTGGCAGGTTTGGTAAGGTTGATCTTATTCAGCTGAAAGCCCGGTGCAAAAACCTGTCCGCAACAGGCGCAGGCGCAAAACGGGCTGCAGGCCTCATCTTCGTGCTGGTGCTGCTGACCCCGGCAGTCTGTCGCCGATACCTTAGTTTGATCAACAGGTTTACATTCGTTACTGTCTGCACAGGGAAGCGCAGGCAATAATAAAATGTACCAGGAGAATATAAAGGCTAACCATTTCACTTTGCAAAAATAAAGTTTTGGTTGTTGTAACTGGTTATCGTTGCAGATTATCTTTCCAACAAGGTTGCATTTTAACAGCGGAATTTACAGGCAGGTATTTTTACTCTTTTTGATTTGTAATACAATATTCCTTTTGGTGTCTCGTTACATAAAAGATAATATTTTATACTATGAACAAACCTAATCAACACCTTATGACCAATCCAATATTACAGGTAGTAAGAAATTTTATAGGTAAGCTCCGCCAGAATCCGGATGTGTATCCTATAAGATATTATAAAAAAGGAAAACAGTTCAGGCGCAAGTGGCAAACCCCGCTTGTAAAATAACTCGATCCTTTCGGAAAATACCGAACCCTATAAATCAGCAAAACCACTCTTGACAAGAGTTCTGTTGAATTGTAACTTTAAAGTTCAAAATCCGATAATAACATGAAAAAGATCCAATCATCCCAACCAACTGCATTTGCAGTATTAGTAAAGTCTTTAGGTGCTGTAATCAACAGCTTCTTCCAATCGAGTTCCAACAGGGAATTCAGAAGGTTAAAAGATTTTATAGCTTCTTAATAGCCCCGGCATTACCTAGCTAAATAAATACTCCACATCAGATTTACTGAGCGCCTTAACAAAGCTGGCATCGTCGGCTATTAATTCGCTTGCCAGTTTCCGCTTACGCTCCTGGAGTTGTAAAATTTTATCTTCTATAGTATCGATACAGATCATCCTGTATGCAAAAATGTTTTTGGTCTGGCCAATACGATGTGTACGGTCAATAGCCTGTTGCTCCACAGCCGGGTTCCACCAAGGGTCAACAATGTACACATAGTCTGCCGCTGTTAAGTTTAACCCTACACCACCCGCTTTTAAAGAGATCAGGAATACCCTGCACTCATCATTATTCTGGAAATTCTGGATGGCTTTTTCCCTATCCGTTGCAGAAGTGCTGCCATCAAAATATTCAAATGGAACACCTTGTTCTGTTAATGTTTTTCTTATAAGCGCCAGCATGCCTAAAAACTGGGAGAATACCAGTGCTTTGTGTTCGCCGATATTTTCTGTTAACTCTCTCGCCAGTTCATCTAATTTAATGGAATGATTAGGGTACTTGTCTTCTTCATTTAAAATGGCCGGGCTATCGCATATCTGCCGCAGCTTCATCAAGCCTTGTAAAATGGTCAATTGCGATTTACCAATACCCTGCTGGTCAATTTCTCCCAAAATTTTACTCCGGTAAGTATCCCGGTAAGCTTCATAAATATCCCGTTGTTCTTTTTCCATTTCGCAAAACAAAATGGTTTCAGTTTTATCGGGCAGGTCTTTGGCCACCTGTTCTTTAGTACGGCGTAAAATAAAGGGGTATAATAATTTTCTTAAATGATCCTTCTGTTCCTGCTCGCCAAATTTATCAATAGGCGTTGCAAATTCGTTTCTAAAGAATTCCATACTTCCCAGTAAACCGGGATTGAGGAAATTCATTTGTGCAAAAATATCAAATGTGTTATTCTGCAATGGTGTACCACTCATGCACAACCTGTTCTTTGCCTCCAGCAAACATGCAGCCTTGGTAACTTTGGAAGAAGGATTTTTAATGGCCTGGCTTTCATCTAATACAACGTAATCAAATTTTATTTTTAGTAAGAGTTGAATATCGCTTCTTAAAGTGCCGTAAGTGGTGATGATAATATTAAATTTCTGCAGGTCTTCTGCACTGCGGCTACGCATGCTGCCATGATGAATATGCCAGGTTAAGGTTGGCGTAAATTTATCTACTTCATTCTTCCAGTTATAGATCAAAGTGGTAGGGCAGATAACAATGGCTTTTAAATTACCCGTTGTGGCTTTATAGTGGTGCAACATGGTTAAAGCCTGTATGGTTTTACCCAAACCCATATCATCTGCTAAAATACCGCCCCAGTTTACATCGTTAAGATAACTCAGCCATTGAAAACCCGAAGTTTGATAAGGCCGCAAAATGGGTTGCAAATGTTCTGGTGCCGGTATTTCCGGAATATTTTTAAATTCTCTTAAGCGTTCAAACTTTTCATCCAGTTCAAAACTCAGTTCGGTTTCATTGCGGTTTTCGTACAGCTCATCAATCACACTCATGTGGTATTTTGATAAGCGCAGGCGGTTGCGGTGGTCGTCGCCCACTTTAAACAGCAGCGAATATCTTTTTAACCACTCGTCGGGTAAAATACCCAAACTGCCATCGCCCAATTGTACAAAAGATTGCTTGTTCACCAAAGCCTTCTTAATATCATCAATGCCTACACGCTGTTCGCCAAATTCAATTTCCACTTTGGCATCAAACCAATCCAGCCCACTGCTTACATGTATATGTGTGTTGGGTTTTGCCGTGTTGAAGCGGAAATTCTTCAAAGCTTCAAAACCATATACAGGTACTTTCATTTCCTTCATGGCATCCACAAACAAAAAGAACCAGTTATTACGTAACACATCAGCACCTTTTAAAACCAGGCTGCTGTTATCGTTAGGCCGCACAAACATTGAATGCAGTGCTTCCAGTTTCTGAATAAATTTTTCCTCTGCTTCTTTATTGCGGTGAACAATTAATATTTTATCGCCATCAGGTATAGTGATCGTTTCCCTGTCCGAAGCTTTCGTTTCAAAACCCTGGTAACTGAATATGGGCTGAAACACCAGGTAGTCGCCCTTTTCCTGCAATTGCAGCTTTACATCAGGCTCGCCGCTTTTAATTTCCCGTATTAAGTTTTTATCAAACTCCACGTGATACTCCTTGGTTAAAGGCATGATCACTTTCTGCATTTTTTCGGCCCAGTTTTCTTTGCTTAACTGTATATTGCCTTCTTTAATAAATTTTTCGGCCTGCAATACATCTTCCGATTTTTGCCAGAGGTAAAGTGTTTTTTCATGTAAAAAAACAAGGCTGCTGTTACATTCATTATCTGAAAAAGGAATGATCTCACCCTGCATTTTTACCGTGCAGGCTATTTCAAAATGATTGTTCTTTGCCAGCACTTTAAATACCGGTGAAATAAAATGATCGCTTATTTCTAATTCTTTTAAATTTTCTGTTTTAAAAACTTTTTTCTCCGGCAGGTAAAAAATAAAATTATTAGCGGCCTGCTCTTCAAATAGTTTTTTTAGTTTGGGTTGAAGATATTCTGCCATCAGGCTTTTGGTTTCTTCGGGTAATTCATCACCATCTGTCTGGATGATGTTTTCCCAAATGCCGCTGAACGGAGAATTTCTATCCAGGTATTTATTGATCTCACTTACCTGTAGCTTACGCACCTGCTGCAGTAATTGTTTATCATCTTCACTGAATACTTCTGCATTTACAAATTTTGCCAGGTCTAGTTTTTCAACTTTTGTGGTAAATTTTTTATTTTCTTCATCAGCATCGCCTTGTATGGCATCTACAGTAAAGTAAGGATAGGTGGTTGCATTAAAATTGAATACCACACCCAACTTCTTTTCTGGTGGCGCCTGCGTGGCAGTTTCATTTTCTGTTTCTTCAACCGGTGTTACAAAAACTTCTGCAGGCCGTTGGCTGCTCATACCAGCTGCTGGTGCTGCCACACGTTTAATAGTAGTGTCCAGCACTTTTAAAAATGGTTTGCCGTCTTTATAGGTAAATTCAAATTTACCTTTCAGGTCGTCATCTAAACTATAACCGTATATCTGTAATAATTTATTTTTTTCTTTGTCCCAGTTACGGATGGTATCAAAATAATAAGGGCCGTAAGCATTTAGTAATTGCAGAAAAAGCATTGTTTTATGTTCGCAAAGCGGATGTTCTGCTTCATCACATTTGCAGGAGGTATCAAAATTACGTTCGTCATTTTTTTGTATTACTAACGGAAAGGTTTGGCCGTCGTATTCCAGTTCTGCTTCCACTCTTTCATCACCGGCTTTTAAAATAGTTGCTTTTACAGTACGTAACATATCTTCTGCCTGCTCATAAATTCCGGGAGATGAAAATAGTTTGATCATCTTCAGGTCAATATGTTTCATCTTGGCTACCGTATGGCGCTGGTTGTAGCGGATAGCAGCATTGCCCAGCATATTCTTATCAATCATTTCCTGCAGGCGCAATAAGGCTGCTGCTTCGTGGCGGCAGATATCTCCCAGGTTATAAGGGCAACCGCAACGCACAGAAATACTTTTAGCATCGGCATATTTTTGAATATACACTTTGTAAAAAGTACTGTAACTATCGTCTTTTACACGAAATACCACGCTGCCCATCAGATGGTCATGCTCTACCAGTTCCACAAAACCCATCGACTGGATCTTTTTTCCACGGCGGATCACTTCATCAGAACCATTGTTGTACACGTATTTAATAAGGTGGGATAATGCCATTTATGATTTAGGATTGCCGATTTATGATTTCAGATGTGAACCTGAACATGGTTTTTCAACTTTGGTTCATTCTGAAAAGAGCAATTTGCAAAAGTAAAGGAAAATAACTGAGCTTTTGGCGTAAAATGGAAAGTTTGTGAAGAAAATCAGCAAAAAAGCTGACGATGATTTTAGTGTACTGATTTACTATTTCAGCTATAAAAGCGGCTTTAACGTGAAAATTTGCAGAAAAATTATCTAAAAAAGGCAATTAAAAATAATAAAAGCCAGGTAGCGGTTAAAACAATGGCTGTTTTTGCACTATACACTATGGTTGCAGACTTATTTTTCAGAAAAAAAATACCAGTAATTATTGCACCAATCAGTAAAATCAGGGATAACCAAACTCCTATACCCGGACCATCCATTGTAAAGCCGATACTCAATAAGGAAAAAGCTACCACTAAAACAAGAACAGAGAAAATGATGCCGTATAAAATTCCTTTTTTCATGTTTTACCCCGCTATTAATTTCCCATCTTTATATACCACCAGCACATCTGCCGAATCTGGCGTTAAACAAAAACTGATATCTTCTATCAATCCAAAACGCTCTACCAGGCGATGATAATGGGTAAGGTTGGGTGCAAAACCCATCAGGTTGTGTTTATTGTTTTCGTATAATAATTCTGCAGTTAAGGAGCTGTCGCAATGAATGGTAAAATATTCTTTTACTTTACTGATAACGGCCCCGGCAAATAAAGTGTCTTCTACATTGTAGCGGTCTTTCCAGCCGGCACAACCTAGCACTACATTTTTATTTTGTTCTATTAAGTATTTACAAACCGAAGAAAGGTTAGGAAATGAACCGCTGATGATAGTATCTGCATTATTATCCAAAGCCATTTGCAATAACTTGGTGCCGTTGGTAGTGGTGAGCACTAATGTTTTGCCTTCAATAAATTCTCTGCTGTATTCTAACGGTGAGTTACCATGCTGTAAACCTTCTGCAATCTGCCCGTCTCTTTCGCCTGCTGCAATGGCACCTAATTGTTTGCTTATTTCAATAGCTTTAAAAACTTCGTCAACAGGTATGATACATTTAGCACCATTCTTTATAACTGATGCAATAGTTGATGTTGCCCTGAACACATCAATAATTACCACTACAGCATTTTTAAGATCATATAAATGTAATAGTGCCGGAGAAAGGCAGGTATGTAGTGTAGGTTTTGTTTTTTCCATCTGTAATTTAATTGATAATGAAATAATGGATAATTAATAATGTTTTAAATTTTAGATTTCTTTGCTGAACAAACCCTTTGCAAATTGCAAAAAAATTATCCATTATTCATTAACCAATTATCCATTAGCTCAATATTGCTTTCCACTTCTGTGTTTCAGCGTATTCTTTTATAGTGCTATTTCTTTTTTCTAAAAATTTTTGCAGGTATTTTTTAAGATAAATGGCATTAAAAAATTTGCCTGCAGCTCCATACGGACTTTCAAATTCCAGTATATCGATCATGATGGTACCATTATCAATAGATTTAAAATGATGCTGATGCCTGAAACTTTTAAAATCTCCTGTAGTCATTTCATCCACAAATTGAACCGGTTTTTCCATGGCTGATATTATAGAAGTGTGTCGTCTTGTTTTAAAAAGATGTTTAGCCTCCCAGGTAACGGTTTCATTTAAATTGATCAACCCTGTTGTAACTCCTGCTATAGCTTTTTCATCAGTTCCTGCCGTTGAAATACTATGCAGGTTAATACTACGGCTTAAATCGAAAACCCTTTCTGCAGGCGCAGCGATGAATGTTGTTAAATGAATCCGGGACATAATAATGGATAATTGGTTAATGGATAATTGATAATGTACTAAACATTAAAGCTTTTACTAAAGATAAAACGCTATTCAAACCGAAAAAATTATTCATTATCCACTATTTCATTATCAATTACACAAAAGGTATTTTCACCACTTTAGCTTTCAACAATGTATTCCTGATGCTGATATAAATTTCACTATCAATAGCAGCAAATTTCTTATCAACATATCCCAACCCAATAGCTTTACCTAATGAAGGTGATTGCGTGCCGGAAGTAACTTTACCAATAATAGTCCCTTCAAAATCTTTTATTTCATGATCATGTCGTGCAATACCTCTTTCCAGCATTTCAAAGCCCACCAGTTTTTTTGTAACACCATCAGTTTTTTGTTTTTCAAAAAAACTACTGTTGGTAAAAGGTTTGGTGAATTTGGTGATCCATCCTAATCCTGCTTCCAATGGCGATGTGGTATCATCAATATCATTACCATATAAACAAAAGCCCATTTCTAAACGCAAAGTATCTCTTGCACCCAAACCAATTGGTTTTATACCTGCTGCTTTTCCTGCTTCAAAAATAGCATCCCATATTTTGTCTGCATCGCCGTTCACATCTTCAAAATAAATTTCCACCCCGCCTGCACCTGTGTAACCTGTAGCGCTTACCAAAACATTTTCCACCCCTGCAAATGTGCCTTTTGTAAAAGTGTAATATTTTAAATTCATGATGTCCATATCGGTAAGCGGCTGCAGAATTTTTGTAGCATTGGGACCTTGAATAGCCAGCAAACAGGTTTTATCTGAGATGTTGTGCATCTCTACATTCTTGTCATTAAAACTGCTGATCCAGTTCCAGTCTTTTTCAATATTGCTGGCATTTACCACCAGCATGTACACTTTGTTTTCTTCCACACAATACACTAACAGATCATCTACAATACCACCATCATTATTGGGTAAGCAACTGTATTGTGCTTTACCATTGGTTAGTTTAGATGCATCGTTGGTGGTTACTCTTTGAATAAGGTCTAATGCATTTTCTCCCTTTAAAATAAATTCTCCCATATGGCTTACATCAAACACACCGGCATTATTACGCACTGTTGCATGTTCATCATTAATACCACTGTAAGATATGGGCATATTATAGCCAGCAAACTCAGCCATTTTTGCACCAAGCGCAATGTGTTTTTGTGTAAAGGGAGTATTTTTCATGTAGTTTTAATTAGTTTAATGATTCGTTTATTGTTGGCAAATGTAAGCTGTTATTTTATTGTACCCAACCGCAGGTGAACCGGAAAGATAATTTCCCTTTTTTCTTCAGCCCCCCATAATGGTTTTATTTGTTCCATCAGTGCATCTACCGGGCTATAGCTGTTGGCTGTAATAAATTTTTGCAAAGCACTCCAGGTATAAAAATAACCTTCCAGGTCTTTTAAAGACCAATTTAATTGTATTACAAAAGGCGGAGTGTTTTCTTCTTCAAAGGGAAAAGGAACGCTGGCATAATTATCATCTACATATTTTCTTTCTGCATCCCAGTAATTAGCTAATGTATTAAAATGATAGTGATGAATGATGGCATCAATTGCAGGAGTTATTTGTAATAAACTATATGTCCACACGGCAATTACAGCACCTGGCTTTGCCACACGGTTTACTTCTGCATAAAACTGTTCAAAATTAAACCAGTGCAAGGCTTGAGAAACTGTAATCAGGTCAATGCTTTTATTAGCAAGATGGGTTTGTTCTGCAGGTTGTAAAGAGTAAAAAATATTATTGGCCTGGTAAGCATTATCAATTTGTTGCTGGCTGATATCGGTGGCAATAACGGTGTTGAAATATTTGCTGAGTGCTGCGGCTGTTTGCCCGTTGCCGGTGCCACAATCCCAGGCAGTATTTTTTTCTTTTACAAAATCAACAATATAGGTAAACAGGGTCTCGGGATATTGCGGCCGGTATTTGGCATAGCCGGCTGCCTGTTTTGAAAAATTATCTTTCATATAGCAAAGATAAAATTTATTACGGCCGGTTATCTTTGATAATGATCAGCAATATCATTCATTGCTGTTTTAAAAAATTCTTTTGCAGCAGTATCATTCAAATCCATGCGGCGCTCACCAAAGTATAGTTTATAACTAACAATTCCGCTATCATCAGGTTCAGCTGTTAACTGATTGTCATTCAGCTTGTATTTTACATGACCTCCCGGAGAAATTTCGTCAATTGCAGTTTCTTCTGCATTAAAAAAAACTTCTCCCCTGTATTCAATTTTAAGAGATGCAGTGCCGTCACTTGTACTTATAGTTCTTGTTTGCGTACCCAGGTTGCAGGCAACTGAAAGTAACAGTACAAGCAGGTTTACAAAAAGTAAAGGATGTCTTTTTTTCATGGCGCAGGTTTTATTTTTTCAAAAAGAGTCCCGCCAAAAATGGCAGGACTTTTGTGTTTCAACTTCAACTCAACTTTCGAAACTATTTTACATTAATTTTTAGCTAAGATTTCCTTTATTCCCTCGCACATATCCTTCACCCTTTCGTAAGCTTCTTCAGAATTTTCTTCTTTATTAAACTTTATTTTCAGGCAGCCTTCCCGTGATTTGATATACACCCTGCTTTCATCATCAAGTATTAAAGTAGCATCCATATTGCCGTGTCCTCCGCGTTGAAAAATGTTGTCTCCGTCTGTATACTCATGGATATAATTTTCAATTGCCCTTGTTTTGTTGTCGTCAAACCTTGCTGTTAATTGGTAAATATCCTCATCATCATTTATTGAAACAGAAACATCGTGATAGTGGCGGTGCCAGTGGCAGGATGAAAAAACAATTCCTAAAAACAAAGCACCTGCCATTAATAAAAAACGAACTTTCATTTGTGTTAGTTTTTGGTTGAATGAATGGTTTATTGCTGCAATAGTTTAATTCATGTTGGTTAAAATATTAACCCCTGGTGTTATGATGGTACTTAAATCCCCGGGCTCATTATTTTGTACACTGCCGTTGCTGTTTTCCAATTTACTTTTTTCTTTTTCAGATTGCCTGTCTATCGAGTCTTTAATATGTTGTGTTCTTCTTTCAATAGAATCTATTTTCTGCTGATTTCTATTTTCTATGGAGTCCTGCCTTCTTTCTAAAGAGTCCTGAATGTTATCATAACGATAACTGCCACTGCGTTTATTCTTTTTTTCCTTCTGCCTGTTTCCATCTCTATCGTTCCATCCGTCAGCTTTTCTTCCATCTAAAGTATACAGACCATCTACCTTCATGATGTAGTCTACATCGCTTTGCCATCTTGAATTTTCATTATCATTATCATAATAATCGTCCCTGTCATCAAAACTGATATTTAAGAAGCGGCCATTGTAGTATAATTTTCTTTCGAAATTATTATTCACCCTTACCTGTTTGCCAATAGGTACGTACACGGTAATAAATACATTCTGGTTTCTGATTTTGTCTGTTTTGTTTACTGCTATCCCTTTATCAAAAACCAACAGGCTGTCATTTTGTTTAATATTGTAAAGTACCTTACTGGCTAACTCATTTGCATTTTGTTTAGAGTAGCCTCTTGCTGACTTTAGCATGGATACGTGAAAGCTGCTGTCTGGTGATTTTATAAAATCTATTTTGATGTTTTGAAGATACATAGTGTCTTCATTAATAAAATCTTCAAAAGAATCGAACCTGGACCACCGGTATCTGCTATGTGATTTTTCAAAAGGTACAGACGATGTAAGGACCAGTTTGTTCACTTTTGGATTGCTCAAAGCAATATCTTCATCCTGCAAAGAACTTCTGTAACTAAAATCTTTGTTTAGGTTAGATGCCAAACACACTATGCATACCCATCCAATTATCCATAAGCAGATGAATGTTAACCGAAGCATCTTGCTATTAGTTTTCGATTTCGTTAATTTTCTTATCAGCCAGATGATGATACCAATAACAGGTACAGTGATGAAGAAAAATAATGTACCCCATGCAAAAGCATTTTCCCAGTTACCCGCTAATAAATAGTCTTTAAGCGGATATACCTTGAAGGCTGCTGCTATCAAAGCAATCAGCGCACCAACAAGAGCAAAGCATACACAACCAATAATAAAGTAGGCAAATATTTTAGCTATCATGGCAATTACATTACCTAATCCGCCACGGTTGCGCCTGCTGAAATTCTGTACATCACCTGCCATCAATTTTGCTTTTTCATTAATTACACCGCTGGCTTCTTTACCAAAGCTGGAAGCTTTTTTGCCCACACCTTTCATTTCTTCCATCACCGAATTTTTTATGGAATTCATATCTACTTTCTCGCCTTTCATTGCCAGTTTTTCCGAAGTGGTTATTGCTTCCGGTATTACTATCCATAAAATGATATATACTATTAATGAAGTAGGGCTGAAGGTGAAACGAACCACATCACCAAAATCCCAAAAACCACCCCAATGGCCCCAGCGGGAAAGGAAAGAAAGAAATGGTAACAGGAACAATACTCTTGGTATCCATGGATTGATACCGAAATAATTACCGATACCACTACACACACCTGCAATCATTTTTTCATCCGGATCACGGAATAATTTTTTCCTGGTGCTGCCAATTTCTGCACTTGCAGTGCTGGGTACAGCAATCCACATAATGATATAGGTTAAAAACCCGATACCTGAAAACAGCAGTACTACAAAAATGATTCTTGCAATTACCACATCTATATTAAAATAGTTGGCTAAACCGCTACATACACCGCCTAATACTTTATCATTTTCATTTCTGTATAATCTTTTGTGGCCGGTTGAAGTGCTGCTGCTATTGGTTGATTGCTGCTGGTAAGTGCTTGAAGAAGATGCCGAAGAAGATGTTGGTTGTGCATCATCCATAGGTTCAAAATCTTCGGGGCGGCCAATACTGTTGATGATAGCATTTACATCATCATCGGTAATACAGGTAGCACCTTTGGTTAATCTTTCCTGGAAGAGTTCGCCTATGCGGCTTTCAATATCGTTGATGATCTCTTCTTTACCTTCTTCATTGGCAAAGTGACGGCTGAGACTGTCGGTATAATTTTTTAATATTTCAAAGGCAGTGGTTTCTATTGGTACCACCCGTCCCTGGAAATTTATATTGATTACTTGTTTCATGGCTAAATAGTTTTTGTTTCGTTAGTTGATTGGGCTTAAAAAACAAATCATGGCTATACTTTTTGTTAATTAAGGGTTGTTGAAGTTGTTGTTAAAATTATTGGTAGCATCCACATCTGTTACAGCTTTTACAGCATTGGACAATTCGTTCCATGTTGCTTCCAGCTCTTTGTAAAAATCTGCGCCCTTTTCCGTTAGAGAAAAATACTTTCGTGGCGGCCCGCTGTTGCTCTCTACCCAGCGGTAGGTTAAAAATTCTGCGTTTTTAAGCCTTGTAAGCAAGGGGTAAAGTGTTCCTTCCAGCAAGTTGAAATTGGCTGCTTTCATCTTGTCGATAATGTCCGAAGGATAGGCTTCCCCCTGCTTAATCACCGAAAGGATACAAAATTCCAGTACTCCTTTCCGCATCTGGCTGGCTGTGTTATCAATGTTCATGGCTTCTTATTTTAAAATTCATGGCTATACTTTATTTTGACCTGCTCAGTTTTTCATGGCTAAATGATTTGTTGTGAGCTGATCCTGAGAACTGTTGTGAAAAGGTTTTTTACCGGTTTATTCCCTATCACATCACAAAGATAATACAATTTCAGTACTATGCAACACATAATACCATATTTTTTACAGTAGTGGGTGCTGGCTATTAGTCTGTTTAGCACAGAAATCAATACAGTAAAGGGTTTGGCCAGATTACAGGCATTTTATAAAATCGTCCGGAATTGATGAATGGCAAAATTTTAAGGCTGAGTGGCGAAAGTTTGAAGGGTTTTAGGAACAAAAAAGTAAAGAAGGGTTGGCCTTTTAGAAACTGAATGCTGTTGAAGCACTACATTACAACGTTAAGTCACAACCGGGTTATAAACAGGAAAAAAACGGGGCAAAAGGCAGGTTACTCCGTATCAGGCTTAGGGTTACTCCGTATTTGGGCCAGGTTAAGGTCGGTAATGCTTGCCGACGCAGGCTGTTCTGTATTAGCACACTATATTACAGAAGTAAGATCGGGGTTTAGCAAATTGCTTAACTGAAGTCAGGCTACTAAGTTAATAAATAGTCAAACGTTAAAATATATACAACAACAATTCGTTTATGTTCAATGGCACCGGCTTTGTAATATAGCTGTAAAGGAGGAACCTAAATATGAAACAAATTTTACTTATTACTGCAACAGTACTTTTATTAACATCCTGCAAAATCACCAGGGATTATTTATCCCGGGGTGATGAGGATAAGACCTTGTTTGATATTGTAAAAACATTAAACAAACACAGCAGCGATGATTCTGCCACCAGGGCATTGCCCATTGTTTATGACAGGGTGCAACAGGTACACCTTAAAAAAATCAGCGCTTATAAAACTTATAAAGATATCGGCCATTGGGATAAAGTGATTGCCGAATACAGCACACTGCAACAAATGTATGAAGCCATCAGTAGCTCCGGTGCTGCAAGCCGTTTGGTAAATGCCGCCAATTATCAGAATGATATTTACGATGCCAGGCAATCAGCTGCTGAAGATTATTATCAGCTGGCCACAACATTTTTGCAAAGCGACAGGAGGGATGATGCTAAAAAATCGTACAACTATTTTAAAAGATCTGATAATTATGTAAATGGTTACAAAGATGCCAAATCAAAAATGGACGAAGCATTTCAGAATGCGATCATTAATGTAGTGGTTAATCCTGTGCAGGATAATTCCTTTTTCTTTAATACGGGTTGGGGTAATACGGGTTATAATTACAGTAACGAATATTTTCAGCAAACCTTAATACGTGAATTGGGAAGCACTTACGCCAGCCGTTACCCTGCTAAATTTTATACCGATTGGGAAGCAAGAAGAGATAATATTAAACCTGATTGGGTGGTGGATTTAACCTTGCGTAATATGAATATACCAAGGCCAACCTCTTATACCTACAGCCGCAACGTAAGCAAACAAATTGAAAATGGCAGGGATACCAGCGGCAAAACAAAGTATCAGACAGTAAGCGCCACTATCAACATCACCAAACAATCATTTACAGCCCGTGGCCAGATGGATGTAAACATAACAGATGTGAATAGTCGCAAAAGTATCAGTTATAATAGTTACAGTGATGATTACCGCTGGGAAGAAGAGCATGCAACCTACACAGGCGACAGCCGTGCATTAGATACTAATGACTGGGCCATTATTAATAACAGGAATTATAACGAGCCCCGTAAAGAAGATGTATTAAATGAATTGTACCGTAAAATATATCCGCAGGTAAAGAACAGGATCACTTATGCGGTGGACTGGTAAGCAAAAACTAATAAAAAAGAGCCATGCAAAAAAGCCATGGCTCTTTGATATTCATAAGGACTATTTTTCTTTTAAAAAATTTAATACCTGTTCATTAAATGCGGCGGGGTTTTCCACAGGGTAATAATGGGTTTGTTTAGCCGCTATCAATAACCGGGATTTAGAGATATGGGCTGCTATTCCTTTTGTGTGTGCTTCTTTAATAATATCTTTTTGGCCGGCCATTACTAAAACTGGGCAGGAAATTGCTTTAAGGTCTTCGTAACTATGCCTGGGCTCTGTGATCAATAAATTGTATAGTCTTATTGTATTTAAATTACTGCCTGTGGTATCTTTCTTCAGTTTTTCAATAACTGTGTTTACCTGGCGAAAAACTTTTTTGTCCACCACAGTTTTATCAATAAAAACACAAGCGCCCATTGTTACCACTTTTTTTACTTTAGCCGGGTATTTCATTGCCATTATTAAAGCGGTATTACCCCCATCACTCCAGCCTACAATATTTACACTATCCAGGTGTAACTGGTTCAGCAGCTCATTCATATCGTCTGCAAATAAATCATACGTATACATTTTATCATCGCTGGTAGATTTTCCCTGTCCTCTTGTATCTACTGCAATAACCTTATAATATTTTGAAAATTCTTTTACCTGGTCTTTAAATACACCAATTGCCTGCTGGTTACCGTGAAGTAGTAACAATGGGTCTCCGCTACCATAAATTTCATAATAAATTTTAACGCCATTAATATTTGCAACCGCCCCGGCCTGGTCGTTTTCTCCCGGAGTATTTAGTTCGGCGCCGCCAGAGCCGTCAATAACAAGGCAATGTTTTCCTTCAAACGCATATGCCGATGAAATATTTACCAAAAACCCTTTAGGTAAAAGCGGCACAGCCCAGGGAGAGCTTTTGATATCTTCTGTACTTTCAAAACCATTATCGTTACACGGTACTATCTGTTCGTTTACCCGTAATGTAAAACTATCATAACTGTAAATGGCTTTTCCGCTAAATAGGCTGCCAAAACTTAAAGTGTCGGCATCATCATCAAGCTTACCACTAAGTGAATAGGTATTCCAGCTGTTTTTATAAATGGATGGGTTTGAATAAAAAACAGCGCCGGGCTGTCCGTTTTCTTTAACCACTTTTAAAAATAAAATGGCGCCTGCTTTTTCATCAATCTGCCTTACTCTTACTGTTGCCTGTAAAGTAATTTGCTTTCCCCTGAACTCCCTGATCGAAATTTTTTGTCTTACAGCACCCATTGCTGCGGCATCGGTATTCTGGCTAAATAAGGAGTTGTTGTTAAAAAGAAAAAACATCAGTAAAAAGAATTTACATTTTTTCATAGCAGGTAATTTTTTAGCCTATAACAGCAGTATGCTAGTGATACAGGAATTTTACAATAAAAAAGCTTTACCCCAGTTCATTGCTTCGCCTTCATTAATATATTCTGTAAGTACCATTGCCACACCGGCCCACCCTTCTAATATTCCCACAACATTTGCAGCGTATGCATTATTGGCAATTTCATTGTCTACCAGGTCTATTGTTTTTTCAATCCAGTATTCATAGGTTCTGTAGTAGCTAAAGTGTCCGCTTTCGTTGTATAAGCACAGGTAAAATTGCGCAAGCCCTGCCGTGCCATGGCAAAAATGTGTGTCCGTACACAAGGTGTTTTTACCCGATTTTCTTTCCTGTGTTTTAATACCCACTTCGTCGGCTTTTTCTGTGTATTCGCTGTTTAAAAACAATTGCCCGGCACGATATAACAAAAGCACCACATTCAAATCTCCATAGCACCATGCCAGCCTGTTTATACTGGTAATTTTATTGGTAACAGTATTTACAGATACCGGGAATATGGAGAATTCTTCTTCTGCAGGATCGGTGGGTATTTGATTGGACAGTACAAAATCGATGCCCGCTATAATTGTTTTTTCCAGTAACTGCCTGTTATCTAAAAAAGGCCATGCATTCATTAAGATCATCAGCATACCACAGAGGCCATGTGCCAAACCCAAATCAGCAGTGTCTGGGTCTTTTAATCTTTCAATACTGTAATTCTTAAACCACAATCCATTTTGATTTACCATCGCTTTATTACAAACCGCTTCAGTAAGTGCAGTAATATATTTTTTTGCTGTAGCTGAATTCTTATCCCGTGTTGTAAAATAAAACAGCACCCCTAGTGCTCCATGTAAGTAATCAATCTCATCTTTTTCCAGTTGTTCAACAGCAGTATTAAACAAGAAGCTATCCATATCCGAAAATTCGGCATCTATGTCAAAATCTATCAACCCTTCTTTTTGTAAATAATTTACGGTGTAGGCAAAGCCAGCTGCACCGTTACTTAAAGATGCCCCGATTAATCCTCTGCCGCTTTCGTTGATATCTTCAAAAACCTGTGCCAGCAGGTCTTCGGCTTTTTCTAAAATTGCAGGGGATTGCAATACTTTATAGGCATTAAAATAATAGTATAATAAACCCAGGCTACCACCTAAAAAACCGTGGTGGTAAGCAGTATTTGTCTGCAGGATATTATTGATCGCACTTATTTTTTGCCGTGCTGTATCTTTTAAATTTATTGCGGGGATAGTAGTTGCTGTTTCCATATTGCCAAAGATTCAGCAATAACAGCGTATAGTAAATTATATTTTGTAAACCGTCTTTTGGCTGCTGTAAAAAGCCGTTTATTGTAGGTAAAATATTATTAATTGTCTGCCAGCCTGTTACGAACTATTTCCAAAAAAGCCTCTTTGTAGGTACTTCCAATTATTATGTCTGCTTTTTCGTTGTTTTTTAGTTTTATAGAGTTACCGTTGATGGTAGCTATTTTAAAAATGTTTACAATATATGATTTCTGTACTCTTATAAACTGTTCGGCCGGCAGCAGATTTTCCAGTGTACTCATTTTGGTATGGGCAATTATTTTCTTGTTGCCACACACCACACAAACATAATTACCAGTGGCTTCTATGTAATCAATGTCTGTAAGTTCTACCTTTACAAAAGATCCTTTGGTATCGCCCCTAAGCATTATATAGTTTGGTAAACCGGCTGCCGGTTTTTTGTTTTCCTCTGTTTCAAAAATATCAAAAGCTTTTTGGGCGGCTTTTAAAAACCGGGTAAAGGGAACCGGCTTTAACAGGTAATCAATAATATCAAGTTCAAACCCTTCAATAGCAAATTTATCGTAGGCCGTAGTAAAGATCACTTTACATTTTCCCTGTATTGCTTTTACAAAATCAATACCGGTTAAATAAGGCATTTGGATATCCAGGAAAACAAGGTTGATATTTTCTTTATTAATTATTGCCAATCCCTCCACAGGGTTGGTTGTGGTTGCCACACACTTCATGTAGGGCACTTTTTTTACATAATCTTCTATAATTTCAATAGCGGGTTGCTCATCGTCAATTATTAAACAGTTTATCATAAGAGCAATTTTAGTTTTTAGTGCCTACGGGTTTAACGTTAATAAATGGCATTACCAGGTGTACAGTAAAAAAACCATTTGCATCCTCGTGGGTTAAGGTAAAGCTATCTTTCCAGATTAATGTAAGCCGTTCTTTAATATTTTTAAAGCCCAGGCCTGTGGACGAGGTTGCGGCAGCGAATGCTTTTTTATTAATGGTTTTAAACAGCACTTTGTTTTCTGCTTCATTAATGGTGCAATTAATTCGTGCCGGATTATGGGTGTCGTTAAGATCGCCATATTTAATAAGATTTTCAACAAGTGTAAGCAATATCATTGGCACAATTCTTTTATTTAAAAAATTACCGTCTTTTATAAAAACAATATTCAGGCTTTCCTTAAACCTCAACTGGTTGATGTTGATAATACTTTCTACCTGGTTCAATTCATCTTCCAGCATTGCCATACCGCCGGTGGCACTGTTGTCTGCTACAGAATACCGCATCAGTTCAGATAGCAGCAGAATGGCTTCGGCTGCATCAGGATTTGTTTTCCTTGTATCAGAATATAAAAAGTTTAAACAGTTTTGAAGAAAATGTGGGTTTATCTGTGCCCTTAAAAAATTGGTTTCTGATTGAAATAATTTACTGTTAAGCGTAGCTTTCTCATCCTGTAACAAAAGGATTTTATTTTCGTTTTCAAGATTTTTCTTTTCTGTTAGAATTATACTTTTTTCATGTAGTGCAGCTTTGCGCTGGTTTTGCAACGAACGTTCAAAGAAAAAGTAGCCAATAGAATATAAGGAAAAATGTAAGTAATAGGTAATAATGGTGACCAGGTTTTTTTTGGTAAAAAGATCTATCGGTTTACCGGGATTTTGTGCATACCTGTACCAATAAACAAAACCATAAGAAACCACCAGGCTGATTAATAAGAAAAATATACCTAGTGAGATCTTTTTGGGGCTTTTAAGAAATACAAAGTAGAGAAAGGCATAGACTGTATAAAAAACCCAGACCTGGTGTAGTAAAACATTAAAAAAAAGGCTGAAGTTTACATTATCGTTAAGCCCGAAATCTATAAAAGATACGGTAGCTGTATAAATACCAACACCAATAAGATGATATTTTAATTTACTCATAGTAGTTCTTTATTACCTGTATCCAGTCTTCTGTATTTTCATTTATTTGTACATCTGGCTTTATGCCATTGTTATCAAATTTTGGTTGCTGTGTTGTTATTTCACGCTTTGTTGTTCCAACCCAGAATATATAATTTGTTACCGGTAACCGGTAAGTTAGTAAATCAAGATAGTCAACGGCGCCGCCAGTGCTTTCGCCGAAAGTTTTTACAATGGCCTGCTGCTTTAAATATAATACCATCAATTCCGCAGCGCTTCTGCAGCCGTGATTAATTACCAGCGCAACATTTTTAATTTTTGATGTTTCCTTTTTAAAAATTATTGTATCGGGTTTCAGATAAATAAAATGCCCTTTGTTTGCTTCCATTCTTTTAACCGCACTGTTAAGGTCATTGATTTTACTGGTATCATTCCTTGATGCATAAAACTTTTTGTCGGCCAAAGCATCTTCAATTAAATCCTGGCTGCATAGCTTAAATGCCCCAACGGTAACAATTGGTGTATCACCAAAAAAAGGCAGTAGCGAAAAAAAATTATTTATAGTGCCGCCTGCATTATTCCTGATATCAATAATTAAATTTTTACAGTTTGCTAAAATATCTTTGTTTGCTGTAATAAGGCTGTCGTAGATTCTTGCAACTCCTCTTGAGCTAAAGTCGTGCATTTTTACCAATACATTATTACTATCCAGCGCAATAATGGATGGTTTTTCAATAAATGGTTTTTTAGAGCCAAGATAACCGGAATTGTAATTTTTTATTTTATACCATTTCGAAAAGGGGCGGATAAAAAATGTAGTACTGTTTTTGAAATAAGCCTTTGTAATTGTTCTGAACTGCCTTACCGGATCTGTATAATCAACATTTCTTTGGGCATTAAAGTTTTTGTAGAGTTTTATTATTTTGTATCCTGCAGGAATATCTTTGTCTGACTCTATTAAATAGCCTGAATACTCATCCCTGCCTTCATATTTCAGGAATATCACCTGGGTATTTATATCATTTATCCAATAACCTTCGTGGCTATTCTTTTGTGGCGGAGCTGCTGCAGCTTTTTTTAAGTATGTAATATTGGTGGAACAAGCAGTTAAATCAATATTTTTTGTCAATCTAAGTTCATATAGCGCCAGGTGCTGGTCATTAAAAAGGGCCGTTAACTTTGAATATGCTGAAAGGGTATCAGTTGTGGGTTGTGCTGTAATTTCTTTGATTGCGTTTTTAAAGGGCTTTAAATAAATAGTACTATCGTAACCGGCATAAACTGTTTTTATTTTTTGAATAATAAAATCCACATCTTTGTTAGTTGGTGCTGTTTCCTGCGCCTTAGCAAAAAAAACATAAGCCCAACAAAAAGTAAATATAAATACCAGCTTATTCATAGTATAACAACGGTCTTTCAACTTAAAATAGCCTTTACCTTGCGGTAAAAGCGTTAAAAAAAGATGGGGGTATTAAATCTGGTTTACCCCCTTGGTTTTGCTAAATAATTGAATTTACAACTATTTAGTATCATTTGTTGTGGGCCAGGATGTGCAATTTGTTATCCCGGCGTTAGAAGTGTCAAAAGTATTACCTAAGCCGCCAATAAGCATTTTCATTTTTTCGTCGCTGATTGCCAGGTTAGAAATAACAGTTTTGTTAAGTTGCAGTTTTTTACCACTGTTGATTGTAAGGTTCTTTTTGTTCATGATTTATAGTTTTAAATTTATGAGATACAAGTTAAAAAAATGAATAGCCATTATTTTATTTTATCCGCAAAACAGCTTTTGCTATAGGTGAAACTATTTTTACGTAATGTTTTTATAATCCTTTGCCTGCATTTTTGAAATCAGTTTTATCTGGCCCATATGTGACAGTTCGTCTTCTGCAAGGTGATACCAGAAAAACAAATTGTTTGCTTTAGGTACAATAAGATTATCTGCAAGCAGCCATTCATCTGTTTTTAATTTAAAAAGTTCCAGCGTTGTATTGCGTTGCGTTACAAGCAAAGTGATATAATAAGATAATGGTTGGTTCTTTACATAATTAAGCGAAAGTTCTGTTGCATAGCCACCATACCATTCAATCATCTGCTGCTGGTTAAGCTTTTGATTGTAAAAAGTAACCTGCTGAAACTGAAACTCCAATGCTGCAATATGCCTGAGTAATGTAGCTGTTGAGTTGCTGATTCCCTCTGGTAAAAAATCCAGTTCTTCTGTTGTGTAGTTTTCCACCACCTTAAGCGTACAGCTCCTGGCAAATTGCAAAAAACAAATTACCTGGCTGATTGAATGGGTATACCCGTCTATTAATGGATATGGCTTAAGTGTGTTCATGTTTTTAAAAAACAAATGCCCCTTGCTATGGGGCATTTGCCCTACTGGTTTGCTTTTTTAGTTACACAGCTTTCAAGTGTTTGAACGGACAGTGTGCAATACTCTACACCCGTGGTGGTTAGTAAAGAATTACGGTTGTTTTTAAATGCAAGCACTGTTTTTTTCTTTAAACTCAACCTGCTTTTTTTTTGTTTCATGTTTGTATGGTTTAATGATTATTCAATGTATTGTTGTCAATCAGATTTTAGTGAAACTCTGTAAATGCTGCAGCAAGGCTTTTCTTTCCTGAAACAATACCTGCTGCCATAGTTTGTTTAAAAATAAAATTTGGTTTTGGTGAAGTATTATTGTTTGAGATAAATACCAGCCGGGCATCTGCAATCATCTTTTTTGAAATGGTATCAAAGTAAGGAGTGGAGATTATTGTGCAAACCGGTTCTCCATGCAAGCCACCGGACAAAAAGCCGCCATTGAATTTTACTGCTGAACCTAGTTGTACTTTTTGAATATATGCTTCCGGTATCTCCAGTTGCACATCAAATTTATTTTGGGCACCAGCTATACTTACAAGCGATGTTGCAGGTTGCAATATTTCTCCTTGTTGTGGCATTCGCCTCAATAAAACCTTGCAATCATAGGGCGTTGTTATAGCTATTACGTTTGACAAAGCACTATCTGCACCTGTTGCCATCCCGGGTTTTAATACCACAATAGTGTCGCCTTTATGTAACAGTGTATCTCGTTTCAAGTAAAATTTTTCTACCGTTGTTTTTATTTGCGGCGATCGTATAATTGCAAAATGTTCAGGAAGAATTGTTGCACTACACCCGATTATATCTTCATGTTTAACAATGAGAGAAATACAGCAAACCATTATAATTACCAATAACAGCAGCATATTTCCATATCGTACCAATCTTTTAGGAGGTTTATTCAATACTTCATCCAAATCATTATATAACGGCGTTTGATTATTTTGACCAGGCATATTTTTACCAGTTTAAATGTTAATGATCAGGTACCTAATTCAAGTTGATTGCTCACCAGGTTGTAGTAAAATCCTTTTTCGGTGATCAGCTTTTTATGGTGGCCCGATTCTGAAATACTTCCGTTTTGCAGTACCAGGATATTATCCGCATTTTTTACAGTGCTTAGCCGGTGTGCAATTATAACCACAGTTTTGTTTTTGAATATTGCATTCAGGTTTTCGGTGATCAGCTTTTCATTTTTAGCATCCAGCGCACTGGTGGCTTCATCAAAAAACAATACATCCGGATTTTTATAAATGGCCCTGGCAATTAATATTCTTTGTTTTTGCCCGGTACTGATGCCCATTCCGTTGTTGCCTATTTTGGTTTTATAACCCATCGGCAATGTTTTAATAAAATCCTGGATATTGGCAATACGTGCTGCATTTTCGAGTTTTATAATATCAATCAAATCATCGCCTACGGCTATATTGCTTTCAATGCTATCGTTAAAAATATACCCCTCCTGCATTACCACGCCGCATTTATCACGCCATTTACTGTTAGATAAGCTGCCGAACTGCTGGTTACCAATTGTAATGGTTCCGGTGGTGGGTTCATAAAATTTCATCAGTAGTTTTAAAAGCGTTGTTTTACCACTACCACTGCTGCCTACTATAGCTGTTACCTTATTTGCCGGAATAGTGATATTAATATCTTTTAAAACAAAAGGAGTAACCGGGTTATTATCATATTTAAACGAGAGGTTTTCGATGCATATATCGCCACTCTGAATATCTGTGATCTTCTGGTCGTAAATGTTTTCTTCATCCGGTTTATTATGGATCTCGTTAATACGATTCAGGCTTAACGTTGTATCCTGGTATGACTGAAAAAATTCCACCAGTTGTAAAATAGGCGAATTGAGCTGGCCGATTATATAGGAAACAGAAAGCATAACACCAAGGGACACACTACCTTTTACTACAAGGCCGGCTGCTACAATTGTGATGATAATATTTTTAAGCTCATTAATAACCACAGCGCCACCGGACTGCCACTGCTTTAAGGAAAGCGATTTAATATTAATTTTAAACAGTTTTATTTGTAATAATTCCCACTGCCATCTTTTTTTCTGCTCTGCATTATGCAGTTTTATTTCCTGCATGCCAACTATCATTTCATAATTTTTTTCCTGGTTGGCACTCATTTGTGCAAAAAGTTTGTAATCCAGTGCCGCACGTTTTTTCATAAAGAGTGTGATCCATAAAATATACAACAGGCTACCTGCTAAAAAAACAGCAAAAATAAACGGGCTGTATAATGCTAAAACACCGCCAAAAACCAATAACGACAACAGGGAAAAAATGGAATTAATTGCACCGGAAGTAAAAAAACTCTCTACTCTTCTGTGATCGCTTATACGCTGAATGGTATCTCCCACCATCTTGGCATCAAAATATCCCAATGGCAGGCGCATCAGTTTTATAAAGAAATCGGAAAGCAGGTGAATATTAACCCTGGTGCTCACATGAAGCAGCATATAACTTCTTAAAACCTCGATAGCTGTTTTACCTAAAAAAACCATCAATTGAGCCAGCAGCACCATATAAATAAACTGCATGTCCCGGTTATAAATGCCAATATCTACAACGCTTTTGGTTAAAAAAGGAAAGAAAACCTGCAATAAGCTTGCTACTACTAGTCCCGCTATTATTTGCACCATTTCCCTTTTATATTTTAAAACATATTTAAATATGCTGCCAAAATTTTTTTCAGAGCTGGTTTGTTTCTCATCGGGTTCGTCGTGAAATTCGGAGGTTGGTTCCAATGATAAAATAATGCCTTTATCATTATCAATACACCAGGATTTTAAAAACTCTTCTTTGTTGTAGGTTAACAGGCCGTGTGCCGGATCAGACACATAAATCTTATTTTTTTTGATCTTGTATATTACCAGGAAATGTTTTTGATTCCAGTACGCAATGCAGGGAAAGGGTTGTGTTTCCGTTAAATCATCAAAAGAAAGTTTGGCAGCCATGGTGCGGAGTTTTAATTTCTCGGCTGCCTTACTTAAAGAAAGCATACTGGTTCCGGACCGGCTTGTAAATGTAAGTGACCTGAAATACTCCAGCGAAAATGTTTTGCCATAGAATTTACATATAATGCGCAGGCAGGATGGTCCGCAATCCATTTCGTCGTACTGTTTATAATGAGGAAACTTAAACATGTGAATTTTTTTTTGTTATTAAACCGCCATTTTTAATGCCACTATATTTTTGTCAGCCGCTTTCTCCCTTGCAACCCTGGATTTGTAAAAGCAATGTAACAGATCGTATATAACCAACTCATGTTCCCGGGGACTACTGGTAACAATGCGGTTTACCAGCATGTGTATGTAACTGGCCATTGTTTCTGATAGCGCAGGAGACGCATTTTTTGTTTTCTCCTTTTCTAACATTGTCATCAACACAGGCCGCATTGCCACAGTTTTTTCTTTTAGAATTTTAACCAGTGAAAACAGGGGATGGGTTTCATCAATCGCAGTATTCATGATTTGTTCTATAGCAGTTTTATGCGCCCTGTATTTGTTACCAAGAAATTCTTTAAGAAATTTATTCGAATTGAATTCAGTATGGTAAGATGTTTTCAAAAGCTCCAGCAATGCCATTTTTTGTGCTGTTGTATAATTAAAGGCATTCAACCATTCATCTATTGCCCTGAAGGTCCATTGCCAGCGCAACTGTTCCCTGTTATCTCCTTCGGTTTGGTCCAGAAATTTTAATACGGCAAGACTATCGTGAAAAAAAAGTTTTTCTGCCTCCGTAATGGTTTGGTGGCCGTACCGGTTTATTTCTCTTTTATACGTATCGTTCTGAATATTCCAGATAAGCCGTTGTTGCAAAAACGGTTCTAAATGCTGCTGCACTTGTTTTAATAAAATGCCTAGATTTTCTATAGTGGTAATATGAAAACGTACACGAAGGTGAAAATGAGGATCATTATACCGGATGAAGAAAAAAGAGTCGATGATATTATTTGCGGTTAGTTGCTGCACCAGTGGTTGTATTACGCTTTGCAAAACAGTATCTGCTGTTTTATGGCCGCAATACAATTTATAATAAACCCATTCTGTACCCAGTGTAAAGTTCTTTTGCGTGTCAGTAATCAACAGCATTTCCTTTTGCGGTTCCGGAAAATTGTAAGCAGCGGTATTACGCATCAGCACGGCAATAAACTGGTTGGCATATAAATTTCCTGTACTGTCTTTAACCGCACTGCTTTTTGTTCCACCTAAAAATTCTTTAATGATAAAACTACCCCTGTTTTTTACAGCTTCCAGCCAAACATCTACCATCAACTTATCGTGCAGGTTAATCAGTAATTCATTATCACCATCTGCCAGTACAATAAGTGATGGCAACCGCCATGTTTCTTTAAACTGGTTAATTGCAATAGTAAAATCGTTGTCCTGCTTATTAAGCAGCATTTCAATATCTTTTTTTACAAAATTCCACTGGGCTTCTTTAAGCACCACGTTTTTGTAAACAGCTCTTGGTAATTGCTTAAACTGGTTTTCCAAAATTCCCCAGTTAAAAAGAATACCAGCTTGTTTTCCCTGTAATTGCAAGTCGGCTAAAAACTGGTAAATAGGTAGGGCACCAAAACTATAGTTGTGTGCAGAACTTAACCTGGGTATAATAATTTTATTCAGTTTTTTTGACCGTAAAAAAACAGTGTTCGCTTTTACACTTACCATCAAATCACCTAAGGCGATCTGGCAATCAGCAGTTACAGCAGACTTCGATAAAAAGGGTATCTCATATTTTCTGAACGAAGGGTGCAATAAAATATTTCCAATTCTGCTCTCAGGAAGATGTACAATTTCTGCAAAAATAACAGAAGGGTTTTTTTCATCCTCATCTTTCACTACGTCGTCAATTATAGCATGGATATCTTTATTACCATGGGCAAATCTTGCCAAAAGATTTGCTGCACTGGACGAGCCGCTGTTTTCCAGCAAAATACGATCATCATCCAGCAAGCGGAATATTACGGAAAGAGAAGGTGGCAGGCTGTCCCAGCCGTTTTTAAAATCTTTAAAATCAGGCTCTTGAAACTCAATTACATTTTGCCTGGTTTCAGTTGCACTTAGCAGTTTGCCAAACAAAAATTTGTCTCTTACACTCCATTCAAATTTACTGTCGCCAGGTGTACCGGCAATAGCCATTCCATCCAGTAAGGGTGTTATATTTCCGGTATGTTGGTCAGCATAACCTATACCGGTTTCATTATCCAAAACTTCCAGTAGTGGCAATTCTGCATCTTCATAGCGTTCGTAGAACCGGCTGGCAAACGCAGTTAAATTGGGATTTGCAATTGTTTTATTGGTAAGGTTAATAATATTCAGTGCCTCTGCAAGTTCAGTCTTAATGCTGCTGTTTATTTTATTTGCAGTCAGTTTTATATTTAAATCACACTGAAATAGTTTATTAAGTTCAAAAGGTAGGTTAAGCTTTTTAAGGCAGTCTGTAATTTCAGTGTATGCGGTACTGTCATTAATACTATTTGTATCAATACATTTAATTAATGCATTGATCTGCTCCAGCATACCCGTTATCTCATTAATTGCAGTTTCAGACGCAGTGTTAATTTTTTTAAGTACAGAAATAATCTGGTATAAAAATTCACTGCCTGTTACCGACGGTTCCATTTCGCTTACTACAAGTTGTGCAGCAATTATTTCGTCAATAAATTCAGCCGCTTCTTCCTGTGTAATATCTTCTCCTACCAGGCGGTTAATCATGTTCTGCACAGTTATGCCATCTGCTGCTGCCTGTAATATATCTAATGTATAATCAGAAGCCAGTACTGCGCTGATGATATGCTTGCGGCGTCCGTTTCTGTAATGGTATTCCACATACCTTATTTCTTCTGCCATTTTATAAAACGCACTGTTGGGATAATACAGCAGCTTGCTTTTTATAAACGGGAGTGCAGCAATATGCTGGGCCAGGGCACAGAGATAGTGCATATCAAAACGTGTATGCCGGTCGAGCTTATTTTCGGTATCAATAATTATTGATGTTTCATTATCATCCCATGCTGTTACGGCGCAACCCGAAAACAAGCCAAAAGGTGTGCACCTGCTGCTCATGCGTAAGTGATATTTGGCAAGGGAAAATATCAGCTTTTTAATACCCTTTGTATCAGACATAGCACCCTGTGCGTATTTTAAAAGCTCTTCATGTAATACCGGTGAGGCAAGGAATAATGCTTCCAAAAAATTCTTGTCTTTCAGCAACTGTTGTAAAAAATCATTTTCGGTACCAACAGAAGTGCGTAAGGAATTTTGAGGCGTACGCATAACCAGTTTAGGATGATATGTATATGGTATTGGCATAGTGCTGTAAGTTTTAAATACTGAATATATTTTCTACCTTTGTTAAGGTTTCATGTTTGTAACCTTGTTATAAACATGCCCCCTGGCTTTTATTGGCCGGGGGATTTTTTTACCCCCTGTTTCCTTTTTACATAATTCCATTTTCAGAAGTACACTTTGGTGGAAATGTGCACTTGCAGGTTTGCTCAAACATTGAAGCCAGGGTTGTAGTTATCGTCCAGGTAGCATCACCTCCTTTTATTTTTGCCAGGCCCTTGCTGGAAAGGTTGTAAATAGTTTTTTTACCCAGTTTAATTTTTTGATTTCCGGTTTTCATGTTAAATTTTTAAGGAGAAAAATTTTGTACCACATACAGGAATCGAACCTGTGATTCATTCGTGAAAGGAATGCGTCTTAACCCCTTGACCAATGCGGCATTTTTTGATTTTAAAAATTTAATTATACCCCGGCATAAATCAGGCTCATGCCGGGGACAATTTTTGTTATACCCTGCGATGTTTAAACTACCTCATTACAGGATAATTGTAATGATAATAGTACATAGGCTTACTGTACAAAGAGCAGTGGTGCAGGTTTGTGTTTCGCCACAGCATGCAAAGCCTGTACAATTTCCGATAGATGTGGTCCAGGCTTCTTGTGCACCACCTTTAATAGTGTTTAAATCTGCATTTGACAAATTTGAAACTGCTTGTTTTTTTAATTGCAGTTTGCTTTTGGTTTGATTCGGTTCCATGTTTGTAAATTTTGCCAAAACACAACTTTTATAAATTTTAAACCGGTTAAATTATACCCCGACATATCGGTGTGGCTTTATGCCGGGGATAATTTCAACATTGAAAAAACCTTTGTTTCAATACTGCAATCCTTAAGCTAAGGTTGTAATTAATGAAAGGCAAAGGTTTACAGTACATAACTGTGTGCCGCAGGTTTGTGATGCGGTACAACACATAAAGCCTGTACAATTTCCAATTGATGTTGTCCAGGCTTCTGCTACTCCGCCTTTAACGGTGCTTAATTCAGCGTGAGTTAAATTTGAAACAGCCTGCTTTTTAAGTTGCAGTTTGCCTTTAACCGGATTTGGTTTCATGTTTGTCGGTTTTGATTTTTAATAATTTCCTACTCTGTTATTAAGGTTTTCGGATTCCCCTTCTTCCTTTTGGCCAAAGAAATATTTTGAATGCTATACTTTTTATCAGTTCACAGAAATGGTACAGGTAAACAGGGTTGCACAATCATATATTGTATGAGTAAGGCACCAGGTAAAACAAAGAATCTGTGAAGAGGTGGTAGCATCTCCATCACCTGCACCGCCTTTAATAGTTTTCATCTCATGTAAGGAAAGATTTGAAATGGCCTGCTTTTTAAGCTGCAGCTTTCCTTTTGACTGATCTTGTTTCATGGTTGAAGGTTTTATGTTGTACTGATTTTTCGGAAACCTGGTTATCCTGTTTTATAAAAGGGTGATTGTGACAATAGTTTCAGTTATTGTAGTTAATGTAGTGGTACACTCTCCACAGGTTTGCGAACAACAAAATGTTACCCGGGTTTCTGTTACCTGGTCTCCTATACCGCCATTGATAGCTTTTAATTCACTATTGGATAAATTGCAAATGGCTTGCTTTTTAAGTTGCAGCTTGCTTTTGGTTTTAATTTCTTTCATATTGTATGATTTAATAAAAGTGTATATTTAATGAGGTACTACTGTGTGTATGTAGGATAGATAGTGCTGTCGCAGGCCAGATTACATGTACATGTAGCAGTCGGTGGTGGTTCGCAACAGAAAAAACCTGTACAATTGCCCACAGAAGTTGTTCTTGCTTCTGCTACTCCGCCGTTTACCATTCTCAATTCCACATTAGATAAATTTGAAATGGCCTGCTTTTTAAGTTGCAGTTTGCTTTTGATAAGATCTGGCTTCATAATTTTTAAGTTTGTATGCTTTTAAATGACCTTTACAAGAATATTGTTGTGCAAATAGTTGTACACGTGAGATTTGTTGGACAGGCATCTGTTTGCGGCTCACAACAAAAAATTCCCGTACATGCTCTTTTTGATGTGGTCAAGGCTTCTTCATTGCCACCTTTAATACTATGCAATGCTGTAGCTGTTAAATTGTAAACTGCTTGTTTCTTTAACTTTAATCTTCCTTTATTCGGGTTTTGTTTCATTGCTGTATTTTTAAAAATTTTTCAGGTACTAAATTGTAATCGTTGTTGTAAAGCAGGCTGTACAATCTGTAAAACTGCAATTGATCGTTGGTGGTGGTTCACAACATAAAAATCCGGTACATGCTCTTTTTGAAGTAGTCCATGCTTCTTCATTACCCCCTTTAATATTATTTAACTGCGGATTTGTCAAATTAGAGACCGCTTGCTTTTTCAGTTGCAGCTTCGTTTGTAATTGTTTCGGTTTCATGTTTGTTACTTTTAATTTTTACGTCTTTATTTTAATTTCTACAGCATTAATTTAAAACCGGGGTGATGGTATATCCTTTTGCTGCCAGTATTTCAAAAACAGAAAAATCGCTGTAAACAATATTGGAAAACTGTATCGAGAAAAACCCTGGTCCTGCTTTAAGCGCCTGCTCAATTTTATCTGCCACAAAAAAAACATGCTGTTTCTGTATATCGGTTTTATACAACTGCATAAACAGCGGGTTGTTATTGTATAATTGTTGCAATTCTTTTATATCCCTGGCCTGGTATAAATTAGCCTCCTGTTTATATTGCGCCTTAACTTTGTCTTCATTATCCAGCAGGTAACTGATATTTTTTTTCCAGTAATAGTTATCTGTTTTTCCTGATTCAGCTAAAACATCATCAATACTTTGCAGTGCGGCAAATTCCTTATTGGTTTTTTTTGCTATAGAACGTAAGTCTATTTCATAAGCAAGTCCCTGGCTTTCGGTACCGCATGGCCCTGCAACCGAAGCAAGCATATAATAAATCATATTCAGTTTATACGCCTGAAGTTGCGGTAATGCCTGTGCCGGGTAGCCGGCATCTTTAAGTTTATTCTCAAAGGCTGATACCTGGCCGGCAGAGAGATTATTTTTTATTTTCTGAGAATCGGCAGTGGCAAAATTTGCCCTGGCCAGTTTCCCGGCATCTTTACTTCCATATAAATCATATTCCACTATTACTGTCTTTACCTTATTTAAAGCGTCTTTTGATTTTTCATCAAGTTTCAGGTTTTGATCACAGCTTTTACCGGTAAGATAAATAAAGGAACTCTCTGTTATTCCGTTACCGCTAACCCTCCATAAATTAGTATTTTGCAATGGTATTTTTTGTGCTGTTACTGTAAGTATATACAGTAGGGTAGCCGCAAGAGTTATTAGCTTTTTCATATTATTTTTTTGTTGTTAATTAATTCTGTTTTTTATATCGGATAATTTTGATTGTCGCTCTCTTTTGCTTCTTACATTTTTATTTCCGAAACTGTACCGGCAGGTCAATTTTAAGAACCAGCTTTCGGGTTTTACTTTTTTATCTGAAACCACTCCCTGGTAATCGGTATGCATCTTTATAACCTGTGTATTTAAAACATCGGATACAGATAGTTTGAACAACAGTTTGCTTTTCAAAAAGCTTTTTGCCAAACCTGCGTCTGCATAGTAATAAGGTTTCATTTCAAATATGCCTGAAACCAATGTGCTGCGGTATGCAATGGAACAGTCTGCAGTAAGCCCTTTCTTAAAAACCAGGTTATTGCTTAGCTGTATACCATAAAACGGGTTTTGGCTTTGGTGCTGTGTATAGGAGCTTGTGTTTACATTATACTTAAAATACCCACCATACACATTGGCATTCATTTGCCACACCTGCAATAATTTTTTTGAATAGTTGAGGTAGAGATAACCCACATCTGAACCTTTAAAATTAGCATAGCTTGAAACCGTAACATTATTTTGTGATGCATAACTTACGCCCAGTGATTTTACCGAGTGTGAGTATTCAATACCCATAGTAAGGCTTTGTTTTAATGAATAGCTTATTGAAAAAGCATGATTAATCTGCGGATCTAAGTCAGGATTACCCTTACTGTATGCGTATTGATTCTGATAAACAATGAACGGGTTTACAAACTCAAAACCAAAACGTTGTATACTTTTCCTGTAACTGAACCCGAATTCATTATTGGGATTTTTTGTAAACGATGCCTGAACAAAAGGGAAAAAATCGATATAGCTTTTTTTATTTAACTGCTGTATTGTTACCAACTTTCCTACGGTATTGGTTTGCTCTATTCTCAGCCCTGTTTGTATGTTCCATTTTTTTATACTGCGTATATAATTTACATAAGCAGCATTTACATTTTCTTTATAAATAAAGTGATTGGTTTTTCCGGCATCAGTTTTCCAGCCCGTACCCGTATTTGTTTGCCATACAATATCATTATCCGTAATGGTATACCCGGTTTTAACACCCATTTCCCATTTGGCTTTTTTAGCAGGTAATGTGTAGTCTGCTGTTAATGAGTATACATTTATATTGGCGGGTGAGTTATCTTTTAAGTAATCGGGATTTATATATTCTTCACCATAGGCATTATAATACCGGTTTATAAAATCATCGCTCCAGGTTTTATTATAATTGAGATAGTCGGCATTAATTATCAATTCCTTGCCGGTTGTATCAAGTATGGTTTTGTAGTAGAAGTTAACAGCCGGGTTTTTAAATACAGCTCTTCCTGTTGTAAATACTTTTGAAACGGAATCAGCAGTATTGGTGGCATAATGCAACGAAGCGGTATTGGTAACATCTCTGTCACGGTAATTAATGTACCCTGTAATTAAAATACCAAAACTGTTTTTCTTATTGATATCATAATCTAAACCAAGCTTAGCTGCATTGTTATTTCTTTTGCGTACTTCTTCTTCATCAGAAGAAATGATGCCGTTACTTACGTACCGCACACCGGTGGTTTTATAAAACTGGGCTTCGTGATTAAAACTGTATCCTCCGTAAATATTGGTTTTTTTATTCCGGTTATTAAAGTCAATACCCGTATTAGCTCTTAGATATTTACCGGTTCCAATGCCGGTTGTAAGTACATAGCTGGTTCCAAAAGATTTGTTTTTAACTAAAATAATATTTACCACAGCTGCTCCCGTAGCTTCATATTTTGAAGAAGGATTAGGCAAAATTTCTATTTTTTCGATGCCTGATGCCTGCAGGTTGTTAAGCATATTTACCAGGTCATCGCCGGTGAGATTAGAGGGGCGGCCATTTATCAAAACAGTTATTGATTTTCCTCTGAAATTCAGTTGATCGCCCTGTGCTATAATTCCCGGAGCATTTTTTAAAGCATCGTAAGCATTTCCCCCGGAAGCTACCGGGCTTTGAGCTATGTTTAAAACGATCTTATCAGACTTAAGCATAAGATAAGGCGGCTTTGCCTTTACTGTTACGCCTTTTAAATCTTTAACTGCTATGGCCAGGTAAATTGCATCAATAACAGCGTGCTCTTCATCTATAAATACAGAATCTTTAACCTGAGTGGTATGGCCGGTAAAAGCTACTTCAATTGTATAGAAGCCGGCCCGGGAAAATGGTATTACGTAAGCACCTGCTGTATCAGTAATTTCTGTTTTATAAAATAACCTGTCGGCATGAGATTTTAATATAACTGTTGCATTTTGTAAAGGAGTTTTAAGTGCCGCATCAAATACCCGGCCTTTTATTGTAAATGTTTGTGCACGACAAAAACCGGTGCTAAAAAAAATTATAGCTACTGTAATTATGACTTTTAAATCAAATACTGCTTTTTTCATTGCTTCCTGATTTGTTTAATAAAAGTAGAAAGCAGAAAAAACTATATTTAATTAATTCCTCAAATGAAAGATTAAGAAGGGTGAAAAGCAGTTTTTATGTTGTAAATGAAAAACGAAAACCAGGTATTCTGCCTATTTTACCAGCACATATACCAGCCAGCTCATAAAATACGCCAAGCCGGTCATATAGATCAATTGTATCACCGGCCATTTCCAGCTACGGGTTTCTCTTTTTACAATGGCGAGTGTGCTCATGCATTGCATGGCCAGTACATAAAATATTAATAGTGATAATCCTGTAGCAAGATCATAAACTTTGGTACCATCGGGCCTTACAGCTGCAGACATTTTCTGGCGCAGTGTGCTGTTGTTGGCATCAGCATCTTCTCCCACACTATATAAGGTGGCCATGGTGCCTACAAAAACTTCTCTTGCGGCAAAAGAAGTAATTAAAGCAATACCAATTTTCCAATCGTAGCCCAGTGGCCTTATTGCTGGTTCAATCGCTTTACCCAAAGTGCCGGCAAAAGAGTTTTGTAATAAAGCTGTTTTCCGTTGCTTATTTAATTCATTAGCCTGCGAAGGGTTTGCAACAATCAGTTGTTCGTATTTGGTGGTAACGGCCTGCATTTTTTCTTTAGGCCCGTAAGTACTTAAAGCCCATAATAACAGGCTTATCACCATAATTACTTTACCGGCATCAAACACAAATATTTTTGCTTTTTCAATCATGGTGGCCAGGGCATTGCTCCATCTTGGCCCACGGTACACCGGTAGTTCTAAAATAAAAAAACTGCGTTCGGTTGTTTTAATAAACCACTTTAACACCCAGGCCACAATCAAAGCCATTACAGTACCTAATAAATACAATCCCATCATTACCAAACCTTGCAAACTCAAAAAGCCAAAGTATAATTTAGAAGGGATAATTAATGCAATTAATATAGTGTATACGGGCAATCTTGCGCTGCAGCTCATCAATGGCGTTACCATTATGGTGAGTAGTCTTTCTTTTTTATTTTCAATATTCCTGGCGCTCATTATAGCTGGTACGGCACATGCAAAACCACTGATCATCGGCATTACACTTTTTCCATTCAGGCCCACCTTACGCATGAGCTTATCAGTTAAAAAACTTATCCTTGCCATGTAGCCGGTATCTTCCAACAATGTTATCAGCCCAAACAATATCATTATCTGCGGAATAAAAACCAATATACCACTCAGGCCTGCTACAACGCCATTAATTAACAGGTCACTCCACCAGGTTTGGGATAAATGATTGCCCAGCCAACCGCCGAGTTGTCCGAATATCCATTCAATAGCATCCATAGGGTATTGCGCCACCCAAAAAACACTTTGAAATAATAAGAATAACACGGACAATAAAATGATATAGCCCCAGTATTTGTGTAATAAAATATTATCCAGTTTTTCGGTAAACAAAGTTCTTTGCAGCGGATCGGCTTCTATAACCGTTTGCTGCATAATATGCTTAATGCGTCCATAACGCTGCATAATTTCTTCGGCCTGCGTTCTGGTAGGATTAAATTTATGCTCTGCCTCAATATTTTCAATCAGTTCCTGCGTTGGGTTATCCAGCAAAAAATGTTCATGGTTAATTAAATAATGTACTGTTCTGTAATTACTGAATTCCGGAAAATGCTTTTTTAATGCGGTAACAGGCGCTTCGGCAATAGCACTGATATCTATAAAATCCCTTGGGGCATTCTGTTGCATTTTTTCAGCTACCAGTTCAATCGATTTTTTAAGTGGCGCAATGCCTTTGTTTTTTCTTGGATTGATGGAAACAATGGGCACTCCTAATTCTCTTTCAAGGCCCGGAATATCAATCTGGGTTCCTTTTTTAGCTGCCAGGTCCATCATCGACAAAGCCACTACCACCGGAATTTTTAGGTCAATGATCTGGGAACAGAATAAAAGATTACGCTTAAGGTTGCTGGCATCTGCCACCAGTAAAACCATATCCGGCTTTACGGTTTCATCCTGGTTTAGTAAAACTTTGTAGGCCACCCATTCGTCTGCCCGTTTGGGATAAAGGCTGTAAGTACCGGGTAAATCAATAATAGTAACATCAAAACCGGGAGCAATATTGGTAGTGCCGGTTTTCTTATCTACAGTAACACCAGGAAAATTACCCACTTTTTGATTTAAGCCGGTAAGGGCATTAAAAAGTGAAGTCTTTCCGCAGTTAGGATTGCCTACTAATGCTATGTTTAACTTTTTGCTCAAAATTTGGATGCTGCAAAATTAACATCATTAAATGGTTTGCGGTTACGAAATAAGAAACAAGGCTTTTAGCAATAATTTGATATATTATTTAATCATTTAGTCATTAGCTGAATTACCTTTGCTCCATCTCATTAAAAATTTAGTATGAAATGAGCCATAACAAAAGTTGTTGCCAAACAAAAATGCTACTGGCGAATTCCATGTGACTAAAATCAATAAAAATAAACACATGAAACGTATTGTCTGGCTCGTTGTTTTAACCTCCCAGTTTGTTGCTGCGCAAAAATTAAAGAAGGCAGATAAAGTTATTGTAACCAATTTACAAACCCATATAGGTTTTTTAGCCGACGATAAATTAGAAGGCCGGAGAACCGGAAGCGCCGGAGAAAAATTAGCCTATGAATATATCAGTGGCGAGTTTGGTAAAACAGGCTTAACACCCAAAGGCGATAACGGAACATTTATACAGGCATTTGAAGTAAACGAAGGCAAACAGATCAATCCTTCTTCTCATTTAATTATAAATGGTTTCGACCTTGATGTGGAAAAAGAATATTTCCCTTTTATTTTTTCACCTAATGCATCTTTAGAAGCAGCACCATCCATGGCTTTAAGAGAAAGTGGTACCGTATGGTTCTGGGATCTGAAGGATAAACTGGAAGAAAATAAAACTAATCCGCATTTTGATTTAACGGATGCTATAAAAATAAAAGTAAATGATGTTGCCACTAAGGGCGCAACAGGATTGATCATTTATAATACATCTTCTATTGCTGATGATTTAAAATTTGAACCCAAAGCAAAAAGCGAACTGGTAAAAATTCCGGTGTTGTATGTTACTCAAAACATCAAGAAAAAATATTTGTATGATGAAACGGCTACTATAGACATTAAACTGAAAGTAGATATTGGTGATAAAAAAAGAATGGGGCATAATATTGTTGGCTACATCGATAACGGCGCTGCTACAACAGTAATTCTTGGTGCTCATTACGATCATTTGGGTTATGGAGAAGACCATAACTCATTATATACCGGTACCACGCCACAAATACATAATGGCGCTGATGATAATGCCAGTGGCACTGCTGCATTACTTGAGCTGAGTAAATTATTAAAAGCATCAAAGTTTAAAAACAACAATTATTTGTTTGTTTCTTTTTCTGGTGAAGAACTGGGACTGTTTGGCAGTAAATATTTTACAGAGCATCCGGCTATTGATTTAAGTAATGCCAATTACATGATCAATATGGACATGGTGGGCCGGTTAAATGACAGTACACACGGCTTAACCATTGGCGGTTATGGCACTTCGCCGGTGTGGGGGCAATTACTTACCGAAAAAGATAAATTCTTTACCATAAAATTTGACAGCAGCGGTACCGGGCCAAGTGATCATACATCTTTTTACAGGAAAGATATTCCGGTATTATTTTTCTTTACCGGTGTGCACAGTGATTATCATAAACCCAGTGATGATGCCGACAAGATTAATTATACCGGCGAATTACAGGTAGTAAAATATGTGTACAACATTATAGATGCCGCTAATAAAAAAGGGAAATTAGCTTTTACTAAAACAAGAGAAGCTGCTGCAACAGGTAAAAACAGTTTTAAAGTAAGCCTGGGTATTATGCCGGATTATACTTTTAGTGGCGGCGGAGTTAGGGTAGATGGTGTTAGCGAAGGAAAAATGGCACAGAAGATTGGCATTAAAGCGGGAGATATTATTGTACAGTTAGGTGATATAAAATTTTCTGATGTACAAAGTTATATGGGTGCATTGGGTAAATTTAATAAAGGCGATGCAACAAAGGTAAAAGTGAAGAGGGGGAATGAAGAGTTGTTGTTTGATATTGTTTTTTAAATTGGTATTACTATAAAAATGAAATTAAAAATTGACAACGAAACCTTAGCGCAGGAGTTTTTTGAAGACTCTTTGTTACTAGGTATTGTTGCACCCGTTAAAGATTACCAGTTTAGCTGGCAACTGAACCAGATACTGGGTTTTAATTTTCGGGTGAATAACGATTTTGAAATTCAGCTGACCAAGAAAGACCGTAAATATTTCTTTGCCATTTACGAATACGCTGTACCTTCTACCTGCCTGGTACATTATTTATACAACAACCAGTTTGATGGGGAATATTTATTGCCTGAATTTAAACACCTTGATTTTTTGTGGTTGATAAAAGGAGAAGCGGTATCACCGGAAGAATTAAAATCTCTGATGCAATCCATACGTTCTTTACCTGGCGTGCAACTGGTGAACGAAATGACGAATGAAAAGATAAAACATAAGCAGCACCTGATTTTTTAATGGATAATGTTATAGTGAATAATTCATAATGTTTTCAATTCACAGATCATTCAAGAACTGTAAGTCTATTTATCCTTAAAAAATTATCAATTATTCATTAACCAATTATCAATTACTTTTTATGTGGAAAGAAGAAAATAATACGCTCTATAAAAAATTTGAATTCAAAAACTTTTCTGAAGCTTTTGCATTTATGACAAGAGTGGCTATTGAAGCAGAAAAAATGGACCATCATCCTTTATGGACCAATGTGTATAATAAAGTAGAGATTTGGTTAAGCACTCACGATGCCGGCGATATTGTGACAGAAAAAGACAAAAAACTGGCAGAAAAGATTGATAAATTACTTTAGCGATCATATTTGATTTATAAGCTCACTTTTAAAAAGAAGCCAGGTTTTAGGAACCTGGCTTCTTTAATATAATTTTATTAGGTTATAAGGCTTGCTGATTTTTTCCTAATTCCATTTTTCCGCTGAAGCTCTTTCAATATCATGTACATATTTTTCCGGTACTTTTCCGTTTATAAAAGAGCCGGTTTCACAACTTGGGTAAATATCTTCAAACGTTCTCACCTCATTCATAAACACCCGGCGGTAAATATGACTGCGGGTAAGTTTACCACAATCCGCAATACCTGCCGCACCCAATAATTCCACAAAAGTTTTTACCGTGTCTTCGTGATAATTTGCCACCCTTTGTTTTTTATCATCAATCACTAATCCTTTTACAAGCCCTTTGTCTTGTGTAGCAACACCAGTGGGGCATTTATTGGTATTGCATTGTAAAGCCTGTATACAACCCAGGGCCATCATCATTGCCCTTGCAGAATTGCAGGTGTCTGCACCTAAAGCCATGGCTCTTATCAAATGAAAACCACTGAGCACTTTACCACTGGCAATAATTTTTATGTGCTGGCGGATATTAAATCCCATCAGCATGTTATGTACAAAAGCAAGTCCGTCCATTAAAGGGGCGCCAACATAATTACTGAATTCCTGTGGTGCAGCACCAGTACCTCCTTCGCCGCCATCTACCGTAATAAAATCGGGATAACTATCCAGTTCAATCATCGCTTTGCAAATACCAATGAATTCGCTTTTATGGCCAATGCATAATTTAAAGCCAACAGGTTTTCCCCCACTCAGTTGTTTTAACTGTTGTATAAATAGTATCAACCCTTTTGGAGAATTGAATGCGGAATGATACGGTGGCGAATACACGGTAGTGTTAGGCGTTACTAAACGAATAGCGGCAATTTCAGGCGTATTCTTTGCTGCAGGCAAAATACCACCATGGCCTGGTTTAGCACCTTGCGATAATTTTAATTCAATCATTTTTACCTGTGGTAAAGTAGCATTTTTTTGAAAAGCTTCAGGTGAAAAATTGCCATCAGCTGTTCTTGCCGAAAAATATCCTGTCCCTATTTGCCAGATAATATCACCGCCATGTTTTAAATGATAAGGGCTAAGGCCACCTTCGCCGGTATTATGTGCAAAACCACCAATTTTTGCACCAGCATTCAATGCTTCTATGGCTGCATAACTCAGGCTGCCAAAGCTCATAGCACTTACATTAAATATGCTGGCACTGTAAGGCTGTTTGCAATCCTTATTACCAATCACCACCCGTGGATCATGATTGATTTTATCAAAATTTAACGGTGCGATGCTATGGGTCATCCATTCGTAACCTTCTGCATACACATCCAGTTGCGTACCAAAAGGCATACTGTCTGTTTGCTTTTTGGCCCTCTGGTAAATAGTACTTCTGTCTATCCTGTTAATAGGCCTGCCGTCTGTATCGCTTTCAATAAAGTATTGGTATAACTTAGGACGCAGATATTCCATTAACCATCTTGCTCTGCCAAACAATGGAAAATTACGCATTACGCTGTGGTGTGTTTGCAGCATATCATATACTCCCAAACAAAATACGGCAATAAAAAAACCGGCCAGCCACCAAAAATTAACTGACACAAAAAGAGATAAAGCTACGGTAGCTGCAATAAGAATTAAAAGTACGCTTATAAATACGCTTCTCATAAAAGTAGAATTTTAGTCATTTGCTTTTAAGCAATCGAAACAATTTTTTCCTGTTGTGTAATTATTGTACCAATAGGATTTATAAATTTCCCCAACCCGTTTTGTGATAATATTTCCTGTACATCTGCTATCGAATTTTTATCTGCAGCAATTAATAATCCACCACTGGTTTGAGGATCGGCCAGTATTGCTTTTTGATAGTCTGTTAATGGCCCGATTTTTTCACCATAACTATCCCAGTTGCGGTTAGTACCACCGGGTACAGATTTCTGATCGACATAATTTTTTATATCCCTGATGATCACGGGCACTTTTTCAAAATCAATCACAGCACTCAATCCACTGCCTTCAGCCATTTCTACCAAATGGCCCAGAAGTCCAAAACCGGTAACATCTGTCATAGCAGTAACGCCTTTTAATTTGCTGAGCGTTTCACCCACTTTATTCAGCTGCATCATTTGCTTTGCGGCAATGCCAATATGTTCCTCTTTTAAAATGCCTTTTTTTTCTGCCGTTGTTAAAATACCAACGCCTAATGGTTTGGTTAAAAATAATACATTGCCTTCTCTGGCCTGGTTATTCTGTTTGATATTTTCAATAGATACCAAACCATTTACCGCTAACCCAAAAATAGGTTCGGGAGAATCAATACTATGTCCGCCCGCTAGGGGAATACCGGCTTCTTTACAAATACTGCGGCTGCCTTCAATTACTTTTTGTGCTATAGCGGGTGGTAAAATATTAACAGGCCAACCTAAAATAGCAATGGCTAAAATTGGTTTTCCGCCCATGGCATAAATATCACTGATAGCATTAGCCGAAGCAATCCTGCCAAACTCAAACGGATCATCTACAATGGGCATAAAAAAATCGGTGGTGGAAATTAAGGCGATGCCATTATCTAAATCATATACTGCCGCATCATCTTTACTATGATTACCAACAATCAGTTTGTTATCATCGGGCATGGCAAAATTGCTGGCTAATATTTCGTCTAATATTTTGGGCGATATTTTACAACCGCAACCTGCACCATGAGAATATTGGGTGAGCTTTATTGTATCCATTCTGCTAAGTTAGGAATTCATAAGCCTGCGGCTTAGAAGTTTTTTTGCCACGGATTACACCAATTAACACGGATAAAGGCAGTAAAACAAAAGAGCTTCAATTTGTATGAAGCTCTTTCTTATTGAGAGAAAATAATTCGTGAAAATCCGTGTAATCTTTGGCTACTCTTTTCTTCTCCTGAAAACAATACCCGAACTTTTTTGCATATCGCCACTAAATCTTATTTCATAGCGGTCCTTACCATCGTACACAATTAACAGGCCTGTATTGGGGGGCAATGTACCTAATGATTCTGCATACATTACTATCTGGATGCTATCGCCGGCATCTTTGGTATCAATTGTTTTTTTAACTGCATTAGTGCTCAGGCCAACTCTTGGCATAATCACTGTACCATTCATAATTACACTCACGGTATCGCCATCCACTTCACCATTATCATAAAGTATCAGTTGTAAACTATCCGATTTAAAATATAATGCCTGTATGTTTTCAACTTTTCTTTTGCTGGCATCAATGGCCGCTAAAGGATCCACTGGTTCTGATTTTTTAGCTACCACCGGTGGTGCAGCAACAGTTTCTACAACTTTTACAGGAGGTACTTTTACAACAGGCGCTTCTGTTTTAGGCGGCGCAGGTTTATTAACAACAACGGCTTCAGGTTTTTTAGTTACGGGCTGTTCTGTTGTTTTAGGAGGGGCAACTTTTGCAACAACTGGTTCCGCAGGTTTTTGTACCACAGGTTTTACAACAACCGGTTCCGGTATTTTTGGCAATGATGTTTTTACAACTGCAGTAGCAGGTTTAATATTATTATCGGTTTCCTGTTTTTTTGCTGCTGTTACAATTAATTGTTCCTCTTCTTCAGATTGCATGGGTTTTAACACAGCTATTGTTTCGTCTGACGGTGGATTATTTTCTTCTTTAAGGAAGGAGAGGTTTTTTACTAATCCCAGTTCCTGCAAATGTGGTACAAGTGCGCTCTGGCTATAGTCTCTTTTTCTTTCTACATGTACATAGCCGGTATTGCGACTAAAAAATCTTGTGGTATTTGTGGTGAACAAGCCACTTAATATCATCACTGTATCTTTTAATGTAAAGGTGAGTACATTTTTCATGTGTATCCCTTTAGGTGGTTTCTCCGGGTAGTTATTGGCAATCAGGTCCACGTCTTCGGTAGTGATCTCATTTCCGTCCCGTTTGATCTTTAATTTTTTTACACCAGAGTATTCTTTATCGCCTATAATAAAAAAAGTATGGGAATAGCCGAATAGTTTCCCTTTCTCTTCACTGATAGCAACTTCGTAACGGAAATTTTTCTGAGTGGTATCGTTATACATAAAACCTCTCCACAGGCCAGTAATATCCATATCTTCTGTAGATCTTTGTTGTGCTGCAAGGTGCAGCGAGGTGCATAACAGACAAAAAACAAAACTTATATACTTACGATTTGACATGCTAAAATATTTTGGGTATTGGTAGCTGTATCAACGCCTGAACAGGGTATTTTATTTAGTAATGTTGAAAGATTTTCCCTGTTTTCAAGGGCTTTTTGGTATAATTTGTCATAATAAGCCAGTAAAATCCCGAAACAGGCTTTATGATCGTTCTCCAGCAGGTGATTGATGGCATTTTTAGTTTCCAGCCCACCCAGGCGTTTTTGTATGCGCATGATAGCAGTTACCAGTTCCTCCTTTTTAAATTTACCGTATTCTTCAGTGATATAATGCAACCGTTCTTCAAAAGGGATATCTAAAAAATAAACGGGGCTTTTACGCATGGTGTACCAAAGCGGCATAGGTATCTGGAGGTTGCCAATACGCTGGCTTTCATCTTCCAACCAAATACAGGTTGGTCGTTGATTGTTGGTCGTTGATATGGCATTTTCTCCGGCCAACGGCCAACCAGCAACAGCCAATCGTTGTGCCAGCAAATTTTCAAACATCTCCTGCTTAGGCTGTGCTGCTTCTCCCAGCGCCCCAAATGCCGAGCCTTTATGATGTGCCAATGCTTCCAGGTCAATCACAGCTTCCTGTTGTTGTGCCAGTTGATGCAATACCAATGTTTTTCCGCTACCGGTATAGCCACCAATTATTTTAAAAGCATGATCTTTTTCAAATTGTGCCAATACCCATTTACGGTACACTTTGTATCCGCCGGTTAAGGTATACACTTTAAAGCCATACAGGTCTAAAAGCCAGGCTACGCCTGCACTACGCATGCCACCACGCCAGCAATGAACCAAAACGATGTTCGTCAGATGCTGGTCGTTGGTCGTCTCGGTTGCATTTCCGGCCAATGATTTACGACCAACCATCAGCGATTCTACCTGCTCCACCATTCCTCTCATCTTAACACCAAAATAGTCGAGACCGATTTTTATAGCGGCTTGTTTACTTTGTTGTTTATAAGCAGTGCCCACAACTTTTCTTTCTTCATCAGTAAATAAGGGAAGGCTGATAGCACCGGGTATATGCGCATGCACATATTCGCCAGGGCTGCGAACATCAAAAACAGGATGCTGTCTGGCTAATTGTAAAAACTCTTCTATCGTTATTTTTTGTACAGGCATTTATCAGGCCCTAAGTTACACAAACAAAAAACTAAACTATATTTATTACCATGATAAAAATATTGAAACACCTGCTGCCGCTTTTTGTGGTACAGTTTTTTACCTGGCTGGCTTTATTTGCATTGTGGATCTACGCCACACCGGTTATTACCCGTTATGTTTTTAATAGCACTGATGCTGAGAGCCCGGCTTTTGAAACCGGTGTTACCTGGGTAGGAATTTGTTTTGCATTCTACAGTACACTGGCTGCATTTTTAGCATTTGCTATTCCTAAAATGGTACAGCATATCTCTAAACAAAAACTGCATGCCTTTGCATTATTGATTGGAGGAATTGGTTTGCTGCTGTTGTTTTTTATAAAAGAAAAATACCTGCTATTACTTTCGTTTAGTTTTATTGGCATTGCATGGAGCAGTATTGGCAATATACCTTACAGCATTATCAGCAGCATTGCACCCGAAGAAAAAATGGTAACTTATTTTGCCGTATTTAATTTTTCAGTAGTAATTCCCCAGGTAACTGCAGCGTTTTTATTGGGTTATATCAGCAAACATTTTTTTAATGGAGCAACGATTTATATCATGCTTGTAGGAGGAGGATCAATGTTGCTCGCCGGAATAATAATGTTTTTTATAAAAGAAAAAAGCCCCCAACAAACTGGAGGCTAATTATACATTATTTCATTATCAATTATTCTTTAATCCCTTATCCATTCATTGAAGTAAGAAACTCCGCATTATCCTTCGTGCCTCTCATATTCTTCAGCAAAGTATTGATCGCTTCTTCAGGATTCATATCAGCCATGTGTTTACGCAATACCCACATACGCTGGAAAGTATCTTTGTCTAACAACAAATCATCACGCCTTGTAGAAGATGCAACGATATCGATAGCAGGATAAATTCTGCGGTTAGATAATTTACGTTCCAGTTGTAATTCCATGTTACCGGTACCTTTAAATTCTTCAAAGATCACCTCATCCATTTTACTACCGGTATCTACTAATGCCGTTGCAATAATAGTAAGTGATCCTCCATTTTCTATTTTACGTGCTGCACCAAAAAATTGTTTTGGCTTTTGCATTGCATTGGCTTCCACACCACCACTTAATACTTTACCGCTGCTTGGTGCAACAGTGTTATGTGCTCTTGCCAAACGGGTAATGCTATCTAATAATATCACCACATCGTGGCCGCACTCTACCAAACGTTTTGCTTTTTGCAAAGCGATGGTGCTTACTTTTACATGTTTATCTGCAGGTTCATCAAAGGTAGAAGCAATTACTTCTGCTCTTACGCTACGTTCCATATCGGTAACCTCTTCCGGCCTTTCATCTACCAGAACGATCATTAAATAACATTCAGGATGGTTTTCTGCAATGGCATTGGCCAGTTCTTTCAGCAACATGGTTTTACCCGTTTTTGGCTGGGCAACAATCAATCCACGCTGCCCTTTACCAATCGGTGTAAACAGGTCCATTATCCTGGTGCTGTAATTATCTGAACGGGTGCAAAGATTTAATTTTTCAAAAGGAAATAACGGTGTCAGGTAATCGAAAGGTACACGGTCTCTTACTTCATCCGGACGTTTACCGTTGATCGTATCTACTTTTAATAAAGCAAAATATTTTTCACCTTCTTTTGGCGGACGAACACTTCCGTAAACCGTATCACCTGTTTTTAAACCAAATAATTTTATCTGGGATGGAGAAACATAAATATCATCGGGAGAAGACAAATAGTTGTAATCGCTGCTGCGTAAAAATCCGTAACCGTCAGGCATCATTTCCAAAACGCCTTCGCCCAGGATAACACCATCAAATTCTATATTGAAAGAAGGCTGGTCACGGCGTTGCTGAAAAGGTTTGTTTGGTTGTGGTTTTTCTTCCTCCAGTGTCATTTCCGGCAATTGTATATCACCATCTTCTGCCTGCAGCATTTGTGCAATAGCAGCGGGAATGGTACTTTGCTCACTCGTTATCGGTTGCAGGTCTTCTGTTTCTTCCTGTTCAGTTTCTTCAGCTGCTTTTTTAACCTGTTGTCTTTTTTCAGGTTCATGTTTTTTTGCTTTTGGCGCTACTTCCTTTTTAGGTTCGGGTGTTGGAGCTTGCGCAGGTGCAGCGTCGGCGGCAGGTTTAATGATGCGTTTACGCTTAGGTTTTTCCTCTTCGTTTTTTGCTGTGCTCATAAGGGATTGTTTATCCAGGATCTGTGTTATCAAATCCTGCTTATTTAATTTTTTTGCGTTAGAGATTGTTAAATGATCTGCAATATCAAGCAATTCAGGAACGAGCAGGTCGTTCAGTTGTGAAATATCGTACATAAAAAGTTGAAAATAATTTCTTCAAAAAAGCCGTCTTAAATCTGAAAAATGAAAATGAGAATTTATAGTTGATGGAATATGAGTAGCTGATGAAGCAAACGATTGGATAGACCTTATCAGTTGGATTCCAGTGCAATATTACGGCGTTTTTTACAAAAACTGAAAAATTTTTTGAGTTAGCCACAGATTGCACAAATTTCACAAATTAACTTCCGGATGGAGAAACGGTTTATAATTAAATAAATTTCTATTCGGTTTTTTCGCTTTTTCTTCTGTGTAATTTGTGGAATCTGTGGCCAAAACTCCTTCTGTGGCTTATCTTTGCACTCCACAAATAGAATTTATGTTTAATAAAAGAACCAGGATCAAAGAATTATTAGCCAGTGATAAAGCCAATTACCAGGCTACAGTAATGGGTTGGGTGCGTACCTTTCGCAACAACCAGTTTATTGCGTTGAATGATGGCAGTACCAATAATAATATTCAAATTGTTGCTGAACTGGGTAAGTTTGATGATGCCCTGTTAAAACGCCTGACTACCGGTGCTTGTATTAAAGCAACGGGTGAAGTAATTACTTCTTTAGGTAAAGGACAAAAAGTAGAATTAAAAGCCACTGAAATTGAAATTTTAGGCGACAGTGATGCTGAAAAATTTCCTTTGCAACCTAAAAAACATAGCCTGGAGTTTTTAAGAGAGATTGCTCACTTGCGTTTCCGCACCAACACATTCAGTGCTGTGTTTCGTGTGCGCCATGCATTGGCATTTGCGATACACAAATTCTTTAATGATAAAGGGTTTGTTTATTTACATACACCCATCATTACTGCAAGTGATGCTGAAGGTGCCGGTGAAATGTTTAAAGTAACAGCTTTGCCATTAGATGGTACCGCTCCCAAAAATGAAGATGGTTCTATCAATTATAAAGAAGATTTTTTTGGCCGCAGTACCAACCTTACTGTAAGCGGACAATTAGAAGGTGAATTAGCGGCTATGGCTTTCAGTGATATTTATACTTTCGGACCAACTTTTCGTGCAGAAAACAGTAATACCACAAGACACCTTGCTGAATTCTGGATGATTGAACCAGAGGTGGCGTTTAATGACCTGGAAGATAACATGAATCTTGCAGAAGAGTTCATCAAGTATGTGATTAAACATGCTATGGAGCACAATAAAGAAGATCTTGAATTTTTAGCCCAACGTTTGGAAGAAGAAGAAAAACAAAAACCACAAAACGACCGCAGTGAATTAGGCCTGATGGATAAATTGAACTTTGTAGTCGATAATGATTTTCAACGTTTGACTTATACCGAAGCAATTGAAATTTTAAGAGAGAGCAATCATAATAAAAAGAAAAAGTTTCAATACTTAGTTGATAAATGGGGGGTTGACCTGCAAAGTGAACATGAAAGATATTTAGTAGAAAAGCATTTTAAAAAACCAGTGATACTTACTGATTATCCTGCGGAGATAAAAGCTTTTTACATGCGCCAGAATGATAATTGCGAACCCGGCAGACAAACCGTTGCTGCAATGGATATTCTTGCTCCGGGCATTGGTGAAATTGTAGGTGGTAGCCAAAGAGAAGAACGCATGGATAAATTATTAAAACGCATGGAAGAGATGCACATACCCGCTGAAGAATTGTGGTGGTATTTAGATACAAGAAAGTTTGGTGCTTGTCCGCATGCAGGTTTTGGTTTAGGCTTTGAGCGTTTGGTACAGTTTGTTACTGGCATGGGAAATATCAGGGATGTGATTCCTTTTCCAAGGTATCCTAAGAGTGCGGAGTTTTAAGTCAATAATTTTTTAAAAATATTTGAGACCGAAGTTTAAACGCTTCGGTTTTTTTATTTCCATCATAACAAATAAAAAAGTTTTTCTATCTTACTAATTATCTTGTTTGGAAATGTTTAGTACTAAACCTTCTTACCTATAACGATTGAACATGAAACAACTTTTTCTTTTCGTGTGCTTAATTTTTGCAACACATCTATTTGCCCAACAACCAACAGAAAAATACCCGATTGATTCTGCCAGTGTAGAACATGCCGGCGTACCAAAAGGTGAAGTATTGAAATTTACATTTAATCAATCCAAAGTATTTCCCGGCACCACAAGAGACTATTGGGTCTACATTCCAAAACAATACAAACCGGAGCAGCCTGCCTGTGTGTATGTAAACCAGGATGGCATTCAATGGAAAGCACCAACGGTTTTCGATAATTTAATTTTCAATAAAGAAATGCCGGTAACCATTGGTGTATTCATCACACCGGGGAAAGTATTGGCAGATAATTCCGACGCACTCGACCGTTTTAACCGCAGTTTTGAATACGATGGTTTGGGTGATGCGTATGCCAAATTTTTACTGACAGAAATATTACCCGAAGTAGAAAAACAAAAAACAACTGATGGCCGTGCCATACACTTATCTAAAAATGGAAACGACCGTGCCATTGGTGGCAGCAGCAGCGGTGCTGTTTGCGCTTTTACTGCAGCATGGGAACATCCGGAAGCATTTTCAAGAGTGTTTAGTGCAATAGGAACGTATATTGGTTTGCGTGGCGCCGATCGTTATCCGATTCTCATTAGAAAATATGAACCCAAACCTATCCGCATTTTTTTGCAGGATGGTGCTAATGACCTGAACATTTATGCAGGCGATTGGTGGATGGCCAATCAAACCATGGAAAGAGCATTAACTTTTTCGGGTTACGAAGTCAATCATGCCTGGGGCGAATACGGACATAATGGTAACCAGGGCACCGCTGTTTTTCCGGATGCAATGCGTTGGTTGTGGAAAGACTGGCCAAAGGCTGTTGCAACAGGCAAAAGCAAAAATCAATTTTTAAGTGACTTGCTTATTCCTGGTGAAGACTGGCAATTAGTAGGAGAAGGTTACCAGTTTACAGAAGGTATTGCTGCTAATAACAAAGATGAAATTTATTTTCATGATATTCCGGTTTCTAAAACTTATACAATTGGTTTGGATGGAAAATTAACTACACTGAATATTGATAGCAAAAGAGCAAGTGGTACAAGCTTTGGCACTGATGGAAAAAGATACACTGCCGCAGGTGGAAGCAAACAAATTTTAAGTTATGATAAAAATGAAATGGTAACCGTGATTGCAGACAGCATTGGCAGCAATGATATTGTTGTTGCCAATAATGGTAATATCTATGTAACATCCCCAGATGGAGTTACAAAACCAAGTAAGCTGTATCTCATTCGCCCCAATGGCGAAAAGTTAGTGGTGGATGAAGGTTTAAAATTTGCTAACGGCCTTACCTTATCGCCGGATCAAACACAATTATACGTTACCGAATCGGCAACACATTGGGTATGGATCTATAAAATAAAAACAGATGGTACATTAACCTATAAACAACATTATGGCTGGCTGCATGCAGCAGATGCTGATGATAATGCATGGTCGGACGGATTGAAATGTGATACTGCAGGAAGAGTTTTTGTAGCCACAAAAATTGGTTTACAAATTATGGATCAGTTGGGGCGTGTGAATGCGGTATTGCCAACACCACCTTCTAATAACCAGGTATCTAATATGTATTTTGGTGGCCCCGATTTTAATATACTGTACATTACTGCAGGCGATAAAGTATTCAAAAGAAAATTAAAAACCCGTGGTGTTAATAATTTTGATAAAGCAATTAAACCTGCTAACCCGAGATTGTAAAAATTATTAGTAGTAAATTTCCTGATGAAGTTCATCACTTTTATACCATCACCGGTTTTAACACCGTACATAAAAACTTTCGCTATATCTGAAAGCGAAGAAGAAAAAACATACAAGGTGTTGCCCGATACAGGGTTAGTAATTGGTTTTCAATATAAAGGCAAACTATCGCACATTAGCAATGAACAACAAATTGAGTTAAGTAAATCGGGGCTCACTGGTTTACATGATAGTTACCGTGTATTTAAAAATGTTGCAGATACCGGAACTGTTTTGGTTTATTTTAACGAAGGCGGTGCTAATAAGTTTTTTAAACAACCTATTCATGAATTATTCAGGGAGAGTATTTCATTGGATAATTTTATGCTGCGTTCTGAGTTGCTGCTTATTGAAGAACAGCTTTATGCTGCTGCAACAGATGATAAAAAAATAAAAGTAGTAGAAGATTTCCTTATTTCCAGGATGAGGCCCGTTGCCCAGGATAATTTAGTATTAACGGCATTAGCATTAATTCATAAAAGTAAAGGCAATATAAAAATCAAAGATTTGCTGGCGCAATTACATATCAGCCAAAGCCCGCTTGAAAAAAGATTTCGCCAGGTAGTAGGCACATCTCCAAAAAAATTTGCTGGTATCATACGTTTTAAACACACTATTAAAAACTACAATCCACAAAATTCACTAACCAATCTTGGGTATGAAGCTGGTTTTTATGACCAGGCACATTTCATAAAAGAATTTAAACAGTTTACCGGCGAAACCCCTGAGGCCTTTTTTTCGCCGGAATAAGAAAAACGATTTTTTACAATTACAGCTATACCTTTTGGGGCAACTTTGCTGTATCAAATCATTTATCTAAAAATAAAATTTACATGTTTACACTTGAAGCCATTAAAGCAGCACACGCCAAAGTAAAATCGGGGGCAGATTTTCCTAATTACATTCAGGACATTATTAAACTGGGCGTTACGGCTTATGAAACTTATGTAAGCGACAGTCATGCTATATTTTTTGGAAGAGATAATTATGCTGTTGAGTCGGTTGGAAAATATGCGCTTCTTACAATAGCTGATAAAAGCAATGCTGTTTCATTTATAAAAGAGCTGAAAGAACACCAGCAGGGAAAATCTGATTACCTTTCTTTTTGCCAGAGCTGTGCAAAATACGGCGTAGAAAAATGGGTGGTGAATATGGCGGTAATGACCTGCGCCTATTACGACAAAGCAGGCAATGAAATGCTGGTAGAAAATATTCCGGCTGTATAAGCGTTATTTAAAATGCTGATAGTTTTATTAAAGTTTACCAGCATTATAAAGTCCTGCAAAAAACTGTGTATGAAATACCTGCTTTTAATTATTGCTTTTCCATTTTTATTTTCCTGCAAAAAAAATTCAGGTGGTACTTCTCCTGCGCCGGTAACTTCTGTAAGCGGAGTTACAAAGCCTTCGGGTGTATTTTCCAGTGCCGGTGCTACTTCTGCAACAGTTTTAAATAATTCAAACAACAGGGGCGTTTTAATCAGGGCTTTCTGGAAAGATATTGAAGCCACGGAAGGCAGTTTTAATTTTACTGTACTCGACAACCAGATCAATGCTATAAAATCAAAGAATAAAAAATATTCACTAGCAATTTTAGCTGGTGGTATTGGAAGTCCCGGTTGGCTGATCTCACAAAAAAATGTGCCGTATTTTGATTACCTGTTCCAGGGTCAACCTTATAAATTGCCGTTGATATGGAACGATACTGCATTAATTTATCTTGGAAAGTTAGCAGATAAATTGGCCGAAAGATATAATAATGATACATCGCTGTTATTGGTTTATATTCCTCAAATGACTGCCAATGGTGTTGAAGGACATCTGAATGGTTTTAACCAAACCGGTTTTACAAACGCTGGTTATACCGAAACCAAATGGATCAACGCCTCTGTTCAAAATGCAAAAAGATTTGCTACTGCATTCAGTAAAAAAGCATTGGCTTTTGAAGTGCACGACCTGTTTAATTCTTCTACACCTGCTTCAGCTGTTATTAATTCGTTGTGGGCAGATAATACTTTGGACCATCGTGTAGGTGCAGCCATGTGGTGGATATCAGGTGGTACCACCTATCAATCCGGGCTCATTACAGTGTTAAAGAATTTCCCTGGCGATATTTATTGCCAGGTAATTGACCGTTCTGATAATACCACCAGTTTTCCTGCCGGTGATTATACTAAAGTTTTTGAACAGGCTAAACTTATAAGAGCACGTTATATTGAACCCTGGGATTATGAATTTTCAATAACAACATGGAACAATAACTTTACTGATTTTAATACCTATGCTGATACGCTGAAAAAATATTAGCTGATACATCTTCGCCCGTTTGTTTACTGATTTGTTTATTTCTTGTCTGAAGTTTTAAACTTGTTTTACTTTTGAAGACAAACAATTTTCATGAACCGCATTGATCGTCTTACTGCTATTCTTGTTCAGCTGCAATCTAAAAGAGTGGTAAAAGCGCAGGAAATTGCTGATAAGTTTACACTGAGTTTACGTACGGTTTATCGTGACATCAAAGCATTGGATGAAGCTGGTGTGCCCATCATTGGAGAAGCTGGTATCGGTTATTCTATTATGGAAGGGTATCGTTTACCACCGGTGATGTTTACCAAAGAAGAAGCCACTGCTTTTTTAACCGCTGAAAAACTGGTAGAAAAATTAACCGATGATTCTACCAAAAAAAATTATGCTACCGCCATGCTTAAAGTAAAAGCAGTATTGCGCCTTACCGAAAAAGATTACCTGGAAGATATGGAACAGCATATTGAGGTAATAGAAAACCAATACGTGCCCAGGCGAACCAATGATACTATTCATTTGCAAAATGTATTGCAGAGCATTGCACAAAAAAATGTATTACAGCTGGATTATTTTGCCAATCACAATCAGCAACACAGCAAACGTGATGTGGAACCGGTAGGTATTTATTATTTAGGAGAAAAATGGTACATGGTGGCGTATTGCAGGCTGCGTAAAGATTACCGCACTTTTAAATTTGCAAGTATTAATAAACTACATGTTACGGATGAACACTTTAAACAACAGCATCCTTCTTTAAAAAGTTTTTTATCAAAAGAGTCTAAAGAAAAAAACCTGCAGACAGTAGTGCTATTAATTGATAAACATATCCTCCCCTATTTTGGCGACCAGAAATATTACAATGGCTTTGTATCGCAAAAAGAAGTGGGTGATAAAATTGAAATGACTTTTTTATCTGCATCATTAAATGGTTTTGCAAGGTGGTATATGCATTTTGGTGATAATGCTGATATTGTTAAGCCGCAGGAATTGAGAGATATTGTAAAGAACGTACTAAACGATATTTCACAAAAAGTAAAATAAATTGCACCATAAAAGGCATATGAGGACATATAAGGTTTTATACAGAAGACCTTATATGTTTTCTTAAATGCCCTCATATGCCTATATGGTTCATTTACTTTTTTAAAATTATTTTTTACTGCTGACATAAGGCTGTCACAACCTCATATTTTCTTTGTGGTATAAACAAAAACTTATACCATGTCACAAATCACCGCATTTCAACAAGAATTAGAAAGAGAAGCATTAACCACACGTAAAATGCTATCCGTTATCCCCACCGATAAGTTTGGCTGGAAGCCTCACGAAAAAAGTATGACCATAAAATCATTGGCTACTCATATAGCCGACATCTTTACCTGGTTTGGTATGGTAATGAATACCAGTGAACTGGACTTTGCAAAAAATCCTTACCAGGCCGAAGAGGTAAACACCACTCCTGAATTACTAACGCTGTTTGAAAAAAACCTGGTAGAAGGCAGAACAGCTTTGGCCAATGGAAAAGATGAACAGCTTAAAGACAACTGGATGATGCGTAACGGTGAAGAGATATGGGTGAATGATAACAAACACGATGTATTAAGAATGTGTTTCGGACAGATCATTCATCACCGTGCTCAAATGGGTGTATTCCTTCGTTTGCTGAATGTACCTATTCCCGGTAGTTACGGGCCCAGCGCCGATGAAATGGGATTATAAAAAGTATAGCCATTGATATTATTAAAACCGGAGTTGAAAAGCTTCGGTTTTATATTTCTGCCAGCAACTCCCGTATCAATTCAGTTTCATAGCCCTTTTGCATTAAATTATCCTGCAGTTTTCTTTTTTTAATGAAGCTGTTTTTTTCGCTTTTTAATGTCCGCAATTTTTCTTCAAAAAGCTTCTGCAGGGTTTTGGCATATTCTTCTTCATCAATTTGCTTCAATGCTTTTTTTATACAATAAGGAGAAATCCTTTTTTGTTTTAATGCATAACTGATCTTTACCCGTCCCCATTTTTTACTGCGGAAATGTCCGCCGGCAAATTGTATAGCAAAGCGTTCCTCGTTCAGGTAATTTTCCTCTATCAATGTGCTTACAATCTGGTCTACCTCTTTGGTGTTTAACCCAAAACCATACAGCTTTTCCTTTACTTCGCTATGGCAACGTTCCTGGTAAGCACAATAGTGTTTGGCTTTGGGCAGGGCTTGTTGTGGTGTAAATTTCTGAGGGTTCATGTGAGTACAAAAATAGACTGCTTACAGCAAAATCAAGCTTTAATAACAATATTAGCCAGTTATTCACAAGGGCACCAATTTTTATTATCTTCATTACAAGCAATCTTTTATCTTTGGAGCTATAATATATATATTTTATGAAGTTTATCGTTTCTTCTTCGGCTTTGCTGAAACAACTGCAACAGATCAGTGGTGTTATTAATGCCAATACGGTTTTACCGATATTGGAAGATTTTTTGTTTGAAATTGAAAAAAATAAACTCACCGTAGTGGCCACCGACCTGGAAACGGTAATGAAAGTACACCTGGATATTGAAGCTAAAGACAGCGGCAAAGTGTGTATCCCTGCAAAAATTTTAATGGACTCATTAAAGAACATTCCTGAGCAACCGTTGACTTTTAATATTGACAAGAATTTTGGAGTGGAATTAACCAGTGATAATGGTAAGTATAAAGTGATGGGAGAAAACCCGGATAACTTTCCTAAAGAACCAGCTGCTGATGATGCCAACAGTTTTACCATGACCTCTACTGCGTTGGTTACTGCCATCAACAAAGCCATCTTTGCGGTAAGTAATGATGATCTTCGTCCTGCAATGACAGGTGTGTTTTTTGAACTGGATAAAAAAGGAATGACCTTTGTTGCCACCGATGCTCATCGTTTGGTGCGTTATACCAGAACGGATGTCAGTTGCCCTAAAAAAGATTCTTTCATCGTTCCAAAAAAACCATTGAGTTTATTAAAAGGTTCTTTGCCTGATAATGAAGATGAATTAAACATCAGCTACAACAGCAATCATTTATTTGTAAAACATGGTGGTACCGAACTGGTGTGTCGTTTGATCGATGCCCGTTTCCCTGATTATAAAGTGGTGATACCGGTGGACAATCCTTATAAAATGACCATCAGCAAAAGTGATTTTCAAAATGCTTTGCGCCGTGTAAGTGTGTTTAGTAACAAGAGCACCAACCAGGTGGCATTAAGCATCAGCGGCAGCGAATTACAACTGGCTGCACAGGATGTGGATTTTAGTTTTGAAGGTAACGAACGCATGGCTTGTCAATATGATGGCGAGGATCTGCAGATCGCTTTCAATGCAAAATTTTTAATTGAAATGCTGAACGGTGCCGATACACCGGAGATCAATATGGAATTGAGCACGCCTACAAAAGCAGGCATTATTAAACCTACCGAAATGGGAGATAATGAAGAATTGCTGATGCTGGTAATGCCATTGATGTTGAATAATTAATAATGAAAAATATTATTATCATAAGCCGGAGTAAAACTCCGGCTTTTTTTATTCTTGAAAAAGTATGTGCAAAATCATTCCCTCAACTCTAAATTCTTCTACCGAACTTACAGCTCTAAACTTATAAACCATGTTTTTAATTGTACTGGGCATTATTATTTTTGTTGGTGCCGCCGCATTTTTAAAAAATAACCCTGCGTTGGAAAAATTTAAACCTATCGGAAGATTGGTGGGTCTTGTCTTTATAGTATTGGGCATATTAACCTCATGCATTAAACAAATTGACGCCGGCGAAATTGGTGTAAAAGTTTTGTTCGGTAGTGTTCAAAATGATGTATTGGGTAGTGGCCTGCATTTTGTAAATCCATTACTGGATATAAAAAAGTTAGACGTAAAAACTCAGAATTATACCATGAGCGGTGTAAATGACGAAGGCCGTAAATCGGGTGATGATGCAATAAAAGTATTGACCAGTGATGGCCTGGAAGTTACAATAGACCTTACCGTTTTATACCGCATCGTTGCTTCAGAAGCGCCCAAATTATTGAAAGAAACCGGTAATGATTATGAAGATAAAATTGTGCGGCCGCTTACCCGTACCAAGATACGGGATAATGCAGTGTACTACCAGGCGGTAGATCTGTTTGGCAATAAAAGAGATGAATTTCAGCAGCGCATTTATAAAAGCATTGAAGAGGATTTTAAAAAACGTGGTCTGATGCTGGAGCAGTTATTAGTAAGAAATATTACGTTACCTAATTCTGTAAAAGCATCTATTGAATCTAAAATAAATGCTGAGCAGGATGCCAAGAAAATGGAATTTGTTTTACAGAAAGAAAAACAGGAAGCAGAACGGAAAAGAGTAGAGGCACAGGGTATTGCAGATTACCAGCGCATCATCAACACCGGGCTTACCGATCAGCAATTGCAATACGAACAAATTAAAGCCATGAAAGAATTAGCTTTGAGTGCCAATGCAAAAGTAATTGTGATGGGTAAGGGAAACACACCATTGATCATCGACGGAAAACAGTAAAACAAATGAATTTTAAACAGATCGCCACCTTTGATAATTTTATGCTGCCCAATATGACCCTGGGCATGCTGGAAGAAAATTATATCAACTGTCATTTAAAAGATGAAAATATCGTTACCATCGATCCTTTACTCAACCCCGCCGTTGGAGGTATAAAACTAATGGTGGAAGAAACACAGGCAGAAAGAGCCGTTGATCTAATTAAAGAAGCAGAAACTTTATACCTGAATGATCTTGTTTGCCCGTATTGTAAACAAACCGGTTTAAGTGCAGAGGTAAAAATAGATAAGCCCGAAAGTTTTTGGGGCAAATTAAAAAACCAGGTCGCTTATGGGCAAACCTCCACTTACAGTAAAAAGTACCGCTGCCAGCATTGCAAAAGTATTATGGATGAATTGCCGTTGAGTTTTTAAATGCAGGTAATTTAAAAGACCTTTTACTATTTCTGAATAACCATAGAATAAATCTCCACCAGCTCTATACATAGTTTTTGTAAACTTGCAGTGTAAAATATTACCTGCTATGCAAAAATTATTCTTCTTGTTTTTTATTGCGTTTACTTTTTCTGCACAAGCACAAAACGTGTATTATGTTGCTGCTAAAACAGGCATCAGCTTAAGGGAAACACCAAATGCCAACGCAAAAGTGGTAGAGAAAATTAATTATGCAGAAAAGGTAATTCCGCTGACAGATACTTCCCGGTCTAAAGCAATTATCACCGAAGGTTTTAGCGGCCACTGGTGGAAAGTAAAATACAATAACAAAGAAGGTTATGTGGTGAGTAATTATTTATTGTCTGTTCCGCCACCCAAAGCCGGTACTAAAACATTAAAGGAATATTTTGCACAACTTTCCGCTGCCACCGGCAGCCCGTTGGTAATTAAAAAAACAGATGAATCCCTGAATGAAATGGGTGAATCTTCTCTTACCAAACAGTTTTTTAAAAATGGTATGGAGTGGCACGAAGCACAGGGTTATGAAACCAGTTCGCAGGTGTACATCTTACCCGGCTTTAGTATTGAAGAATGTTTTTTATTGTTACGTATCCTCAATCAGTATCCTGATCTTATTGGTGAGAAGGATCCTTTTCCAACAAAAAAATCAGTAGTTACTAGTGCCATTGGCGAAAAAACAGTGGATGTGGAACACGAAATGTTTGATGGCAAACCCGGGATGACCAAAAAAGTAACCATCACCAGTACACAAGGTGCTGTTACAGAGTTTGAGATTTTTTTACTGAATGAACAAGCCGTCATTTACTGGACTTCGGGGGTATAGTACACTGAAGTTATTACTTCGGTTAGTGTACCGAAACTTTAGTTTCAGCGTACTTTATTAAATAAACAAGCCGCCATTTACTGCACTTCGGCGTTTAGTACACTGAAGTTATCACTTCGGTTAATGTCCCGAAACTTCAGTTTCAGGGTACTGTACTACTGTTGCTGTTGTACCATCTGCATATACCTTCTGTAACTATTGCCATCATCTTCATCACTGATCAAAGAAGCGGTTACTACCTGTGGTGTTAATATCGCTGCTTCCTGCCTTGCTACAGATCCATCTTCGTGCGAAACTGAAACGCCTACTTCCAAAGTTTGTTTGGCCGTGCCTTTGTAGGTACCTTTTACAGGAGAGCAATCGCTAAAACTTCTGCCGATAGCTAAGCGAACATGCAGGTCGTTTACCATACAATTATTGGTAGGGTCTACACCCAACCAGCCGTAAAAAGGAATGTAGGCTTCTACCCAGGCGTGTGTAGCGCCTTCTCCACGCAGGCTACTATCGTGCGGACAAACATAGCCACTTACATAACGTGCAGGTATACCCAGCAAACGCAACATCACCAATAAAATATGTGCAAAGTCCTGGCAAACGCCGGCTTTTAATTTCCATATCTCATCTAAAGTGGTTTCAACAGTAGTAATGCCTTTTATGTAATTGAAATTTTTATACACGTATTCGTTCAGTTGTTTTACTGCTGTAAATACTGATACGGTTTTATAAAACCCGGCATCTGCAATAGCTTTTACTTCACCCAGGTCTTTAAAATTTTCCTGCTTTAAAAAATCTATAAATGGAATAATGTATTTTATATCTTCCAAATGACTCCATTGCACAGGAGTGTCCTCGTCATCAGCTGGTAATAAACGGGGTTTGGTAACTACCGAAATAGTAGAATCGATCCGCAATTCCATATGTGGCGCAATATTCATAAACGAGCCGATCTCGTTACCATAATAATCTTTAAATACCTCTAAAAAAGGATTGTTGGTGATAAAGATCTGCTGGCTTTTTACTTCCTGGAATTCATCTTTTAACGGAAACAGCATAATCTGGTTGGCACTGTCCATTACAGGTTCGGGGTAAGTATACTTTGTGGCGTGATGAATAACAAATTGGGGCATGGTTGGAGTGCTTTTATATTTTAAAATCGTGAGTGGTGAGTCGTCAGTCGTGAGTAGGATAAGCGAATTTAGAGTTCTTCTCTCACGATTCACCACTCACGGCTCACGCCCTAGCTGTTGCCGAAATAATTTTTGCTTAAGGTACTGCCGATCTGAAATAGTGCCGACTTGGTTTCCGTTAAATAATGATGCAGGCCTTCGTCGATAATAGAATCGGGGGTGGAGAATCTTATTTTGCTTTCCAGCTTACCAATCATAAAATCGATTTCATTAAAACTGATACTATTGCTGTTATTTTTTAAGCGGCTGAAATATTTATGCAGGTGCGTTACAGAATACAGTACCGAACGGGGAAAATTTTCATTCAGTATAATTTGTTCCATAACTTTTTTAGCTTCAAACCCACTACGGTAAGTTTTTAAATACAATTCATAACCGGAGATAGACATCAGCATATATTTCCAATACGTAGTATCAGCAGGCTTATCCAGTTGATAATTTAAATCGCTGAATTTAATATCTAAAATATCTGCTGACTGGATAGCTCTTTCCAATAATTTTCCAATATTAATAAAAGAGTTGCCTTCACCCCTTGCCATGGTAACATCGGTAGTACCGTAATACAATAATCCTTCCCTAATTAACGTATCTAAAACTGTAATGGGGTCTTCTTTTTGCAACAAATAGATCAGTCTTTCCTGGCGAACGGTATGGTAAAAATCATTCAGGCATTGCCACATTTCTTTGGTAATATGATCCTGTACGCTCCTTGCATTTTCTCTTGCCTGTGTTACCACATTCAAAACCGAATTAGGATTATCTTTATCGGTAACCATAAACTGCAAAACAGCCCTGGTATCTTTTGCTAAACCGGTAGCTTCTTCATCCGTTAAAAAAGTAAATATCCGCAACACCGGTTTCCACGAAAATTCCTGTATATCATCCTGCGAAGAAGCATAATTAATCTTCAGCATTCTTAAAATACCATCCGCTCTTTCCATATAGCGGCTCATCCAAAATAAACTGTCTGCAACTCTACTTAACATTAATTATTCATTATTAATTTTATCAATTATTCATTACTATTCTGCCAACACCCAGGTATCCTTACTACCACCACCTTGCGACGAATTCACTACCAGCGATCCCTCTTTAAGCGCCACCCTTGTTAATCCTCCGGGAACGATCTCTATTCCACCGGGACCGCACAAGGCATAAGGCCTGAGATCAATCCTTCTTGCTTTTAACGTGCCGTCCATATAACAGGGGCAACTGGATAAACTAATGATCGGTTGCGCAATAAATTCTCTTGGATTAACCAATACTTCTTTTTTATAATCTTCAATTTCTTTTTCGTCGGCTGCGCTACCCATCAGCATACCGTAGCCGCCGCTGGCATTGGTTTTTTTAATTACCATGCGTTCTATATTTTTAAACACATGTTCTCTTTCATCATCTTTTGCTAATTGATAGGTAGGCACATTTTTTAATAATGGCTCTTCATTTAAATAATAGCGGATCATGGCAGGAACAAAAGTGTAAATGGCTTTATCATCAGCCACGCCATTACCCACTGCATTTACAATGGCTACATTGCCTTTTCGGTAAGCGCTCATAATACCGGCCACGCCCAATAAACTTCCGGGATCAAAAACCAATGGATCCAGGTATTCATCATCCACCCTTCTGTAAATCACATCTACCTGTTGCAGGCCCGATGTGGTTTTCATATACACTTTATGATTGTCCACCACCAGGTCTTTTCCTTCCACCAACTCCACACCCATCATTCTTGCTAATGTGGTATGTTCAAAATAAGCAGAGTTATAAATGCCCGGCGTTAATAAAACTATGGTGGGGTTATAAATTTGTCTTGGAGAAAGCGATACTAAATTGCGGTGCAGAATATTAGGGTATTCTGTTACCGTTCTTACATTGTTATGCGGCAGCAGGTCGGGAAAGATACGTTTGGTAATTTCCCTGTTCTCCAGCATATAACTTACACCACTGGGTGTACGTAAATTATCTTCTAAAATATAAAACGACCCGTCGCTGTCTCTTATCAGGTCGATACCGGAAATATGCACATAAATATCGTAAGGCACAGGAAAGTTGTGCATCTCTCTTAAGTAATGCGGACAACTGTAGATCATTTGTGCCGGTATCACCCCGTCTTTAATAATAAACTGGTTGCTGTAAATATCTTTTAAAAAAAGATTGAGTGCACGTAGCCTTTGCTTGATACCTTTCTCAATAAAATCCCATTCAGGTGCGGTAATGATACGTGGAATAATATCAAAGGGAAAGATCTTTTCAATGCCTTCGCCGCTGCTGTATACTGTAAAAGTAATACCCTGGCTCATAAACAAACGTTTGGCCAGTTCTTCTTTTTTATTCAGTTCGTCAACGGAAAGTTGCTGCAAAAAATCCAGTGCCTTTTTATACTGCTCCCTTACGGCAGTATCTTTATACATTTCATCCCAGGTATTGGCATCTACCAAATACGATTGCACCAGTTCGCTTGCTTGCATAACAGTTAGTTTAATTAATTAAGGCTTGCAATCGGAAAAAGTCAGGTATTCAAATATAGGGAATTCAATTTGTTTTAAAAAGGCATTTAAAAATTTTTATAATTGCCTGGAGAGATAACAAGAAATAGTGTATCAGTGCTTTATTAATTGATACAAAAAAGAGTTTTCTATATAGAAATCCTTAGGGTCGGACATGCTATAATATCGGTAACTTTGTGCTCTTAATTTTTTTAGATGAGAACTATTGCGATGATACCGGCACGTTATGCAGCCACCCGTTTTCCTGCCAAATTAATGCAGGTACTAAAAGATAAAACTGTTATCCGCCATACTTATGATAATACCGTTGCCACCGGTTTGTTTGATGAAGTAATGGTAGTTACCGATAGCGAAATTATTTTTAACGAAATCACACAGCATGGCGGCAAGGCCAAAATGAGTGTGAAGACGCATGAAAGCGGCAGCGACCGTATTGCGGAAGCCATTGCGGATATGGAAGTAGATATTGTGGTAAATGTGCAGGGCGATGAACCCTTTGTTCAGGCAGATCCGTTGAGAAAATTGCTGGAAGTTTTTGCTGATGAACAGGTGCAGGTAGCTTCGCTGATGCAGGTTTTGTATGACGACTCTTTTATCAGTGATCCCAATTATGTGAAGGTAGCTGTTGATAAAAATATGAATTCATTACTATTCAGCCGTAGTGTAATCCCTTACCAGCGAGACAAAAATGTTGCAGTCACTTATTACGAACATATCGGGGTGTATGCATTTCGCAAGCAGGCACTCCTCAATTTCACCAGCTGGCCCATGACACCACTTGAGGCAGCAGAAAAAGTAGAATGCCTCCGCTATTTAGAAAACGGTATACCATTAAAGATGGTGGTTACAAAATACATGGGTGTGGAGATTGATACTCCGGAAGATCTGGAAAGAGCAGAGAAGATGTTATAGCTGTTTTAGTTCGTCCAAAACAACATAAATTCTGTCGCTGTTTTCTTTTAATTTTTTATTGGCATCTTCCTGCTCACTCTGGTTACCTTCTTTATTTAAGATAGAAAGTAAATCATTTTCTATCTTTCTCAATTGGATATATTCCAAAAGTTTAGCTGCTTTTTTATGGTTTGCTTCAGAGATATCAAGGCTATTGGCTTCTGTAATTAACGCCTCTGCTTTATTCCAAATGGGCTTTGCCTGTATAAGCTTATTTAGGCGTTCTTCGTCTGTAGTTGCAGTTGAATCATTAGATATGTCTATTGCTTGCTTGTGCAACACATCAAATTGGCTCAATTTTTCTTGATATAAATCGGTGTCTTTAAACGATGCCCCTTTGACTACGTCTAATTCAACCCTTCTTTGTTCAGTAGAAACTACATTTTGATTTAAATAACCATACGCCGCACCAGCAGTCAGCAATGCTATCACCGGCACAATCCATTGCAGTTTTTGTCCCTCTTTTTCTTTTTTGATACCCAACACATAAATATAGCCTATCACAAACCCGCTCACCAATCCTCCTACGTGTGCCGAATTATCCACGCCGCCTTTCATGCCATATACTAAATTATACACTACAAAAATGCCGATGCTTTGCAGTAACGGCTGCCGCATTTGTTTAGGAATTAAATTAGTAGTAAGCAGCGCTAAGAACAATCCGTACATACCAAATATAGCGCCTGATGCACCTGCACTATTCACCCCTTCTTTATGCCACCACAGGCTTACCAGGCTGGCCAGCACACCCGTGCATAAATAGGCTACAGTATATTTTACTTTGCCCAGCATCGGTTCTAAATACACCCCCACCATGTACAGGCAATACATATTCATGGCCAGGTGAATAATACCAAAATGAATAAACACATTGGTAATAAGCCGCCACCAGTCGCCGCTTAAAGTAAGGGGTGTATAGTTGCTGCCCCATTTAACATGTACCAGTCCATTTGCTTCAAAAATACCAGCCCCATTTATTGCCATTAAAATAAACACTACCACATTAATTGCCATAATTGCATAAGTAACATACAGGTTGCTGCCCGATAAATTCATGGCGGCATCAATTTCTGCCGCTTGTTGTGCTTCCTGCTCCGCCGTTTTAATTGTAGCTGCTCTTAAAATATTAATGGCACTTTTATTGTTTTCTATGGTGCTTTCATTAGTAGTTTTTGTTGCTGCTTCAAAAGCAGTTAAAAATGCAGCCGTGGTTTTTTTATTTTTTCCTCCCATATCAAACGATTCGCCACTCACCATTTCGCTGCTTACGGTTAAGCTGTCATCTAGTATAGTAACTATTACCTGCAGTGGATTGGTCTTCCAGTTCTTTGGCGTTGTGCCCAGCAATTTATCCGGGCCGGCATATTGCGGCAGCCAGTTTAAATTTATCATCGCCTGGTAAGCAATGGCAAATGCTGTTTCCTTTTCTGTATTGATAAGCGCAATGGTTTGCTCGTATTTGGGCATAAAAATTATTTGCAACAAGATGATTTATTTTTTCTGCTTTACCAATACCCTGTGCCACTTATTTTGGGGTGTCCCGCAGAATACGCAGAAATCGCAGAAAAGAAAACCTTAATACAGGGGTATCTCCTTATGCTGAAGATGTAGTTTTCATCTTTGCCGACACTCTGTTTTAGTGGCCCGCAGAATACGCAGAAGGCGCAGAAAAGAAAAAGCATTACTCTGCGATTTCTGCGTATTCTGCGGGAATATTTTCACTAATTTCGTGGCGGCTAAAAAAGCAATCTATGGCATTCAGAAATTTTAAAATGGTGGGCTATGTAATTTATGGCCGGGGCAGTTTTAACCAGTTAGATGAAATTATTGCACCGCACCGTAAAGCGGGGGCGCCAATGGTTTTTTTAGTAGATCATTTTTTTGAAGGCAAGGCATTAGCCAACAGGGTGCCTGTTCGTGGCAACGACAAGATCATTTTTGTAGACGTTACCTACGAACCTAAAACCACTTATGTAGATAGTTTAGCCAACCAGTTAAAAGATGAATTCGGTACCGTTAGTGGTGTAATTGGTATTGGTGGCGGCTCTGCTATGGACCTTGCCAAAGCGGTTGGGTTGATGATGAATAATCCGGGTTCTTCTGCCGATTACCAGGGCTGGGACCTGGTAAAACAGCCCGGCGTATACAAAGTGGGCATTCCAACATTAAGCGGTACCGGTGCCGAAGTTAGCCGCACTACTGTATTAACCGGCCCCACCAAAAAGCTGGGCATGAACAGCGACTTTACGCCTTTTGACCAGATTGTTTTAGATCCTGAATTAACAGCCGGTGCACCTGCCAACCAGCGCTTCTATACAGGTATGGATTGTTATATTCATTGCATTGAAAGTTTAACCGGTACTTACCTGAATGAATTCAGCAAAAGTTATGGCGAAAAAGCCCTCCAGCTTTGCCGTGAAGTATATGTGAATAAAAGCGGCTGGGATGCCGACAGCGATGACAAACTGATGATGGCTTCTTATGCAGGTGGTATGAGCATTGCATACAGCCAGGTGGGTGTAGCGCATGCCGTTAGTTATGGCCTCAGTTACTTGCTGGGTACCAAACATGGTGTAGGTAATTGTATTGTGTTTGATAAATTACAAGACTATTATCCCGAAGGTGTGGAAGAATTTAAAATAATGGTAGAAAAAAATAAGATCGATATTCCTCAACATATCTGCGCCGGCCTAAGCGATGAAGATTTTGATAAAATGATCAATGTATCATTAGGCATGAAACCCCTTTGGGAAAACGCCCTGGGTAAAGACTGGGAAAAAATTATGACCAGGGAAAAGCTGAGGGCTTTGTATGAGTTATTGTAGTTGCTGATTTAAAGTGGTAAGTAAATTTTTGTTTGTGAGCAGTCGGTAATTTTAAGGTGTCATTAAAATTAGTTTCTCGTGGACTATTTACAGGAAATCATAACCAATTTTGAACTTCATTCTGTTGAGGGAATCAGGGACTGTTTTGAAAAGGGTATAAATCCCAATGAAATAGTTAACGGCAAACCCCTTGTGTATGAGCTAATAAATATGTACAGCCGTGGCCCTCTTTTTAAGGAATGCATAAAAGCCTTTATTGACTATGGTTTAAAATTTGATGACAAAATATTGCTTTCTGTTTTATCAGACAACGCCTCCCTGCTGGATTTTCAATTAAGTAATGATAAAAACGGATTGATAAAAAAATATTCTTTTGATTGTACTTTTACTCCGCTTTACGAAGTTTCTTTATTACACATTTGTGCAGAATACAACCATTTATCCTGTGCCCGGGTTCTTGTAAAATACGGTGCAGACATAAATGCAAAAGCAGGGCTTGATAAAAACGGTTTTGGCGGACAGACCCCGATTTTTCATACAGTAAATCAAGATGGTAATAAATGTATTGAAGTAATGAAATATCTTATTACTCAAGATGCAGACCTGGCGTTAACCATAAAAGGACTCATTTGGGGTAAAGGCTGTGCATGGGAAACATTTATCCCATCTGTAAACCCAATCAGCTATGCAATGATGGGCCTCCTGCGTCAATTTCAAAGAACAGAAGCCCACGTTTATGAAATTGTTTCTTTATTGCTGAAAGCTAATTATGGAACAGAGTACTATCCATCCAACATACCCAATAAATATCTGAATACTTAGCACCGGCAGGCATAAACTAATTTCCAGAAGACATTATTCCGTAAAATACTTGAGAAAAAAGCACAAGCAATAAAACAAAAATAACGGGCCTGGTGTCCAGTTTATAAAATGTCAATTGTTATTGGAGTATACTTCAAACATTCCATAACAATTTAAAATTTTTACAGATGAAAGAATTCATTTTAATTTTCAGACATGAAAATGCCACCGCAAAAGTTTCGCCTGAGCAAATGCAGCTATGGATGAAACAACAAATGGATTGGGTGGGCAGTATTGCTGCTCAAAACAAATTTATCAGCGGCACTGGTTTACTTTTTGATGATGCAAAAGTAGTGCGGCACAAGGGCATTGTTACTAATGGCCCCTTTGGCGAAATTAAAGAAACCCTTGGCGGTTACATTATGGTAAAAGCCGAAACTGTGGAAGAAGCGGTTGAGTTTGCCAAAGGCTCGCCGGTTTTACAAGGCGAAGGCAATACTGTTGAAGTACGCCAGATCTCAAAACATTAATTAATTTAAAAAAAGGCCTCTGTAAACCAGGGGTCTTTTGTTTGCAATGGAACGGCAGGAACTGATACCGCATTTATTCAGAACAGAATACAGCAAAATAACAGCTGTACTTTGTAAGTTATTCGGTATTGAGCATATTGAAATTGCAGAAGATATTGCCAGTGAAACTTTTTTATCTGCATTTGAAACCTGGAATTATAAAGGCATACCTGCCAACCCAACGGCATGGCTTTACGTGGTTGCTAAAAATAAAGCCAGGAATTATTTTATTCGCAACAGGTTATTTGCTGAAAAAATTGCAAAACAAATACCCCATTCAAATAGTGAAGAGGAAGAGATTCAAATTGATCTGTCAGAAAAAAATATTACCGATAGTCAATTGCAAATGTTGTTTGCTATTTGTCAGCCCGGTATTACCACAGCAGCACAGGTAGGGTTAGCTTTGCGTATTTTATGCGGTTTTAGTATTGATGAAATTGCAGATGCTTTTTTAACCAATAAAGACACTATCAATAAGCGGCTTTTCAGGGCTAAAGAAAAACTACGGCTTGATAAAGTTCTAATTGAATTCCCGGATAATGCTGCCATTAATAACCGTTTGGATATTGTTTTAAAAACTTTGTATCTATTATTTAATGAAGGTTATTATTCCGAAAGGCAAGATACTATCGTTCGCAAAGAACTTTGTTTAGAAGCCATGCGCTTAACTTATTTGCTTATCGAAAACGAATCAACCAATCAACATGCCACCAATGCGTTGCTGGCTTTAATGTGCTTTCATGCATCCCGTTTAAATGCAAGAACAACAATAAGTGGCGCCATGATTTTATATCCCGATCAGGATGAAAAACTTTGGGATGACGAATTAATTGCAAGAGGGAATTATTTTTTACAACAAGCTGCAAAATGGAATATCATTTCTAAATATTATTTAGAGGCAAGCATTGCTTATTGGCATACTATTAAAACCGACAGCACGGATAAATGGGAAAATATTTTACAGTTATACAATCACCTGCTGCAATTGGAATATTCGCCCATTGCAGCACTAAACAGAACTTTTGCACTTTCAAAAGCGAGGGGTAAAATAATAGCAATAGCTGAAGCCGAAAAACTACATTTAACCGACAATCATTTCTATTATATTTTATTGGGCGAGCTATATAAAGAGATTGATATTGTAAAAACAAAATTGTATTTTCAACAGGCATTATCCTTAGCTAAAACCCAAACAGAAAAGCAATTGATACAAAATAAAATTTACATGCTTTAGAAATAGGTGACTTAATACTATCAATTATTGGTTGCTGTTTTAGTTGATGGTGACCAATAATATAAACACCCAGAATTAATAACGTAAAAAAATAACCATCATGGCAAAAAATAAAACCGTTGAAACCAGGGATAGTGTTGCGGCTTTTGTTGCGGCAATAAAAGACGAAAAGAAGCGTAACGATTTTTCTGCAGTAATTGACCTGATAACGAAAACTACAAAAATGGATCCTAAAATGTGGGGTACTGCTATTGTAGGTTTTGGCATGTATCATTACAAATACGATAGCGGGCGGGAAGGAGAGGCGGCATTACTTAGCATTGCTGCAAGAGCCAATGCGCTTACTTTTTATCTTGGTGCCACTTTTGATAAAAGAGAAGAATTGCTTTTAAAACTTGGGAAGCATAAAGTAGATGGTGGTTGTGTTCATATTCAAAAGCTGGAAGATATTGATACCGGCATACTAATGAAAATGGTAAAAAATTCTATTGCTAATAAAAAGAAATTACATCCGGATAAATAATTTTATGCCCTCGCCATATTTTTTGTGAGTGCTTCTTCTGTAGCTGCATTAAACTGTACTGTGAGTTCGCAACCCTGGCCTGGTTCAGATGTAATATTTACTTTACCATTAAATATTGCACTCCGGTTTATAATATTCTGCAGGCCTACCCCATTTCTTTTTTGGGTAACATCAAAACCAATTCCATCATCCGTAATATTCAACTCAATAGCTCCGCCTGTTTGTTGTAAAGTAATGAACACCGTTTTGGCATGGGCATGTTTTAAAATATTATTCAGTTGCTCCTGCACTATACGATAAATGGCCAGCTTAAGGTTATCGCTTATAATACTTTCATTTTCACAGGCCCATTTGGCACTAAACTCCAGTTCATTTACGTGCTCAATATGACTGATCATGTCTGCAAGGGCTCCGGTTAAACTGATATCACCTAATGATGGCGCTGCCAGTGTTTTAGAAAGCGTTCTTATCTCGTCCATTGCTGTAGTAATAAAATTCTTGCTGTCTTTTATCAGGTTGATGCGGCTTTCTTCTCGTGATATGGCACAATCCATATATAACCTGGCTGTGGCTAAAATAGGATTTATATTATCATGCAGCTCTTCTCCTAAAAAAGCCCTTTCTTTTTCCTGTGCCGCAATTACAGCAGCGGTTATTTCCTGTACTTGTTGTTTTCTTTCTGTGGCTAATTTTTCTTCCAGTTTTATTTTTTCAGTTATATCATTACAAATACCATCAATGCGAATAAGCCTTCCTCGGGTATCCAGCGTTGGTATCATTTTAGTTTCTACCCAGCGGATGTTATTGTCACGATGTATGATGCGGTATTTATTAAAAACCGTATTTCCTGCCTGCAGTTTTTCATAAATTTTTCCCACAAAAGTTTTATCGTGGTAATGAATTAATTTTAACCAAAGGTCCCTGTCTTTCATAAATTCATCAGGCGTATAACCATATACTTTTATACAGGCAATAGATATATGTTTAATTTTGTAATTAACCATATCCATCGAAAACAACACTTCATCTACAGTATTGAATATTTTTTCCAGTTCGTCATTTACCTGTTTTAATTTTTCATTGCTTCGTTTAAGATTTTCGCTCATTACAATCAATACCTCTTTCTGTTCATTTGCTTCTTGTAATTTGCCCACTTCAAAACTTTGTTCGGCATCATGTTCTCCTGATTTTTTAAAGTTATAAGCCCATAATCCGCAAAGTGAAAATATAGCGGTTGCTAAAAGAATATGAATAATAAAAACCTGCAAACTCATCACTTCCTGTTGCGTAAAATAAATTTTATCAAAGCCAATAAATTGCAAATAGCCAAATGCGGCATGATGTAGTATTACTACTGTAGCCAAAGGAATCTGAAGTTTCCAATTGCGGTATGTTATTAAAATGGCGCTTGCAATAAAAGCCAGGAAATGCATTTCAAATAAGCCATGCATCTGGTAAATAAATTGCGCCATAAAAACGCCCAGTACAATACCCAATACATACTGGTATAAGTAAGAATGCGGTAAAATAAGTTTGGCTGAATAATACGCAAGCAATGAAAGCCCGCCTACACCAATGGCTATTAACCAGGTATCGTAATAAAAAGCCAGCAACAGCCCAATCAAAAAAAAGGCAGTGAGAAAATAATTTATCTGCCGGTCTGATTTTTCCTTTACCTGCAATTGCAGCTTTTTTATATGGGTTGGTTTCATAGGTATAGCATTATGTGTTGTGCCATACAGCTATGGGCACAAAAAAACATAGCTGGCCATCGTGTAAATGAGGTACATATTCTGGCCCGCTTTTAGGAGCATTCATATTTTTATTGGATATAAAACGGGACATCACAGGGTAATGGGTTAATACAGGATTGGAAATTTATTGACTATACAAATATCATTCAACCTGGTTTGGTATTTCCTAGTACAAAGAATTGACTTTATGTAGAATTGTTCCTATATTTAAGTACAGTTTAAGCCTTACTATGAAAAGATTTTTATTGGTTGATGACCATATTGTAGTCCGTTCCGGCATACAGGGTTTACTTTCCGAAATATTTAAACCCTGCGAAATTCATGAAGCCGGCGACAGTGAGAGTGCTACAGAAAAATTAAAACACCATCAGTACGATCTGATCATGATGGATATACAAATGCCCAATAGCGACACCATGGGCTTAATGGAATATATACAGGTAAGATACCCCGATGCCAAAGTGCTGATATTTTCAATGAGTGCAGAAAATATTTATGCCAGGCGTTTTATAAAAGCAGGTGCAATGGGTTTTTTATCTAAGGATTCATCATTGGATGAGATCAAGAAAGCCATAAACATGGTTTTAAATAACCGTAAATATATCAGTGAGTCTTTTGCCGAAATGCTGGCCGATGCATCTTTTGCCGGTACACCAGATAATCCTTTTGATAAATTATCGCCCCGGGAATTTGAAATTACATCCTTGTTGTTAACCGGTCAATCTGTGAGTGAAATATCAAAAACATTGCACCTGCAGATATCAACAGTAGGTACACATAAATCGAGAGTGTTTGAAAAACTAAAGGTTACTAATATCCTGGAGTTAAAGGAACTAGCCAATAGTTACAAATTATAAACCGGGTAAGGTTATTTCATTAACAGGCAGCATAGCTTCTACTTTTGTTCCTTTGCCAGGTTCGCTGCTTAGTACATATTTACCACCAATCATTACAGATCTTTCCTTCATGCCCAGTAAACCCAGTGAATGCCTTTGTTCGGTTTCAGCTACATCAAAACCTTTTCCATCATCTGTAATAGTAAACACAAGGTTTTCGTTTTCTCTTTTAAGACTGCAACAAACAGTGGCAGCACCAGAATGCCTGGCCACATTGGTAAGTGATTCCTGGTAAATACGAAACAGGGCGATATTTGTTTTGCTGGAAATACCTGTAAGCTCTTCGGGTAAGTTGAGGGTTATTTTTATACCCGTTCTTTTTTCAAACTCCCGGCTTTGCCATCTTATAGCTTCAATAAGGCCAAGCTTATCCAGCAAAGCAGGATGTAGTTCTGATGCCAGTTTTTTTACTGTAATAAGAGATGTGGTCAACAATCTTTCCATTCCTTTTACCTTTTCTACAATTTGGGGCTCCGTTTCTTTAAGTTTTATCGACAGCCATGATACATCCAGTTTAAGCGCTGTTAAATGCTGCCCCAGTTCATCGTGTATTTCTCTTGCCATGGATGCTCTTTCTTCTTCTCTTATATTTTGTAAATGAGAGGCCAGTTTTCTTATCTGCAGGTAAGAATATTTCAACTCTTCTTCTGCCTGTTCTCTTTCACGGATCATGCGGCTTTTTTCTATTGCCTTTTTTACCGCAGATGGAAGACGATTGAGGTTTGTTTTTAAAATATAATCTGCCGCTCCATGTTGTAAAATGTTTACGGCAAACTCTTCAGATACTGTTGCGGTAACTAATATCACCGGAATTTCGGGGCATTTTTTTTGTACCAGTTCAATTGCTCCGGCCGAATCAAAAGATGGTAAGGAGTGATCAGATAAGATGATATCCGGAATAAAATTATCCAATGCATCTTCAAAATCTTTACCATTGTCAACCACTTTTTTTTCAAACAGGATACCACCTTTTTTTAATTCCCTTTCCACCAGTTCTGCATCAAATGCGGTATCTTCCAGGTGTAGTATTTTTAGTATTGTTTCCATAGCAGTTTGGTCTAATAAGGGTTTTGATTGAGCAGCAACCAGTAAAATCCAAGGTCGCTTATAGATTTCGCAAAGCTATCAAATTCAACAGGTTTAACAATATAACTGTTTGCTCCAAGGGCATAAGCTCTTTCAATATCCGGATTTTCTTTTGATGAAGTAAGGATAACAACAGGAATTTTTTTGGTGAGGTCATCCGATTTTATTTTTTTTAAAACTTCAAGGCCATCCACTTTAGGCATTTTTAAGTCCAGCAATATAATTTTTGGCCGGTTATTAATATTTCTATGTGCAAAGTCGCCCAGGCCAAACAAAAAATTAATTGCCATGGCCCCGTCTTGCAGGTGCACAATACTGTTGGCAATTTTTCCTTTTGTTAGTGCCCTTATTGTTAGCTCTGCATCATTCCTGTTATCTTCTACCAGTAGTATTTCTATTTCGGTATTTTCCATTGGGTTTGTTTTACAGGTGATTAATTTCCGGTAATGAAAAATTAAAAATGGCGCCCTTACCGGGTGTACTTACTGCCCATATTTTTCCGTTGTGCTTTTCAATAATTCGGTATGCAATTGCCAGGCCAACCCCGGTACCAGGGAAATCTTCTGCTGAGTGAAGCCGTTGAAATACCCCGAATAACTTGTGTTTATATTCCATCTCAAAACCCACGCCATTATCGATTACAGAATAAATCATTTCCCGGTTTCCCCGTTTTGATTTTATTTCCACTACCGGCCTTTCTTTTTTTGATGAATACTTTATGGCATTGACTATAAGGTTATTCATTACATGTTCCAGTAAAACATAGTCTGCTTTTACAGGAAGTAATTTTTTAATTTTTATTTCAGCATGATGGGTTGTGTTTTGATTGATATCCCTTATAACAGTTGCCACTAATTTATTCATGTCAATAACCGAACCCTGCACTTCTTTTCTCCCCAGCCTTGCAAAAGAAAGCAGGTCGTCTATAAGAGTCCCCATTTTTTTTGCGTTATATTGTATTTCTCCTAATAACCGCTTTCCTTCGGTATCAAAAATATTGTTATAGTCTTCCTCCAGTATTTTAGCATAACCATTAACTGCTCTTAAAGGCCCCCTTAAATCATGCGATACAGAATAAGAAAAAGATTCAATTTCCTCAGTTCGCTCTTTTACTCTTTTTTCCAGTTCTTCATTTAATACAATTATTTCCTCTTCCACTTGTTTGCGTTGCGTTATGTCTGCCCTTATTGCAACATACTGGTATGGCTTACCGTTATCATCAAGAAAAGGAATTATTGTTGTATCCACCCAATAAAAAGTTCCATCCTTGGCTTTGTTCTTTAATTCTCCACGCCAGATTTTTCCATTGGCAATAGTTACCCAAAGGTTCCTGATGAATTCTTTAGGGTGATGGCCGGAATTAATGATACGATGGTCTTTTCCTATCAATTCTTCATAACTGAATTTGGAAATTTTACAAAAATTGTAATTAGCATATTTAATAATGCCTTTTTGATCGGTAATAGCCACTATAGAAGATTCATCAAGTGCATATTTATAATCAGATGTTTCCTTAAGGCTGGTTTCCAGGTTTTCTTCTACCACCTTTCTGGAAGTTATATCAGCCCTTATAGCTAAGTATTTGTAAGGTTTGTTATCCTGATTTACAAATGGAACAATGGTGGTGTCTACCCAATAAAAGGTACCATCTTTGGCTTTATTCTTTATTTCTCCCCGCCAGATTTTTCCCCTGGCAATAGTTACCCAAAGATTCCTGATAAATTCTTTGGGATGATGGCCAGAGTTGATGATCTCGTGGTCCATTCCAATCAGTTCCGTTCTGTTGAATTTTGAAATACTGCAGAAATTATCATTTACATAAGTGATAATACCTTTTTGATCGGTAATTGCTACAATAGAAGATTCATCAAGCGCATATTTGTAATCAGCAATTTCTTTTAATATTTTTTGAAACCTGCCTTCCTCTGTTTCTGGTGGTGAGGCTATTGCAAATACAATTTTTTCTTTGTTATCACCTTCGTTGTGGCAAAAAGCATTTAGCAAAACCAGTTTGTTGCTTTCTTCGTTATTCGAATTAAAAGACAAATCGCAGTTACTAACAGCACCTTCGGTTAAAACCCGGTGCAACATTTCTTCTGCTTTTTGAGGTTCCGTAAATAAATTTTTAAAATAACTGCCCCCCAATTCCACTGCAGGTTTTCCCGAAATTTTTTCTGCTGCATGGTTAACGTCATTGATACAACCATCTGCATTGATACAGAAAAAGGGTTCTCTTCCAAAAAACCCCGGAACTATAGTGGTGTTTTTTTTCATTTATTGTTTAAGCATAGCAAAACTTATTTATTACAATAAGCTTATCGTTTTACCAGCTAAGGACTGGAACTAAATCAATACAAAGGGGTGGTTTAATTGATTGGTAGAATTGATTAAACAAAAGTTGTAATAAAAAACAACAAAAAGAAATTTTTTTTAATATTTTTCTTGCCGTCTAACATGTTTTATTATTGTTTTTTTACCTGATTTAAATCAGCCATTGATATGATAATTGTCCTTTATGACAACAATCTATCCCTTTATCTTCATTTCTTTTGTAAAAACTACCAAACGATGGGGGAGCATAAAGTGCTTGTAAAACTAGGCGAAAGAATCAAAACAATTCGCCTTAGCAAAAGTATGACACAAAATCAACTTGCAATGGAGTGTGATTTTGAAAAAGCAAGCTTATCCCGGATAGAATCCGGGAAATCAAATCCTACCATTCGTACTTTATACAAATTAAGTACAGCACTCGGCACCTCTATTTCTGATTTTTTCACAGAATAAACAGTAGTTTTTCGTCTACACGATGTAGTAGAATAGCTACAGTGTTTTTAAGCGCCGATTCTTTGGGTTGACAATGATTCTTATTTAGTATCTCTCCTTTGTTAAAAGAATTATCCTGGCGTAAGCTTACCATTTTTTATTAAATGCGATGTAGCTTATTAATCGCATATGTCGATTCTGATGTGCTAAGAACAAATCATATAGGCCATAGACATACAAAAAAAGCCCTCTGTAAAACAAAATCCTGTATTAAAAATATTCTGTAAATTGTTTTTTAAATACCGGTCATGTTCGAACAGAGTAAAAAATATTTTTCTTATATCTTAAATCCAATGGAATTACTGCGTACTAAAAAAGTATTGCAGGTTAACCCTACAGTAGCTTCGCCAAGGGCAGAGCCGGAGGAAATAAAAATTTTCGTTTTTGATTATAATGCTGCCCAGGCAGATGTAAGGGAGCTGAAAACCGTTCCGGAATGTTTCGCTTTCCTGGATTCTCCAAAAACTACCTGGTTAAATGTAGATGGTTTGCGCAAAGTGGATGTGGAGAAGATCTGCGCTCACTATGGCATTCATTACCTTATTACCGAAGATATTTTAAGTATTGGCCAGCGCCCAAAGATGGATGAAATTGACGGGTTGGTTTTTTGCCTGCTGAACATGATGTATTTTAATGAAAAGGATTCGGCAGTAGAGATTGAACAAATTAGTATTGTTTTGGGCAAAAATTTTGTGATCAGTTTTCAGGAAGACGCAGCTAAAGATGTGTTTAATCCATTACGGGACCGTTTAAAAATATCGGGTAGTAAAGTGCGGCAGAATGGAGCCGACTATTTATTTTATTCTTTAATTGATATGATAGTTGACAATTATTTTGTGGTAATGGAAAAGCTGGGAGAAAAAATAGAAGGGCTTGAAGAAGATATTGTACGCAATGCCAATACCCGTACGCTGGCAAAAATAAATATGCTGCGAAAAGAAATGATTGTTTTAAAACGCAGCATTGCACCGGTGAGGGAATTGGTAAACGGCATTTTACGCAGCGATAGTGATTTGATTGAAGAGCGTACCGAAAAATACTTTAAAGATGTGTACGATCATATTTTACAAGCCAACGAGTTGGCAGAAAACTACCGTGATATGATGATGAACTTAAATGACCTTTATTTAAGTAATGTAAATTTAAAGATGAATGAAGTAATGAAGGTAATGGCAGTAGTTACCTGTTTGCTGGCACCAGCCACAGTTATTGGAGGCATTTTTGGGATGAATTTTGAAAATATGAAATGGCTGCACACTAATACTACATTTATTATTGCTGCTTTTGCCATGATCGGCATTCCACTTATTATGATCAGGATTTTTAGAAAACGGGGATGGTTTTAGAGCGTGAAACGTCAATCGTCAGACGTGAGGAACAGAGCCTTCTGTTTTGAGCAGCTCTGAATATTAAATCACCTTATTCCCTGTAATTATCATTCACGTCTCACGATAACCTTATGCCTTCTTCTTAAAAATTGGCACCGTACTGCAAGGTTCTCCATACATAATGCTTTTTGCAACCGGCCTTAACAGGTTAGTAATTTCCACGTAGGCAGATTCTGAAATGGGCAGATCACCACAGCCTTTTATCACCACTCTTTTATCAGCAAAATCGGCAGTATTTATAGTATAGAGGTTTTTTAAGAACAATGTTTTTTGTAAAAAGTCTTCGTTACCAAAAACCACACTTAAAGCAACCGGCTGCAGGTAGCTTGCGGCCAGCATGTATGCCCACATGGGTATTATGGCATCTGCTGTGCAGGTAAGTGCTACATTTTTATTGGCATAAGTAGTAAGGTCTAAATTTTTCAGGGCTTCCCTGAAATCTTTTTCCTTTAGTATTAAACCCATAAATAAATAGTCCTTCAGGTCAAATACAGCAGTATCTCCTTTTGGATAATAATCTTCCAGGTTTAGTGTAATGATGCCACTTTCAGCAACCTTATTGGCCATTATTTCTTCCATAAAGCAAAGTTATACCAATAATCTGCCGCCGGGGCCCGCATTCGCAAAAAATTCTTTTTCTCGTAAACGAAACAGCCCCCGCCAATAGGCGGGGGCTGACAAAAAATATGTATATAAGCTATTAATACCCGTATTTGCTGCGGTTGTCTTCTATTTTGGCTTGTTCTTTTATACCCTCAAACCAACCGGCACCAACCTGGTTGCGTATTGTTGTAATTTGCTGTGTTTTTCTTAGTGCTTCAGCTTCAGGAGTATCAGCTGGTTTAGTACCAATACTATTTACTTTAATTACAAATACACCAGAATTTCCTTCAATTGGGGCAGATATCTTAGTTTGATTATCCTTATTAAAACTTGCACCAATAACTTTTGGCTCGGGCCCTACATTAGGTATCATAAAGCTGGTGAAAGTTATTGAGCTATCGGCACCTGCGGTTAAAACCTGTTGGTTATATACTGCCGCTGCTGCTTCCAGTGTGGCGGGGTTGCCTAATTTTAATGCTATTGCTTCTGTTTTCTTTTTATTACGAATCACACCTTCCACCATCTGCCTTGCCTGTTTTGCATCCTGTACACCTTCGCCCTGTACTTTATCAAGTGTAGCTACTATAAATTGATTGCCGATGTTAAATGGTTCACTTACATCACCTACGCTGGCATCAAAAGCCCATTTTACTAAAGGCTTGGCATTTTGTAACTGGCCTACGCTGTAATCATTTTCTTTAATTAATGGAGAAGGAAATTTCTGCAGGCCGTTTTTAGCAATATAAGCTTCAAAATCCTTTGCCGTTTTTTGACCTGATAATTTAGTAGCATTTAAATTAGCGTTACTAATTGTTGCGGGACTGGCACTTATTTCCTTTGCCATAAAGGCAATTTTATAAGCTGTTATAGATCCTTTTTCTGCAGTTAATTCTATAACATGGTAACCAAAACGGGTTCTGATCACCTCTTTTGTGCCTACCGGCTTGCCAAAAATCTGTTGGTTGAATTCTTCTACCATTGGACCGCTAAAACCAAAAAAGCCAAGATCTCCTCCTTTATCTTTTGTACCATCAGTACCAAATTGTTTTGCCAATACCGCAAAATCTGCTCCTCCTTTAATTGCAGTTAAAATACTATCTGCTTTATTTTTTGCAACACTATCCTCCATAATTGGCTGGCCTGTTTGCGGATCTGCAGTTGGTACTAATATATGTCTTGCTTTTACACTATCAGGATAATTTTTTGTTCCTAATACTTTTGCCAGCACATAATTACCACCATCAATATATGGCCCATATACTGTTCCGATAGGTTGTTTAATTATTGTATCAGTTGCTGATGAACCAATTTTAGCTTTAGCCTGATAGCTTGTATCAAATGGAATTACTGATGCGTTTCTTGCTAAAAAAGCCGCCGGGTTTTGTGCAGTTACAAAACTATCTTTTAAAGCTGCCACAATTGTTTTTGTGTTGGCGCTGTCTTCGCTGTTAGGTAACTGGCTGTAAGCTACATAAGATATCATGCGGCCTTCTTCCTGTTTAAACTGTTTTTTATGTTTATCAACATAAGCATTTATTTCGTCGTCGCTAACTCTTATAGTACTGTCGCTGATTACACTGAATGGAACTTCCACAAAAGATATGCTGGCAAAATTTTTAGCTTCTGTTTTATCTTTTTCCTGCATCCATGTTGGGTAATATGCGCTGGCATTTAGTAATGCAAAATACTTTCCTGATACACTTGCAATTCTTTGCGGCTCAGTCAAACGTGATTGTATCATTTCCAAACGTTTGTCTTTTGCTTTTTTAAGATCGGCTATAGCAAGTTTAACTTTTGCAGGATCCAGTTTTCCTGTTGCAGGGTCAACCATGTTTTTATCCTGCAACATCGGGTTGGAAGGATCGTTACTATATAGAAATGCATTCAATTCGGCAGGAGTATAATCAATTCCGATTTTATCAGCTTCTTTATAAAAGATGGCTTCATTTACCATTTGGTTCCATACCTGTTCCCTTATTCTTTCGGGTTCAGTTGTTCTTCCACTTTGAGCCGACTGCTCTTTATCCATATCATAAGCAGCATTATATTTTCTGTCGAATTCACTTTTTTCAATCGCTTCTCCATTAACTTTACCTACGTTACTGGCTAATGATTTAAAAAAGCCGCCGCCGCCTTTAGTACCTGAATTAGCATCCATTAATAAGAAGCCAATTAAACTTAAAGCAATTACTGCAATAACCACTGCAGCACCTTTGTCACGAATTGTCTGAATTACTTGCATATTTTTCCTGTAATTAAAATGGACGGCAAAAATAGGGGAAAATAAGATATTAACACTTAAATTTTGGGCCTTTATGACACTAAAAATTGAGTAGTAGCAGGGTTTTTAAGCCGCCTGCTGCAACTGCTGGATTATTTTTATCAACATATATATAAAACAGGGTTTTTAACACCAGTTTGTTAATAAGCCCGGTTTAGTGTTAATAACCATAGTTTCTTTCATTAAAAAGTCTTTGTAAAATGAGGCTAAAATCTGTAAACGGTGAATTTTAAAATTATAATGTTGGTAGATGACATTTTATACCATCGATATTAACAGGCTGTTTTTAAAAATGATCAATTTAGTTTTCCTCGCCTTTTTTTATTAACCACTGTTTATAATTACAACAAGAAAAAATTATAATTCAGTGTTAACAGGCTTTAGTAATGTATATCTGCAATTTTTTTTATGTTAATTAGTTGTGGATGAAGGTGGATAAGTAAAAGGTTTTAATTTTACATCAAAGAGAAAAATATTTCTTTACACTTATTAACACCCATAGTAGTAGTAAGTGATTATATAAATAATAAGTATTAATACATATTATGGTAGATATTAACAGCGCAAAAAAAAATTTAACCACTGCTGGTTTTTTGGATTTGAGCATTAACCCGGAAATGGATTTATTTGCAGAGATTGAAAGATTGAAAAAAGAAAAGAATGCAATTATACTGGCGCATTATTACCAGGAGCCGGATATCCAGGATGTAGCTGACTTTATTGGAGATAGCCTGGGCCTCGCCCAGGCTGCTGAAAATACCCAGGCAGATATTATTGTTTTTGCCGGCGTTCATTTTATGGCAGAAACCGCAAAAATTTTAAATCCTGCTAAAAAGGTGTTGTTGCCCGATCTAAACGCAGGTTGTTCTTTAAGTGATAGTGCACCTCCGGCCTTGTTTAAATTATTTAAGGATAAACACCCTGATCACCTGGTAATTACCTACATTAATTGCTCTGCAGGTATGAAGGCTTTGAGTGATATCATTTGTACGTCTTCTAATGCCCAAAAAATCATTGAAAGCTTACCGGCTGATCAACCTATCATTTTTGCACCAGACAGGAACCTTGGGGCTTATATAAACAAACAGACAGGTAGGGATATGTTACTATGGAATGGTGCCTGTATGGTACATGAGATTTTTAGTTTAGAGAAAATTACCAAATTAAAGATTCGCCATCCCAAAGCAAAGATTATTGCACACCCGGAATGTGAGGCACCTGTTTTGGCAATAGCGGATTATATCGGCAGCACAACCGGATTATTGAAATTTACTCAAAAGGACGATGCACAGGAGTATATTGTGGTAACAGAGACTGGTATCCTGCATCAGATGCAAAAAAATAATCCTGATAAAACCTTTATTCCTGCGCCGCCAAATAACAGCTGTGCCTGTAATGATTGTCCGCACATGAAGTTGAATACCCTGGAAAAATTGTATTTATGCATGGAATATGAATTACCAGAAATTACTATGGATGAAGAATTACGCCTGGCTGCAAAAAAGCCAATTGACCGGATGCTGGAAATAAGTGCTAAATATGGTTTGTAGTTTTATAAGTGCCTGTTCCGATAATAAAGAAAATAAGAACAAATAGTATTGATAAAAACAGGCTTCAATAAACTGAAGCCTGCTTCTTTAGTACTTTATTTGTGAACAGCCGTGCAATCTATGGCCAACCTTATTGTTTCCAAAAAGCCCCTATTCTTGTTTTTACATTTTGCCTGATGTTCATGTAAAACAAATTAATATCTCCAACATGATAGTTTTTTTTCGTAAATAATATCTTTCCTGCAATATTGGGTTTGCTTGTCCACAAAACATTGTTGTGAATATTAGCATTAACTACATGAGGGATAATTTTATTAAATTTTAGTAATACCCCGCCGCTATTATATTTAGAAGATAGTAAGCCTGTATCTGCCGTCCAGCTTAAAGGATTAATAATAACAGCTTTAAAATTTTCTTTTGCAATAAATTCCGGTTCAGTATACCCTCTTTTAAAAGTACGCCAGCTTACAAAGCACCCGGTAGACGTAGAATCTTTACATACAGGTATTGTAGCGAAATAATTTTCCGGCACGGGTAAACCTATAATATAAGCACACACTAATTTATTTTTTAATGATTTGTTGTCAAAAAATTCTTTTAGTAATCTGGCAGCATGTTTTGTTCCCTGGCTGTGTGAAGCAATAATTATTGGTCTGCCACCATTAAAATGTTCCAGGTAGTAAATAAATCCAGCTCTGATATCTTCATAAGCAGTATCAAAATATTTTTCAGATTCGCTGGTGTCAATAAAAAATGCTTTAATGTGGGCCTGCCTGTAACGTGGTGCAAAAACCCTGCATTGTTCGTTAAATACACTTGCCTGGTATAAAATAGTAGATCTGTCTGTTTTATTATTTATAGCTGTATCATTAATAGGTGCATTCCACCTTTTATCATTAGAATTGGTTAAAGTGGTTGGATGGAGAAAAAAAACATCAACAGAAGAATCAGGATGATAAGAGTAACGAAGCGGTTTTGGAACACTATCGCTGGCATCTTTTTTCCAGGGATGTGCCGCCCAGTAATAAAGTTTTGAGTAATCAGGTTTATTGGTAGTTTTTACAGATTGATTAATGGTAGCGGAAGCATAATTTTTTTTTCGGCAGGAAATTAGCGCTAGCAGGAATATACAGATGAAAAAAGCTGGAATTTTAATGCTGAATAAAAAAGAAGTTTTGTAATTTTTCATAAACAAATCTACATTCGTTAACGATAAAAGTAAACTATATGGCAATTCCTTCAGTTGATTTAGCAGAATTTTTAACTGGTGACCCTGTTCGTAAGGCGGCATTTGTACAGCAATTAGGAAAGGCTTACGAAGAAGTAGGTTTTGTAGCGGTTAAAAATCACGGAGTTCCTGATGAATTAATTGCTGATCTGTATAAATATGTTCAGGAGTTCTTTTCACTTCCTTCTGACCAAAAAAGAAAGTACGAAATACCTGAATTAGCGGGACAAAGAGGATATACAAGTTTTGGAAAAGAGCATGCAAAAGGAAGCGATGCACCAGATCTTAAAGAATTTTTTCAGTATGGCCAGGTACCCAGGGATAACTTTGACGAAGAAGAATATCCATTGAATGTTACAGTAAATCAGATAGCGGCTTTTAATGCTACATTTGAACATGCTTACCGTGAATTTGAAAAGTCTGGTACGGCTTTACTACAGGCAATAGCCTTGTATTTGGGATTAGAGGAACATTATTTTGATGAGTATGTTCACAACGGTAATTCAATTTTACGAAGTATACATTATCCGCCAATAACAAGTGAACCCAAAAGTGCTATCCGTGCAGAACAGCATGAAGATATTAACCTGATCACACTCCTGGTTGGCGCTTCTGCAGATGGTTTACAAATTCTTACCAAGCAAAACGAATGGGTGGGTGTTACCTCATTACCCGAACAGATTGTAGTAAATGTGGGTGATATGTTGCAAAGGCTTACCAATAATAAATTAAGAAGTACTACACATCGTGTTGTAAATCCTGCAAGAGAATTATGGCACACTTCCCGTTTTTCTATTCCTTTTTTCCTTCATCCCAAAAGCAGTATGAGCCTTAAATGTTTAACCAGTTGCATTGATGCTGATCATCCGAAGGCTTATCCGGATGCTACTGCAGGAGAATACTTAGACGAAAGGTTAAGGGAAATAGGATTGAAAAAATAAGTAAGCCATATACATTGATACTACTCCGGCATATTTCTTTCTTAAAGTCTGTGTTCCTCCACAGTGTAACTGCATTCGGTGGGCCTCAGGGGCACATGGGCATGATGATGAAGACTTTTGTGGACAGGAGAAAAGACGTAACCAAAGAAGAATTAATGGAATATAATTCTTTTTGCCAGCTTTTGCCTGGTGCTTCTTCTACGCAAATTCTTACCCTGATTGGATACAAACGGGGAGGCGTACCCTTAGCTGTGCTCACACTTATTATCTGGATCTTACCGGCATGCTGTTTAATGGGTGGATTATCTTTTTTAGTTTCCGGAATAGGTAACCAAAAGCTCAATACAAGTATCTTCCAGTTCATTCAACCAATGGCTATTGGTTTTTTAGCTTATGCAGCTTTTAAAGCTTTTAAAATTTCAATTAATAATTTTATTACCCAGGTGATAATGCTGGTGGCTATGGTGGCCACTTATTTTTTATTCAAAACACCATGGGTATTTCCAGGTCTGATTGTTGCTGGGGGCATTGCTACAAACTTCAGTAGCAAACGTATTCCTGAAAAGGAAGTGATTAAACCACGGCATATCCGGTGGACTAACATCTGGGTGTTTGTTTTGATATTTTTAATTGCCGGTGCATTGAGCGAAACAGCCCGTAAACAAAATTGGGAGAACAGGAAAGCATTTAATCTCTTTGAAAACTTTTATAGATTTGGAAGCTTTGTTTTTGGTGGTGGTGATGTATTGATACCCTTAATGTTGGATCAATATGTAGCCAGGCCTAATTCAGATAGAATTATTCAAAAGAATGATCCTAATATAATCAGGATTGAGAGAGACGAGTTACTTACCGGAGCAGGAATGGTGAGGGCTATACCCGGACCGGTTTTTTCAATTGCGTCTTTTACCGGTGGCGTTGCTATGAAAAGGGAAGGAAAAGAAATGCAATTGCTTGGTTGTATAATAGGCGCTGTGGCCATTTTTTTACCTAGTGCTTTGTTGGTTTTATTTTTCTTTCCTGTCTGGCAATATTTAAAAAAGTATGTGGTAGTGTATAGGGCCCTGGAAGGAATCAATGCTGTAGTAGTAGGAATAATGTGGGCCGCTACTTTATACCTATTAAAAGACGTTTCTATTATTTCGTTTAATACACTGAGCTTTTTAAATATCGGAGTGATTACTGGTACCTTCCTGTTATTACAACTAACAAAAATTCCTGCACCATTTATTGTTATGTTCTGTTTATTATTAGGACTGATTTTTTAATTACCTGTAATAGGCATTCCTTTCTATTTCTTCCTTTACAGTATCGGGGACTAAAAAACGAATTGATTTTTTTTCTTTGATCAATGTACGAATTGCGGTACTAGAAATATCAAGAAGGGGTGCGTTAAGAATTGTTGTGTCTGCACCAAAGTTTTCTAAAACATCAAAGCCGGGCCTTTTATAAATATAGAAGGGATAATTTTTTACCAGGGTTTCATAATTCTTCCATTTATTAAGATTCTGAAAACCGTCACTTCCCATTATTATAGCAAACTCATAATCCGGATATTTTTCCTGCAGGTACGTTAGAGTATCAATGGTATAAGAGGGTTTGGGTAATTTGAATTCCACATTGCTGGCACGCAATTTAGTTTCACCCTCAATAGCCACATTTACCATGTGCAGGCGTTGGTATTCATTAAGGAGAGAAGCTGTTGTTTTGAAAGGATTTTGCGGAGAAACAACAAACCAAACCTGGTCAAGTGTAGTATTATTAATAACGTGGTTGGCAATAATTAAATGTCCTACATGAACGGGGTTAAAAGAGCCAAAATATAGTCCTGTTTTCATTAACTATTTGATAATGAATTAATTATAATTATTTCGTAAGTACAGGAATTTCTTCTACCCAAATATTTTCCGCTTCATTAAGCCTTAGGCTTAAAATATATCCGGCTACCAGGATAGAGATAGGATCACCAAGAGGTGCCACCTGTTCAACAATTATTTTTTCCCCCGGCACACACCCCATCTCCATTAGCTTTAAAAAAATGTCATCATTTTCAAAATGCTTTATAACAACCGTCTTTCCAACTTCAACTTCCGATAATCGCCTGTCCATCCTTAGTGTTTTATTTACTGCAAAAGTATTCATTCATAATTGTTTAATAATTTCGATTTTAGAAAATAGCTATGGCAATACAATTCTTTTTCCTCCAGCAAAACATTGCACTTGCCGAGAGAACTACTCTGAAGGCATTCATTAATGGTATCTTCAAAAAAGAGAAGAGAAAGCTTCAAAGCCTGACTTACATCTTTTGCTCAGATGAGTATCTTTTGGAGATCAACAAATCTCATCTTAAACATAACTATTACACTGATATTATCACTTTCGATTTATCTGGCACACCCGAAGCTATAACCGGGGAGATCTATATAAGTACTGATAGGGTAAGGGACAATGCTGCAATCCAGGGTGTTACTATTAAGGAAGAATTGCATCGGGTTATCTTTCATGGAGCACTCCATCTTTGTGGCTATAAAGACAAGACACCAAGTGATGCAAAGCAGATGAGAGTAGCGGAGGATAGGTGTTTGAGCGCTTACTTTAAGTAATGTTCCACGAATCCCATTTCGAATTCTCCCAAGCATAGTCAAACACCTCAGGTTCCACGAATCCCAGTTTCAACCGGAAACATAATATATTTGGGTATGGAAAGAAAGAAATGGACACCAAAGGAAGAGATAACAGACGCTTTGCTGAAATTTAGGGAAAAGCGTAAGTGGCAATTAGCCTTAAGACGGTATATACTGGAGAAAAAAGCTGCCGCTGCTTATGCTCCATATTTCGGTTTAGATGTAAATGGCTTTAGGGGCTGGATTGAATTACAGTTTACGGCAGATTTAAACTGGGACAATTTTGCTAAAGCCTGGCAATTTGATCATATAGTGCCTGTTACCTACTTCGATTTTGATAACGAAGAAGACCTGAGGCTTTGTTGGAACTTTATAAATATCAGGGTAGAAAAGCTGGAATTAAACAAAAACAGGGGTAACCGGATAGATGTACTTGCAGTAAAACCTTATTTCCAGGATTTGTATAATAAAACGGGATATGGGTTTTGTCTTAAAATGATCGAAAAACTGTCTCAAATAGAGGTTTCAAATATTGAAAGCCACCCCGCCATTGAGAACTTCATCATCAATAATAAAGAACACCTTGAAAATATTGCCACTTTAAGCCAGGATGAGTTCGAAAAATTCAATCAGGGCACTTCATTAAAGGACATCCTATTGGAAAGAGAGATACTCAGGAAGTTTGGTAGCTAAATAATGTCTCTTTAAACTTCTTTATAACCTAAATAATTTCTAAACTACCTTTGCCACATGTTTCCAGAATATGATGTTATAGTAGTAGGAGCCGGCCATGCCGGTTGCGAAGCCGCCGCCGCTGCCGCTAATATGGGTAGTAAAGTGCTGCTGATTACTATGAATATGCAGACGATTGCCCAAATGAGTTGCAATCCTGCCATGGGTGGCATTGCCAAAGGGCAGATTGTAAGAGAGATTGATGCCATGGGTGGATATAGTGGGATTGTTACCGATGAAAGCATGATCCAGTTCAGGATGCTGAACAGAAGTAAAGGCCCGGCCATGTGGAGCCCCCGAGCGCAGAGCGACCGTATGTTATTTGCCGGTAAGTGGAGAGAAATGCTTGAAAACACCCGGAACGTTGATTTTTACCAGGATATGGTAAATGGCCTTTTGGTAAAAAATGGCCGTGTTTACGGGGTTGTAACGGGTTTAGGTCATGAAATAAAGGCAAAATCAGTGGTTTTAACCAACGGCACCTTCTTAAATGGCGTAATTCATATTGGCGAGAAGAAATTGGGAGGTGGCCGTATGGCAGAAAAAGCTGCAACGGGAATAACCGAGCAATTGGTTTCTTTAGGTTTTGAAAGCGATCGTTTAAAAACCGGAACACCACCAAGGATTGATGGTCGTAGCCTGGACTACTCTAAAATGGAAGAACAGTACGGAGACGAAGAAATGATAGGCTTCAGCTATCTGCCCACTAAAAAAATAACCGCAGCACAGCAACGTAGTTGCTTTATCACTTATACCAGCCCTGAAGTACACGATATTTTAAAAACGGGTTTCGAAAAAAGCCCTATGTTCCAGGGAAGAATACAGGGAACTGGGCCAAGGTATTGCCCAAGTATAGAAGATAAGATCAATCGTTTTGCAGAGAGAGACAGGCACCAGTTGTTTGTTGAGCCGGAAGGTTTCAATACGGTGGAGATATATGTGAATGGTTTTTCTTCTTCTTTACCGGAAGAGGTTCAGTTTCAGGCGCTTAGATCTGTGGCTGGTTTTGAAAACTGCAGGATGTTCCGCCCTGGTTACGCCATAGAATATGATTACTTTCCACCAACACAGTTAAAATTCAGCCTGGAAACAAAGCTTATTGAGAACCTGTTTTTTGCAGGCCAGATAAACGGCACCACCGGCTATGAAGAAGCAGCTTGCCAGGGACTGATGGCGGGAATAAATGCCCACCAAAAAGCCAGCGAACAAGAAGCGGTAGTGCTGAAAAGGAGTGAAGCTTATATAGGTGTGTTGATTGATGATTTAATAAACAAAGGAACCGACGAACCCTACCGCATGTTTACCAGCCGGGCAGAGTTCCGCACTTTGTTGCGCCAGGATAATGCCGATCTGCGGTTAACCGAAAAAAGTTACCGGCTTGGTTTAGCATCACAGGAAAGAATGGAATTGGTAAAAGCAAAAAAAGAAGGCGTAGAAAAACTGAAAGAAATTTTAGCTGCTATCAGCCTGGAACCAGATGAAACTAATGCTTTTTTAGAAAGCGTACAATCATCGCCGTTAGTTGCAAAACAAAAAGCTGCGCAGGTTTTACTAAGGCCAAATATAGGTTTGGAAAAGATGATGCAATATATTCCTTCATTAAAAATTGCTTTAAAAGATTTCAATAAAGACACATTAGAACAGGCAGAGATTCAGCTGAAATATGATACTTATATTGAGAAAGAAAAAGAGCTGGTGGTAAAAATGAGTCAGCTGGAAGACCTGATCATTCCTGATAATTTTGATTATGAAAAACTGGTTTCTTTGGGTACAGAGGCCAAACAAAAATTTAAAAAAATTAAGCCTCGTACTTTAGGCCAGGCTTCCCGTATATCTGGTGTAAACCCAAGTGATGTGCAGATATTGATGGTTTTTATGGGTAGATAATATTAGTTATAATAAAAATATAATCAATTAAAATATTTTTATCTTCGAAACGTTAAATACAAAATTTTAAAAATGCAATTGAATTTTAGTACCGACACACCAAAAGAATTAGTTTTTGAAAACGTTGCAGAATACCTGCACCATAAAAATTTAAAAGTTCACAAACAGGATAGCACCAGGCCATGGGGAGGCTTTTTTGTGATTGAAGAAAACGAAGCAGAAAAATTTATCAGTTTGTATTTTCCGCATCTTACCAAAGAAGAATTAAATATTTCAGGAAAATTAAGTCCTAAAATTTTAGTGGTAGCACCTGGTAAAAGATTAAGCTGGCAGTACCATCATCGCCGTGCGGAGATATGGAAATTGATTGGCGGCGTTGCTGGCGTGGTAACCAGCGATACGGATGAAGAAAAAGAAACTAAAGATTTAAACATAGGCGATATTATACAATTAAAACAAGGAGAACGTCACCGTTTATTGGGTACATCAGGCTGGGGAATTATTGCTGAGATCTGGCGCCACACTGATGCTGCAAACCCAAGTGACGAAGATGATATAGTAAGGGTGCAGGATGATTTTGGAAGATAGGGGTTTGGCCACAGATTGCACAAATTACACAGAGAAGACACAGGAAACCCTGTGTCTTTGTTTTTATTAAATATAGATTTGAACATTGCGTGAAAACAGTTCTCAAGTCCTGAGAAAAAATCTGTGCAATTTGCGTAATCTGTGGCAGGTTCTTACTTCAATCCCAGCTTTCTTAATCTTGAATGTATAGCTCCGGCATTTCTGCCAAATTGTTTTATAATTTCAGAATCAGAAACACTGTTATTGAATAACTGCGTTAATTTTTCATCCTGCTCCGGTGTCCATGGTTTGTAAGCGTCGCCATGTTTGGTGCGTACCAGTTCTACCGAGTATGTTTTTCCTTTTGTGCCTGTATATTTTGAATACCCATATTTTGATTTAGGCGTTTCAATTACAACAGGTTTAATTTCTTTAGGCTCCTCTTTTTTAATAATATTTATTTGGGCCAGTTTAGGAAAATCAGCAGGCAATAATTCTTCGGGAATATGCAGTGCATTTTTTGTACGGGTAATGGCTACATACAATAAATTAATTTCTTCGTTAAGTTTATTGATCTTCTTTTCATCATTTTCTAATTCAGCTACCTGGCGTTTTATTTTATCCTCGGTAATAAAATCTTTTACTAAATGCACGGAATCATATTCCATTCCTTTGCAGCGATGAACCGTAGAAAAAACCACCTCTGCTTTTTCTTTAGCATCATTTTCAACATGCTTGTTTTTTATAGTTTTAATAATATCGTAAATATCATTACCATATTTTTTTACAATTTCCAGCATCATGCTTAATTGTGCGTCTTCTGTTTTTTCAATATACTCTTCCAGCTCTTTAATAGAACCCATCGATCTGATTAAAGCATCTTTTATCTGAGATAATTTATTATTCTGCAGATTTAATACATCGTATAAAGAAGCGCCTTCATCTGCATAAGTGTAAGAATTAAAATTTCCTTCAAAATATATCTGCTTAATATTTTTCTTTTCGTTTACATACTCAATTGCTTTTAATAATAAACCCAAATTGGTTCGTCCAATAACAGCTTTTGTTTTTGTATCAACAGTTGTACCAAGCCCCTTAATGGCAAGAGGCGTTGTGGATTTAATAATATCTTTCCAGAAAAGAACCTGTGTGGCCAGGTTGGCAATATTTGCTCCAAACCTGAAACTGTGGCTGAGATTGTAAGTTGTAAATTTGGTTTTCTCAAGAGAATTTACAGCGTAACGCCAGCTGTAAATCTGCTGATGTGTATCTCCCACAATTACTTTGGTGGCTTTTTGCTGTAAAAAAATATCCAGCATTGCAGGTGATGCATCCTGGCCCTCATCAAACAAAATATAATCAAAAGGCAAAACAGGATTTTGCAGTTGAAATTTTTTCAGGTAAAAATCATGGGTTATTTCAATTTCACCTTTATCCATTTTAGCTAATAAAGATCTTGTTTGCGTTTCTATAAAATGGTAAAAAGTTTTTACAAATGTTTTGGCTTTAGCGTCGCTGATGGTGTCTAAATAATTTACATCCTGTACTTTTAATTTATCGCTGTTGCAGAAAAGTGCAATAAATTTATTGATGTGATTGGCAATTACATACTCATGATGTTTTTCGCCATTGCTCTGCAAACCAAGCAAAGCAGCCAGTTCATGTGTTTTGTATCCCTGAGACAAAACTTTATACTGATGCCTGAAAACAATATTTTTGTACGCCAGTGAATGTGCTGTTTCCACAGTTACATTATTTAAACCTTTTTCCGCAAACTTTTTAATGGCTTCCAGCTTTACCGACTTATTAAAAGCCAGGTATAAAATTTTAGCGGTCTTTGGCCTTGCCTTTGCGTACTCAATAATGGTTGTTGTTTTACCAGAGCCGGCAACTGCATTTATTTTTATATCACCTTTTGAATCGATAATATCCTTTTGCTCTTCTGTTAGTTTCATTTTTTTATTCTGTTGTTGTTTTTCCTGCCGCCAGCACCATTTTTATATCGCCGTAAGTTATTGTATCGGGTAAGTTTTCAATTAAAGTTTTATGGCTTAAAGAACCATGTATAGCTACTGCATCTAAAATTAATTGCTGTTTTTTTACAGGCACCAGGTCGTTAAGCTCAATTTCGCCTTCACTAATAAAGGGAACAAGATGGCCTTCAATGGTTGAAACGCTAAGGTTTCTTTCTGCAGCAATTTCAGCTATTGTTTTTCCTTCTTTATATAAATTGAATGAAAGCGTTTTGGTATCAGTTTTTGTTACTGTATTTTTTTCTTTCAGCGCCTTTTCTTTTGCTGCCTTTTTGGGCAGGGCAGACATATTTGTTTCAAGGCCGTTACGGCTGCAAAATTCTTCCACAGCTTCTAAAATGGTATCGCCATATTTATCCACTTTTGCTTTTCCAAAACCTGTTATTTGTAAGAGATCTTTTTTAGTAAGAGGCAAATATGTTGCAATTTCTTTTAGCGTAGCCTGGTTTGCTACCATATAAATAATGGAATTTTCTTCCTCTACCGTCATGTCTCTCCAGCGTTTTAACGTGTTGTATAATTCTGTGTTGGCAACATCTGTATATGCTTCCTTTTTACCGCTGGCATAACAACTGAGATTAAATTTAGGCTGTGCAAATTTTAATTTGTGCTGTAAAAATGTAGTTACCGAAAAAGCTTGTTTGCAATATTGTAAATAATAAACGCAACTGTAAATTGCCAAAGCCAGTTGATTCAATTGCTCATTAATAATATTGGATGTTTCCTTATGCTCTGTTATTAACGGATGATTTTGTATTGCTTTTTGATAAGCTAAAAATTTAGGTTCAAAATGATTGGCAGCATCGCTGATCCTTTTTTGAGCTGCTGCATTATTTTCAATTACCGGCTCATCTTTCATAATGCCACTAACTACGTCAATAAATTTTAAGCCTACCGATTTATCCGCAATAAAATGTTGTTTAATATTTTCTATCCACGGTAAACTTTCAGCATTTAGTTTATCCTGTTGTTGGGTAATATGGTGCAACAATAATGCGATTCCAATTTCAATATCATTAAAAGAAAAAAGATCGCTTATTAATTGTTGGGTAAAAACCTGCCTTGCACCGGTAAAGCGTTCTGCAAGCGAGCCCTTATGTGTAAGGGATTGCTGGCCTTTAATTACATTGTCGTTGCTGAACAATGTTGCAGAAGAAAGTTTACTCAACAAAACAATACCTTCTAAACTGGTACAACGGCTGAGTGCCACATACACCTGCCCGCTACTAAAAGATGCACCGGCATCAATCATTACTTTTTCAAACGTAAGGCCCTGGCTTTTGTGAATGGTAATGGCCCATGCTAAACGTAAAGGGTATTGCGTAAAAGTGCCTAATGTTTCCTGTTCCAGTTTACCATCATTACGGTTTAAGGTGTAACGGGTGTTTTCCCAGGTTTCTTTCGCCACTTCAATATCAATGCCATCGCAGTCTACAACAATTTTATTTTTCTCTAATAATTTTACCACGCCAATCTTTCCATTAAAATACCTTTTGGCAACGATATCGTTTTTTAAAAACATTACCTGTGCGCCTTCTTTTAACAACAGCTCTGCTTCTGCGGGAAAAATATGTTCGGGAAAATCTTCTTCAATCTCTGCCTTGTAAGTAAAAGGATTAGAAAATAAATTTTCAATTTTATTTTGATTGATTTCTGCAGCTTGCTTATTGTGCGATGTGAGCGTAATATATTTTTCACCCGGCATTGGCGAGAACAATGGATCATACCGCAGGTGCAGGTCTTCAAAATCATCAGCATCCATTTGATTGTTACGTACTTTATTCAGCAATCGCACAAATGAATCTTCTTTTTGCCGGTAAATTTTATTGAGCTCTATCAGCAAAGGCATTTGTTCTTTAATTGCCATGCTATCAAAGAAAAATGGTGTGGTATAATATTCCTGTAAAATACTCCACTCCTGGTTTTGTGCTACGGGTGGCAATTGATGTAAATCACCAATGCATAATAATTGTACACCGCCAAATGGTGTATCGTAATTACGGCGAATGCTTTTCAATATAGTATCAATAGCATCCATCACATCGCAACGTACCATGCTAATCTCATCAATTACCAGCAGTTCCATTTTACGAAGCAATTGCTGGCGTTGTTTGTTGTAGCGTATTGTGCCCAGCAATTGTTCTTTATGATTCCTGGTAGGCAAAAAAGGATGAAAAGGTAATTGAAATAAACTATGCAGTGTTACACCTCCTGCGTTGATGGCGGCTACACCCGTTGGTGCTGCCACTACAATATTTTTAGTAGCGTTTTCTTTTAGGTATTTTAAAAAAGTGGTTTTACCAGTGCCTGCTTTACCAGTGAGAAAAATATTCTCACTCGTTTCGGTCACAAAGCGGTAAGCCAGGTCAAATATTTCGTTGCGTTCTATAGTTGCCACAGTATTATTTTTAAATTAATAGGAATTAAGCCTGCGGCTTAAAAACTCGCCACAGATTGCACAGATTACACAAATTTTTATTCATAAAAATTATAAGCCTCTTAAAATCACACAGCATCTTTTCTGTGTAATTTGTGCAATCTGTGGCAAAAACCTCAGCCGCAGGCTGAGATTAAAAAATCAATCTTTTATATTCTAATGATTTTCTACCAAAGTTAATTATCAAACCAACCCTGCAGTCAGATATTTTTAGATAGTTTAAGGTTTGAGCAATGTGCTCGTCATTAATCTCTTTGTCAATAGCTTTTATTTCTACAATTATTTCATCAAAGAAAACAAAATCGGCAAAGAAATGATGGGGTAATATTTTTTCTTTATAAACGATTTCATACTTCTTTTCCCTTTCAATAGCAAACTCTCTTAGTTTGGCCTCAATCACCATTGCGTCTTTATAAACAATTTCACTAAAGCCGTTGCCTAATATGCGATGAACTTCCATGCACAAGCCAATTATCTCGTAGGTTTCCTGTTTAAATAAAAATTCACTCATAGTTTCATTTTTAAAATAAGAATAACTAAGCGTTTAAAAAAAATGCCACAGATTGTACAAATTAACCTTTGGGCAGATCATGCATACAAGAAATTATAACAATGCTTTTCTGTGTAATTTGTGCAATCTGTGGCAAAACACTAAGCCGCAGGCTTATTGTTCATCATCAACAATTCATTTACCTGTATCTCAGTCACATATCTCTTAATGCCATCCTTATCGGTGTAGCTACGGTTAATTAATTTTCCTTCTATGGCTACCTCGGCGCCTTTTGCTAAATATTTTTCTGCAATCTCAGCTACCTTACCCCAGGCCACTACATTATGCCAGGTAGTTTCGGTAACTTTTTCGCCGGTGCGGCCACGGTAGGTCTCGTTAGTGGCCATGCTAAAGCGGGCCAGTTTTTTACCGTTTTCGGTGTTCTTTACTTCTGGTGCGTTGCCCAGGTTACCAATCAATTGAACTTTGTTTTTTAATGCGTACATGTTGTTTCGTTTTGTGCCGTGCTGATGTTTTAAAGCCGTGCGATGATTTAATTTATTTCAACCAACCGGGTTTGTTTGTTTTGTTCCGATTGACAATGCAAAGATGCGATCACAAAAAAGCGTTAGCCGGAATTTATCCTTTTACTTACCTTTATAACCGTATGTAAACGGGTGCATACAAAAAAACCTTCTCCTCTTTTCCACCAAACCCTTGCTGGTACTATGTTAAAAGAAAAAGAAGAAAAAGTATGCCTGAGCTGCGGAAAAACTGTAAAAGGCCGCAGCGACAAAAAATTTTGTGATGATTACTGCCGGGCCGCTTATAATAACGACCTGAAAAGCGCCGCCAACAACCTCATCCGCAACGTAAATAATGCTTTAGGAAAAAACCGTCGCATTTTAGAAAGCCTTTTACCTGAAGGAGAGCCTACCGCAAAAGCTAACCGGGACAAACTGATTGAAAAAGGTTTTCAGTTTAAATACCATACCCATTTATACCACACTAAAACCGATAAAACTTATTTTTACTGTTACGAATATGGCTATCTGCCATTAGAGAACAACTGGTACCTGATTGTAAAAAGAGATGAGGAATAATTAAAACGGCCGCCTTTGCTTAAAGAAACATTTATACGATTAATTGGTAGCTATTCCACCGATGACCGGTTGGCAAAACAATTGTGGCAGGAAATTGAAGACAACTATACTAATAAAAAAAGGCACTACCACACTTTACAACACCTGGAAAATTTGTTGCCGCTGCTACTACAGGTAAAGGACAGTATTAAGGATTGGAATACGATCTTGTTTTCGTTTTATTACCACGATGTGGTTTATAATGCGTTGAAAAGAACGAATGAAGAAAAAAGCGCAGAGTTTGCCCGAATAAAAATGCAGTTGATTGGTATTCGTCAGCCCATGATTGAAAAATGCGTGCAACAAATAATGGCTACCAAAGATCATTTGGTAAGCGGTGATACGGATACTAATTTTTTTACCGATGCCGATCTTTCTATTTTAGGACAACCGTGGGAAATTTATGAGCTGTATTTTAAAAACGTAAGAAAAGAATATTCACTTTACCCAGATCTGATCTACAACCCGGGCAGAAAAAAAGTACTGCAACATTTTTTACAGATGGAACGGATATTTAAAACCGATTTCTTCTTCAATAAATTTGAATTACAGGCAAAGGAAAATTTACAAAGAGAAATAGAGCTGTTGTAATTATGTATGGATAAGCTACTGGTAAATAAAAAATACAAGTTGCAAAAATACCCCGGCAAAGGCGGTTGGGTATATACTGTTATTGAAGAAATAACAGCAGATAAAAGAGCAAAGTTTGGCTGGGTGCAGGTAAGTGGTACTATTGATAGTTTTGAAATAAAGCGCTATAAATTAATGCCGATGAAAAATGGCTGTATGTTTTTTCCGGTAAGGGCAGCAATAAGAAAAGCAATTAATAAAAAAGAAGGCGATACAGTACATATTATTTTATACGCTGATAATTCGTCAATAGAAATACCACAGGAGTTTTTATTATGTTTAGAAGATGAACTAGCCGCAAAACAATTCTTTTTTAAACTTACGGAAAGCGAACAGAGCTTTTATATTAAATGGATTTACGAAGCAAAACAGGAAACAACGAAAACAAAACGCATAGCAGAATCTATAACCAGGTTGCTGAAGAAGGAAAAGTTTTATGCAAAGTCGTTGAAGGAATGAAAAATGTTCATCTTTAAAAACCAGGCAACGGAGAGTAGTTCAATTTACTTCCAGTTAATCTATTCATATTCAAAAACTAATTTTTATGCCAGAAGAAATTCCAATAACAGGCTCAACACCGGTACCCGAAACAACCGAGTTACCAAAAGTAAAAGATGAGAAAGCAGCACTTGAATTAGAGAAGCTTAAGTATGAAGTTAGAGAAGTAAAAATTATAAGTCCAATCAAAAATATTATACTATTAATTGCGGCGATAATGCCATCTGTTTACTTATTATTTAATGCTGAGCTGGCGAATCTAAAAAGGGAAATCACAAAAGCCCAAGATGAGAAAAAAGAGTATTTAGCTAAATTACTTGATGCAAAATCTCACTTTGAAGTAAAAATGGCAGATGATAGTATTCGACTTTCCGAAATAAATACTCGCTATGAAATTGCGAAAGGAGATATCAGAAAAATTTTAGAACAACTGACTAAAACTAGGGCAGACAGTGCAGAAATAGCGAATGGCATTTTTAAGGCCTTGGGTGACTTAAAAACCAGAAATGCAGCATATGCAAGTTTACTTGAAATAAATTTGAAATTAAGAAAATCACAGGCAGATACATTGGCGCATTATAAATCTGAACTTACGGATCAAAAGTTTATGTATCAATCTCAAATAGTTGAGTTGAGACATGATAAGATGACATTGTCAACTTATTATACCGACGTTAAACATGATTTGGAAGTTTGTCAGGGAAAACTCAATAAATAATGTAAAATATATGAATAAAACTTACGCCGCCATCTCTCCCACTTTTGTTCTTTTCTCTTTCCTCACCGGTTTCAAGTTATTATTATCTTCGGGAAAATCTTCTACCTGCAATTCAATCCTTCTTGTAATATCAGTTAATGAAGTAAGGCGTTGTACTGTGTAAGGAATAGTTTCTAACCCTTTTGCAAAATTGCTTACGTAAAAGAAAATACCTACAACATTACCAGCTAATATTTCGGCATGAGATGTTTTATAAGTTAATAATAAACTGGTACCTAAAACAATCATCACCAAAAATTCCATGAAGCCAAAATTCCATGCTTCCTGGTTAGAAATTTTTATTTGCCACTTACGTAAATTGTTATAATGTGTTTGAACCGTTTTTTTATCAAAGCTGCTGATCACATCTACCTGTTGCTCCAGTTCATCATTTTTTAGTTTGTTTAATTTTTTCATTCTCTTGCCATACACATAACTGATACCACTAACCGGAATTAATACAGCAAGACATAATGTAACCACCGAAGCATCATAAAAAAACATCAGTATTAATGAACCGAATAAATTATACACTGCTTCAATTACATACACCAGGTCGAACTCTAAAAAATCAACAAACTCTCTTGCCAGGGTAGAATGTGCACTAAGTTTACTTACATCTTGTTTATACACCCTGCGGCTTAAAAATTTTGTAACTAAAGAAACATAAATAGCAGAATAAGTACGGGTGTCGTACATATGGCGTAAAGTGCCCACAATTAGTGTAACAAAATGCACAGCAGAAAGTAAAATCAGGCCCTGGTAACTACCCTTCAGCAAGTCATTAATTGCGATGCCCAAAAACAGGGGGCGTAATAAGCCGCCCAACATTTCTAATGAAAATAATATATAAGTAAGTACCAGCTGGCTGCGGTGCTTATTCATTAAGCGCTTTAAAATTTGAAAACGTGACATAGGTTTGCTCGGTTGAATCGTTTAAATAATAAATTTCTAATACGAAATATGATTTCGTAGCCAGAATTTAATGGGCTGTTGTAAGACCGAAAGATGTTGGGTTAGTTTAAAGCGTGGCTATCTTTTCTCTCTCGGTAACCGAATTATGGGTAATTCCGGTTATTAAGCCACGACAGTTGGGTGCACCACACCGGCAATTAAAGGGCTCCATCGTTTCATCCAGGAAGGATGCGTAGTTGAGGGTTAGTTCTTCGCCTTTTTTAATGTTTCGTAAAGCAACAACATTTAAACCGGAGTAACCGGTATTGGCATTGCAACTGTGATTCTGCGGAGCCCATCCGCCGGGGTTATCATCCCACAGCAAATATACTTCATTGCTGAGTGGGTAGGCATATTTGGCAAAGATTTCTTTTTCTTTAATATCCCAGTTTTGCTCCACATAGCGACGGGTAACAATGCGCTGGTTCATCTCTTCTCCTTTGAAAATCAGATCATTAGCTGCAATATCCTGCGTAGCATAAATGCCGTAGCCTGCTATGGAATTGCCCTTCATCACGTATTTTTTCTGCCTGCGGCTATGCCTTGCAATACCTTCTTTTATAATATGTTTAAGGAAATTCGCCTGGCCAAAGCCATCATGTTTTAAGATATAATCGGCACTTCCTTCGTAGCCATCTTTGTAAAAAACTGAGCAGGTAAAGTTGATCTCTAAAAAGAAAATCTCCTTTTTATTATCTACCCTGAAATCTAATCTTGCATAACCCACGCCACCAAAACTGCGGAAGATCTGCGTAGCAGCTTCCTTTAATTTTAATTCCAGCTCCGGATCGTTGCAGGCAATATTGGCATTGGGATGCAACTCGGAAGTTTTTAAAGCATAAGTTTTAAATTGATTGCCTTCGGGGAAAATATATTCTACCGGTTTAAAAACAGTAACCGTTTTACCATCGTCATTGGCTGCCAGCATTACGGTGAATTCTCTGCCGCTGATATATTCTTCTACCAATAACGGTCCGTATTCATCAATAATGGCATGAACCTTTTGTTTCAGTTCTTCAATATTATGCACCAGGCTTTTATCATCCACACCTAAGCTATCACCCGCTTTTGCCGGCTTTACAAACAAGGGGTACTTTAAGTGTCTACATTCTGTTGCTATATCATCTTCATTTTCTATTAAAGCATACGCCGGTGTACTGATACCTTCGGTATATGCCACATACTTCATTAATTCCTTTGGCGGATCGTACAATAAAGTTGTGGGACCAGTGAAAGGCAGGTTCAGCAATTCCAAAGTATAAATAACATCAATGCTGGGAACTTCCCATTCTAAATAACCTTCGCAAAGGTTAACAAAAATGTCGTAGTTTTTTTTCTTTAATTCTTTAAGTTGTTTGTAAGTGGTCAACTTGTTTAAAAGTACATGTGTAAAATTTGCCTCCGGCATTAAATGAGAAAGGTCTCTTGCAGGATCATAATACTGGTAATCCACACCGGAGGTAGAATAGTCGGGTTGAAGTACACAAATATTTAAACCCCCTGAAGAGGGAACTGCAGCGCCGTTTATTTTTTTAGAAGAAATATTATTTTGAGAATGTTCCATTATTATTATCTGGGTAAGACTGCGGGAGTTTTTTCTTCAACACGAACAAATGCATCATTAATGATCTCAATTACCAGTTCTGTAAAAGTTTTATTACTCATTCTTAATATAGCGCCGATAGAAGTATAATTTTCATCTTCACTTAAACCACATTGTGCATTTACTTCCAGCACGAATAATTTTTTTGTTTTGCTATCCATTCTTACATCCACTCTTGTATAGCCTCTTCCTTTGGTAGCAACATAAGCATCCCAGCTTATTTTTTTTATGGCTTCAATTAATGATGCATCAGGAATTTCGTATTCATAAAAATTTCCCTCATTAGGCATTGCTTCTTCCTCTTCATAAATTTCCCATAAACGATCGAAGGATAAAAACTTTTCTTTATCGGGCAAAGAAGGATGAAAGATGCGTTCTACAGGCGTGTAAATTTTAGCTTCGGAAGGTTTATCATAACTGCCCACAATCAAAACAGTAAATTCAGGACCGCTAATAAAAGATTCGGCAATTAAACCATCAGCTGCTAAATTCCAGCCACGATAGCCATCAAACATTTTACCGATCTGTTCATTTAGTTCCGCTTTATTCTCTACCACATTTTTTATACCCACGCCCATGCTGCCACCACTTACCGAAGGCTTTACAATTATGGGCGAGCCTAACCTGTCGAAAATTCCGTTGGTGTATTGGTCCTTAACTTTTATGGGCTCCCACCTTGCATTAGGCACTTTATATTTATCAAATGCTTCCTTCATGGGAATTTTAGAAGTAGTGATGGTATAAAAGTATTCATCGGAACCGGTATATACCAATCCTTTTTCTTCCAATAGTTTTACAACAGAAACACCCGGCGTACCGTTTATTTCATCGCCATCGCAAATATTAAATACCAAAGGCGAATAAATACCTGCAGCTTTTTCGGCAACAATAGTATCAATCACGGCAGCATAATCCTGCATGGTAACAGGCTGCCATTTCCATTCAATATGTAATGCAGCAAAGGTTTTTGTATATTCTTCAATGCTCTGGCTGAAATCGTAATAGTAATCAATATTAGCGTCGTTGGTAACCAGATGGGGCGCCAGTACCCAAACCTTAAGATTTTCAAGAGGAACTATTGGCAAAAAAGAAGATGGTAACGACATATGGTAAGATGATCTTTTAAACAGCAGATTTATTATCAGCCTGCTGTTTTATAAAATCTGTTAAACGGTATTTATTTAAGGTAGATTGATCTAAATGAGATGCGCCGTTGATCAACTGTAAACAATCCTTGCTTTGGCAATTACAAACAAAAGGCTGGCTCATATCCCATTCGGTGCTTGGATAGAAGAATGTTAATTCATCACCGGGTTGTAATGGTTTTAAACAAACCAGTTCCAGGGTAGTAGTATCAAAAAATACGTTGGGCTCACAACTGTGATTAATGTATTGCAGAAATTCCGGCTGCAGCGTAATATGAGTATCCACGCCGGTTTGCACAGTTAAGTACGTGGCATATGATTGTGTAATGCCTGCATGAAACTTACTGATAACCTGGCCGGGCTGAATGGCAACAGTTGCATGCAATGATTTTTGATTGGTTGAAGTGTTTAGCAAAACATCACCAAATGCATGATTGCTGACTACTTCAAAGTTTGGGGTAGTAACAGTAGTTGTATTCATGTGAATTTAGAATGGGTTAGTGTAGAAAAGTTTAATACAGAATTAATTTATGATAACAATTATTTTGATTATAGTAAATGTATAAATACATTGAATAATAAAAAAGATAATTAACGATTATTATTCAATAAGTGGATTAATTGTATTTAAATGTGAATAACCGTTCCATTAACATCTGCTTTAATTTTGATTGAATAATAAGTGGTATAAAGTTTACTTATTAGATTTGATTATGGATAACAATGAAAATGTTCCCAATGGGGAGTTGCTGATGCAGTTAGTAAGTATGAAAATGCCTTTTGGAAAGTATAAAGGAACGCTGCTTTGTAACCTGCCCGTTTCTTATTTAGAATGGTTTCAGAGAAAAGGTTTTCCCAAGGGAAAGTTGGGTGTTTTATTGGCTACTATTTATGAAATAAAGATAAACGGACTGGAAAAATTGCTTGGGCCATTGAAGAAATAAGGCCTTATTTATTGTTTGTTTCTGCTTCCTTTTGGCTTACCTATTCGGCAGGCGTCATTCCCAATTGCTTATGAAAGTTTCTTCCAATATTGGTTTGAGAACCAAAGCTGGGCATATCTGCCACTTTATAAATTTTATAGTTTCCTTCGGCCAATAATTCAGCAGCCCTTTTTAAACGGGTAATATTGATCAGTTCATTGGGAGAAAGATCCGAAAGTGATTGTTAAATGGTAAGATTTAATATACTACACCACATTCCACCAGGGTTTATCAGTATCATCTTTTCCCGGTAATTTATTCTCTTCAGGCGGCGGCGGCTCGTCTTTTTTGGTTGAAACTGAAGGCGTACTTTTTTTTGGTAACTGTAAAGTATTGCTTTGAAATAATGCAATAATTTGCTGCTGCATTTTAGCGCCCTTTACCGGGTTTACCATTTTTATAAAATTGGCATAACCAAGAATGCTATTGGTTAATCCGCCACTGCCCCATTTTACATCAGTATCCTTTTTTGTTTTTAAATGGTGCAACAAAGAACGGAATTCTCTTAATTTTTTCCTGCTTACGTTTAATTGTTTATTTACCACCACACCGGTAACTTCCTGTTGTGTGCCTTTGCGCATGATGCGTATTTTATCAGGGTGTGGTGTAAAACCTTCGTCCTGCAAAATTCTTTTTATACGCCATACCAGCTGTTGTGCATCGGTATCTTTTTCACCGGAAAAACTAATATCATCTGCATAGCGGGTATAATTGTAATTAAGTTTATAGGCTAATCCCTGTAAACGCTTATCTAATTTAAAACATAAAATATTAGTTATAGCCGGGCTGGTTGGCGCACCTTGCGGTAATACTCGGTTGCCTTTTTGTACAAAATAATTTTTACCATCAATAGCTACTTCATCAGTTACTGCTTCTGTACAAAGCAAAGAAAGTATGGTAGCCATTTTTTCAGCATAACCTAACTGTTGCAACAATCCTTTTACTCTTTTAAAATGTACCGAAGGAAAAAAATCTTTTACATCCATATTTATCACCAGGTCTTTACCAACATGTGGTTGCGCATTAGTAACGATGGATTTGTTTAAAGTAAATCCGTTAGCAGCATCATGTAAGGCAACTTTGTTCAACAAATTTTCCAGTATCCAGTACTGTACTTTTTTTAACCTGGGCATTGGTGCCGATATCATTCTTTTACCACCGGATTTTTTAGGCATGTAAAATTTGCGGTAATGGCTTACAGTAGAAACCTTTCTGTTAAAAGCTAAAAAACGTAATTCTTTTAAATCGATGCCCATTGCTGTGGCCAATACTGTTTCATTGGCAAAAACAGGCAGGTTGTTTTTTTGCAGCGCAGCAATATTGTTTTCAGTATGATTAAGCCCGAAGGAAACATGTTCTCCTAAATAAATTATTTCGGTGTTTTTTTTATTCTTCCATGCTTCAGCTTTTTCAAAACGTTGTTGTTCTCTTTTCTTTTTATTTTCTTCCCGTTTTAATTTTGCCTCGGCCATGCGTTTCATACGCATTTCTTTAAGCACCGCTTCTCTGTTCTGGTATTTTCTTTTTTCTTCCCAGAGTTGATTTAATTCTTTCTGAAGATCAGCTTCCTTTTTTATGAGTAATTCAGGTACGCCGGGTTCGCCGTCTTTTTTACCCCAGAAACCAAGGCGTTTCATTTCTGCCAAAATAAATTCTTCTTTGGAACTTTCCCTGATGCGGTCGTAGATCTGTTGACGGGTTAATCTGATGTCGGCCATAATTAGAAAGAAAAGATTCATGTATTAACAGAGTAAAAGTAGTTGCTGCCTTCGTGCCCGCCCGTGACCAGATTAATCAACGCCAGGCATGGGGGTCCTATCTCACTATTTGGGCACATGGGGCCTTCACTGTAAATAGTGAGATAGGACCCCCATGCCATAGTAAAGATTACATTTGGTGATGCATGATCAACTCATGTTGCATGAACGACGAAACATCGTTCTTTCCTTTTCAGGAAGCAAGGTGCAAGCTTTACTTTTACTCTGTCAAAGAACATGAAATGCGGTTAACAAATATAGTTTGCTGTTTTTAAATTTACCGGTTTATACTGTTTTATTTTTTGCAACTCAATTACTGTACAAGATCAGCCTGTATTCTTGTTTTATTAAAAGCCTGGCGAATGGCCAGCATGTGTTCGCAGGGCCCTTTGTACAATTTATTTTCTACATAATAACTGCAATCGCAATGAGCCAATTTTATTTTTTCATCCGCATCTATTACCATCGCCGGGTTAAAGGTTTTCTTTTTGCCTTTTACAGTGCCTGTTAATTGTAAACTTTTATCAGGCAATTCCTGTGCAGTAAATTTTACCTCCTGCTTGTTTAAAATTTCTTCTGCTAATTCTTCCTGCGGATTGCTGAATCTTAGTTTATCAAATGGCAAAGGCTCACGGCTTAGTTCACGAAGGCGGTATACTTTACCATTCAGATCATAAATAACTCTTCCGGCCTGTGTGTAAGCACTTAATGCACCGGCTGCCTGTGCGTTGCTGATATTTAGATCAGTTGCAATTTGCTGCGATGTATTGAACCAGTCTTTTTGTAACGATTGAAAAACTTTTTGTTTAACAGCATCATCAACCTGTAAACGTGGCGCCAGCAGATCAAAATTTCCGGCATGGCTCCAGTCGTTACTGGTCCAGCCACTAAGGCCTAAAGTAAAATTCATGTCGCCCAGGTCAGCAATATAAAATGCCGGCAAACCGGTACCCAATAAATGCACTGTAAATTTTTTTGCTACAGGTATCAATCTTTCTAAAACCAGTAAACGTCTTCTGCCCCATGTTCTTATTTCGTGTTTACTATTGCCGGTATACACACTTCTTGCACAAACAATTTCTTTACCCCAGGGTTCTAAAATAATTTTTACCGGTTGTCCCGGTTCCAGGATATAGCGCAGGGAACGGGGGCCTCTTTTTTCTTTAAAGCGGCGCAGCAATAAACAAATACTGTAAATATCCATTGGATGCAGATCGAATTGTATAGTAGGTAAAGTCATAGCACTGCTTACCTGTAAAAAACCACGTACCCAGCTATCAGGCAAATCGATCTTTACTTCTTTGTATTGTTCTTCATCAGTTGTTTGCACGGTAAAGCCTGATGGATCAACTTTTAATTCTGTTTCTTTATAGTCACGTATCTTTTGAAACTCTTCATACAATTCTCTTGAGTAATCAACATTAGTAGTGCCGCATTTATAATCATCAATAGCAGTAAACACATTATAATTGCAGCCCAGTTTTCCGTAAGTACTTTCATCCTGGCTGAAGCACTCAAAAAATAATTCATCAGGGTGAATGGTAATTACGGGGTCAAGAACGATCCATGCTTCACGGTCGTTACTGTACAGGTAATTAAAATATTGCTGACGGGCTTTGTAAAACGGCCCCATAATTTTTTCTTTATCCGCTCTTACCTCGGCAAGTGTGGCTTTAATTTCTTCAACCCTGTTATTGGCAACATTTACATCATAACCAGCCATATATTCTGCTAAAAACAAACTTTCGTTTTGTGCCACCCATTCTTTATAAGCAGTTTTATCTTTTGGTTTAAAGCGCAGGTCGCTTACCACCACATCATGCAAGGCGGATATGGCTTCACGAAAAGCAATTTTTTTATTGAGCTTGCCAACAAACCAGGCGCTTTCACGTAAGGTATCGGGTGCAAAGCTCATCCTGGTTTGATAAGATGAACTGCTTACATTGGTGCTTCCTGCAAAACGATAATTAAATAACATGATAATTATTTTTAACTGGCGCTTGAAGCCATGCGTATTTCTGTTTCTTTTATTTTTACCGGTGTAATTACATCATACAATGCTTTTAACTGCAGTAAGATGTCAATACACTTTGCCTTATCGCCAATAGCTGCAATGGCAGATACATCAGATAAAATAGTACACACCACTTTTGCAACGGCTTCCGATTTTCTGCCTTCTTCCAAAAGAAAGAGATAAATCCTGTTTTTGGCGATACGGCTTTTGTTTACCCTTGTTAAAACAGAACGGAAATAAAAATCGAGTGACTGAATTTTTTCTACATCACCTGCGGCAAAACGTTCCAGGTAGTTGGTGGCAAATAATTGCATTTTTTCGCTGGGGTGCTGGCTCAGTTGTAATAAATATTGCACACCATTTTCGGCAGTAAAAAACTTAGTGATCAGCTCTCTGCCAAAAGCTTCTACATCAGGCTTTACAGAATCAGCCAGCGTTATCAGTGTTTCAGCATTCCAGTCGGCTTCAGTAAAATTGTCCCTGAAATACTGCCTGGCAAACTGCCTGGTATCCTGCCATTTACTTTCTGTTATTTTTATGCTGCTTTCTTTTTCGTATTTGATACGAGGAGATTGTGTGCTATAAAATTTCCAGCACCATTCCCTTACATTTAAATTTTCGTGCCCGCCTAAAGCAATTACCTGCGGAATAGTCAGCTGCGAAGGATCAGTATATTTTTCTAAAATAATAACACCCACATTTTGTGCAGCACTGTAATTAGAATACAATAAATTTAAAGCCGTTTCTTTATTAGCGTTTTGCAGGTAATCACTCAGTTGGTTGCACAAAAGATTACTAACATCTGCATGTAACCCTTCCGTAGTTTCTTTCCTTAATAAAAACGGCATTAAGTTTTCGGCAGCTTTTATACCAAAGGCATTTTCTTTTTGCGCCATACGCTGAATAACCGGCGGCAAACCTTTCCTTACATTTTCATAGGCAGATAAACAGGAGCCAATGATATCATCGGGGTGACGCAATAAAGCGGCATCGCTCATGCTGCTTAAAAATTCAATACCTTCTGCTCTCACCAATGCCTGTTGGTGTTGCAACAAGCCAAACAAAAATTGGCCTGATAAATTATCAAGATCAAGTTGCTGCTTTTGTATTTTTAATAATCTTAACCCAAATAAAAGAACAGACGCATTTTCATGTTGCAGCATATCTGAAGTAACGCCGATATTCACTTGTTGTAATGCTTCACCAAACAATTCAAATAAGGTATCGCCGGCGTCTTTTATAATGCGCTCGTTTTCGCTTGTTTGTTCACCATAACTCATAAGCTCTGCAATAGCTTTGCCCACCACCGCATTTTTTATATCAGCAGATAAGTTATTGTTTTTTATCAGCTCTTTTCCCCAGGTTCTTATGGTGGCATGCTTTGCAAAAATTAAAGCCGTAATAAAATTGCTTTGCTGAAAATAAGTAGCCTTGTACTCTTCTCCCCATTGTTTGCCTTTGTTTTGAGCTGCTGCATTAATGCTGTTAAGCATGGCTACAACCAGGTCATCATCGGGAATAGTATTGGAATATTTTTCTTCTGCCAGTATAAAACCAAACTTTGCAGGAATTTCAAATGCCGATAATAACAATTGTTTATACGCCTGCTTATCTAATCTTTGTTTTATGGCATTGTATTCAGGATGTATAGTAAGATTGTCTGCAGCAAACTGGTGTACTTCTTCCAGTTCCCCATCTATCAGCAATTGCAGGTAAGCCTGTGGCACTTTATTCCATAAATGAAGAAACGGGGTACCGTTTTTATCAGCATTATTTTCAACAGGCTGAGAGTTTGCCATTTCGGGAGGTGGCAAAGGAGTTTCCTTTTTCTTACTAAAAAGGCCCGTAATTTTTTTTATTAAACCACCAAAGCCATCACCACCATCAGGTGATTTAGGTTTTTGCTGATTAGAACCGGCAGCAGGTTTTTCGTTACCGGTGCGTATGCGCCATAAATGATTTGATTGCAAAACAATTTCGGGATTATTACCGCTTAACACCTGGTGTAAAAAAACAGCCTGGGCATTTTGCAAAAACCTTGTTTCAATACGATCGTAAGTACCCCGGTTCCAGACATAATTATAGGTAGAATAATGTGCTTTAAAATCTTTTGTAAACTTATACCCGATCAATAATGCGGTGGCCAGTTTTACATAATCAGCATCATCATTTTTACCGGTTAATAATAATTGCCTGAAAACCCTGCTGTGAAAATACCAACGTGTTTTTTGTGAGTAGGCTAACCGGCTGCTGTTCTTTTTAAATTCTTTCTGCAACTTTACCCATTCTTCAATTTCCGGAATATATATCTCTTCATCCCTTGTACTTGCAAATGAAATATTGTGGCGGAACATTTCCTGCTCTCTTTCAAACCTGCAGGCCAGCAGCCCGGTAATTTCAAAATCATCCAGTAATTCGGCCAGTTTAAAAATGGCACGGGTGTGTTTAAAATAATTGGGGCGAAATGGTATTTCGTTCAATATTTTTTTTATGCCAGTTCTTAACCATCTTTTTTCTGTGGCAATAATATAGAGGTCTTCCAGCCAATTGTAATTAGGTTGCTGCTGCACTATTCTTAACTGCAATAATTTGTTTAGTGAGGTATGGTTTTCGGCCGCAACGGCTTTTTTAAGGTCTTCGGGAAGCCGGTTGGTATACTGTGTTAACTGTGTTTCTTTTTCAATACCCTCACTATATTTAACCAAACCTGCGCCGGCTAATTTTGAAATGCCTGCAACAGGATGTGCAACATGAATGGCTTTTAATGCAGTTATAGTAACCGCATTGCCATCAAAGCAACGAACAAGTGCCCATGCGCAACAATACTGGTGCAGCTGGTTGCCATTGCTGAATAATTTTATGATGTAAGGAGCGGCTTCTTTTATTTTATAAGTACCCGCTTTCCATATTACCCGGGATAATTTCCATTGAAATTTTGCATCAGCCGCAGTGCCATTTACGGCATTGTGTAATCTTTGCAAAATGGCTTTATTGCGGCTTGCAGGCAGAATGGTCCAGTTGGTATTTAACACGATAGTGCTGCTGTCTAAACTAAAAGCTGTTTTTGCTGGAATAGCTGGTTCGCCGCTTTCGGATGTAGTATAACCCTTGTTTAATTTTTCTGTTTCAAGGGCATCATAAATTTTTTCTGCTTCTGCCAGGTTAACGGGTACAGGTGTTTTACTGCCTTCTTTTAACTGTGCCCCTCTTCTGCCATAACGGAAATTAACCACGTATTTATCATTGCCTGCATCGCACAGATCAATTTCATACACTTTATCAGAATTGCCTTCTTTAAAATAGAGAAAGGATTGTTTTATCAGCCGCATGAGTGGTAATTGATTAAAGAAGTAAGTTAAAGAAAACAGATAAATAAATAACTACTATACTGAAATTTTACAATTATTAATTTGGCCGGAGGGATAAAAATATTATCGGGTAGAAAATAAATGTAAACAAAACAAAGTGTAGTTTTGCAAAAGCAATGCTGTTGAATACAAACTATTAACAAGCAAAGCATCAACTTTTACAACTTCTATACTATGTAATTTTTAGAATACATACCGATTAATGAGCAGCAAACTATTTGCTGCTTTAGTTTTTCATTCTAAAAATTATATCATGTCTATATCAAGAAAATACGGAAGGACATTTCATTACCCTTTTTCTCCGGGTACAACAAGCGACGATAGAATTAATACCGGTTACTGGCAGAACATCAGTCTTTTGTCAACAATTATTCATACCGAGAAACTGGACGGCGAAAATAATTGCATGAGCCGCAATGGTGTATTTGCAAGGTCACATGCTGCACCAACAACGTCTGCATGGACAAGACAACTGAGGGAAAAATGGGCTGTTTTAAAAAACGACCTGGGAGATTATGAGATCTTTGGAGAGAATTTATATGCCATCCATTCTATTCAATACCCGTTAATTGAAGAACACTATTATGTATTTGCTGTAAGGGAACTGGATAAGTGGCTGAGCTGGGAAGAAACAATATTTATTGCTGCTATGTTTGATTTACCAACCGTGCCGGTTGTGGAAACGGTAACTGATTTTATGGATCAGAAAATTTTTGAAAAAAATATACTTACGCTGGCAAATGGGGAAAGTGTATTTAAATCAATTGATGTGCAAACCAATAAAATCTGCAGCAGGGAAGGTATTGTAAGCAGGAATATATTGGAATACAACATTGATGATTTTGAAAAAAATGTGTTTAAATATGTGCGTAAAGGCCATGTAAAAACAGATGAACACTGGACAAGAAACTGGAAGCGGGCGCCTTTAAAATTTGAAAAAAATGTGGACACTGACAACAAATAAAAACTGGGAGCAGCTAAAAAAATTAAGCTGGGTAAATGATATGCATGGCGTACCGCAAAGCCCGGTATACCATGCCGAAGGTGATGTGGCTATACATACACAAATGGTATTGGCTGCATTGGAAAACATGGAGGAGTTTAAAGCATTGCAAGAGCAGGAACAGGAAATTGTTTGGGCTGCTGCATTAATGCATGATATTGAAAAAAGATCAACAACAATTACTGATGAAAACGGAAATATTGTTTCGCCGGGCCATGCAAAAAAAGGTGCTATAACAACAAGACAAATTTTATACAGGGATTTTGTTGTGCCGTTTGATATAAGAGAGCAGGTGGTGGGATTAGTTCGTTATCATGGATTGCCTTTGTGGGTATTTGAAAAACCAAATCCGGTGCAGGCTTTATTAAAAGCAAGCCTGGAAGTGAATATCGGTTGCCTGGCCATGCTGGCAAAAGCAGATGTATTGGGAAGAATTTGCAGTGATGCAAACGAGCTATTGTACAAAATAGAGCTGTTTAAAGAATTGGCTGTTGAGTATGATTGCGGGGATAAACCCAAACAGTTTGCAAGTAATCTTTCTAAATTTCAATATTTCAGAAAGGATGACCGGCACCCCGATTTTGAAGCCTTTGATGATACAAAAACCAATGTGATCATCATGTCGGGTATTGCAGGTAGCGGGAAAGATTTTCATATTCTTAAAAACTATCCTTTGCTTCCGGTTATTTCTTTGGATGATATGCGGCGGAAACTAAAAATAAATTATGGAGATACTAAGGGCAATGGCCATGTTATACAGGCTGCAAAAGAGCAAGCCAAAGAATACCTGCGTAAAGCAATACCATTTGTATGGAATGCCACCAATATTACCTTGCAAATGAGGGAGCAGTTAATTGATTTAATTGAACCCTATAAGCCAACGATAAAAATAGTGTACGTAGAAACCGGCTATGCTAAACTAATTGCTCAAAACAAAAACAGGGATTTCGCAATACCACTGCATGCCATCGAAAAAATGATTGATAAACTGGAAGTGCCCAAATTATGGGAAGCAATGGAAGTGGAATATGTGATCCATTAAAAATAAAAGGCGCTGCAATATTTTTATTACGGCGTCTTTTAATTTTTATTCCTCCCGGTTTCGCCGGGATATAACTTTTGCACCACTTCACTTTGCCAGAACTGTTTGGTATCAATATCCATGATACTGAGTTTGCCCGTGAATGCAGCGCCGGTATCCAGGTTCCATACATTGCAGCCCTGCATAGGCGTATCTGCATTGTAATATAATGTGGGGGTGTGGCCAATATAAATTTCACTAAAAAGTTTTAAGCGTTTTGGAAAAAGAATAGAATCTTTTTTTATACGCTTATCCATTGCCAATGCGGTTTCCCACAGTGTTCTGTCCCAGCTGAAATTGGAATTATGAAATTCTTTTTGCGGCCCGTGCATAGAGGTAAAGCCTGCATGAATAAACAGGCGGTTCAGTTCATCAATATGATAAAAAGGCATTTGTTCTAAAAAATTAAGGTGCTGCATTTTTTGTTCAGCAGTAGCTGTAGTATAACTGTTTACAGTTTCCTGTCCGCCATGAAACAGCCAGGTTTTGTCGGCCAGCCCTGTACGCAACCACTCTTCGCACCAAACATCATGATTACCTTTTATAAAAATGCATTCGTTGGTGTTACTCAGTTCAATCATGTAATCAATAACTCCTGAAGATTCGCTCCAGCCATCAACATAATCTCCTAAAAAGATCAGTTTATCTTCGGGAATAACTTTGGCTTTTTCAAATACCTGGTATAGCGCTTTTAAGCCACCATGAATATCACCTATCACCAGCGTTCGTTTCATACTGTAATATATTCAACCGGTACGGAATTGACAAGCCAAACGTTGTTATCAGATAAATAAAAAACAAAACCTGCTTCGGCCATTGCTTTAGCATTGATGTGCAGGATAACAGGTTTGCCGTGCCGGGCCCCTACAGCTTTTGCAGTTTCCTGCAACAAACTCAGGTGCACATGCTGGCGTTGTTGTTTGTTGAGGCCTTCTTTTAAAATGCTTTCTACAAATCTTTCTGCCGTACCATGGTACAATATATCCGGCGGCGTAACTGCTTTTAAATTTAGTTCCACTTCAATACTATGGCCCTGGCTGGCACGTATCATGGTTTTATCTTCATTAAAGGCAAAACGTTTTTTATCGTTGGTATCCACAACGGTATTGATGGTATCAAAATTTACATTGTTGCCTTGTTCATTTATTTTGCTGATTAGCTCTGCTACATTGGCCCAGCCATTTTCGTTCAGCTGCAAACCAATAGCTTCGGGTTTGTGGCGAAGTACCAGGCTCATTAATTTGCTGATATGTTTTAGTTGTTTTTCCATTGTTATTTTTTTAAATCCTCTCTTACTTCCATAAGGGCAAAGCCTAAAAGATTAGCGCCTTTCCATTTATAAGGGTTGCTGGCTTCAGGTGCCTCCTGCGATAAACCAATACCCCAGATAAAATCTACCGGACTTGCTTCTACAAGTGTTTTATCACCTGTGTTTAATAAGAATTTTTTTAAATCTCCGTGTTGAGAAAATTTATGAATATTACCTGTTGTTACCAGTTTAAATGCATTGGCATTCCATTTATCTGCATCAAAATTTTTTACCTTACGGCCCAGGTCTTTTGCAATAGCAGGTTTGTTTGCAGCAATAATCAAATCAAAACTTTCGTTGTCGTCAAATAGCAAAGCTTTTTGAGCCATCATCCAATGTTCTGCTGTGGGGTAAGTTATTCCATCAACAATAAATGGCGAAGGCCACCATTGACTAAAACAGGATTTATCTGTTACACCGGTTGCCTTTTGCGTATGGCCCCAGAAGAATAGGTATTCTGGATGAAAACCTGTTTCTATTTGTGATTTTAACCAGTTGAGTGAATAGTTCATTTGTAAAACCTGTTTAAATTTTTTTCATAATTTCTCAAATCTTTTTCTCCAAAAACCACCAGGTAAACTTTTTCTATTGATGAATTACTTTTTAGAAAATCGTTGATAGTTTTTAAAGCAATATGGGCTGCTTTATCAAATGGAAAACGATAAGCACCGGTACTGATGCAGGGAAAAGCAATCGTTTTAATATTATTTTCTGCAGCCAGTTGCAAACTGTTTTGATAGCACATGGCTAATAATGTTTCTTCATTTTCCGTTCCATTATTCCAAACAGGGCCAACAGCATGTATCACAAACTTAGCCGGCAAATTAAAGCCCGGAGTAATTTTTGCATAACCGGTTTCGCAACCTCTTAGTGTAATACAAAACTCTTTTAACTGCGATCCTGCAGCTCTGTGTATGGCGCCATCCACACCACCACCACCTGTTAAAGAGTTGTTGGCGGCGTTTACAATAGCATCAATTTGTAAAGTGGTGATATCTGTATTTATAATTTCGATTTTCATTGTATCCCGATTCTTTGTTCAATTGCTTCATCATTCAATGCAATCACTTCTTCATAAGGAACATTTACTTCTTCAATTTTATTAGCCAATACTTTTTCGTGTTCTTTTTTTACAAAATCAGTTATGTCTTCAATCTTTACAATCCACTCTTTACAAAATTTTTTCAATATCTCATCTTTCATTCCAACCTGAATAGCTTTACGTTCCTGCTTATTTCCATAAGCATCATGGTCAGGGTCCCATTGTAAACGAACTTGAGTTTTTTCAAGTTCAGCTTTCCAGCTATCCTTTGTTGCATACACGTCACTGTTAAATGAAGAGAATGTGGCTTGTTGTAAAATGGTTTTAAAATGAATGAGGGGAAGTGTAATTCTTAAAATATTTTCCTGTTGTTCTTTAGTTGCCCAACCTGCCCTGTACATCATCCATAAAAAACCTGGTTTAATCCAGCTCATGCGGTTAAAGCTGTAAGCATTTCCTCCAAACTGCTGATTAGCTACAGCATAGTGTGCAATTTGCGGATTGAAGGCCTGGTATACAATTATATTTTCATCTTCTTTGCAACCAATAATTTGTCTTCCTGTTTTTGGCAATCTTTCTTTTTGCGTTATATATTTTTCTGTTTTCATTTTTTAATTGTTACTGAATATCAGGGGAAATTATTAGCTACTCCGCCAAAATTTTTCTTATCTCCGCCAACGTAAATTCCTTTGTTATTTTGCCGTCTTTAAAAACGGTTTTTAATTCGCTTTGTGCTTCTTCTTCCCAGCTTACTTTATCATGCAGCACAAATTTGTTGTTTTCTTTTTTTACACATAATAAACCTGTGGCTGATCTTTTGGTGCCATCATCGGTAATTGGATTTTTAAAAATTTCTCTGCCTTCGCCATCCACAACAACATAAGTAGCTTTCATGGCAGTACCGAAAGTATCACGGGTATTATATTGATAAGTATAACTGCCAATACCAAACACTACCTGGCTGGCAAAACCTTTTGCTTTTAAGCCTTCACAAATAGCTTGCGCTCTTTCTAAATTAATACTGTCTCCATAAATAGCACCGATATGCGGATCTAATAATTTAAATCCTTTTTCAGTTATGGTACCACCAAACACGTCCCATAATAATTCCACCACACCTTTTTTTTCGGCTTCGGTTTTTCCTTCAGGGTCGCCACAGATAATTTTTACCGGGTTGCCGCTATCAGGACGAATAACCACTTTGCCATCTCTTTGTAAAACAGTTTCTTTTAAAGCAGTTAGATATTCGGTACACACTTTCCACAAGTCCCAGGTATCACTAACAATACTTACAATACCGGCTGGATAAACTTTAGTGATCAAGCGTTTAAATGTTTCCAGCTCGCCATCTTTACTACCGCTGCACATTACACTATGTTCTGTTGCTGCCACACTGCCACCAATCAATTCGGTATCAGCATTGGCATTGTAATATTGCTCCAGTGCATCAATTGCAGGAATGGTATCGGTGCCTGTAAAACTTAACAGGTGGCCCATGCCGCTGAGTATAGCTGTTTCCAAAGAGCTCATACCTCTGAAAGAAAAATCATGTCCCTGCCATTGTACAAATGCTGCCGGCATGCCTGTTTCGGCAGCGTATTTATTCAGCAACTTTCTGTATGCATGTGCAATAGTGGCACTGGTACATGGCTGCCAGATAATGGCGCTTAACAAGGTTTCTAAAAAATTAGTGAGCCAATAGAATTCAGGTATGGTGTTTACAATAGTAATGCAGGGCACTTTCATCGGTACTTTACTTCCCTCGGGTAATGCTTTTATTTCTATGGGCAGGTAACCGAGATCGTGTAATTTTTCCAGGTGCTCATACGTAGGTAAGCCTGCGCCTAACGAAGTGCTGATCCTTCTTTTATAATCAGCTATTACTTTTTCTTTGGGCTGTGCAAAAAAGTTATCGGTAAAATATTTAACCAGGTATTCTTTAGTAAAATACTGCAGGCCAAAGAACACCATTTCGTCAATATTTTTTAAACGGCTGTTCCTGGGGGTAAGGTTGCTGTATACTAATTCTGTTTTATCGGGGTATTGAAATACGTGGCCTACTTTATAATAATCGGTTAATAAAAACGGGTTGATATTCATGATTTATTTTTTATTGATTCAAGTAATTCATCTAAATTTTTAAAAAGAGGAATGTTATAGTTGTTGCAAACAATGTGCACATTACCGCGTCTGTAATAGTCATCAGGACAGCACACCACCAGTTTTTTGCTGCCGGCATGTAAACCCAGTTCAAGTAAAGTAATGGGTGAAGCAGAGCCGGGTAAAAAATTCATAATGATCAGGTCTGCTTTTTCCATTGCTGATAATTCCCAGTTTACCTGCTGATTAAATTGAGGATTATCGATTTTTTGTTCCCAGCTATTGTCCCAGTCATCACGGCGTGGATTGTAAATATTTTTATCGGTATCAGAAAAATGATTACAAACTTCGGCTTGCCAGTCTTGCGCTGTGCCCATATCAATACTACCGGCTAAAAAAACAGCGCTGTATTGATTTTGTATTAGTGGTTCAGGCGCTTTAAAAACTCTCACTGGTAATGATTTAAAACTTTTACAATGGGTGAGTCATAAATTTTATACAAACTATCAGATACAATGATCTGCTGAAAATATTTTTGCAGTGTATCAAAACCCTTAGAAAAAATACCGTGTGTAACAATGAGTGTTAAATGAGCAGGTTTAATTTTTTCTGCTATTGCCAGAAAAGTACCACCGCCATCACAGATATCATCAATGATTACACAGTTGCGACCGGCACATTCCTGTGGTTCTAAAATTTCCAGGCTGATCTTACCTGTTGCCAGGTCACGGTTTTTACTGCAGTAAACAATTTCTTTGATGTTGTTGTTCCACCCAAAGTACTTACCTACTTTTTTGCTGGCGCCGGCATCAGGACAAATTAATACTGCATCAGGCATATCATATGCTTTTACCAACACCTCATTAGTGATGCCAATGGCGTTTTTTATAAGTAATAAGGAAACATCAGAATGCACATCGTATAAATACACTTTGCTAAAGCCACAAAGGTTGATAAGGTCGGCCACTACTTTTAAATCAACACTGTCGCCATGTTGCATCAGCCTGTCGTACCGGGCAGCCATCAGGTAAGGGATCACCAAAACTTTTTTTACAGCAAATAAATTATCCAGCGCATTGGATATTTCCAGTAACTGTAACAGCTTGCTGGTATCTGTAATTGAGCAAACCACTTTTACTTCGTCACCATCTTGCACTGCTTGTACATTTACGTGTGGCTGGCCATCAGGAAAGATGGTTATTGTAACGCCTTCACCGGTATTAAGGTTGATCGTTTTCATTGTTCATTGATTTTTGATGACACAAAGATATGGAGAATTTTTAATTTGCGTCAATTTTACGCAAATTATTTTTTCAGCGCATTATATTTCAAAATGCATGCCTTCCTTCAATAAATGCTGGTACCGCTTTTTATTGAACTGGTAAATTTTGCTGGGCCTTCCGGCACCGGCTGATGTAGCAAGCTCCCCGGTATCTTCCAATAATCCTAAAGAGAGAATTTTTTTGGTAAAATTGCGGCGGTCGATAGCACGGTCTAATAAAGCAGTATATAATTTTTCAAGATCGGAAAAGGGAAATTTTTTGTCGAGTAATTCAAAGCCAATGGGCTGGTACCGGATTTTTGCACGTATACGTTCAATAGCCACCTGCAATATTTGTTTATGATCAAAGGCGAGTGCCGGCAGTTTGTTAATACTAAACCATTGAGCTTCCTCCGCATCGGTACTGGCCTTTAGTTGCTGAAACAGGCTGCTTTTTACCAACGCAAAATAAGCAATGGAAATAATGCGCTGCCTTGGGTCACGTTTGGGTTCGCCAAAACTATACAGCTGTTCTAAATATTGCACGGTTATACCTGTTTCTTCCAGCAGCTCTCTTTGTACAGCTTCTTCCAGGCTTTCATTTTCTAATACAAAGCCGCCGGGTATGGCCCAGCTGTTTTTAAATGGCGGGTATTTTCTTTTAATAAGCAATACAGATACACCTTCGCTTTTAGAATAACCAAAAACAATGGCATCTACTGCTACTTTTATATGGGGTGATTTTTCCTGCATAATACCTGATAAAGGTTTTAAAGATAAAGAAAAGCAATACAACAGCTGATTTATATAGTTCTTAATTTTGCCCCATGCAAATACAAATATTAAAATCAAAAATTCACCGTGCGGTGATAACAGAAGCAAACCTTAACTATGTAGGCAGCCTTACTTTAGATGAAGACCTGATGGATGCAGCCAATATGATTGAGCATGAAAAGATACAGGTAGTAAATGTAAACAACGGCGAACGGCTGGAAACATATATCATTAAAGGCCAAAGAGGTAGCGGTGTGGTTTGTTTAAACGGGCCTGCTGCACGTAAAGGTGCAGAAGGCGATATCATCATTGTCATCTCTTATGCAGTAATGGATTTTGAAGAAGCAAAAAAATTCAAGCCAACAGTTATTTTTCCAAAGGAAGGGAATAAGCTATAATATCGCTTTCATTCTGAAATGAAAAAAGAGTAAACAAAAACAATATTTAAACCGTTCATAAGGATAGTAACCGCTGGTACATTTTTTTGCAGGTAAAATTTTAAAACAATTAACTTGTATCCTGCAAAAAAATGCAGCTTATTATATGCAAAAAATACTATCCTTACTGCTTGTTTCAGTACCGCTTTTTACCATGGGCCAAATAAAATATATTGATAAGGCCAACATGGATCTTTCTGTAAAACCTGCTGATAATTTTTATCAATACGCCAATGGTGGCTGGCTCAAGAACACGGTAATGCCTGGCACCAAAACACGATGGGGAAGTTTTGATATGCTGCGGGAAGAAGCTTCGCAACACCTTAAAATATTGCTGGAAGAAGCCACAAAAAAGAAAGACAGAACCCGGCCCGAACAAATGAGCGGTGATTTTTATACCAGTGGAATGGACAGCCTGCAACTGGAAAAGCTGGGTACTGTACCTGTTCAAAAAGACCTGGCATCAATTGATGCTATTGCTAATATCAACGACCTGGTTGCCCTGCAGCTCAAACTACGTAAAGAGGGAGCCGCAGGAGGTTTGTTCAGTGCTTTTGTAAGCCAGGATGCCAAAGATATTAATGTGTACAGGGTAAGTATGGGGCAAGGTGGTACTACTTTACCAGACAGGGATTACTATTTAAAAGATGATGCCCGAAGTGTGGCTATACGTGGCGCATTAAAAACCTATATCAGTAAACTGTTTACATTTACCGGCGTAAGTACCGCAGATGCAGCAATATATGCAGATAATATACTGAAAGCAGAAACAGCCATTGCAAAAGCGCAACTGAGCCGGGTAGAAATGAGGGACCCTCAAAAACGCTATAATAAATTTACACCGGAAGAATTTTCTGCTAGTCTCACTGTATTAACAGTACCCGCCATCTTTACAGCACTGGATATTCCCAAACAGGATTTTATTATTGTAAGCACGCCAACTTTCTTTCGTGCGTTGGACAGTTTGCTTACCAGCCTGCCACTGGATACCTGGAAACAACTGGCCAAATTTGAAGTGCTGAAAAGCGCAGCGCCTTACCTGAGCAATAATTTTGTAACTGCAAATTTTGAGTACCAGAAAGTGATCAGCGGGCAAAAAGAAATTACGCCACGCTGGCAACGCACCGCTTCGCTTATTGATGGCAGTATTGGCGATATGCTGGGGCAGTTATATGTAGCCCGGTATTTTAAACCCGAAGCCAAACAACGTATGCTGGACATGGTGAACAACCTGCAGCAAACCTTTGCCAGCCGTATTAAATCGCTCAGCTGGATGAGCGAAGAAACAAAATCAAAGGCATTGATAAAGCTGATGGCCATCACAAAAAAAATTGCTTACCCTGATAAATGGAAAGAATATGAAGGCGTGGTGATAAGTAAAGATGCCTTCTTGCAAAATGTAAGGAACGCCAGCAAATGGTCCTACAACTATAATATCAGCAAGCTGGGGCAACCGATTAACCGTAACGAATTTAATTTTACCACACCTACGGTAAATGCTTCTTACAATTCAATACAAAATACCATTACTTTTCCTGCGGGGATATTACAGTTTCCTTTCTTTGATTTTGGTGCCGACGATGCTGTGAATTACGGAGGCATTGTTGCCGTAATTGGCCACGAAATGACACATGGTTTTGATGACCAGGGCCGGCAGAGCGATGCCGATGGCAGCCTTCGTGACTGGTGGACCAAAGAAGATGCCGATAAATTTAAAGTACTGGCAGATGCCGTTACCAAACAATATGATGCAGCGGTAGTACTGGATAGCTTACACGTAAACGGTAAACTTACACTGGGAGAAAACCTTGCTGATTTTGGCGGCCTTGCCATGGCTTACGAAGCCTTTAAAAAAACACCACAAGGAAAAAGTAATAAAAAAATTGATGGCTTTACTCCTGATCAACGTTTCTTTTTAAGCTGGGCACAGGTATGGCGAGGTATTGCTTTACCAGAAACTGCAGCCAACCTTTTATTGACCGATCCCCACTCGCCGGCACAATACAGGGCATTGATACCACCACAGCAGATGCAGGAATTTTATGACGCATTTGGTATTAAAGAAGGCGATAAAATGTGGTTGCCTGTTGAAAAACGGGTACATGTTTGGTAAGAAAAGAAAGCACTGATAAAATTCATCAACCATTTTGTTTTACGTAATGTAAAATAGCAGCTATGCTGTAGCTTTACATTTTAACCTGTCTATGATATCAGAAAAAAACTATTTAAACCAGCTGCAACCGGTAATCGACAGCAGCTGGTTTACCATTGACGAGGGCACGTATGTATACACCCTTGTAACAGAAGTAACAGATGCCGGAAAGCACTTAATGGTGGTAAGAGATGTTGATGAGATCACTGTATTAACAGAAATTGGCAACCTGCCTGCTGTTAACTACCTGCAACGAAATAAAGAAAACTGGAAACTGATCAATATCCGTTGCGGTAATCCCTTTTACTGTGTTGGTTTTATTGCACACATTACGGGAATGCTGGCCAATGCAGGTATTGATATTGTATTGGTATCTACTTTTTCTAAAGACCTGGTGCTGGTAATGGAAAACGATTTGAAGGATACCGTGAGTATACTGGTGAGTGCAGGTTTTAAGCACGGCAATCCATCATTGCAATAAGTATACCTTATACATTTGCTAACCAGTCGATCAGTTTTTTCCTGGTACCATCATCCGGCAAAATTCCTTCACCCGCTTTTAAATTATCCATTACATGTGCCGGGTTACCGGTTGCAGGAATAACACAGGTAACAGCAGGATGTGCAATAATGTATTTTAAAAAGAATGCTGCCCAGCTTTCGATGCCAATCTCTTTTGCCCAGGCGGGCAATGGTTTTCCGTTTACAGCACCGAATAATTTTCCTTCGCCAAAAGGGCGGTTGATAAGTGTGGCCACACCATTAGCAGCAGCAACATTCAGTAATCTTTTTTCCGCATTACGTGCCGTGATGGAATAATTGAATTGTACAAAATCTAATTTTTCTGCTGTAATTATTTTCTCCAGTTCTTCGTGGCTGGCATCGGTATAATGTGTAATGCCGATATACCTGATCTTACCGCTTTCTTTCCAGCGGCGCAATTGCGGTAAATGTGTTTTCCAATCCGTAAGATTATGGATCTGCATTAGATCCATTCTTGTTCGTTGCATTTTTTGCATCGATGATTCCATTTGCTCAATGCCTTGCTGCAAACCTGTTGTCCATACTTTAGTAGCATAAAAAAAATCATCAGCTGCAGGCATGGCAGAACAGATATCGCCGATTGCATTTTCAGATCGGCCATACATTGGCGAACTATCTATTAATGTGCCTCCTGCAGTATGCATTTTTGTAAGTACTTCTTTTAAACCGGGATAGGCATTGCCGGTAACATCAAATGTTTGCCAGGTGCCCAGGCCAATAACGGGCAGTGCTTCACCTGAAGAAGGGATGATACGTTTTATCATAACTGGTGATTGGGAGCAACAAAAGTAGGAAAGGGTTGTAAAAAAGAAAAAGGCTTCAAGGGATTACCTTAAAGCCTTTAAGTGGTGTGGGCCGGGATTGAACCGGCGACACAAGGATTTTCAGTCCTTTGCTCTACCAACTGAGCTACCGCACCTTCCTATTAAAAGCAGTTAAACTTGTAATTGGGCAGCAAAAATAAGGGTATTCCCTTAAAAATCCGCAATCTTCAATCAAAAATCTGAAATCAATTGCCGTATTCGCATAAAAACTTGATCCGCATCAGTTTCAACTGTTCCCAGTTAAAATTGCTGTCGGCCAGTTCTTCCTGCGCTATTTGAAGCGAAGAAGTTTCGCAACTTTTAAAATATTCCATTATTTCATCCTGTTCATATTCATCCACCATCTCGTCGATGGCATAATTTAAATTAAGTTTAGTGCCGCTGGCTACAATGGTTTCCATTTCTTCCAATAGCTCATCGATACGTAAACCACGGTTTTTGGCCAGGGTTTCTAAAGGAATCTTTTTATCAATATTCTGAATGATGAATATCTTATTGTTGTTTTTATTCGCCACGCTTTTCATCACAAAATCATCAGGGCGTATAACCTCATTTTCTTCCACATACTTAATGATCACATCTAAAAAAGGTTTACCATAACGCATGGCCTTGCCCTTGCTTACACCGCTGATCTTTTCCAGTTCGGTCATATTGGTAGGGTACATGGTGGCCATATCTTCCAGGCTGCTTTCTAAAAAGATCACAAACGGTGGCAGGTTTTTTTCCTTCGATACTTTTTTTCTAAGATCCTTTAATAATTGTACCAGCTTTTCGTCCACGGTACTGGCAGCTTCGGCAGCCTGTTCGCTTTCCTCATCATCAGCATTGGCATCTTCAAATAAATTGTTGAGTACAATTTTATAAGATGTGGGCTTCTTTAAAAAAGCTTCTCCCTTTTTGGTGAATTTTAATAAGCCATACTCTACAATATCTTTTGCAATTAAACCGCTCAGTAGCATCTGGCGTATCAGGCTGTTCCAGAAATGCGGTTCTTTGTCGTTGCCGCTGGCAAAAACGTCCAGCTCTTCGTGCCGGTACATTTTTACCGCAGGCGTTGCTTTACCGGCAAGAATCAATTGTACATATTCAATCGGGAAACGTTCTTCCAAAGCTTTGATGATCTTTAATACCACCACTGCTTCGGTTTTAGCTTCAATTCTTTCTTTAGGATTTAAGCAGTTATCGCATTGGCCGCAACTTTTACTGTCATCATATTCTTCTCCAAAATAATGCAGTAAAGTTTTTCTGCGGCAAACGCTGCTTTCGGCGTAGCTTACGGTTTCATTTATAAGTTGTGCACCTACTTCCCTTTCGCTAAGTGGTTTGTCCCTCATAAAATGTTCCAGCTTGGCCACATCTTTATGCGAATAATACAGGATACATTTTCCTTCCATACCATCACGTCCGCCACGGCCAGTTTCCTGGTAATAATTTTCTATTGATTTGGGTATGTTATAGTGAATAACAAAACGAACATCGGGTTTATCAATACCCATTCCAAAGGCAATGGTAGCCACAATCACATCTACATCTTCATTTAAAAACTGGTCCTGCCGGTCGGCCCTTAATTTTGCGTCTAACCCTGCATGATAGGCAACTGCTTTAATACCATTTGCCATTAACATACTGGCCAGCTCTTCGGTGGTTTTGCGGTTGAGTGTATATATGATACCACTTTTATTTTTGTGCTGGTGTATAAACCGCACAATACTTTTATTGGTTTGGTCTAAATTTATTTTAGGCTGAATCTCGTAATATAAATTGGGTCTGTTAAAAGAGGAGATAAATATTTTGGGGTCACGAAGGCCCAGGTTTTTTACAATATCGCTCTGCACTTTGGGTGTTGCAGTTGCGGTTAATGCAATTACAGGAATCTTTTCGTCAATCATATCCATGATCTCTCTTAACCGCCTGTATTCCGGACGAAAATCATGCCCCCATTCTGAAATACAATGAGCTTCATCTACTGCAAAAAAAGAAATCTTCAGGTCTTTAAAAAAAGTAACATTTTCTTCTTTGGTCATTGTTTCGGGTGCCACATACAGCATTTTTGTTTTGCCGGTGGTCAAATCGTCCTTTACAATTTTTTGCTGGCCTTTATTTAAGGTACTGTTTAAAAAATGCGCTACATGATCTTTACTGCTATAACTCCTCACCAGGTCAACCTGGTTTTTCATTAACGCAATTAAGGGAGATACAATAATAGCCACACCATCGCTGATGATGGCCGGTAACTGGTAACATAAACTTTTACCGCCACCGGTGGGCATAATTACAAAGGTATCGTTGCCCGAAAGCAGGTTTTTTATAACATCTTCCTGGGTTCCCCTGAAATTATCGAGGCCAAAATGTTTTTGTAATTCAGCAGCCAGGTCCGACTGGTCTTTTTTAGGCGCTGCTTTTTCGCCGGATTGCTTAAGCGGTTTCTTTATATCGGCTTTAGGTTTAGCAGATTTTGATTTTACTGTAGCCATAACAAGTTTTCTTTCACACTATCTCCTGGTGTCGTTTTAGTTGGTGTAAACAAGTTTTTTAAAACGGGCAGCGAAGTTAACTCACCGCAACTGTAAAAGCAAGCTCTTAATACAGTCTAACCCATATTTAACAACATATAATCATTTAAGATACTCAAAAAAATCCAAAGTGCAAGTGTTAAATAAAACTGGGGAGAAAGGCTTGTAAACGTCGTTAATCTTCTGTAATGAGTAAAGTGCATATTAAAGGTTGCAACCTTTTGCATTATGCCCGATTTAGAGTAGGTTTGCGGCACAAAAATGAACAGTCAGTTAATTATACCTTCGGCACTCAGAACCATTGAACTGGAAGCACAATCGGTAAGTGGTTTAGCTGCATTTATTGATGACAGTTTTGTAGCTGCCGTGGAAAATATTGCTGCTGCAAAAGGCAGGGTGGTTATCAGTGGCATTGGTAAAAGTGCAGTGGTGGCTCAAAAGATAGTGGCTACTTTAAACAGCACGGGAACACCGTCGCTTTTTATGCATGCTGCCGATGCCATACATGGCGACCTGGGTATGATTCAGCAGAATGATGTGGTGATTATCATCAGCAAAAGCGGCGATAGTCCCGAGATAAAAGTGCTGGTATCATTGATCAAAAATTTTGGTAACACCATTATAGGTATGGTGGGTAATACACAATCTTACCTGGCGCAGCAAAGCCATATTGTTTTAAATACTACGGTACAGCAGGAAGCCTGCCCAAATAACCTTGCGCCCACCACAAGTACCACGGCACAAATGGTAATGGGTGATGCATTAGCCGTTTGCCTGATGGAGATGAAAGGCTTTAACAGCGAAGATTTTGCAAAATTTCACCCCGGGGGTATGTTAGGTAAGAAACTCTATCTGCGGGTAAGTGACCTGGCATCTCAAAATGAAAAACCTGCGGTATTACCCGAAGCAGGATTGAAAGAAGTGATTGTGGAAATGACAAAAAAACGTTTAGGTACCGCAGTAGTGGTTAATAATAAAAATAATGTTCTGGGCATTATTACAGATGGCGATTTAAGGAGGATGCTGGAAAGCACTAATGATTTTGGCAACCTTACTGCAACAAACATCATGAGTAAAAATCCTAAATCAATTGCAGCAGATGCGTTGGCAACAGAAGCATTAGATGCGCTGCGAAGCCATAATATCAGTCAGCTGGTGGTTATAGAGAATGAAGTATATGCCGGAATTATTCATTTGCATGATTTAATAAGAGAAGGAATAATATAGCCCTGCAATGAATAAATGGATTCCTCTTATCATCATTAATGTATTTATACTGTCAGGTTGTGTAAACGATAAACCAGGAGACCCTACCACCGACAAAATTTCATTAAAAAAAGCAAGGGAAGATTTTGATGTTTTTACAGCCATATTAAAAAGTGCACATCCTTCTCTTAATGTATATCTCTCTAAAAAAAGATTCTATTATCTTACCGATAGTATTCGTAATTCCCTCACCGACCCGGTAACGCTAAAAGATTTTTATAACAAGATCAATTTTATTGCTAACGAAACGGGTTGTTCTCACACCAATGCCGACCTGGCGGGGTATGTGTATGATACATTGCAAAACAGGGCAGTTTTTTTTCCTTACCCGGTAAAGTGGATAGGCGATAAATTATTTATAAACGTGGCCGGACAAGACTTATCAGAAAGAACGGAGATCAGGCGTATTAATAATGAGCCGGTAAAAGAAATTATTAAAAACCTGATGGTTTATAATTCTGTAGAGGGTTTTCACAGAAAAGCGCAGGAAAACCTGGCGGCAGATAATTTTAGTATGGAGTATTTTTTAAAATATGGCGCACAGGAAAAGTTTGACCTGAATGTACTTGATACGTTTGGTAAACAAAGATGGCTGACAGAGAATGCAGTAAGTTTATCAGAATGGAATAACAGGGAGATAAATTATAAATACTATTACGATCCTGTTACGGTGGATTATGATTTTTATATCGACAACGAAAAAAAATATGCTTATTTAAGATTGGCAACATTTCAATACGAGGGTAATCTGAAACAAAATGCATTTGAAAATTTTTGCTATAACTCATTTGAATTGCTGCAAAATAAAAAGAATATTAAATCGTTAATTATCGACTTAAGAGAAAATACAGGAGGAAAATTGTACAATTCTTTTTTATTGTATTCTTTTTTAACTGAAAAACCTTTTAATGAATTTGAAAGGGCTATCTGTAAAATTAAAACTATACCCTACACCAGGTATTTAGAAAAAGATTTTAGTGAGTATAAAAAAGACGACGTTAATAAGAGTATAGAAAAGGAGTTTTTTGCCAGGCTTAATAATGATTTTTTTACCATGCCCGACTCTTTAATTGAAACCTGGCAGCCTAATAATTTTCATTACACAGGGCAGGTTTTTATTATTACCAACAGTAAAGTGGCATCGGCTGCATCTTATTTTGCGGTGCTGGTAAAAAATGCAGGAAGAGGTAAAATTATCGGGGAAGAAACACAGGGAGGGGCATTTTCAGGCAATGGCTTTACTACTTTAAAGTATGAGTTGCCCAATTCCAGGATCAACTTCAGCTTTCCTTATGTGCACTTTATTTATACCAATAAGGAAGAAAAAAATACCGGTCATGGCCTGGTTCCGGATTATTTTATTCCTGATTCATACGAGTCTTTTAAAAATAATGCCGACAGGCAGTTAACATTCATTATAGATACCCTAATTTTAAATAATAAATCTCTTAAACAGGATGAACAAAAATAACTACGTAGCAATTATGGCCGGTGGAATCGGCAGCAGGTTTTGGCCCATGAGCCGCACCGATTTTCCTAAACAATTCCTGGATATTTTAAATATCGGCAGAACCCTTATACAGGGAACATTTGACCGTTTTGCCAATTTTGTGCCGGCAGAAAATATTTACGTGGTAACCTCCGATCAGTATAAAGATATTGTGGCAAAGCAATTACCCGAAATACCAGTGGAGAACATTTTGTGCGAACCTTCCCGAAAGAATACAGCTCCATGTGTGGCTTATGTTTCTCACAAACTATTGCAGTTAAACCCCGAAGCCAATTTAATTTGTGCTCCTGCCGATCATATTATTTTAGAACCGGAAAATTTTAAAACGATCTGTTTAGCGGCTTTAAATTTTACCGCCAACATAAAAGCGCTGGTAACATTGGGTATTAAACCCACACATCCCAACACCGGTTATGGGTATATTCAGTATGAGCAACATGCCGTAAGCGAAAATGTGTATAAAGTAAAAACCTTTACCGAAAAACCAGACCTGGCATTAGCAAAAACCTTTTTAGCCAGCGGCGATTTTTTATGGAATGCGGGCATCTTTGTTTGGCAGGTAAAAAATATAGTTGCCGCATTTGAAAAATTATTGCCTGAACTGAATGAATTGTTTGATACAGAAAAAGCCAGCTTTAATACAGCAGGTGAAAAAGAAGCCATCGACAGGATCTATCCGCAATGTGTAAATATTTCTATCGATTACGGCATAATGGAAAAAGCCGATAACGTATATATCATCCCCTCTTCATTTGGCTGGAGCGATTTGGGAACCTGGGGCAGCGCCTATGATAATCTTGCTAAAGATTATTTAGAAAATGCTGTTGCCGGTGATAATGTTGTGGTGATTGATGCTACCAAAAATATGGTACACGCCGATAATAAAAAACTGGTGTTGCTGCAGGGCCTGGATGATTTTATTGTGGTAGATACCAAAGATGTTTTGATGATCTGTAAAAAAGATAAAGAACAGGAGATTAAAGAATATGTTGCAGAGATCAAACGCAGCAAAGGCGATAAATTTTTGTAGGAATACCTGCCACAGATTGCACAAATTTCACAGAAAATACAATTGCATAATTTTGAACCACTTTCAATTATAGAAAAGAAATTCAGGAACAAAGATTTTTTTCTTTCTGTGAAATTTGTGTAATCTGTGGCTAAAAAATTATCAGTGCAACCAACTATACATAGCAAGCAGCCCGATTCCGGCACCACCATTTTTACCGTAATGAGTGTGCTGGCTGCACAACACAACGCTATTAATCTTGGCCAGGGCTTTCCCGATTTCTTAATGGATGAAGAATTGGTAGCATTAGTAAATGAGGCGATGCAAAAAGGCAACAACCAGTATGTGCACATGAATGGATTGATTGCATTAAGAGAAAGGCTGGCAGAAAAAATAAATAGTTTATATGCTGCTACTGTTAATCCGGAAACAGAAATTACCATTACTCCCGGCGGCACTTACGCCATCTTTACAGCATTAACTACGGTACTGCAACCCGGCGATGAAGTGATTGTTTTTGAACCGGCTTATGATAGCTATATCCCTACAATAGAAATAAACGGCGCCATACCTGTTTTAATTCCGCTGACTTATCCCGATTATAAAATTGACTGGGACCTGGTGAAACAAAAAATTTCTCCTAAAACCAAAATGATCATGCTTAATTCGCCGCACAACCCCACGGGCAGTGTGTTAAGTGCTACCGATATAGCTGCATTAAGAAGCATTGTAAAAGATACCGGCATTTTTATTTTGAGTGATGAAGTGTATGAGCATTTAATTTTTGATGGCTTGCAACATCAAAGTATGTTGCGTTACCCCGATCTTTTGGAGAGAAGTTTTGTTTGTTTTTCTTTTGGTAAAACGTATCACTGTACCGGATGGAAAATTGGTTATTGCGTGGCACCTGCAGCATTAATGAGTGAGTTTAGAAAGATACACCAGTTCAATTGCTTTAGTTGTAACAGCCCTGTGCAGTTTGCTTTGGCAGAATTTTTACAACAAAAAGAAAAGTACCTGCAACTCGGCAGCTTTCTGCAACAAAAGAGAGATTATTTTGCCAACCTGATGCTGCAAACGAAATTTAAGGCATTACCTTCTCACGGCAGCTATTTTCAATTGTACAGTTATGCTGGTATAAGCGATGAAAGCGAAAAAGACCTGGCCATCCGCATTACAAAAGAGTATGGTGTGGCAAGCATTCCCGTTTCAGTTTTTTATAAAGCGCCAACAGATAATAAAGTGCTGCGTTTTTGCTTTGCCAAAAAAGAAAGCACATTGGAAGAAGCGGTGAACAGGCTTTGCAAAGTGTCTTGACGGTTTTAAACCGTCTGACACTTTTGATTTCCGCAGAAAGATCATAACTTATCATAACCATCATAAAAATCTGCGTTCCAAAATAACCTCCAAAGGCAGCTTAATTCGCTAAAGAAAGAATATAAATCTTAAATTTGAGTGTAGGCGTCAGACGGCTATAAGCCGTTACCATGCCTGATTAAAAATCATGTTGTTTATAATTCTTAAATTTGATATTACTAACCGGCGTTTCGTAACATGTCTACACTCACCATCACTACCATACAAAGCAATTTAATCTGGGAAGATAAAACAGCCAACCTGCAACAGTTGCAACAAAAAATTGACAGCATTGAAGAAAAGACTGAAATAGTGGTATTGCCCGAAATGTTTACTACCGGTTTTAGTATGAAGGCAAAAGAACTTGCCGAAACAATGGATGGAGAAACAGTGGAGTGGATGAAAATGGTAAGTAATAAAAACGGTATTGTATTAACCGGAAGTGTGATGATTGAAGAAGCTGGAAAATATTATAATCGTCTCATCTGGATGTTACCCAATGGCCAATATGGCTATTATGATAAAAGGCATTTGTTTGCCTATGGCGAAGAAGACCAGCATTACAGCAGTGGCAATAAACGCCTGATTGCATCAGTAAAAGGATGGAAAATAAATTTACAGGTGTGCTATGATTTACGCTTTCCTGTTTGGGCCCGTCAGTCCTTCGACTCCGCTGAGGATAAATCCGAGTATGATGTTTTAATTTATGTAGCCAACTGGCCCGAACGCCGTAGCCATGCCTGGAAAACTTTATTATGTGCAAGGGCAATAGAGAACCAATGTTATGTAGTGGGTGTAAACCGTGTGGGCGATGATGCTAAAAATATTCACTACAGTGGCAATACTTTGGTGATTGACCCCATGGGCCAGGTATTATACCATATGGCTGATGAAGAAGATGTAAATACAATTACGCTATCAAAAGAAAAGCTGGAAGAAGTGAGAACGAAATTTCCGTTTTTAAATGATGCGGATGAGTTTACAATTTTGTGATCGGTCAAAAAATACAAGGGCAAGAATAATAGGGTCTTACTTTCCCGGGTGAAAATAATATTACTTGTCTATCTCTTCAAGCTCATAGCTATCAACAATAAAATAATTCCAGATTCCTTTACGGCCTGTGATTTTCAGCTGGTAATTTTTAGCTATAACATCCTTATACTCTTTATACATGGAATTATTTATCGTAAAATTTTCACTGCGGTTTTGAAAAGTAAAAAATATTTTTGCGCCACCTCTCTTGTAACCATTATCTGTAAATTTATTTACATTGCAGGTAATGGTTTGTGTTTGATTTTTTTCAGCGGCTTTTTTATTTAAATATACCCATGTTAAATCGCCTGCAAGGCCAAAAGTCAAATAAGAAAAGAACAATCCCATAAGCAGGAAAAAACACGGCACCAAAATTTTATCGCTCAATAACCTGCATTCTTTATATTCCTTCAATAAGTAGCTTCTAAAAATATATGCTAAAAATAAAATGCCTGCTGCAAGAGGCAAGCCAAGAAAGTAAAGGACGTATTTAATATTATGTCCTATTATTTTGGGTTCAAAAAAATAATAGCATAAAAGGTTTATGACCACAAGACCGCTAATCATAAACCAGGTTTTCTGATCCGCCTTTTTGCTCATAGTTATATTGTAATGGAATTTTTTTGTTATCACACTATTGCCAACAAGGTAACCAGGCATGACACTAATTACTAACTCCCAATTCCTTTTTACTCCTGATCATCTCCATTACCACCTGCAACTTTTTATCATAACCTTTTATCAAGGCATCGTAACTGGTGCCAATATAAATATCCGGCATCACACCATGTCCATCTTTAGGTACATGTTTATATTGCACTAACCTGAACAAGGGCAAACGTACCCTTAAATGTGTATTGGGTAAAGTAATATCCGGAATCATGATGCCACTATTGCCATACCAGCCGCCACCGGCTTCTTCACCAATAATTTTTATTCCGGGCTGGCCTTTTATGGCATTACAGAATAAAGCAGAAGCAGAAAATGTTTGCCCATTGATCAACACATACAGATCACCGTCAAAATGGTTGTGGTGTTTAGGGTGATAGAGTTTTCTTTCCCACATACCAAAATGATACCTGCCGTCTTTTTTTCTATGGGTTAAAAACACTAAGCCCAGATTATTGATAAACCTGTTTTTAATGTATTTAGAATAAGGATGCAAAGACCTGGCTATAGCATAAGAAGAATCAGCTACTTTAAATGGCTGGCGAGTAACATATTTAGTTAGCAGCGTAGACAAATTAATTTTGCCACCACCATTGCTCCTGATATCAAGCACCGTATTGGTAACACCCGTTTTTTTTATGTAACGAAACGTTTGCCTGAAAAATTTACGCAGTTTACCCGTACTAAAAGTGTTTAAAGTAATAACGGCAGTATTACTGGCGGTATCAATTGCAAGAGAACGGATGTTTTGTAATTGCTGTTGCTTTCTTTCTTCCTTTGATCTTTTTACCAATGGAGTTGTTCTTACTCTTTTACTGGTATCTTTTGGCGGATCAAACAAGGGCACTTTTATGGTTTGTGTATTACCTGCCCCATCAATATAATTTACTGTATACTCTTTACTTAAGCCAAAAATATTGCGGTGGTAATAAGGAAAATTATTACTGAGCCTTAAGTAGTTTACATTATTGGCATTACCATCTTCTGTCATGTAACTAAACATGGTTTTTGCCAATGTTGCATTATTGAAACCATTGATGCCTGTAATTAAAGTACCTCTTTTTAAAACAGAATCTTTACGGTTCATGTTTCCTGTTACCACCATGGTATCATTCCACACTTTCATAAACAAGGGAAAAGATGGAATAATTTTATTACTCACCCATTTGTTATAGGCTTTGCTCATACCAAAACTGGTATGGCCGCAATGTATTTTATCGGTAAGTGGTGCAATGATCTTCCAGCCAAATTGTTGCTCCGTCATACTGTCTTCAATAGCATTGTAGTATTGCGCAAAATACATATCCATGCTGTCCTTGCTGGTGTACCAGTATAAAGAGGGATGTTTTTTTTCCAGGATATTTTTTAATAAAGTAAAATCCTGTTGTAATTTTTGTTTGGGATATTTTTTATTGGGCGTGTAATTTTTTTTTGTAACCGAACAACTGCCCAGTACAAAAAGTAACATTAAAAATATAATCGGGGATCTGTAAGTCATTACTTCAAATGATTCCACCCTTGTGCAACTAATTCATGTTTGTTTCCACCACGGGTAATAATATGTTGCCCTTCGGATTTTTCTGTAATATACCCAATAATGGTTAATCCGTTATTGGCATTTATCTTTTCATAATCGGCCTGTGCCACGGTAAATAATAACTCATAATCCTCTCCGCCACTTAATGCACATGCGGTGGGGTCCAGTTCCAGTTTGTACGCAAAAGCTTTGCTGTCTTCATTCAGCGGCAGCTTGTCTTCATACAAAACACAGCCTACATTGCTTTGCTTGCAAATGTGCAGCAGTTCGCTGCTTAATCCGTCGCTGATATCCATCATACTGCTGGGCATAATATTTTGCGCTGCAAAATATTCTATCACATCTTTTCTAGCTTCGGGTTTTAATAAACGGCCAACAATATACGCCTGGTTTTCTAAATCAGGTTGTGCGCCGGTGGTTTCAAATATTCTTCTTTCTCTTTCTAATAAAGTTAAACCTAAAAATGCGCCACCTAAATCGCCGCTCACACAAATCAAATCATTCACTTTGGCACCACTTCTTGTTACATAACTATCCGGTGCTACTTCTCCAATGGCTGTAATACTGATCACAAATCCACGCTGACTGGTGGTGGTATCGCCACCCACCAGGTCCACATCATATTCCTTACAGGCTGCATACACACCTTCATAAAATTCATCCAATGCTTCCACGCTAAATTTATTGCTGATGCCAATACTAATAACAAGTTGTGTTGGCGTGGCATTCATGGCATAAATATCACTCACATTTACCACCACACTTTTATAACCCAAATGTTTAAGCGGCGTATAACTTAAATCAAAATGAATACCTTCTAGTAACAGGTCGGTACTGATTACTGTTTGCCTGCCAAAATGATCAATTACTGCTGCATCGTCGCCCACACTTAAAATGGTAGAGGCATTTTTTATTTCGTTGTTTTTGGTAAGATGATCTATTAAACCAAATTCGCCAAGAGATGCTATTTCTGTTCTATCCATTATTTTAGATTTTAGATTGCCGATTTTAGATTTTTTTTATTTTGCTACTATTTCCTTTTTCGGCAGATATATTTTTTATGGTGGTATTAATTGAGCTAACAATAATTGATAATAGCTCATTTGCTTCCTTGTATAGTTCTCTTAATTCTTTTTTAAATTGTTCATTAAACTCAGCTAATAATTCATAAAAATGCATTGTCTCGTCCAGTTCCTCTTCTGCAATTCGTAGTTTATTTACAAAATCTGCTTTGGATTTTCCCCTGCATGCTGCCCTGTAATTTGCGGATGCTGAACTTGAGCATCTTACAATTTGGCCAATGTAAGTTTTATTTACAATGTTATACGGCAAAGCAAGGCAAAGTTTTCCTGTATTTACAGCCAACGCTTTCAGTCGTTTTATTATCTCAAACTTATCAACAGCCATAGCGGATTTATGATTTTAGATTTACGATTTCGGGTTTGAGTAATACCATATCTTTTATACAATTTATTACAAAATAATTTCAATAAAAGATAAGGTATAATGACACCAAACTAAATCTAAAATCGTCAATCTAAAATCTACAATCCCTTCCTTCCGTTGATGATTTCTAACATTTCATCGTGTATCAATCCGTTAGTTGCTAAAATATGTGGTTGATAAGGTGAGTATGGTTTGCCATCAAAATCCGTAACTCTTCCACCGGCTTCCTGTACCATTAAAAAACCTGCGGCACTATCCCAGGCAGATAATTTGTGTTCGTAAAAACCATCAAAACGGCCGGCGGCAACCCAACATAAATCAATGGCCGCACTGCCTAACCTACGCACAGGAACACCTTTACGAATTAACTTTTCAAAAGTTTGTAACGGCCCGTTGGGAGAATCTAAATAAGTGTAGGGAAAACCGGTTACCAGGCAGCTGTCAATAACCGCTGCTTTATTACCTACTTTAATTTTTTTATCATTTAAAGAAGCACCAAATCCTTTTTGTGCAAAATATAATTCGTTCAATACCGGTGCATATACAGCACCCATGATCATTTCACCATTTTTTTCCAAACCAATACTTACACAGCAAATAGGAATGCCATTAGCAAAATTGATCGTGCCATCAATAGGATCAATGATCCATTTGTATTCACTATCGGTAATGATCTCGCCGGTTTCTTCACTTAAAATAAAATGACCGGGATAATTTTGCTGAATAATATCAATAATTGCTTTCTCTGCCGCATGATCCGCTTCGGTAACCGGATTGTTAATACCTTCTTTATTAGTGATCTTGAATTCGCCATTAAAAAAACGCAGTAATTCTTTTCCGCCTGCTTCCACAGCGTTGAGTAAAATAGTTTTTATCATGCCACAAAGATAACTTCGATTTCGGAATTCGGATTTATGATTTTAGATTTGGCTATGCAAAGAAAACATTTTTTAAAACTGGCTATGTTAACCAATATGGGCCTCGTTTTAAAACCCCGGAATATTGTAGCAACAAGTCTTTTAAAAAATGCAATGGTTGGGGCCGAGGCTAATGTTTTGTATTACAAAAAAGGAAGCACTGAATATGAAACTTTGCGTAAAGGATTTAATAAAAGAATTGATAAATATCCTGCGATAATTGCATTGTGCAAAAACACACAAGGTGTTTCGGAAGCGATTCTGTATGCCAAACAAAATAATTTACCCGTTGCTGTAAAAAGCGGCGGCCATTGTATGGAAGGCTTTAGTTGTAACAATGGTGGCATGGTGATCAATCTTTCTTTATTAAATACTATTGAATGGGTGGATAAGGAAACCATAATAGTAGGGCCGGGGTGCACCTTATCTAATATTTATGATGTTATCTTGCCAAAAGGAAGGATAATCCCTGGCGGATCCTGTGCCGGCGTGGGTATTGGAGGTTTGGTGCTGGGAGGGGGCTACGGTTTATTAGGCAGAAAATTCGGGCTTACCTGCGATAGTTTACTCGAGGTAACGATGGTTGATGGGAATGGTGTGATCAGAAATTCTAAAGACGACAAGGAATTATTGTGGGCCTGTAAAGGTGGTGGCAACGGAAATTTTGGTGTGGTTACAGCATTGCGTTTTAAAACACATAAAGCCCCGGCAACATTGCAAAGCTTTCGGTTTAAAACTTATAAAGCAGATACAGCAAAAGCAAAATCGATATTACAAAAATGGTTTGAGCTTACTGCAACCTTACCGGTGGATTGTTTTTCGGCCTATGTGCTGAATGGTAAAACAGTGTATATTTTACTTACCAACGCCGGTAAACACACTGCCGAAGTACAAAATGTAATTACTGCACTTTCGGCTGTGTCGGGCAAAACAACTAAAACAAAACCACAGCAGCTTTCGCCGGCGTTAAAAGTTTTTTATGGCAGAAGAGAACCATTACATTTTAAGAATGCCTCTGCAGGGTTGTATAAAAACTTTGCTGAAATAGAAAGTTATATTGATAAAGCTATTGATACCGTTTTGGCCACACCCGGAATGATTTACCAGGTAAATACCCTGGGTGGCAATATTCAGAACAAAGAATTTGAAGCCGCTGCATCTTTTCCACACCGGGCCTTTCCGTATTTTTCAGAACTGCAAACCTATTGGGAGAATGAAAAACAAAGTATAAAGCTGCTGCAAAAATTCCAGGAAGTGCAGAATATTTTTACTACTAATGGTATACACACCCAATACAGAAATTACCCCGATATCAATTTTAAGAACTGGGATACTTTATACTATGGCAGCAACTATACAAAGCTGCAGCAATTAAAAAATAAATACGACCCGGGTAATATTATACGCCACGATCAAAGTATAAAGAATGGATAAAATTTCACTATATAAAACATTGAACAACTGATGTCTTTAAGTAATTGTTTACATTCGCAGTTCAACTATTTGTACATTCGGAATTAAAAGCTGCTGCTGTTGCAATTATCAATTATCATAGTAAACTACAACGTAAAATATTTTTTAGAGCAATGCCTTTGTTCTGTATTAAAAGCGTGTAAAAATATTGATGCAGAAATACTGGTGGTGGATAATAATTCCAACGATGGCAGCAAAGAGTTTTTATCACCCCAATTTCCATTGGTACATTTTACCTGGAATAGCGTGAATGTTGGTTTTGCAAAAGCCAATAACCAGGCACTGGCACAGGCGAAAGGAAACTATGTACTTTTTTTAAATCCAGACACAATTGTTCCGGAAGATTGCTTTGAAAATTGCATCAGTTTTTTTGAATCACACCCCGATGCAGGTGCATTAGGTATCCGGATGATTGATGGCACGGGAAAATTTTTAAAGGAAAGTAAAAGAGCTTTTCCATCTCCTCTGACATCGCTCTTTAAGCTTTCGGGCTTCACTAAATTATTTCCGCATTCTAAGATTTTTGCCCGGTATCATTTAGGGCACTTATCAGAAAATGAAAATCACGAAGTAGATGTATTGGCAGGAGCATATATGATGATACCTAAAAAAGTATTGGATGTAACCGCTGGTTTTGATGAAACTTTTTTTATGTATGGCGAAGATGTGGACCTCAGTTACCGCATACAAAAAACACCCGCAGATAATGGGGTTAATTATAAAAATTATTATTTCGCTGATAGCACCATCATTCATTTTAAAGGAGAAAGCACAAAAAAAGGAAGCCTGAATTATGTAAAGCTTTTTTACAGTGCTATGAGTTTGTTTGTAAAAAAACATTACAGCGGCAGCCGGGCAGGCGTATTTAATTTTTTAATACAAATCGGCATTTTCTTAAGGGCTATTCTTTCCCTTATCGGGAAATTTATTCAAAAGATTGGCTTGCCGGTACTGGATGCCGGTATTATTTTTATGAGTTTTTGGTGCATCAAATATTTGTGGAGTACATTCATTCGTAAGGAAGTGAATTATTCTCCCAATATGCTCATCATTGCATTTCCCGTTTTTACGGTCATCTTTTTAATGGCCTCTTATTATTCCGGCTTATACGATAAAGGGTTTAAGCAATCGCAGCTTAGCAGGTCAACAGGTATGGCAGCATTAGTATTGCTGAGTGGGTATGCACTACTACCGGAAAACATCCGGTTTTCCCGTGGTATACTGGTGTTTGGTATAGCCATGGCATTTATTATTATGAGCTTATTACGATGGCTCCTGCTGCAATGGGGTATATTAAGCAGAACAGAAGATACCTACCGGCAAACCATAGTGGTGGCAGGCGAAAAAGACTTTAACACAGTCACCGAATTAATGCATAAAGCCGGAATGCCGGAGAAAGTATTGGGCAGGGTAAATGACAGTTTAACCAGCAGCAGTAAAGCCCTCGGTAGTATTCATCAACTCAATCACCTTATTACAAGATATCCTGTAAAAGAAATAGTTTTTTGCGAAGACCTGCTGAGCTTTAAAGAAATTATTACCACTATCCAGCAATTGCCCGGAGGTGTACGTAACAAATTTCATGCATCGGGAAGCAGCAGTATTGTAGGCAGCGATAATAAAGATATAAGCGGAGAATACCTTAGTGTAAATGATAAGTATACTATCACTAATCCAATAAACAGAAGAAATAAAAATTTACTGGATGCGGCTGTTGCAATAATTTTTTTACTGAGCTTTCCGGTACACCTGGTGCTGCAAAAAAAACCACTTCGTTTTTTTAAAAATGTTTTTACGGTTTTGTTCATGCAAAAAACATGGATTGGCTATGCAGCAATTACAGATAAATTACCGCCAATAAAAAAGGGTATTCTTACATCAACTACTTTGCCTGCTTCACTGAATGATTTGCCTGTAGAAAGCTTGCTACTATCCGACGAATGGTATGCTACTTATTATTCTGCTGCTACTGATGTTAAGAAAATAATCAGGGGGTATAAATATTTAGGCTTTTAGATTTGCAGCCATCTCTTCAATTGCTTTTTTATAAGTTTCTTCGTATGGCAAAATATTGGTAAAGGAAAATTGCTCTGCATTTTGTAATGCATCCGCCAACACAAAATCTTTTTGTAAAACGCTGAAGAATATTTTTTTCTGCATTAAATATGCAGCCAGGTATTCCTGTTCGGTTTGCCCGGGTGTTGGAATAAGAATTGCTTTTTTACCCAGCTTAACTAAATCCATTATGGTAGTATAGCCGCTTCTGCAAATGATCCAATCCGCCTGCATTACTGCATTATTTAATTCGGTTGCTGTAAGATGATTGACTATTGTTATTGTATCGCCATTGTTTATAACCGGCTCATCACCGGGCAAACCCCTCACTACTAAAACTCTTCCTGAAATTTTTTTTAATTGATTTAATAGTGTTGTTTCTAAAATTGTTCTTTGTGGCTCGGGGCCGGAGAGTAATACCAGCAGATCGTATTTTTTTTCAACAGTAAATTTTTCAAATCTTGATAATGGCCCCAGGTATTGAACTGGTATTGAAGGAAATTTTTTTGGGTGTGATAAAGTGCCGGCAAGGTTATTATCGCCTGATGCATTATCCGGCACCCAGCAGGTATTGTATTTATTGATAAAAAAATAATGGATCTTTTGCGCCAGCCATGTTGTAAAACGATTACTGGTTTTTATTTGTAGCTGATGTGTAATATAAATGCCGGGAATAGTTGAATGATACAATCCTAAACGATTGTCGGAAATAACAATATCAATTTGGTATTCTTTAGCGATAGCTTTTAACCATTGGTGTTCTGAAAAAATGCTTTTCAATACACCAGGAAATTGCATCAAAAGCCGTACTGGCAGCCACCTGCCTGTAGTGCTGTAGCGGATTTTATAGCCTTTTAAATGCGTAAAAACCACATCCGGAAACTCCTTTTTCAATAAATTTTTTATAGCACCATCGGCAGCAATTATCACCTCAAAATTTTGCGCCAGTAAACTGTAAATTATTGGAATACAACGTGTGGCATGCCCCAGGCCCCAGTCCAGCGGAGCTAGCAGTATGCGCCTCTTATCTCCCTTTATGTTAATTTTTTCAAATTTCATTTTAAGAAAACAATAAATAATTGTGAAAATAGTTTAACTTTAGTAATCTAAGCTGATGAAAAAACTATTTAAAATCACAATACTATTGACATTGATTGTTAGCTTGGTAATTACAAGTTGCACTTCTTCCAAGAAAGGCCAGTGTGGTTGCCCGAGCAAAACAGGAATGGTTGGATATTGAGGCGTTGATGAAGGTAGTATGTAGAACCCCAATTTCACTTATGAACAACACAAACCGGGATTTACTGGTATTGTTCAACCAGGAGTTAATGACTCCGCAAGCGATTGAGCATGAAGTAGAACTTCTTCATGGCATATTGTATTCGGTTGAATGCCTCGACAACATTGTTACTGCACATGAAGTAATTGATGTGAACAAGTACAAAATTTTTAATACTCCCAAACAACTTCAGGCAATTATCAGGCAAAGAGAATTAAAGCCTTTTGTGTTTTTAAACTGTAAGAATTAAATTTCCACAGGTTTATTTAATACATGTTTGTAAATCATTCTTGATTTATAAGCCTGCTTTTGCGTTTATAAATCACACCGCCTTAATCAAACTTTCCTTCTTACTAGCTTTTTGTTTTTTTAAAAAAACTCCGCAATTTTATTTTCACGAAAAAATTATTAAGACAATTGGCTTAATGCTGCTCTTAATTTTTCCAGCATTTCATTGATCTCTTCAGTTTTACAGGTTCCAACACTTAAGCGATACCAGCTGCTGTCTTTACCTGCGCCAAATGCATAAAAAGGTACAATGGCAATTTTGGCTTCATCTAAAATGTATTGGGTAACGTCGCTTTGTGTGGCTAAAATTTTTCCTGTTGCAGTTTTTTTACCCACCAGGTTTATTTGTATGGTGAGATAAATAGCTGCTTGCGGTGCTACAGCATCAACTGCAAAGCCTTCTTTTTTTAATTGTATAAAACCGTTGTAGATACTCTGTAAACGTTCTTCAATAGCTGCTTTAAAGTTGCTGAAATAAGTATCGATATTTTCTGTTTGCGTTAAATAATTTGCTACAGCTTTTTGCTCAGCCATGGGAGCCCATGCGCCTACATGGCTGTTAATGGCTTTCATTTTATCAATTAAATTTTTTGGTCCCATACTCCAGCCTACCCTTACGCCGGTAGCAGCAAATGCTTTACTGATACCATCAATAAAAATAGTGTAAGCTTTCATTTTAGGGTTGATAGAAACCGGGTTGTAATGTTCAGTTTCTCCAAAAGTTAAGGTCCAGTATATCTGATCGTATAATAAGAACAATTGTTTTTCATTGGCACCACGTTGTTCATTTTCTGCAATTACGAGGTCGCAAATAGCTGACAGTTCTTTTTTTGTAAAAGTGGTACCGGTAGGATTTAACGGAGAACATAAAGCCAGCAAAGTAGCACCTTTTAAGTGAGGTTGAATTTGCTCTGCTGTAGGCATAAAATTATTTTCCAGCTTACTTTCAATCAATACATGTTCGCCTTCGGTAAAATGTACATAGTGATTATTATTCCAGCTGGGTACGGGGTAAATCACTTTATCGCCTTTATCAACAATAGCCCTGAATGCAGCGTAGATCAGTGGTCTGCCACCGGCTGCAATCATAATTTCGTTGGTAGCATAAGTAAGCCCTTCTCTTGCAGCAAGAAAATCAGCCACCGCTTCACGCAATTCCAGTATACCTTCTGCTGGTGGATAAGTAGTATGATGATTTTTATAAGCGTTTACAATTTCGTTTTCCAATGCCTGTGGTATAGGAAAAACTGCGGCATCAAAATCGCCTACGGTATAATTATAAATTTTATCACCTTGTTTTATTTTTTCTTTAATTGCGGCGCCCAGGCTTACAATTTCCGATCCTATTAAAGTTTCTGCCAGCTGGCTTAGTTTAGTTGCACTCATATCCTTTCAATTAGGCCACAAAAGTAAATTTTAAAGGTGGGTATAACAAAAAAGAGAACCGTTGCTAAACGGTTCTCTTTTTACAAGTTATTGTAAACAATTACTGTTTTACAAATTGCAATACCTGTTTTTCTGCACCGCTTTGCAAACGCAACCAGTAATTACCAGAAGGTAAGTTGCTTACAGGTATTTTTATTATTTGATTTAAAACAGAAAGGTTGTTGAGTTGCTGTACAATTTGCCCGGTACTATTTACAATTTGCACAATCATTTTATCATACACTTTATTTAACTGCAATTGCAACACATCTGTTGTTGGATTAGGAAATACCAGGATTTCTGTAGCCGTATTATTTTGCAGGTGCTGGATATTGCTATATACAATTTGCCCATTACTGCCTTTTATTTTTAAGCGGTAAAATTGATTTTTATTAAGAGCATCGTTATCAATAAAATTATACGACTGGATGCCGGCAATATTTCTTGCCATTACAGTTCCGATGACAGTAAAATTAAAACCATCCATACTTTTTTCTATATCAAAACAACAGGTACCGCTTTCTTTATCTGTAGTAAAATGTAATTGGGCTGTTTTTCCTTTTTGTAACCATTCAGCATTAAAAGAAATTAATTCAATAGGTAATGCGCCAAGGAGGTTGCCATCAATTATCGGCGATACATAACGCCATGGCCCGTAAACCTGGCCCGTGATGGCTGTGGAGAGATTGTATTTAACCCTTGCCCTTAGCTTGGTGAATTTACCACTGCCCGTAATTTTTGCAATACTGTTTTTAAGTTCGGTACCGGTTAAACCAAGATCAGTATAAGCAGCCTGTTGTGCGGTAAAGAAAGCACTGTTAGTAATAGGAACACCACTGAAAGCATTGTAATTAAGCCTGGTTTCCCAAACCAGTTTTCCTTTATTCCTGCCTAAAAAAGATTTTGCAAATAAGCCAGCTCCAAAATTGCCTATAGGAAAATTACTGCTGTTAATGGGCGTGGTAAGATCGGTATTGTAGAGACGAAGGTTATTACGTTTGTTGGCAATAAGATTGTTTCCATTGTGAACGTATGCCCGCCCACCAATTGGACTTGCCCAACTGCCATGATCGGCACCAACAATTACATCACTATAGCCATCACCATTAATATCGCCGGCACAGGCTATAGCACCACCAAAAAATTCGTGAGCTTCGGATGCGTCGTTAAGTATCATACCAGGAGTATTAGACAAACCTGTTGCGCTGCCGTAATATATATAAGCCCGGCCATCTTCCGGAAAGGTGGTGGTGTGCTGCGGTATGCCAATAATCACATCACTATATCCATCACCATTTACATCGCCTGCGGTTGAAACGCCATAACCCATACGGTCTAACGGATTGCCGCTGGTATTATCCAAAATAACATCCGGGGTAGCTGATAACCCGGTTACAGCATGCCCATAGTATACCCAACCCCGGCCCTTTTCACCATCCCAGGCAATTGAGGTAACTACTACATCTGCAAATCCATCACCATTTACATCCCCGGCACTTGCTACCCGGATTCCAAAGCCTGCTCCTGTTACATTTGCATCATCAAGCATTTGATTGTGTGTGGCAGATAATCCGGCAGCACTACCAAAATAAATAAATGCCACACCTTCATCTGCAAAAGTATCATCATACCCGCTTGCACCAACAACTACATCACTGTATCCATCACCATTTACATCGCCGGCAGAAGCAACATAATTTCCAAGATATGCATTTGCCTGGTCAGCATCGGAAAGTGTAACATTTGCTGCAACAGACAGACCTCCGGCACTTCCATAATGCACGTATGCACGGCCTTCGTTGGTATTTGCCGGACTGGGGTCATCATACAAGTAAGCTCCAATAATAACATCGCTGTATCCGTCACCGTTTACATCGCCTGCGCCGGAAACAGTAACACCAAACCTTGCACCAGGCTGGTTTGCATCATCAAGTGAAAGGTCAGCTATGGTTGATAAGCCTGCCGCATGACCATAATATACAAAGGCCCGGCCTTTTTCGCCATCATAAAAAATAGCTCCTACAATCACATCACTGTATCCATCACCGTTTATATCGCCGGCATTGGCCACTGAATATCCAAAAAATGAACCTGCCAGGTTAGCATCATCAAGCGTAACATCGGGTGTGGCCGATAAACCGGTGGCATGTCCATAGTATACCCAGGCTCTGCCTTCATCTGTGTTAAGCCCGTCGTCATATGCTGATGCTCCAATTATTACATCACTGTACCCATCGCCATTTACGTCACCTGCACCAGCAACTGCATCGCCAATACCAGCCTGGTTTTGGCTGTCGGGGCTGAGTGTACGGGTTTGTGCAGCAGACAAACCATTGGAACTGCCGTGGTAAACGAATGCCGCTCCTTCATCAGTTTCCCCATTATCGTAATTGAAAGCACCCACAATTACGTCGCTGTAACCATCACCATTTACATCGCCTGCACTTGCAACCGCAAGACCAAATAAAGAACCCGACTGGTTAGATTCTAAAGTAGCAGCAATTACATTACTAATACCGGTTGGCGAACCCTGGTACACAAATGCAGCACCTTCATCAGTTTGTCCGTTATCATAAAAATAAGCACCCACAATTATATCGCTGTATCCATCGCCATTTACATCACCTGCGCAGGCCACAGCTGCGCCAAAGCGTGATGCATTCTGGTTTGACTCTAACATAATTGCAGCGGTTGTACTAATTCCTGCTGCTGAACCATGATAAACAAATGCAACACCTTCATCAGTTTGCCCGTTATCATAAAAATAGGCACCGGCAATAACGTCGCTATACCCATCACCATTTACATCGCCGGCAGATGCAACAGAAACACCCATATTACCATCAGCCTGGTTTGATTCTACTACAGTTGCTGCGGTAGTATTTATTCCCGCTGCTGATCCAAGATAAATAAATGCAGCACCTTCGTTAGCCTGACCATTGCTATAATACCAGGCACCAACAATAACATCATTATACCCATCGCCGTTTACATCTCCGGCACCGGCTACAGAACGGCCAAAATTGGCACCAGCCTGGTTTGGTTCCATCATTGCAGCAGCTGTAGTATTGATACCAGTTGCAGAACCATGATACACAAATGCAGCACCTTCATCGGTTTGCCCGTTATCATAAAAATAAGCGCCAACAATAACATCACTATACCCATCGCCATTCACATCTCCGGCACCAGCTACAGAAACTCCCATGGTTGCATTTGCCTGGTTAGATTCCACCATTGCTACAGCTGTAGTATTGATACCCGTAGCCGATCCATGATAAATAAATGCAGCACCTTCATCAGTTTGTCCGTTATCATAAGATCCAGCTCCTACAATAACATCGCTATACCCATCCCCATTTACATCACCAGCGCCTGAAACAATACCAAAGTTGGCGCCGGCCTGGTTAGATTCCATCATTGCTGCCGCTACTGTACTTATACCCGTAGCTGAGCCATGATAAACAAATGCGGCACCTTCATCAATTTGTCCATTGTCAAATAAATGAGCCCCTACTATCATATCGCTATACCCATCGCCATTCACATCTCCTGCAGAAGCAACAGAAACACCCAGACCAGCATTCACCTGGTTAGATTCCACCATTGCCGCAGGTGTGGTAGAAAGCGGGTCTATCGTAACAGGATACACGGCATTTTTTGTATCTACATTAATGCTGATAGTATTTTCTTTTACTGCAAAAGAGGCGACCAGTGGAGTATGATTGGCATCCCACACTTTTAAATCGTTATAGGTTAACTTTTTGGCATAACCCTTTTCAGAAGCTTTTGCAAATTGAATTTCTGTATTGTTTGTTTTGTTGATGAACCAGCCTTTATTGGCCTGCATCCGTATAGATAATTTTTCAGGATTACCTGCTGGTTGCCTGTTGATAATAAAGTTTTGCCTTATCCCTTCTTTATTATTGATATACTCAGTAATAAAATCGTTGTTGTTATTGAATTGTATGCTTTGTCCGCTTTGGTTTATCTGCGGTTGTTGTGCCGGGGCAAATAACTGATCTGATCCTGCATAAATACCATTTAGGGTAAGGGTTAGTTTCCACTTATCGGCACTATCATTACGGGGAGTTACTGTAAACTGGTTACTGGTATAAAACGCTCTTAAATTTTGTTTACGATTGGGGGCAATATATTGTTGTACGTTTTTGTCAAAATTTATCCTGTATTCACTTTCCCCAATGTTTTTTAAAACGCCGGCATACCAGTCGCTTTGTTTTAATGCGCTGGTATCAACAGTGTTGCTTTTTTTACATTCAAAAGGATTTCCCGCAGGGGTATTTTTTAACGTAAAGACAAAATCGGACCTTGGTGAAACCTCCTTAAAACTATCCGAAAAAAAATGCTGTGGCAGAGGGAGTACTGCAATGGCAGCAGCTAAAAAAAATACTTTATGCATCCTAAATTGTTTTAGTATTCAGAAAAGAGGAAAAGTATTCTTTAGGGTTTTGGCAGCTAGGGTAAATATAATAAAAAATAAAGCAGCATCACAATGGACGCTGCTTTATTTGCAAACGAATAAATTATTTTTATTCTACCACTCTGTATTCTTTAAAAATTTTCAACGGTGTGGCTTCAGCTAATTTTTGATAGGCCACCCATTTGGTAGTGAAAAAAGTATTGGCTTTTTCAACAGCCTGTGTAATTAATGTTTCTGCAATTTCTGCCTGGTTAAATTCCTGGGCATCGGGTATTTTATTTTTACTGGTTACAGCACCTCTTGCGGTTTGCAGTTTTTCGTTTACAGTTAGTTGGTAGGGAGAACCATAACCCTGCTTTTCCTGCGGCTTGCCAAAAATAAAATTACGGATACTCTTTATAGAATCTGCCATGGCTTTGCCGGTTTTTATTAAACTATCCACTTCTTTGCCTTCTACGTTTTTAAACTGGGCTTCAATTTTGGCAATGGTTTCTTCTGCTTCTGTTAAACGATCGGTTACATCGGTTAACCTGGTGGTACTTTTATCCAGGCGTTTTAGTAACAACATTTTTGCATCGTATACCTGTTTATCATTGGGTACATTAGGATCTGCATTTACCACCAGCATAGTAGAATCACTTGTTGCACCCATCGTCATTACTAATTTATAAGTACCGGGATAAACACTCATCGAAAAATTAACAGGTTCGGGCAAATCGCTTTTAGGTTTTGCTGAGCCCGGTTGACGAATGCCCCTGGTTTCGTAATTCCAATAGTTTCTGTTAAAGCCTGTATCTACTTTCATTCTTATTGTTCTTATTAATTCATTAGCACCGGTATAAATTTTTACTGTGGCAGAATCAATTTTTATCTTCTTTGATGAATCAGCTTTCGCCGGTGTTTTTACAAAAAAAGAATAAGCAGCACCACGGTTCCTGTTTTGCCCTTCATACAAACCCCAGGTACTCCACTCATAACCTGGTGCCGATTTATAATTAGCTTGGTAAGATGCAGGTGCTTCAAACACGGTAAGAGTTTTTATAAATGCAGCACCAGTATTGGCAGCCACTTTTCTTAAAGCCCTGATATCATCAATAATATATAATGCCCTGCCAAAAGTAGCAATACAAAGATCCGCTTCTCTTTCCTGTATGGCCAGGTCGTAAGTAGAAACAGAAGGATACCCGTTTTTCCATTGCTGAAAACTGGCGCCATTATCAAAACTTATCCAAAGGCCCTGTTCTGTACCAGCAAAAATTAAATTGGGTTCTGTTGGATCCTGGATCATACACAATGCATAACCTTTCACTTTGTTTTCGTCAAGCATTCTTTCCCATGTTTGCCCAAAGTTTTTGGTGCGGAAAATATAAGGCTTAAAATCTCCCCTGCGGTAATCATTGCACACTACAAATGCCTCGCCTGCATTATAGCGGCTGGCCCTTATCTGCGGTACCCACGCACCTACAGGCATACCCGGAATTTTACCTCTGAAATTGGTCCAGGTTTTACCGCCATCTTTCGACAATTGCACATTGCCATCATCGGTGCCTATCCATATTATTTTATTGTCTTTAGCAGAGGGTTCAATACAAAGAATAGTATTATAATTTTCTGCGCCGGTAATATCTACAGAAAGGCCGCCATTATTTTCCTGGTTTTGCTGCACTTTATTATCAGTAGTAAGATCAGGTGAAATAATTTCCCATGTTAAACCTTTGTTGCTGCTTTTGTGTAAAAACTGGCTACCGAAATAAATGGTTTTTGAATCAATGGGGTCTTGTGCAAAAGCAGCATTCCAGTTAAAGCGTAAATAAGTTTTTGCATCGGGTGTAGGCGGCTTCAGGTACATATCTTCACCGGTTACCACATTGGTTTTTTGTAATTCACCTTCCTGGCTCATAGCATATACCCAATCGTTATTGTCAGGATCGGGTGATGCATCAAAACCATCGCCGCCACCAACATTATTCCAGTAAAAATTTCTGATACCGCTATTGGTCCAGGTGTAGGCGGGCCCACGCCAGCTGCCATTATCCTGCATACCACCCATTACGTTATAAGGAATTTTATTGTCGGTATTAATATGATAAAATTGCCCTACAGGGATCTGTTCGCTGAAGATCCAGTTCTTTCCCTTATCCCTGCTGATGCCAATACCACCGTCATTACCATCAATAATAAAATTAGGATCGTTGGGATTTATCCAGAAAGCATGATGATCGGGATGAATGCCGGCATAGGGAATAACCGTCCGGAAACTTTTACCACCATCTTCACTTACCGTAATGGTTTGAGTGATATTGTATAAACGATTTTCATTTTTTGGATCCACACGAATATCCTGGAAATAAAAAGCCCTGTTGGTAACATCGCTTTTATTGCTGTTTACCAGCTCCCATTTAAAACCACCATCATCAGTTTTATACAAACCGTTTTTAGTAGCTTCCACCATGGCATAAATGCGTTTGGGTTCGCTGTTGCAAATGGTTAAACCAATGCGGCCATAATTACCTTCGGGCAGTCCTTCTTCTTTACCCAATTTTTTCCAGTTTTTACCGGCATCATAAGTAATGTATAAACCACTACCTGCGCCGCCACTGGTAAAGCTATAAGGTGTACGGCGGTGTTGCCACATGGCAGCAATTAATTTATTGGGGTTGGATGGGTCAATAATTAAATCGGCACAACCACTGCTGTCATTGGTGTGTAAAATTAAATTCCAGGTATCACCGCCATCAGTAGTTTTATAAACGCCACGTTCAGGATGCTCCGCATAAGGATTGCCAATGGCCGCAACGTAAATGGTATTGGGATTAACAGGATCAATAATAATACGGTGAATGTTTTTGGTTTTTTCCAGGCCCATTGCTTTCCAGTTTTTACCACCATCTAAACTTTTGAAAATGCCACCACCGATATTGATAGAGTTACGGGGATTACCTTCGCCGGTACCCACCCACAATATAGAAGGGTTAGATTGTTGTACAGCAACAGCACCAATATTTAAAATGGGTTGTTCATCAAAAATGGGTTCCCATTTAGCCCCGCTGTTTTCTGTTTTCCAAACACCGCCACTTGCAGTACCCAGGTAAATGATATTAGGATTACTGTATAAAGCATCTATCGAAGTTACACGGCCGCTCATACCTGCGGGCCCGATACTACGGGCTTTCATGTTCTTAAACTGATCGGGGTTTACTTTTTGTGCTACAGCTGTGGTAGTTAATAACAAAGGCAATATCAGGCCGTACAGCACGTTAGATTTATTCATGAATTGTAGTTTAGGTACATGAAGGTGCAAAAAAAACGCAGCTAATACAAAATAATTATACAGGCGGAAATTCTATGTAATTTTTGTGATGCGGCATCTATTAATTGCTTATTTTCATAATACTATAATTCCCTAAAAAATCTGTATGCAAAAAATTTTCCTGTTACTACTCACGGCCTTTTTATTTTTAACCCCACCAATAAAAGCCCAGGTAAGCGATGATGATGAGGCTACTGCCTATCGCTTAAAAAGAAAATACCCCGATGAAAGGTCAGCTGTGGTTTCTGACATTGAAGAATACGACTTTACTGTTGGTAAAGGCGATGGTAACGGTCCCGTGGTAATGGCACTAATGAACCAGCGGGTACAATTCATTTCTTTACGTGAAGCTACGATGGTGCAGTACGGCGAATTTTACAATAAATTTTCAGCCATCACCAAAATAAAGCAGTATTACAAATCGGGTAATTCATTTGTAAACTATACGGCTAAAAATAAACCGATTGATAAATCAGCAACATCCGGTGATATTTTTTATGATGACAGCCGTGTAAAATATTTCAATATCATCATTCCTAAAATGGGCATGGGCGCTATGGTGGAAGTAGAAAAAGAAATTAAGGATGCTAAATATTTAACCCGGGTAATGTTTCACAGCCAATATGCTACCAGCGAAAAAATAATCCGTTTTAAAGTACCCTCCGATATACAACTCGATTTCAGAGAAATGAATTTTGCAGGCAACACGGTTACCAAATCTACTGAAACAGAAGGTAAGAAAACCGTGTACACTTTTAAAATGAAAGACCTGCCGCCATTTGCCAGCGAAGACAATGCACTGCCTATCGGTTATACTTATCCGCATATTATTGTGCTGGTAAAATCATTTACTGCAGATGGTGCACAACAAAAAGGATTTGAAAATGCCGGTGATCTGTATAAATGGTATCAATACCTCTACTCAAAAGCAGATAATAAAACGGCTACCTTAAAACCAAAAGTAGATGAACTGGTAAGAGGAAAAAGTAACGACCTTGATAAAGCAAGAGCAATTTTTTATTGGGTACAGGATAATATCCGTTACATAGCATTTGAAGATGGTTATGCCGGTTTTGTACCACAAACGGTGCAGGATGTGTTTAAAAATAAATATGGCGATTGTAAAGGCATGGCTAATTTAGTTACCGAAATGCTGAAACTTGCGGGCCTTGATGCACACATGACATGGATAGGCACCAAACATTTACCTTATACGTATGCTATCCCGTCTTTGTGTGTGGATAATCATTGTATCTCTACTGTGTTTATTGCTGGTAAAACTTATTTTTTAGATGCTACCGAAAACTATGTTCCCATTGGTGAATATGCTTACCGCATACAAGGTAAAGAAGCCATGGTAGGCAAAGGTGCCGAACACCAGATAATAAAAGTACCTGTTGCAGATATTAATCAAAATAAAATTTTAACGCAGGCGTCTTTTACTTTAAATGACAATATTTTAAAAGGCCATTTAAAAGTTACTTTTTCAGGAGAAGAGAGAACAGGCTTTCACCAATATTTCCAGGAACTGCCTACCGACCGTAAGAAAGAAGTGCTGCAAAGAATACTTGAATTTGGAAATGATAATTTAAATGTAAGCAATGTAAAAACATCTGATCTCTCCAACCGTGAAATTCCGGTGGTGATAGAAGGTGATATTGACCTGAGCAACAATATTATCAGGGAAGATAAAGAAGTGTACGCAGGGATAGATTTTTTTCCAAGAAAATTAACCGGCTTTACGCCAGATGAAAAAAGAGTTAACCCTTATGAGTTTGATCGTATTTATACAGCCGAAGATGAAATTGAATTAAGTGTACCGGGCTACAAAATTAAAGACTTGCCCGAAGCCTTTACACAACAGGCAAATGATTATGGTTTTAGCGGCAGCTACACCCAACAGGGAGATAAAATTATTTTGAAAAAATCTCTGGCTATAAAAACCGGCACTATTAAAAAAGACGACTTTACCAACTGGAAAGATTTCCTGAAAAAATTAAAAGACTTCAATAACAATATAGTAATGGTGGAAAAAGATCCTAACTATATTGCACCAAAAGAAGTACCTGCAGCACCGGTAAAAGCGGCTCCCGTAAAAACAGCTCCTGCAAAAACACCGGTAAAAACAACTCCAGCCAAAACCACACCCATAAAACACCAGTAATGAAAAAACAACTCCTCAATATAAAATTTTTAATGCTTGCTGTGTTCATCAATACAGCCGCATTTGCACAAACGATAAAAGAAGATTTTGCCAACAGGCTGCAATCTAATATGGACGCTGTATGGAAAGAAGCTGATGCAGATTTCAGCAGCAACCAGGTACCTGAAAAATGGAAAGGTTTCTCTGGTGTTATCATTGCACAAAAAGTAAAATTTGTTTTTGATAAAGGTTCCGGTGCCGATAAACTGAACGTATATGAAACCACACACCGCAAAATTAAATTGCTGGATAAAGATGGTGTAAACAGTTATTCTGAATTTTATTTCAGAAGGGGACACGAAAACGATGGTTTTGCATTACATATTATAAAAGCAGACGGCACAGTAGATACCGTTTCTTTATTAACTGCAGTACTGGTAGAAGATAATGATGATGTACCTGGTACGTTTACACCGTATTTTGAAAAGCAAAGCACCATTAAAAACAAAACCAAAAGTGAAAATATTTATTTTAAACTGGCCGTATCTAATTTAGAACCCGGTGATATTATTGATTATGCCAGCACTGTTTTTAATGACAATGATGTGGCCAAAATGAATTCGCTGGAGTTTGACCCGGTATACTATTTATGCCATAGAGGTTACCCGGTAGTAAGCCAGAAATTTGAAATTAATACTGATGAAAGAAGTTATGTAAACAGTAAATCTATTAACGGAGCGCCGGAGTTTAAAGAAAGCAGTGCAGGTGGTTATAAAGTATTTACATGGCAGGATAATGACAGGGAAAAAATAAAAGATACCCGCTGGGTAAATGAATACCTGGCTTTGCCAATGACCAAATTTCAAATCATCTATTCTAAAAATAATGATGCTACCGATTTGTTTATTAGTGACAGGGGCGAATTAAAAAAATCTATCACACCCGATGAACTGGCAAAAAAAGTAAATGGTATTTATGATAAGATGGATGCCGGTGCAGGAAAAAAACTGACACAGGATAATATCTTAGCAGCATATACAACAGGTTTGTTAAGCCAGACAGAATATTACTTACGTAAGTACGAAGCTTACGATGCAGGAGATGAAGATTTTATCAAGAGAGTATATTATGTGTTACGACACACTAACGGCTTATATGGAAGACGCCTGGGTAGCCAGTTTTTTGCTTATGTAATGCTGGAAAAACTAAAAAAGAAAGGCTTGCCTGCCGAATTGATCATTACTACAGATAACAGTACCACAGGCATGGATAACGTAATTTTTGGTACCGAATTGCAATGGTTGGTAAGGGTTAAAAATAAATATGTATTTAACTTCTCTGCTAACTCTAACCCATTTGATTTTAAAGATGACTATTTAGGTAACGAAGCATATGTAATTACTTTAGGAAAAAATCCAACGGCCACTGCTGTTACTTTGCCGCTTACCACGCCTGAAGAAAATTATAACAATACTGTTATTGAAGCCACGATGGATGCTAACCTTGAAAAAACAAATATCACCACTACATCATCTTTTAAAGGTATTTCCAAACATGATAATGAAGGAGCAGCACTGGCTTATACCAATGTGTACGATGTAGACTACCTGGCTTACTATGGCGATAATGATCTTGATCAGTTATCTGATAAAAAAAGAGAAGAGATTGACCGGTTAATATTTGCAAAAAAAGAAGAATTTAAAAAACGCAAACCGGAGTACATGAAGCGGCAGTTGCAGAATGAATACAGCAATGTGGTGAGCTATGATAATTTTACATTGGTAACCGATGGCAGAACATTTAATAAACAGGAATTAAAATACACTGAAAAATTTGTACTGGGCGATCTTACCAGGAAAGCGGGTAAAAACTATTTAGTAAATGTACCGCTGCTGATGGGTGGTCAATACCAGGTAAAGCCCGAAGACAGAATAAGAAAGTATGATATTGATGTTCGCTATCCGCACACACTTACATGGGATATCAATTATACCATTCCTGCAGGATTTACTGTAAAGGGTTTGGCCGGTTTAAACCAGAGTGTGGAAAATGAAACCGGTGCTTTTATTACCAAAGCAACCATTGAGGGTACAGTGCTTAAATTAAACATCAAAAAAATATACAAGCAAACTAAAGTAAAAAAAGAAGATTTTGGAAAGATGCTTGAATTTATTGATGCGGCCTATAATTTCAGCCAGAGAAAAATATTGTTAAAAAAGAATTGATCGTTTGTACAAATGAAAAATTATTGAGGGAATTTGTAGCTTTATTATTTATAAATTCCTGTAAATAAAACAACGCTTATGAAAAAAAGTATAACTGCAGTATGTATATTATTATGTGTTTGCTCCAGCAAAATAAGTATAGCTCAATCAAAAGTAGCAGTAGTAAGTGTGGAAGATATATTTGGTATGATGCCCGAAGCTAAAAAAGCGGACAGTTTGCTGATGGTATTTCAAAAGGAACTGGCAGATAATTATGCTTATATGCAAAAAGAATTAAGTGCCGATATAGAAAAGTTCTACATCGATTCTGTAAACATGACGCTTTCTTTAAAGAATATCAAGAAAACAGATTTTCAAAACCGTATCAGTTCATTATCGGGCAAAGAACAACAGAATAACAGCGCCATTGATGCAGAAAGAGAAAAACTGGTAAAGCCTATTCGGGAAAAATTAATTAAGGCGGTACAGGATGTGGCTAAAGAAAATGGCTACACCCATGTGGCTTATAAAGATCAGATGATTGTTTATCCTCCGGGAGACGATATTACAGACAAGGTTAAAAAGAAATTAGGTATAAAATAATCACCCGTTTTTCTATTGCGTTTTAAAACAACTGAATTAAATACAAAACCCGGTTTAACACCGGGTTTTGTATTTTTTATAAGTCGGTTATTACTTATCGTCTTCTTTCTTTTCAAAATCAAGAATTACTGAATTGATGCAATAGCGTAAGCCTGTTGGTGGCGGACCATCTTCAAATACATGGCCTAAATGGCTTTTACACCTGCCGCACATTACTTCAGTCCTCTTCATACCATAAGTATTATCAGGAGCATAAATAATGCTGCCTTTACTGATGGGCTCAAAAAAACTGGGCCAGCCGCAGCTGCTTTCAAACTTGCCATTACTGCGAAAAAGCGGGTTGCCGCAAGCGGCACAATGGTAAGTGCCTATTTCTTTATGTTCGTAATATTTTCCGGTAAAAGCCCTTTCGGTCCCTTTTTCCCTGGCAATTTCATATACGTCTTTAGGTAAGATCTTTTTCCACTCATCGTTGCCGATTTCTACTTTACCCGTGTCGGTAGTGGAGAACACGGGGTTTTGTTTTTGCGAAGTATCCATACTGTTTATTTTACTTTTTTTATCTGAATTAGTATTGCAGGCAGCTAACAAAACTACCATTACTAATGATAAGGAAATTATAATCTTCATACTTAATAACAAACCTGTTTATAAAAGGTTTTAAATATACGTAACAGGCATACTTAAAGATTTTCAACAGTTTCTTTCAATTGTTAAAGGATATTTAAAGTTCGTATATTATATTTGCTTACATCATAAGGCAAGCAAGTAAATATGTTTAATTTAATACTGTTTGGGCCACCCGGCAGCGGCAAGGGAACGCAAAGCGAAAAACTAATTGCAAAGTACGGATTAAAACACCTGAGCACCGGCGATCTGTTACGCAGCGAAATTGCCAGCCAGACACCATTAGGTGTGGAAGCAAAAAAAATTATGGATAAGGGCCAGCTGGTTCCGGATGAAGTGGTGATAGGTATGATAAGCTCTGCCCTGGATGCCAACCCAAATGCTAAAGGCTTTTTATTTGACGGCTTTCCCCGTACGCCTGCGCAGGCAGAAGCACTGGATAAATTACTGGAACTTAAAAAAACTTCAATAGCTGTAATGCTGGCTTTAAATGTAAGCGAAGAAGAACTGGTTAAAAGATTAATGAAACGTGGTGAAACCAGCGGCCGTAGCGATGATACAAACGAAAATGTGATAAGGGCAAGAATTATTGAATACCGCAACAAAACGGCAGTAGTGGCAGATTACTACTACAATTTCGATAAAGTGGTGATGGTAAAAGGAGAAGGATCAGTGGATGATATTTTTAAATCATTGAGTGCAGAAATAGACCAAAGAATATAACGGCAATAAAATCATTATTACAAAGCATTCCGCCAATTGGCGGAATGCTTTTTTTATTTACATTGTGCTACTAAAGAAGCTATATGGATACAACAAAACTGGATTTTATACAACGTCAGTTTCCTTTGCTGCTGCATAATTTATCTGCCAGTAGTCAGGGTAAATGGGGCAAGATGAATGCACAGCAAATGATAGAGCATGTAACTGGTTTTTTTAAAGTGTCTTCCAATAAACTGCATTTTCCTTTAGTATCTCCATCGGAACATTTACCCAAACTGAAAGCTTTTTTATTAAGCGATAAAGAGTTCAGGGAAAATACAAAAGCGCCTACTTCTGTAATTGGAGAAGATCCTTTGCCCGTAAGAACCAATACAATAGAAGAAGCCATTAACGCACTGCAACAAAGTATTGATGAATTTGTGGAATATTTTAAAGGCGACGATTATAAAACCACTTTACACCCTGTATTTGGCGAACTTAATTTTGAAGAATGGGTTTTACTGCATTATAAACATGTGGTACATCATGCAAAGCAGTTTGGATTGATGGGTGCAGAAAATTAAAGAGAGCTGGTGTTTTGTTTCAGCCATTCAACGATTTGCTCAAATCGAATTTCGCCAGTTGTTATTTGTATAATAAAAGAGTATAAAAATTCATCAGAAGCATTAATTTTTAATCCCTCTATTCTTAAAATAGTTTCCATTAATACATATCCCGTCCTTTTATTCCCGTCTATAAAAGGATGGTTCATAATAATGCTTTCGTCAATTGCAGCAGCTTTTTCAAAAACGGAAGTGTATAACTCTACTCCTTCAAATAATTGAAATGGACGGGAAATAGCTGATTCCAATCCACTTATTTCTCGAATTCCATTTGCTCCTCCATGGGTTGAAACAACTTCATTGTGAATAATTAAGACTTCTTCTTTACTAATCATGCTATTGGGCTAATTTATCTAATACGCTACTTCTTTCTTTTATTATTTCCATTGCATGAGAAATGACAGAAATCCTGACAGTGGACTCTTTGTTAATTAATTCAATATAATCAGCAATCAATTTTAATTCATTTTCTTCCATAGCGTCCACTTTTTCGTGAACATGCTTCTTCATTTCTGCAATACTCATATCAAATAATTTAATTGATCAAATTTACTAAATTCATTTTTAAGTAATAATCATTGCTTGTTAAAATAGTAAATTTGTATTGAAACAACGATTATTTCTACATGAACAAACTAGGTAACTATATCACAGGCAACTGGATAACAGGCGATGGCGACGGGCAACTTTTATACAACGCCGTTACTGCAGATGTAATTGGTGCAGCAAGTACTAAAGGATTGGATTTTAAATCCATTGCTGAGTATGCCAGAACCGTTGGCAATCCTGCACTACGCAAAATGACTTTTCATGCAAGAGGCAATATGTTGAAAGCGCTTGCTATGCATTTAAGAAATCACCTGGATAAATTTTATGCCATAAGTTATCAAACAGGCGCAACAAAAGCCGATAGCTGGGTAGATATTGAAGGCGGGATCGGAAACTTATTTGCCAATGCATCACTGAGAAGAAAATTTCCTGATGAAGTGTTTTGTATTGATGGCGAAAGCCATAATTTAAGTAAGCATAATACTTTTATGGGTACGCATATTCTTACACCAAAAGAAGGCGTAGCCATACATATCAATGCGTTTAATTTTCCGGTATGGGGTATGCTGGAAAAAATTGCGGTGAACTTGTTGGCAGGAATGCCCTGCATTGTAAAACCTGCAACTGTTACCAGTTATTTAACCGAAGCGGTGGTGAAAGAAATTATTGCTTCAAAAATTTTACCCGAAGGAAGTTTGCAACTGATCTGCGGCAGTGCAGGTGATTTGTTAGATCATGTAACATCGCAGGATGTGGTAACATTTACTGGCAGCGCAGCAACAGGCTTAATGCTGAAATCTAATCCTAATATTTTAAGAGAGAATACGCCGTTTACAATGGAAGCAGATAGCTTGAATTGTATTGTATTAGGAGAAGATGCAGTACCGGGAACAGCCGAGTGGGATATTTTTGTAAAAGAAGTAAGACGTGAAATGACTTTGAAAGCCGGGCAAAGATGTACCGGTATAAGAAGAATATTTGTACCTGAAAATAAAATGGAAGCCATGTGGACAACAATTGGTGCATCGCTTTCACAAACCACTATCGGTAATCCTTTGAATGAAAAAGTAAGAATGGGAAGTCTTGCAGGAGAAACACAACGCAAAGAAGTGAAAGAACAAGTACAAAAATTATTAGCTTCTTCACAAATTGTGTATGGCAGTTTGGATAGTGTGGAAGTGATAGATGCCGATGCAAGCAAAGGCGCTTTTCTTTCTCCTGTTTTATTAATGAATAATACGCCGCACAGCTCATCTGAGCCACATAATATTGAAGCCTTTGGCCCGGTTAGCACCATCATGCCGTATAAAAATATTGATGATGCTATTGCTTTAAGTAAACTCGGTAAAGGAAGCCTGGTATCTACTATTGTTACTGCCAATTATAAAACAGCACAACAATATGTAGTAGGTGCAGCATCTCATCACGGCAGAATCCTGGTATTGAATAATGAATGTGCTAAAGAAAGTACGGGCCACGGCTCCCCCTTACCGTTATTGGTGCATGGTGGCCCCGGCCGTGCTGGCGGTGGCGAAGAAATGGGCGGTATTCGTGGTGTAAAACATTACCTGCAACGAACAGCAATACAAGGTTCGCCAACAACCATTACCGCCATTACAAATGTTTACCAACCTAATGCCCAAGGAAAAGACCCCGGCAAACATCCGTTTAAAAAATATTTTGAAGAACTGGAAATTGGCGACCAGATCATTACCGATAAAAGAACCATCACCAGCGAAGACATTGATAAATTTGCCGACCTGAGTGGCGATCATTTTTATGCCCATATTAAAACCACCGATTTTACAGGCACGATGTTTGAACAACAAGTGGCGCATGGTTATTTTATAATGAGCATTGCTGCAGGTTTGTTTGTAGATAGTTATGAAATTAACCCGGTATTATTGAATTATGGTATTGATGAATTACGTTTTACAAAACCGGTTTATCCAGGGGCCGAAGTATACATCCGCTTTACCTGTAAAGAAAAATTACCCAACGATAAAAGAGTAATTGAAAAACCGGAAGATTTTAAACGTGGCGATGATATTGATAAAGGTATTGTAAAATGGCTGGTGGAATTTTTAGATGAAACCAATGAAATAACCGGAGTGGCTACAATTTTAACAATGGTGAAAAAGAAAAATCAGTAACTTTTATAAAAATATTGTTATGACAGAAGCATATGTAAAAAGCCATATTGAGCACGGCATTAACACGATAGAATTTTTTCATCCGCAAAGCAATTCTTTACCTGGTAAAATTTTAGAAGAACTGGCCAAAGAAATTCATTTTGCAGGAACACATGATGATACCAAAATAATTATTTTAAAAAGTGCCGGCGATAAAACCTTTTGCAGCGGCGCCAGCTTTGATGAATTGATTGATATTAAAAATGAAGCAGAGGGATTAAAATTTTTCAGCGGTTTTGCCAGTGTAATTAATGCCATGCGTAAATGCCCCAAGTTTATCATTGGCCGTATACAAGGAAAATGTGTAGGCGGTGGCGTTGGTCTTGCTGCTTCGGTTGACTATGCTATTGCAACAGATAAAGCAGAATTAAAATTGAGTGAACTGGCTATTGGTATCGGGCCATTTGTAGTAGGGCCAGCAGTAGAAAGAAAAATAGGATCAGCAGCGTTTAGCGCATTGGCTATTGATGCTACCATGTGGCGTAATGCCGATTGGGCAAAACGTAAAGGTATGTTTGCTGAAGTGCACGAAAATATAGAGAATATGGATGAATCCATTCAGCGCTTAGCCAACACTTTATCTCATTCATCGCCGCAGGCAATGGCCGAAATGAAAAAAATATTCTGGAAAGGTACTGAGCACTGGGATGAATTATTAAAAGAAAGGGCAGCTGTTAGTGGACGGTTAGTATTAAGTACGTTTTCCAAAACGGCCATCGCAAAATTTAAGTCTAAATAAAAATATTTAGTTTGTAAGCATTGTGTAAAATTTTATTATCTAAAAGTTAATTTATTGCTTTTAGCACATTAATCATTTGGCTAAAAACTTCAAATGAGGTATTTTGCAACCTCATTTACATGAATACAAACAAAAAAACATATAGCTTTTTCCAAAATTGCTCGGCAATATTTATGATATTGACCTTGTTTTGGCTTACTATAAGTACAGCGTTTGTTACTGTTCCTGGTACTGTGGCTAAAAAAGATAAGATTGAAAAAAATCAATCTCAATCTGCTGATACCAATGAAGAGGAATCTTCTCCCAATAATTCTACTACAGAAGAAAAAGCACCAAGTGGTAGTTCTTTTTCTGAAGAATACCTGCACCATCATGAAATTCAAGAGCAGCACTATTTCACAATAATTTCCACTTACCATAAGTGCGAAAATGCCGATACCTACATTGCTTTTCACGGCGAACTTCTCGTTCCTCCCCCAAACCGTGCCTAATTTATAAGTTATAATTTTTTTAAGTAAAAGCTAAGCTTGCTTGCTATAGCGTGTGATTATTTTATTCCGGTGCGTTTTGCATTCGGAAAACCTATAAATTATTTTAAAATGAGAAAACATTCAAAAGAGTATTTACAAGACCTTACTCCTTACAAAGTATATCAAATATTATTAGAAGGCAATAAAAGATTTGTCAATAATCTTAACACCGATCACGACCATCTTGCATTGATCAATGAACAAATTGAAGGGCAATATCCTGTTGCTGTAATATTGAGTTGCATGGATAGCCGCACTTCAGTAGAATTAATTTTTGACCAGGGCCTTGGCGATTTGTTTAGTATAAGGGTGGCTGGTAATATTGTCAACAACGATATCCTGGCAAGTGTGGAGTATGCTGTAAAATACGTGGGCTCTAAATTATTAATGGTATTAGGCCATACGCAATGCGGCGCTATTAAAAGCGCAGAAAAAGGAGTAACAGATGGTAACATTACCGGACTTTTAAAAAAGATACAACCATCAATAAGCAAAGCCCTGCTTAGTGATGGCGCCGATTATTTATTTAGCGACAAAGTAGCCTATACCAATGTAGAAAATAGCCTGGAAGAAATATTAACTAATAGCGACATCGTAAGAGACCTGTTTGAAAAGGGAGAAATAGGAATTGTTGGCGGCGTTTATGATGTAAAATCAGGTGAAGTGGATTTTTTCAAAAATCTAACCAAAAAGAAAAAAGAGGAAAAGGAATTAGTTAATATTTAAAATCCAAAATAACGATGAGTTTTAATTTTAAGAATTTAAAGACAGACCTGCCATCGGGCCTGGTGGTTTTTTTAGTGGCATTACCGCTGTGTTTAGGTATATCATTAGCATCCGGCGCACCGTTTTTTAGTGGTTTAATATCCGGTATTATCGGTGGTGTGGTAATTGGTTCACTAAGTAGTTCAAAACTTAGTGTAAGCGGCCCTGCTGCAGGTTTGGCAGCATTGGTATTTGCTTCTATTGCTAATATTGGCGCATTTGATCTTTTTTTATGCGCCGTATTAATAGCTGGTATTTTACAAATATTAATGAGCCTTGCCCGCCTCGGCGGCATAGCCAATTATTTTCCGTCCAGCGTAATTAAAGGCATGCTTACCAGCATTGGTATTTTAATTATTGCCAAGCAAATACCGCATGCCGCAGGTTATGATACCGAAGTAAAAGGCGAACTGTCTGAAATGTTTTCCCTGGGAGATGAACCCTGGCATCAATTTTTAAGGCCCCTGCATCATATTGATCTGGGGGCACTCTTTATCTGCATCCTCTCTATAATAATTATGATAGTATGGGATAAACCATTTATTAAAAAAAGAGTGAAGTTTATTCCTGGTGCATTGGTGGCGGTTATTGTAGCAATATTAATTAATGAAATCTTTAAGGCTGCAAGCCCGGCACTTACTTTATCAGGCAATCACCTGGTGCAAATAAAAGCGGCTAATAGTGCCTCAGAATTCTTTAGCTTTTTTACCTTGCCGGATTTCAATGGTTTTTTAAACAGCAAAGTAATTATCAGCGGTATTATGATAGCAATCATTGCATCCTTAGAAACCTTACTAAGTATTGAGGCTGTTGATAACCTCGATCCCGAACGCAGGGTAACAAATACCAATAGAGAATTGCTGGCTCAAGGCATTGGCAATACTGTTGCCGGGTTAGTTGGCGGCTTGCCTATTACCAGTGTAATTGTGCGTAGCAGTGCCAACTTGCATGCTGGTGCAAAATCAAAAGCATCTACAATTTTTCATGGCTTTTTATTGTTGTTAAGTGTAATCGCATTGCCTACTTTAATCAACCTTATTCCAAGAGCAGCATTGGCGGCAATATTATTGTTAACGGGTTATAAACTGTGTAAATTATCGGTATTCGCACAGGTTATAAAAACAGGTAAGTACCAGTACATTCCATTTTTTGTAACGGTGCTTACTATCATCTGTATCGATTTATTTGGCTTGATACCTGCGGTTAAAGGCGAAGGGCTTTTGATAGGTGTAGTTGCAGGAATCATTGCTGCATTCGGCGCTATTTTGCATGGCAATCTTAAGAATTCTTACTTTTTTCACAAGGATAAACACCATGACGGGGACTCTATAAAAATCAAATTATCGGAAGAGGTTTCCTTTTTAAACAAAGCGGCCATCAGGCAAACGTTGGATAATATTCCGGCAAACTCTGCTATTACGATTGATGCTTCAGCTACAGATTATATTGATTTTGATGTACTGGAATTGATCAAAGAATTCAGGGATATTAAAGCACCGCTTAAAAATATAAATTGTAAGTTGGAAGGATTTAAAGAACAATATAGGATAGAAAATGAGTTGAATGTGCAATCTTTGCACTAACAAAATCATTTTTACCATGAAGGACTCATACCAGAAATTATTAGAAGGAAATAAGCTGTTTGCAAAAACCATGCTTTTGCAAGACCCGGATTTTTTTAATAAGCTATCGGTAGGCCAAAAGCCCGATTACCTGTGGATAGGTTGCAGCGATAGCCGTGTGCCGGCTAACGAAATTACCAACACACAAAGTGGTGAAATATTTGTGCACCGCAATATTGCAAACCTGGTGGTGCATACCGATAGTAATTTATTGAGTGTATTGGAATATGCTGTAAAGTTTTTGAATGTAAGGCATATTATTGTTTGCGGCCATTATGGCTGCGGTGGCGTAAAAGCAGCGATGACCAATACTTATCATGGTTTTGTAGATAATTGGCTGCGCAATATAAAAGACATCATCCATACTAACCAGGCTTTGCTTGATGCTATAACAGATCAGGCAGAAAAAGAAGATAAGCTAACAGAGCTGAATGTAATTGAACAGGTAAGAAATCTGGCTAAAACAACCATAGTGCAGGAAGCATGGGCAGAAAGAGAATTGCATTTACATGGTTGGGTATATGGCGTACATAACGGTTTGGTAAAAGACCTTTCAGTAATACATAACGGTGGAGAAGATATTGACCCTATTTACAGATTTGAAATGTATAAATAGAAATGCATAAAATTAAAAGCATTTCGTTCGTCTGAATATGAAAAAACAAATTTTTATTGCGTTACTGTTTGTTTCAAATTATTGTGCGGCACAAAACGACCGGGTAAGCGATAACAACAATACGAATTGGGCACAATTATTTGTAAGCAAAGCCATTAATAAAAAAATGGACTGGTTGGTAGAATATCAATGGCGGCGTACCGACGGATTAAAAAACTGGCAACAAGGTTTATTTAGAACAGCTTTTCAATATAAACTAAATACTAATGTAAGCGTAGCCTTAGGATATGCCGAGGCCGAAACATTTCCTTACGGCGACTATCCGCTTGCAGCAAATGGCACTTTTCCTGAACACCGGATATTTGAACAGGCAGTAATAAAACAAGTGATTAATAAACTAAGCATTACCAATCGTTTTAGAATTGAACAGCGCTGGCTGGGAAGGGTAAAAGCAGATACCGATAGGGATATTGAAGGCTGGACTTATTTAAACCGCTTTCGTTATCAATGCCGCATGCAATTGCCTTTATGGGCAAAAAATCAACAACAGTTTTATGCGGTTGCTGCAGATGAAATATTTATTGGCGCAGGTAAAAATGTGGGTGTGAATATCTTCGATCAAAACCGCATTTTTTTATTAGCAGGGTTTAAGTTCAATAAAAATATTACGGTAGAAGGCGGTTACTTTAACCAAACATTGCAACAAGGCAGGCGTATAAACAACAGCACCATTATGCAGCGCAATAATGGTGCTGTATTAGCAACTTATCTATCGTTGTAATTAAATATTCAGTCCGCCGCAGGCACTTATTGTTTGCCCGGTAACATAACTGCTTAGGTTACTGGCTAAAAATAAAGTTACATTGGCAATATCTTCGGCACTGGCAAACCTCCCTAAAGGAATACCGGCTTTATATTTTTCAGCACCTTCACCGTCTTTTAAATAACTTGTCATGTCGGTTTCTACAAAACCCGGGGCAATAGCATTGCAACGGATATTGCGGCTGCCCAGTTCCTTAGCCACACTTTTTGTAAAACCAATTACACCTGCTTTGCTGGCGGCATAACTGCTTTGACCGGCATTACCCATTTCGCCAATAATACTGCTCATGTTGATGATAGAGCCACTTCTTGCTTTCATCATCGGCTTTATTACCTGCTTGGTCATATAAAATACGCTGTTCAGGTTTACTTTTATTACTTCTTCAAATTGCTCAGGGCTCATGCGTAGCAGCAAATTATCTTTACTGATACCAGCATTATTTACACAAATATCAACCGCACCAAATTCTTTTAATACATCTGCTACAAAACTTTCGCAGGCTGCAAAATCGCTGGCATTGCTTTGGTAAGATTTAGCTTTAACACCCAACGCCACTAATTTTTCTTCTAACACTTTTGCTTTTTCAGCGCTGCTGTCACTTACATAAGTGAACGCTACATTAGCGCCATGTTCTGCAAATTTTAATGCAATCGCTTCGCCAATGCCACGTGCAGCACCGGTTACAATGGCTGTTTTTCCTTCGAGAAGTTTCATGTGTTGTATTTGTTTTTATAGTGAGCAAAAGTAATTCTATTCAGTAGTATTGACAAAGCACTCACGAAGAATTTATTTTCTCTCAAGCAAGCTTGTGTTTTATTGCAAGAATTTCTTCTAATATTATTCGCTCATTACTCAACCTCGGCACTTTATGCTGCCCGCCTAATTTTCCTTTGCTCTTCAGCCATTCGGTAAAACTTCCTTTAGGCAATATATGTACAACGGGTAGTCGCAGGGCAATATCTTTATGCCGTTTGGCTTCGTAATCGCTGTTGATATCTTTTAGTGCATTATCCAGTTCGTAAGTAAATGCAGTAATGTTATCGGGTGCTTTTTCAAATTCTATCAGCCATTCGTGAGCGCCATTATTATTATCGCTGAAATAAACCGGTGCAGCAGTATAATCACTTACCTGTGCATTGGTTTTTTCGCAGGCAATGGCAATAGCTTTATCCGTATTATCTACAATTACTTCTTCGCCAAAAGCATTCATATAATGTTTCAGCCTGCCACTTACTTTTATTTTATAAGGATTGATAGAAGTAAAAATAACCGTGTCGCCAATTAAATAACGCCACAAACCGCCGGTGGTACTAATGACCAATGCATAATTTTTATTAAGCTCCACATCTTTTAAACCTACTGTAACAGGTTTTTCTTTTCCGTATTCCTCTACGGGCATAAACTCATAAAAAATACCATGCTCTGTAAATAATAATAAACCATCATCATCAGGCTTTACCTGCCCTGCAATAAAGCCTTCGCTGGCATTATATATTTCCAGGTAATTTATTTTTTTACCAATGATCTTATCAAACTGTTCTTTATAAGGTACAAAAGAAACGCCGCCATTAATGTACAGCTCCAGGTTGGGCCATACTTCTTTAATGGTTTGTTTATTTTTTATTTGCAGAATGCGTTTCAATAAAATTAAAGTCCAGGTAGGCACGCCCGCCAGTGAGGTTACATTTTCTTCGGCGGTTATTTGTGCCAGTTGTTCAATTTTATTTTCCCATTCATCTAACAGCGCAACACTTAATTCCGGTGTACGAATCCATTGGCCCCAGAAAGGGGAGTTTTGCATCAGTACCGCACTAAGGTCACCAATCTGAATTTCTTCATTCACTTTACTCAGTTGATGAGAACCGCCGATCACCAGGCTTTTACCCGTAAGCAGGTCGCTGCTGGGAAAATTATTGTAATAATTGGTGAGCACATCTTTGCTGGCTTTAAAATGATTATCGGCAAGGCTTTCATCACTTACCGGGATAAATTTGCTTTTATCACTGGTGGTGCCCGAAGATTTTGCAAACCATTTAACAGGTGTATTCCATACAAGATTATCCTCTCCTGCCATCATGCGGTTGATGAAGGGTTTTACATCATCATATTCCTGTATAGGTATATTTTTTTTAAACTCTTTAAGGGTAAACAGTTTTGCAAAATGATACTTTCTGCCAAACTCGGTGTATTGCCCTGCAGTTACCAGGTCTTGTAATACCTGTCTCTGAGCAGCTACCGGGTGATTGCTCCAGTTTTGGATACGCCAAAAACGGTTACGGGCAAGCCTTGAAATTATGGGGGAGAGAAGTTTCATTCAAAAGCAAAATACAAAAAGCAAATCAAAAACGACTTTATTATTCAGGTGATATTAAATCATCCAATGCAGGGTTCTCCACAATATTCTTGCTTTTAGTAAGTAATACTTTTGTGTCATCAAATATATCGGCCAGTTCGGATACGTTGCCCAAAAAGGAAGTTAGAATAGCGGGCAACAAATTGCCGGCAACAATATCCATAGTTGAAAGCTTTACTTTCTCAGGAATTTTTTTATCTTCTATTTTTCCAGCTAATATGGACAGATTTTTTAAACTATTATCAGCAGCAAAGCGTTTCAGTGCAAGGGAGGTTTCTTCAAATGAAGAACCAAAATCTTTAAGATCGTTAAATAATAAATAATCAGTTTTACTTTGGCTGAATAACTGCATGCTTTGCCTGAAATAATCTATTTTTTCAGTAGCATAAGCTAAAAGCGAAGCTAACCTTGAAGATGAAATATCATGTTGCGAATTTGCAGCTTCATCATGCAGATAGTCCTTTCTCTTCAATTCAAAATTTCTGCCAAGGTACCTCACCCTTACCTGCTCATTGGCAGCAAGCTCTTCAGCTGTTCCCTGCGTAAATATTTTGCCATCAATTAAAAGATAAGCCCTGTCGCAAATGGACAATGTTTCAGTTACATTATGATCGGTAATAAGGATACCAATATTTTTAAATTTCAGTTTGGCAATAATGGCTTGTATATCTTCCACCGCAATAGGATCCACACCGGCAAATGGCTCATCCAGTAAAATAAATTTAGGGTCCACCGCTAAGGCACGTGCGATTTCTGTTCGTCGCCTTTCACCACCACTTAAAGTATCACCATTATTTTTACGCACCCGCTGCAAACGGAATTCATCCAGCAAACTTTCTAATTTTTCTTTTTGTTCGGCTTTGCTAAGTTTGGTCATTTCCAATACGGCACTGATATTATCTTCCACACTTAATTTTCTGAACACACTAGCTTCCTGAGGTAAATAGCCAATACCCATTTGCGCCCTTTTGTACATGGGCAGTTTGGTAATATTGATATCGTTTAAAAATACTTCGCCTTCATCGGGTTTTACCAAACCTACCACCTGGTAAAACGAAGTGGTTTTACCAGCACCATTTGGCCCCAGCAAACCAACGATCTCTCCTTGTTTTACATTAAAGGAAACATTATTTACCACAGTACGGCTGCCGTAAATTTTTACCAGGTTTTTTGTTTGTATAGTTAGGCTCAAAAAAAATTATTTGCTGCAAAAATAAGCGATTCATGTAATTACATTTTTTTAATTGCTATTCTTAACAGTTTATTACCCCTGTGTTTCTTAACTTTTACCTCCCACTACTGTGTTTTGAACTATAAAAAATGTTTTACATTCTCTTAAACGAATGATTATTTAAACAATATGGGTTTTGTTTTACGGACTCGCTGACGTAAATTTACCTACAGGCATCTCAGATTATCTCCCGCAAAATATTTATACATGACACTATTTAAACCCTCCAACAGGATAAGAACTATATTAATATCACTGCTGATGGGTTTTTTATGCGCCTCATGCCAAAAGGAAATAAATGGCCTTATAGATGGTGGCGGCAGTGTAATACCTGTTAAGCAAAAACCTAAACTAGGCACGGTATGGACCTACCATTATTACACTTACAATACTCCGGGTGCCGGAGGAGGTATACATACTTCTGTTATACTAACTTTAAAAGCCAAAAGTGAGGATGTTTTAGGAGGAGAAAAATGGCTTAATATAGTTGATGTGGCAACAGATACCACTGTTTTTTTATTGAACGAAAAGCCAGGTGGATTATATCAATACACTAACAATAAATCTTATTTGCTTTGTAAAGACCCGGCAGCAGTAAATGATACCTATAACACTTTCAACAATGGATCTGCAGAAGATTTTACTGTAAAACTTGTAAAAGATACATTGCCAACAGGCATTGGAGATATACCGGCAAATTATTATGAAGGGTTTAAACTCACCTACAATGTTGATCAGATATGGTACAATGAATATGCATGGATCGTAAGAAAACAATATTTTATATCAAAACCCGGCATTGGCGGTGGTTGGGTTTATTATCGGTTTAGTACATTATTTCTTGATAAAATTGAATACTAACCTGTATTCTTTGCAACTTTCTTTTACTAATAGTGTTTTGATAATGTTGCCAGCTTACTTATGTTTGCACATTAATTGAAACGAATGAAAGTAATAGACCACATTAACGGAGCAAAAGGTACCTTAATATCGTTTGAAATTCTCCCCCCTTTAAAAGGTAAAGGCATACAATCTTTGTATAAGCATTTAGACCCCCTGATGGAATTTAAACCATCCTTTATAAATGTTACTTATCACCGCAGCGAACATGTTTTTAAAAAAAATGCGGATGGCAGTTTTCAAAAAGTAGTAGTACGTAAGCGCCCCGGCACCGAAAGTATTTGTGCGGCCATTATGAATAAATATAGTGTAGATACAGTACCCCATTTAATTTGCGGCGGTTTTAATATTAATGAAACCGAAGACGCACTGATCAATCTGCATTACCTTGGTATTGATAATGTGTTGGTATTAAGAGGAGACGCTGCTAAAAACGAAAGCACTTTTGAACCTGAACATGGAGGCCACAAATATGCCAGCGATCTTTTAAAACAGGTAGTAAATTTAAATGCAGGTATTTACCTGGAAGAAGATCTTAAAAATTCTTCCAACACCAAATTTTGTATTGGCGTTGCCGGGTATCCCGAAAAGCATTTTGAAGCACCTAATATGGATAGTGATCTGCAGTACCTGAAACATAAAGTAGACATGGGTGCAGACTATATTGTTACACAAATGTTTTTTGACAATGAAAAATATTATGCTTTTGTAAAAGCCTGTCGTGATATTGGTATTACTGTTCCCATTATCCCGGGTTTAAAGCCAATTTACAGCATTAAGCAACTCACAATGTTGCCTAAAGTTTTTCATATAGACCTGCCAACAGCATTAAGCAACGAAATACTGAAATGCAAAACAGATGCAGATGTTGAAAAGGTAGGCACCGAATGGTTATTGCAGCAATCAAAAGAATTAAAAAAATTCGGCGTGCCGGTTTTGCATTATTACACGTTGGGCCGGCCTAATATTATTGCTGATGTAGTAAAAGAACTGGTATAATAAAAAGCATAAACATAAAAGAAAGAGGCCTTTTTTAAAGGCCTCTTTCTTTTTGAATACCGTCGTCAACTATTTATTTACCCAAGGGAATACCTACGGAAAAACTTAACGTGCGGTATTTATTTTTATCATTAGCTGTATTATTGCTTTCAGTAGAATTTATTTTAGCAAGGCCAAAACCATAATTCACTTTCAGTAATAAATGTTCCAGTTTAAAACCACCACCAACATTAAGCCCATAATCAAAACGTTTTAGTTTATCATAAGCTGCATCATCCTGCTGAGAAGTAAACGGATCATCATTACTGAATTTAATAGACGTACTTGATGATGCGGTTAAGGGGCCAAATTTAGAATCGGTTTTGGATTTACCACCAACACCAACAGCAATATACGGCCCTGCATTAAAAAATATGCCCGAAGTTTTTTCGAGTGGCACAGTTACTACAAGATTTAACGGCAGCTCAACATACAATGGATTAAAAGTAGATTTTACATAATCATTACCACCGTTAAAATAAGTTTCGGCTTTTGAACCATGCCCCGTTAATAATAAACCACTTTCAAGATCTACGGTTTTAGATAAACCAAACCTGCCCATAAAGCCGGCATTAAAACTGGCCAGCATATTATTTTTTTCTGTGTGCCCGTCATTTGTTTTGGTAATGTTGGCAAGGTTCAATCCACCCTGTGCGTAAAACAACTGTGCATTGGCGTTGGCACAAATAAACAACACTGCCATTCCGGTAAGTACTTTCTTCATTTTCTTAAGTTTAGATTAAATTAAAAACATTGATAAAGCACTATAGACGCAAAAAGCCTGCCATTAGATTGTTATGGCAGGCTTTTTTTCTGTAATAGAATTGTCATTATTTCAATAAGGACTGAAAAACAGCCTCATCTACCTTAACCGGGTATTTGCTTTTTAATTCCTCCATCCACTTTTCTTCCAGTATACTTTGATAGTCGTTAATTACTAGTCCCCTGGCTTCTTCAAATGAGCGTTGCTCATTGGCCGGGTGCAGTTTTAAAATTTTAATAAAGCCGGCAGTACCATCAGAGGGATTAACATTCACAGGAGTTACCATTCCGGCTGTGGCTTTCACCCCATCAGCTAAAGCAATCTGCACTAATTCATACCGGCCCGAATCTGCCTGCAAAGTATTATTACTTTCTTCTGCAATTTTTTTCCAGTACCTGCCTTGTTTTAATGCGTCAAGTGTTGCATCCGCAACTTTTTTATTATTACAACTAAAAATTATTATATCTGCGCTTGCGCCCCACTGGTATTTATTTTTATGTGCATTGTAATAGTTTTGTAAACCTGTGGTATCGTTGGCAGCACTGCTCCATACTTTTCTTTCCATTACTTCAAACAATAAATTGCCTTCTTTAAATTCTTCCATCTGGTAACGGAATTCAGGATTATATTCTTCCAGGTTATTTTTATAATACTCCACTGATTTTAAAGTAATAAATTTGTCAAGTAATGCAGTATTGCTTTCACCTTTATAAATTTCGGGGTTGGTTTTATACTCTCTTATAAAACTCAACCAATCGCTTCCTTTGATATTGCCTTTGGCAGAACTATAAATTACTTTACTGCTTATTGGAAATTCCCTGGCACCATTTAATGCAGGATTAGCCACTACACTATCCGCATAACGAAACAGATCAGCATCTTTTACTGCAATATTTTTTTTATATCCTACCAGCTTTACAACAGATTTGGTGAATAGCTCTTTAGCCGAATTCACCCTGCTGTCCTGCAATACCTTTTGCTTTATTTCATACATATAGGCAGCATCGCTTTTATTAGTTTGCACAGGCTGAACACTTATTCTTTTTACAATGTGAAACCCATATTGGGTAGGGAATGGTCTTGATACTTCGCCGTCTTTTGCCAGCTTAAATACTTCCTGCTCAAAAGGCATTTCATATTTTCCTACTGTAAATTCCGGCATTAAACCACCCGACATGTAAGTAAGTTTATCATCGCTATATTGCTTGGCCAGTTCTCCAAAATCTTCACCGGCTTTTATTCTTAAATATACAGAATCAGCTTTTTGCTGGGCTATCCTGGTATTTGCTGCAGCATCACCACCCGGAGGCGTGGCCACCATTATTTGTGCAATTCTCCATCTGCCCACCCCCTTTCTTTCATCAACAATTTTAAAAATATGTAAACCATTTTTTGAGCGGTAAGCTTTGCTTGCTTCTCCGTTTTTTAAAGCATAAATAATATTTTCATACTCATAAGGAACAGAAAAAGCAGTGATATAACCAATATCCCCGGCTTTTACATTTACAGTTACATATTTTGAAGAGACGTCTGCTGCCAGTTTTTCATATTCTTTTTTTCCACCCTGCAAACCTGTATATACTTCCTGCATTGCCTTAACCACTTTTAAAGAATCTTCAACAGCCGATTTTTCAGGCAGTGCAGCAAAAAAATGAATTACATGCAGGTCTTTTTGCGAACGCAGGAAAGCTTCTTCTATCAATCCGTTTAAAGCATCATCGTTATTCAGGTAGGTTTCATCAATCTGGGTGCGGAAGTTTTGCAGGTCGCTGGTTAGTTGTTGCAATGTATCCAGCTGCATATCCTGGGCGGCTTTTACCTTTAATTTAAACTTAGAATAAAGATCAAGATACTCTCTCAGTGCTTTTTCTTTATCATCGGAGGCGCTTTTATTTTTGTTGTAGGCACGTAAAAACTCCTCTTTGGTTACAGCAGTACCACCATAAGTAAAAAGAGTTTGGGAAAACAACAAAGAAGCATTGAACGCAAAGGCCGAGAGCAATAGAATTCTTTTCATCAGTAGTTACTATTTTAAGGTTTGGTTTTCCATTTTACTTCAAGCAGATCGTTTAGCTGAAATATGGTAAGCTTTTTACCAATGATATGTTTGTCTTTGTCTAATAAATATAAAGTTGGTGTAAGGTTAATATCATATAACTGCCTGAAGCTGGGTTTTTGTGCAGCATAATCCGCATCTTCCATAGCCTTGGTTTTATATACATGTGTCCACTCACCCAGTTTATGTTCGGTGATAAATTTTTCCCATTCCGGCTTTGCATTTTCTTTATCATCCGGAGTAAGCACCCCATAAATTTTTACATTATGATTTTTCCAGCTGGCATGATAAATAGAATCTAAACGGGGCACTTCTTCTTTACAATGGCCACAGTTAGGGTCCCAGAAACAAATTACGGTATACTCTGCATTTACATCGTAAAGCGGGGAAGGTTTACCACTGCTATCGATCATTTCCAGGTTAGCAGCTTTTTCACCTATTAAATTCGCCATCAGCATATAAGCTCTCCGGCTGATCGATTCCATTTGTTTTTCGTTAAGCCAGTTACTTACGCCCTGGCTATGGTATTTTTCAAACAGGTGAACAAATACCGCATCCTGGCCCATGTATTTAGGATTAATATATTCATCCGTTACCCAGTTCAATAAAAATTTAAACATCTCGGGATTGCTTCTTGCAAGCAACAATTTATAATCTACATCTTTGATAATACTGTCAGAGGATTGCGGTACAACTTCCTGGTAGTAACGCTCCAGTCTTTTTAAAAAGAATGGTGTGCGTATTATCCTTTCATCCATAAAAGTTACACCATCCCAGTAGTGGCTTTTGTAAAAATTATAATTTTTCAGACTGTCTTCTCTTGTTTGTGGCATTAAGATCGGTACTGCAGGTTCTTTCATAGCTTTTAATAAAACGGCCATCATAGAACCGGGCTGATTTTTAACGATGCCTTCCCTGTAAGTATTTAATTCGCCATTGTATAAGTTATAAGTTACCTCGTGCTGTAAAGAATCCAGTTTATTGGTGGAGGAGATGTAGGCCTTTCTTTCATCTTCCAGTTGTTTACCCTTTTTAGCTACATATTTCTGGTATTGTACATACAACACATTCTCTTTAGAGCCGGTTACAATAGTTTTGTTAAGAAGATCGGTAGTATCTGTCTTTACATTGATCCTTTGTTCCTTATCAATTAAAAAATCAGTTCTCAGGCGTTTACCAGGTAATACAATTACATAAATACCTCCCGGTAATTTTTTGTTGCCCTTAAATATGGCTGTACCGGTATTAGTCATGGCGGCAGAATCGGCAACATTTAAATTGGGCCCCATATAATAGGTAAGGTAAACAATGCCACTTTTAAATTGCGGTGCCTGCAAAGTAATCTGATAGCCCTGGGCCATAGCACGGCCTCCGGCAACAATTGCAAAAAGGAAAAGGATATATTTTTTCATACTTATTTTAAGGATAGCAAATGTATTTAAAATCGTTGATTAATCTGTCATACGCCCCGGCAGGCAGTTTTAACAATTACAAATCGTTAACAAACCAATAATGACGATTAATAAGGTATTTTTGCTGCCGTGAAAAAACAAAAAAAGAAAATCATACTCGAAAACGTTTTAGTTACCGATTATGCAGCAGAGGGAAAGGCATTGGCAAAACTGGACGGCAAAGTGATCTTTATTTCCGGTGCCGTGCCCGGCGATGTGGCCGATGTATTCCTTACCAAAAACAAAAAGGACTGGGCCGAGGGCAGGGTACAGCAAATAAAAGAATACTCAAAAGAAAGGGTAGAACCGTTTTGCCAGCACTTTGGCGTTTGCGGTGGTTGCAAATGGCAAATGCTGCCTTATGCAAAGCAACTGCAGTATAAACAACAGGAAGTAGAGCAGAACTTAAGGCGCATAGGAAAAGTGACGCTGCCAGAAATGCTGCCCATTATCGGAGCAGATGATGATAAACACTATCGCAATAAACTGGAATTTACCTTCAGCAATAAAAGATACCTGCTGCCGGGTGAAATGGATGAACAAAATATAATTGAGGCGGAAGAAAGCACCGGAGACGAAAGCATTTTACCAACCGCAGAATCTCTAGCTCCCCCTTCAGCGGGCTGGGGGGCAGGCGCTCTCGGCTTTCACGTTCCCCGCTTGTTTGATAAAATAATTGATATCAACGAATGCTACCTGATGGATGACGTGAATAATACCATCCGCAATACCACCAGGGCATTTGCTTTGCAAAACGGGTATTCTTTTTACGATATCAGGCAGCATACCGGCTGGCTACGCAATATCGTTATCCGCAACTGCACCACAGGAGAGTTAATGGTGAACATGGTATTGAATTATGAAGATGAAACAGCAAGGAAAAATTTGCTGGACCACTTGTTGCAGCAGGTACCATCAATAACCACTTTGTTGTACACTATCAATCCAAAATGGAACGATAGCATTTACGACCTTACACCGCAGGTATATTTTGGAAAAGGGTTTGCATTGGAAAAGCTGGAAGATTTCACCTTTAAAATTTCACCCAAATCATTTTTTCAAACCAATACCAAACAGGCAGAAAAATTATATACCGTTACAAGAGATTTTGCAGGCTTAACCGGTAATGAAGTAGTGTACGATCTGTATTGCGGCACAGGAAGCATCGGCATTTTTGTAAGTAAACTGGCCAAAAAAATTATCGGGGTAGAAGTAATTGAAGAGGCTATTGAAGACGCCAAAGAAAATGCGGCATTAAACAATATTACCCACGCCGAATTTTTTGCCGGTGATGTTATTAAGATCTGCAACGATGATTTTTTTGCAACGCATGGCAAACCGGATGTGATCATTACCGATCCGCCACGGGCCGGGATGCATGATAAATTAGTAAGCAAACTTTTAGAGATTGCGGCTCCTAAAATTGTTTATGTAAGCTGTAATACTGCTACCCAGGCCCGGGATATTGCGTTGCTGAGCGAAAAATATACGGTAGAAAAAATTCAACCGGTAGATATGTTTCCACATACGCACCATATTGAATGCGTGGCATTGCTGCAATTAAAATAATTTTTTTACAATTAACTTTACATAATGGCTTATAATAATTCGGGCAACAGTATTCAGCGTATACCACCAGTGGTGTTGAATTTATTAATTATTAATATTTTAGTTTGGCTTGCCCAGTTAGCACTTGACAAATCAACAGAGCATCCATTTTGGCTTACTGAAAAAATTGCGTTGTTTTCTTTTAATACCGGAGAATTTAAACCTTACCAGTTGGTTACTTATATGTTTGCCCATTCTTCGTATGATATTGCCGGTGGTGTGGTTTTCTCTCATATTCTTTTCAATATGTACGCTTTATGGATGTTTGGTACTGCGCTGGAAAGGGTTTGGGGGCCCAAAAAATTTTTGATCTTCTATTTGATCTGTGGATTGGCAGCCGGCGTTACACAACTGTTTTTATCAGATGGAATAGCTGTAGGGGCATCCGGAGCAATAATGGGTTTGTTAGCAGGCTTTGGTTATTTGTTTCCAAATACAGAGTTTTTTATTATCCCGGTTCCCTTCCCTATAAAAGCAAAATACATGGTGGCAATTTATGCAGCAATAGATCTCTTTGGCGGGTTTCATCCCGGCGGTGCTGATAATGTAGCGCATTATGCACACCTTGGAGGTTTAGTAATGGGCTTTATTTTGGTCATTATCTGGAATAAAACAAATAAAAAAACGTTCTACTAACTCTTAACAATCTTTTGGTATAATTGTTAGTAAATTTAACCTGACGAAAAAGACAGAAAAATATCATGGGAGAGTCGGACCGCTACCAGGAATATAAAAAATTATCAAGCCGCAGCAGGTTTTCATTTACGCTCGGGCAACCAGGCAATGCATTATTTGCTTTGGCGGCAATAAATATTATTGTGTTTTTTTTAATACTCCTCACCAGGGTTTTCTATTTATCAACACACGAAGGCGGCAATATGGAGGTACTGGCTTTTGATGCCATACACTGGTTTGCATTACCGGCAAGCCTGGCTGAATTAAGTAAAGCACCATGGACACTTTTTACTTTTATGTTTTCGCAGGGCGGAATTGTGGATACTTTTCCATTAATGCTCACTATGCTCAGCAGTATGCTTTGGTTATGGGCTTTTGGTTATATACTGCAGGATCTGTCGGGTAACAGGCTTATTTTTCCTATCTACATCTATGGCAGTATACTGGGAGCGATCTTTTATATCACCGCAATGTATACCATACCAGCATTCAGGGTGCATATCCCTACCTGGTATCTTACGGGCTCGCAAACAGGTACGGCTGCACTGGCAGTTGCTGTAACAACATTATCACCCAACTATCGCTTATTCAGGCACCTTGGTAAGGGAATTCCGGTTTGGGTTTTAACAGGTTTATTTATTCTGATAAACCTTATTATGGCTTTTTCTTTAGAGAGCGCTAATAGTTTTGCTATTTTAGGTAGCGGTTTAATGGGCTTTTTATTTGTTGTTTTATTAAGAAAAGGAAAAGATCTGAGTGCATGGATGATCAATTTTTATGAGTGGATCACTAACCTCTCAACTCCGGATAAAAAAAATGGCGAAAATGCGTTGAGAGAAAAAGTATTTTACAATACTGGCAACAGGCAGCCTTATAGCAAAACTGCAAATGTAACGCAGCAGCGCATCGACGAAATATTAGATAAGATCAGTCAGCGGGGCTACCATTTTCTTACCGACGAAGAAAAGAACATTTTAAAAAGGGCGGCAGAAGAAGAGCTGTAGTTAACTTTTCATTTGAAATTTTTTAGGGCACTAAACGTTATCTTTATACAATGCCCAACAGCCTATTCCGCAGGTTAACAAAAAAATTTTTCATTATCTCCAATATTATTTTGGCGGTATTGTTTTTATTGGGTTGTTACGGCGGTTTATTTAATCCTCAATATTGGTGGCCGCTGGGTTTTCTTACACTGGCCACTTTCTATTTACTGCTTTTATTAATTGTATTTATTATCTTCTGGATTTTTGTAAAACCAGGGTGGTCTTTAATTTCATTTGCTGCAATTATACTGGCTTACAAGCCCATTACCAACATTGTTCCTTTGCGGTTTTCATCTTCATTTACACAACAAAAGCAGGCTGCTGCTATACGTATGATGAGCTGGAATGTGGAGCATTTTGATATACTGGAGCATAAAACACATCCCGAAAAAAAACAAGAAATGCTGCAACTGGTAAACGATTACCAGCCTGATATTGCCTGCTTCCAGGAAATGGTGGGGAGTGATAGTGTACCCAATGCTATTAACTATGTTCCCGAAATGATGCAGCAAATGGGTATGCAATATTTTAACTACAGCTATAACCGCAAGGTTGATTTTGATGGCAATCATCATTTTGGAATCATCACTTTTTCAAAATATCCCATTATCAATAAACAAACCATCAGTTACTATCCGTACGATTATAATTCCATTTTTCAGTATACAGATATTGTAAAAGAGGCCGACACTTTCAGGGTTTTTAATATCCACCTGCAATCATTAAAATTCAGTTCCGGTAATTTAAAATTTATTGATAATCCTGAGATAAAATCACAACAGGATATGACGGAATCTAAAAACCTTATCTATAAACTCAGGATCGGCTTCTCAAAAAGAAAAACACAATCAGAAAGAATTAAAGAAGAGATGAATAAAAGCCCCTACCCGGTAATGGTATGTGGCGACTTTAATGATGTGCCCAATAGCTATGCCTACACTACCATTGGTAAAGGCCTGCAAAATGCTTTTGCCGAAAAGGGAAGCGGCATAGGCCGCACTTTTACCGGTATATCTCCTACCCTGCGTATCGACAATATATTTGTAAGTGATATTTTTTCGGTAGAACAGTATACACGTATCGATAAAAAATTAAGCGACCATTTCCCCATTTTTGCCGACATCCAATTAAAAAAATAATTGTATTTTTGATTCATCAGATGAATAAATTTTCTCCATATCATTTTTCCTGTTGCCCTTGGGCATAGTATAATATCTTTGTACCCCATCAACTACGGGGATGAATAAAAAATAGAAACTTTAATTTTAACGGGCTGAATAAAGATAAACGGTGCAGGTAAATACCATTGTTATTGGGATAATGCCTGAAAGTTTTATAAAAGCTTGCTACAAAAAATAAAATAATGGCATTAAAAATTTACAACTCCTATACGCGGCAAAAAGAAGAATTTAAATCTATCACTCCCGGCCATGTGGGCATGTATGTGTGCGGACCAACCGTAAGCGGCGAAAGCCACCTGGGCCATGCAAGGCCTTATATCACTTTTGATGTATTGTACCGCTATCTCACTTACAAAGGAAACAAAGTGCGCTATGTTCGTAATATTACCGATGCCGGGCATTTTGAAGAAGAAGGAAGGGAGGCAGAAGATAAAATTTCTAAAAAAGCAGTTTTAGAAAGACTGGAACCAATGGAACTGGTACAGAAATATACTAACCTGTACCATTGGGCTATGAAGGAATTCAATTGCGTGGAACCCAGCATCGAACCAACGGCTACCGGCCATATTGTAGAGCAGATCAACATGATTGAAAAGATCATTAAAGAAGGATATGCATACGAAGTAAATGGCTCAGTATATTTTGATGTAAAAAAATATGCTGCCACACATGATTACGGTAAGCTTAGCGGCAGGGTAATTGACGATTTGTTAGAAACCACCAGGGAGCTGGACGGCCAGGAAGAAAAAAGAGACCGGGCAGATTTTGCATTGTGGAAAAATGCGGCTCCCGAACATATCATGCGTTGGACAAGCCCTTGGGGCGTGGGTTTCCCCGGCTGGCATATTGAGTGCTCCGCTATGGCAACAAAATATTTAGGTGCCGAGTTTGATATACACGGAGGCGGTATGGACCTTCAGTTTCCACACCACGAAAGCGAAATTGCACAAAGTACTATTTGCAACCATCACAGCCCCGTTAGGTACTGGATGCACAACAACATGATTACCATCAATGGTAAAAAAATGGGTAAGAGTTATAACAACGTTATTAAACTTACCGAACTGTTCAGTGGCAATCATCCATTGCTTACGCAGGCGTTTCACCCCATGGTCATCAGGTTTTTCATCCTGCAAAGCCATTACCGCAGCCCGCTGGATTTTAGCAGCTCCGGATTGGAGGCCAGCGAAAAAGCACTGAAGAGATTATGGGAAGCCTACGAAGTGCTGAATAAGTTGCAAGCTGCAGGTAATCAGGGCGAAGCAAGCGACGCAGAACTGGAAACTAAAGTGTTGAAATTTGTAGCTGAATTTGAGGAATTTATGGATGATGACCTGAGCACTGCAAAAGTATTGGCCAATATGTTTGAACTGGCACCGGTGATCAATTCCATAAAAGACGGTTTGATAAAAGCAGACGCCATTTCTGCTGCTACACTTTTAAAAATGCAGGCAGGTTTTAAAACTTATTTAGAAGATATTTTTGGATTAAAGGCAATGACAGCAAATAACAACGGTGCATTAAGCGGCGTAATGGATTTGCTCATCGAGATCCGCAAAGAAGCCAAATCGAGAAAAGATTTTGCCACATCAGATAAAATAAGGAACCAGTTAGGTGCCATGGGCATTAATTTAAAAGATGAAAAAGACGGCGGTGTGAGTTGGACGGCTTAAATTTTTATAATGGCGCTGCATAATCAAATAGCTTTGATTATATTTGCAGCCTTAAAACCAGTTTTATTGATGTTAAAACTGCAAAAGTTCTTATAAAACAGATCACTTTACCAACAGTGATTTAATTAAAATATTCTTAAGTTAAATTAAGAAGGGCTCCCGATATACATCGGGACTCAGTTGGTTAGAGCACCTGACTCATAATCAGGGGCTTAGGACAAAGAAAGTAAGTTCTTAAAAAATCAGTTTACTGCAACCAACAGTAAAACTTAAAATAATTTCTTTAGAAATAGAGAAAGGGCCTATAGCTCAGTTGGTTAGAGCACCTGACTCATAATCAGGGGGTCCCAGGATCGTGCCCTGGTGGGCCCACAAAACGCCTCGGAATTTTTCGGGGCGTTTTTATTTTATACCATGGCAAATATCAAAAATATCATTTTCGATTTGGGCAATGTGTTGCTGGATATAGACTACAGCAAAACCATCCGTGCTTTTGAAGCATTAGGTTTTGAGGATTTTAAAAGTAATTATTCCCCTTTAAAAATGGATCCGGTATTTGAAAACCTGGAAATGGGTAAAATAACGGGAGAAGCTTTTTGCGACAAGATCAAATCTATTAGTAAAAACCCTGTTACTAATGAGCAGATAGAAACAGCATGGAATGCGCTGTTCCTCGATTTCAGAAAGGAAAGCCTGGCATTTTTAGAACAAATTGCCACAAAGTACAAGTTGTATTTGTTCAGTAATACCAACAGTATTCACCTCACCGCTTTTGAAACAATTTTTACAAAAGATACCGGCAAACCCAGCCTGGATGCTTATTTTACCAAAGCCTACTATTCGCACCTTATTGGTTTTCGCAAGCCTTATGCCGATGCTTATACATTTGTACTGGAAGATGCAGGAATTAAGGCCGGAGAAACCCTGTTTATAGACGATCTGCCCAACAATATTGAAGGAGCCAAATCTGTTGGAATACATACGCATTTGCTCCTGCCCCACGAAAGGGTGGAAAACCTGCAACTGTAGCGTTGTGATTTTTATTGCTGATTGCTATCTCGCCAATTGCGTATTGCCAATTGTTATTTCACCTCCTCAAACTCAATATAGTCGTCGCTTTTAGGCTTGGCAGATGCCTGGCTGGTGGTGGAAGTATATTGGTCCCGTTGTTGCTGCTTTTTAGCCTGCTCGTTCATATTGTGCTGCATTTCATTCACCTTTTGCTTTACCTGTTTAGTAGTTTGATAAACAGGAATAATAAAGTCAAAAATAAATTTGTACGCCAGGTACAATATAAATAATTCAAATAATGCTTTTAACATAATAACACAAAGTTATTAAACTCACCAATGCAAGGCTGTTAAAATTTATGCCTGGCAAAAAACCTGTTTCTCCGGTCATTTCCCACGAAGCTATAAAAAACACAAAGAAAGAATTAATGAATTAAATCCTTTTTGGCCTTGGCGCCGCTGTGGGAAACACTCTTTTACAGGTACAGTTTGGCAATTACATAGCTATTGCATATATTTGCACCGGACAATGACGCAAATGAAGGGAACGAGGATCGTTCCCTTCTTCTTTTACCATGACAGCGGAAACACAGATTCAAACAGTAGAAAAACTAATTGCACCATTGCTGGTAGATGATATTTTTTTGGTATCCATTAAAATAAAACCTACCAATAATTTTAAGATCTACTTAGATGCAGATAGTGGGTTAGGCATTGAAAAGTGTATAAAAATAAACCGGGCATTGTATAAAGTGATGGAAGAAATGGGTTTGTATCCCGATGGGGATTTTTCCCTGGAAGTATCCAGCCCCGGCGTGGATGAGCCGCTGAAATTGTTGCGGCAGTATAAAAAAAATATCGGCAGAAATGTGGAAGTAACCACCAACGACGATGAAAAAAAAGAAGGTATTTTAAAAGAGGTTACTGACGAAACGATAATAATAGAGTATACTGAAGGCAAAGGAAAAAAAGCTGTAACAGTAAACCCGGTTATCAGTTTCAACGATATTAAACAAACCAAGGTGCTGATTAAATTTTAATTATATAACAAAAACCCATACCAGCTGGGAAAGTAAAAGTGAGCTGGCGAGGAATATGGCAAGTATTAACTTAATCGACTCATTTCAGGAGTTTAAAGAAGCAGAAAACATTGATCGTCCAACGTTGATGAAAGTAATGGAAGATGTATTCAAAACACTGATTCGAAAAAAGTATGGTAGTGACGAGTGTTTTGACGTAATCGTAAATGATCAGAAAGGTGATCTGGAAATTTTCCGTCGCCGTACGATTGTTGACGATGATGATCTGTATAATACCCTTACTGAAATTGAGTATAAAGATGCCATTAAGATTGAACCTGATTACCAGGTAGGTGAAGAGTTATATGAAGAAGTGGATATACAGAAAGAGTTTGGCCGCCGTGCCATCTTAGCCGGTAAACAGACCCTGGCTGCACGTATCAACGACCTTAAGAAAAACATACTGGTTAAAAAATACGAAGACCGTGTAGGTGATATAGTTAGTGGTGAGGTATACCAGGTTTGGAAAAAAGAAGTATTATTATTAGATGAAGAAGGTAATGAAATGTTATTACCTAAATCCGAACAGATACCAAGCGATTATTTCAAAAAAGGCGAAACCGTAAGAGGGGTTGTAAAAAAAGTAGAATTAAAAAATAACCAGGCAGTAATCATCATATCAAGAACAAGTCCTTCATTCCTGGAAAAATTACTGGAAATAGAAGTACCGGAAATATTTGATGGCCTGATTGTAGTGAAGAAAATTGTACGTGACCCGGGAGAAAGAGCCAAGGTAGCAGTAGAAAGCTATGATGACAGGATCGATCCGGTAGGTGCTTGTGTAGGTATGAAAGGTAGCCGTATCCATGGTATTGTAAGAGAATTGAAAAATGAAAATATTGATGTGATTAACTGGACTGCTAACACGCAGTTATTAATTCAGCGTTCTTTAACACCTGCAAAAATTACCAGCATGGATGTGGATATGGAAGCTAAACATGCCAATGTCTATCTTAAACCAGACCAGGTTTCTTTAGCCATCGGGCGTAGAGGTGTTAATATTAAATTAGCCTGCGAATTAACCGGTTTTGAAATTGACGTGTTCCGTGACAACGAAGGTGAGGTTGAAGAATTTGATATTGACCTGGATGAATTTACAGATGAAATTGAACCATGGGTAATTGAAGCCTTGAAAAAAGTAGGTTGCGATACCGGCCGTTCAGTTTTAGACCTTAGCGCAGAAGAACTGGAAAGAAGAACAGATCTTGAAAAAGAAACTATTGAAGAAGTAAGAAGGATTTTGAAAGAAGAATTCAGTAAAGAGTAATGAAAAACAGGCAAAGCGATATTGTTAGAATAATATATTGGTTAAATCAAAACGATATGCCAATGAATTAGCACCAGTACCACGCTGTCTGATAATTTAGAAAAGCAAAAAGCACAGAATAAAACAAACGAATGTCAGAAGTAAATACACCAAGGTTGATGGCTGCGGCCAAAGAATTTAACATAGGAACGGCTACCCTTGTAGACTTTCTTGTGTCCAAAGGATTTAGTAGTGATGAATTAAAACCTACTTCAAAACTTTCGGAACCCATGTACCGTGTTTTGCAATCCGAGTTTCAGCAGGATAAAGCGGCAAAACAAAAGGCAGAACAGGTAGAATTATCAAAAGGATCGGCAGAACTGAAAAAGAAAAAAGACGAAGAAGACCTTTCTATAAAGAAAAAAGAAGCGGCTAAACCTAAAGCAGAAGAACCTAAACCGGTTGAACCTGTAAAAGCCCCTGAGCCGGAACCCGTAGTAGTTGAAGTAGTGGTAGAAAAAGAGAAAAAAGAAGAGGTAGCTGCCAGGTCTGAAGTAACAAAAATAGAAGCTCCCGAGCTTGAAGCACCAAAAGTGCTGGATAAAATAGACCTTGATGCAATAGATTCATCTACCAGGCCTAAAAAATCAACCAGGAAAAAAGAGGAAGAAGCGCCTAAGGCAGAAGAGCCGAAACCGGTTGAAGCTAAAAAAGCAAAAAAACCTGCAGAACCGGTGAAAGAAGAACCCAAAGTAGTGGTTGCTCCGCCGGTTGTAGAACCCACACCAGTAGAAAATCTTCCACCAGTTATTGAAAACATCCAGGCAGATAAATTAACCGGACCAAAAATTCTGGGTAAAATTGAATTGCCTGTAGATAATGATACCAGGCCAAAAAGAGAAAGCGAAGACAAACGCAAGCGCAAGCGCATCCCTATCGAAAAGAAAGGTGGCGGTCAACAGCAAGGTGGTGGTCAGCACCAGCAAGGACAGCAAGGCGGCGGTCAGCAAGGTGGTCAACATCAACGTCCGCAAGGCCAGGGCCACGGCGGGCCACAACATGGCGGTGGCCAGGGCCAGAATACTCAAAACAGGAGGCCGCAAGGCGGACCCGGACAAGGACAGGGTGGTCAGCAAGGCGGAGGCAACAGGTTTAACAGAGGTGGTAATACCGGCGGTGCACAAGGTGGCCGCAGAGAAGATAAAGTAATTGATGCTAAAGAGATTCAGGATAAATTAAGAGAAACACAGGCAAAACTGGCCGGTGCAGGTGGCAGAGGAAAGAGCCTGAAAGCAAAATACCGTAAAGCAAAAAGAGACGAACAAGCTGAAAATGTAGGTGGTGGCGAAGAAAGCAACAAACTACAGGTAACAGAATTTATCTCTGTAAGTGAATTAGCCAATTTGATGGATGTGAGCTTTGCAGATGTGATCAGTAAATGTATGAGCCTGGGCATCATGGTATCTATTAACCAGCGCCTGGAGGCCGACGTTATTGAACTGGTGGCCAGCGAATTTGGATACGACGTAGAATTTATAGGGGTTGATGATGCAGCAGAACTGGAAGTAGACGAAGAAGACGATAATGAAGAAGATCTGAAACCAAGAGCGCCGATCGTTACCATCATGGGTCACGTAGATCATGGTAAAACATCTTTACTGGATTATATCAGGAATACCAACGTTATTGCCGGTGAGGCCGGAGGTATTACCCAGCATATTGGTGCTTACGAAGTAACATTGGCAAATGGTCGTGCTATTACTTTCTTAGATACACCCGGTCACGAAGCGTTTACCGCTATGAGGGCACGTGGTGCAAAAGTTACCGACATTGCCGTTATTGTGGTAGCAGCAGATGACGCCGTAATGCCTCAAACCAAGGAAGCCATCTCTCATGCGCAGGCGGCAAACGTACCCATGATCTTTGCCATTAATAAAGTGGATAAAGACGGCGCTAATCCCGAAAAAATTAAAGAACAATTGTCTACAATGAATATCCTTGTAGAAAGCTGGGGCGGTAAATACCAGAGCCAGGAGATCAGTGCAAGAAAAGGTTTGAATATTGATTTATTACTCGAAAAAATATTACTGGAAACAGATATACTGGAACTGAAAGCCAACCCTGAAAAAGTGGCTAACGGAACTGTAATTGAAGCTTCACTGGATAAAGGCCGCGGTTATGTGGCTACAATCCTGGTACAAAACGGTACACTTCACCAGGGAGATATGATCGTTTCCGGTCAAAACTTTGGTAAGGTAAAAGCCATGTATAACGAACGTAACCAGCGTATTGATGTAGCGCCACCGTCAACACCGGTATTGATATTGGGCTTGAACGGCGCACCACAGGCGGGTGAAACTTTTAAAGTATTTGCAGATGAAGCCGATGCAAGAGAAACAGCGTACAAACGTGGCCAGATATTAAGAGAACAGGGTATGAGGGCTAAAAAACATATTACACTTGATGAGATCGGACGTCGTTTGGCACTGGGTAACTTTAAAGAGCTGAACGTAATTATTAAAGGTGATGTGGATGGATCGGTAGAAGCCTTAAGTGATAGTTTACAAAAATTAAGTACCGAAGAAATTGTGGTACGTGTAATTCATAAAGCCGTGGGTGCCATCAGCGAAAGTGATGTTACTTTGGCTAACGCATCCGATGCAATTATCATTGGTTTTAATGTACGCCCTTCAATACAGGCTGCCCGTTTGGCCGAGAATGAAGCGATCCAGATTAAACTCTACTCTATTATTTACAACGCCATCGAAGAGATCAAGAGCGCCATGGAAGGTATGCTTGAACCAACAGTGGAAGAGAAAATACTGGGTAATGTGGAGATCAGGGAAACTTACCGCTTCGACAAAGCTACCGTTGCCGGCTGTTTTGTACTGGATGGTAAAATTGCCCGTAACAACCGCATCCGCTTAGTACGTGATGGTATCGTGATCTTTACCGGCGAACTGCAGAGTTTAAAACGCTTCAGAGATGATGCCAAGGAAGTAACCAGCAGTATGGAGTGTGGTTTAACCATTAAAAACTACAACGACATTAAAGTAGGCGATATCGTGGAAGCATTTGAAGAAGTGGAAGTGAAGAGAACGCTGTAAAGCTACAAGCCACAAGGGTAATTGCCGCAAGGAAGTTGTTCAGGCCCAAAAGCTTATCCCTTGAGGCTATTCCCCTTGACGCTTTCTTCCTGCTCTCTCCAAACATTTGTTAAATAAACTATTAAAAGGAGCCTGCATTAAAAGGCTCCTTATTTTTGAAAATATATTGATACGCATGAAAAAAAGTTACGCATTTATCATTGCTGCATTACTGCTGTTTACTTCAGCTATAGCACAACCACCGGTATCACAAGCTAAACGGGTAGTTGCCGATAAGATCATTGCCGTAGTGGGAGATAAGATTGTTTTAAAAAGCGACATCGACAACAGCCTTGCTGATATGCAGCGCCAGGGTGTGGAAGTACCGGCAAATGCCTACTGCCTTACTTTAGAACAAGCTATGGGTATTAAAGCATTGGTATTACAGGCCGAAAAAGATTCATTGCCAATTACTGAAGAAGAAATTGAAACTGATATCGACAACCGTATCCGTAACTATATCAGCCAGTTTGGTTCAAAAGATGAGCTGGAAAGAATAGCCGGCAAATCGGTATACCAGTTAAAAGAAGATTTTAAAGAAGGTATCAGGGACCAGAAATTATCTCAGGCAATGCGTAACAAAGTAGTACAGGATATCCGCATTACACCAAAAGAAGTACAGGAATATTTTAATAAAATACCCACTGATAGTTTGCCTTTATACGAAACTGAAGTGGAAGTAGGCCAGATAGTGATCTTTCCCAAAGCAAGTCGTGAAGCAGAAGAATATGCCGTGGAGCAGTTAAAAGAGTATAAAGAACAGATTGAAACTAAAAAGAAAGACTTCTGTACTATTGCCAATAATTACACCGAAGATCCGGGCAGTAAAGATAAATGCGGACAATATGAAATTAACCGGAGTCAGAAAAACCTTGACCCAACCTGGTTATCAAAAGCGTTTTCTTTAAAAGAAGGACAGATATCAACCCCTTTTAAATCAAAATTTGGTTATCACATTTTGCAAATGGTAAGCCGTTCCGGAGATGATGCAGTAGTAAGGCATATCCTTAAAATACCCCAGGTTACAAAGATTGAGATTAAAGAAACGCAGGAAAAACTAGATTCTGTAAGATCAAAACTAATAGCCGGTACCATGCAGTTTGGCGAAGCGGTTAGTAAATATAGTAACGACGACGAAAGTAAGTTTACTGCAGGTATGAAGCAGGGTCCTAACGGTGGTTTCTTAACTATCGACCAGCTGGATAAGGATATGGTAGTGATGCTGAAAGACCTGAAAGTAGGACAATACTCCCAGCCGGTGGAATACACCGACGAAAGCGGAAAAAAAGGGGTTCGTATCGTGTACTTAAAATCTAAAACAGAGCCACATCGTGAAAACCTGAAAGATGATTACAACAGGATTGCTACCCGGGCACTGGAAGAAAAAAAGAATGATGCACTGGATGCCTGGTTTACTAAAAAGATACCTACCTACTTTATAATGGTGGATGACGAATACAAAAGTTGCCCCGAAATGAAAAAATGGACAGCTTCGGCAAACATGGCTATAAAAAACTAATTACACAGCATTCAAATATAAAAAGCGTTCCCTCCAACAAGTTGGGGGGAACGCTTTACTTTTGTACCCGAACAGAAATTAATGTCATGGATACTTCGATAAGCTCAGAGTACACCAGTATACACGTATATAAAGCATTGCATTTAATCAGTGCAAATCTGTGTAATCCGTGGCAAACAACATCTGCCGATCCGAAGGATTCCTCTGGAAAGGCAGATAACATTTATAAAAACCTGTAGTTAAACTATAAACATTGATAGAAAAAAAACAATTATTTGCCAGGGAAGAAAACTGTATACTCGTTGGCCTTGTTTATAAAGAGCAAACCGAGATAATGGTTAATGAATACCTTGATGAACTCACTTTTCTTGCCGAGACAGCAGGTGTTACAACAATAAAACGTTTTACACAAAAACTGCCCCACCCCGATAGTAAAACATTTGTAGGTAAAGGAAAACTGGAAGAGATCAAACAATTTATATTACTCAAGGGCAATATCAATATTGTAATATTTGATGATGAACTTACAGGCTCCCAGATTCAGAACATCGAAAAAGAGCTCAATGTAAAAACCATCGATCGCAGTGACCTGATACTGGATATATTTGCCAGCCGTGCAAAAACTGCACAGGCCAAAACACAGGTAGAGCTGGCGCAGTACCAATACATTTTGCCCCGCCTTAAAGGTATGTGGAAGCACCTGGAACGGCAGGGCGGCGGCGTGGGAACAAGAGGCCCCGGTGAAACAGAAATTGAAACCGACAGGCGTATTGTGAAAGATAAAATAGGCTTATTACGTAAGCGGCTGGCCGAAATAGACAAACAATCTTTTACGCAACGCAAAGACAGGGGCGAATTTATACGTGTGGCATTAGTAGGCTATACCAACGTGGGTAAATCTACATTGATGAATTTGCTGAGTAAGAGTGAAGTATTTGCCGAAAATAAATTATTTGCCACGCTGGATACCACTACCCGTAAAGTAGTTTTTGAACAAACCCCTTTTCTGCTAAGCGATACCGTTGGGTTCATCAGGAAACTGCCGCATCATTTAGTGGAAAGTTTTAAAAGTACATTAGATGAAGTAAGGGAAGCCGATGTATTATTGCATGTGGTAGACATCTCTCATCCGCAGTACGAAGAACAGATTGCCGTGGTAAATCATACTTTGGCCGAATTAAAAATTGAAGAAAAGCCCACCATCACTATATTTAATAAAATGGATAAGTACGAGGCGGAAGCTTTTGATCAGTGGCTGGAAGCAGATGTAAAAAAAGAGATCCTCAACGATTTAAAACAGCGTTGGCAAATTGAAACCAAGGGTAACTGTGTATTTGTATCTGCAATAGAAAAAACAAATATTGATGCGCTGCGACAAACCATATTAAATACCGTTAGAGATGTATACCGCATCCGCTATCCGTATAAAGCAGAATTTTTTTATTGAGAATATTCCCGCAGAAATCGCAGATAAATACAGTATTCTTTTCTGCGTCATTCTGTGATTTCTGCGGGCAAATTATAATGGACGCCAACAAAAAATACTCCTGGCATAAAATAGCCGGCTCTATTGCAGAAATTAATTTTTCTGCCAATGGTCTTGCAGTGGTGGAGGTAAACAACAAAACCATCTGCGTAGCCCTCCATAAAGATCGGCTTTTTGCCTGCACCCATAAATGCCCCCATGCCGGTGGTTTTATGGCTGATGGCTACATTGATGCCCTTGGAAATATCGTTTGCCCCCTGCACCGCTATAAATTCAGTTTACAAAACGGCCGCAACACCAGTGGCGAGGGTTATTTTTTAAAAACTTTTCCTGTAGAAATAAGAAATGAGGGCGTTTTTGCAGGCTTTCCCGAAAATAACCTCTTCGGTTGGCTGAAATAATTGCTTTTATTTTTTTTACAAAAGCTAAAATGCCTTACTTTTGCCGTCCCTTAAAAGGGAAATTCCTCCTTAGCTCAGTTGGTTAGAGCATCTGACTGTTAATCAGAGGGTCGTTGGTTCAAGTCCAACAGGGGGAGCTAAAAACTGCCTCGCTTTTTGCGAGGCAGTTTTTATTTTATAGGGGGTAAGCTTTAGCAGATTGATTATACTGCTGAACCAGGTTTTTATAAGCCCTGAGGCAATAGTTTAATCTTACCTTATTCTGCATAACATATGGTAGTTCTAATACGCCTCCTTTAACAAACAATCCGGTTATCTCACAATAATCTTTTCGGTAATGTATTTTCTCATATGCTACCTGGAAACGATCATCGCTAATGAATGAAATAATTTTCGGGACAATATCCTTAAAGTCATAATTGGAAGAAAAAGTAAGGTCATCTAAAAAGGTGGTGAAAGTGATATTATTACTCTTCGCCAATGCATATAATTTGTCGGCGGTATTTAAAAAAATGAGGTTTGCAATAACCGGCGAGCTCGGAGCTCCCTGGGGAAGCGATGCCTGATATGTTGTTAGTTGCGTTAATACTCTTGAGACAGAGGGTGAAAAACCGAGTAAGTAAAACATTTTGTATACCTGGTGATGATTAATATTGGTGAAAAAGTTTTTTAAATCGATGGTAAGAAAATATTTTTTATTTAAATGTTGTTGGGCGTTTTGGATATTATTTTTACCTTCTATTGAGCCATACATATAATGAGGTAGGTGAACTTGATTCAAGAGCCGGGCAATGTACTGTTGTCTTGACTTTAAAATAAAATCCGGCACAAATAATTCCCTGTATTTTATATTCCCCCAGTTATCTCTTTGAAAATCCCCATATTTTTTCTTAGGTTTTAGTTTTGGTAAATAATAGTTACCAATGTTTTTGGTTATACAACTCACTATTTTTTCAGGTAACCTTAAGAAGGAGTATAAATTAGGCAAACTTTTGATCATAAAAAAACCAGGGTTTAGAACATAGCATTTACAATTTCCTTCACGAAGTGTAACCAAAAAGAAGGGTTAAACATTTTTAACCACCTTTTTTTATCCGGGGTTTGAGTTGTTTTTGAACGATACTTTACCCGGATGGTTACTTCATCAAATAATACATGTTCATCATTTTTGAAATTGCATAAGAACTTTGATGGTGTGACCCTGATACTTTTGTGTTGCTTTTTAGAGCTCCCTTTTTTCATGTTTTTAATGATTCAGGTTTTTTTGCAATATTGCCCACAGACCAATATTGCCACTAACTCATGCTTTTATCCATAAAATTTAACCACCCTGGTTTTTTAATTTCCGAGGCCCCACAGGGCGAGGATATAGAAGAATGTGTAAACGAATACACTTTAATAATTGAGTTGGGAAAAATATCAGGCTTCAAAGATCTTTATTAAAAATACCCAAATACATTAAACAATGAAAACCTGATTGGATACTTGTTAATTCAGCGTGAATAACTGGTTAGACAACTTAATTTATAGCTCATGTCTAGGGTAATTATAGCTCAAAATATTGTTTTTTTGAGCTATAAAGTGTATTTTTATGAGCTATAAAATTTAAAAATGGCGAATACTGAAAATACTTATGGTAATTTAATTGTCGAATACATTAAAACCAATTCTGAATGTTCCTCTCAGGAAATACTGAAAGGACTACGGATGAATATCAGTATTGCTACACTTAAAAGAGCCCTACAGAAATTAGTTGCGGAAGGCCTGATAACTACAACAGGTAAATTAAAAAGTACAAAGTATAAAATCAGCCCGCTTTACGATATAATCAGCCCGATTGATGTTGAACAATATTTTGAAAAAGAAATTGATGAGAGGGTAATCCGAAATGATTTTAACCAGGTACTTATAAAAGAGGTTTTAAGTACTATCTCTTTATTTACAAATGAAGAGTTAATACAATTAAATAATTTAGAAAACACATATACAAATAATTCATCGAAACTTACATCAGCCGAGTATAAAAACGAATTGGAGCGCTTAGCTATTGACTTAAGCTGGAAGTCATCACAAATTGAAGGCAATACCTATTCTTTGTTAGAGACAGAACGATTGCTAAAAGATAAAGAAACAGCTACAGGCAAAACAAAAGACGAAGCAACAATGCTACTTAATCATAAAGAAGCCATTGATTTTATTGTTGCCAACCCAACGTATATAAATCCATTATCGGTTTCAAATATTGAAGATATACACAGCATATTAATTAAAGAACTGGGTATTTCTAAAAATGTAAGAAACAGAAGGGTTGGTATTTCCGGAACTAACTACAAGCCATTAGACAATGAATTTCAAATTAAAGAAGCATTAAATGATATGTGCAATATCATCAATAATAACGCCAATGTATTTGAAAAAGCTCTTTTAGCACTTGTTTTGATCTCATACATACAGCCATTTGCAGATGGTAATAAAAGAACAGCGAGAATTATAAGTAATGCTATTTTAATTAATAATCAATACTGTCCAATTTCTTTTAGAACGATTGGTTCAATTGAATATAAAAAAGCAATGCTTATCTTCTACGAACAAAATAATATCAATCCCTTTAAGAAGATATTTATCAATCAATTTGAATTTGCAGTGCAAACTTATTTCTAATACTGCACATACAAATTCACCACCAACAAACATAACGCCTGTACGCAAATCTGGTTTTTTACTACAGCAAAATAAAAAAGGGCTGCATAGAAATGCTGCCCCGTTTAAAATCCAATATCCTATGAAAAACCGGGTGCAAAATAAGCTTTATAATAATAAGATGAGTACGTAGTAATACCTGATTATCAATAGTAAACCTACGTATTTGTTTAAAAATTGCCGTAATTACAACAGCCCGATAAAGGGCGCTTTTGCTATTGTGCAACAGGTTTATTTGCGCCATCTTTGCTTTGCAATTGATTGATAGGTTTTAATATCAATCCAAATCCAATCCTGTCCAAAGCCAAAAGTGTTTTCCAATATCCAATTAAAAAGACCGTAAAAATTCAATATCAGTCAATTGCCTTTTTTCTGATATCCCAATTAAAACTGATACCACAAATCAAGAAATTTAAACTGCCGCAAGTAACCTGCGGCAGTTTTTTTATAATTACAATTTGAGGTAGTAATCAACGGAAGCCTCCATACAGATACTGCCGGTGACAGTACCCGACGGGCCAAAGTTAACCCCCTGTGTCAATGGTGCTAAAAATACCCCTTCATTGTGTCGTATAAACACATTGTTTGTTATATTTAACCCTCCTTTTCTAAAAACAGCAACATGAGTTCATCCAATGCAGGCATTACAGCCTTCCCGGATTCTAAAAGTCATTATCGTATTCTCGATGGGCTCCGGGGAGTGGCAGCTATTATGGTTGTGATTTTTCACCTGTTTGAAGCCCATGCCACCAGTAACCAGGACCAGGTTATCAACCATGGGTATATGGCGGTGGATTTCTTTTATTTGCTTTCGGGTTTTGTAATTGGCTATGCCTACGACGATCGCTGGCACAAAATGACTTTAAAAGGGTTTTTTAAACGGCGCCTCATCCGGCTCCATCCTATGGTGGTGATAGGGATGATAGTAGGTGCAATAGCATTCTACTTCCAGGCAGGGGCACTTTGGCCCGGCATTAGCCAGGTACCGGTGGTAAAAATGCTGCTGGTGATGCTCATTGGTTGTACCCTGCTACCGGTGCCATTATCAATGGACATCAGGGGTTGGCAGGAAATGCATCCGCTTAACGGTCCCGGCTGGTCGCTTTTTTTTGAGTATATCGCCAATATTTTATACGCAGTCTTTGTAAGAAAATTTTCTACCAAAGCACTTTCGGTATTGGTTTTCATAACAGGTGTGGCCCTGGTATACCTTGCCGTTGCAGGTAAAAATGGTGATATTATCGGAGGCTGGTCGCTGGAGCCGGAGCAATTACGTATTGGTTTTACCCGTATGATGTTTCCCTTCTTTGCCGGGCTTTTATTATCAAGAATAAGCAAACCAGCAAATATTAAACACGCCTTTGGCATCTGCAGCATCATGGTAATAATTATTCTTGCCATCCCAAGAATTGGTGGTACACAGCACCTGTGGCTTAATGGCCTTTATGATGCAGTATGTATTATCTTCCTGTTTCCGTTAATTGTGTATATCGGTTCCAGTGGAGCATTAAAAGGGAAATATGTGCCGGGGATAGCAAAGTTTTTAGGTGATATTTCTTACCCCATATACATTACGCACTACCCGCTCATATACACGTACACTGCCTGGGTGGCTAACAATAAAATTCCGCTAAGTAAAGCCTATCCGGTGGCAATACTGGTGTTATTGTCCAGCATTATACTCGCCTATGCCTGCTTAAAATTATATGATGAACCGGTTAGAAAATGGCTGACAAAACGCTATATAGCCACCACAACTAATTAACAGCATGTAAAAATAAAAAGCAGGTCGCTCAGTAAATGTATTGCACCAACTGCTGAATGCATCAGTAAGGGTACTGCCCGATAACATTACCCGCCGGGTAATAATTAGCCACCACAATCACACTACCATTGGGGCATACCGCCACGCCCACGCCCATTTCACGGGTATCTTTCCATATCATTTGTGTATAGTGCCCGGTTTTAAAATAATTGGCTGCACTTATCTTGCGGTATTTATAAAATTTCTTTTCGTTATACCAATCATAAGAAGCCTGTACAGGAGGATATACCTGTGCCGAGCTGCCCCAGAAAATATTTTCGCCATACAGCTTGCCATTCTCACCACTCACCTCACGGTGTTTGATATCGCAATTATTATTAGCCGCCAGGTAATTGGCCCATTGCTGGGCATAAGCCGCCAGCGAAGTACTCCAGGTTAAAGTACCCACACCCTTTTCTGTTCTTATGGAATTATGGTGGGCTAAAATAAGCTCCGCATCAGCCGGTTTTATTTTGCTGCCGGTATTACCAATATGGCTGGCCTTGTCCGGTGCCGAAGGTTGTGCATGTAATAAGGATGCTGAAAAAAGAAATACGATCAATAACCTAAACATAGGAGAGGTTTGTTACATAACTAAAGTATTACAAAAACTTCACCCCGTTTTCTTTAAAGCTGTTAAATCCAATTTAATATTGAAGAAATGGGCACGCAGAGTCGCAGAGGCCGCCGGCAAAATTATTTTATACCTCAGCTCAAACAAAAATCTGTGGAACCTGTGTAATCTGTGGCCACCCCTTTTGCTGCCGGCAAAAACTCTATGCCCTCTATGTCCATATGTTCCACTCCGTTTGCCGCAGGCAAATCCCTTCTGCGAATCTCTGCGTTTTCTGCGGGTCAATTCTCTTAATATGTTTTACTTTAGCCCCTCAATTACCACCAATGAAATTAAAATTCCTACTCCTGTACTTAATGGTAACCATCATGCACAGCAAAGCACAAATCAACAATTTCCCCATCTACACCGGTAAAGACCTTGGCCTCACTTATACCCCCAACAGATCCACTTTTAAAATATGGGCTCCCACAGCAACCAACGCACAACTAAAAGTATACAGCCAGCCCCTCGGCGGCGCACCCACACAAACCATCGATTTAAAAAAAGCCACCCAAGGTACATGGGTGGCTACACTAAGCGGTAATTACGTAGGCAGCTATTATACCTTTTGTGTACAACAAGATGGCAAATGGCTCGCCGAAGTACCCGACCCCTACGCCAAAGCCGTAGGCACCAATGGCAAAAGAGCCATGGTGGTGGATCTAAACCAAACCAACCCCACCGGATGGGCCAAAGACAAAGGCCCGCAATTGCAACACGCCACCGCCGCCATTATATACGAGCTGCACATACGTGATGCCAGCATAGCCGCCAGCAGCGGCATCACCCACAAAGGTAAATACGCCGGCCTTACCGAAACCGGCACCAAAAACCCCGCCGGCCAAAGCACCGGGCTGGACCATTTAAAAGAACTCGGGGTAACACATATTCACCTGCTGCCGTTTTTCGATTATAATTCGGTAGACGAAAGCGACACCGGTAAGCCACAATACAACTGGGGTTACGATCCCTTAAACTACAATACCCCCGAAGGCAGCTATGCCAGCAATGCTGCCGATGGCGCCGTACGCATAAAAGAACTCAAGCAACTGGTACAGGCCTTTCATAAAAAAGGGCTGGCCCTGGTAATGGATGTGGTGTACAACCATACCGGCACTACCGAACAAAGTAATTTTAACCAGTTGGTGCCCGGCTACTATTACCGCCACAACAAAAACGGAAAGTTAAGCGATGCCACCGCCTGCGGCAACGAAACCGCCAGCGAACAACCCATGATGCGTAAGTTTATGATAGAATCCGTTTTGTATTGGGCCAGAGAATACCATATCGACGGCTTCCGTTTCGATCTGATGGGCGTGCATGATATTGAAACCATGAACCAGATAAGTGCAGCCCTGCATAAACTAAACCCCAATATTTTAATTTACGGCGAAGGGTGGACGGCAGGAGCCAGCCCCCTGCCCGACAGCCTGCGTGCCCTTAAGCAAAACGCCGCCCAGCTAAAAGGCATAGCCGTTTTTAGCGACGATATACGTGATGGTATTAAAGGCTCTGTGTTTGAAGCTGCCGACCGTGGTTTTGCCAGTGGCGATACCAACAAAGCCGAAAGCGTCCGCTTTGGCATTGTTGCCGCAACCCAGCACCCACAAATAAAATACAACAAAGTAAACTATAGCAAAAAGCCCTACGCCGCCACGCCAGCCAACACCATCAGCTATGCCGAGTGCCACGATAATAATACCCTTTGGGATAAGCTGGCCATCAGCGCACCTAAAGCTACTGTTGCCCAGCGTACCCAAATGCACAAACTGGCCCTTAGCATGGTGCTCACCAGCCAGGGCATTAGTTTCCTCCACGCCGGCACCGAATTCCTCCGCAGCAAAAAAGGTATCGAAAACAGTTTTAACGCCGGCGACAGTATTAATGCTATCGACTGGAATTTAAAAACCACCAACAAAGAAGTGTATAATTATGTGCAGGGCTTAATTGCCATGCGTAAAGCCCACCCGGCTTTTAGAATGGCCACCACTTTGGAGATACAACAAAACCTTAGATTCCTGGAAGCACCTCTGGGTGTGATCGGGTACGAGATCAATGGTGCTGCAGTGGGGGATAAGTGGAAGACCATACAGGTGTGGTTTAATGGAACAGGGGAAGTACAATTGTTACCAACTGCATTGGTGCAGGGGTTTAAATCGATGGTGGTGAATAACAGGTTTATGGTTGGCTATGGGGTAAAGGGGATGGAGATTGGAGGGTATGGGTGTGTGGTGTTGTATAAGGAGTAAGTAACAATTATTCCTCTACCCACTATTCCTCTATCCACCGTCCCTTTCCCCAAATCATTATCTACCTTTATCACCCATGATAATCAATTTACCTCCCACCGGCCATCAAATTAAAAGCGTCACCAATTTTAAAGACCTTGTTGCCACCCCTTTTACAGGAGCAGTAAATGCCATTTGCTGGGACCGTACACTAAAAGGAGATTTTGCCGAGATCGTTAATAAGATACCGCTAGATGAAAATATAAATATATTGAACCAGGAGGAGCTTGGAGCATTGCAGTTGAGTGAACAGGGGCAGCTTGCCCGCGATATTATTTTAAATGATTGGCAGCTGTTAACTGCTCATGGTGCCGCCCCGGTACTTAACCTCATCAGGTGCTACGATAGAGATGATGCCAACTCGTTTTTTCCAACGGATGTGTATTCCTTTCATGCAGATAGATCTCCTGTACCCACCGATACTTTTTTATGCACTTATTATGGCGCACCTAGCCAAATATTGCCCAATGCACAAGCACAACAAAAAGTGTGGGTGCCCGAAATACGAGCCGCATTAAAAAAACAATACGGTGGGGCAGAAGAAGGGTTTGAAGCATTTTTAAGCGATCATTTTTTTGATCTGCACTACCAGGCTACACCCGGGGCCCTGCCGGTAAGCTTAGGCGTAGGTAACTTATGGAGGCTGGCCATCGATCATCCCGAAAGCCAGGTACTGCCATGTATCCACCGGGCACCGGAGGAAAAAAACGGGCAGCCCCGTTTATTGCTCATCTGTTAAAGCAAAGATTACCCACCTTAAAAAAAAAATCGCCGCTGGTAAAAGACCAGGTGGCAGCATTAAAAAAAACAACGTCTCCTTAAGAGACGTTGCTGAATAAAAATACACTATTGATTTACGGGAGCTGTTGTCCTGGGAATCTTACTTTTTGCATTGGCACTTTCCCTGATGGTGGTCCCTGTTGATTTGCCGTAAGGACAATAATAATCGATGGCATTTTGGGCCGAGCTGTACGAAAGATCGTACTCCACCACCGTACCCCTGGTAACAATATCGGCCGTGTAATTATAAAAATTACGGCTGCCGTATCCGCCAAAGTCACCATACATCACATCGCCATCATAGGTTCTTAATCCATCCAGGTTGCGGATGATGGTATAGCCATAATTGGTTTCCACCACATAGTAACCGCAACTATTATTACTGTACACCACATCGCCCCGTTCCTGCGAAAACCAGTAGTTGTTATCATTGGCATATATTCTTTCTTTGGTACAACTGGTAAATAGCACTGCTGCCATAACAGCTACAATAAACCAGGTAAAAATCTTTTTCATAATGATTGTTTTTAAGATGAACAATTACAACCATAGAAGGCAAACAGCGGGCTAAGTTTTAATACGATTTGTTAAAATAAAACGCTCCTCTGTCTGCATTATGCCGGAGAGTGAGTTGTGAAGTGGTGGGCCGTTAGAAAAATTGTCCATCAGCTTCCTTGAAAAAAGCCCCTGCTCCCCAAAAGGAAACATCTGCACAGCAGGTTTTACGGCAGCAAAAGCGGGCAAAAAACTATTTGAAATATGAAGTAAAAAGGCTGGAAAGAAGGGTTGCAGTAATTATTTTCTTTCTATGTGTAACTATATTAACACATGGAGTATAATGTACTTAGGAAATCAATGCGTTTTACGGGCGAGGAAAAATTAGAAACTTATATAAGCCAATTCAATTTGAAAGAGTTGAATGGCAATTGCTGATAATAAATTGAGTTAATAACTGGTCTTCCTCCAAATCAAAGTCTGATAATTTCTTTGGATGAATTTCCAATCGTAATATTTAAAATTTTAGCTTTTCAAATAATTCACTAACGTCAACGTCCAGCCCCTGGGCAATAGCTATAAGTGTCGTCAAGGCAAAATTTACTTTACCTTTTTCAATTCTTTGGAGTTGACTATATTCTAAACCAGCTGATGCAGCAAGTTGTCTGATGCTTAAATCTTTGCCTTCTCTAATTTTTTTTAGATTATTTGCAAACTTCAATAATATCTTTTCTTTATCATTCACTGAAATACAAGTTCAATTGAATAACATAAATATTTGACGTATGACTGTACGTCACTGGAAAAATAATTATATCTTTAGCTTATAGATTAATTAGAACATTTGGTTTGATCTAGTTTATATATTTGCGATTCTTCATAAATTATTTGAAGCATTCGCTTAGAGTCTCGTACTGAAACCTCGGAAATTTCAATGCCACGAGAAAATAAGTAGAATGCCCACGTCTTGGCGTGGGCTCTCTTATTGTGGCAGCGCCTTCCGAGGGCCTCAGTGCAGTAAGTCGGGTCTGCGCCATTTTCTTATAGCAAAATAGCTCTGGTAAATAACGCATACTCCTGGTAATGCTAAAGCTTTAATCATATACATCCCACCAGTAAGCTTACAATTAATACAGTTTTTGTACTGGCAGTTATAAAACCCTGCCACATACCTCACCTTCTCCTTGTAAAAGCCATTTTTATTGGCTCAAATAAAACATTATGAAACAACAGGCTGTTGAAAATACGCCTACATGGCTATACTATTATCCCCTGCTGCTCCACTACGCAACCCGGATAATAAAAGACCAGGATACCGCAGCAGTATTGGTCAAAAGGGTTATGTATGCACAGTATAGTATCGATGGCCTGCAAAAAACAACAACAACACGCCACATTTTAAAAGCGGATACCCTAAACAGTTGTAAACTATACCAGCAATTGCAAATCTTCGATTGTTCACCTGTAAAATTGCCTTTTAAATAATCACCTGTGAATAACAATTACCACAATCCACTTGTTCAATGGCTCAAATGTCTGTACGAGCGCAAACCTAAAAACCCAACCTAGGTTAAGGCAGCTCATATAAGGTACAACTCATTTTTAAATTTAAAATATACCTGCAATGAAAGGCTTTTATTGCTTAATACTATTCCTTTGCCCATTACTAAACAATGCCCAAACAAGCCAAGCACCATTACCAATTGGCAGCAAATTACCTCCATTGCAATTTAAAGCGGTATTAAATGCCCCTTACAAAACCACTTCGCTTAATGCACATAATACAAAGCTGATCCTGGTCGATTTTTGGGCTACATGGTGCGCCTCTTGCATCAGGGAGTTTCCAAAATTGGATACCCTGCAACAGCAATTTAAAGATAGCCTGCAGGTTTTGTTGGTCAACAATCCCAAAAGTGGCGATGATCAAAAAAGAATAATAGCATTCTTCAATCGCAACAGGTATACCTTGCCGGTAATTTATAAAGATGAACAACTGGCTCGTCTTTTCCCTCACAAAGCCATACCACACACAGTTTGGATAAACAAGGGTGTGGTGATAGCCATCACCGGTCCCGATGAAGTCAATGCACAAAATATCAGGGCGGCACTACAGGGTAATACTACCGCTTTAGCGCTCAAATCAGATCAGCTCGATTTTGACCAGTCAAAACTTTTGTTAGAGCAAGGTAATGGAGGTTCCATCGCCAGTCTGGTTATACGGTCTTCTATCATTCGTTATCTCAGTGGGGCTGGCACTGGCGTCGGCTTTTCCATTTTACCAGGCAATATCTTTCGCCGCTATTTTTTAAATCAACCACTCATTCGGCTTTATGCACTGGCATTCCCTGCTATTGCGGGCAACCGAATGGTATTGGAAAACGGTCTCGATACAACCTTGCTTGGTACCTTGCATACTGCCGCCTGGAAAAGTACCCATTGTTTCAGTTACGAATTATTGGTGCCACAGTTTACACCAGTAGAAAAAATGCAGGTCATCATGCGGCAGGATCTCGATCGCCAGTTTAATCTGTCCGCTGCCGTTCAAAAAAGAATAATCGATTGCTATGCCATCATAAAATTACAGGGGGTAAATACCGCCAACGATTACCTGCCGGCAAAAGATACAGGTTTTTTCCAGGATGCACAGGGCTTCTGGTGCCTGCACAACAAGCCAGTACGGGTATTGGTTAATAAGCTGAATACGCAATCACCCGGCACACCGTTAAAGCCTGTTGTACTTGACGAAACAGGCTATACCCTGCCAGTATCTGTAAACTTTTCATTTACAGATCTCACCAATTTCTACTTATTAAAACAGGCACTCAGGCCCCTGGGGTTCGATATAATTTCCTGTAAAAGAGAATTGGAAGTACTGGTAATTTCTAAAAACTAATCATTAAAATCAAAACTAGCGAACATGAAATATTATTATTGTTTATTCATTTATTTGGTTATCGGCTGCTGCGCCATGGCCCAGCAACAACTTCCAAAAGATACTGCACAAAAAAAAGCAGCAGTCTCTTTGGATAGCGTGGTAGTCTTCAATTCTGGCTATCAGGTTTTGTCTAAAAACAGGTCCACAGGTTCTTTTACACAGGTAGATAATAAAACGCTCAACCTGCAAACGGGCAACAATATCCTTAATCGTTTGGAAGGAGTGGTACCATCTGTGGCAATTAATAAGCATACCAACTCTGCTATACCCGCCATTACAGTAAGGGGTTTAAGTACCATCAACGGCCCTGCATCGCCATTGATCATTTTGGATAATTTTCCCTACGAGGGCGATATAAATACAATTGACCCCGACCTGGTAGAATCCATTACCCTGTTAAAAGATGCCACCGCAGCATCAATTTGGGGTACCAAAGCCGGAAATGGGGTTATTGTCATCAACACTAAAAAAGCTAAACTGGGCCAGCCTGTCACCACCAATTTTAGTGCAGGCCTCCAGGCAAGTTCTCCACCAGATATGCATTATAAACACACGATTAGTTCTGGTGACTACATCGATATGGAAAAAATGCTCTTTGCTAAAGGTTACTATACAAGTCTTTTATCAAGTATTTATCACGAGCCGGTATCACCGGTTGTAGAAATATTAGACCAGCAGTCAAGGGGCATCATTAGCAATACCGCAGCAGATGCAGCAATACAAAAATTAAGGGGTATCGATGTAAGGGATCAATATGAAAGATACATGTATCAATCTTCCTTAAATAACCAGTATGCACTAAGTTTTAGCGGCGGCACCAATACCATCACCTGGTTAGCTGCTGGCAGTTACGACAAGGGCACGGGTTCACTATCCGAAAAGTATGAAAGGTCTTCGGTACGTTTCGAAAATACTTTTCGTCCTGTAAAGCAATTAAAAATAAATACCAGTATATATTACATCCGGTCAAATACAGTTTCAGGCAAACCCGGTTACGCAGCACAAACTTATTTGTATCCCTATTCAAGCCTTCGGGATGATAATGGAACCGCAATGCCTGTAGCCTATCAGTATCGGTTAAGCTTTACAGATACTTTGTACAAGGGTAAATTATTAGATTGGAATTTCTATCCTGCCGATGATTATCAGCATAGTCTTGTAAAGACCAATACAACCAACCTTGTTATTAATGTGGGTGCACAATACCAGTTAGGTGGTGGTTTTAATATAGAAACTAAATATCAATATGAAAAACAGCAGTCGTTAACTAATAACTTGCAAGATGCTCAAAGTTACTATGCCCGTAATTTGATAAATGGTTTCAGTCAGGTTAACTCCACAACGGGGGTGGTTACCTATATAGCCCCCATGGGAGGTATTTACGATCAGGCGGTAAATAATATACAGGTATTTAATTTGAGGGAACAACTCAATTTTAATCGCAGTTTTAACAGGCATCAGCTATCTGCTATTGCAGGTAGCGAACTAAGGGATATACATACCCAGGGCCAGTCTTTTCGCACTTATGGTTACAACCCGGTTAATATAAGTGGCGTAGGGGTAGACTATCGCAATACTTATCCTGCCCTGCCTAATGGCGATTATCAAAACATTCCCTACCAAAATGATTTTACCGATCAAACAAAAAAATTTGTGTCTTTTTATGCCAATGCAGCGTATAGTTATAATGGCAAATACCACCTTACACTTAGTGGCCGCAGGGATGCATCTAATCTGTTTGGTGCTACTACCAATAGCAAGTGGACACCTTTATGGTCAGCAGGTGCTGCCTGGGATATTTCTAAAGAAGCGTTTTATAAAAGCAGCCTCATACCGCACCTGAAATTGAGGGCCACCTATGGATATACCGGCAATGCCGACCCTAAACGAACTGCAGTAGTTACTGTTTTTAATATAGGCAATTCTCTCAACACAGGTTTCCCCTATGCAGCCATTCAGCAGTTTCCTAATCCCACCCTTAAATGGGAAACAGTGGCCATTACTAATATAGGAATCGATTTCGCTGGTAAAAACAATCGCATTTCAGGCAGCCTGGAATGGTACCACAAAAAAGCAACAGACCTGTTTGCTAATTTCCCTATCGATATTACAACAGGTTTGGGCGGCCCAACCGTGGTAAGAAATGTAGCTTCCATGAAATCCAATGGGGTAGATATAGTACTTAATAGAATTAATACAAAAGGTAAATTCCAATGGAATACCACATGTATAATAAGTGCAAATGCTGATAAGGTTACAACTGCATATATGGCTAATCCAATTGCATCCGCATTTGTAAACGATGGCGACAAGGTTACAGCAGTACAGGGAAAACCAATACACGCTTTGTATTCCTATAAATGGGGCGGCCTCGATCCGCTTACAGGTAATCCACAGGGTTATCTAAAAGATAAACTGAGTACCGATTATGCTGCTATAACAGGCTCAGGCAGCACTTTTAACGATCTCGATTACAATGGCTCAGCAATACCACAAATTTTTGGGTCCTTATACAATAGCCTTGCATTCAGGCAATTCGAATTGCAGGTAAATATCAGTTATAAATTCCGCTACTTTTTTAAAAGTAGCAGCTTTTCATATACAGGCTTGTTTAATGGAACAGACAAAAAAGGAAGCGATGACTATACCCGTAGATGGCAGCAGCCTGGTGATGAAGCATTTACTAATGTGCCCTCAATGGTTTATCCGGCAATACCTGCACGGGATTTACTGTATAACTCCTCCAGCTCAATGGTTCAGAAAGGCGACCATATTCGACTCCAGTTTATAAACCTGGCGTATACATTGATGCTTAAAAGACCAAAACAGCTGGCGGCACAGCGTATTCAGTTTTTTGCAGGTGCCTCTAATCTTGGTATACTTTGGCGGGCAAACAAAAAAGGCCTTGATCCGGATTACAGTCCCATGGATATTCCTCCATCAGCTACTTATGCGTTGGGTGTTAAATGTACTTTTCAATAATCTAAAAAATATAATAATGAAAAAGATACTCCTGCTTGCGGCAATCTCATGCTTGTTGCTGGGTTGCAAAAAATACCTTGATCAAAAGCCCGATCAAAAACTTCAGCTACCCGATAACCTCAATGCATTACAGGCACTTTTAGATAACGATGGATTGATGAATACCAATTCAGCAGGCACAGGCGAAGTAAGCGCCGATAATTATTACGTTACCTATTCAACCTGGGCGGCATTAACCAGTGCTTCAGCTAAAAACATGTACACCTGGGAAGATGATATTACACTGTTTGATTCACCCAATCATTGGTCCAGGACTTATGATGGTATTACCGATGCAAATGTGGTACTGGAAAAACTGGAAACAATAACCCCTGCGGTTAACGAACAGCAGCAGTGGAATAACATAAAAGGGGCAGCATTGTTTTACCGCTCAAGGTTTTTTTTAATAGCAGCTGGCCTGTGGGCAAAAGCCTACGACAAAATTACCGCAGCCACAGATCCAGGTATTCCGCTGCGCCTGAAATCCGATTTCAGTGTACTATCGGTAAGGAGTACCGTAAAACAAACTTACGACCAGGTACTCAGCGACCTTAAGGCAGCAGGAATTTACCTGCCTGTTACACCGCTGCATGTAATGCGCCCCTCTAAAACCGCAGCGGATGGCTTGCTGGCAAGAACCTATTTAATGATGGGTATGTATGACAGTGCCCTGGTATATGCAACCAAAAGCCTGGCTGCTAATGCAAACTTGCTGAATTATAACAACCTCAGTTCAGCAGCCTCGTTTCCATTTGCAAAGTATAACAGCGAAGTCATAATCCATACGCAGATGAATACACCTACTATTCTTACAAATACTAAAGCACTTGTCGATTCTGATTTGTATAGATCTTATGCTGTAAATGATCTAAGAAAAACCCTGTTTTTCAAAAGCAATGGAAATGGCACCTATGGGTTTAAAGGAAGTTATAGCCAGAGTGGGTTATTATTTACAGGAATTTGTACGGATGAGTTATACCTCATTAAAGCAGAATGTTTAGCCAGGCAAAGCAATATAACAGAGGCAATGGCTGTACTCAACAACCTGATGATAACAAGGTGGAAAACGGGCACTTTTGTGACCTTTGCTGCAACAGATACAGCCACCGCACTTAATATTATCCTTAAAGAAAGAAGGAAAGAATTGATCTTCCGGGATCTTAGATGGACAGATCTTAAAAGGCTAAATAAAGATCCGGCCACTCAACAAACAGTACAGCGAACCCTCAATGGTGTAGATTATTTTTTGCGCCCTAATGAAAATCGTTATGCCTTGCCCATTCCATCGTCTGTTATTGCACTTACAGGTATGATGCAAAACCCAAGATAAAAAATAAACCCTGTCGGGCGACAGGGCTTATTTTTTAAAGCAATTACTGAGCGGCTCTTTCTGCAACCACTGATACACTTTCAGCAAGATTATTGTAAGGGTCGTTTCCCTTGGTGAAAGTAGGGTGTGCGCCAGTTGCAGCACTGCCTGGGGAGCTGATAATGCATATTTCATCATTACCCTCAGTACAATTGTCAGCATTAGCCGTATATACATACTGCGCAGGATCTGTAGGATCAGGGCTTAATGCATTTGGCATATAGCGGTAAAGGTTGTTGGTAGTTGTTGTAGCAACAACTTGCTTGGGCGTAGTAAATGCCGCAAAGCCAATGGCCATTAATACAGCCACAAGGCCGATAGAAAATCTTTTCATAAAAAATGTTTTAAATGATAATAAAAAATTGTTTAAAAAACTAAGACTGCTGTGCGCTTGCGAACAGCTTTGGTAAAATAATAGTGCTTACTCTGTTAAAGGTTTTCAGCTTACTCCCTTTTGCGGATATCCGTTAAGTATATGTTTGCCCAGGCGAGCAACGTAAATAAAATATTAAACCATAAATGCGTTTTCCAGCTCATCGCTTTCATTACGCCACCACAACTGCAGGGCAGCTTCGTGTTGTCTCCCGCCAGCATAAAACCTACATAAGCTGTAAATATGGTCATCAGTAAAGCCGCCAGCCATAAACCCCATCGCATAGTGGGTTTAAAGGCAATTGCAAGCCCGCTTATAATTTCTGTAACAGGAAGAGTAACTGAAATAAATCCGCCCAGGGGCTGTAGAAAATGCAGCTGTTCCAGTTGCTCCTTAAAAACCTGGTGCCCCAGCAACTTGCTGGTACCCGTATATACAAATAATAGTACCAGCAAAAAATTTATCACAGTAGATATCCGTTTATAATTGAGCAAAAACATATCATAAAGCTCGGGTGCAAAAAATATCAGTGTTGGCACAAAAGTTATCAGTCTGGGTTTATTTAGGTAACAGGTTTTTTCTGTAAGCAGCTGGAGAAACAGAATAATTGGCGCTGAAGGCCCGTATAAAATTATTCATGTACCGGAAACCGGTAGCCTTGGCTATTTGTTTAATTGTTTTACGGCTGTCGCTCAGTAACTCAGCCGCCTTTTTCATGCGCTGCATGCGCAGGTAGGCAAAAAGACTATATCCGTATGCAGCTTTAAAACCGGTTTTTAGTTTAGTGGCCCCAAGCCCTGTGGAATGCGCAATCGTGGCAATTGAATAATGCACACTCAAATCAGCATCAATCAGCTTTTTGGCTTGCGCAAGGCATTCTGTATCATATTCGGATAGCAGCATAAATAATAAGTTCAGGCAGTTCTTTCAATCTTGCTGTTGGGTATTGCAGGGCTGTTCAATTTATTATCATGTTCATGAATCATGAACACGCCCTTTGTATGTTAGGCCGGTTCCCGGTTTTCTTTTTTTTCCGGTAGCAGCATACGCCGCCAGTGCTTCCATCGGGTAGCTGTCATGGCTATGCAGGTAGGCATATACCTGCTGCGGTTCTGCACCTATTTTTTGTTTTTCCAGTCCCGCCGAAAATCCTAAAAACAGTTTTGCTTTGCCGGTTTTTTTGGCCCGCAGCAGCAACTGGTATAAAGCTTGCCGGTAAATATTAAATTCAGCATTATGCGTATAATCAATCCCTATTAAAACAGGCATGTAGGCAGTCTTGCTCATATAGCTGAATACCACACAACAGGGTTTGTTTTCAGCATCGCTGGTAGTATGCTTCAGGGTAAGTTGTAGTTTTTCCCAGTGTTCATTATGCGCCAGCTGCTTAAATAGTTTAGCCGGCAGGGTAAATGTGTTAAGCTCAAAACTTTTTTCTTTCACATTCAGGTACAAATCATACCAGTGTTCAATTTCTTCCTGCCAGTTCGAAACCTTTATCACTTCCACCTCAAACCGGGGAATATGTCGCAATACCTTTTTCCTAATATGGTCGCGGTTGTTTACCGATAGGGAATCATAAAATTCCTGCGGCGAATTCCAGTCCATCGATGGCACAATATGAGTATCAGGAAGTGCAGTTTTTATAAAACCATTATCTGCCATCAGGCGGTCTAAGTCACGCCGGAGGCCATAAAAATCCCGTAGCACAATATGGCTGGCATTGTGTTGCTCCCGCAAAGCATAAATTTTTTCCAGTATCACCGGTATAGCCTCCTTCCATAAAGGATGGGTATGGTCAATATACAAATGTGGCCCTTCCGTTAATAAGCTGCCGCTGCAAATTACCCTGCTCGTTAAATAATAGGGGTCAGTCTTTCGTTTTTCTTCCAGTTGTGCCGATATCGGGGCAGGGGAAAGCATATCCTCCTTCCATAAACTGGTGGTTAGAAAAGTGGCAGCAATAATATTCCCTGCCTCGTCCTTTACCATCAGGTAATCAAATAGCCAGTTGTCTTCTGGCAGCTTATTATCACAAAAGCTGTTTTCGAGAACTTGTAAACCCTTCCAGTCAAATATGCCTTTGCCCTCAAATAATTTATCCCAGGTAGCAGGCTCAATGTCACGGATGCTGTTAAAATGGGATAGGTAAATACTGGCCCTGGCCGAAGCTATACGGCGGGTTTTTGCCTTAATCAGGGGCAGGGGTAACTTAAAGGCCTTATACACTTGTTGCAGGGTAATGCCTTCTTCTGTCATGGCCTCAAGTAGTTCAATGCTCAGTGTTTTCACCATACTTTCTATTTGCGCAGGCAAATGCAGGCTCGTAACAGTAAAGCGTATACCGGTTTGCCGCATCGGTACTGTTGGAAAAATACCCAGGTTTACATAAAACCCTTTTTTCAGCATCCTGGCAACTACGTTATGCCCCAGTTTAGGATAACTTACGGCAACAAAAAATATAGCAGCCCCGGCTTCAGATACCAGCGGTAGCTGGTATTTTTTCAGCATCGCCAATGTAAAAGCAATATTTTTCCTCAGCCGTTCCTGCAACACAGGCAGGGCTGCACTAAGATGTAATCTGGCACTCGCTATAGCAGCTCCCAGTGCCGATGGTTGCATAGGCCCCGAGCTTAATAAAGGCCCTCCCACATTGCCCACCTTTTCCGCCCATGCGGCATTTCCAAAAACCAGCACACCTCCTCCCGAGGCAAAAGCTTTATTTAACGAGGTGGCCATTACCATCTTTTTATGTATAGTATGCCGGCTTAAAACAAACCCCCTTCCGTATTTGCCATGTATACTCATCCCATGGGCATCATCAACATAAAAATGCAATTCCGGATATTTTTCTAACAATAAAAAAATGGTATCAATGGGGCAGCTGTCACCAAACATCGAGTAAATACCATCTGCCATATACCATATCTGTTTATGGGTAGCCCGTAGCGCACATATCTTTTCTTCTAACAGGTCCATCCGGTTATGCCTCACCAGTTCCACCGTCACGCCATGGGGCTTTAAAAGCTGTACAGCGCCTTGTACAGAATTATGTACTTGCTGGTCCATGATTACTGCACAATCGTTGCTAATCAGTACGGGTATAGCAGCAATATGCCCCAGTGTAGTGGTAGGCGTTATTACACACGGGGCTTCAAATATTTTTTCTAAAAGTTGCTGCAGTTCATCATACAGCCCCAGTGAAATATAGGCCCTCGAGGCCGAGAATTGAGTGCCGTAATTATCTATAGCTGCCTTTGCACCCTCTTTTAATTGTGGGTCAAATTCAAGGCCCAGGTAACTGCACGAGCCAAAATTTATTACCGTTTGTTTGTTTATGGTAATACTTGTTCCCTTAATTGCTGTAGTGGAAGTGGTCAGGTGAAAAATGCCTTTGGATATTCCATATTGGGCAATCTCGTCAATAGTATCGTAAAAATCTTGTTGTTTGCTCATCTGTAAAATTTTTTCAAACCTGCCCTTTTTTCACGGAAATAAAAACAGTACAAATACGCATGCTCAACAATATTTTTTACGGTTACGCCTAGGTATAAAAGCGTACAATATTTTCAAAGATTATTTTTAGCTTTATTAAATGGTGCCCGATAACTCATACGTATACCTGCACACCAACAAAGGCATTTTAATTGGCAGCTATATGCAAAAACTGCACATCAGCCTGCCAATAGCTAAGGAAATAGTAAGGGCAAGGATGGCCTTTACACAGGGGCAGCAATGGCCGGTTATGATTATTGGTCACGAAATTGTTAGTATCAGCAAGCCGGCAAGGGAATACCTGGCCTCTCCCGAAGCCACACAAGGGCTTATTGCTACAGCTATAGTGGTACAATCTGAGTTCCACCGTATCATCGGCAATTTTTTTATTTCGGTAAATAAAACTTCCATGCCGGTAAAGATATTCAGTAACGTTCAAAAAGCAGAAAAATGGTTGGCCCAGTTTATTAGGTAAATAAATTATCTTGTATGAATAAACGCTTAAAAAAAATCAGTGCCGTACTCAGCCAGTACGCCCGGGGCAACTTTCATAAGCAGGTCCCTCTCTCTTCGGCACTCGATCAGTTAGACGGCATCGGCAGTAGTATTAATATGCTGGGCGAAGAATTATATGCAGCTACCATTTCCCGTAATTATTTCAATAATATTTTCAATGCAGTCACCGATATGGTCCTGGTCATCAATACGCACGGCTGCATCGAGGAAGTCAATGTGGCTGCTGCCAGGTTGTCAAAATATAAAGCAGCTTTTTTAAAAGGAAAACCCCTCAGTACCATCAGCATAAAGGGATTGCCCTCTTTCCGTAAATTAATGCAGCAGCTGAAACCAACTAAAACCATGCAGTTCGAATGCTGTCGTTTAAAAACGGCCGAAGGGCAGATCATTCCTGTAAAAGTTAACCTGGTATATTTTGCCGACGAACAGTTACGCTGCCGCATACTCTTAACCGCAAAAGATATTAGTCACAGCATTAAAACAGAAAACCTGGTCATCAGGGCCATTATTGATACCCAGGAAAAAGAAAGAACAAGGCTGGCAAAAGATTTACATGATAGTCTTATCCAGCAAATGGCAGGTATTAAATTTTATATCAGCACAATTGCCGGCTGTACAAATAATCTGCAGCAAAAGAAAATACTCATGCAGGCAAACACGGCAATGGCCGAAATGATACTCGATACAAGGAATATTTGTTTTAATCTCATGCCACGTTCGCTCCAGCAGTTTGGATTGGTAAAAGCCGTTGAAGTATTTTGTAACCAGGTGTTGATAGCTAATAAAATAAAATTTGAGTTGAAAGATCTTACCGGCTGGCCTGTGGTTTTTCCGGCCCTGGCCATCGATCTGTATCGTGTTGTTCAGGAATTTATACATAATGCAGTCAAACATGGTAAAGCACGGCACATCAGAATTCAATTCAGCCATAATAAAAATGTATTAACCCTGGTATTGCAGGATAATGGCAAAGGCTTCAATACCCAACATGATTATGATGGCATGGGTTTAAAGAATGTACAGTCCAGGATCAGGTCGCACGAAGGAAAATTAGAATTAACCAGCATTAAGGGCAAAGGCACCCGCTATATTATATCCATACCACAAAACTAAAAAATATGCTTGCAGAAGAAACCTCCGTAACTCCTATTAATGTATTGATAATCGACGACCATAAAATGGTAAGAGACGGCTTAAAAATGATGTTGATGGCAATGAAAAAAAATTTTCCTTTCAGGATTACAGAAGTAGCAAGCGGTGAAGATGCATTGAAAAAAATTAACCGGGAAAATTTCGAACTCATCATTATCGATTATCAGCTGCCCGGTATTTCAGGTGTAGAAACTATTTATCGCACCCTGCGGTTCAGGCCGGCTGCAAAGATCCTCGTTTTAAGTCATTACGACGAATTGCCCTGTATCCAGGCAATGATGGATGCGGGAGCAAGGGGATATGTACTCAAAAGCATTGAACCCGGAGAATTGCAGAACGCCATCAGGACAGTATTGCAAAACAATATTTATTTCAGCAATACCGCAGCATTAAAGCTCATCGAATCTCAAAAAGAATTAACGGTAAAACAATTGCAGGAAAGATCTGCACTCACTCCCCGGGAGCTCGAAATACTACTATGGATAGCCGAAGAATTTACTAATGATGAAATTGCACAAAAGCTATCCTTATCCAAGCGAACTGTTGATACCCACAGGCAAAACCTCATCAACAAACTGCACGTAAAAAACACGGTAGGGCTGGTAAAAGCAGCTATAAGGCTCAATTTATTATAACAGTCTTGGCGCATCCGTTTCCTTTCGTTCCTGCCGGGACCGGCAGATGTTTTTTGTTAACCTGATTAAATGCCTCTGTCAGTAAATATGCAATAGGCCTTGCACCGATCCAAACTAAAAAAACGGATATTATAGCAAAACGCCGTAGAGAAGCCGTAGAGAAGCCGCAGTAAGCCGGTAAATGGAACCCACATCTGGCGCAAGTGTTCTGCCGCAGGCAGCTCACTTGTGTCTATTGATTCTGGCGGTTTTTAACCGCAGCATTTATTACCTCCAATAAAAAACTGTTTCATCTCATCAGAAAACCTTTATTGAGGCAGTATTAAATGCCGATGGTTAAAAGCCGGGATACTACAGCACAGCATACCACCAGCCATAAAAAAAGCAACACCCCTTTACGATTAAGTTGCTGTAAGAAAAATAAACTATTGATTTTATAATATTACACACAACAGGTGGGCATTGTGTAACCTGCGTGTCCGGCCCTTTATCTGTCTGGGTTAACGCAAGACCCCATCATACCGGCACATGTTTCTCTCACTTTCATACCCATCCTTCAAATTTGTCAACTGTAAATTCGCCTGTAGTTAATGATTGCTCATACGCTTCAATTTCCTGGGGAAATGTCTGCAGTGCCTGTTGTCCGCTTAAATAGCGTCCGTTTTGTGGGTCGTAAATAACCCCGTCTGTCAACTCTGCTAAAATAGCTGCAAAGAATAAGCTAACCCTTAATTCGCTTTTATTCCGGCATTTCCAATTAAGCAATATATCCTTTTTACAATGTTTAAGAAGTTTGTCAACTTCGTTGTCTGCAACAAAACTAACGGCTGTGGGTGCAGCTGTTTTATTGCCTCCAAAAAGTTTTGATAAAAATGATTTCCTTTCAGGCGCTATCGTTTCTTGGGGAGTGTTTTTTAATGCTTCGTCAAAATCATAGTCGTCAAATAAAAGCTCAAAGCCGGTCATGATCTCATGTTTAATATTGTCATATTGTTTGGAGTGCCCTGTATGCACTTTCAGCTTTATGGGCAAAAAACCTGTGTCTGCCTGTTCGTCAAACTTAAACTCAGGATGAAACTCAATTTCCATGTTAAAGTCGGCAAATCGTTTTTTAATTCCCGGTATCAGCCCTGCTGAAAATCCTTTTGTGTAAATATTGATGTCCATTCCCATTGTCAGTGATTATTGTAGTAAGTTCTTTCTTCTGGCATTACTGGTATCGGGCAGGGCTGCCCGTAATTGAAAAATCAACCCACTCTCTGCCCTGCAACCTCAATTTATAAATAAAAGTTCAAACACGGCTTCCGTTCCTACCATTTTGGCAAACCCCGGGTTATAATGCAGTAATTTATTTTTCATTGGGGAAACAACTCAATACGTCTGTTTTAAAATAGGGCTCCTGGTTTACCCAGAACATGTAATTGATCTTCAGAAAGTCTTTAGCAAAGGCATGCAATAACGGCACAATATTATTATGTGGTTTTTTCTTTGTTTCCTCATCAATGTCGCCTGTTTCGCCAATGTAATTACCGTCTTGTACTGCAATGCCCAGGGGTACAGTAAAATGCCCTTCATGCATCATGGCAAGGGCGTGGTTCAGCTGGCCTTTTCTTGTAACCATTAAATCCGGCGCACCAAGCCCAACGCCAATTTGTTCACCATATTCATAAATGCCACGGAGATAACCTTTATCATCCCCGGGTAACCATTCACCCGCCATGAAATTGGCGTATATCATAGTAGTTGATGTGGGGAACGCCTTTTTTAAGGCAAGCATATTCTCTTTTAGCCCGGTAACATAATCCGTTGGGGAAAAACCCGGATCTTTTACCCCGATGGCGGTTTCCTGCAGGTTAATACCTTCCAGCTTACCATCAAATTCTTTTCCTAACGCTTTAAGCAATAATGCAAATCTCTCCCTTACTTTTTTATTCCAGCGTTTTGCAACCCATCCACCCGGGCTATCATCGTCGTTGTATTGCAATACAGCGCCACCGTCATATTCGGCCGTTAGTAAATAATCTGGTACGGCTTTGTATTTTGGATCAAAGGTTACATCCTGTAACTGTAAGAATAGTTTCTTTTTATGCTTTCTCAGGTAGTCATAATCTTGCTTTAAAATAGAAAAATCATATTTCCCTTTTTTAGGTTCAAGGTCACGCCATGCGTACATGATCTGTGCTCCTTTAAACATTGAATGAGAAAGAAAAGGATGATCTTTTATTAATTCCCTGTCTTTGGCAAAATATACAAAATGCTGAATACTGTCTCTTTCAACCGGGCATGCAGCGGTTAAATACTTTTTATAAGCGTCAACATATCTCTCACTGCGGTTTTTTTTCTGTGCTTGTACTGGTGTAAATACAATACAAATAAGCCAGGTTAAAAGGAGGCACCTGCAGAAATTATATTTTTTAAATAGAAAGTACATGTTCGGTTTAGTATTGCCTGTAACGTCCGGGGGCTGCAGTTAGGGAATTAGTATTCCGCCTGCCCATACCCGCAGCTGATTGAAAATGTTAAGTTGAATGTAAGAACTAATATTGAGATTTATTCGTCAGGTTCAAACTGCAGTTGGGATTTGCATTTGGTTAATGCAATATTATTTTGACAGGCGGATTAAACTGTCATTCGCCGCATCATATTCATAAAGGCGTTTGGTCACACTGTCTATATAAATCCATTGGTCAGTAACAAAACGTTTATTTTTTTCTCCTTTGTCTGATTCATCATGTCCAATTTGAAAGACGAGAAATTTCGCAGAATCTGTGTTAATTGTCTGGTCAAAAAGCCATTCTTCCGAAACTTTACTCTTAAGAGACAACTTAATCAACGCATTATTTGAGTTGTTGATATAGTTCTCAATTAAAGAGTCTGTCCAGGTTTGAGCAACTTTTAAGCCAGGCCTGTTTTTAATAACTCTATTTGTGTCTTGCTGCTGAAGCGAAGTGTCATGAGCAGCAATCAGAGAGTCTTTGGTAGACGTACTGTTTGATGTGTTTTGTCTGCAACCAACAGCCAGTAAGGAAATTGATAAAAGCCAGATTAGTATTTTCCTGTAAATTATATTTATATGTACGTGTGGGTGATGATGTACTTCCATAACAAAGGCGCTTAGCGGTGCTGTCAGGTGGTTTGCATTTCAAATATAATCCTTATAGAAACGTCATTGATAAAATGCCGGGTATAAAAAAGCGGTACGCCGCCGCACCGCCTTTCATTATACTGCTGCTATTTATCCAATACTTAAACTCCTCGGTTCCACCGGCACTACATTTATAGTAGGGTTGGTTTGCTCCAGGTTGGTAACGGTATACACCGCCACCACTTCCAGTTGTATCGGGCTGATGATTTCTACAAAACCAATTTTTAACTGGTCATCAGCACCGGCTTTTTTAAGCATCTCTGTTATCTTGCAACAATCGTCCATGGTGGCATTAAAGGGTTTAAGCACTACCCTGTCTACTCCGGCAATGCCCTGTGTTTCAGGTTCACGGGCAATAGCCTTATTGTTTACTACCACAGGTATAAATGCTTTTATAACAGTAGTTTCCTTAGGCCCATAGTTAAGGATATTAATTTCGGTGCTGTAAATACCACGGCTTACAATTGCCCCTTCACATTCACTTTCAAATTTGTTTTTCTGCATACCGCATACAAATTTTACATTGTACACAAAGTATTTTCTTTTGGTTAAAGCCATTTGCTTCAACATATCAGGTGTTGGCATAAAAAAAGTTTTAGATGATTTAATTGATTAAAAGACCACCGTAAAAGTAAAAATTCAAAATACCGGCGTCAATACCACAAACAGGGGTATTTTACAAGGGGCACACTACCCATTAAATAATTATTCATTACCCTCAGCCTCTCAGCCCGGCAATTAAATTGATCGTTAATGCCACCACAAAAGTGTTGAGTGCAAAAGATAACAGGGCATGTGCCAGTGTAGTGCGTCGCAACAAGCGGGAGTTAATGGTAACATCCGATACCTGGAAGGTCATACCGATAACAAAGGAAAAATAGGCAAAATCCAGGTAGTCTGGTTTTGGCGTAGCCGGAAAATCGAGCGCTTCGCCATCGGGGGTATCATCTTTCCCACTAAAATAATACAGGTGGGCATAATGAAAAGTAAAGATGGTATGCACCATTACCCAGGACAGCATCATGCCTGCCACCGCCAGTATAACGGCCAGCACTACCTTGTCTGGCGACTGTTCTTTAGATAATACCAGCAACATCACTGCAAACATACTGGCAAAGGCTGTTACCAGGATACTGATCATTACAAACAACTTGCTGCCATCTTCCTTATTGGCCTGCTTAATAATGTCGGCCACAGGGCGGCTGAAAAAAACCACCCAGCTGCTGCTTATGAAAGAGAGCGCAAATGCATCCCACAATAAGGTGATGGTAAGCGTAGCATTCAGATCTGTATTACGGGTTGCCAAAAAAACGATCAGCGCAATGCCCAGGCTAAGCAGTATGCGCTGCAAAGGGTGCATGCGCAAAAATATATTGCCGGTTTTATTTTTCGTAGTGGTACCCATGGCATCGTTGTTTAAGCAGTAAAAGTAGTTGTAAATGCAATAAGGGTTACAAGAGAAAATTATGCCATTAAATGCAATTGCAAACCCATGTATGTTTTATATGCCCCCATGGTGTAAACACCGTATACATTTTTCTACCCACAACCTGTCGCTGGCAAAAAAAGTTGAATCTATCTTTCCGTGGAAGAATGAACAACTTTATAAGCTATGCATTTTTATTGAGCATTGAATATTGAGTGTTGGGCATTGAACATTTGTATTTTCCTCACTGACCCCACAGAAACTAACACCGCCTACACTTTCGGCAGCTTGTATCCATTATGATACGCAGCAGTCATATATTTTTTATTGATCGACTTATCCGTAAAGTGCCCGTCTTCTTTATCCCAGTATAATTTTTTACCCGAGCGGAAAGCAATATTGCCCATCTGGCTTAAAGTAGCAATATCTGCAGCAGCACTGATAGGGCAATGCAATGTTTCCGTTTTGCGGTTACGCACCACCGAAAAAAAGTTTTCCATATGCAGGTTAATGCCAACATCAACAGAAGGCTTACGGGCAACGGTAATTTTATTGGCACTACGGCCTTCTTCAAATACTTCCCAGCCGCCACGGTCCAGTTCCAGCGTACCATTATTGCCAATAAAAGCAATACCATGTTCTTTACGGAACAAACCATTTTCAATGCCAATGGCATGGTCCCACAATAAATTAAAATGCTCAAACTGGTAACTCACGCTCATGGTATCGGGTGCCTCCTGCGGCGTGGTAGGGTCGGCAAAATTGCCACCGATAGCACTGATGGAAACCGGTACAGTGGCATTCATACCCATCAGGGCATAATCCAGCAAGTGCACACCCCAGTCAGTCATTAAGCCACCGGCATAATCCCAGAACCAGCGCCAGCTGAAATGAAAGCGGTTACTGTTGAAAGGCCGTTCCAGGGCAGGCCCCAGCCAGGTGGTATAATCCACGCCATCAGGTACGGGGCTATCGGCTACAATTGACAATGGCCGCTTCCAACCCAGGTAACACCACACTTTTACCGTGCGGATATTGCCCAGCTGGCCGGTGGCAATAAAATCCAGCGCATCTTTAAAATGCTGCTGGCTGCGTTGCCATTGCCCGGCCTGCACCACACGGTTGTACCGTTGCTGTGCCGCCATCATAATACGGCATTCGGTAATAGAATTACCTACAGGTTTTTCTATATACACATCTTTGCCCGCCTTGCAGGCATCCACCATCTGCAGGCAATGCCAGTGGTCGGGTGTGCCAATGATCACGGCATCCACATCCTTCATATCCAGCAATGCCCGGTAATCTTTAAATATTTTAATATTAGCGGTGGCAATATTTAGTTTGGTGAGATCGGCCAGTCTTCTGTTGATCACGTTCTGGTCCACATCGCACAAAGCCACAATATTTACATCCGGCACTTTAATGGCCGCCATGGCATCAGTCCAGCCCATGCCGTTGATACCGATCACGCCAATATTAATCTGGTCAGACGGTGCTACCCGGTTTTTAAAAAATGCAAATACAGAATTGCTTAACGAAGGAACAATCAATGCACCTGTGGTAAGTGCCGCTGCTTGTTGCAGGAAAACTTTACGTGACGCCATAGCAAGATTTTTTAATCGTAAAAGAAAGGTTTAAAAAGATATCACTAGTTACAAATTTATTTTGAAGTTGCCTAAAAATCGTGAGTGGTGAGTCATGCCCTTTGGTTGTAACTGGATTTGTTCCCATTGCACTTATGGTTAACTTTGATACTTCAATTTACTATACATGCACCAACGCATCCTTGCTTTCAGCAGTTCAAGAACGGGTAATGGCGGCTACCTGGAAACAGCCGCACCTGTTATCAACAATTTTTTGGGTAATACAATTGCAACTATTGCATTTGTTCCCTTTGCTTCGGTAGATGCCAACTACGAAGAATACACAGATAAAGTAAGGGCTGCATTGCCTGCCACATATAATATCATTACAGTAACGCATGAGAATGCAACAAGTATTATTGCTACAGCCGATGCTATAATGATTGGCGGTGGTAATACTTTCAAACTCCTGCATGATCTGTATAGTACCAATGCATTGCAACTGGTACAACAAAAAGTTAACAACGGTACGCCTTATATTGGCTGGAGTGCCGGCAGTAATATTACCGGTGCTACTATCTGCACTACTAATGATATGCCTATCATTAACCCCGGTAGTTTTAATGCGCTGGCTTTTTTTCCTTTCCAGATAAATCCGCATTACTACAATGTAACCGTACCTGGTTTTAATGGCGAAACAAGAGATCAGCGGCTGGAAGAATTTTTACTGCTTAACCCATCTGTTCCCATTGTGGCACTGCCCGAAGGCACGGCGCTGTTGTTGGATAATAATAAATTGATGATGACAGGAAGCACCGCTGCGTTTGTATTGAGCAATAAAAATAATGCCTTGCATAAAACTATTATTGCTGCGGGGGAGGATTGTAGTTATTTGATGTAAATATTATGGACATATCAGAGAAGTCAAGTTTCAAAAACTTGACTTCTCTGATATGTTACAGGAACAACATTATTAATGTAAGTATTATACCTGCAATAGTAAAATACAATCCCTTTTTAAAAATAGTTGTCTTAGGCATAAACATCCAGAAAGAAGAAATTACAAAGAAGAACAACGACACACCAAAAAACACATTAAGATAAAACAGCGGATCCTTGGTACTGGCTTTGTGTAAGTGTGTTAATTTTTCAATCATCTTTGGTAATGATTTAGTAGTATAACTTACTGCACCGGTTACTGTATTATAGGTACCGTTTTTAAAACTTTGCACATCGCCGTTTACAGATTCAATTTTCAGGTCACGCATGCGGATGGCTTTACCCAATGAATCGGCACTAAGCCCGGGCTTCAATTGCTGCTCCACCACTTTGGTTTGTTTTAAAAAATTGGTATCCCTGAAAATAAGAACGATACCACTAAGGGCATACACTGCCATAATACCCGCCAGGAAAAACCCCAGGTAACGGTGATAAATACGCATGCTGTTGTGAACGGTTGCTTTACTGCTCATTATTTTTTTATTTGTTGCAAAGAAAAGGAAACAAAAAAACATAGCCCACGAAATTGGGAAAAGGATTTATAAAAAAGGGAATTTTCTCTGCGCCCTCTCTACCTCTTCGTACCACCCCTTCACAATTTGCCGAAGGCAAAAAACCTATATGTCCTACATGCCTATGTGGTAAAACTCTATTTGCCGCAGGCAAATAGAGTTTTACCCTCAGCGTGCGATCTCTCTTAATCATTAAATATGCTATGCTGGCTTGCCGTATGCAGGTTGCGCCAAACCCGGTTAAGCTCCGTTTCGGGATTAGCTGCCTGCATGCCGCAATAAGGATATAACTCCTCCACCATTTTCCTGGAAGTAATGGCCAGTGCTTTACTGGCACTACTTACATTTTGCAATACTGTTGATGAAATAGAAAGATTGTTACAGCATTCCTGCCATGATGTTATTACAGTAGCATAGAATAATTGTCTTGCTGTCTCCATTTGCTGCACAGCATTTTTTAAAATCAATAACATTGCAGTGGTAGATCGTTTTTCGGCAATGGGTACACAGAGTTCTAAAAAGCGCATTGCCATACCACTGCTGTTTACAGCAAGTGTGGTTTCTGCCAATTGTAAAAAAGGATATTGATAAACCGGATCTTTTAATACTGCATGTTGAGGATCAATAATAAAGGCCCTGTTTTTGTTAACGGTAATTTTTTGTACTCCAAAACTATGGCTGCCGGTAGCGGTCATGCCCATACGTTTCCAGTTTTCGTGAATGGTAACCTCCTCTTTTAAAAATAAAAAAGCACGGATCAACAGACTGCCATCACCATTTTTTAAAGGCACACCGTTTTGTTCTATTACGCAGTTGGCAGTAAAAGCAGTGGCGGCATTGGCGCCGGTAGCATAGTCCCACAAGCCGCTGATCTCGTAACCATCGGTAGTAATAGTTGCCTTACCAGAAGCTTTGCCACTTCCTGCCAGGCAAACTTTGGAATGCTCAAAAATAGTAGTGCCTAATTCAGCATTTAAAAAACCAACAAACCAACCAGCACCGGCACAGAGTGTAATGGTCCAGCCAACTGATCCATCTGCCCAGGCCAATGCTTCTTCCAGTTGCAATACTTCGGGTAAGCTTAGTTGTAAACCATTATGTGTTTTTGGTACAAATACATTAAACCAGTTGTTTTCAAAAATGATAGCTAATTGTGCAGGATGCAATTGTTGCAGTTGTTCTGCTTCGGCAGCCAGCGTTCGTAAGGCGTTGGCTATTTCTGGTGCAATATGTGCTGATGGGTGTGTGGTCATTGTTTATGTAGCCAGTGATTTTTCGTTACGTATTATTTTTCGCCATTGATAATAACCCAGTATGGCAACAATAAATAAAAATAGAGTGAGTGCTGCAAAAAGTGCATACTGTTTATACAATAGTAAGGGTATGGCAAATGCATTAGATATATTTAATACAATCCAGTTTTCAATTTTTCGTTTGGAAAGCAACCACATACCAGCCCATGCGGTAGCGCTTACCCAGGCATCCCAATACGGTACGTTAGATGTGGTGTGATACCTGAGTACATAAGCCAGCAGGCTGAAACTTATTGTTGTTATCAGTACAACAATCATCCAATCCTGCCGGTTACAATAACTTATTTTAACCGCTGGCTTATCATTCTTTTTTACCCAGTACCACCAGCCATAAATACTCATCACTAAATAATAAACATTCAGCAGGCTTTCGGCATAAAGCTTTCCCTTAAATAATATGTATGCGGTTAACACGGTACTGATAATACCGGCAGGATACAACCACACCTTATTGGCTTTGGCCAGCAATACTTCGGCAACGCCGGTAATAACGGCCCACCATTGCCAGCTATCTGTTTCTTTAATTTGTTGCCAGAATAAATTACCCCAGTCGTACAGGCTCATATCAAAATATTAAAATGATTACTCAAAGCGTGACCGGGATGCCAACACAGGCACTGTTATCCTTTGTTCCTACGCCGGCATTATCCGGATCAGGTGTATGAAAAAATGCAGAAACATTTTTTCAATGGGTATAATCTCAGCCTGTTTTTCATCAGAAAAGTCAGCTCGTTTGTAACTTTTCCAAAAGGCACCCCTTGAGTATGATGGCAAAGATACGGGTATAATCTTCCTCTGCGTTCGCTGCGCCTCTACGTGCCAATTTCTCCGCCTTTACATTATCTTTACTAGCTTCAATAACAAACAAACATGAACCTTATCGGCAATTTAATCTGGTTAATATTCGGCGGCCTTTTAGCAGCGCTGGGTTATATGGTGGGTGGTTTTGTATTATGCATTACTGTAGTAGGTATTCCCTGGGGTTTGCAATGTTTTAAATTAGCCAGCCTTGTTTTATGGCCCTTTGGCAAAAAAATAGTGAGCGATAGCAGTAATACCGGTTGCTTATCTGTATTGTGTAATATCATATGGCTGCTTTGCGGTGGTTTGTATACAGCGATGGTGCATATTGTAATGGGATTGTTGTTATCTATTACCATTATCGGTATACCATGGGGACAGCAGCATTTTAAATTAATAGAAATTTCCCTGATGCCCTTCGGCAAAAAAATAACCTGAACATAATACTCCTTTATTTGCAGTTGAAAAATAATGACTACTGTTATGCGCTTGTTAACAGCAGCCACTAAAAATCTTATTGCAGTAGCATGGCTTACACTGCTACAACCCTTTACAGTATTATCTTTTATTAAGGCAAGACTAAATTTATTCTTACAAATACATTTAGTAAAACAGGCTTTAACTTGTTTTTATTAACTGTTGGCACAGTATTCACATACTACTGTATGAACCAAAAAAATAAAATACAATGAAAAAGTTCTACTTAATCACCTTTGCTGTAAGTGCCTTTATACTAATCAGCAGCAGTGCCGGTGCACAAAATGGTAATGGCAGGAATATGCAGAAACGCAATTCCGATAATGTAAACGTTCCTTACAGCCAGGGCAATGATCAATATAATAACGGCCAGTACAATCGTGGTAACGATAATAATCAATACGACGAACGTAACGACCGCTACGGTAATAACAACCGCAATGAAAAATACGGAAGGCGTGACCGCAGAGACAACGACAGGTACAACAGGCATGACCGCAGGCGTGATGACAGGCGCAACTGTAATAGCCGTTCTTACCGTCGTGGTAATTATTAAACAATTATAAACCTGCAAAAGCCCAAACATATGTTTGGGCTTTTTATTTTCTCTATATCACCCTGGTTCCTGTCTCACAGACTGTTCGCATTCCTGGTATTTTCTCTGTGCGCCTTACTTTTAAAAAATACCCACTCTCACGTATTCCAAAAACTTCCCGGCTTTCTACCATTATTGCAAAACGCCCAGTATTAAAAAGTTGTTACCCATACTGCTTTTATTTTCTGCCAAAGCCATTGCCCGGTTGCCGCAAGCTGATATGAATGTTGCCGGTGCCGCACAACCGCTTTTTAATAAAGGATAACTAATGAGATTAAGAAAATTCAGTTGTAAATAAAGCCTGGCATTATGGGGCGTCTTAATAATAATCGAATAATGTAAGTGCTGCCTGTCGAAAAACTGCCGTACATCCCAATAAAATATTATATTTATTCTCCTAAACTTAAACTTCATTCATGAACTGTAAACTTCTTACAGTAGTGTTAGTACTGCTTATGTGCAACACTGCAACCGCTCAGCAAAAGGGTTATTACCGCAGCCCGGCTATCTACAAAAACATTGTCATCTTTACCGCCGAAGGCGACCTTTGGAAGTATGATATGCAAAACGGTATCAGCTCCCGGTTAACTACTAACCCTGGTGTGGAAACCAGCCCCGCTATTTCACCCGATGGAAAGCAGCTAAGCTTTACCGGGCAATATGAAGGCCCTACTGAATTGTATGTGATGAATATTAATGGCAGTGTACCTAAAAGGCTTACTTACGATTTTGATAATTGGGATATGTCCAATTCGGGCTGGACCAGCGATGGAAAAATTTTATACCGCACCAGTAAATACAGCCAGTTGCCCATGCCGCAACTGATTAAATTAGATCCGGCAACATTGAGTTATGCAACGCTCCCTTTATCACAGGCATCACAAGGTTGTTATGATGATGCCGGTACCTTATTTTTTACCCGCCTGCCTAACCAGGGCAGTAAAACCAAAAGATACAAAGGCGGTTTTATAGAACAGGTATGGAAATTTGATGGCAAAAGCGAAGCGGTAAACCTTACTGCCGATTTTGATGGTACCAGTTGCAAACCGATGTTGTACCAAAATAATATTTACTTTTTATCCGACAGAGATGGAACCATGAATCTTTGGTCGATGGACAAAAATGGTAAAGGATTACAACAACATACTTTTTCAAAAGGATGGGACCTGCAATCGCCATCTATTTATGCATCAACTATTGTGTACCAGAAAGGTGCCGATATATGGTTGTATGATATTGCCACCGGCAAAGAACGTGTGTTGGATATTACACTGCTATCTGATTTTGATCAACGCAAACCAAGATGGATCAAAAGCCCGGTGAATACGATCAGTACCGGGGATATTTCCCCCAATGGTAATTACGCTGCCATCATCAGCAGGGGAAGATTGTTTGTATCACCATCTAAAAGCGATCGCTGGGTAGAGATTACCCGTAAGAGTGGTATCCGTTTTAAAGAAGTACATTTTATCAATGAAAAAAGCCTGGCCGTTTTATCTGATGAAAGTGGCGAATTTGAAATATGGAAAGTAAATGCTGATGGAACAGATACCGCAAAGCAAATTACTAAAGACACTAAAGTGCTTATCAGTTTTTTTAGTGTTTCACCCGATGGAAAATATATTGGTTATAATGATAAGAATGGCGTGATGCGGATTGTGGAAGTGGCCACAGGCGCTATAAAATTTGAGTATAAAGATTCTTATGGCGGGGTATCTGAAATGTCGTGGAGTGCAAACAGTAAATTTTTAAGCATTACAGAAGGTATCGCCAACCAGAATTCACAAATTAGCGTGGTGGATATCACTACAATGAAAACTATGCCGCTCACCACCGCCCGTTTGGATAGTTACAACCCTTCATGGTCGGCAGACAGCAGCTGGTTATATTTTGCATCTGACAGAAAACTGGAAACCAAAGTGAGCAGCCCATGGGGCGCAAGGCAGCCGGAACCATACTATACAGAAACCACTAACTTGTATGCCTTACAGTTAGATAGCGCTGCAAAATTTCCTTTTTTGCAAAAAGATTCCTGGTTAACAGATTCCATGTTTAACCCGGCAGAAAAAAAGAAAGGAGTAGAAAAAAAAGCCACTGTTAAAAAAGAAACTTTTGCTGCTAAAACCTACGACTGGCAAAAAATAAGTAAACAATTATACCAGGTGCCTGTTAAAAATGGCAATATTGGTGGCTTTGCCACAGCCGAAGGATTTTTATACTGGATGGACAATGGCCCTGCAGGTAATGAAGATGGCGCTAAACTAATGGCGCTTAAAATTGAAGAAAGCAAAAAGTACGAACCTTCCACAGTTGCCACTGGCGTTGCCGGCTTTACTGTATCAGGCAATAAAAGGAAAATACTGATTTCTTTTAAAAATAAAGCTTTAGCTATTGCAGATGCTAACGGGCAAAAAGTGGATATGGAAAAAGCTAAACTGGAATTAGAGAACTGGAATTTTACCATCAACCCACAACAAGACTGGAATGAAATGTTTGCCGATGCCTGGCGCATGATGAGGGATTATTTTTATGACCGTGATATGCATAAAGTAGATTGGGTAAAAGTGAGAAAACAATATGAGCCTTTACTGGAACGCATTACCGATCGATATGAACTGGACGACCTGATTGCACAAATGGTAGGTGAATTATCTGCACTGCACACTTTTGTGTACGGCGGCGAAAAAAGAAATTCACCCGACCAGATACAATGTGGCTTTTTAGGTGCCACACTTACAAAAAGTAGTAATGGCTTAACCATCAGTCATATTTATAAAAGTGATCCTGATTATCCCGATTTCACTTCACCATTAAACAAGCCGGAGCTGGGTATAAAAGAAGGCGATATTATTACAGCAGTAAATAATGTGGCCTTGAAAAACGTACAGGATATATCAGAGTTGCTAGCAGGCAAAGTGAATGTGCCGGTAAAATTAAACCTGCTGGATAAAAACATGAAGCCTTATGTACAGGTGGTAAAACCATTTTCTTTCAGAGATGATGACCTGATGCGCTATGCCGAATGGGAACTGGAAAGAAGAGAAAGAGTGGATAGCTCAGGTAGTAACGATATTGGCTACGTGCATTTAAAAGCCATGGGCGGTGGCGATATGGATGATTTTGTAAAACAATTTTACCCGGTGTTCGATCGTAAAGGATTGATAATAGATGTACGCCATAATTTTGGTGGTAATATTGATGCCTGGGTATTGGAAAAACTGATGCGTAAGGCATGGATGTACTGGCAGGGGCGTGCAGGCGGGCCGAGCTGGAATATGCATTATGCTTTCCGTGGGCATATGGTTATTTTGTGCGACCAGGTTACTTCATCAGATGGAGAAGCGGTTACTGAAGGTTTCCGCAGGCTAGGACTGGGTAAAGTAATTGGTATGAGAACATGGGGCGGAGAAATCTGGCTGAGCAGCAGCAACCGCTTAGTAGATAATGGTATTGCCAGTGCCGCAGAGTTTGGCGTTTTTGGTCCCGAAGGAAAATGGCTGATTGAAGGCCGTGGTGTGGAACCTGATATTACAGTGGATAATTTACCTTTTGAAACCTTTAAAGGAAAAGATGCTCAACTGGAAGCAGCTATTGAATACCTGAAGAAAAAAATAAAGGAAGAGCCAGTGCAGCCTGTTAAGGCGCCACTGCATCCTGATAAATCTTTTAACTACGATAAGTAATACACCATTATTGAGTTAACCATTTAGGCATATCGGGCATTAAGAAAATACAAAAAACTGTTCTTGTAAACTAAATGCCCTATATGCATATATGGTTTAAAAATGTTTTTATGATGCTGTAAATGTTTTACACCACCTTTGCAGCAAACCTTACCTGCATGGATAATTCTTTTGAATTACCAATAGACTTTAATGGGAAAGAATATCTTTTTCCCGGATCACTCATTACCTATGGCTATTCTTATAAAATAGCAATTACTGTTTTTGATACCATCATCAATTTTGAACCCGATGAAGAAGGCCAATACAGGGCCCTGATTGATCCGGAAGCAATAAAACATAACAAGGATATCACCAGGGAATTACTGCAAGCTATTGCCGAAACATTGCAAGAAGTATTATGATAACTATATCCGGTACATAAAAGTTTACTATTATTTACTGCTGAAAGTCTGACCACTTTTGTGTCGTAATACCAACACCACAATTGCTGCTACACAAAGCGTAGCTTCAATAGAAAGCCACTGCCTGCCAAATGCACCCAGGCTACCCTCATTAAAAATGGTGATCACTCTTGATACTGCGTAAAAGCCACCAAACAAAGCTACCAGTACCAGGCCCTGCATTTGATTTTTATACAACAGGTAAACCAGTTGTATAAATAGCAACATTCCAATACCGCCATATACGGCTCTTATTGAACTGATAGCATCCGTGGTGGTAAGTTTAACCTGTACCATATCCATAACCGCCTGCGGATTTACAAACGCCATGATGCTTATAAGTACAATGGCAAAAGCTGTGAATCCAATAATAAAACCCGAGAGCATCTTTAAGATCCTGTTCTTTTTCATAAATTATTTTTTAGTGTGTTAAAGTGTACAATACCAACTGCTGTATTGCAATTATTACCGCACAAAATTCTGCAGTAGCAAAAAAATAAATGTTGGTAAAAACCAAGATTTTTAAAGAGATGAAAAATAATCAGATTTTAACTGTGTTCATCAACTTGCTGAAGTTGGTAACATCTATACCCAGGTAAGAAGCTAAATATTTATGTGGTACCAGTTGCAATATATGCGGACTGCGTTGTAATAAAGCCCTGAATTTTTCTTCATTGCTGAAGCACTGGAGCTCTACCTGGCGGTGTAAAGCATTTTTAAAAGCGAATGAAATAGCAGTAACTATCATTTGCTGTATACCGGGATATTCTTTAATTAAATTTTGTAATTCATTATAAGAAATGCGTAAAAAGCTACTGGCAGTAAGGGCTTCAAAAAAATAAGGCGATGGTGTTTGGGTAAGAAAACTGTCTGCTACACCACTAAAAGAAGGAGGATAAGAAAATATGATAGTCGCTTCTTTATTTCTATCTGCCAGGTAAAATACCCGTTGAATACCATCTACTACAAAATACAGGTACCGTTCAGTTTCGCCGGCAGCGGTTAAGATACTTTTTCTTTTTGCTGTTACAGGCTGCCAGTTATGCACAAACGCTTTCAGCTCCTCTGCCTGTAAAGGATAAATCTGCAGTACAAATTTTTTAAGTAATTCCTTTTCCATCCGGATAAAGATAATTAAAAACAATATTCAGGTGATAATAGAATACGATTGCAATCAGGCTTCATTAGTACTGGCTTTTTTGGGCCCGGCTGTTATTTTATTGATTGCCTTGGTTTGAATATACCAGGTTAAAAACAAAGCCAGCAACACTCCTGAAATAAACCTTGTGGGGCCATAGTTATTATACATTTTAATAAAGCTCTGCCATATAAATCCTATAGCCCAGGCAAGATTCCTGGTGAGCTGGGTTTTTTCATACCAGGCCGGGTGTTCCTGCCTGTATTGAGCTGTAGAGTCTGCCGCTTGCATTTTTTTCAACAACCCCTGCATTCCCTCATAAGGATTAGCGGAGGCGTTTTTAGTTGAGGGAGCAAAAGAAACAGGGGCTAAAGAATCTTTTTTCTCAATTTTATGTTCAGCAACTTTTTTTTCTTCCTGTTCATGTTTTCCCATTTTCTCAAGCCCGTATTTTTCAGAAATACCGGTGAGCAACATAAATAATAAAGCAACAGGTAAAGGCGAAAGGACGATATGAGCAATGGTGATCTTTTTCCAATTGGTATTGTATAAAATAAGAAATACTACAAGAAGCCCGGCTGTAAGCGGAAAGGTAAGTAATAAGGTATAATACAAATGAATTAACGGTTCAAAAAAATTGGTGAGCAATGCATGTATAGACAATGCTGAAAAAGCCGTTATAACAATAGACATGTTATGAAATGGCGCTATGATCTTCTCAAATATTCCCAATACCGATTCTTTGGACATATAAGTTTATTTAAAAGTTATACGGTATAATAATTTATGGAAAATGCCAGCTGACTTTGTATGGCAATCATAAATAATTGGATCGGTGTTTTGTTATACCAGGGCGGTTTTAGTTAGAGGTGTTAAGGTACTACACAGAAATGATTTTTGCAATGGCAGAATGCATTGCAGGGCGAATTTACAAAGAGAAAATTATTTATTTTATCGGCTCCACTGTGCCACTATAACTTATTCCCGAACGGTTGGTCATGGTAACAGCAAGATTGGTATTGCCATTAGGGTAAATAGTAAAATTCATGGATTGCACTTCACGGTTATCATTTGGTATAATGGTGATCAGCCAACGGCCTTTAGTACTTTTTTGTTTTTTTATAGTAACATCATTGGAGGTAAAATCAAGGGGCCCTTTATTGGCATAAGCAGAAGCGCCGGTATAATCTCTGCCGAAATAAGGTAAATAAACCACCAGTTTGTTATTGCTATACTTAACATCCTGGTTTGCATCAAGGCGTCTTGAGCCACCACCGCCATATTGTGGTATGGCATCAGTAGCAGTAAATTTCCAATTGCTGCTGTCTACCGCATGGGCAACGGCATTACCAGCTGTTGAAGTACTTTGGCCCGAAGAACTACATGAAACCAATGTTATTAATAAACCTGTAACTATAATACTGTATAAATAATTTTTACTGTTTTTCATATCACCTGTTTTTATATTTTTTATGTAACAATAAACGAGCCATCACTGCACCGGGATGTTGTTATAATGTTATAAAATTACGATGCCGGCTTATACTATCTTTTTCGGTATTATCTTACGCCACCATAACTAATACAATAGCTTATCCATGATAAAATATTTCTGTCGGTTTTTTTTCCTGGCGGGGTCTTTACAAGCAACAGCTCAGACGACAAGGCCGGTAATTACCGGAAAACTTTCAGCCGCTGTATTGAATGAAGTATCAGGTATGGCTTTATCTCAAATCAATCAAAATATTTTTTATGTGCATAATGATAGTGGCGATTCCAGCCGCTTTTTTGCTATCAGCCCGGCAGGAAAATTAATGACTACTTATTTTTTTAAAGCAAAATTTGGTGGTGTGGCAGGCGCAGTAGATTGTGAAGATATTGCGACGGGCATTGGCCCGGTAAAAGGGCAACACTATATTTACCTGGCAGATATCGGCGATAATTTTGCCTGGCGGCCATCTGTACAAATATATCGTTTTAAAGAACCTGCAATAAAAGCCACAACAGATACTCTTACACCGGCAACAATGAGTCTTACTTATCCTGATGGTAAACACGACGCCGAAACTATATTGATAGATCCGCTGGATAAACAATTGTACATTATTTCTAAAAGAGAAGATTCGGTTGGGGTGTATAGTTGTGCACTGAATTTTAAAGACAACGATAACATAGTGTTACAGAAAAAATGCAAACTGCATTTTGATAACCAGGGTAAAAAGAACTGGTTGGTATCCGGAGCAATATCAACAGATGGTACACAGGTATTACTAAAATCGTTGCAACATGTGTACTACTGGAAACGTGAAGGCAATGAACCAATTTATACTACTTTACAAAGAGCACCAAAAATACAAACTTCATTTATGAGCCATGGACAGGAAGAAAGTATTGCTTTTGCACCGGATGGAAATGGGTATTATGTAACTGCTGAAGGAATTGGTGCTACGATATATTATTACACGTTGGAAAAGTAAAGGCTCTACCAAGGTTCGTGTCTCACGGACCTCTCCGCTACAATCCACCACTTTGTACGAATTAGTTTTTTGTTATCCATCAAAGTTTCAATAATAAAAAGAAACTGGTCCGTGAGACACGAACCAAGGGAAAAAGAGACACGAACCAAAGGAAAGCAGAACCAGGGAAAAATGAGGTTTACTGCAACTCAGTAAACAATAAACTAAATACCGTTCCTTCTCCTTCCCTGCTTTGTACCTGTATATTGCCTTTGTGCAGCAACATAATTTGTTTGCATAAACTTAAACCAATACCACTGCCGCTTTTTTTGGTACTGAAGAAAGGAATAAAAATTTTATCCAATACTTCCGGAGAAATGCCCGAGCCATTGTCGGATACTTTAATTAACAGTTTATGATTTTCGTGCAGGGCAGACAGCATGATACGGGGATTGGGTTTTTCTTTTACCGCCTCCACTGCATTCACTACTAAATTGATGAGCACCTGTTCAATAAGATTGATATCAACTGCGGCAGTTAAGTGTGGATCTTTCAATATCACTTCCATTTCAATCTTCTTTTGATCCAGTGTAGGTTGCATCAGGGAATGCAGGCTCTCAAATAAATCACGTACATACACTTTTTTAAGATTAGGTGTGGTGATCTTATTCAGGTTACGGTAAGTTTCTGTGAATTTTAATAAACCTTCACTGCGGCGCTGAATGGTTTCCAGTCCAAGCTCCAGGTCGTCCATATTATTACCATTGCCTGCATCAGCAAATGCATTGGCTTTAGACAAGCGGTTTTTTAATGTACCCGCAAGCGAAGAAATGGGCGCTACAGAATTCATGATCTCATGCGTCATCACACTCAGTAATTTTTGCCAGGCCTTGGCTTCGGTTTCGTCCAGTGCTTCATTGATATTCTGGCAGGCAATTACTTTATTGGTTTTACCTTCTGTTTGAAACATGGTAGCTGCCAGTAAAATTTTAAGTTGCCTGTTCTCTTTAGTTATTTCCACCACTTTTGTTTCGCCGGGGCGAATAGCGATAGCTTCTTTATACAATACAGCATCTCTTTTTTCTAAAGAATGAATGGTTTTTAAATAAGGAATGTCCATCATTTTTTTAAAGGTATCGTTCATCCAGTTCAGTTCACCCGATTCGGTTTCGTAAGAGATAATACCTGTGTCTACCAATTCCAGTATTTTTTGCAGGTATTGGTATTGCACTTCTTTTTCTTTACTGATCACTTTAAAAGTACTGTTGATATCGTTAAAGCCCTGGCGTAAGGGTTGCAGTTCTGCCGGTGCATGTTTTACGTTGAAGAATCTTGAAAAATCACGGTAATGTATAGACTCTACAAATTCCTGTACTTCGTCCTGTGCTTTTTTAAGCATGCGGTAAATATCATACATTAAAAAAATAATTGCCGCAGCTAACACCCCAACATACACATAATTTTTATTCACCAAAAACCATGCAGCCGCTGCTAGCACTGCAAACAGCAACACCAGCTTAAACAATAAGCGCCACTCAATTTTTTTAAATATCATATTTACTCAACCTCCTGTATAAAGCTGTTCTTGTTAAACCTAATTCCTTAGCGGCTTTGGTAATATTGCCATTATGTTTTTCCACCACTTTCTGTATGGCATTACGCTCTACCGTACTCAGGCGAAAATCAGCACCATCATCCTGTTCCTGGTTCAACTGGTTTTCCAGTGATGAAAAAATAAGATCGCTGTCATTGATCACATCATCCTCACTCATAATAACTGCACGTTCAATTACATACTGCAACTCCCGTACATTACCTGGAAAATGATATTGCTCCAGTTTAATTAAAGCAGCAAAATCCAGTTCCATATTAGGTTTAAAATATTTAGCCGCATATAGTTTTACAAAATGCTTGGCCAACATGCCAATATCGCTGCCTCTTTTTCTCAATGGCGGAATAGTGATCTCAACAGTATTGATACGATAGATAAGATCTTTTCTAAAACGGCTTTCATCTGCTAATGCAGCAAAGGGAACGTTGGTGGCACATATCAACCTAATGTCAATGGGTACCGCTTGATTAGAACCCAACCTTGTAACCTGCCGGTTTTGCAAAACAGTCAGCAACCTTGCTTGTTGCTGCAAACTGATATTGCCGATCTCATCTAAAAACAAAGTGCCACCGTTGGCCGCTTCAAACCTTCCCATTCTATCTTCCTTAGCGTCAGTGAAAGCGCCTTTTTTATAACCGAACAATTCACTTTCAAATAAGGTTTCGGTTAAAGAGCCGGCATCTACTTTTACAAAAGATTTATTAACCCGTAAAGATCTTTGATGGATTGCTTTAGCTACCAGGTCTTTACCGGTTCCGTTTTCTCCCAGTACTAAAATATTTGCATCGGTGGGTGCAATCTTTTCTATCTTCTTAAAAATGTCCTGCATAGGTTCCGATTCTCCCAGTAATTCCGATCCGATAACAGAATGATTGGTATCAGATACGGCAGATATGGTACCCGATTTTCTTTGCAGTAACTCTTTTATCGTTTCCAGTAACCGCTCGTTATGCCAGGGCTTTATAACAAAATCGCCGGCACCTTCTTTTAAAGAACGAACAGCCAGGTCAATATCGCCATAAGCGGTAATCATAATAACGGCTGTTGCAGGAGACAACTCTTTTATCTTTTTCAACCAGAAAATACCTTCGTTGCCGGTATTGATACTACTGTTGAAATTCATATCCAGCAGTATCAGGTCAAATTCTTTTTTAGGCAGTAAAGTTTTAATGGCATCGGGATTTTTTTCAATCACAACTTCCTTTACTTCTGTTTTTAATAAGAGGCGCACTGCCGTTAATACATCGGTGTCGTCGTCAATTACTAATATGGTGGCGTTTTTAAGCAGCATTCTTTAGTTTGTTTAGCAATATCGCATTCCATGCCAAAAATACAATTGCATGATAACAAAATGCTTATTTATTCCGCTTAAAAATTACTGTATCAAAACCGTACACCTGCTGTATCAAAACCGTACACTTGGGCGGCTCCGGATTTGCTAAAGTGCTGATAATGACAGGATTTAAAAACTGGCACAACTTTCATAGATGGTATCGGTAATCACAACCTTCTCATGTGGTGTAGTCATGAAAAAAGATCATCCCGTACTCACCAAACGGGATGATTTTTATAAAACTTTAAAAACAGGAGAAGTAACTTTCAGAAAATTTTTGACATGGACAGAGTAATAGAAAAGAAAACCTGGAACACCAAACGCATTTTAACCATCGGCGGTATTGCCGGTATTGTACTATTAATTGCAGGGGCTGTTTACTTCACTTCGGGCAAAAGCCGTTTGAATGTGGATACAGAACGTATCACCATCAGTGAAATTAAAAAAGGCCCGTTCCAGGAATTTATCCCCGTTAACGGTATTGTGTTACCGCAAACCACTATTTATTTAGATGCACTGGAAGGCGGAAGGGTAGAAGAAAAATATGTGGAAGATGGTACCATGATGAAAAAAGATCAACCCATTTTAAGATTAAGTAACACCGACCTGGAACTGAGCCTTGCCAACCAGGAAACGCAGGTATTTAATGTGTTGACACAAATGAACATTTCTAAAAATAATGCTACGCAGAATACTACCGGCAAATTAAACCAGATGGCGGATGTAGATAATGCACTGGCAGAAGCACAAAGAGTATATACACTGAATAAAAAATTATACGACCAGAAAGTGATTGGCCAGCAGGAATACCTGCAAAGCGAAAACATTTATAATTACCAGGTACGCCGTAAAAAATTAGCGGATGATATTTTAAAACAGGATGGTGCTTCGGTAAAATTAATGAGCGACCAGGATAAGCAATCTTTATCAAGGATGCAGAATACATTGGAACTGATGCGTAAAAAAGTAGGCGACTTAATTGTAAGAGCACCTATTGATGGACAGTTAACTTCTTTGGATGCAGAAATCGGCCAATCTAAAAACAAAGGCGAAAGACTGGGACAGATTGATGCAGCCACCGGTTTTAAAGTAAGGGTAGATGTGGATGAACATTATATTTCAAGAATTTTTATAGGCCTTAATGGTATTGCAACTATTGCAGGCAAAGATTATAAGCTGAGCATTAAAAAAGTTTTTACACAGGTAACCAACGGCAGGTTCCAGGTAGATATGGAATTTAGTGATACCATACCACAGGGCATTCGCCGTGGGCAAACACTACAGATAAAACTGGCATTGAGTGATGAAATGCAGGCGGTTATTTTACCTAAGGGTGGATTTTACCAACAGACTGGCGGCAACTGGATATTTAAAGTAAGTGAAGATGGCAGCAAAGCATATAAAGTAGATATACAATTAGGTTTGCAGAGCCCTGATTATTACCAGGTATTACAAGGCCTTAAACCAGGAGATAAAGTGGTTACCAGCAGTTATGAAAACTACGGTACCATGCAGGAACTGATCTTAAAAAAATAAATTAATAAACATGAAAACGTTTTTCATCATCACATTTTTTGCAGCAGTATTGCTGGTGGCAAAGTCTACCGATTTATTTGCCAGTTCAGAAAACTGTACAGCTAAAACCTGCAGCAACACTGTAACTAAATGTATCAACGATAAAAAAGTACAGGCAGAAATAGCTGTACCAGAAACAGATCCTTTTACAATTTTAATACCCGGCAATCATTTTTAAAACAAAAAAGTATGATCAATATTACCAATCTTGAAAAGTATTACAGAACTGAAGAAGTGGAAACCGTTGCTTTAAACAAACTTTCACTGCATGTAAAAGAAGGCGAATTTGTTGCCATCATGGGCCCGTCGGGTTGTGGCAAAAGTACCTTGCTGAATATTCTGGGCTTACTGGATGATCAGGATGGCGGAAGTTTTATTTTCAATGGTATTGAAGTATCTAAATTCAACGAACGTAAAAGGGCCGACCTGCGCAAACACAATATTGGTTTTGTGTTTCAGAGTTTTAACCTGATTGATGAACTGACAGTTTTTGAAAATGTGGAACTGCCTTTAATATACCTGGGCATAAAAGCCGCCGACCGCAAAAAAAGAGTGGAAGATGTACTGGATAAAGTACAGATCATGCACCGCCGCAATCACTATCCGCAACAATTGTCAGGTGGTCAGCAGCAACGTGTAGCCGTAGCAAGAGCTGTAGTAAATAACCCTAAATTAATTCTTGCAGATGAACCTACGGGTAACCTGGATTCTTCCAATGGTAATGAAGTAATGCAGATGCTTACCGATTTGAATGAACAAGGCACCACAATAGTAATGGTAACGCATAGTGAACATGATGCCAAGTACAGCCACCGCATTATACGTATGCTGGATGGACAGACAGTAACAGAGAATATTTTAGTGTAAGTGAAAATAAAAAGCTGCCGAATACTAGCCATGACAGGCAGCTTTTTTCAATTAATTAATGTTTTTCACAAATCCATTATTAATTATTTCATTCTTCATGATCAATTATAAAGTATAGCCATGTTTAACAACTTTTTTAAAACAAGCTTTCGTAACCTTTTAAAAAATAAGGGATATAGTTTCCTTAATATTTTTGGATTGGCGATTGGCATTGCATGTGCCGGGTTAATTTTTTTATGGGTAGAGGATGAAGTGAGTTATGATACATTTAATGCAAAGAAAGATAACTTATACTTTATAAGAGAAAACCAGAAATACGATAGCTACACTGCAACATTTGGTTCCACACCTGGTGTAATGGCGCCGGCCATGCAGGCCGAAATTCCGGGGATAGCCAATACCTGCAGAGTATATGATACCGATGCCACACTTTTTACCATTGGTGATAAAACCATTTATGCCGGCGGTATTTACACAGAGCCTTCTCTGTTTACCATGTTTACATTGCCTTTTGTACAAGGCAACCCGAAAGAAGTTTTCAAACAACGTTACTCATTAGTAATAACAGAAAAAGCGGCAAAGAAATTTTTTGGCAACGACCAGAATGTTATTGGCAAAACAGTACGTGTGGATAATAAACAGGATTATGTAGTTGCCGGTGTGCTGAAAGATATTCCTACAAATTCTTCTTTACAATTTGAATGGGCTGCACCTTTTGAGATCATGTATGATCAAAACCCGTGGTTGCACCAATGGGGCAATAATTCATTAAGCACTTATGTAGAATTAAAGGCGGGTGCAGATGTAGCGGCAGTAAATAAAATACTGTACAATTTTATACAGCAACGGGAACCTAAATCTATTGCACGCCCTTTTTTATGGAATATGAGTCAGTGGCATTTGTATAATAAATTTGAGAATGGTGTGGCTACCGGCGGCGGGCAGATTGAATATGTAAGGCTCTTTTCTATAATAGCATGGATCATTTTATTAATTGCCTGTATCAACTTTATGAATCTTGCTACAGCCCGTAGCGAACAAAGAGCAAAAGAAGTTGGGGTAAGAAAAGTATTAGGTGCCGGAAAAAAAAGATTGATCCTGCAATTTATCAGCGAAGCATTATTTATGGCATTTATTGCAGCATTAATTGCGGTATCATTTATATACTTATTGCTGCCTGCATTTAATAGCCTTGTTCAAAAGCAACTCTCTTTAAACAACAATATTTCTTTACATATTGCTGCCCTGCTTATCATTACACTTATTTGCGGCGTAGTGGCAGGTAGTTATCCTTCGCTTTATTTATCTTCCTTTAAACCGGTTTTTGTATTAAAAGGGATTAAGCTTAAAGATGGCAGTGCAGCACTCATCCGCAAAGGCCTGGTGGTAACACAATTCAGTATTTCCATTATACTTATTATCTCTACTGTAGTTGTTTATCAGCAGGTACAACATGTAAAAAGCCGTAGCATAGGATTTAACAGAAACAATTTAGTAGAGGCTGATGCACAGGGGGATGTTGCTCATTATTATGAAGCCATGAAACAAGACCTGCTGAATACCGGCGTAGTGGAGAATGTTGCTTTAAGTGATCATACTACTTTATATGGAGGAAACAATACCGGTAGTTTAACCTGGCAGGGAAAAGCACCGGGTATGCAGGTACTTATTTCCGGAAGAAATGTTACACCTGAATTTATAAGTACTTCTGAGATGAAGATATTGTCGGGCAGGGATTTTATACCTACTGATTCCATCAACTCCAAAAATCTCAATGTTATCATCACACAATCATTGGAAAAGCTGATGGGTAAAGAAAGTGCCCTGAATAAAATTTTATGGAATACAGGTGATACAAGCGGAACAAAACTTACAGTAACAGGTGTGGTAAATGATTATGTGTATGGCAATATGTATGGCACACCTGATCCTGTAATGTTTTTCTGTACGGCACCTGAACATGCCAACAAAATGTACATAAGGTTAAAAGAAAAAAATAATACAGAACAGGCTTTGGCAAAAATTGAAGCCGTGATGAAAAAAGATAATGCTGCATTTCCTTTCAACTTCAGGTTTGTTGATGAACAGTTTAACCAGATGTTTTTAACGGAAGCGCTGATTGGTAAATTATCAAGGGTATTTGCAGCATTGGCGATCATTATATCCTGCCTGGGTTTATTTGGATTGGCAGCTTTTACAGCAGAACGCAGAACAAAAGAAATAGGCGTAAGAAAAGTATTGGGTGCAAGCGTACCTGGTATTGCAGCTTTGGTTTCAAAAGATTTCTTAAAACTGGTAGGTGTTTCATGCCTTGTTGCATTTCCTGCAGCCTGGTGGATGATGAACAAATGGCTGCAGGGATACCAATACAGAATTGCTATCAGCTGGTGGATATTTTTAATAGCAGGCGCAGTTGCTATCCTGATAGCCATATTTACTGTAAGCTACCAGGCTATAAAAGCAGCGGTGGCAAACCCGGTAAAAAGTTTAAGAACAGAATAATTAAAATCTTAGGCCATGATTAAAAATTATTTTAAAGTAGCGTTCAGGAACCTTTGGAAAAACAAAGGCTACAGCGCTATAAATATTTTTGGCCTCGCCATAGGCCTTGCTACCTGTTTATTAATTACGTTGTATGTAACTAACGAACTCAGCTACGATAAATATCTTTCTGATGCCAACCGTATTTACCGGATCAATTCTGATCTGCGTTTTGGAGGTGGCGACCTGCACATGACGCAAACCTCCGACATGATGGGGCCATTGCTTAAAAAAGATTATCCGCAGGTAGAAGAATATGCCCGTATATACACCAACGAAGGCAGTAAGCTTATAAAAAAAGGCAATGAATTTATTAATGAGCCACATATTGCTTATGCGGACTCTACTTTTTTTACCGTATTTGGTTTACCTGCTGTTGAAGGAGATACCAAAACAGCTTTGAATGAACCCAACACTATTGTAGTAACTACAAGTACTGCTAAAAAATATTTTGGAGTAGTAAATGTTTTGGGTAAAAACATTGAAATTAAAAATGATAGCGGCACCACAGCTTATAAGATCACTGCGGTGATCAATGATATTCCACAGAACTCACATTTTAATTTTGAGTTTCTTTTATCGATGAAGAATGTGAAGTACCAGTGGGGGCAATTTACCAGCCATAACTTTCTTACCTATCTTTTATTAAAACCCGGTACAGATTATAAAGCGTTTGAAAAGCATTTAGATGAATATACTGCTAAATATGTATTGCCATCTGTACAGCAATTTATTAAAGTAAGCAGTATGGAAGAGTTGAAGAAGGCGGGTAACAAGTTGCAATATTCGCTGATGCCTTTAACGGATATTCATTTGCACAGTGATTATGCTTTTGAGATCACACCATCAGGTAATATCCAGTATGTGTATATTTTTTCTGCGGTGGCTTTGTTCATACTCCTTTTAGCCTGCATCAATTTTATGAACCTGAGTACGGCACGCAGTGCCAACCGGGCAAAAGAAGTGGGCATACGTAAAGTATTGGGTACCGAAAGAAAAACATTGATCGCACAGTTCCTGGTAGAGTCTACTCTTACTGCAATTATTGCATTAATCATTGCCATTGCGGTAGCTTATTTTGTATTACCCCTATTTAATACTATTGCAGCAAAATCACTTTCAATAAATGATCTGCTGAGTGTAAGGATATTGCCATTCCTGGTATTGCTTCCTTTTGTGGTGGGCTTACTGGCAGGCAGCTACCCTGCTTTATTTCTTTCCGGTTTTAAACCGATCGTTGTTTTAAAAGGAAATGTAAATACAGGGTTTAAGAAAAGTAATCTGCGGAATGTATTAGTGGTATTTCAGTTTGCTACTTCCATTATGCTCATCATCTGTACTATAGTGGTGTACAAACAACTAGACTATATTCAAAATAAAAAATTAGGTTTTAATAAAGACCAGGTATTGATCATTAACGATGCTTATGCTTTAGATAAAAATGTACAGGCATTTAAAAATGATGTACTGGCGATGCAGGGTGTAGGTAGCGGCACTATCAGTAGTTTTCTGCCTGTTAGCAGTTCTTCACGTAACGACAATACGTATTCTAAAGAAGCGGTGATGGATACAAAGAATAGTATTGATATGCAAACCTGGAGAATTGATTATGATTATATTAAAACCATGGGAATGGAAATTGTGCAGGGAAGAAATTTTTCAAAAGATTTTGGTGCTGATTCATCAGCATTGCTTATTACAGAAACCACCGCCAAACTTTTGGGTTACGACAATCCTGTGGGAAAAATGCTCTATGCACCCTCTAATAAACAAAATGATAATAACCTGTATCCGAGAGAGATCATTGGTGTGGTAAAAGATTTTCATTTTGAAAGTTTACGGCAGAAAATGGGTCCCTTGTGTATGAGCCTGCGTAACAGCAATGGCCTTGCCTCATTTAAAATAAGCACTGCCAACACTAAAAACCTGGTGGCACAAATAGAAGCTAAATGGAAAACCATGGCACCGGGTATGCCTTTCAGTTATCGTTTTTTAAGCGACTCGTTTGATGATATGTACCGCAGCGAACAGCGTGCCGGTAGTGTTGCTATTGTGTTTGCCATACTGGCTATTGTTATTGCCTGCCTGGGTTTATTTGGCCTGGTTACTTATATGGCAGAGCAACGTACTAAAGAAATTGGAATAAGAAAAGTATTGGGTGCTACTGTTGGCAATGTGGTAACCATGTTGTCTAAAGATTTTTTAATACTGGTAGGGATTGCTGCAATACTGGCATTCCCGGTGGCATGGTGGGCTATGCACCAATGGCTTCGTGATTTTGCATACCGCATTGATATCAGCGTTTGGGTATTTGTATTTGCAGGTATTGCCGCTTTACTGATAGCATTGTTAACAGTAAGTTTCCAGGCAATAAAGGCAGCACTTTCTAACCCGGTAAAGAGTTTAAGAACAGAATAAATATATAACCATGTTTAAAAATTATTTAAAAACATTGTGGCGTAATATGCAGAAAAATAAACTGCATACTGCTATCAATGTAATTGGAATGGCAGTAGCTTTTACCTGCAGCATTTTGCTGATGGTAATGGTGTACAATGAATTTTCGTTTGATAAATTTCATGATAATAAAAGCAAACTTTATAAACTCTATACTTTTGGTAACACTCCCGAAGGCTTAGACCTGAGTGCTTCGATGGGATATCCTGCAGCAGCTACAGTTAAATCTGAAAATATTGGTATCGTAAAATCAACACGTATCAGGAACCGTGGCGGTGAGATACGGTATAAAGAAAAAAGCCTTGATCAATCTACATTAATGGTGGATGATGATTTCTTCAGTATGTTTTCTTTTCCTGTGGTTAAGGGTGCTAAAGAACATCCGCTGGCAGGCATCGATAATATTGTACTCAATGAAAAAACTGCAGGTAACTTATTTGGCGATGAAGATCCGATTGGTAAAAAAGTAGAAGTAAAAATTGGCGGCCAATGGATAGCACTTAGTGTATCTGCAGTATTAAAAGATGCGCCGCTGAATTCTTCTATCAGGTTTTCTGCACTGGCACGTACCGAGGCAGACCCCAGTTATGCTGAATTGAAAAATGACTGGAACAGTCAGCATCATAGTGTGTATGTACAACTGGCAGCTAACACAACACAGGCACAGGTAGAAAATCAATTGCGCAATTTTACCAAAAAATATAATCCTACAGATGTAGATTTTTTAAAGAAGAAAGGTTACAGGCAGGATGCTAATGGTGATTATACAGGCATGAAAATATTGCCGATAGAAGAATTGCATTTTAGTGCGGCACTTGGAACCGGCAACTCGGTAAGCAAATCATTTTTATATATTTTATTACTGGTGGCATTTGTAATTATTTTAATTGCCTGTTTCAATTTTGTGAATCTGAATATTGGCTTATCGTTTACCCGTACCAAAGAAATTGGCATCCGTAAATGTTTGGGTGCAGGCAAGCGCCAGGTATGGATGCAGGTGTGGGGAGAAAGTTTTATTACAGTGCTTGCGTCAATGCTGATCGCTATTGGTGCCACCATGATCTTAATGAGCGGCTTTAATAAATTAATGGAAGCAAAGTTTGATATAAGTTTATTATACCAGCCTTCCATAATTTTTTACCTGGTAGTATTGTTATTATTAGTTTCCTTAATTGCATCGGGTTACCCCTCATTTATAATGGGCAAATTAAAAACCGTTGAAATACTTAAAGGAAAAATCTCTTTAAAAAAACCCGGCATCTTCCGCAATGCTTTAATAGTAGCACAATTTGTAATCGCTATTGTACTCATCTGTACCACGGTAATTATTTACCAGCAGTTTCAGCATTTACGTAAAGCGCCATTGGGTTATACTACCGAATCACTGGTAAGCATTCCGCTTAAAAAATATGAAAAAGGAAAAGAGATCGTAAGTAAACTGCGTACTATGCTGGCTTCGCAATCTGGCGTGGTAAGTATAACCGGCTCTGATGTAAACCTTGGCATGGGCCAGGATAACAGCACCAGCAGAACAAGTTTTGGATTTGACTACAATGGAAAATCTATCGGCACAGATTTTATGGCAGCTGATTATGATATTTTAAAAACACTAAACATACCAGTAAAACAGGGAAGAGATTTTTCTACAAGTTATGTTGCTGATAGCAGTACTTCTGTAATTGTAACAGAAAGTATGGCAAAACAATTGGGAGAAGGAAATGTAGTAGGATTGTCTTTTTATGCCGACAGCAGCAAACCTAAATGGACTGTTGTAGGTGTGATACCTGATTTTCATTTGTATTCGATGTATGAAAAAAATGATCCGCTTACCATTAGTATGAACAGCACTTCATTTATCAGTTATGCATTGATAAGGGTAAATACACAAAATCCAACGGCTACTATGGATATCATCAAAAATGCTTTTGCACAGGTGCAGCCGGGTGAAGAATTTAAAGGATCGTACGTTACCGAAAATATTGATCGCTGGTACACCAACGAAAAAAGATTGTCTTCCATGTTTTCTATTGCATCAATGGTAGCCATCATTCTTTCCTGCATGGGTTTATTTGGTATGGCATTTATCATCATCCGCCAGAGAGTAAAAGAAATTGGCGTACGCAAAGTATTGGGCGCATCAGTAAGTGGTATTGCTACATTGGTTACCAAAGAATTCATTAAGCCTGTTATCATTGCTTTGGTAATTGCCACACCAATAGCCTGGTGGGCCATGCACAAATGGCTGCAGGATTTTAGCTACCGGGTAGATATACAATGGTGGATATTTATTGTGGCAGGTGTGGTTGCAGTAATGATCGCAATACTTACAGTGAGTTTTCATGCAATAAAAGCTGCTGTTGCCAACCCGGTAAAAAGTTTGCGTACCGAATAGCATATTATTTTGTAAAGTTTGAAATTCAATAAATTTTTTTTATGCTGAAGAATTATTTTAAACTGGTATTTAAGAATTTACGGAAACAAAAAATGTTTTCGCTTATTAATATACTGGGATTAACGGTGGGCATTACCTGTTGCCTGATGATATTTCTTTTTGTAAAGCACGAATTCAGCTTTGATGATTTTCATAAGAACGGCGATAGTATTTACCGCCTGGCAAGAGTATCAGAAACTAATAAGGATGGTGTTAAACGGCATATTGCCTGGGTGTCGGGTCCGTATGCAGCAGCGTTACGAAATGATTATCCTGATGCGATACAAAAAACAGTAAGGGTAATGCCCGATAATGACCTGTTTAGCTATAACAATATTTCGTTCAACGAAAAAAAAGTGTATATCGCAGACAGTAATTTTTTTCAATTCTTCGATTTCCCATTACTGAAAGGAGATATGGCTTCGGTATTGAATAATCCCGGAAGTATTGTGTTAACAGCAACAGCTGCAAAAAAATATTTTGGCAATGAAGATCCTTTAGGTAAAACAATTGAGATGAATAAAAAACTGCAGCTGAAAGTAACCGGCATTGCTGCAGATATCCCTTCCAATTCCAACCTGGATTTTGACATAGTTGTGCCCATTTCTAATTTTAAATATTACGACTCTGTGCAGGGATTCCCCAATAACGGCTTGTATACTTATGTACAGTTAAATCCGCACACCGATGCAAAGCAATTGGAAAGCCAGTTTCCGCAGTTCATGAATAAATACCTCGGTAAATATTATGCTGAAAGTGGTTTCAAGATGGGGTTAAGCTTAGATCCGATGAAAAAGATCTACCTGAATGACCAGAGCCTTGATGGAATAAAACACGGCAGTAAAAAAAATGTATACATCTTCATGGGCATTGGCCTTTTAATTCTTACAATAGCCTGTATCAATTTTATGAACCTGGCCACGGCACGTGCAGCAGACCGCTCTAAAGAAGTAGGATTGAGAAAAGTGATGGGAGCTGTACGTAAACAATTGATCATACAATTTATAATCGAGTCTGTTTTATATGCAGCAGTGGCATCAGCAGCAGCACTGCTTTTAACACAGCTTTTAATGCCTGCCTATAATAACCTGCTGGGTTATAAATTATCTTCATTCTGGGCAGACCCTAATGTGTACTTTTTTATTTTTGTTACTATTCTTGTAATAGGCCTTTTGGCAGGTACTTACCCTGCATTGCTGTTATCTTCATTTTCACCGATAGAATCTTTAAAAGGGAAATTAAGAGTAGGAAAGAAGAGTGTTTTTTTTAGAAAAGCATTGGTGGTTTTTCAATTCAGCGTTTCTGTATTGCTTATAATAGGTATAACAGTAATTGCTTCGCAAATGAATTATGTGCGTAGTAAAGACCTTGGCTTTAATAAAGAACAATCCATGCTGGTAAGAATTGATAACACGGATATATACAAATCAAAAGCCGTATTTAAAAATATGCTGGCCACCGATCCATCAATAGTGAATGTATCATTAATGTCAGGAGAGCCAGGCGGCTTTCATGACAGGTATGGTTTTGAAGCGGAAGCTAAGCCGGGAGAAAAACTTTTATTCAATACAGAATTTGCCGATTTTGAATTTGTACAATCACTGGGACTAAAAATTATTGCAGGAAGGGAACTGTCTTCACAGTTTATCACTGATTCCACACAGTCTGTTCTTATCAACAGGGCGGCTGCTACCAATCTTGGTTATACACCAGAGCAGGCCATTGGTAAATGGATAAAGAATCTCAGCAGGGATAGTGTGCGCCGCACTATTGTGGGTGTAGTGGAAGATTATCATTTTACTTCACTTAAAGATCGAATTGAACCGATAGTAATATCTACTGATAAAGACTGGCGTGTTGCCGTAATAAGATTAAAGCCAGGTAATCAACTGAAAGGAACCATCAGTAACATCAACAAGGCTTATGCAAGTGTGGCACCGGGTTATCCATTTGAGTATAATTTTTTAGATGAAGAATTTAACCAGCATTATAAAGATGATATTAAACAAGGAAATATTTTAAGTGCTTTTTCTGTAATAGCCATCTTTATCGCATGCCTTGGTTTATTTGGCCTGGCCAGTTATACCGCAATTAAACGTACCAAAGAAATTGGCGTAAGAAAAGTATTGGGTTCATCAGTACAAAACATTGTGGTGCTGTTATCAAAAGATCTGTTAAAGCCGGTTTTATTGGGCACCTGCATTGCTATACCCGTTGGTTATTACTTTATGAGTAAATGGCTGGAAGGTTTTGCTTACCGCATCGGCATTCAATGGTGGATGTTTGCCATTGCTGCTATGGCGGCAATATTGATCGCATTATTTACGGTTAGTTTCCAGGCAATAAAAGCAGCTATAGCAAACCCGGTAAAAAGTTTACGCACTGAATAAAATATCGCCATGATAAAAAATTATTTTAAAATAGCCTGGAGAAATTTAATAAGAGGAAAAAGCTTTTCTCTTATTAATATCACAGGCCTTGCCGCTGGTATGGCCGGGGCAATTCTTATTTTATTGTGGCTGAATAACGAAATAAGTTTTGATAAGTTTCATGCCAATAAAGATAACCTGTACGAAGTGTATGGGCTTACTGCTAACACCGATGGACATGCTAATGCTATACCTGTAGTATCACAACCCCTGGGCCCTGCATTAAAACAAAATTATCCCGAAGTTGAAGCAGTAACACGTGTAAAAGATATTAATAGTTTTCTATTTTCTGTAAATAACAAAAGTTTTACCGGGGTAGCAGCAAGTTTTGTTGATCCCTCATTTTTGCAAATGTTCAATTTCCCTTTACTAAAAGGCAATACTAACGAACAACTGAAAAATATTTATTCCATCACCATTACAGAAAAGCTGGCAAAAAAATTATTTGGTAATGAAGATGCATTAGGAAAAACTATACGAATAGACAGCGCTGATAATTTTACAATAGCAGGAATCCTTAAAGACCTTCCTGCAAATACCCGTTTTAATTTTGATTGTTTGCTGCCCTGGGATTATTTAAAAAAACTAGGCCAGGGATATAACAATGAAAGTTGGTTAAGTAATAATACACCTACTTATGTATTGTTAAAACCTAATACCGATGTTACGGTATTTAATGCAAAAATAAAAGATATTACAAGGCGCAGTTCGGGCCGCAATGATGTATGGACGCATTTTCTTTTTCCACTTCAGCAATGGCATTTGTATAATGAATTTGAAAATGGAAAAGTGGCTGGCGGACGTATTGAAACGGTTCGTGTATTTGGTATCATTGCGTTATTTATTTTACTGATAGCCTGCATTAATTTCATGAACCTGAGTACAGCAAGAAGTGAAAAGCGTGCCAAAGAAGTGGGCATCCGTAAAGTAGCAGGCGCAGGTAAAAATTTATTGATCAGCCAGTTTATTACAGAAGCTTTTTTAACGGTACTTATTGCAGGAGTGCTGTCATTATTGATAGTGCAATTATTATTACCATCGTTTAATACACTCATCAACACACAACTTGCTGTTCCATATACAAGTGCATACTTCTGGTTAGTTGCATTGGCATTTATTGCTTTCACAAGCTTATTGGCAGGAAGTTACCCTGCTTTTTATTTATCTTCTTTTAAACCCATCAGCATATTTAAAAAACAATTTAAACAAACCAATGCAGCATTATCACCAAGAAAAGTACTGGTGGTAATGCAGTTCACCTTTGCTATAGTTCTTATTGTTTGCACTATTGTAGTACGCAATCAAATACAATATGGTGAAGACAGAGATATGGGTTTTTCAAAGAATAACCTTATTCATATAAATTTTGTGGGTGATATTGAAAAAAATTACCCGCTGATTAAACAGCAACTTTTAAATGAAGGCATCGCTACTTCTGTAACTAAAACAATGACGGGTATAACAGAGGGAGGAAATCACTCCTGGGGATTGCGGTGGCAGGGCGAAATTGCAAAAGATACCAATACAACCATTACCATTTTCAGCGCCGATGCAGATTTTGTAAAAACAGCAGGATTGAAATTAATTGCAGGAAGAGATATTGATATCAATAAATATCCGGGCGACAGCCTTTCTGTTCTGTTAAATGAAACTGCAGTAAAGCTGATGGGTTTTAAAGACCCGGTTGGACAAACCATTACTCAACCTTACAATGGCACGAGCTTTACTGTAGCAGGTGTTGTAAAAGATTATATCGCCGGATCGCCTTATGAAGAGATTCCTCCTATTGTGATTGAAGGCCCGGGAGCATGGTTCAACACAATGCATATAAAATTGAATGCAGCTAACTCAACTGCCGCCAATCTTGCCAAAGCAGAAAAAATATTTAAAAGTTATAATGCTGCATATCCGTTCGACTACCGGTTTGTGGATGAAGAATACGCTGCCACATTCAATGATGCAGAACGTACTAAAACCTTAGCCGGCCTTTTTGCAACATTGGCAATTATCATTTCCTGCCTGGGCCTCTTTGGTTTATCTGCTTATGTGGCTGAAAGCAGGATAAAAGAAATTGGCGTGAGAAAAGTATTAGGCGCCTCAGCATTTAATATCACCCGCTTATTATCGTTTGATTTTGTAAAACTTGTAATGATAGCAATAATAATTGCATCTCCCATTGCATGGTATGCGATGAACAAGTGGCTGGAGGGATATAACTATCGTGTAACTATTAGCTGGACTATATTTTTAATTGCAGGATTACTGGCTGTTGGTATCGCACTGTTTACAGTCAGCTTTCAATCTATAAAAGCAGCTGTTTCAAACCCGGTAAAAAGTTTGCGAACAGAATAAAATAATATCGCCATGATAAAAAATTATTTCAAGATTGCTGTACGCAACCTTTTAAAGAATAAAGTATTTGCTTCCATTAATATTTTTGGATTAGCAGTGGGCTTTACGTGTTGCTTACTCATCAGTGGTTTTTTATATAGTGAATTGAGTTATGATAAATTTCCAAAAGACGCCAAAGATATTTACAGGGTAGAAATTAATTTAGAGAATAAAGATTTTTATTCCGGCGTAGATGTGGCCGTAGGAAGAGGCATAAAAAATGCATATCCCGAAGTACTGGATTTTGCAAGACTGATACAGCGAAAAGATATTTTTGTAAAATACGAGAATAACCAGTTTAAAGAAGAAGGTATTGCATTTGTGGATTCTAATTTTCTGCAATTATTTTCTATGCCATTTGTAAAAGGCGATGTTGCAACAGCATTAAATCAACCTAACTGTGTCGTAATATCACAGCAGGTGGCAAAAAAATATTTTGGTACTGCTGATCCCATGGGGAAATTGCTGGTATTTAATAGTAACGCCGCTAACCCTTTTAAAGTTACCGGTGTTATTGGCGAATTACCAGGCAACCTTCATTTTAATTTCGACTTTTATATCAGCTTCAAAGACAATCCAAATAATCAAACCTGGAGTAATGTAGGCGACTATACTTATATCAAATTAAAACCCGGCACCGATCCCAAAAAACTGGAAGCCAAATTTCCGGAGCTGGTGGCAAAATATGTGGTGCCCGAAGTGCAACGAGATATGGGTGTAAGCCTTGCCGAAGCACAAAAATCTGTAAACACTTTTGTTTTTTATTTAAAGCCAATTGAAAAAATTCATTTGTATTCTGCTAATAAAGATGAACTAAGCGTAAATGGCAGCATTAAGTATGTATACATTTTTGCAGCACTGGCATTATTTATCATTTTACTGGCAGCAGTAAATTTTACTAATCTTTCTACAGCCGCATCAATTAAAAGAAGTAAAGAAGTAGGTATTAGAAAAGTAATGGGCTCAGATAAAAAGCAACTGGTCCTGCAATTTTTATCCGAATCATTATTACTCACTTTTGTGGCTTATGTAATTGCATTGGGTTTTGTTTACCTCTCCTTACCTTTTTTCAATACGCTTGCTGGAAAGGAATTAGTGTTCTCTGCTTTTCTTAATTATAAAGTGATCCTTGTGTCATTGGCGTTTGTTGCTATCGTTGGCATATTAGCGGGTACTTACCCCGCATTTTTTCTTTCTTCTTTTAATATCATCAGTATACTAAAAGGAAAAAAGAATGCCACACCGCAAAGCAGCCGTCATTTACGCAGTGGTCTGGTGGTTTTTCAATTTGCCGTTTCAATAGCCTTGATCATTTCCACTATTGTAGTGTACAGGCAATTACATTTTATGCAGAATAAAGCATTGGGCTTTGATAAAACACAGGCCCTGATCATTAACGATGGTTATTTATTAGGCAAAAATCAACAGGCATTTAAAGAACAAATAGTAAAAGACAGCAGGGTGGTAAGTGCAACGCTTACAAGGGATGTACCTGTGGGCTCACAAGGTATGGATGGTACACAAGCTTATGCAAAAGATAATGCTGATAACGAAACCCGTTCAGAAATTCATATCAACAAATACCATGTGGATTATGATTACATAAAAACACTGGGCATGCAAATGGTAAGCGGCAGATATTTTGCACCGGATTATGCCGACTCTGCTTCGGTAGTACTAAATGAGGCCGCAGTAAAAGAATTTGGTTTTAAAGGTGATCCTTTGGGAAAATCTATTATCACATCCGGTCAACATGAACTAACGATCATTGGTGTGGTAAAAGATTTTCACTATACTTCTGTAAAAGATAAAATTGCGCCGTTGGTAATGGTATTGGGCAATAATAAAGGCGGCCTGATTGTAAAAATAAAAACTGCCGGTGTAGAAGGGCTATTATCTACACTAAAAAATGACTGGAATAGTTTTAGCCCCAACGGGCCATTCTCTTATAATTTTATCGACGACCGTTTTGCAGCTGTATATAAAAGTGAAGAACGTACCGGGAAAATATTTTCTGTATTTGCCATCATCTCTATCATCATTGCTTCATTGGGCTTGTTAGGCTTATCTGCCTTTTCTATTGCACAAAGAACAAAAGAAATTGGTGTGAGAAAAGTATTAGGTGCCAATGTAAGCCAGGTAGTGGTATTGCTGGCTAAAGATTTTTTATACATGGTATTAATTGCATTTATTGTTGCAGTACCACTTACCTGGTTTGCGATGTATAAATGGCTGCAGGAATTCGCTTACCGCATCAATATTGGCTGGGCGGTATTTGTAATGGCCGGAGGTATTGCAATAGCCATCGCTTTAATTACGGTAAGCTTCCAGGCTATCAAAGCCGCTATTGCAAACCCTGTAAAAAGTTTAAGAACAGAATAAAATATATTAATAGTTATGATAAGAAATTATTTCAGGATCGCATGGCGCAATCTTATTAAAAATAAGAGTATATCACTTATTAATATCTGTGGGCTTGCAGTGGGTATGGCTGTGGCTACGCTGATCGGGTTATGGATATGGGATGAATTGTCCTTTGACCGGTACAATAAAAATTATGAAAGCATTGCCCAGATCGCAAGAAAAGAAACTGTAAATGGAGAAGCATTTATTTCAGAAAACAGCAATCATTTCCCAATTCCCCTGGCAGGCGAACTACGGAACTACAATAATTATTTTAAACAGGTAGCGCTGGCGTCAGAAAGTAGTCAGCAGATGATTTCTTTTAAAGAGAATCAATTCTCGGCGCAGGGCATGTACGTTGAGCCCGGCTTTCTTGAAATATTTACTTTAAAATTACTGGCAGGAACAAGTGCCGGTTTTACTGATCCCAATACAATTCTATTAACCAAATCGCTTGCTATTTCGCTTTTTGGAAATGAAAACCCCGCAGGAAAGATTTTAAAATTAGGCAACACTATACCGGTAAAGGTTGCAGGCATATTTGAAGATTTGCCTGATAACTCGAGATTTCATAACATAAGTTTTTTTTGTCCCTGGGATCTATTGGTAAATACTAACAATGGAGTAAAAAATGATCTTAATAATTGGGTCAACAGTTCCTTTAACATATTTGTACAAACTGTTCCGGGAAAGTCCATGCAGGATGCATCAAATAGTATTAAGGAAATATACTGGAATAAAATAAAAAACGACCGGCCACAATCACCGGGTGATAATGTTGCCCTGTTCCTTCATCCCATGAAAGACTGGCACCTGCGGTCTGAATGGAAAAACGGCGTGCAGGCAGGAGGACAAATTCAATTGGTATGGTTATTTGGTTTGATTGGCGTGTTTGTATTATTGCTGGCCTGTATAAATTTTATGAACCTCAGTACAGCCCGTTCTGAAAAAAGGGCGAAGGAGGTAGGGATTCGTAAGACGGTAGGATCGTTGCGAAGCCAGTTAGTGAAACAATTTCTCAGCGAATCTTTGTTAATTGTAAGTATTGCATTTATTATCGGTGTAGGATTAGTGTTATTGAGTTTAAACTGGTTCAATGAAATTGCGGATAAAAAAATAAGTTACCCTTTTTACAGTTCTGTGTTTTGGATTATTTCAATAATGTTCATCGCTATTACGGCTTTCATTTCCGGAAGTTATCCTGCGCTGTATCTTTCTTCATTTCGTCCGGTGAAAGTATTAAAGGGTACTTTCCGTGCAGGCAGATCGGCGGCTATACCACGAAGAGTAATGGTGGCTTTGCAGTTTACTGTTTCCATTATCTTAATCATCGGAACCATTGTTGTATATCGCCAGGTGCAGCATGCACAAAACCGGCCCATTGGTTACAATAGGGATGGATTGATCCGGTTTACTATGAATACAACAGATCTTACTGGAAAAAATGATGTGCTTCGCCAGGAATTATTGGCATCAGGGGGTGTAATTGAAGTTGCTGCGTCATCCGCCGCCACTACAGAGAATAATTATTTTGATGATAGAATTGAATGGGAGGGAAAAGATCCTAAACTGGCAAAAATGGCTTTTGTGCTAAGGGCTGTAACCTATGAATTTGGCAAAACGGTTGGCTGGCAATTCACACAAGGCCGTGATTTTTCCAGGAGTTTTCCAACAGATAAAGGGGCTGTCATCCTGAATGAAGCTGCTGTAAAATATATGAGATTGGCCGAACCTGTTGACAAGACAATAACATTTAATAATAAAAAATTTAATGTAGTTGGTGTCATTAAAGACATGATAACAGAATCGCCTTATAAACCTGTTCAGCAAAGTATATTTTTTATGGTTCCCCAGATAGGCCCGGTTATTACTATGAGGCTGAACCCTAAATTGAGTACTGCTAAAGCCGTCAGTCTCATTCAACCTGTTTTTAAAAGATTGAATCCCTCTGGCCTCTTCGATTACAAATTCGTAGATGAAGAATACGGCAGAAAGTTCGCCGCTGAACAACGCATCGGTACTTTATCAACAGTCTTTGCCATACTTGCCATTTTTATTTCCTGCATGGGCATTTTTGGTTTGGCATCTTTTGTAGCGGCACAACGTATCAAAGAGATTGGAGTGAGAAAAATATTGGGCGCTTCCGTTATGAACCTCTGGGGTTTACTCTCAAAGGAATTCGTACTGCTTGTTATTCTTGCATTCGTCATTGCGATTCCAATTGCTTACTATTTTATGGATCAATGGCTGCAGAAATATGAATATCGTACTAATATTAGCTGGTGGGTATTTGCAATAGCCGGAGCATTCGCTTTGTTCATCACACTATTAACAGTAAGCTTCCAGGCAATAAAAGCAGCTATTGCTAACCCGGTAAAAAGTTTAAGAACAGAATAAAATATAACCATGATAAAAAATTATATAAAAACAGCGTGGAGAAATTTGTTAAAGAACAAATTTTATACAGCAATAAATATTTTGGGCTTAACTACCGGGCTGACTGTTGGTATATTGATATTGCTATGGGTGCAGGACGAAACCACTTTCGATAGCTTTCATAAAAAATCCGCAGATATCTATCGCCTCGAAAATCGTGTTGGCACCGGCGGAAGTATACAGATATGGGAGAATACTGCGGCACCTATCGGCGTATTAGCTAAAAAGGAATTATCGCAGGTTAAAGACGTTGCAAGACTGACCAATAATTTTTCCTATGCACTCTTTAAATATAAAGACAAGGTATTTAATGAAGAGCATGCTGCATACACAGATCCTTCTTTCTTTACAATGTTTGATTTTAAATTGATACAAGGCAATAACGAAAAACCTTTCGTTGATAACAACTCTGTTATTGTTACAGAAACAACCGCAAAAAAATATTTTGGTGATGATAATCCCATCGGGAAAGTGATCACGGCTGATGATACTACCAGTTTTACAGTTACCGGTGTGATAAAAGATTTTCCAAAAAACTCCAGTATCAAAAAAGATATGTTCTTTCCAATGAGTTTGCTGGCAAAGAATATGTATACAGGAAGAACAGACGGCCGAAATATAGATAATGACTTTAACCAGTTCATGTATGAAACCTACTTACAGTTGCAACCAAATACATCTGTTGCCGGCCTGCCGGAAAAATTAAAACAGATCCACCTGCGTGTAAAAGCTGATGATACAGATGTATTATACCTGCTGCAATCGTTACCATCTATGCATTTATACAAAGCAGATGGCACCGATGGAGGAATTGGAACAGTAAAGATGTTCATCATCATTGCATTACTGATACTTGTTATCGCCTGTATCAATTATGTTAACCTTTCAACCGCAAGATCGATGCTGAGGGCCAAGGAAGTAAGCATGCGTAAAATAGTTGGTGCAGGCAAAATGCAATTGTTCATGCAGTTCATCGTGGAAACTGCTTTACTGTTTTTGCTGGCTACAACATTGGCCATTGGGTTAATGTTTGTTTTAATGCCTTCCTTTAATCATATTTCCGGTAAAGAACTGGTATTCGACCTGGCTGATTTTCATATCTGGAAAGTTATCCTCATCACTATGCTGGCTACGTTAGCCGCTTCAAGCATTTACCCTGCATTTCTATTGTCTTCTTTCGAGCCGCTCAAGGCACTAAAAGGGAAAGTATCAGCAAGAATAAGCGATGCTGTATTTCGTAAAGTATTAGTAGTGCTGCAATTTAGTTTTTCAATAGCGCTGATCGCAGGTACTTTTATTATCGGCAAACAATTACATTATATCCGGTCCAAACAACTGGGTTATGATAAAGAAAATGTATTCGGCTTCTTTATGCGGCCCGGTATGCAAAAACATTTTGATGCAGTGAAAGCAGACCTGTTAAAGCAACCAGGTATTACGCAGGTAACCAGGGCAAGTGGTAATATTGTACAGATCGGTTATCAAACAGGAGATAATTACTGGGACGGTAAAGGAAAAGATGAAACCATGATGGTAAGGCCGATAGCGATCGATAATAACTTTCTGGATTTTTTTAAAATGAAATTACAGTCGGGAAATAATTTTACCGGTTCACAGGCAGATTCCATGCATTTTATTTTAAACGAAACTGCTGTGCAGGCTGCAAGGATCAAAGATCCTATAGGGAAAAAATTCAAACTATGGAATGTAGAAGGAACGATCATAGGTGTGATAAAAGATTTCCATCTTGCTTCTATGAAAAACAAAATAGAACCAGCGGTACTTTTTTATGCCCCGCAAAAAATGGGTGCAATATATATTAAAACAACAGGCGAAAAAGCGCCACAGGCTATTGCCGCTGCAGAAAAACAATGGAAAAGCTACAGCGCAGATTTTCCATTTACCTATATGTTCCTGGATGAGGTGTATAATAACATGTATAAATCAGAACAACGCACGGGTTCTTTATTTAATGTATTTGCATTGATCGCTATTGTGATCTCCTGTCTTGGTTTGTTTGGCCTTGCTGCTTATACTGCCCAGGTTCGTACCAAAGAGATCGGTGTGCGAAAAGTTTTGGGGGCAAGCGTTTCCGGTATAATACAATTATTAGCGGCGGATTTTATTAAATTGGTATTAATTGCCATCGTAATTGCTACACCTGTGGCCTGGTATATGATGAATAAATGGCTGCAGGATTTTGCTTACAAAACCAATATCGGCTGGATGGTATTTGTATTTGCCGGGTTAGCAGCAATTGCCATTGCGGTGATCACTATAAGTGTGCAGGCGATAAAAGCAGCTATTGCTAATCCTGTAAAAAGTTTGCGAACAGAATAAACAACTCAAGAACTACTATTTACTATGTTTAAATTTAATTTAAAAATAGCCTGGCGTAATATTCGCAAAAACAAAGTGTTTTCTGCTATAAATATTATTGGTTTGGCAGTTAGCCTGGCCTGTTGCTTTGTTATTGGTATTTATGTGTGGACAGAAACTCATTACGACAGCTTTCACACTAACCTAAACAGTATTTACCGTATTACCAATAAACAAAACCAGGCGGGTAAATTATATGATGTTGCCGTAACACCTGGTCCACTGGCACCAGCAGTAAAAAAAGATTTTCCGGAGGTAGAACAAACGGTTCGTTTTGGCAATTGGAGCGGTTTATTAAAAAACGGTAATAAAATTTACGAAGAAAAGAAAATACAACTTACTGAACATGCTTTTTTTAGTATGTTTAGTTTTCCTTTATTAAAAGGTAATCCGGCAAAAGCATTACTTTCTCCCGACGAAATTGTAATTACAGAAAATACCGCAGAAAAATATTTTGGAAAAAACTGGAGCACCGATACTTCTTTACTTGGCCAGGTATTTACTTTAAACGGACAAAATAGTTTTAAACTTAGCGGCGTTGTAGCTAATCCACCTCAAAATTCAAGTATTCAATTTGACGTACTGCTACCTGTTGAATTTTTATTTAAGACAGACGAATGGGCAAATAATTGGGGAGGTAACAACTACCATACTTATTTGCAATTAAAACCGGGAACTAATATCGCAGCATTTGAAAAAAAGATAGCTAAAGAATTAAAAGTGTATAAGCCCGATACTGATGATCAGCTGCAATTACAACCATTAACGAAACAATACCTCTACTCAAAATTTGCTTTTTTTACCGATTGGGGTAAAAGAAGTGATATCAGGTATGTGAAAATTTTTTCTGGTGTTGGACTATTACTTTTACTCATTGCCTGTGTAAATTTTGTAAATCTTTCCACTGCACGTTCTTTAAAAAGAGCAATGGAAGTAGGCGTAAGAAAAGTAAATGGAGCGTCACGTAAACAGCTTGTAGTACAGTTTTTAAGTGAATCAGTTTTAATAGCGCTTTTATCTGGCTTTGCAGCTGTTGTAATTTTAAAACTCACCCAGCCACTTTTACAACAAATAACCGGAACTGGTATCGCATTTGATTTTAATAATGGTTTATTCCTTTCCTTTCTTTTATTATTTGTTATTAGTATTGGTTTAATAGCAGGTTTATATCCGGCATTTATTTTATCTGCATTTAATCCAGTAAAAATTTTAAAAGGCAAAACCAATTCGCAGTCGGGCAGCGGCTTTAGAAAAGCCCTTGTAATAACTCAGTTTGCCATTTGTGTAACACTGATGATTTGTACATTTTTTATGTATCGCCAGTTACAGTTTATACAACAAAAAGATCTTGGTTTTAATACAACGCAAATTATCAGGTTACGTTTAGGCAACCAACTAAAGCAAAAAGTGGCATTGTTAAAGCATGATCTGGATAATGAAACGGCTATTGCAGGCACAGCACCGGCTACAATGTCGCTTGTAAATGTTGATAATTCCACAAACCTGGAATGGGAAGGTATGCATAAGAATGAAGAATTTTTAATTACCCAGGCCAACGTTGATCCTGATTTTATTCCAACGCTTGGTATGCAATTAATAAAAGGTGAAAACTTTAAATGGCAAAATGAAAAAGATACCATTAATAATTTTATTGTTAATGAAACAGCTGTAAAATTAATGGGTACCGGTATTGATAAGATTATTGGTAAAAAGGTTAAATTTTATGGCGCAACAGGAACGATTGTTGGTGTGGTAAAAGATTTTAATTTTAAACCGCTCAGTTCAAATGTTGAACCATTTATCTTTCGCTATCAGCCGTGGAGCCCTTATTTTAATTTGTTTATAAAAACCGTACCCGGTAAAACAACAGCAGCTATTGATCAACTTACAAAATTGTACAAAAAATACGAACCCGAAACACCACTGGAGTTTACCTTTTTAAATGAATCTATTAACCAGATATACCAGGATGACAAGCGGACTGCAGCTGTTATATTTCTATTTGCCTGCTTAACTGTTTTTGTAGGCTGCCTCGGTTTATTTGGGTTAACAGTGTTTGCAACCGAACAAAGAATTAAAGAAATTGGTATCAGAAAAGTATTGGGCGCAGGTATATTATCAGTTACACAATTATTATCAAAAGATTTTTTGAAGCTGGTGTTAGCAGCTGTTGTAATTGCATTACCTGTGGCATGGTATATTATTACTCAATGGTTGCAAAACTATGCCTACCGCATTCATCTGGATTGGTGGGTGTTTGCTACGGTAGGTATAGCAGTGCTCGGGATTGCTTTTATAACAATCAGCTTTCAAACTATTAGGGCAGCATTGAGTAATCCTGTAAAAAGTTTGCGAACAGAATAAAATAAACGATATGTTTAAAAATTATTTAAAAGTTGCTTTACGGAGTATCTTGAAAAACAAGGTTACCGGATTTATAAATATTTTTGGCTTGTCCGTGGGGATGACAGCTTCAGTTTTTATTTTTTTATGGGTGCAAAATGAAAGTAATTTTGATAACTACCATCCTGAAAGAGATAATATTTACAGGGTTACAAATGCTATTGCAATAGATAAAAACGAAAAATGGACATGGGAGGCTTCGCCTATGCTATTGGCAGATGCTGCAAAAAAAGAAATCCCGGGAGTAGAAAAATCGGCAAGAATAATACCTAACTTCTGGGGAGCACCTGTATTAAATATCGATCATAAATTGTTTGCAGAAAAAACCAGCGCCTGGGTTGATAAAAGCTGGTTTAGTATTTTTCATTATGATTTTATTGCAGGAAGTCCTGCTGCTTTTGGAAGCGATCCTTTCAGTATTATTTTAACTGAGTCAAAAGCAAAAAAATATTTTGGTGATGTAAATCCTGTAGGACAAACTGTTTTGGTGGATACCGTGAATTATAAAGTACAGGCCGTTATAAAAGACAACCCGGTAAATTCAAGTTTTCAGTTTGATATTTTATTGCAGATGGATGGCAGGTTAGCTAACCCTAATGTGTATAAAAATGATTTAACCTGGAATAATTTCAACTACATAACTTTTTTACAACTTAAGCCAGCTACAAATACTGCTCTTGTAGCTACATCACTTAATGCAATTATTGATAAACACAGAACTAATGATAATGACAGCGTATCATTACAATCACTAAAGGGAATGTATTTTGAAAGCGACCTGCAATCTTCTGATTTTCCTCATGGTAATAAAAAGATAACTTTTATTTTTACCTTGCTTGGCTTACTGTTATTGGTTATTGCTTGTATCAATTATGTAAATCTTACTACTGCAAAAGCCAGCCTTAGGGCTAAGGAAGTAAGTATGCGAAAAATATTAGGTGCTCAAAGGCAGGGCCTGTTTTTTCAATTTATAATAGAATCACTTACTATAAGCATTATAGCATTGATCATTACAATTGTGCTAATTAAATTATGTCTGCCGGTCTTTAATGTTATTACCGAAATCAATTTTACATTGCCATTGTCTTCTCTGGCAATGTGGAAAGTTTTAGGGGGTACATTAATTTTAGCAAGTGTATTAAATGGGTTATATCCTGCCGCATTACTATCTTCTTTTAAACCATTAAGCGTATTTAGAGGTGTTAGTATTTTAAAATTAAACGATGGGATAATAAGAAAGGGGTTGGTAATATTTCAATTTTCATTATCAGTAGTATTGATAATGGCAACAATTGTTATTTACCGGCAATTACATTTTATTCAGTCTTCCAACCCAGGGTATAATGTTTCGCAGGTAATGGCGGTGCAAATTCCATATAAAGCCTTTTATGCAGCCCGGGGAGAGGCAAGAAAATCTTTATTACTGAGTATGAAACAGGAGCTGCAATCACAAAGCAGTATAACAGCTGTAAGTATGGGTGGGTCAGAGATAATAGATGTTACAGGCGCAAGCTCGGGAAGTGCAGATTGGGATGGACATGATACCACTTTTAATCCTACGGTTGCCCGTCTTTCTGTTGACGCTGAATTTGAAAAAATGTTTGATCTGAAATTACAAACTGGTCGCTGGTTTAAGCCTGGTAAGGAAGATGAACACAATTATATTTTAAATGAAACTGCAGCAACTGTATTTAACATTAACAAGCCGGTATTGGGCCAGCGTTTTACAATGGGTGGCGATACCGGTAAAATTATTGCAGTAGTTAAAGATTTTCATTATAAGAATATGCATGAAAAGATTGGCCCTTTGGTAATCTCTAATAATTCCGGAAGTGACAGCTATATTTTTATTAAAACAAGTCCGGGTAATATATCCAAAGCGGTTAGTGCTATGTCGGGTATCTGGACAAAATATATTGCCGACCAACCTTTCAGCTATACTTTTTTAGATGATAGTTTTGCCCGGTTGTATAAAGCTGATATTAAAACTTCCCAACTCATTTTTATTTTTTCTTTGATAGCTGTAATCATTTGTGCATTGGGCTTATTTGGGCTGGCTGCATTTACTGCTGAACGCCGTATCAAAGAAATTGGTATTCGAAAAGTTTTAGGTGCTTCTGTGCAACAAATTACTGCACTGTTGTCAAAGGATTTTGTTGTGCTCGTTGCAATTGCAATTATAATTGCTTCACCTATTGCATGGTGGGTAATGAATAAGTGGTTGCAGGATTTTGCTTACCGAATTAATATCAGTTGGTGGATTTTTGGAATGGCTGGTGGAATTGCTATTATTATCGCATTGGTAACAGTGAGTTACCAGGCCATTAAAGCTGCTATTGCTAACCCGGTAAAAAGTTTACGAACAGAATAAAAGTACAGACATGATAAAAAATTATTTTAAAGTAGCCTGGAGAAATCTCTTTAAAAGTAAAAGCTCATCCTTCATCAATATTGCCGGTTTGGCAATTGGTATGGCTGTTGCCATGCTCATCGGTTTCTGGATCTATGATGAATTATCCTTTAATCATTACCATAAAAATTATAAACAGATTGCCCGGGTAATGCAAAAGCAAACCGCCAATGGCAACATATACACACAAAGGGCGCTGCCATTTCCATTAGGGGAAGAATTAAAAGCGAAACACGGCAGCGATTTTAAATACATTGTAATGTCTTCCTGGCAAGGTGGGCATATTCTTAGTATAGGAGAACAAAGAGTATCGCAGGAAGGTGCTTATATGGATGTGGATGCGGCAAAATTACTCGACCTTAAAATACTGAAAGGAACCAATGAAGGATTGAAGGATATGAACTCAGTTTTATTATCTGCGGCTGCAGCAAAAGCAATTTTTGGAAATGCAGAACCTATCAACCAGGTAATTAAAATTGATAACCGGCAGGATGTAAAAGTTACCGGTATTTATGAAGACCTGCCTTATAATGATGAATTCAGGGATTTAAAATTTATTGCACCCTGGCAATTATATGTTACATCAGAACCCTGGATAAAAAATTCTATGAATGAATGGGGCAACAACTCTTTTCAAACCTTTGTACAGATTGCAGACAATGCAGATTTTACCAGTGTAAATAAACGTATCATCAATACCAAATTAGATAGAGTACCTGCTGAAGATAAAAAATATAATTCCCTGATATTCCTGCACCCGATGGAAGACTGGCATTTAAGGGATCATTGGGAAAACGGCGTGAATACGGGTGGGCTTATCGACTATGTATGGCTGTTCTTAATGATCGGCGTTTTTGTATTACTACTCGCCTGTATCAATTTTATGAATTTAAGTACAGCACGTTCTGAAAAAAGAGCCAAGGAAGTAGGTATACGCAAAGCCATCGGCTCGGTACGTGGACAACTGATCGGGCAATTTTTTATTGAATCATTACTGGTAGTAGCCTTTGCATTTTTATTTTCTTTGATAATAGTGCAATTGATATTACCATGGTTTAATGATATGGCCAATAAAAAAATGTCGGTGCTATGGCTCAACCCGTTGTTCTGGTTATTCGGTATTGGGTTTGCATTATTTACGGGCATCATTGCAGGTAGTTATCCTGCCTTATACCTCTCCTCTTTTAAACCGGTAAAAGTATTGAAAGGTACTTTTAAAGCCGGCCGCTTTGCAGCCATACCACGTAAGGTGTTGGTGGTACTGCAGTTCACCGTTTCCGTTACTTTGATCATCGGAACAATAATTGTGTACCGGCAGATACAATTTTCTAAAGACAGGCCGGTGGGTTACGATAGAAATGCATTGATGATGATAGAGATGAAAACACCGGAGTTTGAAAATAAACTGGATATACTCCGTAAAGAACTAACCGACAATAGTGCTATTACCGAAATTGCAGAATCATCAAGCCCGGTTACAGGAGTATGGTCTAACAACGGTGGTATCAGCTGGCCCGGAAAAGATCCTAATCAGGATGCAGACTTCGCCACCATCTGGGTATCGCATGATTTTGGAAAAACGGTGGGTTGGCAATTTATACAGGGAAGAGATCTTTCAAAAGATTTTGCTACAGACTCTGCTTCGCTGGTAGTTAATGAAGCGGCAGTAAAATTTATGAATATTAAAAACCCCGTGGGTACCATGGTTAAATGGGGTGATAATGAACATGCCAGAAATTATACCATTGTAGGTGTAATTAAAGATATGTTGATGGAATCGCCTTACGAACCGGTGAAACAGGCATTTTATTTATTAGGTAAAAACCCCAACTGGTTAAATCTTAAATTGAATCCCAACAAAAGTGCTGCTGAATCAATTAAAAAAATTGAAGCAGCATTTAAAAAATATGTGCCCAGTGCACCATTCGATTACAAATTTGCAAATGATGAATATGCTAAAAAGTTTTCTGATGAAGAACGTATTGGAAAACTGGCAGGCTTCTTTACTATGCTGGCTGTTTTGATCAGTTGCTTAGGGTTGTTTGGCTTAGCCTCTTTTGTAGCAGCGCAACGCACCAAAGAAATTGGTGTAAGAAAAGTGTTGGGTGCTTCGGTAATTAATGTATGGCAGCTGCTGTCAAAAGATTTTGTATGGCTGGTATTGATATCCTGCGTTGTTGCAGGGCCACTGGCCTGGTATTTTTTACATAGCTGGCTACAAAAATATACCTATCGTACTGCTATATCATGGTGGGTATTTGCAGCCGCCTTTAGCGGCGCTTTGATCATTACTTTATTAACGGTAAGTTTTCAAAGTGTGAAAGCAGCATTAATGAATCCAACTAAAAGTTTAAGAAGCGAATAAAACTAATTATCATGCTTAAAAATTATTTCATCATTGCACTAAGAAATTTCAGGAAGAATAAAATTTTTTCCCTGATCAATATTTCGGGCCTTGCTATTGGCATCAGTGCCGCATTGGTTATTTACCTGCTGGTACAATTTGAATTTAGTTTTGATGCTTTCAGAAAAGATAGTAACCGCATTTACCGTGTGGTTACAGATATCACTTTTCCCGGCGATGTAAAGTTTAAAAATTCAGGCGTACCCATGCCCATGCCCAAAGCGGTACGTTCCGATCTTACAGGAATAGAAACAGTTACTCATTTTGTGACTGCCAGCGAAACAAAAGTTGTGGTACCGGTTGCCGGCAGTGCATCACCTGCTGAATTTAAAAAGCAAACTGAAATAGTTTATGCAGATGAATTTTATTTTTCTATGCTGGAGTATGATTGGCTGGCGGGCAGTAAACAAACCGCATTAAAAGACCCCTTCCAGGTAGTGCTTACAGAAGAAAGAGCCAAAGCATATTTTGGTAATCTTGCTCCCAATGATATTATTGGCAGAACAATTACTTACGACGATAGTATTAAAACCACGGTTTCCGGTATCATCAAAGATCCTGTTGAAAAAGCAACTGATTTTCGTTTTAAAGAATTTATTTCCTTAGCAACTGTATTTACAACCGGGCTTAAAGATCATTTTGGTGGTGATGAATGGGGTAGCATTAATTCTGTATCGCAATTGTTTGTTAAATTAAAACCAGGTATAAAACCCGAACAGGTAAATGCACAGTTTGTAACACTGAGAGAAAAATACAGGAAGAAAGAAAGTGGTGATAAAGATGATACTAAAAATCATTTACAATCATTAGCTGATATACATTTTAATGCAGACTATGAGGCAGGAGCCAGGCAGGCACATAAACCTACCCTGTATGGCTTGCTTGCTGTTGCCATATTTTTATTACTGATCGGTTGTATTAATTTTATTAACCTCACTACAGCACAGGCAGCACAAAGGGCAAAAGAAATTGGTATCAGAAAAACTTTAGGCAGTGGTAAAAAAGAACTCATCTTTCAATTCTTAACAGAAACATTTTTTCTTACTGTAGTTGCAGCAGTTCTTTCAATTGTAATTACACCATGGTTGTTGAAAGTATTCAGTGATTTTTTACCACCCGAAATAAATTTTTCATCCATTAACCAGTTACATGTATGGGTATTTCTTATCGGGCTTGTTGTAGTGATGACTTTATGTTCCGGATTTTATCCTGCAATGGTACTGACGAAATTTAAACCGGTAGCAGTTTTAAAAAATCAATTGACTGCTACTACTGCACAAAGCAGGAAAGCCTGGTTTAGAAAATCGCTTACCGTAACACAATTTGTAATTGCACAATTTTTAGTAATTGCAACATTAGTAGTAAGCAAGCAAATTAATTTTTCGCTGAATAAAGACCTTGGGTATAAAAAAGATGCGATCGTCAATTTCAACACAAGATGGAATTTTTTCTCTGGTAAAGAAGATAACCGCCGTTTTGTATTGCTGGAAAAATTAAAAGCGATACCCGGCATAGAAAAAGTAAGTCTTGGCAGTGCAGCACCAGCTCACGGTGGCGCTTCTTCTACCACGTTAAAGGTTAACAACGGTAAAAAAGATATTGAGATGATGGTGGAAGTGGTACAGGCCGATCCGGATTATTTTGATATTTATAAAATGAAACTGAAGGCAGGAAAATTTCCCGAACAAAGTGATACGATAAAAGAATACCTGATCAATGAAAGCTATGCAAAAGAACTGGGCTTTACCAACGTGGGTGACGCCGTAGGTAAATTTGTTGAAAGAAGAAATGCCAGGATTCCTATTGTAGGTGTATTGGCAGATTTTAATACCAAATCCACACACTCGGGTATTGGCCCTTTGGCATACTCCAGCAACAGGAAGAGCAGTTACAGTATTCACGTGGCATTAAAACCACAGGATGCTGCACCGGGCTTATGGAAAACCACTTTGGAAAAAATGGAGAAAGAATATAAACAACTCTATCCCGAAGATGATTTTGAGTTCGAATTTTTTGATGCTTCAATTGCCGCATTTTATAAAAAAGAGCAGGACATTTCAAGGTTGCTCAACTGGTCTTCGGGGCTTTGTATTTTTATCAGTTGCCTGGGTTTATTAGGATTGGTGATCTATACTACCAATACAAGAACAAAAGAAATCGGTGTAAGAAAAGTATTGGGTGCTTCGGTATTACAGATCGTTTCATTATTGTCAAGAGATCTGTTATCATTAGTGTTGATAGCATTTGTAATTGCAGCACCATTGGCATGGATAGCAATGCATAAATGGCTGCAGGATTTTGTATACCGTACCAATATCAGCTGGTGGGTGTTTGCAGCATGTGGCACCGGTATGTTATTGATTGCAGTAGTACTGTTAGCCATACGCACAATAAAAGCTGCGTTGGCAAATCCTGTAAAAAGTTTGCGGACAGAATAAAAATACCGGTATGATAAAAAATTATTTCAAAACAGCGTGGAGAAACCTGGTTAAACACAAATTGTTCTCATTTATAAATATTGCCGGCCTTGGCCTGGCGATACCTTTTGCATTACTGTGTTTAATACAGGTGGTGGCTGTATTTGAAACAGATAATTTTCATCCACATCCCGAAAGAACTTACAGAATCATTACAGATACGAAAGCTGCTAACGGCTCTTTTGTAAAATCTGCAGCTTCACCATTGGCGCTGGCAGATGATATCAAAACAAATTATCCCTTTGTAGAAAAAGCTACAGCTGTGGTAAGACAATATGGATGGGAGCTTACCAACAGGATAAAAAGCATTAACGTAAACAGCATTTATGTGGAGCCTGCCTTCTTCGACATATTTGCTTTTCCGCTGGAGAAAGGTGCATTTTCCAACATGCCTAATACGCTGGTGATAACACATGAAATGGCAACCATATTTTTTGGTACTGCAGATGCAGTGGGTAAAACATTATCGCATCATGACTACGGCGATTTTATTATTACCGGAGTATTAAAACCTTATAAACGCAATACACATTTCCGCAGCGACGTAATGGTGTCGATGGAAACTTATAAGCACTTTGCAAAAGAAAATATAAATAAAGACCTTACGGCATACACTTATCTTTTACTAAAACCAAATGCAGGAGAAAAAACCCTGGATGCTGCTTTATTAGCTGTTGCTGCAAAAACAAACAATACACTTAAAACAGGTGAAGCAACACTTCATTTTCGCAGGCAGGCGTTGGAAAAAATATCACCCGATTTTGAAGACCTGCAAGACAATGCTTATGTAGAAGACTACCAGGATGTGGCAGTGAATCTGTTAATGGCTGTAGCAATTATTTTAATGGCAGGATTTAATTATACCAACCTTACATTGGCCCGTTCATTAAGCAGGGCAAAAGAAGTGGGTATCCGTAAAGTAACAGGAGCGCTGCGTTACCAGCTGGTGATACAATTTATTTGTGAGGCGGTTCTTATTGCAATGCTTTCACTGGCGGCGGGTTTCGTTATTTTAAAAATCATGCAGCAGTACATACACATGCAATGGTTAACATGGGAGGTGGATAATAATATTCTTTTGTGGACGGTATTTATATTGTTCACCCTGCTTACAGGAACTATTGCAGGCGCTATACCGGCAAGAATACTTTCTGCTTTTAAACCGGCAAAAGTTTTAAAAGGCAGTATAAGCCCTGCTTCGTTTGGTAAAACCGGGTTCAGGAAGAGCCTGGTAGTGGTACAGTTTGTTGCCACCTGCTGCTATGTTTTTTTTATCGGCAGTTTTTACAGCCAGTTTCAGTACATGGCAACCGACAATAAAAATTTTAACAGGAAAAATATTTATAACATCTCCGTAAATGAAGGATACCGCTTATTGCAAAATGATATGGCATTGAATAAAGATGTGGAACGTGTGGGTTTAGTATCAACACCATTTGGCGGCACCAGCGCTGTATGCCATATTAAAAAAGATGGTACAGGTCAAAACAGCTCTGCCAGCTATTATGCAGCCAATGCCGATTTTATCAGTAATATGCAATTACAATTTGTGGCAGGTAAAAATTTACCACAAAGCAATAGCGATTCTGCCGGCAATTTTGTGGTACTGAATGAACAGGCACTTTATGCATTAGGGCTTGGTACAGCACAGGAAGCAATAGGCAAATCAATTGTTTTGAATGATGATAAAACAGCTATTGTACAAGGGGTGGTTAAAAATTTCTGCTATTACATTTACCAGTTCAACACACAGCCCCTGGTAATGCAGTACAACCCGGCACAGTTTCATGTGCTTAGTATCAAAACAAAAAAGCAAGTACCGGCCGCTGATTTTAAAGCCTCACTGGAGCCGGTATGGAAAAAATATTATCCCCATGAAGCTTTTGCTTTTACTGACTATGAAAAAGATATGTACAACAGGTATTACCCCGGCGCAGACATGCAGTTTTTAGGAATGGTGAGTTTTGTAATATTTGTAATTGCAATACTTGGATTGATTGGAATGGTTACCTACAGCACAGAAAAAAGAATAAAGGAAATCGGGATACGTAAAGTGATGGGGGCTTCAGTAAATGCTATTATTAAAGAACTGTCCGGCGGTTTTGTAAAACTGATTGCCATTGCTGCTGCCATATGTATTCCTGTAGGTTATGGTATAGCATGGTTTTCCAATAACATGTTTGCCTTTAATAACGGCATTAATATAAAACTGATGCTGCTATTATTTTTCCTGGTGTTCATTATTGCTTTATTAACAATTATTATTAATACCGGAAAAGCGGCGATGGTTAACCCGGTAAAAAGTCTGCGAACAGAATAAAAATAAGGGTATGATAAAAAATTATTTTAAACTGGCCTGGCGTAACCTTAGAAAGAATAAAAGTTTTTCTTTCATTAATATCGTGGGCCTTTCTGTGGGTATTGCTTTTGTAATGCTTATTGGTGCGTATATCTACAGCGAAATAAATGTGAATGCGGATATTAAAAATAGCGACCGCATTTACATGGTGCAGAGCAAATGGAAAGATCCGAATATGGGTTACGACTTTGCAACACTGGCACCATTGGCAAAAGCATTGAAAGAAAATTATCCCGGCATAGTCGATAATTATTATCATCATGATGGTATTACTTCTATTGTTTCAAAAGGCGATAAAAAATTCAGTGAAGGTTTGCAGGTAGGGGATACCAGTATGCTGGACATGTTTGGTTTTCCTTTATTGTACGGCGACGCAAAAACTGCTTTGAATAAACCTGATGCGGTAGCAATTACTGCTGCAATAGCAAAAAAATATTTTGGTAAAACAGATGTATTAGGACAAACCTTAACCATTCAATCATTCTCTGGCAGCAAGCAGGATTTTGAAATTACCGCTGTGCTAAAAGATCCACCGATGAATACGATTACCAATTGGGGTAATGGTATCAACAAAGGAGAAAATCAATTTTTTTTACCAGCCAGCAGCCTGCGCTTTTTTGGAAGAGATGCCGGCTTTGAAGCATGGCAGAATGCCTTTATCATCAGTTATGTTGAATTGAAAAAAGGAGCAACGGTAGCCAGTCTTCAGCAACCGGTAAAGCAATTAATGCAATTAAATGTAGCACCGGACGTACAAAAAAACCTGGAAATATTTTTTACACCGGTAAAAGACTATTACCTCAAATCAAATAATGGCATTGCGTACCGGCTCATTTTTACATTAGGTTTTGTGGCGGCATTTATTTTACTGATGGCAGTCATCAATTTTGTAAACATATCAGTGGGTAGTTCTGTTTCAAGATTAAAAGAAATTGGTGTAAGAAAAGTGATGGGCAGCTCCAGGGTGCAGCTGATCATACAATTTCTTTCCGAATCAGTTTTACTGGTGGCTTTTGCTGTTGCAGCAGCATTGGTGCTTTATATTATTGCAAGGCCTTACTTCAGTGATATGTTGGGTAAACAATTACCACTGCTCAATTCTTTTTCCTGGTACTTTGTTTTTATACCGTTGGCAATTATTGCAGTAGTAGGTGTATTAGCGGGCATCTATCCGGCATTCTTATTATCAAAGCAACGCTCTGTTGAATCGCTAAAAGGAAAACTGGAAACGGTAAAAGAAAAAATTGCTTTCCGGTATTCATTGATCGGGTTACAATTCATTACTGCAATTGTTGTTTTTGTTGCAGCCATCACAATCAACAAACAGGTAGGTTATTTTTTCAGTAAAGACCTCGGGTATACAAAAGACCAGGTAATCACAGCAAAAGTACCACGAGACTGGACGCCGAAAGGAGTACAACATATGGCTACTATCAGAAATGAATTTGCCACATTACCTGAAGTGGAAGCAGCCTCTTTCTCTTTCGAAATTCCTGATGGCGCCAGCTCAAGTATGAACAATACTTTATACAAAGCCACACAGGATTCTTCACAAGGCATTATTGCAGAATCATTATTTACGGATGAAAAATATATTGCCACTTACAAAATACCTGTTGCAGCCGGAAAGTTTTTTAATGCTGACGGAGGTACACCGGACTCAACGTCTGTTGTGATCAACGAAAGTGCAGTTAAAGGTTTAGGTTGGAAAGAAGCCACTGCTGCAATTGGCCAGCAAATAAAATTCCAGGGCAACCCCGGCACATTTACTGTAGGTGGTGTGGTAAAAGATTTTCACTTTGGCCCATTGCAGGAAGCGATACGCCCTATGTATTTTATTCATGTTTCCAATGCGCCGCTGTTCAGGTATATGTCTTTTAAAATAAAACCAGGCAATACCGGCGCAGCTATTGCAGCTATACAAAAAAAATGGTCAGTGCTATTGCCCGATGCACCTTTTGCCTATACTTTTATGGATGATACATTAGCCCGGTTATACAGCATGGAAGTACAGATGAAAAAAGCAGCCACGGCGGCAACTGTTATTGCATTGCTGATAGTGTTACTGGGTGTGCTGGGTATTGTAACACAAAGCATCAGTAAAAGAACAAAGGAAGTAGGTATAAGAAAAGTATTGGGTGCTTCTGTGGTACAGGTGATTCTTTTATTTGCAAAAGAATTTTCTATTATCATTATTGTTGCCAATATTATTGCATGGCCAGTTGCATATTTTGCTTTGCGTAACTGGTTAAATAATTATGCTTATCGGATCGATCTTACCTTCTTTCCATTTATCATGGTGGGTTTGGTACTGTTGTTATTGGTAGCATTACTAATTGCTGTAAAAACAATCAGAACAGCTTTAATGAATCCTGTAAAAAGTCTCCGTACAGAATAAAATAAAAACAAAAAACTATGTTATTAAATCTTAAGAAAATTTTTAAATGGGTTAACGTTGGCGGTGCCAGGGTATTTTTATTAAAAGATATTAACCTTGAAGTGAAGGAAGGAGAATTTATCTCTATCATGGGGCCATCAGGCTCAGGCAAATCAACTTTACTGAATGTAATTGGTATGCTGGATGGATTTGATGAAGGTGAATATGATTTTTTGCACGAAGGTGTACACAAGCTGAAAGAAAAGCAACGGGCACAATTGTACAAACAATATATCGGCTTTGTATTTCAGCAGTATCATTTAATTGATGAATTAACCGTGTATGAAAATATTGAAACACCATTAATTTACCAGGACTTAAAATCATCTGAAAGAAAAGCCATGGTGGCCGACATGCTCGATCGTTTTAATATTGTGGGTAAGAAGGATCTTTTTCCTACACAATTATCAGGCGGGCAACAGCAACTGGTGGGCATTGCCAGGGCATTAATTGCAAAGCCCAAATTATTACTGGCGGATGAACCTACCGGTAACCTCAACTCCAAACAGGGCGAAGAGATCATGGAATTATTCAAGCAACTCAACAGCGAAGGCGTTACAATAATACAAGTAACTCACTCCGAAAAAAATGCTACTTACGGTTCCAGAATTATAAATCTTTTAGACGGCAGAATGGAAAACGAACAAACTACATAAATAAAAAATACAATTAAGAACAGTGACCATAAAAATTACAAACATGCGAACCAGATTATTAAGTGCGGCCCTTTTATTTTTTTCTATAAGCGTTACGGCACAAAGCAACAGGATGACTTTACAACAATGCATTGATACAGCATTGAAAAACAATATACAGGTAAAGCAAAGCGGTCTGCAGGCAGATGCAGCTGGTGTAAACCTTAAACAGGCAAAGTATAACCTGTTGCCCGATTTAAACGGTGGCTTTGGTTATGGCTTAAACCAGGGCCGCAACGTAGATCCGCTGACGAATAATTATATCAATCAGCAATTAAGTTCATCTAATGTTAGCCTGAGCAGTGGCATTGTATTGTTTAATGGTATGCGTTTGCAAAACCTGATCAAACAAAACAGTTACACACAGGGCGCTACTCAAATGGACCTGCAACAATCAAAAGATAATCTTACTTTAAATGTGATACTGAATTACCTGCAGGTATTAAGTAATGAAGATGTATTGGAAATCAGTAAAGCACAGGCAGCAGTAACTAAAAAGCAAGTAGAGCGGATGGAGATATTGGTAAAAGAAGGTGCATCTGCTAATTACCTGCTGGCCGATCTTAAAGGGCAACTGGCCAACGAACAGATTGCTATTATCAATGGAGGCAATGCATTGCAACAGGCAAAATTAAGTTTGTGCCAGTTGATGAATAAAGAATACAACAGCGAACTGCAGTTAGAAAAAGCAGATGCCAACCTGCAGGCAACAGCGTATGCTAATAATCCAGGGGAAGTGTACCAGTCTTCTTTACAAAACTTTGCGTTGATAAAAGCCAACAACTTAAAAGTAAAAAGTGCCGAGAAGGCGATCGGTGTTTCAAGAGCAGGTTTTTTTCCAAGAATTACATTGAATGGTAATTTAGGTAGTAATTACTCCAGCCTTGCTCAATCGTTAACAGCAACCAATGTTACTGAAGTACAAACCGGAAGTTATGTGGTGATAGCAGGAAACCAAAACCCGGTATTAAAGCAACAGCAGAATTATTCTTCTTATAAAACCGGATACGGCAAACAGCTGAATAATAACCTGGGAACCTATGTGGGTGTTAGTATGCAAATCCCTTTGTTCAATGCTTTTCAAACTAAAAACAATGTGAAGCTGGCCAATATCAATTATAAAAATACGCAGCTGGAATCGGACAATGCAAAATTGCAATTGAGGCAAAATATTGAACAGGCACATTTAAATATGACAGCTTCTTACGAAAAATATAAAGTGTTGACAGAACAGGTATTAAACTTTGAAGAATCTTTCCGTGCGGCTGAAGTAAGATTTAACAATGGCGTAATTAATTCTTCTGAATATTTGATCAGTAAAAATAATTTAGACCGTACAAAGATCAGCCTTGCGCAGGCTAAATACGAATACAATTTCCGCACAAGAGTATTGGATTATTATAAAGGAAGTAAATAAGTAATACTATAGCATGCTTGACAATTTTTGAATTGATAAGCTAACTAAAAGCAAAGCAAAATACGGCGCTTAAGTACACCAGCACTGCATATAAATCAGTCAGGCAACTGATATTAGTCACTTTTTTAAAAGGCAACACGTTTTAATTTGTGCCTTATAAATTCAACTAATTATCAGTTTATGGAAAGTACTATTGAGCAAAGCAAACCAACCGGTGTTGCTGCAAAAAAAACTTCCTCCGTTGCTATTATAGATGGTAACGAAGCAGCAGTGCATATAGCTTACAAAACCAGTGAAGTATGTGCTATCTATCCTATTACACCATCTTCGGCCATGGGTGAATTTGCCGATGAATGGAGTAGTGATAACAAAGAAAATATTTTTGGGGAAGTACCCAAGATAATAGAAATGCAAAGCGAAGCAGGAGCGGCCGGCGCAATACACGGTGCACTGCAGGGTGGCGCATTGGCTTCAACGTTTACTTGCTCCCAGGGATTATTATTAATGATCCCCAACATGTACAAAATTGCCGGTGAACTAACACCTACCGTATTTCACATTGCCGCCAGGGCCCTTGCTACTCATGCGTTGTCTATCTTTGGCGATCATAGTGATGTAATGGCGGTGCGGTCCACCGGCTTTGCCATGTTGTTTGGCAACAGTCCGCAGGAAGCGCATGACATGGCCATGATTGCTACCGCAGCCACGCTCAACTCCAGTATTCCTTTCCTTAATATTTTTGATGGCTTCCGCACTTCTCACGAATTAAATGAAGTGAACATCATACCGGATGATATCATCAAACAAATGATCAGTACAGAAGCGGTTGCCCGGCACCGTAACCGTGCTTTAAATCCCGAAAATCCTTTTATCCGTGGTACTGCACAAAATCCTGATGTATATTTCCAGAGCCGTGAGGCCTGTAATGAATACCATTGGAAAGTGCCCGGTATTGTAGAAGCTACGATGCAGCAATTTGAACAACTTACCGGCCGTGCCTATAAATTATTTGAATACTATGGCCACCCCGAAGCAGAAAATGTTATTATCATGATGGGCTCTGGTTGCGGTGCAGTGGAAGAAACAGTAGATTACCTTAATAGTAAAGATGAAAAAACAGGCTACCTCAAAGTACATTTGTACAGGCCATTCTCTGTAAAACATTTTATCAATGCTTTACCCGAAACTGTAAAACACATTGCAGTACTGGACCGTTGTAAAGATACCGGCGCTATTGGCGAACCTTTATATGCCGATGTGATCAGCGCTATACATGCTGGTTGGGAATATGCCACACCCAAAATTATTGGCGGCCGTTACGGTTTAGCTTCTAAAGAATTTACTCCCGCAATGGTGATGGCTATATTTGAAGAACTGGGTAAAGCCAAACCTAAAAACGGATTTACTGTAGGTATTGAAGATGATGTAACACATACCAGTTTATCATACGATAAAACATTCTCCCTGGAAGACCAGCATTTATTCCGTGGTTTATTCTTTGGGCTTGGTGCCGATGGTACAGTGAGTGCTAATAAAAATACGATCAAAATTATCGGAGATGTAACCGATGAACATGTGCAGGGATACTTTGTATATGATTCCAAAAAATCCGGTTCACTGACTGTTTCTCATTTACGTTTCAGTCATAAACCAATTCAATCCACTTATCTTATTAACTCAGCCAACTTTGTTGCCTGCCATCATTTTAATTATTTAGAAAAATATGATATTTTAAAAGATGCACAACATGGCGCTACATTTTTATTGAACGCTCCTTTTGCTAATGAAGATGTATGGAACAACTTACCTAAAACAATACAGGAAAAGATCATCGAAAAAGAATTGAAACTCTATGTGATCAATGCCTCTAAAGTAGCAAAAGAAACCGGCATGGGCTCACGTATCAATTCTATTTTACAAACCTGCTTTTTTGCAATATCCAATGTAATACCAAGAGAAGAAGCGATCAGCTATATTAAAAAAGCCATCCGTAAATCCTATGGAAGAAAAGGCGAAGCTGTGGTGCAGAAGAATTTTGATGCCGTAGATAAAACACTCGAAAACTTATCGCTGATTGATTACACACAATTTGCTGTAGGCAACAAAGAAACAGTGCCCGCCATTTCGGGCAATGCACCGGATTTTGTACAACAGGTGCTGGCCAAAATTATTGCAGGTGAGGGTGATGAATTACCTGTAAGCGCTTTTCCAGCCGATGGTACCTATCCGTCTGCAACTACCCGTTACGAAAAAAGAAACATTGCCGACCAGGTTCCGGTTTGGGATCCATCGCTTTGTTCTCAATGCGGTAAATGTTTCTTTGTTTGTCCGCATGCAGCCATCAGGCCAAAAGTGTACAATAACGACTTATTAGTTGATGCACCCGATTTCTTTAAACACACGGCACCTATTGGTAAAGAGTTTTTTAAAGAAACAGAATCTTACACTTTGCAGGTGGCAGTAGAAGATTGCACCGGTTGTAATTTGTGTGTGGAAGTTTGTCCTATTGAAAGTAAAACCGAACCGGGCCACAAAGCCATCAACATGCAGGAAGTACTGCCATTAAAAGAAACTGAAAAACAAAACTGGGATTTCTTTATTGGTTTGCCTGATATTGACAGAACAAGAATTAACCGCAGTACCGTAAAAGGCAGCCAGTTACTGGAACCCCTGTTCGAATTTTCAGGCGCCTGCAGTGGTTGCGGAGAAACACCGTATTTAAAATTGCTCACTCAACTATTTGGTGATAGAATGATTGTTGCTAATGCGACAGGTTGCTCCAGTATTTTTGGTGGTAACCTGCCTACCACACCATGGAGCAAAAATGCACAGGGCCTTGGTCCGGCATGGGCTAACTCTTTATTTGAAGATAATGCAGAGTTTGGTTTAGGTATCAAACTGGCTACTGATATGAAACGTAAATATGCGTTGTCATTATTAAAATCTTTACGTGAAGAAGTGGGAGGAGAATTGACCGATGCTATTTTAAATACTGTAGAATCAGATGAAGCTGCTATTATTCAGCAACGTAAAAATGTAAATGCATTAAAAGAACAGTTAAGAAATATCAATAAACCCGAAGCCGGATTACTATACCAGGTAGCTGAATTTTTAGAACAAAAATCGATGTGGATCGTAGGTGGTGATGGCTGGGCTTATGATATCGGTTTCAGCGGATTGGATCATGTATTATCAACCGGGGAAAATGTAAACATACTGGTATTGGATACCGAAGTGTATTCCAATACCGGCGGACAAAAATCCAAATCGTCTCCGATAGGTGCCAGCGCTAAATTTTCTATCAAAGGAAAAACCACGGGTAAAAAAGACCTGGCGATGCAGGCCATTGCACACGGCACCGCATTTGTGGCAGAAATAGCCATGGGCGCTAACGATGTGCATGCATTGAAAACCATCCTGGAAGCAGAAGCTTATCCCGGACCATCAATCATCATTGCGTACAGCCATTGCATTGCACACGGCTACGATATGTGCCATGGTTTAGATCAGCAGGAGTTGGCGGTGAAAACCGGTTACTGGCCACTGTTCCGTTTTAACCCCATGAAAGAACAAGGCAAACGTTTTGTACTGGATAGTAAAGATCCATCGGTAGCATTAGATGAATTTATGTACCACGAAAACCGTTTTGCTACTATTAAAAACAATGATCCTGAAAGGGCCACCGAATTTTTAGCCCAGGCAAACGAAGGCATAAAACAACGTTGGGAAAGAATACAAGCACTTAAAGCACTATAGTATTTTTTGATTGCTAACCCGGAAAGGGAATCTTGTAAAAGGTTCCCTTTTTTTATTTAGCTTTAAAAGCGGAAACGGAAAAAATTACAATCCTTTTATGACTAAGTACCTTATAATTTTAGTAATGTTTTTTTCTATAAGCCATACAAATGGCCAGGTAAAAAAAGTAAAGTTTGAGATCCTGCATTTAAAAAAGGAAATTAAAAAACGAGAGGATACCTATATAACACTAAAAGTTACCAATCTGTCAGATCAAAAACTTTTAGTTCCAACCGTAATCCATTATAATATTTTCAAGGAAAACAGGTCATTAGACTTTGGATATGAAGTCTGTAAAAATATTGGTGATTCGTGCCTGATTAATGATTCATGCTATACACTTTCACAGACTTTGTATCCTGGTGAGGGTCCGAAGTTAAAAAAGTATAAAAAAAATTCATCTTTTTATCATGTCGCCACTTTACCACTTGATTGTTTTTCAGAAAAAGGAAATTACAGGATCCGGTTTACTTATTTTCCTAAAAACAAGAGCTATATAAAAGTGCAAACGCAGTGGTACGATTTAAAAATACTTTGGCTTTGGTGGGATGATAAATAGGCCCCACTAGTTGTTAGTTATTCAAAATATTTACCTCCCAATAATCTGAAAAAACAACTGCTTATAAGTATCCGAAACAGGGATCACCATTTTTTGAATATGGATACGGTCCTTTTCCACCGCATCAATTTTATCAATGGCCACCATATAAGATTTATGCACCCGGCAAATAATGGCAGGCGGAATTTCCTTTTCTAATTCACCAAAAGTTTGCAGGGTCATTATTTTCTTTTGCAGGGTATGTATCCTGCGGTAATCCCTCATGCCTTCTATAAATAAGATGTCGGCAAAAAATATTTTTTCCAGGCGGCTTTCTGTTTTTATGAAAACAAAATTTTTAGCTGATGGTAATTCAGTGTTCGTAATAGACAGTTGTACTTTATCTACCGCTTGTAAAAAACGTTCAAAGCTAAAAGGCTTTAGTAGGTAATCGGTAACATTAAGGTCGTAACCCTTTAATGCAAAATCGGGATAAGCCGTAGTGATGATCACATTGCTTTTAATACGGATGGACTCCAGCAATTGTATACCGGACATTTCACCCAGGTTAATATCCAAAAAAATAATACCCGGTGTGTTGGATTGTAAAAAACTAAAAGCATCCAACGCATTATCAAATGTAGCCGCCAGATGCAATGCCGGCACTTTTTTTATATAACTCACTGTACGCTCTAAAGCCAGCGGTTCATCTTCCACCACAATACAATTAATTTTCATTGGCGCTGATGGTTAACTGTACTTTAAAAATATTGTTGTTATTGGTTACCACAAGATCATGCTGACCCGGGTATAATAAATTCAAACGTCTTTGTATCAACTCATTTCCCACACCTCCGCTATCATCTGTATGCATCGGGTTTTCACTGATATAATTTTCGCAATAAAAATGAAGTGTTTTAGCCGTGACTATTATTTTAATGATAATGCCATGCCCCGTTTTTTTATTACTGGAATGTTTAAAAGCATTTTCAATAAAAGGAATAAACAACATGGGCGCAATTGTCCATTTACTGTAATCGCCTTCAATGGAATATTGTATAAAATTTACATTGGCTGTTCGTATTTTTTGCAGGTCGATATACTTTTCAATATAGGTTACTTCTTTTTGCAACGGAATTTTTTCAGGCTTGGCTTCATACAACATAAACCGCATGATATCTGAAAGTTTATTCAGGTATACAGAAGCTTTGGCGGCATCTTTTTCTATCAGCACATCAATGTTGTTGATGGTATTAAATAAAAAATGCGGATTCAGTTGTGATTTTACCAATGCCAGTTCGGTATCAAAATTTTTTTGCTGTAATTCTTTCTTTATTTTAATATCACCATACCAGCTGATAAAACCTTTCATCACCAAAGCAATAATGCCATGCACCAGGCTTAAGATGCTCATGAACAACAATACAAAAAGCACCACTTTTATATCGGTGTTCACAACTATCTTTCCCTTAGTAATAATATTTAAACCAAGGATTCCCAAAAGGCCGCAGGCCAGGATAGTTACTACACCAGCTATGCAAAGTGCCAGGATCTTTTTTGTGGAAAGATATTTATCAAACAGAAAAGAATAAAAACTGTAAAAGCCTGCCACTGCCGGAATTATAGTCATGGCACTTAATAACCTGATAAAACCAAACATTTTTTCATGGCCCTGCGAAACTGTTTTTATACCACCGGCTTCTAAAAAAAGTACAAATAATATAAGTAACAGCAAGTACAAGATCCAGTAACCGGCATGTAAAAAAATAATGGCTGATCTCTTCATGAACAAAAAATAATATTATCCCTTTTCTTTTTTAGTAAGGTACATGATATAGCTAACAATTGAAATAGCGGTGAAATAAAATGCGGCCAGCAGGTGAATATTGATACCGGGTGTAGCAGCCCTGCCACCGGTTTGATTTTTTAAATAATTCAACAGGCAATAAGTGTAGGGAATTAAGTAACCAAACTTCCACGATAAGGCGCCTAATGCCGCTATCCATAAACCAAAGCCAATACCAACCGGTACCAGGAAGTTTTTGAAGCGTAAACTGATCAGGTATTGCAATGCAACAATGGGAAGGCAATCAATAAAATAATACGCATCTTCCTTTAATATTGCAGCAAATGGAATAGGAGCTTTGGGGTAAGGCACACCGCTAATTAATAAATAGGGAATAAGTGCAGAAAGATAAATACCGATATTGAACAAAATAAAAAACTGCAGCACCATTACAATGATCAATAATAATTTTGAAAAAAAGATAGTGCTGTAATTCAGCGGCAGCGTATGCAATTGTTTCCAGGTATTGTTTTTATATTCCAGCTGGGTAATTAAACTGGTAGCTAATACAACGCCGATGGGCAATAAAAAAATCGCCATCGATTCCCAGGAACTTTTCCAGAGCTGGTCCCAGAAATTATCTTTTGCATACAAAGCGGCTAATTGTTCATGATGTATCAACCTGGCAATGATGATGATCGCAGGTGTGAAAAAAGCGCCAACAATTACTAACCACGAAGACAGGCTGCGTTTCTTTTTCAGCCATTCGCTTTGAAAGCTATGTATAAATGAATTGGTCATTGTTATTTATTAATGAGATCCATAAAAATTGTTTCTAAATCATTTTTAATAATTCCTGCCTCATATACTTCCACGCTATTGTTTACTAATTGCTGAATAATTTTTGCAGTCATAGTTTTTGAAACAGCAGGAATGATCACTTTACCTTCTGTAATTTGAGGCACCAGGTTATTTTCCCTGATGACCTGTATGGTTTGCGTAATGTTATCAGTTTCAAAAACTATCGATACGTTTTCATGTTGTTTATTTTTTAATGCTTCCAGCGTTCCCTGGAACATCATGGTACCTTTATTGATCACACCAACATGCGATACCAGTTTTTCTATTTCGGCTAATAAGTGGCTCGATAGAATGATCGTAATACCATGTTGCTGGTTGAGTTGCAGCAGCAATGATCTTATTTCAATTATGCCATTGGGGTCTAACCCGTTGGTAGGTTCATCCAATACCAATAATGACGGGCTGTGCAGCAGCGCAAGAGCAATACCCAGCCGTTGTTTCATACCTAAAGAAAATTGCCCGGCTTTTTTATTGCCGGTACCTGCTAAACCTACTAAATGCAAAACTTCATTGATACGTTCTTTAGGGCATTGATAAATTTTTTGCAATACAGCAAGGTTTTCTGTTGCGGTAAGATGTCCGTAAAGCGAAGGGCTTTCAATTAAAGAACCGGTTTTCTTTAAAATAGCTACACGGTTTTTTTCAAGCGGCTTGTCAAAAATTACAATTTCGCCCTCTTGTTTTTTTAGCAGCCCGAGCAGCAATCTTAATGTGGTGGTTTTACCGGCACCATTGGGCCCAAGGAATCCGTAAATGGATCCCGTGGGCACCTGCAGGTTGATCTGTTGCAATACAGCAGCCTGCGCAGAAAAACTGTGACAGAGCTGTTGGGTTTGTACACAATACATGGTGTTTTATTTAATGGCTATACTATACAACAAAGAAAACCTGTTTGCATCCAATACAAAAACCTGTTCTGCAAAATGCCTTTATTGTCCTGCAACTGCCATTTGCAAGGAAAACCGTAATTTGCCATTCTATTTATGAACCATTGCTCCACCATAGTATTTTTAACTGCTCATTTTGCATGGATGTACCGTGGCCTTAACAGTATGCCCGATTATTAAGTAACGGTTATTGTTTGTTCTCCTTCCTTTTACATTTTAAATAAAAATATTTTGTATGAATAGTACATTACAAGTATCCGTTACATCCGAAGTGGGTACTTTAAAACGATTGTTAGTGCATAGTCCTGATAGCGGACTGGGAAAAGTAGTGCCGTCAAAAGCGCAGGACTGGTTATTTGAAGATATTGTTCATTTGGAAACCATCCGCAGAAATGAATACGATTATTACACTAAAATTTTATTGTATTTTCTTGATCCTGAAAAAATAAAAGGCAAGCTGGCGGGTATTGATGCACCGGAAAATAAAAGGGCATTTTATAAACCTGAACACGATAACTTTTATAAAAGTGATAAAGTAATTGAACTGCAATGGCTGCTGGCCGATATTTTAGAAGACGCCAGTATTAAAACAGAGTTGGTGGCTTCGGTTTGTGCTATTGAAGGCTGCACTTACGAAACGCACAAAGTATTGTGCAATTATTCTTCTAAAGAGTTATCTAAAACATTTGTATCGGGCACATCAAGCGAAAAAGAGTTATTGTTTGCACCCATACCCAATTTTATTTTTACAAGAGATATCGGCATTACCATCAACAATTATGTATTGCTGAATAAGCCGGCAAAAAAAGCCAGGACAAGAGAAGCGCTGCTTGCCAAATACATTTTCTTTAATCATCCATTATTTGCTGCCTATAAAAATAATATTATTGAACTGAGCGACAGCCAGCATAGTTTTTTATTGCCTAAAGAAGACGATGATAAAAAAGTGACCCTGGAAGGTGGCGATATTATGGTGGTGAGTGATAAACATTTATTGGTAGGTGTAAGTGAAAGAACCACTTTGGAAGCAGCGGTAAAAATTACCACTACCATGTTTGAAATGGGCATTGTAGAAAAAGTTACGATCGTAAAAATTCCAAAGAAAAGGGATTACATGCATATTGATACTGTGTTTACGCAGGTAAAAAGAGATGTATGGGTGATGCTGGGTAATTTCAGCCGCAAAGCTGTATTGCATGAAGATGCTAATGCTATTGAAAGATTGCTGGAAGTAAAGAAAGAAGAGAAAATAAAGATCATGCAGTTTCATAAAGCCAATCCTGAAACACCGGTGAATTTTGATAGCCTGGAAGATCTTTTAATTGATATCAGTAAAACTGACCTGCAATGTACAGGCGAAGTAAAAATTATTTTTAGTGGCAATAACGAATTTCCATACAGTGTAAGAGAACAATGGACGGATAGTTGCAATGTACTGGCATTAAAAGAAGGCGTGGTGCTGGGCTACGACCGCAATGATAAAACCACTGAAGCGTTTATAGCCAATGGGTTTAAAGTAGTACACGTAAAAGAATTGATCGCAGCATTAGAAGCCGGAACAGCGAACGTTGAAACTATAACTGATACGTTGATATTAATGCCATCTGCAGAACTATCCCGTGCAAGAGGTGGTTTTCATTGTATGAGTATGCCGTTGCTGAGAGAAGGGTTGTAAGACAAGCAAAAAGTTATAAGTACTAAGTTTTAAGTATCATTATGTTTTCTTTAAACGCATTTAACTCCTTCAGGGCGGCATTTAAAAAAGACATTTGCAAAAATAAAAATTGTTAAAAGTATTAAGGCGCTACTCACGCCTCACCACTCACTACTCACGATAATGAAACAAAACACTTCCCACCTCCTCATGATACGCCCCGTTAAGTTTGCTTACAATGCACAAACGGCGGTTAACAATAGTTTCCAGGTAGCATCAGCAGATAATGATGTACAGCAAAAAGCAGTAGAAGAGTTTGATGCTTTTGTACAGCAATTACAATCTAATGGTGTTGATGTAACTGTAGTACAAGACACAGCTGAGCCACACACACCGGATTCTGTTTTTCCTAATAACTGGATCTCTTTTCACGAAGGCGGTAGCATTTTTTTATATCCCATGTTTGCTGTAAACAGGCGGTTGGAAAGAAAGCAAGGTGTATTGGATGCTATCAATAAAAAATTTGTCATCAATAACACTACAGATTTTACAGCAGCGGAAAAGGATAATGTTTTTTTAGAAGGCACAGGAAGTATGGTATTGGACAGGGCAAAAAAAATTGCGTACGCCTGTATTTCTCCCAGAACAGATAAAAAATTATTGGAAGAGTTTTGTGCCAAAGCTGGCTATACTGCAGTAAGTTTTACTGCTAATGACGAAAATGGTGATGCTATTTACCACACCAATGTAATGATGTGTGTGACCGATCAGTTTGTGGTAATTTGTTTGGAAAGCATTACTGATGAACAGGAGAAAAGTAATGTGATAAAAGCAATTGAAAATAGTGGCAAAGAAATTATTGCTATATCTTTTACACAAATGAACCGCTTTGCAGGTAATATGCTGCAGGTGAAAAATGCTGCAGGTAAGCAATTTTTAGTAATGAGTAGCCAGGCTTTTGAAAGTTTAACACCTGAACAGGTTAAAAAAATTGAAACGTACAATAATATTATTCACAGCAGCATCAAGACTATCGAAACCAATGGTGGTGGTAGCGCCAGGTGTATGATGGCAGAAGTTTTTTTAGACTTAAAATAACATAAAAATTTTCAGCTCTTTATTTTTAACCTCTATAGTAATTTAAATAATGGCCAACGAACAATACCCCACCACTCTAAAGGTCATCCTTGCATTTGCTGCGATATATATGGTAAATATGCCACGCTATAAACAAAGCATGACATAGTCTACTTTTTTAAATAAGCTGCAATTTTTTTAAAAGGCTTCAGCAAACTATAGCCAAGACTCATAGTAATGCACATCGGGCAAATACCAAACCTGAAAAAAAATAAAACAATTTTTTTGTACCATGGTAAGTTCGCCGGAGTGATGGGGCAACTTACCCCATCACCTTCAAATTCTTTAATACCCCAGATGTTGATTGACTCTTTCATTTACATATTTTTAATTATCCAAAGAAATGATAGGTGCATATGGATAGCAGCACTACCGAAATAATAATAAGAATGATTGTTGTTCTCCTGCTCATGTTTAATTGTTTAAGAGTTGATCAATTACCTGTTTCATCTCTTCACTTGAAACAGCAATACTAATTTGCTTTAACTGCCGGTGTGTTTTTGAATTGATAAAAGTGACCAACCCCGATGGTATAGTGGATTGTATCTTGCCTTTAACTAAACCACAAGACTGCATTGCCTTACCCATACCTTTTCGCTTAACAGTATAAACAGCAGTATAAACGTTTGCATTTTGCAATACCAGTTTAGATGCCGCTGTTGTGGTGTCATTGGTAAGATCGTTGAATAAAATAGTTACACCCTTTGCTGTGTAGGGCATTATAACAGCAGCAAAACGTTCTGCGTTTGCCCTGCATACAGCACACCAGTTGGCCCTGTTTACCACGGCAATTAATGTAGTGTTTACTGTTGGTGATGTTAAATTGTGATTATCCTGTGCATTGACTGCAAAACCGGTTGCCATAATAAGAATGGCCAGCATTACTTTTTTCATTTGATTACTTTTTTATGATGTAGTAATTAATACCGGCACCATAAAAAAATCACCCGGAAGAATAAAAATAATTATTAAATGGCTTCTTCTTTAGCCTTTTGCTTTTTTACCTGTTGTATACATTTGTATTGCTGATTGGCAGCAGTATGTTTATTTTTCCAGCCCATTTTTTGCATAAGGCTGTTCATTGGTTCTTTATAAAAGAAAATAGCTTTTAAAATGCGCTGGCAATTAGCAGTGATTTTTGTTAACCACGATGTCATCTTTTCTTCTTTCGTGTGTTCTGGTATTAATTCTATTGAAAAACTTGTGTTTTCCTTTTGATACTTTTCAAAATCAGTAACCGGTATCAGTTTATTATCCCTTAATCTTTTGTGCCAGAGATTTTTTGCAATGGCAAATAAATAGGTTTTAAGCGAAGAGCTTAATACAAAATCTGTATGCCGCACCTTTTGGAGTAATACAATGATAGCCTCCTGGAAAATATCTTCAGCATCTTCTGTATTACCATAAGTAGTAGTAATGTAAGCAGCTATGGAAGGAAAATAGAATTGATACAATAGTTCAAAAGAAGCATTGTCCTCTTTTTTAAGTTGAGTAAGAAGTGTACTATCTGATATTTGTTGCATGAGTGTATAAAATTAGTCAATAGTCTATACCCAGATACCCGAATTATCACCCATTCTGTTAAAATTTATTTTACCTGCTTAAATTTCTGCGGCAGACGGGTAACAGGCTTGGCGCTAAGACAGTATCTTTACAACAAGTAATCAGCTATGCAGGCATACAAACCATTTATAAAAAAATTTTCCTGGGTATTGCTACTCATATTCCTGCTGGTGCTTACCAAAGTAATTTTATTTAAAGGCAGCCCACGGTATTACAAAAATTACTTCCGCACTACTTATCATAACTACACTGTTGCCGAAGGAAAGAGAAAAGCCAACTTTAAACCTTTTGCCACCATTAAATTATTTTACGAAAGCCGCAGGCTGAACATGGAATACAAAGTGAGTAACCTGCTGGGGAATATTTTACTTTTTATACCATTGGGTTTTTTACTACCCTTACTGGTAAAAAGATTCAGGAACGTGTTTGTTATTTTGCTGACCGGATTTTTACTCAGCCTTTTTTATGAGTGTACACAATTGGTAACGGGTATTGGCGTATTTGATGTGGATGATATGATACTGAATACCACGGGCACCCTCATCGGTATTATAATTTTTTATATTCTCAAAAGCTTATTTCCAAATAAGCCACAAGCAACAAACAATATTGCTGCTTCTGCTACACCCAACTAAAGCCTTCTTTACGTATAGGTAAATTGCGTGGACGTTCGCCGGCTGCTGCCAGTGCATTGCATAATGCAGGCGCTACCGTAGGCAAACCTACTTCACCAACACCGCCGGGTTCTTCTTTACTGTCGATAATATAAATTTCAACAGGCGGCATTTCCGCATAAGTTAATAATTCATAGCTAAAAAAACTATCTTCCACTACACGGCTATTGCTTACCGTTATTTCTCCTTTTAAAGTTTGTGTTAGTGCAAACGCAAGACCACCTTCCATCTGGTTAAGCAAACCATCAGGATTAATTACCAGCCCGCAATCAATAGCTGCAACCACTCTTGTTATTTTGAATTTTTTTGGTGCCAGTAATTCAATTTCTATAGCATGCGCTGCGTAAGATTTGGCAAAAATAAAAGAGTGTGTTGCAAGGCCAATAAAATGATTGGGCTTACGGGGCTGTTTCCACCCAATTTTATCTGCTACCATTTTTAATACACCCGCAATTCTTGCAGGCGATTGTATGGCTGCCCCGGGATCGTCACCGGTTTTAAAATCTGGCTTATTTTCCAGCATCGACAAACGAAATTCCAGCGGATCTTTATGCAGTTTTTGTGCGATCTCGTCAATAAAACTTTCTACAGGAAATGTGTTTACACATATATCCACCGACCGCAACCAGCCACGGTTAATATTAAAATCAACGGGAGTATAACCGGTAAGTACATTGGGTATAGCATAACAAAATCCTCTGTCAGCACCATCCATTTCTTCCGGGTGTTTGGTATCAGGCCCATCAGTCATATAACCTACAGGTGTTCCCAGCACATGGTGTTGCCATGCAGTGATTGTTCCTTTATCTGTATTTGCTTTAAGTAAATGATAATTGGCCGGCCGGTACGGTTGAAATTTAATATCGTCTGTTCTTTCCCACAATAATTTAACAGGCTTATCAATTTGCTGTGCAATTTTTACCGCCTCAATAGCAAAATCAAAATGCAGCCTGCGGCCAAAAGCGCCACCCATTGCAGTAAGGTTAACTTTTATATTCTCTTTTTTTATACCACAATCTTTGGCAATGGTATTCACCGTCCAGTCGGGTAATTGCAATCCTCCCCACAGTTCGCAGGCATCTCCGGTTACCGCCGCCACAAAATTCATAGGTTCCATAGTGCCATGCGCTAAAAATGGTTGAGCATAAGTGCCGGTAATTTCATTTTTGCCGGCAACACTGCCCACATCTCCTTTTTTAAATACTTCAATAGCAGGTTTTGTTTTGGCTCTTGCTTCAAAGGTCTTGAATAAGGCTTCGGTACCGTCATTATTCTTTTTGCCTTCATCCCAGGTAATATTTAATAATTTCCTGGCTTTAATAGCCGCCCATGTATTGGTAGCTATAACGGCAACGCCTGCATGTACATGCATTGGCGTACCGGTACCTTTGTAACTTACTACTTTTATTACACCGGGTATTCTTTTTGCAGCACTGTCGTCAAAACTTATCAAAGTGCCATCCATTGTGGGGCATCTTTCGGCAACGGCATACAACATGCCATCAACTTTTATATCCAGTCCGTATTTTGTTTTTCCGGTAAGGATATCATTTAGCCCGGTACGTTTTTCTCCTTTACCGATTAATTTAAAATCTTTCGGATTTTTTAGTGTTACTTCTTTGGGCACTGGCAATAAAGCTGCCTGGCAAACCAGGTCGCCATATTTAATGCGCTTATTATTTATTGTATTTACCACTTCACCTTTATCCGCTGCACATGAGGCTTCTTTAATATTCCACACTTGTGCTGCAGCGCTGATCAGCATTGCTTTTGCAATGGCACCTGCTTTACGCAAACTATCATACATCGTCATTACACTCTGGCTGCCACCGGTATCATGTTCACCTTCTTTTAATGTGCCATAAGGTGCGATCTCTGATTTTACATCTTTAAAATCAACATCTAATTCCTCTGCAACAATCATCGGAAAAGCGGTGTCCACACCTTGCCCCGATTCCTGCTTGCCAACAAACACAGTAACTTTTCCCTTCTTATCGATTTTTAAATACGCACTGGGTTGAAAAAATTCACAATCAGTTGGCGATAATGCTAAGGCCGGTAAACCCGGTAACATAAAACCAATAACCAAACTTCCCGAAGTAAGGGAACTTAGCTTTATAAAATTGCGGCGGTTGATAGTTTGTTTTTGCATACAGATCGTTAAGCAGTTTATTTATTGATGTCTTCAATGGCAATATGGATCGCTTCTTTAATGCGGTGATAAGTACCACAGCGGCAAAGGTTGCTGCTCATGGTTTCGGCAATAGTTTCATCCGATGGTTTTTTATTTTTTTCCAGCATGGCTGCAGCAGCCATCATTTGCCCGGGCTGGCAATAACCGCATTGTGGCACACCCGCTTTTTGCCAGGCTTTTTGCACTGGATGACTGCCATCTGCCGACAGGCCTTCAATAGTTATAATTTTTTTATTAACACAACTGCCTACGGGCCGCTGACAAGCATAAGCTGCATTGCCATCAATCATTACTGTACAGGCACCACAACTGGCCACGCCACAACCATATTTTGTACCGGTAAGATTGAGCAGGTCACGTAGCACCCAAAGCAATGGCATATCAGATTCTGCATCTACTGTGTAAGCAGCATTGTTAACAGTCAGTTTAAAAGCGGGCATAGCAATAATTTAAAATGAAGGAAAAATTTGCAGGTAGTAAATTACAAAATATAATCAGAAATAAACAGCTAATATTATTTAATCTGCCGCAGGCAGCAACTAAAAAATATAAACCTTCACATGCTTTTCTATTTGCCTTATATGCCTGTATGGTAACTAAAAAATTAAATATTGAATTTTCTCTTCCTGTTATATTACCTGAATTTACCAGACACGGTAAAACATACTTTATCGTTGATCCTTTTAAAAACCTCCCCGTTTATTTTACGCAGGCGGCGGAGTTTTCTTTTATCCAGCAGGTTGCCATTGTTATCAAAGTATTGTGGTTGCTGAAAATAACTGAGCACATAATATTTTTTATACGCCAGTGGCGAATGTAAAGCCACTGCTCTTATTGACATAAACACCAGGGTGTTCTTTTTTTCATCCACATAGTAATCGTAATTTTTTATCCAGGTGCAATGTATGGACTCCATCTGCTGAATAAGCTTAATTACTTTAGGTGCATTTAAATGATAAGCAGTTAAAGTGTCAACCAGTCGTGACTCACTGATATCAAATTCATAAATATAACTGAGTGTATCAGTGATTATTTCAAGCGATATAGTTTTAAAAGCTTTATCTGTAAAGCCAACTGTAAAGGGATGTTCAAGCGAAAGCGCTTTATAGGTTTCCTCAATTTTATCCAATACTTTTTCGTGCTGGTAATAATATTTGGTAGAAATGTTTTTTGGCGAACAGGAAAATATACAGCCTGCAACAATGATGAATAATATGGTAGGTATCATTTTAATCCGCATGCTGTTCTTTTTTTGTACAATAGGTGATACCGAAAATGATGCGCCTTAAAAATGCAGGCGATAACTGTAACAAAGTTCTACCTCCATAATCCCAATACACCAGGGTGATCAGGTCATCCTGCCGGCTTATTTTTTCCACCACAATAAAATGTGTGGGCAAAGCCACTTTAATTTTTACATGGTTCTTTTTATGTACTATCCGGTTATTGATAAATAAAACCACTTTACCTGTTTGCAGCCTGTCGCTGATAAACTCGTAGGGATCGGTAATATGCGGACGAATAAGATCGGAACCCGTTGCCTTTATTTTATACTGCAGCAGGCTACGTACCATACGGTTAAACTTGGCAAAATTTACCGAAGCCCAAAAACGGTCTTCATCACCCGGGTTGTAGTTACGGTTAAAAATATTCAGGTAGCCTTTATAATGATCTGCAAGGGATAAAAACCACATTTGCTCTGCCGGATGAATATCTAATATGCCTTTGTACCTTAACCTGCCGGCTTCTTTTTTTATAGCTTCCGAAGGAGTAAATACCACGTTAGCAAAACTGGCTTTGCCCTCCTTATACAACTCCAGTAACAGTTTGGCATACCCTAGAGGGTCATCCTGTAAAAACAAATAGGAGAGTGCGCCATAACCACAAAAATTAGTGCCGTTGCCTGGGTAAATACTGATGGGCTCGTGAATAGTGGTTTTTAAGTTCTGCAAAAATAATGCAGGTTTAATATTAGGCCAGTAGGCGCTGGGCTCAAGTTTATTAATGCCATCAATAAAAGCAATAGCTTGTTGCCGGGTAGAAGTAACTTCTTTTTCGGGTGTTGGTGTAAATATGGGAATAGCAAGACTTTTGCTGATAGTACCTAAAAAAATTACTGCAACTAAAAAAACTGCCCGGCTGCTTAATTTCAAATGCTTGTTATTTATTCAGTAAAGGTAGCTAATAATAAAATGGTGAATTGCGTTTTTGCGAAGCTGAATAATAGCAAAAAATTACCCCGTCAGCATATAGTTAATATGTTGATGGGGTGTTTATAGAAAAGTTAAACATCAATTAATTTATCATATCAGGCCCTGATCCCTACTTTAAAAGCCAGGCTCAGGTAGCTGAAAAATTTACCTGGCTGATCACTTGATGGTGATACCCATTCTTGTCCGCCTGTAAATTGAGGTTGCAAACTACAGCCTGCAGCTTCACCAATGCCAATATACATATCATTGCTTTGCAGGCGGAAACCATAAGTACTGCCTTTATGCATATGCAATCCATTTTGCGGAAAAGAGATCCATTTTCCTGAATCTGTTTTTTCAATATCTACAGTAGAGCTAAATAAGGCGGGGCCCCATTTTTTAGTTGCAGGGTCAAAAGGGTGTACGGTCATATTTGCATGGCCGGGCTTAATAACAAGCGTCGAAAAAATTTCTATCATGCCCAGGTCGCCTTCGGCGGGGCAGGTAAAAGTTTGACCGGTAACAATGTCTTCATTAGCTACACGGTGGCCCATCCAGGCAGTGGTATTATTGGTAACCTGTTCTACAACAACCTTTAAATGGGAGTTTTTCTGTTCTGTTTTCATATAGAATAATTTAAAAATGATAGCACCTGCCCGGGTACTGGCAGATGTGGGGGAATATACTTTACTAACTATATTCAGCACGTAATATTGTGCCGCAAAGCCACTGTTTTTACACTTTAACAATTGGTGTATTTTACGGCAATAATTTTATAGTAAAGAATTGTGACTCTGCTGGTTTAGTATGTTAAATTTGTAGGAATTCCACTCAAAAATTATGGCTGCATATAAAAAAATAAACCCCTTTAGTAAACAAAATAACGATACCGGCTTTGCTGGTAACAATAATGAAGTAGGTGGCCGTTTCATTAATAAGGATGGTAGCTACAACCTGGTAAAAGAAGGTATGTCTTTTCATAAGCGCTTCAGTATTTTTCATGATATGCTGAACCTGCCACAATGGAAATTCATCCTTATCATCTTTCTGTTCTTTATTGCCATCAACCTTATTTTTACCACCATCTATTTTATTATTGGTGCCCAACAACTGGAAGGGCTTACCGTGGGCAGCAATTGGAAAATATTCAGGGAGATGTTTTACTTCAGTACCCAAACTTTTACCACGGTAGGTTATGGACACGTAAATCCTGCAGGCGATGGTGCCAATATGGTGGCCGCTGCCGAAGCGCTTACGGGTTTTCTCTCATTGGCTATTGCCACCGGTTTAATTTATGGCCGATTTAGTAAGCCAAGAAGTTACCTGGAGTTTAGTGACCATGCATTGATAAGCCCATATAAAGAAGGCAAAGCGCTGATGTTTCGTTTTGCAGCTTTTAAAGACAAACATTCTTTAACCGAACTGGAGATAAGAGTGAATGTAGGTTTGCTGGTGGTGGAAAACGATAAACCGGATTATAAATACTTTAGTTTGAATTTAGAAAGAACCCGTGTGGAAACCATGCCCATGAGCTGGACGGTAGTGCACCCTATTGACGAGAATAGTCCTTTTCATGGGTTTACCGATGAAGATATGAAAACTGCTGATGTGGAATTATACGTTAACCTGCGTGGATTTGATGATGTGTTCAGCAATTTTGTACAACAGCGCACTTCTTATACTTTCAGTGAAATATTATTCAACCGCAAGTTTGTGCCCATGTACAGGGAAAGCGATGATGGCAAAACAACGATACTGGAACTGCATAAGCTGAATATACATAATGAGGTGTAAAGTTGGAATAGCTGTCTTTTAGTTGAGGTTTCTGTTAATAAATATCCAATGTTCAATACTCAATGCTCAATATGCAATAATAAAATGCATTGCATTAAACTTTATTATTTCTTTTACTGATCAGAAGTACATCCTGATGAGCTGCCTTTAATTGAACATTGAAAGTTGATCATTGAATATTGAACATTCGCCTTCTTACTTCAGCTTCTCTTCTTTCACTCCCGTAAAACTCAGCTTCACCGGCAGTATCATCTCCTTATCATCAAAAAACATTTGTTCAATACAGGTAGCCCTGTTATTAGCGGCAGTTTCGCCAAGTGGCCTGCGGTGGTACACAATATACCAGTGGTCTTTTTTAGTGTTGTGTATAATAGAATGATGGCCTGCACCAGTAGCCACAGCAGAATCCTGTTCTAACACTTTACCCACTCTTTCAAAAGGCCCGAAAGGAGAATCTGAAACAGCATAAGCCACACAATAATCAGGGCCGGTCCAACCGCCTTCGCTCCACATAAAATAGTATTTGTTATTACGCATAAACATAAATGGCCCTTCCACATAACCCTTAGGCGTAATCTCTTTAAACATGGTGCCATCTTTAAAAGGTATAATGGCTGTAAAATCATTTTTTAACCGGGCAATATTGCAATGTTGCCAGCCACCGTAAATAATATAGTACTGGCCATCTTTATCTTTAAATACAAACTGATCGATAGGTTGAGCACCATTATAAAATTTATCAATCAGCGGTTTACCCAGGTAATCTTTAAACGGCCCCTCCGGTTTATCAGCTACAGCCACACCAATACCGCCTTTTTCATTGTCATTTTGAATATCGTTAGCAGCAAAGAAGAAAAAGTATTTTTTACCTTTTTGTACAATAGCAGGTGCCCACATGGCACGTTTGGCCCACTTGATGGCAGTGGTGTCCAGTATGTGTGCATGCGTATTCCAATGCACCAGGTCGGTGGAGGAAAAAGCATCAAAAAAAACCTGCTTATTGTATTTATCAGAATAAGTAGGATAGATCCAGTACTGATTATTGAATATCACTGCTTCAGGATCGGCATACCAGCCTTTAATAATGGGATTGCCGGACGTTACCGGTTGTGCAGCAGCACTATAAGCCGCCGATAAGATAAAAAGGCTGTACATAATACGTTTCATGTATGTAATATAAAACCGGAGTGTGAGGATAAAAAATAATTATTGGAAAGCTAACAGGCAGAAATCCGAAAGGGGCATGGTATTATTTTGATAAAAACACTATAAAACTATCAGTAAAAACCCGATTATTGTTGCAACAACGATAATTATTACTATAAATAAAGCCTGTTTTATTAAATGGGCATCATTATCAAAACCAGCTGAAAGCTACTCCCACAAAGGATTTAGAAAAAAAAAGGATGGTTAACCATCATAAAACACAGCTGAACTTGGTTGTAAAAAGAAAGACGCTCCTATTACCTTTGTGTTAGTAAAGTGAGCGTCTTTAAATTATTCATTAAGCAGACAATCGTTAAAGCCTCACAAATATATAGTGTATTTGGTATAAAAGCGCGGTTTTGTTAAATAATTATTAAGATTTTCATATAGCAAGCAATCGTTAAAGCCCGGCAGTTTCTACTGAAGGGCTATTTTTTTAGCTTCAAATACCGGAAGACATATTTTTTTTGCTAAAAAAAGAAAAAAAATTAATTTTTTTCTTCAGTAATGTAAAAAATTAGCAATTTTGTTGTATATTTGTAATATAGAATTAATCTATATGTGATGAAAAAAGCAAAAAAAATTTTTTACTTTTTTTGCTGAGAGAATAAAGAAGAGGGTTTTTAAAAATAATTTTTTAAGATTTTTCATATAGCAAGCAATCGTTAAAGCCGCTCTATTTCTATAGAGGGGCTATTTTTTTGTCGTTGCGTTTACGCCAATCTTGGAACCAGATTAAAATTTTGCAGTACTTCAATCCTGTTTAAAAAGGGTTTTTACCTCATTGCACCAGCAGTATATTACATGTATATTTGAAATGATTATGGCTTTATGTATCATATTTTTTAAGGTAGCCATTAACAAACGATTGCATTCTGAACTTTAATCTTACACACCATGGCAACAGAACAAATTAAAGAAGACCCACGACTTATTTCATTTAATACACTTCGTAAAACCATTGGCTGGCTGGGCATTTTACTGCCGCTTGCATTGCTTTTTGGAAATTATATTTGTACCGATTGTTGTTGCATGCAGGATTCCATCAGCCATTATTACTATACCATAGTGGGTGGTTTATTTGTAGGTACATTATGTGCTGTGGCTATGTTTTTAATTGCGTACAAAGGTTACCCGGGTGATAAAGATAATATCCTTACCACGCTGGCGGGCATATTTGCGCTGGGCATTGCCTTCTTTCCCACTAACGATAACAGCAGTAACAGGTGTGCCATTTCGCATTTGCCCGATAGTGACATACGTCGTGCTGTACACTTTATCTGTGCCACTATATTCTTTTTATTGCTGGCTGGTATCTCCTTTTATTTTTTTACTAAAAGCAAAGGCCGGGCAACAGAACAGAAAAAAATGCGCAATACAATTTACCGTACCTGTGCTATTTTAATTGTGGTGTTTGTGGCAGCCATTGCACTCTATGCTATTTTTGGAAAACACCTGCACAGCATCGACAAATACCATCCTATATTCTGGCTGGAGTGGGGTGCTTTACTATCATTCGGTACTTCGTGGTTGGTGAAAGGAGAATTAGTGCTGAAAGATAAACCGGAAGATGTTGGATAATCACTGCTTGTATTACTACAAAAAGAGAATATAAAATATCCCGCTGAAAACAGCGGGATATTTTTTGCAAATCACAAATCACAAATCACAAATATTTTTATTAAAACCCATTCTTCTTCAACCAATCCAGGGAATATTGCGCTACTTCCTTCCAGCCACTATCTAAAATCAACGAATGCCCACGGCCTTCAAACAATTTAAATTCGGTAACAACGGCAGTACTATATTTTTTAAGAGAGGCTTTACCTAATACCGGCGGGGCAATATTATCTTTTTCACCACCGGTAATCAATAATGGGCCACGGGTAGTATTAGACGTATTTACTTTTGTTTCCTTACCTGCAAATGTGGCTGTAGCCGCCTGAAAAAGCGGACGGGCAGGAGCAGGTATGGTCCAGCGTTCATATAGTTCTTTTGCTTCTGCTTCGGGTATTGCATTGGCAAAGCCATAGCAAAATTGTTTAAAAGTTAAAGAGACCGCTTTTTTAAAATTGAAAGGGTTGCCCAATACAGGAAAAGATGCTTTGAGCGCAGAAAAAGGTAATTGCCATACCCCTTTAATAGGTGCAGGATCGATGGCCACACCGGCAGCAGCAATACCACGGCCTAGTATTACCTGTGCAATAAGACCGCCAAAAGAATGCCCGATAACAATGGGTGGCTCAGGAAGTGACGCAATTACTGCAGCATAACTGTCTGCAATTTCTGTAACGCCCCTGTTGGCGATAAGTTGTGGATTAGCACGGCATTCGGCAACAGTAGCAGAGTCGCCGGGCCATGGAGGGTTGATTGTGTTATAACCTTGTTGATTGAAAAAATCCATCCAGGATTGCCAGGAGCTGTTATGCATCCATAAGCCATGAATGAACACAACGGTTCTTTGTGCCATGTTAAGTTTGTTTTGGAGTTAATGCAAAAGATACAAAAGGAAGGTGATGTGTACAACAACCATTAAATAGAAGGGGCTTTACTTAAAATGGCTTGTTTACAGGCGAAGAAAAATATTCAATGTACAATATTCAACACTCAATGTTCAATGAAATGCATTGCAGCTTTAAATAAAAACTATTGCAAAAGGAGTAATACTGGTTCAAGATCATATTTAGATTCATCAAAATGCTGCAGCGGTATATTACTAAGTACTGTACTCATTTTTCTAAAATCAAATTTCTCTTTAAACTTGGCATAAGAATTCCTGATCATGGAATGCAATTCATTTTTATCAATTACATCCGGCAGGTCTATTACATAAGAATCTTCTGCCACGTAATCAAGCAGGGGCTCATTAGCATAAGCAAAGTTGCAGGTAAAACGGCAGGCAATACCTTTTTTTTCCAGGGCTCTTTTCTTCTGTACATCCAATGAAATTAATCCGGATAATTTTGTTTCATCTATTTCGGGGAGGTTAACAGGGGGATGGTAAAGCCATTTGGTTACGATAAGCGCTGTTTGTTCTATCACAGGCACAAGGTACAATTTTGCACTTGTTCTCTTACTGCAATGTCTCTGCGCATGCATTAAATTTAAAACAGAGACATTGCAGTGAATAAGAAGCTGATCTATCTAAGGTCGTGCAGGTACAGGTACAAAGCTTTTAATTCGTCTTCGGTATATGCTTTACCTATTGTTTTCCACGGCATAAAATCCGATAATATTTTTCCATCAGGTTTTTTTCCGGTATGCAGTGCCGTTACAAACTGGTCGCTGGTCCATTTACCTGCATAACTGGCGCTGGTGAGGTCTGGTATTGGCGGCTCATCTGGCCCATGAGCAGGGCCACCTTTATAATTAATGCCATGACAACCCTGGCAACTCACCGCAAGGTATTTACCATAAGCTGCTGTAACCTCAGGTTTTATTTCATCAGGATAGTTAGCAGAATGATCAATAGCTTCAGCAGTAAGCAAAGGAAATTTCCCAAAAAAAGTAAGCAGTCTTCCCAAAGGTTTCAGGTGCTTTTCGGGATGTATATTATCAACAGGAGGCAACTGTTTTAAATAACCGATTAAAGCACCCAGCTCTGTGTTACTCAGGTTGGCACTGGTATGCTGGCTGGGCATAAACCATAGCGATTTTCCATCTTTACCCACGCCATGGCGTAATGCACGTATCCAATCCTGGTCGGTATAATTAATACCGCCTTTGCCACTGGTAAGGTTGGCAGTATGTAACAATACTACGGGATTTTTATTATCAAAAAAAGGTATGCCACCATTAGCGTGACAATCGGTGCAACCTTTTATTGCCGATATATGTGATCCCAATGCAAGCGATGCCGAATCACTGGGGATAGTTAATGGTTGAATGTTTACAGCATAGATTTTATTGATACGGGCCTCTGTTTTAAAATATACTACGGCGTAAAATAATAACAGTAATACCAGCAGGCTACCAATTACAATACCCGTCCATTTTAATATTTTTTTTAGCATGGTTGTTTTATTTAATAAAGTGCAGGAAATGTTTTATTGTTCAGAATTTGTATTGTGTAAAGAAGTATTTCTGCTGGGCTGCACCAATTTGTTTTCGGTTGCAGGATGATTAGCAGCAGGGGTATCGCAGGTAGATGTATTGGTCCGGATGAAACTGGTCAGTTCAGTAACGCCGTCGGTATCAAAATAATGGCCATTAACCAAAGTGGCAAAACCATCAACGTTATACTTTAATGCAGTTGTTACCTTATATACATTGCCTTCAGGATAACCCCATTTCCAATCCATGGCATTGTTTACACTAAACAATAAGTATCCATAGTCTTCCATATCGCTGTAAAACAAGAGGTATTTGATCCATTGATTGCCACCCATAAAATTGTAATTATCATCATACCGTGTTGCTTCAAATGCAACAACAGCTGGGTTAAATACGGATCCACCGCTTTGCGAACTGATAGTAACTTTTTTTAAATTGCCTTTGTTGTTGTATTCAAATTTTTGAGCATTGTTGTAAGCAGGATCGAGCAGGTTATGATTTTCTCTTTTTATTAATTGCCCCGCATTATTGTAATGAAAACTGTCAATGCTTATAAGTCCTCCCTGGCCGGGGCGATAATATTTTAATATTGCCGGTAAAAAAGTATTGTCATTATACAAGTAATCAAAATGCACACCACCGGTACCAAAATTTACTTTTAAAAGCCTGCCTTTTGCATCATATAAAATGGTGGCAGGAAAGCCAGAAAGACTCAATGTTACCGGATCGCCTTTTTGATTGTAGACAATGTTCAGCGAAGTGCCGTACAAATCTTCTTCTGTATATGTAACCAGGCATTTTGCATTGGGCATATTATAAGTATCTTTTTGACAGGAAGCTGTAAATACTGCAATAAATGATAGTAGCAAAATGTTGAGCTGTACTGTTTTCATTATAGTGTATTTAAAAAATAAATGAAGTGTTGATAATTGCTGTGATAAATCTCAGTCAGTTGAAGCCAATTTTTATTAGTGTTTTAGTGAGCAACCTTCTTTATGAGTGAGTAGCTTTATTAAGGAGTAGCAGCTATGTTTGCAATGCATTTACCATTCCCTCAAAAAAATGGCTATTCACCAAATGCTTTAGGATATGCAGGATGGTTTACTTATTTTTAAAAATATAGCACCTGATTATGCAGCGGATACTCTTATTAATGGCCTGTTTTATTTTAAGTAGTAGTATAAGCGCTGCACAGGATACCATTAAAATAAACGGACAACCCAAATGGGAGAAAGCAATGGATATTGCGGACCATTGTTTGTTTTACGAAGAAACTTTAAACAAAGCATTTAGTTTTGAAGAAGTAAAAAAACAGGCCTTTGTACCTTATAGGAAAGAGTTAAGAAAACAAAAATTTTCTAACCGGCCATTGATCATCCAATGGCTTAAGTTCACCATTCAAAACACAAGCCAGCTGGATACTGTAAACCTGAGTATCTATACAGTGCATTATTTTACCAGCTTGTACAACAATACAGATTTACTAGGGCGCAGCGGAGCTTATGAAGAAATTGACGAAACTGAAAAAAAGGCTAACTCATCAGCATTCGACAGGGGAAGATTACCTGTTATAATACCCCCCAATACAACAGTTAATTACTGGTTTAGAACAGAAGACCGGCAAAATCAATTGATACCGCCGCAAATTTTGCTGGAAACAAAGTTCATCAGTATGGCCGGGGATATTGAAAGCGGATTCAGCTCCCGCTATCTTTTTCTTATAATGGCAGCAATGGTGGGGTGTTTTATTTTTATCGGCATTTATGCAGCGTACCATTTTTATTTGTACCGGGATAAAGCTTTTGCCTGGTATATTGCTTATGCTGTTGCAGCGTTTTTTTCCGGGTTACACTGGATGGATATCCGCCTGGGAATGAAAATGTTTTCGCCATTAGTGCATGATATTATCTTTTCTGTTTTCGTGTATATTATACCGGTATTATATAGCTTTTTTATTGGCCGCATGTTACAATTGGATGTTCATTTTAAAAAAGGATGGCTGCTGGTAAAACTGCTGGTATCAATTTGTGTAATTCAATTAGTATTGGAATTTACAGAAGTACGCTTTGGCTGGTTTCCTTTTAACCCGGATTATTATGGCATTGTTTTAATACCCGTTCCTATCCTTTTGCTCAATATTGTGTTGTTAATTCTTGCAGCAAAAAGTAAAGACAAGGTGAAATGGTTTTTATTCACCGGTATATTAAGCCTTGTGATATTATGGTGTATGCCGCTATTCAATATTTATGCGCCTTCCGAAAAAATGAAACCAGAGTTATTCCTGATCATTAATTTTCCTATTGTTTTTTTATTATTAGGACTAACTATTGAAGCCATCTGTTTTTCATTTGCCCTTACGTACCGTAGCAAACTGGTGTTGGAAGAAAAAAATGCGTTACAGAAGAATTACAACCTGCAACTGGAAACTGCATTACAACAACGAACCAATGAACTGCAGCAACAAAGCCAGGTACTGGAAGATCAAAAAATAAAACAGATACAAACTGAGTTTGCACAAAAGATCGCCGAAACAGAAATGGTGGCGTTAAGAGCCCAGATGAATCCCCATTTTATTTTTAATTGCCTTAATTCCATCAAACTGTATACTTTAGAAAATGATTCGCAAACGGCATCAGAATACCTTACTAAATTCTCACAGCTTATCAGGTTGGTGTTAGAAAATTCAAGATCAGAAAAAATATCCCTGCAAAAAGAACTGGAAACATTAAAACTATATATCGAACTGGAGGCGATGCGGTTTAAGGATAAAGTAAAATACCAGATCAATGTGGTGCCGCATATTGATCAGCAATATATTGAACTGCCTCCGTTATTGTTACAACCTTATGTGGAAAATGCTATCTGGCATGGATTGATGCATAAACCGGAAGGAGGAAATATCTGCATTGATATTTCCCAACCCGAAGAATATTTATTGCATATTGAAATAACTGATGATGGTATTGGCCGTGATAAAGCAAGTGAACATAAAAGTAAATCTGCCACAAGGCAAAAATCATTTGGTTTAAAGATGACATCAGAAAGGCTGGATGCCATCAATCATATTTATCAAACTAAAACTGAAGTACAGATCATCGATCTGAAAGATGAAACAGGTAATAGCGCCGGTACCAAAGTGATCATCCAAATACCATTATAAAATTATGCTTAAAGCAATTATTATAGATGATGAACCGGACTGCGTGAAATTACTGGCACTGCAGCTGAAGATGTATTGCCTGCAGGTGGAAGTGGTTGCAGCATGCACATCAAGTACAGAAGCACTGGCGCAAATAAAAGCACTGCAACCTGATATTGTATTTATGGATATTGAAATGCCGGTGTTGAATGGCTTTCAGTTACTGGAAAAACTGGGCGATATAAATTTCAGCTTGATTTTTGTAACTGCTTATGACCAGTTTGCTGTAAAGGCGTTTCGCTTTAATGCATTGGATTATTTACTAAAACCTATTGATGGTAAAGAGCTGACTAATGCTGTGGCAAAAGCAATGCAACAAAAACCCGGTACCCAGCAATTGCAATCCTTAAAACAGCAATTGCATGCAGGAGAAAAATACCAGCCGGATAAAATTGCATTGCCTTATCAGAATGGCGTAACTTTTACCGAAATAAAAAACGTACTGTACTGCGAAGCAGATAATAATTACACCCGGTTTTATATTACAGGTGGTCAGCAATATATAGTATCCAAAACATTAGGTGATATACAGGAGGTATTGGAAGAGAGAAATTTTCTACGGGTGCACCGCCAATACCTCGTTAATCTTGATCATATAAAAAAGTATGTAAGGGGGGAAGGTAATTACCTGGTAATGTCGAATGATGAAAATATACCCGTAGCAAGAAATAAAAAAGAAAAATTAATTGAAAGTTTTGGTTGGTTGTAAGTAAAAAGCAACTGGTTTCAGGAATGGTACAAAAAAAGAAGGGCTGGATAGAAATCCTGCCCCGTTTTAAAATCCAATATCCTATGAAAAACCGAGTTACGGAAAGCTGCAGTGGAGCAACAGTCCAATATTTTAAAAAAACTTGTTTATTCTTGTCAGAACTTTATCAATTCAACCCCACTTTACTTTTTCGCTGTTTGATGATGTAAAGTTGCACTATTGTTTCCACATATATAAATTAAGTTATCCAAAGGTTGATTTTAGCTAGTAAATGGTTATAGGTACTTTAATGAAGAACCGGGTTAAAAAATAAACTTACGAAAAAATTAAAAAGCCGGATTTAAAACCAGTGGTTTTAAAAGGAGCACCTATTCGCAAAGCTTAATAGTATCTGTAGTTTTACTGCTAAGTTGTAACTTATTGATCTTGTTGGCTTTATTGTAGTATAAAATGAGAATGCCGTACTTAGTTTGAAAAGCGTCCCAGTTTACATCTTTTATTTTGGGATAGCCCAGCCACTTGAATAAGCTGTTGCGGCTGGCTCCCATCAACGGCAAACTCAATTTGCCTTTAAACTTCTCCCCGATTTCGATATAGCCTCTTTCTGTAAAAAAACTGATATCCTTGTCTTTATAAAAAGCACCAATGCAGCCATTGCCCGAACTGGTTTCCGTTAAATCAGTAAAACAGGGAAACGTAGTTTTAACTTCGCCTAAAGTAGATTTTGCACTCAGGTCGTTATTAATGGTACCTTCCAGCACATCTACATTAAAAACCGGACAAACTGCTGTTGTTTTTAATTGGGCTTTCGTGGCCAATGCAGAGATAGCCATAGTAAAAATTAAAGTGAGCTTTTTCATAATTATTGGTTTATAGTATTGGAAAATTGGTGATGGTGGTAAAGTTTTGGGGTTGTGATTAATGCGGCTTAAAGGCACTATCAGCGTACATAGATTTATTGAACAAGTAATACTTGCCATCATTGTAATTGCGCCAGTACCTGTGTCCATTCAAGTCATAATATAACCTGCCATCAAAACTCTTTGTGGCTACATTATCATTTACTACAATTACTTTAGGTACTGCTACCGGAGTTTTTTTTGTTGCCGGCTTAGCGGAGGTTGTTGCAACGGCCCCGCTTGTTTTAGCGGATGTTACTGAGTCAGTTTGCTGTGGTACCTGTTTTCTGCCGCAGCCCCATAAAAGCAGGGTTGTGGCAATACACAATACAGCCAGGTGTTTTGTAGGCATCGGTTTTTTGGGGAAGTATTTCAATTACTTTACCAAAAAATGTTAAAATGCTGAAGGTGGATAAAAGAAAGTGCTTTTTGAATGTTACTGTCCGCCCACCATCGGGCTGATTACCAGTTGGTTTTTATTATACAGCACAATCTGGGGTTTATCTTTATACAAGGTTACTTTTCCAAAAATACAAACAGCCTTGTCTTTATAGAATTCTTCCGGTTTTTCTTCAAATGTTTTTCTTACATCGGCCCAAATAACAACAGTAAGTGGGTTATTGGGATAAGTACCACCCACATTTAAAAACGTAGGCGTGTCTTTCACTCTTTCTAAAAAAATACCGCCATAGATTTTTCCGCACACTTTTACTGAATCGCCAACATGTTTACTGATATCTTCTAATTTTATTTCTGTTTGAGCAAAAGAAGCGATAGAGCACAGCAGCCCGATGAGGAATAGTGAGGTTTGTTTCATAAAAACATTATTTAAGCGCAAGTTACTATTTTGTACAGTTAATTGTTTACCGCTGTTATAAAATTGATATTTGTGATGTAAGTTTATCAAAAGAAAATAAAAGATGAAAAATGCAGGTAGAATTTTTTTAACTGAAGCTGAAACCGGTTGGGAAGATCTGGGCAATGGAGTACAACGCCAGGTTTTTGGTTATGATGATACGCTGATGCTGGTAAAAGTAAAATTTGAGACAGGTGCAACAGGCGCAATGCACTCACATATACATACGCAATGCACTTTTGTAGCCAGTGGTAGTTTTGAGTTTGTTATAGGGCAGGAGAAAAAAATAATCAATGCCGGTGACGGATGTTTTATGCCTTCCAGTGTATTGCATGGCTGTGTTTGCCTGCGGGCAGGTATGCTGATAGATGCATTCAGCCCGTGCAGGACAGATTTTGTAAATGACACGAATAAATAAAATTGACATACATGTCTTATCTCAAAAAAATTATTACCTGTAGTATTATATTGCTTTTATGCCAGCAAACAAAAGCACAGCAAAAACATGTGTTTGCATTTGATAAAACACAATTTGTGTTAGATGGAAAACCATTCCAGATCATCAGTGGCGAAATGCACCCTGCAAGGATACCGGCACAATACTGGCGCCAGCGTATTCAAATGGCAAAGGCAATGGGCTGTAATACTATTGCAGCTTATTTTTTCTGGAATTATCATGAAATAAAAGAAGGCGTATTTGATTTTAAAACCGGCAATAAAAATATTGCTGAGTTTATGCGTATCTGCCAGCAGGAAGGTATGTGGGTGATTGTAAGACCCGGGCCTTATGTATGTGCAGAGTGGGACTGGGGTGGCTTACCCACTTATCTTTTAAAAATCCCTGATATTAAAATAAGGTGTATGGATAACCGTTATATTGCTGCACTTACCCGCTATGTAAAAAATATCAGTAAAGAAATAAAACCTTTATTGTGCACTAATGGCGGCCCGGTTATTCTTACTCAAATAGAAAATGAATATGGTAGTTATGCCAATGATAAAACCTACCTGCTTACTTTAAAAAAACTCTGGCAACAAAATGGTATTCCTGGTCCGTTTTATACTGCAGATGGAGCAACACCTTATATGCTTGATGCCGGTTCGGTAGAAGGTGCCGCCATTGGCCTCGATTCAGGTGGCAGCGATGCAGATTTTGCCGTGGCTGCAAAACATAATCCCAATGTACCGGTATTCAGTTCAGAAACTTATCCCGGCTGGCTAACCCATTGGAAGGAAAAATGGCAGCGACCAGATACTACTGATCTTAAAAATGAAATAACCTATTTATTAAAGAATGGAAAGTCGTTTAACTTATACGTTATTCATGGCGGCACCAATTTTGGCTTTACTGCAGGAGCTAATGCGTTCAGCGCAACACAGTTTCAACCTGATATTACCAGCTACGATTATGATGCGCCTATTAATGAACAGGGACAGGCAACACCTAAGTATTATATGTTGCGTAACCTCATCAGCCAGTATGTAAAATATAAAATTCCGGATGTACCGGCAGCAATTAAAACGATCGCCATTCCTGCAATAGCATTAACCCCTTTAACCAGTATATGGAGAGAATTACCAGCACCCATTGCATCGCCGCAACCAAAAGCAATGGAATATTACGATCAAAACCAGGGGCTGATATTATACCGTACTAAATTGATAGGGCACAAAAGTGGCAACCTTACTATTACAGAACCACATGATTTTGCATTGATCTTTTTAGAAGGAAAACTTGTTGATACCATTCACCGGGATGGTGGCAGGTGGACGGTTAAGCTACCTAAAACAACAGCGGAAAATCCGCAGCTGGATATATTGGTAGAAGGCATGGGGCATATTAATTTTGCCCAGTGCATGATCGACCGGAAAGGTATTACAGACAGGGTAACCCTTAACGGTATGACGCTGATGAACTGGCAAACTTATTTATTGCCTATGGATGAAAAATTTGTATCCGGTTTACAGCCAAAATACCCTGAAGGATTTAATAATGGTATGTTTTTTAAAGGCAGCTTTACATTAACTGAAACCGGGGATACTTATTTTGATATGTCTATGTACACCCGGGGCATTGTTTATGTAAACGGGCATAACCTTGGCCGCTACTGGAATGTGGGGCCGCAACAAAGATTATATTGCCCTGAAGGATGGCTTAAAAAAGGGAACAACGATATTATTGTGTTTGACCTGCTGCAAAATACTGTAGCAGCTGTAGAAGGGAAAACTGAGATGGAGTAAAAAAATCTATACCCATCATATACTATTGCCATCACTTTGCCTACCTGTGAATTATATAACTTAATAACATAATCATGTAACAGGCCTGTTATTGTAACCCGGTAATTTTATAGGGTTGTTCTGCCATTACTTTTATACCGCAGGGTATATAAATAATGGCAGGCCATCATTTTATTTAAACATTCCCTATAATGAATAATCCCGGAACAATATCCTATCCTCAGCGGCTCAGTTATAAACTTTTAATGATCTTGCTGATAGGTTTTATTATTTACATTGGCCATGGTGTATTAGTGCCCATTTATTTTTCAGTTCTCTTATCTATTTTATTATTACCGGTTACAAGGCTGTTGCAAAAAATATATTTTCCTGCAACGCTGGCAAATTTTACAGCAGTAATATTTGCATTGGCTTTAATTGCCACTATAGTATATTTTCTTTCTTCTCAAATGGCGGGCTTTTTTAACGATATACCTTCTATCAAGGAACACCTGAATGAGCACCTGGACACTTTACAAAAATGGGTAGCACAAAAGCTCCATATAACAACAGCCCAGCAAAAAGTGATCATCGAAAATGCCAGCCAGGGTGTAAAACAAAATGGCGGTACACTTATCGGCAAAACTTTTTTAGGCGTATCAGAAACCATACTTATTGTGGTGCTGGTAGCTATTTATTCTTTTCTTATTCTTTGTTACAAGCAAATGATAAAAAGATTTTTGTTTGCAGTTTTTAAAACAGAACATAAAGAAAGCCTGGAGCATGTGATGATCGAATCCAAACAGATCATTCAAAAATATATGACCGGCCTGATCATTGAAATGGCAATTGTAGCTACCGCTAACTCGGTAGTGCTGTTAATAATCGGTGTTAAGTATGCGGTCTTTTTAGGTGTACTGGCAGGTGTGCTCAACATCGTTCCATATATTGGTTTTTTTACCGGGCTGGTTTTTACGGTACTGGTTACCATGGGTAATTCATCTGGTATGAATAGTATTTTCTGGATCATTGTAAGTATGGAAACCATTCATTTTTTAGATTCCAATTTTTTAATGACAAAAATTGTAGGTTCTAAAGTAAAGGTGAATGCACTGATGACCATTGTAGGTGTTGTAATTGGCGGAACACTCATTGGCCTGCCGGGCATATTCCTGGCATTACCCACTATTGCCATTCTCAATGTAATATTTGCACAGATCGATACACTTAAACCCTGGTCTATTTTATTAAGCGATGATAGCGGAGATATTCCTCAAAAGAGAATAATGCGGCATTTACAAAAACTTAAACTCAAAAAGAAATAGTACAAGTTAACCTTGGCTTATTATTACTTTATGCCACAGTAAAGCTCACCTTTATCTTCCGCACTTATAAACTTACCTACACCTATAATTTTAGAAACAATAAATTAAGGGATAAACGAAATTGTGGCACAGCTTCAGTTTAAGAAGAGGGAAGGGTGATGTAATGTCGTGAATGGTGAATCGTCAGTCGTGAGTACACCATCCGTTAGCACTCACTCACGACTGACGTCTCACTACTCACGCCTTACGCCTCCAACAAACGATTGCGGCATTATTTTCAAAACGGCGATGAATAACTCTTTTAAATTGTCTACTTTTATACCTGTTTTTTCAACGATTGCTTGTCATGAAATGTTGCCTGGCTGAAGAATGACCATGGCAGCAATTGTTTTATCAAATAATTGAAATGACAGCAGAACACCAGCGATTAAAAGTTAACAATGAAAAACCAGTACCTCTGGAGCAATGGGGGCCTTACTTAAGTGAAAGGCAATGGGGTACCGTACGTGAAGACTATGGCTTATATGGCGATGCCTGGGGCTATCTTCCATTTGATCAATCACACTACAGGGCCTACCGCTGGGGCGAAGATGGTATAGCAGGTATTTCAGACTATTTTCAAAATCTTTGTTTTGCTATTGCATTATGGAATGGCAAAGATAAAATTTTAAAAGAACGTTTGTTTGGTGTAGGCAATTACGATGGCAATCACGGCGAAGATGTAAAAGAGTTGTACTACTACCAGGATAATATTCCTACGCATTATTACATGGAATATTTATATAAGTATCCGCAAAATGAATTTCCTTATGCCGACCTGGTGAATACCAACCGATACAGGAGCAAGCAGGAACCGGAATACGAAATACTGGATACCGGTATTTTTAAAAATGATGAATACTTTGATGTAAAAGTTACTTATGCTAAACAAAATCCAACCGATATCTATATAAAAATAGACATTACTAACCGGAACACTGTTGAAGCACCGGTAACTGTATTGCCTACACTATGGTTTTATAATAAATGGGTATTTACGCCCGATGAAAAAAAACCGGTGATCACTTATGGTGATAAAAATTCAGTTAATGTAAGCCACCCAAGGTTAGGCAATTATTATTTTTATTTTCAAACACCTGCCGACAGGTTGTTTACCGAAAATGAAACCAACATGAATAAAGTGAACGGATCAGCCAATGAAACACCGTTTACAAAAGATGCATTTCATGATGCGATAATCAGTGGTACCAACAAAGTAAAACTCCGGAATAAAAAAGAAGGCACTAAATTTTCCCCGGTGTATGAATTGAATATTAAAGGCGGGGAAACAAAAACTGTTTATTGCAGGCTTACCAACAGGGCAGATGATAAACCTTTTTCTTTAGGTTTTGAAAAAGTTTTCAGAGTAAGAAAAGAAGAAGCAGATGATTTTTACAACGCCATTCTGCCTAATGATATTTCTGCTGATTTAAAAAATATACAACGTAAAGCTTTAGCCGGTTTATTGTGGAGTAAACAGTTTTATCATTTTGATGTGGAGCGCTGGCTTACCAGCAGTGATGGTATTACACCAGTAAATACCGGTAAACAAAACGGTAGAAATAATGACTGGAAGCATTTAAAGAACCAGGATGTAATTGCCATGCCCGATAAATGGGAATATCCCTGGTATGCCGCATGGGATCTTGCTTTTCATTGCATTTCATTAGCCATGGTGGATGTGGTTTTTGCCAAACACCAGTTGCAACTGATCATGAGGGAATGGTATATGAAACCCGATGGACAATTACCTGCTTACGAATGGAATTTCAGTGATGTAAATCCTCCTGTACAAGCATGGGCAGCCATGGAAATTTACAGGATTGAAAAAGAAACTTACGGTGAAGGAGATGTAATATTTTTAAAAAGAGTGTTTCAGAAATTACTTATCAATTTTACCTGGTGGATCAACCGAAAAGATAAAAGTGGTAACAATATTTTTGAAGGCGGTTTCTTAGGTCTCGATAATATCGGGGTATTCAACCGCAGCCATCATTTTACCGAAGGCATGCAATTGGAACAGGCCGATGGTACCAGCTGGATGGGCATGTATGCATTGAACATGATGGATATGGCATTGGAAATCTCCCGCCATGATATTGCGTTTGAAGATTCGGCCACCAAATTTTTCGAGCACTTTGTATTAATTGCCGAAGCATTGAACAGTCATACTATGTGGAATGACGAAGACAAGTTTTTTTATGATACGTTAGTGGTTACCGGTGCAGATCCATTGCCATTAAAAATACAAAGTATTGTAGGGCTCACAAGTTTGTTTGCTGTAAGTACCATCAGTAAAGAATTGTTTGATAAAGTACCAGACTTTACCAAACGTATTGGTTGGTTTGAAAACTACAGGCAAAAAAATAATCGTTTCTGGCCTAATGAAGAACGGGGTGATGGTGAAGAAGTATTGATCTCTTTAGTAAAAAAAGACCGCCTGATATTTTTACTGCAACGTTTACTGCACGAAGAAGAATTTTTATCTGATGGTGGTATCAGGGCATTATCAAAATATCATGAGGCCAATCCGTATTCAGTAACTGTTGATGGCGTTAATTATACCATTCAGTACGACCCGGGAGATAGTACCAGCAATCTTTTTGGTGGCAATAGTAACTGGCGTGGCCCGGTGTGGATGCCGATCAATTACCTTATCATTAGGGCAATCAGAAAATATGGTGAATTTTATGGTGATCATTTACTCGTGGAATGCCCTGTAGGTTCTGGTAATATGATGAACCTGCTGGATGTTGCCGACATGCTTACCAAAAAAGTTGTAAGCCTGTTTGCCAAAGATGAAAAAGGCAAGAGGAAATCGTATGGTGATTACAACTGGTTTTACAGCCGACCCGGTAATGAAGAACTGGTGTTATTTTTTGAATATTTTCATGGAGATACCGGCAGTGGTTTAGGTGCCAGCCATCAAACGGGATGGACAGCATTAGTGGCAGATCTTATCGGTGGAAAAGAAGTACCTAAAGAAGAATGGAAGCCGGGAACAGGAGCGGAAATTTATACGGATGAAGAGGAGGAGGAAGGATAGGTAAATAACTTTTTATGAAAATATTAATATCAGTAATCACAATATTTATTGGATTGGGTGTATTTTCTTTTTACGTTGTTGGTTCACACGGTCATCTTCGGTTTCGCCCCAATATGTTAGAAGATTGGATTTTTATCACAGTAATACTAACTTGTTTTTTTATTCCGATATTTTTTTTCATTTCCTGGTTAAATAAAAGAAAAAGAAAAAATACCTTTTAGATTTAATTACACACTTTGTTCTGAAATAAGTTTATTTTAATCATAGTTCTCATAATTCTTGTACTTAAAGGGTTACTATAGTTTAAATATAAACTTTCTTTCTACCTTCGGCATCAGGAAAATTTTCTAACCAACTAAATGACTCATCAACTAACCGATTTAAGAACCGTAAATGTAACCCGCTATGTAATGCCATTGCGAGAAGGCGGTTCTTTGCCTGCGATTGCCGAAGCGGATGATGGATTTTTATACGTACTAAAATTCAGGGGCGCAGGGCAGGGTGTAAAAGCATTAATTGCAGACTTGATCGGCGGAGAGATCGCAAGAGTATTGGGTTTTAAAATTCCCGAAATTGTATTTGCTAATTTAGACAGTGCCTTCGGCAGAACAGAACCTGATGAAGAGATACAGGAATTATTGCGTAAGAGCGAAGGACTGAATTTAGCTGTGCATTACCTTGCCGGCGCCATCAGTTTTGATGCAGCCATCAATACACCCACTGCATTAATGGCTTCGCAGATTGTGTGGATGGATGCTTTACTAACCAACGTGGACCGTACGCCAAAGAATACCAATATGCTGATGTGGAAGAAGGAATTGTGGCTGATCGATCATGGTGCTGCATTATATTTTCATCATGGTGGTGGCGATTGGAAAGAGCAGGCAAAGCGGCCTTTTGTGCAAATAAAAGATCATGTATTGCTGCCATTGGCAAGTGAGGTGGAAACCGTTGATACAACTTTTAAAACCTTGCTTACGCCAGAAAAGATTCATGCCATTGTTGCATTAATTCCTGCAGAATGGCTGACAGAAAATGTATTTGATGTAAACGCTGAAGCAATGCGAAATATTTACGCACAGTTTTTAATAACCAGGATGGAATCATCTGCTATTTTTGTAAAAGAAGCACAACATGCAAGACAATCACTTATTTGAGTACGCTGTTATTCGCATTGTGCCACGTGTGGAAAGAGAAGAGTTCCTCAACGTGGGAGTGATATTGTATTGCAAACCCTTACGGTTTTTACAAACTATGTTTACTGTAGATGAAGAAAGATTGCGTGCCTTTGCAGGTTATTTAGATATGGCGGCTTTACATGAACATCTTTGTGTGTTTGAAAAAATAAGCAACGGAGATATTGCTGCAGGTGAAATTGCTAAATTGGATATGGCGTCACGCTTTCGCTGGCTTACCGCTACCAGGAGTACGATTGTACAAACTTCAAAAGTGCACCCGGGCCTATGCAGTGATGCCCTGGAAACATTAACTAAACTGCATAAACAGTTAGTGTTACCTCCTGCAAAAGATCAATAATTTTTTTCTGAAATAAAAACGGGCTCCATTTGGAGCCCGTTTACTTTAATACAACGCTTAGTTGATCACAATTTCCTTTTTCAACTCTTCCTTACCTTCAATAACAGGTAAGCTTACCTGTAAAACGCCGTCTACATACTTTGCTGTAATAGCAGCGGTGTTGATGTTTTCATTTAAGGTAAAGGTTCTTGTAAATCCGCCACGGCTGTATTCCCTTAATATCCATTCAGGACGGGGAAAGCCTTCCGGCGGAGTGTAAGAAACAGTGAGTTCATTTCCATTTACGGCTAAATGAAAATGTTCTTTAATTCTGCCAGGTGCAAATACCAGTAATTCATAACTGTTTTCAGTTTTGTAAATGTTTACTGATGCCCTTTGCATAGAGCGGATAAATCCCGGCCTGCCGTGATTTCCGTGTGCGTTGCCTTTTGCGGCGCATGACTGATTGTAGTGCATGTTTTTTGTTTTTAGTGAAAAATAATTACAACCATACAGCGTAAAAACAATGCCGTAAAAATTTTTCTGTAAAAATGACAGGTCAAACCATATGTAATATTTTGTCAACCACATAGGGACATAGGACACATAGCTGTTCATACAGTATTTCTTATGTATTTTCTATGTTTCCGATGTTCTAATGTGGTTTAAATTTGTTTTGTGTTTTTCTTATATGCCCATACATGTCTCTATGGTTTTTTACTATGCCTTATGGGTTTAAAAATTACCAGAATTAATACTTACATTTAAGAAACTATTTTTTATGAGAGCAGTATTTATTTTTCTATCCTTTATCATTATCAGCAATTGTTATTCGCAGGAACTTACTTCTGGCGGCAAATTAAAACCTGAGCAGGCCATTATGGATGTGCGGCATTATACCATCAACCTGGCGGTTGATATCGATAACAAAAGTATCAGTGGTAATACAGTAATAGATTTTATTTTGTCTCAATCAACACCGGTATTGCTTTTTGATTTACTCAATGATATGAAGGTGGAAAAAATCTGGGTGAATGGGAAAGAAGCGCCCTTTACACATACCAATGCATTGATCACTGTTACACCTGCCATGCCTGTTGCTGCCGGTAAAACATCGGTTAAAGTTATGTATGCCGGTAAGCCACATGTGGCCACCAGGCCACCATGGGAGGATGGTTTTACCTGGACAAAAGACACACTGGGCCATCCATGGGTGGCAGTAACTGCAGAAGCTGCTGGCGGCCAAATATTTTTCCCTTGTAAAAATCACCCGAGTGATGAACCTAATGAAGGTGCAGATATGAACATCACTGTTCCCAAAGGTTTGGTAGTAGCGGCACCCGGTTTATTACAAAAAGTCACCCATCAAAAAACCACCGATACATATTTCTGGAAAACAAATTACACTACCAATAATTACAGTCTTGTTTTTAATGTAGGAGATTATGCAGTAGCAACAAAAATGTATACTACCGTTAATGGTAATAAAGTACCCATGCAGTTTTATGTATTAAAGGCCGATGAAGCAAAAGCAGCACATCACCTGGAGATACTGGAACAGATAGCAAAAGTGAGGGAAAAATATTTTGGCGAATATCCATGGGTAAAAGAAAAAATAGGGATAGTGGAAACGCCGCATTTAGGAATGGAACACCAGACGATGAATGCTTACGGTAATAAATTTAAATACGAAACTATTGGAGGTGTTGATAACGACTGGCTGATGAACCATGAATTCGGGCACGAATGGTTTGGAAATAAAGTAACCGTAAAAGACTGGGCCGATTACTGGATACAGGAAGGTATCTGCAGCTATGGCGATGCATTATATACAAGAGAAATGGGCGGCGAAAAAGCTTATATCGATCGCTTTAAACAATCTGCTTTTGGTATTGCCAATCAAAAACCAGTAGTGCAGGGTAAAGACCTGGATGAAGTAACTGCTTACATTGGTGATATCTACAGTAAAGGAGCTTTCTTTATGCATACCTTACGCTATGTAATTGGTGATGCAGTTTTTTTCCCAACCTTAAAACAATTATCTACCAATGTGCAATACACTTATGATAATTTAGTAACCACAGATGACGTGGAGCAATTATTCAGTAAAGCAACCAATACCAATTTAAAACCCCTGTTTGACCTGTACCTGCGTACCACACAAAAATTAGAAGTGCATATTGTAGCTCAAAGACAGAATAAATACAAAATTTCTGTTGATAATATTGATATGACATTACCGATGGATATTGTTACAGAAAAAGGGGTACAGAAAATGACGCTTTCAAAAAAGCCAATCATCATCAGCAGCGATATATTGCCACAGGTAGATCCGGATATGTATTACCTGAAGAAAATTATTATTGAGTAAGCAATTGACTATTCAACATCACGGCTAATAATGACTACTGTCATTTCAATTGCAGTAGGTCATTGTAATTTTATCGTATAACAAGGATATGTTTTTTAATTATAAAAGCGTAACGATGAAAAATAATTATCTTTTGATTACTGCACTTGCAATACTATTTTCTTGCAATACAAAAAAAACTGAAGAAGCAACTGTACATCATGATACAATTGCCCCTGCCAACCATACAGATACTGCAGCAATAATAAAAGACAGCCACTATTTCTGGGAGGCGGAACTGTCAGCAACCGGCCCGGGATTGGATATGATAAAGACCAGGCCAATACCTGCAGATTCATTAACGGCACCCGCAATTATTGCGTGGTTAAACAAAGAAACCCCCGAGATACAGTTGACCTATAAAAAAATTTCAGGAGATACAATTTTTATAAAAATTCCCAACAGTACTTACTTAACGCAGCAAATGGGAACTAGCGGTGCAGATGCTTATATGGCCGCACTTATTTATAACCTTACAGAGGTAGCTGGTATTAATTATGTTGATGTCAGGTTCAGGGAAGGCGACCATGCAGCTCCCGGAACTTATGCAAGAACAGATTTTGTAAAGACACACAATTAAAGATCTATTGCAGCTTTTTTTCAACAGGCTTTTTCCAGGTAATACGGCGGCCCACTAATAATTTAAATACAAAACCATCAGTGGCTTTGGTTAATCCCCAGCCCGGGCCAACATTTACTTCCCAGCGTGGATCGAAAGTAAGATCAGCTACAGCAAATAATGCATGGCTTTGCTCACTGACAGGAGGTACCTGGTTCAACTGGCCAAGACTGCCATAATATTCAACACCCAACGCTAACTTATTAAAACTGTAAGATGTTTTTATATTAGGTTCAAAAGCTGGTGTATGGTCATCACTGCCTTTTAATCCAATGCCTAATGTAGGGTTGAAGGCGATATACAATTTACCGAACTGTTTATCAACGATGGGCCTTATCTCCACACTCCAGGTATCACCCGAATATTCCCTGCTTTGAAAACCTACTTCGGTGGATAAACTTACACCAACTGGCCAGTGCCAGCTGTTGGGCACTTTTACACGGGGGCGTATATGTGAGCCCACATACCTGTACCCGTAAGGATTGGTGTAGTTGGTAAAAATATAAAAACCTATTTCAAAATTTTCTGTCACACCATGAGTGATCTCTACTGTTTCGTGCAGTGCATGATAACTGGGGCGCACTTTATCCAAAACATTTTTTTCGCCATTAAAAGTAAAATTGCTGTGCAATTCAAAAATGGTACTGCCCTTGGTTTGAGTGGGAGACGCATATACCTGTATTTCATAATTATCCTGTGCCATAGTTTTTATGCACAATAGCATTACAATGACAAGGAGGTATAAATTTCTCATAACACAAAGTAACAATCTAAAATGAAAAATTGTTGTGCTTGTTAAAATAATCTTATTCTCAAAAGGCACTTTTTCCGTTCAGTAAATGAGTAGTATCTTCAAAGCCGTGAAAAAAATACTCCTCGTAAGCCTTGTATTTTTACAAGCCACCGCATTCTGCCAAACCAAATATAAAGTGATCGCTTATTATACCGGCAACGGCGAGAATATACGCCAGTACCCGTTGGATAAGATCACTCATGTGATCTGCAGTTTTTTAAAACTGCAAAACGATACACTCACTTTTCGAGATAGTACACAGCGGCAAACGGTGCAACAAATTGTTGCGCTTAAAAAAGAACACCCGCAATTAAAAGTGATGGTATCTGTTGGCGGCTGGGGAGGTTGTGCACCTTGCTCGGGCCTTTTTGATACAGCATCCCGCCGTACCACATTTGTAAAAACAGCCGCACAATTATTAAAGGATTATGATATTGACGGTCTTGATTTGGATTGGGAATACCCTGCTATTGAAGGTTATCCCGGGCACCAGTTTTTGCCACAGGATAAAAATAATTTTACCATGTTGGTAAAAGAATTGCGTGCCGAAATGGGCACTGATCATTTATTGAGTTTTGCTGCAGGTGGTTTTGAACAATATCTTAATGAATCGATTGAGTGGAATGCGGTAACACCACAGGTAGATTTTATAAACCTGATGACCTATGATCTTGTGGGTGGTTATAGTAAAGTAACCGGCCATCATACAGCACTGGCAGATTACATGCCCGGGCAGGAATCCACCACCAAATGCGTGAATTGGTTGCTGGAAAAAAAATTACCTGCTGCTAAATTTATTATTGGCGCTGCTTTTTATGGAAGGGTTTGGCAGAATGTTGCCGATACCAATCATGGCCTGTATCAAAGCGGTAATTTTTTACAGGGCGTATCTTATAAAAATTTTGACACTTACTTTAGTGATACTTCCGGCTTTACCCGTTACTGGGATAAAAAGGCCAAAGCGCCTTATCAATACAATAAAAGCAAAAACTTATTTGCCACTTTTGATGATCCGCAATCGATAAGCGAAAAAACGAAATTTGTAAAGCGAAAGAAATTAGGCGGCGTGATGTTTTGGGAATTATCGGATGATAAATATTCGGAAGGATTGGTGGATGCAGTGGAGCAAGGGTTGAATGAGTAAAATCTTGCTTATTGAAATTCCTTATTAAATGAGACTAAAAGTAAGAATATTGTAAACTCCCATTTACAGGATAATAATTTTGATCTTAAATTCTTAAATTTTTATTTGGGGTAGCTTATCACAATAGAAGGAAAAGAGCCATTTTTGATATTTCTTCTTAATGGCACTTATAGCCTGGTATTTGAATTTACAGGCATTTATGGTATAGGAATTACCAATAGCAAATTCAAATACACATTTATTTTCAACCTCATCTAAATCCATAATAAGTAACGTGTCTCTTGCAATTGATAATTTTCCTTTAATTATTTTTTCGATATTAATATGCACACAAATAACATTGCCAATGGGTTTGTTAGCAAAACTTGTCAGGTTTGTAAAAACGTTGTTGGTATCTATGCTTAAAATTTTTGCAACAAACACGTAATTTGTATTTAATGTTTGAGCTTTTGCAAAATGACAACTTGCTATAACAAAAAAAATACCTGGAAAAATCGATAGCTTCATTAGGTTTAGCTTTTGATGTATTTAAAAATTTAATAAAAAAATTATTAATCTCCTCCTTCAGCGAATGCTGCTGTTTCAATACTCATTAGTACTGGTTTTATGTGTCAATCTGGCAAAGAGTAATTAAAAGTACTGTTTGAAGGTAATATCTGAAATAATATTTTTTATTATCTGATTTACCCCGATCACTTTACTGAAATAATAATTACCTCTTGTTATAAGTGACAAATGTTACCGTGTTCGCATTTTGCTGCTATTAGTTTTGCGTCAAATTAAAAATTAATGAACCGCAGAAAGAAGATCATTTCAGTTATTACAGCAGTTGTTTTTATTAACGGTTTTGCTTTAACTACTACAGCGCAGGACAGCACAAAATTATTAAGCCTTGATGAAGCTATTGCAGCCACTGTAAATAATAACAAAGCAATTCAACTGGCTAAGCTGGATGAAAGTATAGCGGCTGCTAATTACAAACAAACTGAAGCCATTTATCTACCGCAGGTAGGATTTTCATACACCGCCATCAGTACCAATAACCCATTAAATACTTTTGGTTTTAAACTACAGCAAAAATCAATTACACAAAATGATTTTAATCCTGATCTTTTAAATCATCCATCAGGTACCACAGATTTTACCACGCAATTTCAGGTACAGCAACCATTGGTAAATATGGATATGTTGTACAAAAGAAAAGCTGCTGCAAAACAAACCGAGCTATATCAATACAAAACACAACGCACTAAAGAGTATGTGACTTTTGAAGTACAAAAGGCATTTTTGCAATTGCAACTGGCATACGATGCGGTAACAGTTTTAGAAGATGCATTACTAACAACCCGGGCATTGTACACTTTTACTGATAACCGCTTTAAGCAAGGCTTGTTACAAAAATCTGATCTGCTGAATACACAAGTGCAGATTACAATAGCAGAAAGCAATTTATCTAAAGCAAAAAACAATATTGGTAACGCATCAGATTACATCAGTTTGTTAATGGGGCAAAGCGACGGCGTTATTTATAAACCTGCAAATACTTTCTCTATATCAATTAAAGATTCGGCTAATAAAATTAATATAGTAAGAGCAGATTTTATTGCCATGCAAAAAGCGATTGAAGCAACTGACCTGATGATAAAATCTAACCAAATGAGTTATTGGCCTAAGTTAAATGCATTTGGTACTTATCAGCTAAACGACAATCGGATGCTGGGTTTTGGTGCTAATGCTTATATGGCAGGTATTCAACTATCATGGAATATTTTTAAAGGCAACAGCACTAAAAATACGATAGCTACACAAACTTTAGAACGTAATAAATTATCAGAAGAACTATCTCGACAGAAAGATCAAAGTCAGCTGGAGCTTAACAAAGCCTGGCGTGACCTTGCAGATGCACAGTTTGCAATGAAACAACAGCAACAGGCTATTGAACAAGCCAACGAAGCATTGATCATTTTACAAAACCGCTACCAGCAAGGCCTGGTAAATACTACAGATGTATTAACAGCGAATACACAACTTGTTCAACAAAAATTTGCGTTTACACAAGCGGTGTTTACCACCAATATCACTAAAGCTTATATCCAATTTTTAACTACAACTAACCAATAAATTTTTTACAGCATGAATACTAAAAAAATTTTACAATTAATAGCCGGTCTTGGTGTACTGCTTTTCAGTGCCTGTTCGTCTGATAAAAAAGAACCTGTTATGAATATTGATGCTGCAGTTGAAGTAACTGTATCAAAGCCATCAGAAGATGAACAACAGGATATCAACCTGAGTGGTCAAATTGAAGCAGCACAATCAGTAAATGTAAGTACAAGGGTAATGGGATTTATTACTATGCTTAAAGTAAAAGTTGGCGATCATGTAAGTAAAGGCCAGTTATTGGCTACTATAAGCAACCAGGATATTATAGCGAAGAGAGCACAAACCGATGCGATGATCAGTGAAGCACAGGCGGCATTAGGTAGTGCACAAAAAGATTACGACCGCTTTACTACTTTATACAAACAACAAAGTGCTACAGCAAAAGAACTGGATAATGTTACGCTGCAATATAATGCTGCAAAAGCAAGAGTGGAAGGCGCAAAGCAAATGCGTAATGAAGTAAATGCTATGCTGGGCTACACCAGCTTAACATCACCATTTAGTGGTATTGTAACACAAAAATTAGCCGAACAAGGTAACATGGCCAATCCGGGAATGCCGATATTAACTATTGAACAAAGCGGCAGTTACCAGGTAAGTGCATCTGTTCCTGAAAATACAATCAACCAGATTAAACAAGGAGCAGCAGCAATAATTACTATCAAAGCACTCGATAAAACTATCAAAGGCAGTGTCGCACAAATCAATCAATCATCACAGTTTACAGGGGGACAATACATTGTTAAAGTAAGTATACCGGATGCTGATAAAAAAGATTTGTATGCAGGTATGTATGCTAACGTAACTATTCCACTTACAAAAACAGTTGCGGTAAAATCAGTAACTAATATGGTATTGGTGCCTCTTGCAAGCATTGTACAAAAAGATCAACTGACGGGTTTGTATACTGTTAGCGCTAATAACACGGCATTGTTACGTTGGGTGCGCCTGGGTAAAACTTATGGCGATAAAGTAGAAGTATTGAGTGGCTTAGAAAAGAACGAAGCTTTTGTTTTAACTGCAGAGGGGAAATTATACAATGGTGTTCCGGTAAAAGTTAAGTAAGCAATAAATAATTACAAACGCATTAATTCAATCAAATGAAAAACGGTTTTTCAGGAAATATAGCCAAAGGGTTTTTACAATCTAAATTAACGATACTGTTAATGATCGGCTTTTTACTCATAGGTGGCTATAGTACTTTTTTAATTCCAAGAGAAGAAGAGCCACAGATAAAAGTACCGATGGCGGATATTTTTATTGGCTATCCCGGCGCAGAACCAAAGGATGTGGAAACAAAACTGGCGGCCCCCATGGAAAAAATAATTTCTAATGTAAAAGGGGTGGAGTATGTGTATTCAACTTCTATGAAAGGGCAGGCCATGCTGATAGTACAATTTAAAGTGGGCGAAGATGTGGAGCGCTCATTGGTAAAACTATACAGCGAGTTAATGAAGAACATGGATAAAATGCCGCAAGGCGTTACTATGCCATTAATAAAAACAAGAGCTATTGATGATGTACCGGTGTTAGGGTTGACGTTGTGGAGTGAAAAATATGATGATTATCAATTGAAACAAATCGGGCAGGCATTAACTAATGAAGTAAAAAAGATAAACGATGTATCAGACATCAATATTTTAGGTGGCAGAAGCCGTGAAGTAAAAGTATTGTTGGATAAAAATAAGATGGCAGAAAATCATATCGATTTTTTATCTATCAGTAAACAAATACAGGGCAGTAATATGCAAATGCAAAGTGGCAATCTATTGCAGCAAGACACTGCCTTTGCTGTAGAAACAGGAAATTTTCTTAATAATGCTGATGATGTTGCAAACCTTGTGGTTGGTGTTAATCAGCAACAGCCGGTTTATTTAAAACAAGTAGCAAAAGTGGAAGATGCCCCTGAAACTTCTAATCAATATGTTTTGTTTGGCTATGGCAACGCAGATACTTCAAAAGCTAACGCCTTTAAATCAAATTATCCTGCCATAACATTAAGTGTGGCTAAAAAGAAAGGCGCAGACGCTATGAAATTAGCTGAGCAGATCATAAACAAAGTTGAACACCTTAAAAAAGAATTATTACCCAATGACGTACAATTAACGATAAGCAGAAATTATGGGGAAACTGCATCTGATAAAGTAGCTGAACTATTATTTCATTTATTCATCTCTATTGTAGTAGTTACTTTATTTGTAATGCTGGCGATGGGTTGGCGTGGTGGATTGGTTGTATTCTTGTCGGTGCCGGTTACGTTTGCATTAACGCTATTCAGTTATTATTTTATGGATTATACATTAAACCGTATAACCTTGTTTGCGTTGGTGTTTATCACTGGTATTGTGGTAGATGATTCCATCATTATTGCAGAAAATATGCACCGGCATTTTAAGATGAAAAAATTACCACCATTGCAGGCCGCTATCTATGCTATTAACGAAGTAGGTAATCCAACTATATTAGCCACGTTTACTGTTGTAGCGGCGGTATTGCCCATGGCATTTGTATCCGGTATGATGGGCCCTTACATGAGCCCGATGCCAATAGGAGCATCCATAGCTATGATGTTATCATTAATTGTTGCATTAACATTAACACCGTATCTCGGTTATATTTTTCTAAGAGAAAAAGAAAAGAAAGGTGGAAATCATAAAGAAGGTAAACCCATTACACTTGAAGAAAGCCGTATTTATAAAATCTATCGTGCCTTTATTCAACCCATGCTGGAAACACGTTGGAAACGCTGGACATTTATCATAAGTATTGTAGTGATACTATTAGGATCAATGATGTTATTCTATACCAAATCAGTAGCATTAAAAATGTTGCCGTTTGATAATAAAAATGAATTCCAGGTGGTAATTGATATGCCGGAAGGAACTACGCTGGAAAAAACACAGGCTGTTGCAAAAGATATTGCATCGTATGTATCTAATCAAACTTTAGTGGAGAATTATCAATTGTATGTGGGTACTGCTGCACCAATCAGTTTTAATGGATTGGTGAGGCACTACGATTTACGCAGGGGGGAAAATGTGGCAGACATACAAGTGAACTTGGTAGATAAGGGAAAGCGCAGTATACAAAGCCATGATATTGCCAAACAAATGCGTGGACCGATACAGGCCATTGCTAAAAAATATAATGCCAATGTAAAAATTGTGGAAGTGCCACCAGGGCCACCAGTATTATCAACCCTGGTGGCAGAAATTTACGGGCCTGATTATAAGGAGCAGATAAAAATTGCACAACAGGTAAAAATGTTGTTCAGCAAAACTGCTGATGTGGTAGATGCAGACTGGATGGTAGAAGATGATCAGCCGGAATATCATATTGAAGTGAATAAAGAAAAAGCGATACGTTATGGTGTTGCCACTGCCCAGGTAACAGCAACTATTAATGCAGCTTTATCAGGAATGAATGCAGGAAATATTTATCAGCCGGCATCGTATAATCAAACCGTAATTAAACTGCAATTATCTGATGCTGATAAAGCCGGCATGGAAGATATCCTTGACCTGAAAATTATTGGTATGCAGGGCAATGCAATACCAATAAGAGACCTTGTAACGGTAACCAGGCAGATCAAACAAAAAAGTATTTACCGTAAAAATCAAAAGGAAGTAGTGTATGTGCTGGCCGATATGTCGGGCAAATTGGAAAGCCCCTCTTATGCAATTGCCAATATCTCCGACAGTTTAAAAAATATTACCGTTCCTAAAGGATTTTCATTGAATGAAGAATATACCCATCAGCCCGAACTGGAAGATAACTATACCTTGAAATGGGATGGGGAATGGCAAATAACTTTTGAAGTATTCAGAGACCTGGGTATTGCATTTGGTGTGGTGATATTACTCATCTACATTTTAATTGTAGGATGGTTTCAAAACTTTACAGTGCCATTGGTAATGTTAGCTGCCATTCCATTATCGTTAATAGGAATTGTGTTAGGCCACTGGATGCTGGGTGCATATTTTACTGCCACGTCAATGATTGGTTTTATTGCACTCGCAGGTGTGATGGTTCGTAATTCGGTACTGCTGATCGACTTTATCAATATCCGGTTAAGAGAAAATATTCCTTTAAAACAAGCCATTATAGAAGCAGGTGCGGTAAGAACTACACCGATATTATTAACAGCAGGTGCTGTTGCATTAGGTGCTATCATTATTCTGTTCGATCCGATATTTCAAGGGTTGGCTATTTCTTTGATGGGCGGAACGATCACTTCTACCTTCCTCACTTTATTAGTAGTGCCTTTATTGTATTATAAAATGATGCGTAAAAAATATCCTGATAAATAATTTAAATCTTTTTGTATGAAATTTTTTATAGTAACCTGTTTAAAAGAGTACCAGGAAGAAGTAGTGAAAATATTTAAAGCAGCCACCATTAATGCTTTTAGTGCAACTGATATTATTGGTTTTAAAGACAACCAATCGCCTCGTCTTTTGGAAGAATGGTTTGCAAGCGGCGAAGAAAAATTTGATTCCACCATGTTGTTCAGTTTTACTTCAGCAGAAAATGCGATGCTGGCGATGGAGTTGATAAAAAAATTCAATGAGGCGAATGGAACTAATTTTCCTATAAGGGCATTTGTTGTTCCGGTTGAAAGATCGATTTATTAATTATAAAAATTAAAAAATGAGAGAAAGAATTGTTCGTGCTGTTGCCGGTGCTTTTGTTTTGATTAGTATTACCCTGTCGCACTACGTAAATAGCAATTGGATATGGCTGGCTGTTTTTGTGGGTGTTAATTTATTGCAATCTGCCTTTACTAAATTTTGCCCGCTGGAAATAATACTGAACAAAGCAGGGGTAAAAAAATAGCCGCTGAAAAAAAATTATCACTTGTTTATGCTATTGGGTAATTTTATGCTGTAATTAATTTTTACAGCAATGAACAACCTGACCAATTTTGAATCTGTTTTTGAACCGGCTCTGATAAAGGAAATGTATGAATCCGGGGAGATCAAACATTTTAAGGAAGGCGATATCATCATGGATTATGGCAAATACATCCGTATGATGCCATTGATCATCAACGGTACTATAAAAGTGTATCGCATGGATGAGAATGGCAAAGAAATATTGCTGTATTATTTATCGAGTAATGAAAGTTGTTCGATGGCATACAGTTGTTGTGTAGAAGCAAAAAAAAGTGAAGTGAAAGCCATTGCAGAAGATGATGTGGAACTACTGGCTATACCACATACCAAACTCGATGATTGGTTGTGTACATATCCTACCTGGAAAAACTATATCATGCGTAGTTTTAATGAACGCTTTTTAGAATTATTAAAATCTATCGAAAGCATTGCGTTTCATAAATTAGATGAACGCCTGGTCGCCTACCTGAAAGAGAAACAAAAATTAAGCGGCTCCAGTGTTATAAAAACATCGCATTATATAATTGCAGATGAATTAGCCACCTCAAGAGTAGTAGTATCCCGTTTATTAAAACAATTGGAAAATGATGGAAAAATATTATTGTACAGGAATGAGATAAAATTGATGAAGGGGTTTAATTAAAATAAAGATCATCGGCAAGATGTCAATACATCCACAGTAGCGAAATTTAATTATGAATAAGAAACAATATGTTGAATATATGTTACCTGTAATTGAATCAATATTGTTGGCTCAAGGTTTTATATTTAAAAAATCGAAAGATGCGTTTGAAAAAAAGACACTAAATGGATGGAGTAAAGTGAATTTTTATTTTCATCAATTTGGATTTGATAATAAAATAAATATTGATTTAGTATTAAGGATTAATGCGGTTCAGGATATTTTTGTAAAATATCATGACATAAATCCAGGCAATCATAAGGATACTGATTCTATTGGTTTTGTGCTTACAGACTTATTAAAACATGATCATAATGGATTTGCTTTTAAAACTGTAGGGGAATTGGATACAATCCTTAATGAAAAATTTATTCCTTTCTTACAACACGAGGTTCCTGTTTTGTGTAAAAAGTATAATGATATGGAAGGCATTTTTAGTTACTATTATACTCCTGTAAAAAAAATAGCGATTTTATGGAGCGCAAGTATGATGGGCACATAATGGCAGTGATTTTAGCGAAATTATTAAATCGTTCAGACTTTGAGGAAGTAGTTGCATGGGCAGAAAACGGGTTGAAAAAGTTACAACAAAAATGGCCGTCCAGTAATGAAGTAAAATGGTATGAAACTTTTTTCGACAAGATGGTTACAGACTTACGAAACGGGAGATAATCGGTACCTCGCCGTTGTTGTTGGCATCAGTGCCGGCGTGTAGTAGTATCCCGTTTATTAAAACAATTGGAAAATGACGGGAAGATCTTGTTGTACAGGAATGAGATAAAATTGATGAAGGGGTTTGGGTAAAGCAATTTTAAAAAAAGCACCAGCAAATGCCGGTGCTCCTAACTAAAACATAAAACAAAACTTTACTCCTTTATCGTTATCTCCACACCATCATTCCAATGTTTGTACTCCGGTGTATAATATAAATACGTATTGCCGGATTTGCCTTTGTAAGTACCGGGCACTTCTGCTTTTAAATCAAGATTGATAGTCTTAGTTTCATTGGGTGCAAAGCCCATCCAGTAAAACACTAAATAGTTATCAAAAATTTCATAGTATGCAGCCTGGTTTTTTTCCATCAGTTCTTTTAACTGCCAGGGTTGTGCAGCAAGCCCTGCAGGGATACCAATTTTTGCAATAGCCATAGGTTGCAGTGCGGCCCTGGTATTAGTGACTGCAATTTGCATACGTACAGTTTCACCCACTTTTGTTTCGGTTGTATTTAAACTGGTACGTAGTTGTAATTCTGCCTTTGCACTGTTAGGTGGTGTAAAAGTATTGTAGGCAACTTCTAAATTATAAGGAACGGTTTTATCTTTTTCCGTATAGTTTACTGTAAAATTATTATTGCCTTCCTGTACATTTTCTGTTATAGGTTTATCCACTGTAACAGTTTTGCTGTTGAGAGTAAAATTTACCGGTACATCTTCATTAATATGGCCAAGAAATTTAGAATACTCCACAATGGCTTTTAATGCCAGCACTGTGGATTGCGTAGAACCATAACCATAATAACTTTTCTCTCCCAGGATTCTTGAGATAAGATCTGACACTCTTCCCAACTGTGGTGATGGTGCTTTCATTAATGCTATGGCATACAAAGCGCAGGTTTCTACTCTTAAAGAAGCATCTCTTGAATTCACCACACTTGTTTCTGCATTAAAATTTACTTTTTCATATTGTTTGTTCAGTTCATCCATCAGCTGGTTAAATGCAACCGCATCTTTCATATTTTGTGCAGCAATCGCCATCATGGCTAATTGATAACCATCTTTACTTTCCAAAGCTTTTTGTACAGCTTTTTCATATTCTTTTTGAATTTCTTTTCCTATGCCTGCCTGCGTAAGTGCGTACACAATATATGTGTTGGCAATTTTATTGGGCACCGAAGCAAACTGGTCGTAGCCATGATTTTGGATGTTGAACGAACCATTTCCATCCCTGCGGCTGAGTAAAAATTGTTTGGTACGTTCCAGCATTTTTTTATCTACATCAATAAATTCCTGCATGTCGGTGAATTCCATTAATCCGTATGCAGTTAGTGCCTCGTGCGGAGGTGTGTGGCCAAACCATTCAAAACCATGTACGGATGTTTCAAAACCTATCAGTCTTTTATAACCACGTTCAATATAATCCAGTGCTTTCTGCTCGATAGCAGGATTGGATTTGCCGGACTCTTTTAAATATTTCAGGATATAAATATTAGGATAGGTACTGGAAGATGTTTGTTCAAAACAACCATAAGGTTCTCTCAGCATCGATTCAATACCATCTAATAATTGCCCTTCTATATTTTTTAATAATTTTAAATTAGCTTTTAGTGAACCTGGTATCATTTTATTAATAACAAAATTATGTTGTGCTGCTTTGTTACCGGAAAAAGTGGCAATAACAGGAAAGCCTTTTTCTGTAGCCACAACAGGTAATGAAATGGATTCATTATCATTAGCACCGGTAACAATAAATTGTACAACACCTTTTACTGCACCTGTTGCTTCGGCAGGGATTAATAATTGTAAAGCACTATCCTGTTTTATAGTAACGGTATTGGTATAACTGCTGTTTTTAAAATTAGCAGGGAACATAACAGAGATATTCAGTTGCATATTTTCTGCGCTGTTATTTTTTATCACCAATGGAATTAACGCTTTATCACCTACGGTTAAATAAGGAGGAATTTTTGCATCTACCTGTAATGCATTTTGTACTGCGTAAGTAGCTTCGGCTCTTCCCAATTTTCCATTGTAGCCAATACCTTCTGTAATAGCCCTGAAGGTGGTGGAGGCATCGGAGTTATAAAATTCCACAGCTGCTTTTCCATCATTGTCAGTTTGCACAACAGGGTTCCAGTAAATAGTCTCCCTGAAATCTGTTCTGTTGCTGGTTGCAGTGCTGGTATATTTCGGTGCATAAAATTTCCTGGCTGCTGCATACGCTGTACCCGTTGTATACACCTGTTGCGAAGTATAATAATAACTTTTGGTGAATTTAATGCCCATTCTTTCGTACCTGAATTTTTTAAGATCAACTATAATAACACCATTAGCAGCCCTGGCGCCATAGAGAGCAGTAGCAGAGGCATCTTTTAAAACCGTTACACTTTCTATATCACTGGTGTTAATGGTGTTGAGGTTGAGTTGTTCCATTGGAATACCATTTACCACAAATAATGGCGTATTATTGTTTACTGCAGCCATTCCCCTGAGTACAATTTTTAAATCGCCACCGGGGTTTGCATTACCACGTATTTGCACACCGGCAACTTTGCCTTGTAATGCCATACTCCAGTCGTTGAAGTTATTCAGTTCTTTTGCCTGTACAACCTGCACCGAACCTGTTATATCTTTTCTTCTTTGTGTGCCATAACCTGTCACCACAACTTCATTTAATGCCATGTTTTTATTAGGCATTGGCAGTGCTACATTTGCTTCCTCCTGTTTTTTATTTTCATTTTTTACAAGCGCCGGAGTAAATGGTGCAAGTGCTCCAAAATCCAAAGGCTTTGAAAGGAGTTGTTTAAAATCTTTTGTCTGCGTAGGATTATAACCTACACCATTTTGTAATACCTGGATATTTATTTTTTCTTTTTTATCAAAGGATTGTGCAAAGAGGTAATAATTTTTTTGCGGTTCCAGCTCCGAAAAGAAGAACATACCTTCTTTATCGGTTTGTATTTTAATGGCTTTACCACCAGGTACAGTGTTGATCAGAAACATTTTGGCCTGCACCGGTTGATTAGCAGTATTTACAATTTTACCACTTAAAATATTATACTGGTCGGGCAGGTATTTTAATTTTCTTTCGTTTTGTACGTACTCTATATAGTCGAAATAGCGGTAACCCTGGGTCAGCATCAGCAGGTCTAATGCAGCAACTGCTTTAGGTTCATCTTTCTTAAAATAAAATTGGGGCTCTTCAATTTTACCTTTCAGTTCGCTGCTTAGTAATAACCAGCTTAATATATGGTCTTGTTTGTCATCGGCAAATGTCCACAGTTTGTCATCTACCACAGCCAATGAAAAATTTGCAGGAACAGCAATGCCTTTTTCATCAACAGTTTTAATGGTCAGTAAAACTTTTTCACGGGGTAAATATTTTTGTTTGTCGGTAGTAATGGTTACACTCAGTTGTTTGTCTTCATTTAAAAATACCAGCCTTTCTGCTAAGGGTAGTTCATTGGTTTTGTACAAAGTAAATTGTGCAATACCAGCCGGAAAAATATTTTCATCGATACGGATCTCGTTTTCTCCTTTTAATAAAAAGATAGTCTGGGTATGGTAGTTAACAGATTTGGTACTGGCTTTTAATATCACTTCCATATCTGTTGCTGTATTCAGTAATACGGTAATTTTTTTATTGGCTTTTCTTACCTGCATTACCACACCATTGGCAGATGCAACAGGCAGATCGAATTGCTGTGCAATATTGGATGGCGAAGTGATTACAGCTTTATATACCTGCCCGGTTTGTGGCGTAAATAAAAATTTACCCATACCAAAATGATAACTTTCAAATGTGGTGACGGTATTGCCTTTACTATCGGTAACATAACCTTTTATATCAGCTGCTTTTCCATTTTCATTCAATGCTTTAAAAGCAATATAGTTGCTGATACCATTTACCAATGTACCACCTTCGGGCATAAACTGCAGGTCGATTGTATTCAACACAATAGGAATACTTCTTGAAATGGCTTCGGTGTATGCATCGTAATCAATGGTTACATTTAGTAATCCGTCTGTTGTAGCAAGATTACCGGGTAAGGAAAAATTAATGACTGCTTTTCCTTCGTTATTAGTTTTAAATGTTTGCGTACTGATGGCTTCACCACCAACAGATACTGTATATTTTCCCTGGTAATTGCGGATGGGTTCATTGGCAATACTACGCATAGAGAAATTGGCTTTTACAGCACTGCCTGCCCCATAACCTTTTTCCGGAAAATCTAATTTCAATAAAACTCTTGGTGCCAGCACTTTTTGTAAAGTGATCTCCTTTACAAAAAAATGGTTTTCATTTTCATTCATCATCCAGCTGGTGTAGGCTCTTATTTTATAGATACCACCAACAGCCAGTTCACTAAAATCAAAAGAACCTTCTGCATACCCATTGGTAACTTTAAAAGTTGATTTTTGTGCCACAGTGCCGGCGGGGCTTATCAACTCAACGTATACTACACTGCTTTGATAGCTCGGTGTCTGGTCCTGGGCCTTTACAAGGTATAACTTAAAATACACCACGTCGCCGGGTTTGTAAAAAACATGGTTGGTTTGAATATAGATTTTTTCTTTAGTGGCAGCATAATCCTGTGCGTTTACTGCATAAGAAAAAATAAGGGATAATAAAACAAGGATGCTATGGTATACATTTCTTTTTTGCATGGCATTAAAATTTAGTGGATACAGAAAAACCAATGGTGCGATAAGAAGGCATGTTGAAAAAATCAAGTCCTGATGTACCGGGTTGATCGTTCAGTAATTGATTAACATCTGCACCTTTGTATGCCGACCAGAGTATAATGTTGCTGGCGTATAGAGAAAACGTTAATTGCTGTAAATATTTTTTTATTTTAGGTTTATAAGAAAAGCTGATATTGTTCAACCTGATGCAATCTCCTTTTTGTATGTAGGATTCAGCAACACCGGTTGGCCCATAGCGTACCCAACGGTTTTGTTCTACCGGTAATGAAGGGTTGTAAAAACTTACAGGAATAGTATTAGGTTTACCCGAAACATCAACACCTTTAAAAATATAATTGGTGGTATTGCGCAATGCAGCTGAATTTTCTGATCTGCCATAATAATCTAACATGGCAGCAGTACCATTCCACATATCGCCACCTTTTCTCCATTCCCAATCTGCATTCAATCCGAAATATTTCCAGTTTAAGGTATTGGTCATTTTTATTGTAAAATCCGGAGTGGGATTACCAATAACAGCCGCTGTATTATTTACTTCAGGAAAACCATCTGCACCAATTATGATATTGTTACTGGCATCTTTTAAATAACTATTGCCAACAATTGCTCCCATTGGCGCATCTTTTACAATGGCTTTATGTACATCACTGAATCCTGCGATGGGGGTAAAATTGTAACCGTTTTTTACAGCGGTTACTTTGCTTTGGTATGTGGTAAACGAAAAACTGTTGCTGAATGATAATGCATTATTGCTGTTGTATTTGGAATAGAGGTCTACACCTACTTCTACACCACGGTTACGATGATCAGCCATATTTACTAATTGCAATTGACTGCCATTCATTACCGGGAAAATATCGTTATTGGTTTGGCGTGTGAAATAATCAACAGATAGTATGGCCCTGCCCTTGTAACTCAATTCAATTCCTGTATTGTATTCCTTGTTTTCAATTGCATCCAGGTTATCAAAACTATTTACTTCTGTAATTGGCAGGTGTTGCATTGCAGCAGTAGCTGCATATTGCACCGAAGTATTTTGTGCAAACGACTTGTTGATGGGTAGCTCATTATTGAAGCGGATATAACTGCCTTTAATTTTTGCGGACAAATAATCAATGCCAAAAATCTTACTATGCCTTGCATAAAATGCTACACCTGGCAGAAAAAAACTTTGCTGTGCAGCTGTATTGGAAGCATATATTTTATCCGATACAGTTATGGCTGATTCAAAATAATCAGCTGTAAAATTTTGTGTATAAGCAACAGAGGCATCGTGTGCTGTGCGTTGATAGCTGTATGCTGCCCTGCCTGTTGTATAATCAATAGCAGAGCGGTTATTGCTGTAAATATAGTTGGCAGATAAGCTACCCCTTAAATCATAGTTTTGGTTGTTAACAGGAAACTGAGCATTCAGATTTAAAAAATAATTAGCATCATGTGTATTGCGGTTTACTGCAATACCATTTTCAAAAAATGCAGTGCCTGGTTGGTAACCTTCATTGCTGTGCTGCTGAAATTTTTCAAACGATTGAGATAATTTAATTTTTTTACGCTCAAAATATCTTTCTACAGAAAAATCACTGGTATAATGCTGTTGTAAAAAATGGTTGTCATTATTTTGCAGTAAGAAAAAAGGATTATCTGCATACAGGTTATAACTTCTTTGCGATGCATTTAAAATATTGCCTTGCCTGTTATCAAAACTTACAGGGCTCAGCAAAGTATTCTGATACACCCTGTTTAAAAAACCATTACGGTTATTGTTAGAAAATTTTTCCTGGCGGTAATTGTAGCTGCCCGTTACAATAAATTTTTTAACGAGTGCTTCAGCCAATGCAGAAAAATTAGCGGCATTATTTTTATTGTGAATGATGATACTGTTATCATTGCTTTGCCCGGCTTTAATAGCAACGCTCAACAGTTGCTGGTAATTTTTCCGGTATGTACCGCGTAATGTGATAGTATTGGAAAACAAAGCTGCCGTACGAAAAATGGATGGGGTATAGATAAAAGCTTTTTGTCCATTACCCGTGCCGGCAGCTACAAGTTGTCCGTTTACATCATAGGGATAATTTGTTCCATTAAATTCAAGCGTATTCATTGCAGGCCCATAACTGAATAGCTCATTGGTATGTGGCCCCTGCCAGCTTAATTGTCCGTTTACAGAGCGGCCCTGCGCAAATTGTTGTTGTAAAACGGGTTGCTGATTACTATGCCGTATTGCCACTACAGATGAAAATGTGCCACCAAAATACAGGCCTTCATCAGTCAGTTGTTGCAAGGTTATGCTGTTGTCTTTTTTGGTGTGTATATCCCGTACCCAAAAATTTCCCCAGTAGTTATTATTACTAAAGCGCAATGCAGACCTGTCGATGCTGTTACTCGAATCAGCTATTTTATTTTTTTTTATCTGTAAAGAATCTTTGCTGATCAGAGCCTGGTAAGCATCTGACAGTACCGGTTTTACTTCCTGTGCTGCAGCTGTAACGGGCAATACTAATAATATAAGCAGTTTTAATTTCATCAGTTATCGTTTTTGGTATTAGGGTGTCGCTACGGTCTTTAACGGATGCAAAAAGAAAAGCGATTGCATAAAATATTTTTAACAAAAAAGAAAATGCACTGGTAGCACACTTCATGCAGTGATTTATTCAATTCATGCTGATCGATATGTAGCCTGAATAAAAGGGTCTCTACTTTCGTACCTGTTAAACACATAATGACGATGAAAAAGAAAATAGTAATTACGCTTATTGCAATAGCACCTTTATTTGCAACAGCACAATTGGGTGGGTTGATGAATAAGGTGAAGAATAAAGTAAACCAGAGAGTAGATAATAAAGTAGATAAAGCCATCGATAAAACACTGGATAAAGCAGAGGGGAAAAACACAGCTGATACGCCGCCTGCATCAACTGCAGGTGGTGCTGACGCTGCACCGGCAAAGGCAGACGCAGGCGTAAAAAGTTTTACGAAGTATGATTTTATTCCGGGAGAGAAAATTTTATACTATGATAATTTTGACCAGGAAGCGCTTGCAGAATTACCCACCGGATGGAACACCAACGGATCGGGTGAAGTGGTAACACTGGAAAAATTTCCGGGTAAATGGCTGCGGTTGCATAATCCATTTGTTTACCTCACCAGTAATACAAAAGAACTCACCGAAAATTATACCGCTGAGTTTGATATCATTCTCCAATTAAAAAATAATGGCTGGATGTACCCAACTTTTTCGGGTGGTTTTTTTGCCACCAATGGCGAAGGTGGTACGGATAATGTTTTTTTAAAAGACTTTAATAAATATGCAGCTGTAATGGGCACTATTTATCCAGCAGAAAATAGTGGCAGCAGGGTACAGTTAGAATCTTTTACTGATGCCAGAACATATTTTAAAAGTGAAGCCAAAATGTATGGCGACCTGGATAAATATTATGGCAGGCCGGTGCATGTGGCGATACAGGTACAAAAGCAACGTTTCAGGATGTGGATCAATGAAACCAAAGTTTTTGATGTACCTAAAGCTGTGGATACCGGTTATAAAATGAACCAGTTATTTTTTAAAGTAGGCGCCACCAATTATAAAGAAGAGCAGTATGGTATCTATATCAGCAATATAAAAGCCGCTACAGGTTTACCGGATACAAGGCATAAATTAATAGAGGAAGGAAAATTTTCTACCACCGGAATTTTATTTGATGTAAATGCAGCTACTATAAAACCGGAGTCTTATGGTGTGGTAAAAGAAATAGCAGGGGTATTAAAAGAAAACCCATCCATAAAAATAAAAGTGATCGGACATACCAGCAGCGATGGTGATGATAATGCCAATATGGAATTATCTAAAAAAAGATCGGCGGCTGTAAAAGATATGCTGGTAAAAGATTTTGGTATTGATGCAGCAACAATTGAAACTGAAGGTAAAGGAGAAACACAACCCGTTGCAGATAATAAAACCAAAGAAGGTAAGGCGGCAAACAGAAGAGTGGAATTTATTAAACTATAAAATTGTATAGAAAAGATAAACAGCTGTTATGATAAAGAAGATCATTTTTATTTTATTAATCTTTTGTTCTCAATATTCATTTGGCCAAACCCAGGCAGATACTTTACAGATACAACAAACTGCATTGAATTATATTGAAGGGTTTTACAATTCGGATGGACAACGGATGGCCAAAGCCATACATCCTGAATTAGTGAAACGCATAATAGTTACAGGAGATAATGGTGATGTAATGCTGAAAACTATCGGTGCATCAGAATTGATCTTCAGTACTAAAAAACATACAAATGCTGTTGATGAAACTAAGGTACCGTTTACTGCAACTGTAACTATACTTGATATCAGTACCAATATAGCAACGATAAAAATTACAACGAATAAATTTCAGTTCTTCGACTATGCTCATCTTGGAAAAACGGGCGGAGAATGGAAAATCATTAATGTGCTATGGGCAAAAAAAGAAAACTAAACTTAACATGCAGCTGAAGCTGAACATAAAATTTAGTATTGCTTTTATAAGCCTGCATTTTATAATGCATGAGTTGCATGAACTGGTGCATACTGCTGTGGGCCGGCTGATCTGCGGGTGTTGGGGGCAAAGAGATTTTAATGTGTGGCAGCTTTGCGAAGGTTGTATGGAAAGCCATTCCATTGCAGTGCTGGCGGTATTTGCAGGCCCCTTGTTTACATTTATGATGATATGGATTGGTGTTTATATTTTAAAGGCAGCAAGCACCAATCAACAAAAAGCATTCGGCTTTGCGTTTATTTTTGCCAACAACCCTTTTGCCAGGATTTTTACTGCAGCTATGGGAAAGGGTGACGAGGTTTCAGGATTAAACACCCTGTTACACAATCACACTCTTGCATGGGTTATAGGATTGGCGATCGTTTTATTACTCACTGTTTTTCCTTTATACAAAACGTTTACAATAATCAATAATAAAAAAAGAGCAGGGTATTTACTGCTCTTTTTATTTGCGCCCATGGTGCTGGACCTTGTTATTGTTTTTGGTTTAATGAATACACTCTTAAAAAAAGATATACTGAGTAGTTACTGGATATTAGGTTGCCCGGTATTGGTAACATTATTTACTACTTTGGTAACAATAGTCTTTATCAGCAATAGAAAATACATTTACACACTTACACAATAAAAGAATAACCGGTAAATAAAAAACCATTTACGCAACGTAAATGGTTTTTTTATAGCTGATGTCGTCCGGAATTTTTTTAAATACAATTCAGGTAACACTTTCTTCAACTCAACCACCGGCACATTGTTTCCGCAAGTATTCGTTGGCAATTTTGTGTAATAATCAATCAAAAAAAATAAGTCATGAAAAAACTAATTACAATTTTAGCTGGTATCGTATTATCAGCTTCAGCATTTGCTCAACTATCAATCGGGGTACATGGTACCGGTAATCTCAGCAGTGCAGCGCTTAATACAGATAATTTTATTCATCCTGTAAAAAAAGCAAGAGTATTATCCGGCGCAGGTATTGTAGTCAATTTTGCTGCCAGCGAAAAAGTCAGTTTACGAAGTGGTATTAATTTTTTACAGCATGGTGTAAAAATTACAAATTCTATTGAGAGCGACCCGGGTAATGGGTTTACCATCATAAAATTTGAAGGCACCACTGACCTGAATTACCTGCAGGTTCCTGTAAATATTTTATACACTATCCCTGTAAATAATTTTCAATTATTCGCAGGCGGCGGGCCATATTGTTCTTTTGGCATAAGTGGTAAAGTAAAATCTACTACTACAACAATATTTAATGGCACTACTGAAATTATAAAGAGCGAACAGGATGCTTTTAAAAAAGAAGCAGATAATGGTGCAGGTTTTAAAAGAGCAGATTATGGAGTAGGGGCTGTTGCAGGCATTATGTTGCCCAACAGGTTGTATGGCAATATCGGGTATCAATTAAGCTTTGCTAATATCGATGATGAAGAAGGAGGTAAATATAAAAACCGTGGGCTGCAATTAACTATCGGATATTTCTTCCAGGGTAGAAAATAAGAAGGTGATCTTTTACAGGCAGGAAGATTTAAATACTGCCTGTAATTTTTACTTCCTGCAATTCATGTTTGTAAAAATTCAATTCATTCATATGCCCGTTTTTAATCCCTTTCTTTTATATGAGTTTTGTTCTTGTAACATTATTTTTTAACAGCATTAAATTATTATGAAAAAGATAAAAAAAATATTAAAGTGGACGGGTGTTGTACTGCTGATCCTGGTATCGGGTATTGCGGTTGTAACAGCTTCCAGGCAAAATTTAAAATATGAAGCGCCTTATCCAAATATTCAAACTACTAATGACAGTACTGTAATAGCAAAAGGCAGGCATCTTGTAAATGCTATTGCACATTGTAACGATTGCCATAGTAAAGCCAATAACGATTCATTGATCAATCTTGGGCAGGATGTTTCTTTAAGCGGAGGTGTTGCATTTGAGTTGCCTGTTGGTACTATTTACTCTGCAAACATTACTTCTGATAGTACCTACGGCATTGGAAAATTTACTGATAAAGAAATTGCCAGGGTATTGCGCTATGGTGTGCATCCTGACGGATCTGCAGTATATGATTTTATGCCCTTTCATAATTTAAGTGATTCAGACCTTATCGCAGTACTGTCTTACCTGCGTATGCAAAAACCGGTAGCCATGCAAAAACCAGATAATAAATTGAATATTATGGGCAATATCGTAAAAGCATTCCTGATAAAACCTGTTGGCCCTTCTGAAACAATTCAGGCAACTGTACAACCAGACAGCACTGCTGACTATGGAAAATACCTGGTGTACAATGTGGGCAATTGTAATGGGTGCCATACACAAAGAACATTAAGTGGTGTATATACAGGAGAACCATTTGCAGGAGGTAACGAAATGCCAAATGGTATGGTTACTCCAAATATCACAACTGATAGCAGCGGCAGAATATTTGGCTGGAGCCAGGAAGCTTTTGTTAATCGTTTTCGTGCAGGTAAACTAATTCCGCAAAGTGAAATGCCATGGAACTCATTTAAAAGAATGAATGATGTGGAATTAAAAGCTATTTATAAATTTTTGCAAACTGTAAAACCGGTAAAAACAAAAGTGCGGAAAGGGTAACGCTTTCATCTTCTTCAAAAAATAACTCATGAAAAAATATGTATTTATCCTGGTAGCAACTTGTAGTGTACTAATTACAGTGGCACAAAATAAACCGGCGTTACCTGATATCAATAAGATGATGACGATGAGTCCGCAGGAGCTGGAGGCTTACAAACAAAAAATGTTGAAGCAGGCGAGCACACAGGCAAAACAAATTGCAGCAACAAATAATTTAAAGATCAACGAAATGCTGTTACCGGATTTTGAATTAAATCCACCGGTAAAAGACATTAAACGTTTGTCGTTGCTGCCGGTACAACCACCAACAATGATACAGTTGGCAGATGGTTTAAAAAAATCGATGCAGCAATTACAATCGGTAACACCCAAAGCAGTGCTGGATGAGGTAAAAACAATTACTACGCAACAAACGCCGGCACAGCAGCAAAGTTCTGCAGTGGCTGAATTTTATGCAGATAATCCAGTGCAGGCTTTACTCATTTCTATGAATGCTGCCTTGCAAAATCCCGGTGAAGTGGCAGGATGGAATAACCTGGCTGCATTATATAACATGACAGGATTGGAACACAAAGCGATTCCCATTTTAATGCATCACCTGGTACAGGAACCCAATAACAGTATGTTGCTGAATAATATGGGCCAGGCTTTTTTAGGCCTGGGTGATTTATCTAAAGCGGAAGATTTTTTACAGCAATGCCTTATACAGGATCCCCTGCATCCGGAAGCCAACAGAAGCATGGGCATGATCAGATTTTTTCAAAATCAATTTGAAGAAGGACAAAAATATTTTGAAAAGGAGCTGGAGGTAGCACACCGCCGCTCTACGCTGGCGAATTTAAAACGTAAAGGAATAAAAATTAATCTTGCTGCCATACGTAAAAGAAGAACGGGTATACCACACCGTGATTTTTTTGAGGAGATCGGTTTCTCAAAATTTGTATTGCCCGATCTTCCGGAAACAGCCGGGCAGTCGGCACAATGGCACGCTGATAATGCAGTGTATTTAAAATCGCTGCAGGGAGAATTACTTTTCTGGATGAATGCCGGAGAAATTACAGATGAGATAAGAAAAGAAGAAGGAAAAAGAGCGCCAGGTTTTTATGCAGATCTTGAAAGTGAACTGATGAGTGATCTGGGCGATGAGTTTGCACCTTTACTGGGCTTACTGCCAGAAGAGGAGTCGGGGCACCTGCAGGACATCATTACTAATTACTACACTAAATTAAATGAAATCAAATGTCCGCAACCGCCTAACATACCTGGGGGTGGAGAAGAGTTGATATTGGCTTACCAGCAGAAATGCTGCGACTTAAAAAAGCCCATAGCCGATGCCTATGTAAGTAGCCGCAATGCTTTTATCAAAAACAGGTATAACATAGTTAATACCCGTTGGAAAGAATACATCAATGCAATGATCAGTTATGTGCAATTGAATCCCACGGCAGGCAATAAAAAAATGGTGTACCATACAGTAGCAGAATACTTTGGTTTTATCGGTAATACTATTGCAACAGCAGTTTGCTTTGAAGATAATCCCGGGGGATGCATACCCGGGAAAATGACTTCAGAAGAGGCTGATGGTATCATTGCCGCAAGCCATAGTATTGATTTTAATTGCCCCAACTGGTTGAATATGGAACTGGATGTACAGGTAGCAAAAATAAAAGCTGACTGTTCTAAATATGCGCTTGAAGGGAGTGCTGCTGTTTTCAGGGGAGGTTACGAACATAATTTTAAAACCGGTACTTCTACATTATCAGCAGGGGTTGGTGTAAAAGCTAAATTCTTTGCAGGTGCAGGAGGTGCAGACATTAAGCAAATGGTGTACGTATCATTTGATAACAATAATGAGTTCGGTGATTTTGGTTTAAAGGGAACTGCATCTGTAAAAGTTGGCGATACACCGGCAGACATTGCAGGTGGCATTGCGAAAGTGGGTGGTATTGTAGCAGGTGTGGAAGGAGGATACACACTGGGGATTAATTCCGGATTTAATTCATCCGTTAAAGGAAAAGGTATCATTGCCGATTTTATTAAGATCGACAAATCTTTATAAACAACAATTACTACTGAAAAAACCTAAACAATTCATATCAATTTTAAAACAGTTTATACAAAACAGTATTTAATAACAGCGTAACCAAAAATATCTTGCAGCAGTTTCTTAAAAGTATAGTCATGAATTTTTTTTGAAACTACAGCATGTTTGTAAACAAAAAAATAAAACAATTAAAGAAGATGGAAATGAAAAAATTTATTTTATCTGCAGCAATAATAAGTGCTGCGTTATTCGGAGCCTGCCAAAAAAATAAAACGGCAACAACAGCATCTGCTGCATGTCCTGAAAACCCACGCACCACAGTTACTGCTGCTTTGCAGGGTAACTGGATGTACGGTAATTTTTCTATGACGGAATACTGGAATCAAAATCCCGGCGACTACCTGGGCAATGCATTGCAATTTGCTATTGCCTTTAAATTTAATGCAGATGGTACTTACGAACAGTATTTTACTTCCAGCAGCGTAAGCCTTGGTATCACTACCTACCAGCAATCGGTAACAAAAGGTACCGTAGTACTTGATGAGGCTACCAAAACCATTAAAACCTATGCCTGTTCTGCACATTATAAAAGAACAAGAAATGGCCAGACAGCAGAAGAAAGAGACCTGGCAAAAAATGAACTGACCTTACTTACAACTTATACCTACGCTACAGGCACAGAACCAGGTGGTACCAAAGCTATTTATCTAACATTACAGGGTACAACCAGCCCCCTTACATTTTTACAAAAATTTTAAAACATAGTATCATGAAAAAATATTTTTTTTCGCTGATGATAGCCATTGCATTTATCAGCAGTTCTTACGCACAGGAAATTAAAGCAGAAGCATCTAAACAATTTATGCAGATCACCACAGTGGAATCTGTTTTAGCAGGTGGATTAGGCAGATCAAAAATGATCATCACCAATCCTGATGGCACACAAAAAGATTCGGAGATGGAAAACCTCTTCAGTATGGTGGGTATCAATTTTAAAAATATTAAAGAGAACGAAGACAAAGTAGTAAAGACATTAAAAGAATACACCAACAATGGCTGGAAAGTGGAACATGTTACCTCTTTAACGCTTAGCCAGAATGATAGCGGAGCCGGTGGCATTTTTATGACCCGCTATTTATTATCTAAACCAGAAGATAAAAAATAAACTCAGCAGTTTAAAACACATAAATAAAAACAATGCAACAAAAAATAATTTTAGTAACCGGTGCCACAGGCGCACAAGGTGGTAGTGTAGCCAGAACCTTACTGGCACAAAATAAATTTGCTGTACGCATACTTACAAGAAATGCCAATACTGAAAAAGCAAAAGCTTTAAAAGAATTGGGTGCAGAAGTGGTAACCGGGGATATGAATGACATTGAAAGTTTAAAAGCAGCAATGCAGGATTGTTATGGCGTTTATGGCGTAACTAATTTTTGGGAACATTTTGAAAGTGAATACCAGCAAGGGAAAAACCTGGTGGATGCTGTAAAAGCAACAGGCATCAGTCATTTTGTTTTTCATACTTTGCCTGATTATAATAAATTAAGTAGTGGAAAATTTCCCACACCGCATTGTGATATAAAAGCTGCTTTACAGGAATATACAAAGCTGCTTGGTATTCCTGCCACATTTTTGCAGGTGGCTTTTTACTATGAGAATTTCCTGAATTTTTTCCCTTTGCAAAAAGCAGCCGACGAAACTTATTATTTTGGATTTCCCCAGGGTAATACCAGGCTGGCAATGGTAAGCGTGGAAGATATTGGTGGAATGGCGACCACAATTTTTGATCATCCTGAAGCGTACATTGACCGTACTGTAGGTGCAGTAGGCGCAGATGATACCTGCGAAAAATATGCAGCAGTAATGAGCAAAGTGCTGGGCAAAAAAATAAAATACAATTATATTCCACACGATGTTTATGCGGCATTCGATTTTCCTGCTGCAGGAGAAATAGCCAATATGTTTGAAGTTCAGAGATTATATATTCCCAACAGGCAGATAGATATGATTGAAAGCTACGGATTAAACCCGGATACGCTTACGTTTGAAAGCTGGTTGAGAGAAAATAAAAATAAGTTTGAAAAACATTTGACAATAGAAGAAGCAACCACTGTATAAATGAAAATTGCACCGTACCCATAGCAATTTGTGTTTGATTTTAATGCCGGCTTTTGCCGGCATTTTTTTATTGTATAAGTGATAATTGCTTTTCTCATTTCATACTGCCTTTCTGCCATTTCATACCATGCTGCATTGTATAGCGTGGCATTCAAAAATATCTTGCAACAGATTTTAAAACAACAGCTCATCATGAAAAATATATTCCTGTCAGCAGCCCTGGTTATTACAACAGCTTCGGCAATATTGATTGTTGCCCATGCTCATCAAGGACTCGTTAAAAAATATCCTGATTGGGATTTGAATTTTGATGCAGATACTATTACTAATCATTCAGCTGCTGATCTCATTTTAACACCATAATAAAATATTCAATCACTCAAAACTTTTAATTATGCCTAACAAATTTTTTATTCTTTCAGTTCTAACAGTAACTGTTGTGATGACTGTAACATCTTGTAATAATAATGCTGCTGATAGCGCTGCCAAATCAGGCAAAATGGATTCCACCGGAATGGTAGAACGTGGCAAATATTTAGTAAGCACTATTGGCTGCGATGATTGTCATTCACCTAAACGTATGGGGCCAAACGGGCCGGAGATAATACCAGAGTTGAGATTATCAGGCTTTCCTCATGATGGTAAGTTACCCCCGGTAGATACTAACGTAATAAAAAAAGGATGGGCAATACTGGCCCCTGATTTAACCAGCGCTGTGGGGATGTGGGGCCAATCTTATGCTGCTAATATTACCGGCGATGCAACAGGTATTGGCGCATGGAAGGAAGAACAATTTATAAAAGCACTGCGTGAAGGAAAATTAAAAGGCCTTGATAATACACGTCCCTTATTGCCACCTATGCCATGGTTTGCCTATAAGAATATGAAAGATGAAGACCTGAAATCCATCTTTGCTTATTTAAAAACTGTAAAGCCCGTGGAAAATATTGTGCCTTTACCTAAAAAATTAGCTGACTTGAAATAAAAAGAATTATGTTATTCAAGATTATTTTATTGATAACAATACTGTCTTATAGTGCAATAGTGGCGCAGTCTTTTATGTACATCATTGCATTAAAAAAAGTGCAGTATAAAATGCAGGCTGCATCCTATATTGAATTAAGAAAATTTCTGGATGCTGCTTTTAACGCTACCTATAAATTTGCGGTGTATGCGGCTTTACTCAGCAATATAGCCTTGCTGGTAGTGACCGGAAAAAATTATTTCAGTATATTTTTTGTTACTTCCTGCCTTGCATTTGGTGCACTGATTATGGATGTGTTGCTTGCACTAAAAGGAAATATGCCTATTAATAAGCAGATCAATACCTGGGCTGTTGATAGTTACCCCGAAGACTGGGCGGATTACAGAGCAGAGTGGCTGCAAATTTTTCAATACCGCCAGGTAGTAACTATTACAGGCTTTATCATATTACTTGCAGGGGTTGTATTCGGACTGTATTGACACCATAATAATTATCTGGAATTATAGAAAGCTTTAAATTTACAGCATCTTAAACAGTCACCTTATTTATACGGTTATGAAAAGAATAAGCCTTCTCCCTGTTTTTTTATTGTTTGTTTTTTCTGCACATGCACAATTACCTGATAAGATTTCACCGGCGGATAAAGTGTATGGACTTTCAAAATTCTGGCAGGAAGTAAATTATAATTTTATTTACCTGGATAAAGTGGACAGGAAACAATGGGACAGTGCTTATAAAGCTATGATAGTAAGTGTGCAGAAAACAACTAATGATTATGCCTATTTCAGGGAGTTGCAAAAATTCTGCGCCTTATTAAAAGATGGACATACCAATGTATATTTTCCGCAAGACAGGGCTTTTGAAACTATGACCACCATGTTTGGAGACTACAGGTTCTTTATTGAAAATATTGACGGCAAAGCAATTATTGTAAGAACTAACCTGAGTAAGAAAGATGAGATTCCTGTGGGTAGTGAAGTGATTGAAGTAAATGGAAAACCAACACCCACATATATTAATGAAGATGTAGCGCCTTATATTTCTTCTTCTACCAGTTATGTATTGCAAGACTGGAGTATTAATGGTTTGTTGAAAGGATTGGATGGTGATAGCTATGCTGTAAAAATTAAAAGACCAAATGGAAGCATTGTCTCGTTAAATCTGGTGCATAAGAGAACAGAAGAAAAAGAAGTGTATCCTGCATTTGATGTAGACAGGAACCTGATGGATTTTAAATGGCAAAATGATAAGGTAGCATATGTGGCTTTAAATTCTTTTGACGATGAAAAAATTGACAGTTTATTTATTGATAAATTACCGGAACTGTATAAAGCAAAAGGATTGATAATCGACCTGCGTTATAATGGTGGCGGTAGTACAGGCATTGGCACAGCTATCCTGCAATACCTTACTAATGATACCATTCTCTACGGATCAAAGAACAGGAGCAGGCTGCATATTCCATCATTTAAAGCCTGGGGAAAATTTACCAATGTAAAAGATACTACAGGTAATGAATGGGCAAAAAAATCATGGCTGTCATTTAATGATAAATATTATTACAACTTTGATTACGAAGCCGATACCGTTCACCTGGCTGCCAAAAGAATAGTAGTGCCTACTGTTATTTTACTCGGACATAATACTGCATCTGCTGCAGAAGATTTTTTAATTTATGCAGACAATCAAAAACACATGATAAAAATGGGCGTGAATTCTTTTGGCAGCACGGGCCAACCATATATGTTTGATTTACCAGGTGGCGGCTCAGCAAGAGTTTGCACAAAACAGGATACCTATCCTGACGGAAGAGAATTTGTTGGCTATGGTATTAAGCCGGATATTGAAGTAAAGCCAACACTAACTGATTACCTGCAAAAGAAAGATCCCGTAATAAATAAGGCAATGGAATATTTAAAAACAAAGATTAAATAAATTGTAGGCGAATAGCGTTTAGTACCTGCATTGCTGATGGCGAAAATGATACAATGAATATGACAAATATTACAATCATCGGTGGAGGAATTGCAGGGCTTACAACGGCTATTGCTTTAAAAAATATTGGTATCAACGCCATGGTATTTGAAGCCGCACCGGAAATTAAAGAATTAGGTGCAGGAATAGGACTTGGTGCCAATGCTATTAAAGCATTTCAATTACTGGGTATTGATAAAGAAGTGATCAACGCCGGCAGGTTTTTACCCTCATTTACATTGTACAATAAAAAAGGAAGGCCTGTTACTACCACCGACAGTGTTTCTGTAAGTAAAAAATACGGGCTTGATAATTTTACTATTCACAGGGCCGATCTGCACCAGTTATTATTATCAAAAATTGATCCTGCCTGTATTCAAACCAATAAAAGAGTAAGGCGCATTACGCAAAACGAAGATAATTGTATCATACATTTCCAGGATGGTACAACTTATGCAACGGATCATATTATTGCAGCAGATGGTATTCATTCTCCTGTAAGAAAACAATTATTGCCCGGCAGTAAAATAAGATATGCCGGTTATACCTGCTGGAGAGCTGTGATTGATAACACAGAGTTGCAATTAAATGAATGTTCCGAAACATGGGGCAACAATGGCCGCTTTGGCATTGTACCACTCAATGGTAATAAAATATATTGGTTTGCCTGTATCAATACTGTTGCCAACAATACCCGTATGCAACAATATAAAATTGATGATTTACTGGAAGTATTTAAAGATTATCACCCACCCATCCCTGCTATCTTGCTGCAAACAAAAAACGAAAACCTTATCTGGAGCGATATTATTGACCTGCAACCAATACAACAATACGCTTTTAATAATGTGGTGTTGATTGGCGATGCTGCCCATGCCACTACACCTAATCTTGGCCAGGGCGCCTGCCAGGCTATTGAAGATGCCGTGATACTTGCTGATGAAATTAAAAACAATACCAACATTGCAACTGCATTTAAACAATTTGAAAAAAGACGATTGAAAAGAACGCACTGGATTGTTAACAGGTCAAAACAAATTGGTGCAATAGCACAGGTAGAAAATAAAGTACTGATTGCAGTAAGGGATTTTGTATTTACCCATTTACCACAGACTGGTAAGGATAAGCAGTTTAAAAAATTGTACACTACTGATTTTTAATTTCTTTCTCTTGTAAATAAAAACTTCCGGTATTAAGCCGGAAGTTCTGGTATAGGTATAGTTAGTATTGTTGTAAAGAAGAATGCTAATCGCCTGCGTAATAGGGATAAGTAATAAATCCTGCATGCTGATTTTCTTTTGCTATACTATTTTTAAGTACCCGTAAATACTGCTTCATAGTTTGTTGCGTGTAAATACGAACTAAAAAATGCGGTAAAGCAAAGCCGAGGCCATGTTTAACAATGGCAGTATCAAACTGCAGCCGGTAGGTTATCAAGGTATTATTTTCAGTAAGTGGCGTTACTTGCCTGGTGGTTTTTAACCAGAATTGATCTCCCCTGTTTGTTTCGCATACCATTATTTTATTAGCGGCAAATTCAGTACAGGTAAATTCGCTTTTGTAGTAAGGCTCTTTTTTAGATAGAAAAGAATATTGCGTAATGGAAGTACCAACGCATATTTTTTCGCTGTTAACTTTTGTTGCTTTCACTTCTTTTCTCCACAACTTGTCGTTGGCAAAGTTTGAAAAATATTCAAAAACCAATTGATGGTTTTGCGGAATTATTATAGTGCCTGTTATATCCAGTATCATAAGTGGCCTTATTGAATAGTTATTTTCCGTATTACTTTTTTACCGGGCTCGGCAACATAAATAATTTTGCCATCCGGCGTTGCAGCTATTCCTCCTATAGTAGAAAGCGCTGCCGATGCCCCATTGCCGTCACCATAATTCATAGAAGAGCCTACTAAAGTGATCACCTCTTTACCCGGCTTCACTAAACGTAATGCAGGAGAATAATTGCCACCTCTGCCATAGGTAGTAAAATATATTGCTTTGCCATCTGCACTTGCACTTACATGCGTAACATGATTTGCCTGTGCCACATTTACGGGTCCGCTATAATCTACGCCGATTCCATTTTCATATTGAAATAACGAACTGACAGCGCCGGCGGGTGTAACCATACGTACCAAATCATTTCTAAAATCCGCTACATAAATATTTCCATTGGCATCGGATGCGATATCACTTACAGTACCACCAAAACTGGCATCATCTCCGCTACCATCTTTATAGGGCCATGCGGCCGCACCTCTTGTAGCAGTGGCTTTGCCTGCAAATGTGTTTACTGTGCCTGTAACGGGAGTAAGAGAATTTAATGTAAGGCTATGCATCGTATTCCAGAAAGAATTGAAAAAAAAGATCGTCCCGTTTTTGCCGGTTGTTATACCTGTTGCCCCGTCAATCTGATCGGATGTATTAACGGCACCTGTTTCATTACCGCCAAATACCCTGTCAATAATTTTTGTAGTGGTATAATTATTACCATTAGGCTCTATCTTCCAGATATCATTTTCTTTAGAAATAAAATATAAGGTACCACCATCAGGGCCGGGTGCAAGGTCAATATCCATAATTTCATTAAAGGCACTAAGCACATGTTCGGGCAAATATGTTTTTACATTGTTTTGCTGATCGATACTTCTGATGCTGGTACCATCTGCCACGTACAACATATTATTACGATTATCAAAAACCATTTTTGTGGGATTCCAGAATCTTGCATTTAAACCATTGCCATCTTCTCCATTGCCATGATCATTAACTTTTCCTGCAATGGTAGTAACGGTTACAGCAACATTATTTTCCGGCGGTGTGTTGCCATTACCTGGTGTATTACTTTCTTTTTTACCACAGGCGGCTGTAAAAAATAATCCTGCTAACGGCAGGTATAAAAATTTAAAACTAAAATGATGTTTCATAATATTTTTTAATTAGTGTTGACTGATTATATAATTTGTACAAAGCTGCATTTATATATTTCAAATAAAAATGAGAGCAGCAACTGGCTGTAGTTTTAAAAACATCAGGTGTTATATTGCTGGTATGAAATGAAATCAATCTTTGTGATAACAATAAATCCTCAGCTACCTGATCATAATATTGCCACTGTAACATTTACACACTTCATCCATTTATAATTACAATTGATACAGTACAAGCGTTTGTTTTGTCGGGTTGATTATACTTTTATGATATGAAAATAAAAACCTTCTTTTTTATACTACTGATTTGCACTGTTAGTTGTATAAAAGCGCAAATGCCTGATAGCGTAAAGCTGGTACTGGATTCTTCTATCAGCCTATTGCAGCAATATGCATTGCATGCTAAAACCACCAACTGGCCGGTAGTAAAACAAATAGCCTATGCTAAAGCCGAAAATGCAAAAACATGGAATGAATTAGATAGCAGCATTGCTTACCTGTTTCAATCAGTAAACGATCATCATGGCTGGCTATCAGCAGGCGATGCGGAATTAAGATGGCATATTAAAACTGAATTCAGGTTTTCGGAAGCGGTAAAAAATGAAATGGCTAAAGGTAACCGGTTTGTAAAAAAAATATTGACCGGTAATATTGGTTACCTGCGTGTGCCGGGCATGATGGTAGATACCAGCCAATACAACAAAAAAGCGCAACAATTAATGGATAGCCTTTTTAGTTTAGAAAAAAGCGGGGCTGCAAAAATTATTATTGATCTGAGATTAAATGGCGGTGGTACTATGTTTCCGATGATTGCAGGTTTATCACCTTTATTAGGCAATGGAAAATTTATTGGCGGCGCTAATAGCGAAGGTGTAGTAGAATCAATGTCGGTTTTAGAAAACGGAAAATTTTGTAGTGAAGATGGTGGTGCAGCAAAAGTTGTAAATAGTTGCCGTCAGCTTTCTCCTAAAACAACAGTGGTGATACTCACCAGTAATTTAACAGGTAGTGCCGGAGAATGTGTGGCGGTGGCATTTAAAGGAAGAAAGAACACCCGCTTTATTGGAGAAACAACAGCAGGTTTTACCATTGGCAATAATGGGCATTGGATCATTAAGGGTAAAGCAGGTATTGTAATTGCAGAGTCTGCAATTGTTGACAGGAATAAAAATATATATTATTACAATGTACAGCCGGATGAAATGATATGGGGCGGCGATAATTTTGATGATTATTTGCAGGATAAAAAAATACAGGCTGCAATAAGGTGGTTTAGTAAACATTAATGAACCAATTGCTGAAATACTACAACAATTCATAGAAATTACACTGCCCGATTGTGTGATACTGTATGAATTGAGTAAATAGCTGTATCAATTGTATAAATCAAAACATTAGCTGGTTCACTTTACGGCGGAGGTTTATTAAATTTGAACCTGATTAAACCTCCTCCTTTGCCAAAATTATTTTTACTAATAAGTACTATGCTGCTGGCCTCCATTGCGGCGGCCCAGCCGGAAAAGGAATATTCTTTCACACATTATACCACTACTACAGGCCTTGTATCTAACCAGGTAAATACCGTATTGCAGGATGATGAAGGTTATATCTGGATAGGCTCAACAGATGGACTACAGCGTTTTGACGGCACCCGTTATAAAACGTTTCGCCATAATAGTATGGATTCTATGTCGCTTCCCTACAACCCCATTGAACAAATAATGATTGATAAAAGAAAAAATTTGTGGGTAGTTTTTTACAATGGTACTGTTGGGGTTTTTGATACTAAAAAATTTACTTTTTACAAGGTGCCTGTTAAGCCTAAAAATCCTAATTCTGTAAATGCTACTTTAAAGGAGTTGAAAACAGATGAGTACGGAAATTATTTTTTATTATTTCAGGGTAGTGAAGTAATTACCTGGAGTGAAAAGACAAAGGATTTTTCATATACTAATAATTTTTTTAAACAAAAAGAAGAATGGCATATAACTGATTTTATACCACAACCTGGTACACATAAATACTGGATGAGTATGCAGGAAGGTACTGTTGCTATTTATAATGCGGCTACCGGAAATTTAAGTTACACAGGTAATAATGTTGAAAAAGAATCCTTCCTGGAAGAATTTAAAATTAACTCCCCCTCTTTTCATTTTTATTTCGACAGCAGGCACCGTGTATGGTTTATTAACTGGAACCCGTCAATTCCTATGATCTATTGTTATGACCTTAATGCCAATAAACGCATTGCCGAAAGTTTTGAATTTTATTCTACCCTTAAAAGTTATCATGAGATATATGGTTTTTTTGAACAAAAGGATGGTAGTTTTTGGGTGAGGGGTGGACCGGTGTTTGCCAGGTTCCTGGAAAATGAAAAGAAGTTTCAAATGGTGTACAATGGTTATCGTAATGAACAGGGGATCACTTATAATGCCATCAGTACTTTATGCGAAGACAGGGAAAAAAATATCTGGGTTGGTACTAATACCAATGGCTTGTTCAGGTTCAATCCCGAAACAGAATTTTTTACCAATGTAAAGCATATTAATCATTCTAATTTAAAAACAGGTGATGGCACACCTATGTCATTCATAACTACAAAATGGGGCACTGTAATGGCAGGCACCTGGGGAGATGGAATGTATGCATATGATAGTAAAGATTTTAACACCGTACCATTTGGTATTAAAGATTTCGGTACTAAAAAGAATCCGTATGCCTGGTGCATGATTGCTTCGGCCGATAGTAACCATATCTGGATATCTTCACAACCAGGAATTTATTTAATAGACCAGGATAAGAGGAGCTTTAAATTTTTTAACCCGCCGGTTTTTGAAAACAGAACCATCAGGCAAATTGCAGAAGACAAAAATGGTAACCTGTGGCTGGGTACGCAAAGCAGGGGATTGTATAAATGGACCAAATCAAAAGGAGCTAAAAATTTTGATGATGGTATCAGCAAGTTTACTGCTATCAATAATGGCCTGGTAGGAAAAATAACAATAGACTCAAAAGGTTATGTATGGGTAGCATGCGGCATAGAAGGGGTGTACGTAATAGATACAAACACCGATAAAATTGTAATGCACTTTAGTGACACTGCAGCAGCAGAAAAGAAATTGCCTGAGCAGGCGGTTTCTGCAATTATGGAATACGATGATACCACCATGCTGATTACCACATCAACTAATATCATCCGATATAACAGGGTTACAAACAGATCTGCTTTGGTAGGAAGACCTGAATTTATTTCAGGTTATATCTCCTCTCTTGAAAAAGACAAAAATGGTTTTGTATGGATGACTACTACTAATGGTTTGTACCGTATCAATATTCAAAAAGGAATATTTGTAAATTTTAACCGTGCCGATGGAATAGAAAACGAATGTTTTATCCAGGCTGCTTCTTATGTAATGCCAGATGGCAGGATGATCTTTGGTTCCACCAATCATTTTATTGTGTTCGATCCTTTGCGTATCCAGGTACGGCCCGTTTTTCCATGGGTTAGTATAACCGACTTTAAAGTGATGAACAAATCTTTGTTACTGGATTCGCTGCTGCAATTAAAAAAAATAGAACTGGGATATGATCAGAACTCGCTGGTTATTGAATTTTCTTCCCTGCTATATAACAATGCTTCGCTGATAAAATATAAACTGGAAGGACTTGATAAAAGTTGGGTGATTTCAGATAAAAATAACCAGGCAGTATATAATTACCTGCCTCCCGGCAGCTATACTTTTTTAATGAAGTCCATGAATGAAGATGGTGTGGAATCCAGTAAAGTAACACGCCTTGTTATTATTGTAAATGCTCCATTCTGGAAAACCTGGTGGTTTTACAGTGTACTTACATTGCTGGTAATGGGCTTATTGTTCTGGTTAGACAGGCAGCGTACAAAACGTAATGCAGTTATACAGAAAATGCGAACCGATATTGCAGATAAATTACACCAGGAGGTAAACACTGCACTCAACAATATCAATATTTTAAGTGAGATGGCAAAACTGAAGGCAGATAAGGATATTGAAAAATCAAAAGAATATATTCAGCAGATACATGGTAAAAGCCAGCAGATGATTATTGCTATGGATGATATGTTGTGGGGTATTAGCCCGGACAACGACAGTATGCAAAAAACTATTGAGCGTATCAGGGAACATATAGATGCGCTGCGAAATCGTTACGGCGTTGCAATAGATTTATTGGTAGATGAAAAAGTAACAACATTAAAATTAAATATGGAACTGCGCCAGAATGTATTTTGGTTATTAAGAGGGGGCAGTACAAATATTGTAAGAACAGGTGCTGCTGATTGCCGCTTTTATATAGGATTTAAAAAACCTAACCTTACCTACACATTGGATTTTGATAGCAGTAATACCGATATGCTGCAATTAAATAACCTGTTGCAACGCCAGGAACTGGCTGATAAATTGAAAGAAGTGAATGCCGTACTGAATGTACAGCTGCAAAAAACAAGATCAATTATTGAATTAGCAATTCCGGTGCAATAAATTATTTACCCATCCATTTTTTAAAGTCGGTTACTTTTTCCCTGCTTACCAATGCTTCTTTATCTACGGCTGGTTTTAACTGTAAGATCAAACGATTACCAAAATAATCGTCAATTTTATCAATGCTGTTTACCGATACATAAAAGGAGCGGCTGATACGGAAATATTTTTCCGGCTCCAGCATATCTTCCAGTTCATCCATAGTATAATCTACCACAAATTTTTTGTTGTCCTGTGTTTTAAAAAAGTTCAACCTGCCATCACTGTAGAAATAAGCAATTTCGTCAATCTCTACCGATACTAATTTTTGCCCGTGCTTTACCAAAAATCGTTTGCGGTATTCTTTAGGCTGTAATTTTTGTTGTAGTTCTTTTACTAAAACCTCAATATTAATATCGGCATTGCTGTTGCCTTTTATTTTTTGAAACTTAGTTAGTGCTGCCTGCAATTCTTCTTTTTGTATCGGCTTTAATAAATAATCCACGCTGTTTACTTTAAAAGCTTTAAGTGCATATTCATCATACGAGGTGGTGAATATCACCGGGCTTTTTACTTCGGTAAGATTAAATATTTCAAAACTCTGGCCATCGGCTAATTCAATATCCATTAGTATCAGATCGGGTTGCGGATTTTCCTGCAACCATTCTACAGTACTTTTTATACTATCAGTAACACCGGCAATAGTTGCCGAAGTACTTACAGACAATAATGTTTTCTGCAGTTTTTTTACTGCCAGTTCTTCATCTTCTACAATTAAAATTTGCATAACAACAGTTTTATTTTTATAAATATATTTTGAAGTACTTGTTTACACTTTGTTGTTTTCCGTTGTGTTGTTCCATATTAATGGCAATACCACAGTAAAATTCTTTCCATCTTCCATTACCTGGAAACCTTTCAGGTGCAGCAGCTCATACTTTGTTTTGATATTATCCAACCCTACTTTATTACTGGGTGCTTTAATGGTGCGGCGCTGCAGGTTATTATTTACTACTAATTTATTACCGGTGGTGGTAAATATTTCAATGGTAAGGGGTTTGTTTTTTGAAAGGGCATTGTGCTTTACTGCATTTTCCAGCAACATTTGTAAACTCAACGAGGGCAACAGGTAATTACCGTACTGTTTATCTACTTCCACCTGTAAATCTACCGCCTCTCCGTGCCTGGTTTTTAATAACTGGAAGTAGCTTTGAATAAATTTTATCTCGCTTTCCAATGTATTCATGCTATCGTTATTTTTCCGCAGCAGGTAGCGATATACTTTACTCAGTTCGTCTAAAAATTTTTCAGCTTTGTCTTTATCCTCGGCTATCAGGGCTGATAAAGTATTAAAGCAGTTGAATAAAAAATGCGGATTTACTTTTTGTTTCAGTCCATCAAACTCCTGCTGTAATTGCAATTGCTCCAGCATGTCTTTTTCTGCGGTTGCTTCTTTGTATTTTTCGATGATATAAATTACTTCCCATAAAGTTTCAAAAACCAGGTTTACCGCAAGGCCCACTAAATAACCATATTTTAAATCGCCATCCTGTATCTGGTAACCTAAAATATTAAAGTGATGAAATACAAAGAAAATAAGCAGCACCGATGGCGTCATGATAAACAGGTTCACCAGTAACTTAAATAAAACTCTTTTACCGGTTAATTGTAACGAAGGAAATCTTGATTTAAGAAAATGATCATATTGCGAATGAGAATACCAGGAGAAAAAACCAATTATATAAATGAGTGGAAAAGTAACAGCCCATATTTTCCATTCGGCCCATATTCTTTCGTCATACATAATATACATCAAAGCCAATACAATGAAAGGCATTGACAGCCAGAAACTACAGACCTGTATTTTGGGTGGTTTTACCAGTTTCATGCTTGGGCCTCCTTTTTATCAAACAAGGGGAGTAAAAAAAATCTTTTACCCTCTTTTTCATTTATAATAATGTTACCGGCATTTAGTATTTTGTATTTGTTCAGCAGGTTATCCAGGCCATCATCCACACCATAGTTTTGTACTACAGTTTTTTCATGCATTGTATTTACAATCGATAATTCATTATTATTGGTGGAAGTAATAGTAATGCTGAGCGGATTAGTTTTACTTAATGCGTTAGTGTAAATAATATTTTCTAAGATCACCTGCATACTAAGTGGCGGTAATTTTTTTTCCAATGCATCGGCCCCGATAGAAATGGAAACAGTAATAGCTTCTCCAAAACGTTCTTTAGCAAGGTACAGGTAGGAGCTTGCAAATTTTATTTCCATATCCAATGACACCAGTAATTCATCATCACTTCTTAAAAGATACCGGTGCACCCTGGTCATTTCATCTAAAAAAATTTCTGCTTTGTTTTCATCTTCCTGTATCAATCCGGATAAAGTATTGAAACAATTGAATAAAAAATGAGGGTTGATCTGCCCTTTTAAACCCAGCACTTTACTGCGCTGGTATACATTTTTAATTTTTTCTGTTTCGGTAATAGAAGCCTTCCATGCTTCCCAGTTGGCAACGCCCTCATTAATAAAAGTAATAATGGTACTCATCAGGCAGGCATAAATGATGCACCATAGCAGCATATCTGTTTTGGGTGTACAGGCTAACAATTGCAGTTTACTGTGCAAATAAAAAAGGGCGGTAATCGCAATACAATTCATCAGGTAAAATACAGGCAGCATGATGGCAATGCGCCTGAACAATTCCCCGGCAGTGGCAAACCTTTTTTGAATAAATGTGGCTACAAGGCCAAAGAAAAAATAGATGACAAATATGAATATCCCAGAGAATAAAAAACTTTTGCCAAATAATGCAGGAGAATCAAAAATGCAGGAACCAAACATCAATAGATTAAGGAAGATAATGTATGGCAGCATTACCCACACAAATACCAACGGCTCCTTTTTACTATATCGCTTTAATGCCATGCTGTAAATTATAAAATTTAGGCAAAAGCACCTGCTTTCAGGGTATCAATTGTGTTAATGGTGTATGAATTGAGAAAAAGCCTGTATGAAATGTATTAAGGGCACATTTTATACAGGCGTTTTGAAGCGATGATATGGATGAAGGGCCGTTTTCAGCGAGCTGTTGCTGACTTTTCTGCAGCGCCTGTTTACCTGCATTTTGTATCAATTCAACAACCAGTTTTGTCAATCCACGGCAGTATGGCTTTACAGGTTATTAATTGGTTTGCAATTTTGAAACACAATAAAAATATAACCATGAAAAAAATATTATTTACCTGTGTGCCGGCCGACGGACATTTTAATCCGCTTACCGGTTTGGCAAAACATTTACAACAGCAAGGATATGATGTAAGGTGGTATGCTGCTTCAAAATACCAGCCCAAACTACAACAATTGCAAATGCCATTTTACCAATTTGGTAAGGCACTGGATATTACCACAGATGATTTAGCGGAGGCTTTTCCGGGGAGAGAAAAAATAAAAAGCACTATTAAGAAACTCAATTTTGACCTGGAACATTTTTTTATCAAAAGAGGGCCTTTGTATTTTGAGGAAATGAGCATCATTCATAAAACATTTCCTTTCGATCTGCTGATCTGCGATGTAGCTTTTACAGGAAGTATTTTTATAAAAGAATTACTCAAAGTACCTGTAATATCAATTGGGGTGCTGCCTTTAATTGAAAGTTCAAAAGACCTTGCACCCAACGGGCTTGGTATGGTGCCTGCTAAATCTTTGCCAGGCAAAATAAAACAATCCGTATTGAGATGGCTGGTTAAAAATATATTTATTAAAAAACCCAACAGGCAATTGCACCGCATTTTAGATGACTATAATATTGAACACAATAATATTTTTCTTTTTGACCTGTTAAGCCACAAAGCAGATCTTATATTACAAAGCGGCACACCTGGTTTTGAATACTATAGAAGTGATCTTAGTAAAAATATCCGTTTTATAGGCCCGCTGTTACCTTACAGCAATAAACAGAATGATGATTTCTGGTACGATAAAAGATTGGCGCAGTACAAAAAAATTGTACTGGTAACACAGGGAACTGTAGAAAAAGACGCCACTAAAATAATTGTACCTGCACTGGAAGCATTTAAAAATACAGATACATTGGTAATATGTACTACGGGTGGATCGCAGACCAAAGAATTGAGAAGCCAGTATAATTATCCCAACATAATTATCGAAGACTTTATTCCGTTTGCAGATGTAATGCCTTACGCCAGTGTATATATTACAAACGGTGGTTATGGGGGCGTAATGTTAAGTATTGAAAATAAATTGCCCATGGTGGTTGCAGGCGTGCACGAAGGCAAAAATGAAATTTGTGCAAGAGTAGGGTATTTTAAATATGGGATTAATTTAAAGACAGAAACCCCAACACCTGTACAAATAATAAAAGCTGTAGAGCAGGTTATTACCAATACGATATATAAAACTAATGTTGAAAAGCTGAGTAAAGAATTTGAACAATATAAAGCCAATGAACTTTGTACAAAATATGTGGCACAACTAATGCAACATAATATTATCAGCAGGGAAAAAGCGAATCAGCTGGCACAAAAAATATATTCGTAAGGCGTGAATAGTGCGACGTGAAAGTGCACATTTTAAATCCTATCGTTTCCATTCACGTTTCACCACTCACGTCTCACGCTTCACCACACATAAACTGCAATTGATACATCATACCCTGGTATGCGCCGCCGTATTACACCAACTTTGCAGCATTAATTCAAAACAAAAATTAAATTGTAGACATGAAAAAATTATTTCTTTTAGCAATTACTGCCGGGGCATTATTTACCTCCTGCAAAAAAAATGATGAAAAAGCCGCCGGCATTTATAAAGGCCCGGAAACTGCTGTGTACCATGGTAAAGCATGGACATGGATTCAACTAAACAATGATGGCAATCCGGAACGTATGGCTCTGAGTATTGATGATGCCGCATTAAACAGTGTAGCGGTTGGTACCGGTACTACCGGTGGTGAACACCATCACGATAATAATGTGGTATTGAAATTTCATCCCAAAGCGGCAGCTACTATTTTTAATTACGTGGGGCTCGACTGGAATCCTGATGGACATCCTCCTGTGGGTATTTATGATAAACCACATTTTGATTTTCATTTTTATATGGCAAGCCCTGAAGAAACTGCCACCTATCTTGACCCGGTTAAGCTCGATGCAAGCCTTCCTGCAGACTATCTTCCTGCAAATTACATAGGCGTAGATCCTGTACCGGCAATGGGTAAACATTATGTAGATGTTACTTCACCTGAATTAAACGGGCAATTATTTACACAAACATTTATTTATGGTTCTTACGATGCTAAACTGAAATTTTTAGAACCAATGATTACCCTGGACTTTTTAAAAGCTACTACCAGTTTTGAAAGAGCGGTTCCGCAACCGGCAAAATATCAAAAAGCAGGTTATTACCCTACCAGGATGCGTATAGAAAAATCAAATGGCGTAACGAATATTATATTGGAAGGATTTGTTTTAAGACAGGCATCATAGCTAGATTACCGTACCCGGATTTGTTAGTTTTTACAAAACGGTTTTATCAGTTACAACCTGTATGCCCCGTAAGGCATGCAGGTTTTTTGTTTTTAAAAATAACAGTGGCCCGGTTACAGCACTTCATGCACTTCTTTAATCAACTCATGCACCACGGCCTTTACTAAGCATCAAATACAAAGGAGATTTGTATAAATATTTAATCACAACTAAATTTTATTTTATGACCCGATACAACATTTTCGGACAGGTACATAAGGGCTTAAGGGCCATGCTTTATGAAACTGCATTATGCCTGCAACAAACAGATTTTAATAATACAGAAGAAGCAGAAAATTCGCTTACACTATTAGGGCAAACAATTGATTTATTTGATAAACATGCTCATACCGAAGACACGATGGTGTTTACCGCTATTGAACATACTGAGCCAGCATTGGTGAATGCATTTGAAAAGGAACATGAAGAGGATCATGCTTTAGGCCAACGCCTCAGAGGTTTATTAACTGCTTTTGGGCATACTGTTTCATCAGATGATAAAATAATTACCGGTGATGCTATTACACAATCCTTTATTGAGTTTATGATCTTCAATTTAAAGCATATGGCTAAGGAAGAAGACATCATTAATAAAGCCTTGTGGAAAAGTTATACTGATATAGAATTACATGGCATTACACAAAAAATTGTGGCAAGCATACCACCGCAACACGTGGCGCAGTTCAGCCGCTGGATGATGCGTGGGTTAAACAACAACGAAATTACCGGCTGGCTCAAAGAGGTAAAAAACAATGCACCCGATTTTGTATTTCAATCGCTGATGCAAACAGCCGAACAGGAACTGAATGCACCCCGCTGGCAGCAGGTGCAGGAAACTATTACAGAAGGCGCAATGCTGGCATAAATAAATAACAATTTCATAAATCACAAATCATAAATCAAAGATTTTTTCTATCATGCAAAAAACATCTTTACATGGCCTGGTTACGGTGCTCAGGATCTGCATCATAACTTTTATAGTCGCCATCATCAGCTTAATTCTCTTCTCATTTACTATAGATAAAATGAATGAAGAGTTTTTAAAACAACTGGGTATTTCGAAAACCGAAGCCGATAAAAAAATAACCAACAGTATACTTGGTGGCTACATGAATGCTTATGGTGTAAAAAATACAGCCAATATAGCCATTGGCAACCGCTCGGCAATTGCAAAAGACCTGTTGGCTTATACCAAGAAATATGTAAATACCGAAGCTTTTAAAAAGGAATATGCAGCTTTAAAAGCCAATTATAAACCTAAAGAAAATAAAGTACAAACACCCGAAGAAATGCGGAAGGAGACGATTGATATGTACAAAAAAAGTATTGCAGAAACTGAAGCCAGTTTAAAAAAAGCCGATGCCAGTATAAAATCCATTTTTGAAAATGTATTGGCTGAAAGCAGAAAGCAATTAAAAGAAGCAGAAGATCCCAACAATAAAACAATTGCCAATTATACAAAGAACTATCCGCAGCTTGTAAAATCTAACCAGCAATCTAATGAACAAAGTTTGCAGCAATGGGAAGCAACATACCCAACTAATCATTTACTTTTTGTAAAGCAGCGGTTGAATAAATTTTTAGAAGAAACAAAAGATATTGATTTTGGTGCTGAACTGGCTTTGAAGAATAACAGGAAGGTATTTGTAAACCCTGCTTACGAAAAAAATAAAGGCTACTATTGGAAAATGGCTTTTCGTGCAGGTAAAGAAGTAGTGGAACCGGCAAGGGCATTTGTAACAGAATGGTTAAAGGAAATTAACTAAACAGAACAATTTTACAGGTTGGGATTTTTGGAGGTGAAATGTAACCGGTTCAATTATTTGAACCGGTTTTTTGTGTGGTATTAAACTATTAAAAACATAACATTTCATTCGTGTAAAATTACACTTGGCGCATGCTTGCATTTTAATAGCGCCGTTTTCTTTTCACCTTTGCAGCATGAAAAAAATAAAAAATCATAAACTTAAAAAAATGGAAAAATTAAAATTTGCATTACAGGTATTTACAGCTATTGCAGCCTTGCCTGTACTTACGATGATGGAGTTAAATCATAACCCCAAAAGCCTTACAGCAGAACAAGAGATGAGTAAACAAAAAATTACAAAGACTGCAGAAGGGTATTACTTTAATACCAGTGTCAACAGCAATGCAGGATTTCAAAAAACTGCTGTTGTAAAAGCAGCCAATGACTGGGCTCACACGGGTAAAAAATTAAATTTCAGGCATAAAAAAAGGGCACCTATTGATGCCCGTTATTGTTGTAATCTTTTTATTATTTCAAGTGTTTTGAAATAAGCTTAGCCATATCAAACATTGATACCTGGGCTTTACCACCAAAGATTGGTTTAAGTTTAGCATCTGCATTAATATTGCGTTTGTTTTTTGAATCCTGCAGTTTATTAGCTTTGATATAAACCCAAAGTTTTTTTACCACTTCTGTACGAGGTAATCCTTTGCTTCCTACAATAGCTGCTAAGTCAGCACTTGGTGTAAGTGGTTTCATAAATGCTGCAGATGGTTTACGTGCAGATTTCTTTTTAGCAACTTTTTTTGGTGCTGCTTTTTTTGGTGCTGCTTTCTTTGGTGCTGCTTTTTTCGGTGCTGCCTTTTTAGCTGCTGCTTTTTTTGGTGCGGCTTTCTTTACTGTTTTTTTTGTTGCCATTTTTTAATTTTTAGAATGTTAATGAGTATGTAGTAATTATTTACTGTATCAAATATAGCTTATTTCCAATGGTAGAACAATCACATTTAGTTAAAAATATTTCCCCATTTTTCACATTGTTAATAACAGGGGGATTTGGGCATTTTTCATTGGTATTTTTAAAGATCAGTAAGGCTTAAAATTGCACCGTTTTTTAAACCCTTTTGCTATCTTTCCGGTACATAAAAATTGGCTATGGTAATAGTGCAGCAATTAATTCGGCAATACAATTTACAGGCTCATCCCGAAGGCGGCTGGTATAAAGAAACTTATAAAAGCAAAGAACTGATTCCGTCAAATGCACTGCCACAAGGCTTTTCAGGCGACAGGGCGTTTTCAACTGCTATTTATTTTTTATTAGAGGCGGGCAATTTTTCAGCTTTTCACAGGATAAAAAGCGATGAGTGCTGGCACTTTTATAGCGGCGATCCGCTCCTGGTGTTTATCATTCAGCAGGATGGCAAACTTGATATTATTAAGCTGGGGAGCGATTTTACCAATGGGGAATTGTTTCAGTTTGTGGTTCCAGCCAATTGCTGGTTTGCCAGCCTTCCGGCACCCGAAAGCCGGTTTTCCTTTGTAGGTTGTACCGTAGCACCCGGGTTTGACTTTGCAGATTTTGAGTTGGCAGATGCAAATGCACTGGTAAAAATGTATCCTGCACAGGCAGGGATTATACAGGAATTGTGCAGGTAAGTATTGGTATATTGAAAATATTTTTTCGATTAATACCGAAAATTATTTCGGTATAGAGGTTGTTTATTGAAACAATGCCAGTTGCATCGGCTTTAAAAAAGCTACTTTATCTTCTTCCTTTCCTGTTGCTGTAATCGTATAAATATCGGTGGCTTCGTAACGTGATGCAACAATAATTGTTACACCATTGGCATGTTTTGTAAATAATTGTTCAGCTAATGCAGGAGTATTATTTTCTTTAGATAAATGTGTCAATATAAGATGCGTCATAAAAGGAGGCCGGTGTGTGGTAAATAGTTCCAGCGCTTCTTTATTACTTAAATGGCCTTCACCACCGCGGATACGGTTTTTTAACTGCAGCGGATACTTTCCGTTTTCTAATAACTCCTCATCATAGTTGGTTTCTAAAAAAACTGCATGGCATTGTTTAAAATAATGAACCACCTGTTTACAAACTTTACCAATATCAGTAAACACACCAACCGTTACATTATTGTGGCTTATAATAAAACTATGTGGATCTGCAGCATCATGAGATTTTGTAAAAGCGGTAATGAATAAATTACCCACCTGTACCGGTTCATCAGCTTTAAAAGCTTTAGCCAGGTGGCCGATCAATCTTGGGCCATGCTTTGCCGTTATGCTGGTAATGAAAACGGGTATTTTATATTTATTAGCTAATACAGAAACGCCTTTAATATGATCACCATGTTCGTGCGATATAAAAATGGCTTTTACCTTTTTCATATCCAGCTCCAATTGCTTCATGCGTTTTTCAGTTTCCCTGCACGAAATGCCCACATCTACCAGTACCGCTTCGTTGCTGTTGCCAACATAATAGCAGTTGCCGTTGCTGCCAGAATTTAATGATGTAATGAATAATGCCATTGATTTGCAAAGAAAATCATTTTAACTATATGATAATGAGGTATTTTATGAAAATAGTGAATGTACCAGGTGTATTTACGCAGTGTATTTTCAGCAGAATAGTTCTCCACAAATCTTGTAATTGTAAAATATGAGTTGTACTTTTACGCCAGCTTATTACCCCTGACCGACCCATTTATCCTTCCTGATTAAACCGTATCCAATCTCCCAAGTCAAAGCCGAAATTCGTTTCCAATCCTCTGAATAGCTATAGTTATTTAGGACTTAATAATTATTGAACAATTATTTCCCTGAGTACATTTTAGATCCATTTACTTATTGTATCGTCCTTTTAAAACCGGGTGTTTGGTTTTTGCGTATGCATTTATACGTGACGCCACCACCAAAGACAGCACAATAAATACGTCACCTAAAATATACTAATTATGGAAACTTTTTACACTGCTTACACCAAATTGCTGGATTACAAAACTTATTATTTTGTAAAAAAATTCACTGCTTTTCCTGAATTTAAAGATGTATCACCGATTTTAGAATCTTACGGTATGCATACTAATTTTGACAAAGCCTGTGCTATTGCAGGATTAACCGACCCGTTAATAAAAGAACAATTATTACAACAGGCCGAAGAAAATATGCCACGTGCAAAAGTGGTGGAACTGGGAAACAACAGTTTTTCCAGCAAGAGTATCGCCGGATAATTTTAGTTTAATGTTAATACAACCTAAGCCTTTTTGGTAAACAACCAGGAAGGCTTTTTATTTGCATGAATACAAGTAAGTTTTATTACTTTTAAAATTATGGAAAGAAAAAAGCCGGATGTAGATGTTATTTTAGATGTGTTGAAGGAAACGCTTGCAGCCAATCCTACATCTACTTTTACAGCCAGCTTATTGCAGCAATACCAGGAAAGAGGAGGATTGAGTAAAAAACAGCTGGAAGGGCTTTATCATAAAGCATCAAAAGTGAATACCATTACAGAAGGCAAACTAGCTACCTTGCAGGCCATTATTTTAAAAAAGCCAACAAGATACAAATCGCCATTGCCGCAGCCCACACCGGCTTTTATAAAAGATGAAGCCACAGGGAAACTGATAACTGCCATTCTTGAAAAATATCCGCAACATAAAAGGGTATTATTCTTTAAAGCTAATTACGATAGTAACAAACCATTTGCTGTAACAGAAACCGAAGAGCTGAAAAGGTTTCACAAATTATTGATCGAAAAATAAAATGGGTTATTGTGGTTTATCAGCATTATTGTTGATACTCATCAAATAATCAAACAGGTTTGTTTCTGAAGCAATACCTAATTTTTTACGCAACCGGTACCTGCTGATCTCCACACCACGTACAGATATATTCATCAGCTGTGCAATTTCTTTGGTAGATAAATTCATTCTTAAATAAGCACAAAGTTTTAATTCATTGCCGGTAATGGTAGCATGTTTTTCTTTAAGGCTGGCTACAAAATCACTGTGTACCTTATCAAAGTGTTTGGTAAAATTTTCCCACTCTTTATCAATATTATCATCCTCGCCCAGGGTTTTTATCAGTTTCTTAATTTCTCCATTAGCAACCGGGTTATCAATCACCTTCATAATATGAGTAAGGCCTTCCCTGATCTTTGTAAGTAATTCTCCTTTTTTAACCAGGTGCATGGCTGAAGAAGCCAGTTCAGAATTTTTAAAATTGATATCGGCTTCCAGGTTTTCATTTCGCAGGGCAACAATTTCACTTTCGGTCTTGCTCAACTCCAGGTCGTGAATATAGCGTAACTGCTTTTGCTCTTCTTCATATTTTGCCTGTTGCAGGTTAAATTTTTTCTGTTGCCATTTATACAATGCCAGTAAGGCCGCCAAAAAAAGCAGCAGGTAAATAATTTTAGCCCAGATGGTTTGGTACCAGGGCGGCAATATTTTAAAGGTATAAAAAGCCGCTTCAGATTCATTGCCCAGGTTGCTTCTTACCTTTACTTCAAAAGTATAACTGCCAGCAGGTAAATTGGTGTATTCTTTTTCTGTCCGCTGCGTCCAGTCGCTCCAGTTATTATCAAAACCTTTTATCCTGTAACTGTATTCTAAATTTGACTGGTAACCGAAAAGCGAAGGAGAAAATTCAAAACGAATCGTTTTCCAGCCATCTTTTACCTGTGGAATAGCAGCTGCATCCTGTATTTGTTTTTCGTTAACCTCTTTAAAATAACCACCAAACAAAAGACTGTCTGTTTTATTGATAATTCTTACGGCTCTTATCTGTACCTGCAGGTCGGGCAGGTTTTTCTTATACTTTTCGTAGTTGATATGAAAAAATCCTTTCTCTCCGCCCAGGAAAATATTATTAGCATCAACAGGATAAATAAATTCAAAACCACTGAGCATTTTGTTGCTTAACTCGGGAAGATAAATAATTGCAGGTTCCTTTGCAGAAAAATCAATAACACCCAGTGTTTTTTCATGGATAAACCAAACATTGCCTTCCTTATCTTCTTTAAGGTAACGTATACTTTGATTACCCAGTAATTTGTTATAAAACGGGGAAGGCTCAAAAATATCTTTATCACGGTTATATATAAAAACACCTTTTTCTGCAGCCACCACCACTTCATTTTTAATTTTATAAATATGGTTGTTTAATGTAGAAGGCAGGCCTTGTTTGTCGGTGTACAAAACAGTTTTATAAGAGCCATCAGTATTTTTAATGATCCTGTATACACCATGGTATGGATGCGATACCCAGGTGTTGTCATATTTATCCAGCGCAACAAATCTCGATGATTCATCAAAGCCTGTTACCTTGCCGGATTGTGTAAACTGCCCGTTATTAAAATCAAAAAAGAACAAACCTTTATAATTGCCTGCAATTATTTGGGCTGAAGGAAATGTATTGGACATCGGCACAAAGTTCCAATAACCGGGATTAGTGGAAATTACCTGTGCCGTATTATTGTTTATTACAAAAGCCCCTTCGTGATTGCCTAATAATAACTGGTTATTAATTTCAGCTAAGCCCCAGGTTTGTGCCTTGGCATTAACAACCGGTATAAAATTCCCCTTACTGAAGCTGAGGTCTTTCATAGGTTGCAGGGGCACACTATATAAACCATTACTGGTGCCTGCGTACAAAGTATTATCATGAATAAGTGTGGTGTAACCAGACCCGTTTTGTAATACCGGATTAATTTGTTTGATGGCACTGTTGTAAGCAATAAAATCGATGCCATTATCCAGTCCCAGCCACAAATTACTTTGCCGGTCTAAAAAAATACTCAGCACATTATTATTCTGCAAACCTTCTTTGCCTGAAAAATGCTGAATGATATTTCCTTTCAGATCAATAATGTATACACCACTGTTGCTGGTAGCTAATGCCATCCATTCATTATTTACAGCAGTTGCTGCATATATCCTTTCGGTTGCAAAAAACTGGTTATTGACAGAAGGCAGCTGTGTTAATGTAGTACTGGTTAAAATAAAGACACCATCTTTTAAAGTAGTTACCAGGGCACTGTCTTTATTAAGCGGTAAAATATTGGTAACAGGATCTGAAATAGGAAAAGCAGCTTTTACAGGCAATGGAGACCAGGCTTCATTTTCAAATATCATTAAACCGGTTTTGTGGTCGTGTGCATACAGGTGGCCATTGCAGGTTCCTAAAAAAGACCATTCCAGCGGAGCATAATAAGTGGCCACTGCCTCGTTGGCAAATTTGAAAATTTTATTGCTGGAGCGAAAAAACACATTCTTATTAAAAGCAATGATGTCCCACACATCGCCAAAAATTTTGTCTTTAGCCGGTATAAACTGCGTAAGAGAACTGTAATGCAGCCGCCCGTTATTGCCCGGGGTAAAATAACCCAGTTCATCCTGTCCACCCACATAAATTTTATTATCAGGGCCAATCTCCAGCGATCGTACAATTGTTTTATTGGGCAATGGATATAAGTTCCAGCTTCTGCCATCGTAGGTTAATAAGCCCTCATTATTGGCTACATATATAATACCATTTTTATCCTGTTTGATATCCCAGTTTTGTAGCCCGGCGCTATACAGTTGTTTAGAATAATTAATAACATCGGGTAAGCCAATGGTATTTTGACTATGTACAGCAAGCGGTAGTAGAACAAGGAGTAGCAGTTTTTTCATATCTGCATCGTTAATTGAATAGTGAAGGTATATAAAATTGATTGATGTAGTATTGATGTAGTGTAAATACACTTAAAATCAAGCATTTATGTTTTGTGATGTAGTAATGATGTGGCTGTTTATTTTTTATTTGTAGGGGTGAGGAATATTTTTACAGACAATTATTTCATTACTTAAAACGATTGCTTATGAAATTAAAACTCACCATGCTGTGCATTGGCATTATCACCTGTTGTATTTTTCAGCAGGCCTTTGCACAAAACATTTCCGTCTCCGGAAAAGTAAAAAACAAAACAACAGGAGAGCCCCTGGCAAGTGCCACCATCCTGGTGCAGGGCAGCACCACTTCCACCGTTACAGATGCCGCAGGCAGTTTTTCCATTTCAGTTGTAAAAGGAGCCACATTGGTTATTTCTTACGCAGGAATGGATGTGGTACGGTACAAAGTAAATGGCGCAGGCCCCATCGACATACAGATGGAGGAAGCCAACAAAACCATGAATGAAGTAGTAGTGGTGGGTTATGGTACTCAAAAAGTGACCAAAGTATCCGGTGCTATTTCTACTGTAAAAGCAGCAGATATAGAAAAATTGAGGCCGGTAAGGGCGGAAGAAGCTTTGCAGGGCAGGGCTTCAGGTGTTACAGTGATTTCGGCCGGTACACCAGGTGCAAAACCAACCGTATTAATAAGAGGTATTCCTTCTTTTTCCGGTACCGATCCGGTGGTTATTATTGACGGTGTACCACAAACATTAACTGATTTTAATTCTATTAATGCCAGCGATATTGAATCTATCAACGTATTAAAAGATGCGGCAACTACAGCCATTTATGGTGTAAAAGGTGGCAACGGCGTTATTGTGGTTACCACTAAGACCGGAAGAAAAAATCAAAAAACAGAAATTACTGCAAGTAGTAATTATGGTATGCAGGAAGTGGCTAAAAAGATCGGTGTTTTAAATGCAACAGAATATGCAGCTATAATAAATGAAGGTAGTGTTACTGCAGGCGGCCCATTAATTTTTCAAAACCTGTCCACAGTTGGTGTAGGTACCAACTGGCAGGATGAAATTTTTAAAACTGCAGCCATGCAATCGCACAATATAGCAGCACGTGGCGGCAGCGAAAAAATGTCTTACTTCCTTTCTGCCGGTTATTTAAACCAGGGCGGTATTGTTGGAGGAAACGATAAGTCTTTATACAGCAGGGGCAACTTTACTGCTAATCTTAGTTTTGATCTTACTTCAAAATTAAAATTCCTTGTAAATACCACCGGCGTTATACTCGATGGTAAAGGCATACAGGAAAATTCGTTTAACAGTGTACTGGGTAGTGCGCTCAATTTTGATCCTACTGTACCGGTATATAATAATGTACCCAACACAGTGGGTAAATACGGCTTCAGTAACTTATTGTTATCAGAAATTTATAATCCGCTTACAAAGCTGGACAATACCTATAACAAAAACGCCGGTAATAAATTATATGGCAAGTTTGAATTGCAATATGATATAATTAAGGGCTTAAAACTGTCTACCCGTTTTGGTTATACTAAATACGATGGTAATTCTAAAAGCTTTAACCCATTGGTATTCTACGGTAACAGTAATGTAGATAATTCGATGAACGCAGATGGTTCAACAGTTACAGGCAAACACAACAGTGTATCGCATGATAAAGTAAGTAACTTTAATTATACCTGGGAAAGTTTTGCCAACTATAATTTTAAAGTAAAAAGAGATCATAATTTTGAAACCGTTCTTGGTTTTTCTTTAGGTAAAATTTCGGGTAATGCAGCCGGTGCAAGCAGGCAGGATGTACCTTTTAACTCCTGGGAGTTTGCAGATTTTACTGCAGCAACCGGAAGTAATACTGCAACCAATACCAATGCACTCAGCGGTTATTATTACCAGTATTTCAGAAGAAACCTTTCTTATTTTGGAAGGATCAACTACGATTACCAGGATAAGTATTTAGCATCTTTCACTGCACGCCGTGATGGTTCTTATGCTTTTGGTATCGATAATAAATACGCTAACTTCTTTTCCGGTTCATTGGGCTGGGTGGTTACCAAAGAAGATTTCTTTCATTCTGATTTTATCGACTACCTGAAAATAAGAGGTAGCTACGGATCAATTGGTAATGAAAATGTAGATCCGCAATTTGTAAGTATCGTAACGGGTGGATCAAGCTATGGCCCTACTGCCAATAGCAATGGCTATACTTTTAATAATGTTTTTTATCCTGGTGCTACTGTTGGTTCTGCAGCCAATGACGCTTTAAGATGGGAAAAACAATTGCAATACAATGCCGGTTTTGATGTGACTTTCTATAAAAAGAAATTCTCTTTATCAGCAGATTATTTCCAGAAAAAAGTGGATGGCTTGTTATTTACACCTTCTGCCTCTTTATACCTGGGTACAGTGCCTATCCCTACTGCTAATATCGGTGCTACCAAAAGCAGTGGTATAGATCTTACACTGGCTTATAACGAAATTATTCACCGTAATATCAGGTTAAATACCTCTTTAACTTTTACTACAGCTAAAAATGAAGTTACAGCTACCAATGATGATGGTACAGCTAAAATAAGAGGCGGTGGTTATTTCAATGGCCAGTCACAAAATGTAACGGTATTTGAAAAAGGACAAACACCGGGTTATTTCTACGGTTACAGAACCAATGGCTTGTTTCAAACCACAGCAGATTTAACTAAAGGTGCTTCGCAACCGGGTGCACAACCAGGCGATATCCGTTTTGTTGATATGAATGGTGATGGTATAATTAACGCTGACGATCAGACGAAAATTGGTGATCCATTTCCAACTTTCACCATGGGCTGGAATTTAAACCTGGAGTATAAGAATTTTGATTTTACCGCATTTACTTATGCTTCTGTAGGAAATGATATATACAGGGCCTACGAAAGAAATGCCAACTACTCTAATAAATACAGGGCAGTATTAGCAAGGTGGACAGGCGCAGGTACTACCAATGATGCAACAAACCCACGCTATTCATTTACGGATGCTAATAGTAATATCCGTGTTTCTGACCGCTATGTGGAAGATGGTTCTTTTGTAAAAATTAAAAACATACAATTGGGTTACACTTTCCCATCATCAGTAACCAAAAAAATACTGAGCAGGTTACGTATATACGCACAGGTAAAAAATGCTTACACATTTACCAAGTACTCAGGATTTGATCCGGAGATACCTGGTGGCATTTTAGATACCGGTGTTGACCGTGGTGCTTATCCACAGGCAAGGACTTACGCTTTAGGTATTGATATTAAACTATAAATTTTTCAAATAAAATATTTTACAATGAAGAATATTAAAATACTAAGCCTGGTTTTTTTAATCACCACGCTGGCATCCTGTAAAAAATGGGTGGATTATAACCCACATGATGAATATAAAATTACCGACCTGGATTATTTAAAATCTGAAAGCGATTACCGCACCATGGCAGTAAGTGTGTACACGCCAATGCAATGGCTGAACCAGGCAGTGCCTGTGGGTGATATCGCATCTGATAACGCCGTAAGCGGTGGCGAAAATGCGTCGGATGTATTATCGCTGCAGCAGATAGATGACTATACCTTAACACCAGTAAACTCTACACTTACCGAATTATGGCAGGCTGCTTATGAAGGTATTAACAGGGCTAATTACATGACGCAATACAAAGCCGCTAATAAAGCAGGAGAAGCGGTAAATTTTGTAGGTAAAGATGCACTGTATGGCGAAGTATATTTTTTACGTGCCTACTATTATTTTCATTTGGTAAGATTCTTTGGCGATGTGCCATTGTTTACCGATAAAAGATTAGGCTTAAGTGAATCAAAAACTTTACAACGCTCCGCAAAAGCAGATGTGTACAAACAAATTGAAGCAGACTTAAACAGTGCTATCGCTGTTTTACCCATTACCAATATTGAAAAAGGCAGGGTTACTAAATATGCTGCACAGGCTTTATTAGGTAAAGTATTATTGTACGAAAATAAATTTGATGCTGCTGCTACGGTGTTAGAAAATGTAGTGAACGGCCCGTTTAGTTTGGTGTCAGATTTTGGAAGTATCTTTTTACAAACAGGAGAGAACGGCCCTGAATCAGTTTTTGAAATTCAATACTCTAATACTTCTCCTTATTACAACTGGGGTGGTGTAACAAGAGGACAAGGCAATCACTCGGTACAACAATGTGGTATCAGGGGATTGAATGGTTCCAATGCGATGCCTTATGCGGCAGGCTGGAGTACTAATTTACCTACTGTAAACCTTGCCAATGCTTACACAGCAGGTGATATTAGAAAAGCAGTAACCGTGTTGGATATAGAAGCCTATAAAAATGCTAACCCGGCTTTTGGAATCACTTACCAGGTAGCACCTTATAAAAATACTGGTTTATATAACCAGAAGTATTTACCACGTAAAGGCGAAACATCGGGCCAGGTGGAATTGAATTACCTGAACAATTTCAGAACCATCCGTTATGCAGAAGTATTGCTGATGGCTGCAGAAGCTAATAACAGGGCAACTGCACCTAACGATACTAAAGCACAACTCTATTTAAATAAAGTACGCCGCCGTGCATTTGCAGTTAATGATGCCAGTAAAGATATTACGGTAACAGGTACTGCATTAAAACAAGCCATCTGGGATGAAAGAAGATTAGAATTGGCAATGGAAGGCGATCGCTTTTTCGATTTGGTTAGAACCGGCCAGGCTGCTACTAAAATCACTGGATTTGTAACAGGTAAACACGAATTATTTCCTATTCCTCAAACAGAGATTGATATCTCCGGCTTAAAACAAAACCCCGGCTATTAATCACCAACCATTAAAAATTAACGATTATGAAACTAATAAAATATTTTTTCAGTGTTGCTTTTTTGCTGGCCGTGGTTATCAGCTGTAAAAAGGAAGTGATTGATGATACTTCTTTTTTAGCAACCGATACTGCACCAGCTGCTTTATCTGCATTGTTTGAAATTACGCAGGATAATACCGGCCTGGTAACGATTACGCCTAACGGAGAAGGGCTGGCTTTTTATGAAATTTATTATGGCGATGCCACTACTACTCCTGCAAAAGTGTTGCCCGGAAAAAACACACAGCATGTGTATGCCGAAGGCGTGTACAATGTAAAAATTGTAGGGCATAGTGTTACCGGTAAAATAACCGAAACAACCAAATCTTTAACTGTAACATTCAGGGCGCCGGAAAATCTGGATTTTACAATAACCGTAGATCCTTCAAACAATTACAAGATCAGCGTTAAGGCAACGGCATTGTACGAAACCTTCTTTAAAGTGTATTTTGGAGATGTACCTAATGAAGTGCCGGTATCTTTTTTAGAAGGCGATGTGGTTACACATACTTATGCAGCTGTTGGTACATACAATGTAAAAGTAGTGGCATTAAGTGGTGGTGCAGCAACAGCACAATTAATTAAACCGGTTACAATAGTTGATCCCGTTTTATTACCAATAACTTTTGAGTCTCCAACAGTTAATTATGCCTTTACCGATTTTGGTGGTGGTGTGGTTACCAAAATAAATAATCCACAGATCAATGGTATTAATACCAGTGCAAAAGTGGGTAAAATGGTAAAGAATGCCCCGGAAGTTTATGGCGGCAGCTTAATAGCATTAGGTGCACCCATTGATTTTTCTGTGAATAAGGTTTTCAGGATGAAAGTTTTTTCTCCGAGAGTAGGGGCTAAAGTATTATTGAAAGTAGAAAATCTTACCAATAGCGGTATTAGTTTTGAAAAAGAAGTAGCTACTACGGTTGCTAATACCTGGGAAGACCTGGTGTTTAATTACAGTGCTATCAATACCGCCAACACTTACCAGAAAGTGGTTTTAATTTTTGATCTGGGAACAGTAGGTGATGGTTCTGCCAACTTTACTTTTTTGTTTGATGATATCAGGTTGACCAATCAATTACCGGTAAGTTTATTAACCCTTCCGGTAACTTTTGATGATCCGTTAGTGAACTATGCTGTTACCGATTTTGGCGGCAACGTTACAGTGGATGATGTGGATCCGGGCAATGCCGCAAACAAAGTAAAGAAAACCACTAAAACAAGTGGATCACAAACATGGGCTGGTACAACTATCGGCGCAGGCTTTACTTCAAGAATTCCTTTTACGGCAACCGCTACACAAATGACGGTAAGAGTGTATTCACCTGCTGCAGGCCTTCCTGTACGATTAAAAGTAGAAGACCGTACAGATAATACCAAATCAGTAGAAACTGAAAAATTAACTACCGTTGCCAACGCATGGGAAACATTGGTGTTTGATTTTGCTAACCAGGCTACCGGTACAGCTGCTTTAAATCTGGCCTATAACTATGATATGGCTTCCATCTTCTTTGATTTTAATACCGCAGGAAATGGTAAAGTATATTATTGGGATGATATAAAATTTCTGCCGGTTAATGTGGCAGGGCTTGGATTGCCCATAGATTTTGAATCTTCTACATTGGTATATGCTTTTACCGATTTTGACGGAGGTGTGGCAACAGTTATTGCCAACCCACACAGCGGTGGTATTAATACAAGTGCCAAAGTAGGTAAGATGGTTAAAAATGCAGGACAAACATGGGGTGGAAGTTTTCTCACTTTAGCAAGCCCTATTAATTTTTCTGTAACCAAAACTTTTAAAATGAAAGTATACTCACCAAGAGTGGGTGCAAAGGTTCTTTTAAAAGTAGAGAATCTTACCAATGGTGGTATCAGTTACGAAAAAGAAGTGGCTACAACAACTGCTAATGCATGGGAATTATTAACCTTTGATTTTAGCGGCATCAACACCGCCAACTCTTATCAGAAAATAGTATTGATTTTTGATAACGGTACTATGGGAGATGGCTCTGCAAACTTCACTTTTAATTTTGATGACATCACACTTAATTAATTTTTAAAAAATATTATTATGATCACAAAAATAAAATTGCTCCTTTTCATGTTTTTTGCAACAGGCATTTTATTTATTGCCTGCAAAAAAACGGAGTATAAACTGGGAGATCTGAAATCTCCATCGGGTTTAACATTAACAACAGCGATTGCCGGCGTTGATGCTGCAAACCCTAACGGAAACGGCAGCGGCACCGTGGTAATCACAGCTACAGCATCAAGCGCTATTACATACAATATAGATTTTGGCGATGGCAAAACACAGGTGGTACCATCTGGCGCTATTACCTACAAATACACCAACCCCGGCACTTATGATTATACCATTACTGTAAATGCAGTAGGTACAGCAGGTATCATTTCTACCATCAGTAAAAAAATAAAAGTGTTTGTGGCTTTTGAAATACCAGCAAACATTCTGCAGTCCTTAACCAATGGCTCTTCCCAGGTATGGATGACAGATAAAAATGCACCGGGCCATTTTGGTGTAGGGCCAAACGATCAGTTTTCTCCTATCTGGTATGCAGCGCCACCTAATACAAGAGAACCTTGTGCTTATGATGATGAGATCACTTTTTCTAAAGATGCCAATAACAATGTGTTTATGGCGGTGAATAATAAAGGCGAAAATTTTTCTATAGGAGCAGCTACCGGATTTTATGGTTTTAGCGGTGGTGATGGTTGTTATGCCATCAATACCGGCGGTAATAAAAAATTAGCGTTTATGGATGCTACTTCAACATCTACCAGTGCTAATTCTACCAGGATACAATTTACCGTTCCGGGCAATGGTATTATAAATTTTGGAACCGGTGGCACTACGTATGAAATTTTATCGATAACTTCTACTACCGTTAGCCTGCGTAATATAGGCGCTGATGGTAACGCATGGTATCAAAAATTAAAAATTAAATAATAGCGATATGAGGTACTTAAAAAATTCAGTGATTTTGTTATGCTCGTTTTTAATTTTAAGCAGTTGTAAAAAAGGAAGTTCAAACGGCCCTTCACAAACGGCACCCACTAATTTAGTGGTAACGGGTGTGCCAAGTACAGATGGCAGTGGCAACGTAGCGTTTACTGCTACCGCAGATAATGCAGCTACCTACGCCTATGAATTTGGAGACGGGGGTATAACCACCACTACAACAGGAACCACTACTTATAAATACACCCTTTTGGGAAGTAATACTTTTACAGTGACTGTTACGGCTACCAGTAATTCCGGAGGCACGTTGAAAAAAACAATACAGGTTACAGTAAATGTAGTTGCCGGTACGCCAGGCCTTGTATGGTCAGAGGAATTTAATACGGATGGTGCACCCAACAGCGCCAAATGGGGGTACGATATCGGTGCAGGTGGCTGGGGTAACAACGAACAGGAGTATTATACCAGCAGGCCCGAAAATGCGGTGGTAATAAACGGCGTATTAAAGATCACTGCAAAAAAAGAAAGCTACAGCGGCAGCAATTACACTTCAGCCAGGTTATTATCAAAAGATAAATTTTCTTTTAAGTATGGGAAAATAGAGATAAGGGCAAAACTGCCGGCAGGCGGTGGTACATGGCCTGCTATCTGGATGCTGGGCAATAATATTGGTACCACACCATGGCCTGGCTGTGGCGAAATTGATATTATGGAACATGTGGGTAACCAGCTGAATAAAATTTATGGTACGCTGCATCATCCGGGGCATTCGGGTGCTAACGGTGATGGCAGTACTATTATTATTCCGGATGCCACTACCGCATTTCATAACTATATCCTGGAGTGGTCGGCATCAAGCATTAAATTTTATGTAGACACACAGTTGTTTTACACATTTACCAATACAGCAAGCCTGCCATTCAATCAAAACTTTTTCATCATTCTGAATGTAGCCATGGGTGGTAACTTTGGTGGTACCATCGATCCTGCATTCAACAGTGCTGCAATGGAAGTAGATTATATTAGGGTGTACCAGTAATCCACAGGTCATTCCGGAGCCATGCTTCGGAATGATCTTACTTACCAATTTTAAAATCTCTGTCTAATTTTTAAAAACTGTTTATGAATCAGTTACAAAACCTCTTTGCGTCTGCTATTCTAGCAATAGGTTGTACAACGATGCTGGTGCAATGTAAACCGGCTGCGGCTGATGTGCCTGCAAATAATCCGCAAAATATGCCTGCTGTTTTTTTTGATGATTTTTCCGGATCAAAATTAGACAGCACTAAATGGAATGTAGAAACCACCGGCATGCACTTTAATGATGAATTACAGGCTTATGTAGATTCTGCTAATACCTTATCATTTGTAAAAGGCGATGCTGCAGAAGGTGCAGCAAATGGGGCATTAATGATTCAGCCAAAATTTACACCGGGCTTTGTAACCAGGGACGGACAAAAATTTGATTTTATCTCTGCAAGAATAAATACCAAAAGCAAATTTGAAGTGGCTTACGGTACAGTTGCGGCAAGAATAAAATTATCTGATGGTGCTGGCTTATGGCCTGCCTGGTGGATGCTGGGCAATGGTGGCTGGCCCGAAACCGGCGAGATAGATATCATGGAATACATTGGCGAAAAAGACTGGGCCAGTGCTGCAGTACATGGCAAAGGCTATAGCGGAGATGCCGGCCTGGTGAACCGTTTATATTTTCCTGCAAACAACGATGTAACTAAATGGCATGTGTACGCAGTAGACTGGACGCCGGATAGCCTGGTGTTTAAATACGATGATGTACCCATGCTTAGAATAACCAAACCCATGGCGCAGTTTTTTGGCCCCTGGGCTTTTGATAATCCTAAATTTCTCATTTTAAATTTTGCAGTAGGAGGTATTTATCCTTTTAAAATTAACGGTATAAAAGAACCTTATTACGGATTACCGGCTACCACTTTTGAAGCTATTAAAAATGGCAAAAGCAAGATGCTGGTGGATTGGGTTAAAGTGACAAAGAAACAATAAGAGCTTTTCAGCAGTTAGGTTTTTTGTTAGATAGCAATCGCAATAAAGCGGAACGCATTTACTTGTCTAAGTTTATGTTTCCGCTTTTTTATTGGACAAGGGTTTTGTTTTTTGAGTACCTTGGTAATTATAATTTTAAGAATAAATTCAGGCTGACAATTTTGAAGACAAAAAAATTGTTTAAATTTTAATTTAAAATGCAACAAGATTTAAAGAATTTAATATCAGAATGTTGGAGGGGAAAAATATCAAGAGAGGAAATAATTTCCAAAATAGCGACTAACAAAAGTCAGCAGTCAGCTTTAGTAAGAAATATTTTTGATGACATCATCGTATCAAAAAACTCCGGTGAGGTAGAATATTGGCTAACACTATTGTTGATTTTTGAAGAAAACGATGAGTTTATAGACCTGGTACACCAATTGATTTTGGAACCCTGGCACACTCAATACGAAAATATTGCACATAATTTACAACGAAGGGCAAATGTAAAAAGCATTCCATTTATAAAAAAAGCAATGCAAAATAAATACAAGCATTTAGAATCATACGGAACAGGGACAAGACAATTCATTAACCAATGTGGACATGCTTTAAGACAAATTGGAACAAAAGAGGCTGTTGATGTAATATACGAATTGAGTAATGCTGATGACCCGGTACTTAAAGATGAAATGCTTTACCGGATTAGCAGAATAGAAGGACGGGATGATTACGAAAGAGATCATGATTTGTAAGTAATTATATTCTGGATGCCTTTTTTATTAAAGGGATAAAATTTTAGAAGTAGACTATACTCCAGGTACTAAACTTTCTAAACTCCTGAACATCTAAACCAATTCCGTGAATACAAAAAGCCCGGATTATTAAATCCGGGCTTTTTGATGTCTTTAAGAGAGTACTGAATAAAATTTATATTAACTGAATAGTCCGCCTTTTTTCAATTCACGAACACCCTGGCCAATTAAGAAACCATTCTGGTAGATCATGATCTTGTAACTTCCCTGTTGAAAGTTGCTGCCCGGAGCAAAAGCGAATTCTACATTTTTGCTTTTAGCAGTTTCAATAGCTACCGGTAATTTAGCGGTGTAAGTTTTATCACCATCTTCACGGGTAGTAAATGTTTCTGCACCTGTAGTTACGGGTTGACCATCAGGGCCAATAACCACAACATATACATCAGTTGAACCTGGTTCAGCAATACGGTTGTTAACATCAAAGCTCACTAAAAGTTTGTCTACACGTTTTGCAGTGGTTGACACTTTTTCTTTACCATTCCTTTTAACATTTACCGGGGTAATTACAATGTTTGATGCATTTAATGTAGAGGCAACATCCACTTTCTTTTCCAGGTTTACTTTTGCTTCTGTAGTAGCAGTAAGGTCAGTAGTTAACTTTTCTTTTTCCTGGGTCAACACTACTTTATCATTACTTAAAGTTTGGTTTTCTGTTGTTAACCTTGCTACATCAGCTTCAAGCGTAGTGATCTTTTCATTTAAAGATGCAATCAATGTTTTAGCTCTTGCTAATTCACTTGCAGTGGCATTTTTCTTATTTAAGATACTGCGGATCTCATTTTTAGTTTTTGTGATCTCTGCATTTTTATCAGCCAGCTTGCTGGTTAATCCGTTGTTGGCAGTAGTCATTGAATCCAGTCTTGCCAATGACGCATCAAAGCTGGTCTGGATATCGCTTTTTTCATCAGTTACTTTTGCAATTTGTGTTTGCTGTTGCTGTATGGTTTCTGAATTTTTTGTTTTGTCGTAAGCCATATAGCCGCCCATGCCTAATACACCTGCTGCTAATACACCAATGATTGCGTTTTTTACAGCGTTAGTCTTGGCTGGCGCTGTTACTTGTTTCTCCTGATCAGGAGTTGGAAAGTTTGTAGTGCTCATAATAATAGATTTTTAAAAGATTAAGATTTAGATTTTTTAATTTTTTTGTCCCTGCCTTTGCGGGGCTGCTTTCGTGTTACATGTGCCAGAGATTCCAAAACCGTGCCATTATTATTTTCTGTGGAAAAGTGAAAGCGTTTTAACAAATAAAATATGCTTGTGTAAATGCTTACTGGTATTGGTTTTCAGGCTAAAAACAGGCCCTGAAAATTTTTTCTTTTTATTTTTCTTAACAAGCCGGTAGAGGCAACCTAAAGCCTCTGTATACCGTTTATCAGGTTGAATAAATCAGCATGAACAGAAACACTGCTACCACTAATCAACCTGTTAAAAGAACAATAGCAAAGTATAATTCTGCAATGATCACCTACCTGAATAAAAACTATGGCAGGGTAGGTACGGATTATTTGTACAGAATAGTATACAAAGGTTTTACGCCCCCCAATACAGCTGCCGTAAGGTTTATACAAATACCATTAGATAAAACCGGCAATCGTATTATCAAGAGGGCTTTTGATATTGCTTTATCACTAATAGTTATTGCGGGTGTATTATCATGGCTCATTCCTGTAATGACAGCATTAATAAAAGCCACATCACGTGGCCCTGTTTTTTTTCTGCAAAAAAGAAACAAGAAAGATGGTGTTGTATTTACCTGTATCAAATTCCGCTCTATGCAGGTAAATGCTATGGCAGATATTTTACCGGCTGCAGAAAATGATACGAGGATTACGCCAGTGGGCCGCTTTATACGCAAAACATTTATTGATGAACTGCCACAATTTTTTAATGTGCTGTGGGGCGATATGTCGGTGATTGGCCCAAGGCCGCATATGTTGAGTGAAGGCATTCAATTTGAAGAAGCCATACATTATTATAATTACAGGGAAAAAGTAAAGCCGGGTATTACCGGCCTTGCACAAATAATGGGCTTAGAAGGAGCAGCCAACAGCATTGAAAAAATGAAAGACAGGATTGACGTGGATATTTTTTATTTACGGCACTGGACTTTAAAACTGGATGTGGTAATACTCTACCGCACTATCTGTAAAATGACAGGGATATGAATCACTTTCCTTTATTTACATTTTAAAAAGAAACAAAAGGATACAGGCCGTGAAGTACATTTTTAAAAATATTGTATCGGTTCTTAAAAAAAAAGAGCAGCAGCAATTTGGCATTTTAATACTACTGGATATTTTTATCAGCCTGCTTGATATCTTTTCCCTTGCAGTATTATTATGGATCATCCAGTTGTATGTGCAGCCCGGGCATAAAAGCAGCCTGTCTTTTTTACCGGCATCTATTGCAAAAGCAAACTCCGTACTTTTCATTGCACTCTTCGTTATTTTTTTTGCCATTAAAAACTGGAGCGCTTATCTTGTTTCTAAAGCTTACAACACTTTCAGCAGTAAAGTCGCCATCCGTATTTCGCAACAAAACTTAATCAACTACCAGCAGGCCGCTTTCGAAGAATTTATTAATAAAGATTCTTCTGCACACATTCGTACTATTTGTTTTCAGCCTTTTGAATATTGCCAGTATATGCTTGCAGGTATTCAGCAACTCATCACACAATGCTCACTTATACTGATAACGATTATTGCCATTGTTCTTTTTAATGCAAAATTATTCCTGCTATTGTTGCTGATATTACTGCCACCCGTTATCGTGGTGGCTTATTTTATAAAAAGAAAATTAACCGCTGCCAAAAAAAATATACAGGAAAGTAACCAGCAATCATTGCAATACCTGTTAGACGCATTGAAAGGTTATGTAGAAGGCAATATTTATAACCGTAACGAATTTTTTCTGAAACGCTTTGTTACCACACGCCAGCAATTCAGTACTCATTTATTTGATTCGATAGCATTGCAGGGCATGCCCAACCGCATTATTGAAATATTTGCAGTGCTTGGTTTGTTTGTGATGGTGGTAATTGCAAAGTGGACGGGAAATGATGACAGCGCCACATTTATAACCATTGGCGCTTTTATGGCGGCGGCTTATAAAATAATACCAGGCATTGTAAAAATGATTAACGTAAGCGGACAAATGAAGGCCTATGATTTTACATTGAATGAATTAACGCCACGTAAAAAAGGAAATGATGCAGCAGGTGTAGTTGATAAAGCACAAACCCTGCAAAAAATTGAATTTAAAAATATTAGTTTTCAATATGCTCAACAACGGGTGCTGAATAATATTTCTTTCAGCATAGAAAAAGGAGATTTTGTGGGTATTACCGGAGAATCGGGCAAAGGGAAAACAACCATATTAAACCTGATATTGGGTTTTTTGCCTGCTGTAAATGGCGGTGAAATACTGATTAATGATGTAATAGCAGCACCGGCAACAATTCAGCAATGCTGGCCATCGGTAGCTTATGTAAGGCAACAAAAATTCTTTATTCATGATACCTTGTTGCGTAACATTACATTGGAAGAAGCAAATTATGATAAAGAGCAATTAACCTCTGCCTTAAATATATCAGGGCTTGAAAAACTTGCAGCTGGATTTCCTGAAGGCCTTGAAAAAATAATTACAGAAAATGGTAGCAATATCAGCGGTGGCCAGCAGCAACGTGTAGCCATAGCAAGGGCCTTGTATAAAAACAGCGAAGTGATATTGCTGGATGAACCTTTTAATGAAATAGATGAAGCAGGAACCAATCTGTTGCTGGAGCATTTCAGGCAACTGGCACAGGCAGGCAAACTGGTTGTAATGATCACCCACGATAAAAAAAGCTTCTCTTATTGCAATAAAACTATTTCGCTTGATGCATAGTGTAAACGACACATTAATTATTCTTACGCCGGGCTTTCCTTCGTCTGTGGCAGATACTACCTGCCTGCCATTGCAGCAAAGTTTTGTAAAACATTTTAAAGAACTATACCCGAAAACAAATATTATCGTACTCAGCTTTCACTATCCATTTACTAAAACAACCTACAATTGGTACGGTGCAACGATAATTAGTTTTAACGGACATAACAAAAGAGGCGTACACAAATTATTACTCCGGCGTTCAATACAAGTTACACTAAAACGTATTAACCGAACTAATAGAGTAACTGGTGTCTTAAGTTTTTGGTATGGCGAATGTGCTTTAACAGGCAATTGGTTTGCACGAAAATATAATTGCAGGCATTATTGCTGGCTGTTTGGGCAGGATGCCAGGAAAGAAAATAAATATCCCCGGCGGGTTCAGTTAAACCCCAACAGGTTAATAGCGCTATCAGATTTTTTGCAGGATGAATTTGAAAATAATCATGGGATAAAGCCACTGCACGTAATTCCTTCCGGAGTAGATGTTAAGCAATTTGCTGCTGCAGCAAAAGAAAAAAATATTGATATTCTTGGTGCAGGTTCATTAATAGCATTAAAACGATATGATCAGTTTATCGGAATTGTTGCTGCTATTAAAAAAGAAAGACCAGCAGTTAAAGCAATGCTGATTGGCGATGGACCGGAAAAAGAAAATTTAAAGACGCTTATTTCAAAATACGATTTACAGGATAACATTGTGCTTACCGGCGAACTGCCGCATGAAATGGTATTACAACTAATGCAACACTCAATAGTTTTTTTGCACCCATCTTCCTACGAAGGTTTTTCCGGGGTGTGCCTTGAAGCGCTTGGTAGCGGAGCCATCGTGATAAGTTTCTGCAGGGCCATGTACCAGGATATAGATCATTGGCATATTGTAAACACCACTGAAGAAATGACACAAAAAGCGCTGGCAGCTTTACAAAATACCAATAGCAAAATTGTTCCGCAATTTCCATTTGTAATAACAGCTACCGTTAAAGCTGTTGCAAGGCTTTATAATTATTCCTGAATGTTACCGATCAGCTTAAGGGCTTTTTTAAAAACAAAAGCTGCTGTATACCGGGTGAGACAATGCGTATCGCCATGGCGGCAAATTTCCTGCATACAATTACCACATTCAAGATCGCCGGAATGCAATAATAAAGTATGATCGCCCAATGGTGTGGACCGTTGACTTTTTGTGGACCCGAATATGGCTAGTGTAGGAATACCTGATACCCATGCCATATGCATCAGTCCCGAATCTTCTGATAAAACCAATTTTGTTTTTTGAATAAGTGCAAAAGCCTGCACCGGGTTTGTTTTATTCACAAGATCGATCAGTTTATTGCCGAGCATTTTTTTTAGAATGGTGGTTTTTTCAGCGATTGTATGTACACCAATAATAAGAAATTGCGTACGGGGAAATTTTTCTGACCATAGCTTTGCAAAATCTATATAATAATCAACAGGCCAGTTACGGGTAATAAAGGCGCCAGCAGGATTTAGCACTACCAATTCGCTTTCACCATCCCAGCCATTTGCTTTCAGTATTCTTGTACAATCATTGTCATATTTAAATTGAAAACCCGTTTTATCAGCAAAGCATTCGCCAAGCCTTATCGCTTCAATGGTAAGCCTTGTACTTTCTCCTGCTGCAACAGGAGAAAACCGATCGAACTCTGACCATGCTTTTGGCATTAGCGATTTACGAACGATACGGCTAAGGATATTATTTTGCAGATCGACCACTACATCATATCGCTGCAGTAGTAATTTTGGCAACAGTAAACCGGTATACAATAATTGCTTCTTAAAGTTGCGGCCACCTTTAATGGAATGTATTTTGTTAAACAAAAGTATATTTCGTGGAATTTCGTGTACCTCTTCACGTGTTAACAGGTCCAGTTTTGTATTGGGCGGCAACATTTTTTTTAATTGTTGCAGGTAAGGCAATGTTATCACCATGTCGCCCATGGCCTGCAGGCGTATAGCAAGTATCCGCTGTGGCATAGTTTTTTTTGTCCAGGGTTTTGAAGGTATATCCGCTATTAACTTTATAGTATTACCTGTTCCTGTCATCTTAAATATTGTAACATGGCTTTAGCAGTTTTTTTTGCAGGTATCATACTCAACGGTTTATTTGCCCAGGCTTTAAAAAAATTACGGATGGCTTTACCTGGTGCTTTATTGGACAAGCAATCTTCGCCAAAGTTGATATACAAACTGAAACTGGCCTCTTTTAAAAGTTCGGGTGTCATGCTTTTTTTATACTCCTGTATTAACCTTATGTATTTATGATAGTTTTTTTCCCAATTAAAATGGCTGTAATTTTTATCGTGAATACGGCGAAAGAAAAGAGGTGTATAAAGAATGATCCCTTTAAAATTGTGGGCCAACCGCACAATAAAATCTATATCCGAATCTGTTTCTTTAAAAGGCGCAACATCCATACAGCTTCTGCGAAACAACAATGCCTGTAAATAACCCGAAAGTTCAGACCGGAAGAATAAAGTGAAAAGATCGCCGTATTTCATTCCTTCTCTTCGGGTATAAAAATAATCTACAGGTTCGCCTGCACGTATAAAATTGAATCCACCTGTAACACAAAAGCCGGCTCCTTCATTTGCGTGTAAGGCAGCTACCTGCTCTTTAAGTTTAGTTGCAGCCCAGATATCATCGGAGTCTATAAATGCAATAAAAGAACCTGTAGTTTTATCAATACCCGCTTTTCTCAATTTGCTGATATTACCTGTTCGTGCTGTTGAATAAAAAAGTATGCGCTTATCGTTTAATTGGTAAATCAATTCTTCAGTGTTATCATCGGAGCCATCATCCATAATGATGAGTTCCCAGTTTGGATAAGTCTGGTTACGGATGCTTTCAATTGTCTCCAGTATATATGTTGCCCGGTTACAGGTGGGCATAACAATGCTTACTTTTGAGGATAACTCCGTACCAGGCATTTTTTACGATTTTTTTGCCCTATTCCAGGGCTACCACCATCCAAACGGGTTTTCTTTTAAAAAGGATGCTTCAACAATGTAAAATGCAGTTGTAAAAAATAGATTTACAGGCAACTGTTTGTCCTGATTGCCCGTTTTAATGAATACAAATTAACACTAACTTCTATAGCAGAATGAAAAGGGTACTTTTATTTAATCCACGAAGTGCAAATTATAAGCCGAGGATACCTAATTCCATTCTCAGTATCGCTTCTTCTATTGAGGGGTTGTATGATTATGTTATAGTGGATGGCAACCTGGAACAGGATCCATGGGATAAGATACACAGCTACCTGGCCAGTGGTGATTTTGGTTATTTTGGCAGTACCTGTATGCCTGGCCCGCAATTAAAACAGGCGATACCCATTTCAAAAAAAATCCGTGAATTGTTTCCTGCTATTAAAATCATCTGGGGTGGTTATTTTCCTTCTAATCAAAATAAAGTAGTACTCCACTCTTCCTTTGTTGATTTTGTGATCAATGGCCCGGGAGAAAAATCTTTTCCTGCATTATTGAATGCCCTGGAAAAAAATGAACCCTACGAATTTATACATAACCTCATTTACAGATCCGGCGAACAGATTATTAAAACGGCTAAAGATGAATTGTATGATCCGGACGAATTACCGGCATTGCCATACGATAAGCTGAACCAGTTTTACCCTTTAAAATATTACCTTGGTAAAACTTATCTCGGTACAAAAACCATTGCTTATCATTCCAGCATGGGTTGCCCTTTTAAATGTTCTTTTTGTGCTGTAGTACCTATTTATAATGCCAGGTGGAGGGGTAAGTCGGCACCATTAATTTATAAGGATATTAAATACCTGAAAGATAAATTCGGTGGTAATGCCATTGAGTTTCATGATAATAATTTTTTTGTTTCTGAAAAAAGAACAGTAGAATTTTCGAAACTGATACAACCGGAAAAAATGATCTGGTGGGGCGAAGGAAGAATTGATACGATTGATAAATACAGTGATGCATCGCTGGCGTTGATGAGAGAAAGCGGCTGTAAGATGATCTTCTTTGGTGCAGAAACAGGCAATGATGAAATCTTAAAAAAAATGGATAAAGGCGGCACGCAAACGGCTGCCGAAATAAGATCTTTTGCTGCACGTATTGCAAAATTTGATATCATACCTGAGTATTCTTTTGTGTTAGGTACGCCGGCAGATTCACCTGAGCAGGCGATGAAACAAATTGATCAGGATATTGCTTTTATTAAAGAGATCAAACAGATCAATCCCAGAACAGAAATAATTATTTATGTGTACAGCCCTGTTCCTGCAGAAGGTACCGATATGTACAATAAAGTATTGGGCAGTGGTTTTCATTTTCCGGAAACACTGGAAGACTGGATAAGTCCGCAATGGGAAAAATTTGACCTGCGAAAAAATCCATTAACACCATGGTTAACACCGGAGATGATCAATAAGATAAAAGATTTTGAAACGGTATTAAATGGATATTATCCAACCGCATCGGATATCAGGTTAAATAATTTTAAGAAAAATGTACTTCGTAATGTGGCTTCATTGCGTTACAAAACCGGGCTGTATGCAAAACCTTACGAACTAAAAGCATTGCAGGTATTATGGAAATACCGCCAGCCGGAAATTGAAGGTTTTTAAATTATTATTTTGAACGCAGTACTAAAAAATATTGTTGCCCGTACGTATAAGCCTTTGCTGGTTAAATACCTTTCTAAAACCAGGACCTACAGGTATAAAGATATACGCATGAGTATTCCGCCGGAAGTTTTTCACCCGGGTTTTTTTTTCAGTACGCAGTTATTGCTGCAATACATTAATACTTATGAGGTAAACAAAAAGAGATTTTTAGAACTGGGTTGCGGAAGTGGCCTGATTGCCATGGTTGCTGCAAAAAAAAATGCAATAGTTACTGCTACAGACATCAATACTATTGCTGTAGAAGCTCTAAAAAAAAACAGCGTGCAAAATAATGTTACAATAAAAGTTATTGAATCAGATCTCTTTTTAAACATTCCACCGCAGCAGTTTGATATCATTGCTATCAACCCGCCTTATTATAAAAAGCAACCGGTTATTGCAAAAGATCATGCCTGGCTTTGCGGAGAAAATGGCGAATATTTTTCGGCCTTATTTACAACACTGGCTGATTATATGCATTCTGATAGTGAAGTATTGATGATTTTATTTGATGGCTGCGATATGGAAATGATATATACAATGGCAGCAAAAAATAATTTTAAGCTCACCTGTGTATTTCGTAAAAAAAATATGCTCGAAGAAAATGTTATTTACAAAGTTGAAAAAAAATCATGAGCTCCATCTTTACATATAACCCAACCGATGAGTTTGAGCGGTTGTACATTTACCTGCGAGAGAAGGAAGGGCGGATGTATAAAGATGAAGAAGTGGCAAATCTGCCTGCAGTAAATGAATTACATTCTTACTATCACGAATGGGAAATAAGGAAACGCTCTGCAAAAAAACTGGTTGATCATATCAGGCACAGAAATAATGAACCGGATATACTTGAAATAGGCTGCGGCAACGGATGGTTATCAGCGCAATTAGCAACAAGCACAAAAGGCAACGTAACTGGTATTGATGTAAATGGTGTGGAACTGGAACAGGCAAAAAGAGTCTTTAGTAAGATCTCTAACCTTAATTTTATTCAGTGTGCTTTAAACGGCGAACAGTTGCAGGACAAAAGTTTTGATATTATTGTTTTTGCTGCTTCTATCCAATACTTTTCTTCATTAAAAAAAATAATTACTGAGGCTTTAGCATACCTGACGCTGCAGGGAGAAATACATATCATTGATTCTCATTTTTACAGGCAAAGCGAAATTGCCGCAGCTAAGGAAAGAACGATATCGTATTTTGTGAGTGCAGGCTGCGAAGTAATGACAGAATTTTATTTTCATCATACTATTGAAGACCTGGATAAATTCAATCACCATTTTTTATACGACCCAACATCGTTATTTAACAGGTTTAATAAAAACAAAAGCCCGTTTTATCATGTGGTAATAAAAAACCGTTACCAGTAGTATATGCAAAATGTATTGACCACATATAAAAGATACCGCACACTGCAAACGCATGTCATCAGTGCTTTACCCATTGTGATACTGATGCCGCACAGCGCCTGTAATTGCAGGTGTGTGATGTGTGATATATGGAAAGGCAATCATAATTTGAAACAGCTTACAGCAAATGATATTACAGGTTTGTTAAGCGCATTAAAAAAATTTGGTACACAACAAGTTTTAATGTCTGGAGGTGAGGCATTATTGAATCCTAACTTTTTTCAGTTTTGTAAAATTTTAAAACAGGAAAAAATAAAGATCAGTTTATTATCAACCGGGTTAACGCTAAAGAAAAATGCTTTGCAGATTGTGGAGTGGGTGGACGATGTGATTGTGTCATTAGATGGCGATGAAACCATGCACAATGCTATACGTAACATCCCGGATGCATTTGGTAAAATGGCTGAAGGTGTTGACGTAATAAAAGTCATTAACCCTGATTTTAAAATTACCTGCAGAACGGTGATACATCAACAAAACTTTAGAGTATGGTCACAAATAATTGACAGTGCAAAGGAAATTGGGTTGGACCAGATCAGTTTTTTACCAGCCGATGTAAGCAGCCATGCTTTTAACCGTGAAGTATTATGGGATAAAAGCAGGCAACATGAAATTTTACCAGGGGAAAAGGATCTGCCGGAATTAAAAAGTGTGATTGATATTTTATTAACCACATATCAAAAAGACTTTGCCAGTAATTATATTGCAGAGTCTCCTGAAAAAATTAATAAGATATACCAGTACTATGCTTCGTTTTATGGATTGAACGAGCTGCCTTATAAAAAATGTAATGCGCCCTGGGTGTCTGCCGTAATTGAGGCAGATGGTACTGTACGACCCTGTTTTTTTCATGAGGCTTATGGAAATATAAAGAATGATCCTTTAGATGAAATTATGAACAGCGCCAATGCCATTACTTTCAGGAAGCAATTAAATACAGACAGGAATGAGACCTGTAAAAAATGTGTTTGTTATTTAAACCTTTCTCCTCAAACAAAACTATAAATGCACAATATACTTTTTTCACATTCCTACTTTCTTCGTTTCGATCCCAAACAATGGTCGGCAGGGCAGCCTTATGCACCATTGGGTACATTATATGCAGCAGCTTTTATGAGAGAAAGTGGTTATAATGTTTCATTATTTGATACCATGTTTGCCCACCAACCCGAAGAAGTGATTGCACCATTAGAGAAAATACAGCCAACGTTTTTTGTAGTATATGATGATGGGTTTAATTATCTCACCAAAATGTGCCTTACCAACATGAGGGAGGCAGCATTTAAAATGATCCGCTATGCAAAAAGCAGCGGTTGCACTGTAATTGTTTCCAGTTCCGACAGTACCGACAGGTATGAAATGTACTTAAATGCCGGTGCCGATTTTATTTTATTAGGAGAGGCTGAAACCACCTTACTTGAATTAACGGATGCCATTATAAAAAAAGAACGTGATTTTTTTACTATTGAAGGATTGGCGTTTAAACACAACAATGCCGTTGTAAAAACACCAAGGCGCAGTGTGTTGAAAGACCTGGATGCATTACCCTTTCCTGCATGGGACATTATTGATATGGAACCGTATAAAAAAATGTGGCTGAAGCATGCAGGCTATTTTTCGATGAATATGGGAACTACCAGAGGCTGCCCGTTTAAATGCAACTGGTGTGCAAAGCCCATTTATGGCAACAGGTATAATGTTCGAAGTCCACAAAATGTGGTGAGCGAATTAACAATGCTGAAAGAAAAATTTCAGTTTGATCATATCTGGTTTTGTGATGACATCTTTGGGTTAAAACCCGGATGGGTAAATGAGTTTGCTGATTTGGTAGCACAACAAAACCTGCAATTCAAATTTAAGATGCAGGGGAGAGTTGATTTATTATTACAGGAAAATAACATTAAAGACCTGGCGAGAGCAGGCTGTGCTAATATCTGGATGGGTGCAGAAAGCGGCTCTCAAAAGATATTAGATGCGATGGATAAAGGAACTACGGTGCAGCAAATTTATGAAGCTACAAGATTACTGAAGAAGAATGGTATTAACCCATCTTTCTTTATTCAGTTTGGGTATTTGGGAGAAACCAAAGAAGATATTGAATTGACGATAAAAATGATCAATACATTATTACCTTACGAAATTGGTATTTCAGTTTCGTATCCACTACCGGGTACCGTATTTTTTGAAAAAGTAAAAAATGAATTGCATAATAAAACCAATTGGACAGATTCTGATGAAATGGCATTGATGTTCCGTAATACTTACCAGCCGGCATTTTATAAACAGCTGCATACTTATGTTCATAAAAGTTATCGTAAACACCTGGCATTTGAAAATGCAAAACAGGTGATAGCAAATCCGTTTAAAGCAAATTATAAAACTATACGCAAAGCTATTTCCTGGTTATATTATTTGCCGGCTACTTTTATTGAAAAACAAAAATTGCAGCAATTGCAAAAACCTGCTGTATGAGTTTGCCGTTGCACCATATTAATGAAGAACAGGCCGCTGTAGCTTTTAGTAAACAGGCTGCACAATTTGATGCACTGTATTCCGGCGATACTATTATCCGGTATAAAAGAGAAAGAATAAGAAATCATGTGCAACAATTTATTTTACCTGCAAGCGAAGTACTCGAACTAAACAGTGGTACAGGCGAAGATGCAATCTGGTTTGCACACCAGGGGCATACGGTACATGCCACTGATATTTCAAAAGGCATGCAGGAGCAATTGCAACAAAAAGTAAGAGCAGCAAACCTGCAATTACAGGTTACCAATGAGTTGATCTCTTTTACACAACTGCACTGCCTTCAACAGCAAAAAAAATATGATTACATTTTTTCCAACTTTGCAGGGTTGAACTGCACCGGCGAACTGGATAAAGTATTACAATCTTTCAGTGCATTATTACATCCCGGGGGAAAGATCACCCTGGTTATACTACCAAAGTTTTGCCTATGGGAATTTTTATTGTTATTTAAAGGGCAATTTAAAACCGCTTTCCGCCGCTTATTCAGCAGCAAAGGAGTAACTGCACATGTAGAGGGTGAGTATTTTAACTGTTGGTATTATAATCCGTCTTTTGTGATGCGGCATTTACAAAACGATTTTGAGTTGCTTACAGTAGAAGGCCTATGTACATTGGTGCCACCATCATATATAGAAGGCTTTGGAGAAAAACATTCGTCAGTATATAATTTTTTGAGGAATAAAGAAGATAAATGGAAGTGTAAATGGCCGTGGAAATTTATTGGAGATTATTATATTATCTCTTTTAAAAAGAAAAAATAGGTTATTTAGCCGCCAGCAAACTTTTATTTTGTTTGTATAGTATCTGGTCCACTTTGCTATCATATTGCTCCAGTATTTTAAACTGAAAATTTTTAGGGTCTGGTTTAGCAAAATGTTTTTCTGCCAACATGCCCATGCAAATACCTTTAGCATTCAGGTTAAGTTGGCGTTCTTTCTTTTTCCAGCGCCTGGCAGTAATTTTCATCAGCCAGTTATCTGCGCTATCACCCAATTTTCCGTTCAGCAGCATTTCTGCAAAAGACCGCGGCCATCCTTTTTTAATTTCCTGTGCAGCAGTATTTTTTGCTTTGTATCCCGGAAAATAATTTTGCACCCATTTATTGGTATACATAAAATTATTCACCCGGCTCAATCCCTCCATTGGAACGAGTGTAATGATCTCCATGGCGGTAAAAATATTTTTCTCTTCTATTTCCATACCAGCTTCATCTACATAGTAGTTCATACAAAACCAGTTTTGCTTTCCAGCCAGTTTTGCCAATTTGTAAAATAAGTGCATTATTGTACGGGCAATCCAAAGCCGGTTGGTTTTAGCAATGATAAAAAAATCTATATCAGTATTATCATCAGCAAAGTTTTTTGATAAGGAACCTGACAATGCCAGGCCTTCAACAAAGGGAAACTTTGATAATATACGTGCAGCTTTTCCGGCTTTTTGTATTTCTGCTATTGCTTTTATATTGCCGTTTCGCCTTCTTGATGCGATGGCAATATTATTTTGTAAAGAATAGAATTCATCAAGTTTATAAATGCTTTTATTTTCAACAAGTAATACTAGCTGTTCATCAACTGCAGCCTGGCTGGTTGATATACTTAGAAAGTTTCGTATCTCTTCATTAGTTAAGGGATAATGAAAAATATCAAAGTACGCTAGGGTTTGTAATATGTTAACCTGAATACGAGTCAAAATGATAAAGCTTTAAATTTAAAATTTTGCATTTTGCCAATGCATTTTACCTGCTGCTCTTTTTTGTAATTGTTTTAGTTTATAATATTTTTTGTAGCTCTGGCTGGCCGTATGTGTTGCAATAACCAATCCATTTCGGCCATCTAAAAACCCCAGTCTTAAAAAATAACCGTTGATAAAAGCCCAGGCGGGGCTTAGAAAAATTTTTGCCCAATGCACTTTTTTGCCTGAGTTAAAAATTGATTCTGCTGCCGTATTGCTTACCTCTTCATTGCGGATCATATATTCGTCAAATGACTGGTAGGTATAATGCAACAGATCTCCCTTAAGTTGTTGTACTCCGCAATTTTCTGTTAATATAATTTTATCATGAGGGTTTAATCCTCCACATGAACCGATGCGTTTATCGAATAAGCGTAACTTTCTGTCAGGATACCATAGGCCATGACGTATAGGACGGCCGCAATAAATATTACAACGGTTCATGGTAAAAGCCTTTTGGGCCGAATCTTGTTTTACACCTGCTATTGACATCGCCAATTCATCGCTTAAAGCTTCATCAGCATCAAGTAAAAGCACATTATTATTAGAAGCTAATTTGATGGCTTTGTTCTTTTGCTGAATATATCCTGCAAAACTTTGTTGATGAATAACTGCCCCTTTTTGTAAAGCAATGGACACTGTGGTATCAGTTGAAAAAGAATCCAGCACAATGATCTCATCTGCTACTGGTTTAACGGAATCAAGACAGCGCCCAATATTTTTTTCTTCATTAAAAGTTATTACTACCACCGAAAGTTTGTTCATCCTACGGACCTTTTATATATACTATTAAAAACGTATCAAAATGTAGCCTGGTTGCCTCTGTAAAATATTTGCGGTTGATTGCCGGTTAAAAAAAAAGAGAAAAAGAAACTGTAAAAAAATATGCCTTTATTCAGATCCAGTATATTTTCTGAAACGGATACAGTTGCAATTAAAGCCATAAAGGAAAAAAACAGGAAGTCTTTATTTTTAACAGCAACTGAAAATCCGTAATACAGTACAAACAGATACAGGCATAAGCCAATGACCCCTGCCCGTAATAAAAAACTAAGGTATTGGCTATGTTCATTAAACTCTTCCAGGTAAGAGATGTACAATTTGTTGTCGAAATATTTTTGTTTCAATAATTCTTTTTCACTACCTGCTCCATAACCAATAACCGGGGATTTTTTTACCAGGTCGAATGCCAGCTGCCAGCGGGCAACACGAGGCTCCAGAATTTCATTGTTAATAGCGGTTTGGGTAAGGTCGTTTTTAAGCTCACTCACATACCTTGTTTTAAAAGCATCAATCTTTGTAATGATAAAAAAAGAAGTTACTGCTATCACTCCTGAAATACTGAGGAATACGATTCTCTTTTTGCCGTTAAGTAAAAAGAAAGAAACACCCACCGGAATGATCAGTAACATGCCACCAAAAACAGCCCTTGATGTTAATTGTACAATGCCGCTAAAAAGAAGACAAGAACAGAACGAAAAAAATATTTTTTCATTCCTGCTGCTTTCTTTTATTATAACATATAAAAATGTAAGCAAAGCAAAAGCTGCATACATGGAAAGGTAAGTGGCATGCATGGCTACTGGCAGCGAAAAATTATGATTAATGAATGCCGTAGTGAATAATGTGGAAAGTGGTAAATGAAAATACACCAGCGTATGAACAGCATCTGCATACAGATATAAAATTACTGCCGTACAGGTAAGCGCAAATATTTTTAAAAGTGGTAGTTTGTAAGTGGAAAGATCAAGTGGGTTAAGCGCCAGCAATACCGGGATAATAAAAATAGCCGACTGCCTGCCGGCGATATTTAATCCTTCTGTTTTATCACTACTGTAAAAAATGGTAAGTAGTCCCAGTAAAAAAATTGTAATTGGAATTAAAGTATTTTTATCTGCAAACAACCGAAACCGGCTTTGTTTAAGGTGGATCAATGTGTGTAAAGCAAAGCTTATCAGCACCAATTGACTATAAAAAAAATCGAATGGGAGGGCAATACAAAAACAGGCCAGGTGATAGTAGCTGATCTTGTTGGCCATATTGTCGTCAATGATAAAAAGTGATTTCATTTTTTATGATGGCTATAGCATTCCACAATAAACTTTTCATACTGGTCAATAATTAATGGCCAGTTATAGCTGTTTTTTATTTTCATAAAATTATTCAGCGTCATCGTTTCTTCTTTTATGGCAGGCTGTACAGCTTCTATAAGCTGCTGCACATCTTTAGACGAATTAAAATAATAACCATTACCATCTAAAACCGCCCTGTTAAAATTATTGTCGTGTGCGGCAATTAATACCTGGCTGGCCATGGCTTCTATCAACGACGGGTTGGTACCGCCAACGGTATGGCCATGAAAATAGAGGGGGCAATTGTACTTGAGTGTATGTGTAATTTGTGTATCATAAATAGCCCCGGCAAAAACTATTCTTTTATCATGTTCAAATTTCTTTACGATGCGTTTGCCAAACTTATTATTGGTATTGCCCACTACCACAAATTTCTTTTCGGATGCTGACTGGTGAAATCCATCTAATATCATCTCGATATTATTTTCAGGCTCCATCCTGGCCATCAGCATAAAATAATTTTTTTTGTACAAATTATATTCTGATAAACACTCTTCTCTTTGATTATCTAAAATTTCTGCACCATAAGCAATATACTGGCTGTGCTTACCATATTTACTTTTTAAGTAAGTATGCATGCCAATAGAATCGGAAATAAAATAATCGCTGAATTTTACAGCCAGCTTCTCAGCATATTTTAAAAATTGCCTTACCGGTTTTGAGTATTTTCCCCTTTTCCATTCAAAGCCATCCATATTTGAGATGATGACGGTGTTTTTTGGATACAACATACCCCATACCGAACTGCTGGTATAACCTAAGAAAAGCAGCACATCAAAATTTCTTTTCCTGGCATCCATTACGCAATTAAAATCATATACAAATTGCCCCGCAGTACCCAGCTTGTATTCTGCATCATAACAGTGTACAATATCAACGCCGTTAAATGTTTTCTCCTGGTAAGAATGTTTATGAGAATTATATACCGTTACGGAGTGGCCCTTTTGCAACAATCCCACAGATAATTTTTCTGCAAGCTGTTCAAACCCGCCGTATTCATTGGGAATTCCCCTGGTACCGATAATGCCAATTTTCATGTGCGATATATTTAAGGGTTACATCATTATTGATTTTTTGCAGTGTTACTGCCAAATAAACTGTTTTTAATTTTTACTGCCGGCCCGTAAATAGCGGCAATAAATTTTTTAGCAGGGGCGGCATCTTTTACAATCCAATCCGTTGTACGTGGCTTTTCCACATGATGCTGGTGTACTGTATAAGCATATGTGGCAATAGAAGTACGGTACTTGTGTTCTGGGAAATTCGTCATGCCATAACCATGCAATGTATAGGCCCTTGTTTGCTGAATGATCATTCTGTTAAATGGTACCTCCAGTTCTTTTTCTTCACCACTTCGCAGGTCAACTAATTTTAAATGCCCCCTGTATTCGGGTTTCCAGTTTTTGTTCAGGTATAGCAACAGGTTCATATTCCTGTACCAGTTTTTATGCAGCGGATGATAATTAAAATCGAGATGCATATCCAGGAAACTATTTTTTTGCCCCTGGTGCAAACCACCGCCATGATTAACAGGATCAACAAAAACATTTTCATTGGCGATATAACTCAGAAAGTCATTCATTGCATCTGAACAAAGATCTTTTTGCAACTCTTCAAACAATGGACCTAATTCTTTATAATTGGCTTTTTCAAATTTGTTATGAGCAAAAATGTAATCCCTGCTTTTATTTTTCAGTTCAGGAATACCTTCATACATGCGACTGAGCTTATCTGCATCACAAAAATTGTCGATAGCCAGGTAAGGATACGGCTTTGCCAACAGGTAATCTGTTCTCAACTTTTCTTTGTTGTGGTTTAAAAAATCAAAATTGATCATGACATGCTATTTTGTTTTAGTAACTGGTAAAACTGGTCTGCAGTTTTTTGCCAGCTGTAATCCTGTTGTATTGTTGCAGCAATTTCAGCCAGCGAGTTATTGTCCGGCTTATTTATTAATACATCATACAAAGCGTTTTTAAAAGCGGAATAGTTGCCTGGGTCAACATGATGCTTGCCAAAAAAAGTAAAATCACCCAGGGCTGAGCTATTAGAACATACAACAGGAATTTTTAGGGCGCCGGCTTCTAAAGGTGGCAAGCCAAACCCTTCTGCCTTTGAAGGATACACAAAAACTGCAGCAGCTTTATAAAAATTCAGCAAATCTTCATCACTGGCTTTTTCATTAAAAACGATAAAAGATCTTATACCCACAGGTAAAGCATTCAGCATATCATCAAACTCAGGAGTTGTAATACTTTCGTGGCCTATAAAAACAAGATGGTATCCTGCCTCATATAGCTTCAGGTCTAAATAAGTTTGTAGTAAGAGCGTATGATTTTTTCGGGGCTCCCGCCTGCTTACAAAAAGAATATACCTGTCCAAACCATATTTATTTTTTATAAAGTCTTTGGCTGCCTGTTGATCGTAAGGTTCAAAAAATGATGCATTGATACCTAATCTTATCACATTCACCCTGGATGCAGGTATGTGCAAATATTTTTGAATTGATTTTTTTGAATAGTCAGAATCCGTGGTCAGTATATCAGCTTTTTTTGCAGCTTTTTTGTAGAGTAAGTTTTTACTCAACCGGTACCATAAAGGAAATTCTTTCGGATATTCATTAAAAAGTACATCATGAGTAGTTACAATAAACCTGCAATTTTTAATCAGCGGAACCATATACTGAAAATGAGCATAGTGAATACCATGTTTTTTTATCAGCAGTGGGATATCAAATAATAACCTTCTTATGCTGGAACGATTTTGCAATTTGATAAAGAAGATATTTTCTGCCTTGGGAAAATATTGCTGCAGGTTTTCAATATCGTAAGCAGCAATGTATAATTCCAGTTCTTTTTTATGCAGCAAAATATTGTACAGCTCTTTTATAAAAGTGCGGCTGCCCTGGAACTCGCCATCAAAAATATGGGCATCTAAAAATAATTTTATGGTGGTTGCCGGTTTCATAAATTGTACAATTCTTTTATAGTGTGCAACGAACCCGAAACAACATCGGTTACCGGCATATCTTTAATTACATTCAATTTTTCGGCAGCGGGTAAAAAATCAAGTTGCCCTTTTTTGTTTTTTGAACTGCGGTTCACCGACTCATGAAACCCACCTGCGGCAGTATATTTGATGAATGGTGCAGAAAGATCTTTCCGTACAAAAAAAGCATTTACGCCAGAACTTGCGGTGCCAATAAAATCATATCCCTTCTTTTCGGCCAGGTGACAAAGCGCTGCTAATGAAGCGCCATAATATATATTTGAAAAATGCGATTTTGTTTGTTCAAAGTCTGCAGCATAAGGCACACTTACTTTATAGGTACTACCCAGGGTAGCATTATATTCACAGATTATTATTCTCGGATGCACTACTTCAATAACATCCCAGATCCAGTAATCATTACCGTCAATATCTATACTTAGCAATCCAATATCGCTGCAGCTGGTATAATTGCTGATAAGGGCATTGATATTTTCCCTGGTTATAAAACTGTGGCAGGCAGTAATAGTATACTTCCAGTAAATGAAATCCTGTTTAATAAAACGGATATTCTGTTTGCTGCCATCAATAACCAACCCCTGCCAGTTATTATTGAGCAATAAGAAACGGGTATTAGATTCAGTATAATATTCCACACCAAATTCAATAAATATGGGGTTAGGAATTTCTACCTGGCTGATGATATATTGTATGATGCCATCTTCACCATATTGAGAAAAGACCTGGAAAGCAACGTCATCAAGACCGGCAATATTTTTTTTCGATTTATTTGCCTCGGCAAGTTGTTTACCGGTAAGCATGGCATTTTTAAAAGTATCATAATGAAACTTCTGGTACCATTTATTGTAATAATATTTTAAAGTATTGCGGATCATATTGCCATCAATGAATAGTATTTTTATGCACCAGTTAAGAGTTTATATTTTTTATAAAAGCGATGAACAAATTTTTGCGGCAGGCAGGATAAAATAAAAAGGCCGTATCCTGTGGTTTGAAAGGGCATAAAATTTATGGCCCTTCGCACACTAGACCTTGCTTTTGCCGGCTGATAATTATTCCACAAATATTTTTTTGCGATCAATATGTTGTAGCTATAATTTTTAAAGCGCATAAAATTCTGGCTGTGTAAAATTTCTAATAACTCCTCTTCCTGTTCTTTTGATATGTTATCAGCAAACAACATCTCTTTTTTTAGTATGCCGAATCTTTTACCACGCAATTTTTCATCCACCGTTACTGATTCCGGATTTAGTCTTACCATAATCAGTGGCTTTTTTGTGTTGCACACTTTTCCTTTGGTGATAAATTTTATCCAGAGACGGTAGTCTTCAAAAGTATGTGCCTTAGCATCGTAGCCGCCAATAGTAAGTGCTATATCCTTTTTATACATTACCGAGGAATGGATAAAGGGGCAGAAGGTGCCGATTCTGTCATTGATCTCTTTATGAGTATGCCCGATGTTGCTATAGTGATAAAGGTATTCGCTGTTATGATCGGCATAATCAACGTCAGATCCCGTTAACACATATTCAGGGTTAGCTTTAAAAAAATCATATTGAATCTGCAGGCGATCGGGGTAACAGATATCATCTGCATCAAATCGGGCGATCAATGGTGCAGCAGCATTGAGCAAACCGATATTTAATGCAGCAGCAATACCCTGGTGTGGCTGGTTGATAATTTTGATTCTTTCATCTGCAAAATTTTTTACGATCCACTCAGTATCATCCGAAGAACCATCGTTGATAACTAATAATTCAAAATTGCCGAAAGATTGATTTAATACAGATTCAACTGCAGCCGCAATATATTTTGCTGCATTATACGCAGGCATCAAAACAGTTATTTCAGGAACTTGCTTCATCACGATTTTACAACTTGTACTTTTATATTTTCCTTAATATTCAAAAACAATAACAGCTCAAATAAAACAGTAACAGACAATTGTTCAAACCAATAGTCTAAAAAAAATGAACCCGCCATCAGTAATAATACAGGAATACCATAGGTGAGTTTTTTATATTGCTTTACAAAAAAGCCGAGGTAAAAAAATATGAAGGCAAGAATTCCTGCCAATCCGTATTCACCAACTAATTGCGTATAAGTAGAGTTAGGCGTATTGATCAAAGAATGTGTTTCACTTCCTTTAGTAAAATAATTGAGGTAAAGAGCAAGGCTGTTGTTTTTAAAATCATTACTGATAAATGCATATTTAGCAGGGTAACCACCGGCAATCTTTAAAGCACTTATGCGGAATGCCAGTTTAGAAGAAAACATACCTATACCGGCCCCTGTAATTATTTTCAGCGGATGTAATTGGAAGTAAGCTGCAGTTTGCAAAAGTGCGATTATTTTACCCGGCATATTGTATCGCTTTACAGCTGATACGGATTGTTCAACACTATCAGCTTTTATAAAAGCCATCAGGTTTTCCTGGAAAAAAGTAGTATCGTTTTTATGTTGAAAGGGGGCGCTGTGTATATTGGCCTTGGGTATTTCCGGTTTCTTCTTAAGGTTTTCGGCAGTAATTATAGTTGTTGCATGCGCTGTTGCAGAACTGTTTTTTGCAACCAGTGCCGCTGCCATGCTGTCAATATAAAGAATAGCAATTTTTTGTTGTTTTTCTTCAGGAGTTAAAATACTATCAGGTTTTTCAGTAACCGGAATGATCTTAGCAGGCTGTCTTTTGGAAATTTTTGGTTTGCCTGAAAATTTTTCATAAGCATCAGTTACATAGCTGGTATTTTCCGGGGATATTTTTGCCAGGAAAACCACGAGGAATAATAAACAAACTACAATAATACTTTTTTGGCTTTTAGTGCTTTGAAAGAAAAAAATATACAATAGTACGGTGCATAATAACAGGTTGGTTACATTACTTCCGGTGAGCAATAATATGGCCATGCATAATAAAGCCCAACCCAACTTGTTGCGCAATAAAAAATAAACCACCCCAAACGCATTGATAACAGCATTGGTGGTAGAGGTATCCATTGTAATACCTTTTATATAATCGCCGGTGCCAATAAAATATTTTTGAAAATTACCCTGGTACTTGTATGGATTAATTGCCCCTGTTTCCCAAACGATGCTGCCGTAAATAGCTAATGAAGCAACTGCATTAATGATAAAAAAAACGAGCAGTGTCTGATGAATAATTTCCGGGTCGTTTTTTTCAACTGCCGATTTTACCTGGTGGGCAGCAATAATACAAAGCAACCAGAATAAAATCCCTGTGATCACGGCTAATGAATAATTGATATTGGTTAATAAGCCACTGATTAGCCAGTTAAATAAAGCAATCCCGATTATTAAAAGATAAAAAATAGGGAGCCGTGGATTTTTAATACCAAAGCCCAATTTAAAACCAGGGCGTAAAAAACAGATGAGCACCACAGCAGCAACTTTTACTACCAGTTTTACGTTTAAAAATAATAAAAGAAAAACCAGTAATTTCCAGTCGATGGCAGCGAGCCTTTTTTGTAAAATGGCGGTTACTTTTTTTGTGTTCACCCGGTATAGTGTTTTGCGTAAAGTATCAGTTATTCTAACCAGTACTATAATAATCGCAAAATCATCATTTTAGGTTGCCCGCTATAAGCCTGCTACCTGTTTAAATACGGACCAATGAGAATGCCTGATCTGTTTGGTTAATACCAGGCACAGTAAATAGGTTGAAAAAGATGCTAAAAATATGAGCCATACATTACTAAAAAACAAATTACCAATTACCCCGGCAGCAATAGCACATAGCATTGGCATTACTGTGCCACCAATGATGGTTTTATATTGGTTAAAACCAGACTGTTTATAAAACAACAATGATTGAACTATAATTGATACCAGGTAGGCAATGGCAGCACCTTCAGCATTAAAAAAGGGAATTAAAGTAATAGTGCCTGTTAAATTTATAATGAAGCAAATGAGAAAAATATAAAAAATTCTTTTTAAATGGCCCTGTGCAAAACTTATCGTCCAGAAAAAATTAATGAAGTATAAAAAGGGCAGGCAAAAGGAGAGGATAAGTATGGTTTGTTTATTTACTGCACCGTATTTATTATGTGTGATAAGGTCAATTACCGGAACCCACCAAATATTCAATGTTAAGCCAACCCCGCAGGCAATAATAATTTCGTACCGTAATAAAATCAACAGCTCATTCATTTTTTTTTCTGCAACGGCTGCACCAGGCTGGAATATTTTTGTGAACCGGGGTATTAACAATGGCGCAATGATCAATAGCGGCAAAGTAGATACCTCAAAAACTTTATAGGCAAAACTATAGTTAGCCAAAATAATATTTGACGCCATTAAACCAAGGAATATCCAATCCAGGCGGGCCATAGCAGAAGTAAAAATAGCTACACCCAATTGAGGCAACGATTCATTAAGTAAAGCTTTGTAATTACCGGTATCCCATTGGAAAGATAAAGACACCTTTAAATAATACTTTGTTAGCAGCAGGCAAAGTAATAGTTCTGCAATATCCCCAATAATAAATATTGCTATAATAATATTAATAGTCAGCTGATGGGTAAATGTTAGTACTATTAAAGCAAGGCTGCGCAAAATATTGGAACAAACGGCCATGTACAACAGGGCTCTGAATTTCTCTAAACCGGCTACCAGCTGCTTAAACGGGGTAGAAAAAAATATCATCAGTTTCCCAATAGCTATCAATAATAAAAACTGGTGTGTTTGAAAGAACTTTGGGAAGATAAAATTACAGGTCAGTAATAAAACATACATCATCAACCCGGAAACAACAACATGCATTACATATGCCGAAAGGGTTAGCCGGATATCTTTTCCGGATGCAATTTTTTTTATTGATACCTGGTCGATACCGAATGAAAGAATATTGAATGTAGTCAGTAAAACAGCCAACGACCAGTTGATTTCTCCAAAATCATTTTTAGCAAGCCGTGCAGAGAGGATGTAGAAAATAGCCAGGCCACACAACTGGTTGATGACTACCTGAAGTAAGTTGGCCGAGATATCATGAAGAAATTTCTTTTTCATTATAATCGTTGCTGCACCAGCTGCTGTAATGTATAAAGTTATTCAATTGCTGTGATATTTATTTAGCAATTGCACTGGCAACCATTGTATTATTTAATGCGATAAGTAGTACAATCAAAAACTTATTAATATGCAAAAAATTATTTTACTTTTTTCAATACTAATCAGTGCTACAGTTTTTGCACAGGAAGATTCTGCGGTAACTAAGCTGATGAATTCGATGGATAGCAAGCAGGAGCCTGCCGGTGAGGCTACTAAAGTTTTTTATTCTCAGAAATTAATTAATGCCAATACAGTGGAAGTGTTGCACAAAGGCATTCTTGAATTTAAAGTGGTGCATAATTTTGGAGATGCAGCCGGTACTAATGGGGGTATCAAAAGGTTTTTTGGATTAGATAATGCTGCAGACGTAAAAATCGCTTTCCAGGCGGGGCTTTCTGATAAACTGAATGTGTTTTTTTCAAGAACCAAAGGAGGAGGTAATCTTGGCCAATTGATTGAAACCGGGTTAAAATACCAGTTTGTAAAACAAATGGAGCATGACCCTAAACATCCGGTATCAGTTACAGTATTTGCTAATATTGTAGCCTGTGCAATGGCTGCAGATACTAATAACAGCGCCAGCTTGCTGGCCATTAAAGAAAATCATTTTACTAATTTCTCTGACAGGCTGAGCCAGGTAGTACAACTGATGGTGGCAAGAAAATTTGGCAACATCAGTTTGCAGTTGAATCCAACTTATGTACATACCAATTATGTAGTAACCAACGATCAGAAAGGTATGTTTGCATTAGGTGGTGGTATCCGTCTTCCACTGAGTAAAAAGTTTGTTTTAGTAGGTGATTATTTTCACCCCTTCCGTTCTAAATCTTCTGAAGCTGCTTTAAAAAAGCAATATGCAGGATTGTATGATGCCAGCCGCTATGATGCATTTGGTATTGGCGTTGAAATTGTTACGCCGGGCCATTTATTTCATTTAAATTTTACTAACACCACCAACATTTTAGAAAACAGGTTTATTCCACGAACATTCAGCTCATGGGGTAAAGGACAATACCGCTGGGGTTTTACTATGGCAAGAAATTTTGTTTTGTTCAGGGATAAAAAGAAGAAATAAATTTGTGAATTTAATACAATTGAAATAGGGCATATCTATTTTGCTTTCGTCATGTTTAATAAATAAGAAAAGCGGCAAATTTATTTGCCGCCTTTTTTATTTATTGGTTTGATTCAAACTATTTAATTCTTCAATATTGTTTTACTGAATTTATCATTTTCTGCAACCACTTCAAGTATATAAGTACCCTTTGGTAAAGATGCCATATCATTCAGCACAATAATATTATTGCCACTTTCAACAGTCACTTTTTTTGAAACAACCTCTGCACCGTTTGCAGCCATTACTCTAAAAAGTGCTGTTACAGTTTTAGTACTCTTAATAAATACTTTTACATCAGTTACAAATGGATTTGGATACACTGTAATTGCAGAGGCACTGAATATACCATTCTGCCTTATTAAAACAATTTTAGAATAACTTGATTTGTTGTTATTGTCTACCACTTTTAACCGGTAATAAACAATAGCAGCACCGGAAAGTAAATCATCGGTAAATTTATAATTGTGTATAGTGGCAGATGTGCCATTCCCTTTTACCGTACCTATGGTTGTAAAATGAATGCCGTCCTCACTTCTTTCCACATCAAAATGATCGTTATTTAATTCAGATTCAGTTACCCAATCGAGTACAGATCTGTTGCCGCTAAGCGTTGCATTAAATGATACCAGTTTTACTGATAAAGGAGCACCCAATGGTCCGATTATGGCAGTACTGACATCGGTAAATAAATCATTAGCTGCAGAGTAAGCATAAGAGGTAGCCGAATTAGTAACGCTTCCCGGAATCACCTGTCCCTGTACTTTAAACTTTACCGTATAGGTTTCTCCCACATTCATAATACCACCGGCTGCGTTAGTTGCACCTGCACCTAAAAAGAATTTTACATAATCTCTTCCGGCATAAGTGCCTTTAAAAGATTTATCAGCCGCATCAATAGCATCTGTTTGTGCACCTAAAGTTGCACCCACACCGCTGATCACTTCCATCGAATTGCTAATGTATGTTACATTGGAAGGGAGTGAATCCACCACATAAACATTATGTGCCTGGCCCGGGCCTACATTGGTGCCTGTTAGCGTATAAGTTAATATTTCATTAGATTCAACGGAGTTGTTTGCACTGGCATCGGTAACCGTTTTGTTAATAGTTACCAAAGGATCTTTTGATCGTAATGAAAAAGCAAAATAGCTGGGAAAATACTGATCAGCCTCGGTGCCAAAAGTAAGTGTAACCGAACTGGCATTGGGTAAAATATTATAGCCTGTTCCTACATCCACCTGGTCAATATCAATGCCCATCTGGTTAGCATAACTGGGATTTTTTGTGTTTACATAAGCCCCGTTATTGCTGATACTGCCGTTCCAGAAATTAGTACCCACATTGGCATTATTAGAAACCACCACATTATTTACTTTTACAAAATCACCTTCGGGGTTAGAACCTGTAGCACCAAGATTACCATCGCCTTCCCAGCCCATTACAGTCATTACAGCATCGCCTGCAGATAAAGAATTATTAGGAACATTCAGGTTATTTAGTGTAACCGATACCGATGCAGGCCCACTGCTTGAAGTAAATACCTGGTAGTAACCATGATAAATACGTACGCTATTTAAAAGAGATGCCGGGTTTTCGTATGCTACTACAATACTCCAACCTGCAAACCTGCCTCCATTAGAAGTAGAGCCTGCAGTGGCCGGAATATCAGCTACGGTAAATGTGCCGGCACCGTTGGATTGTACATAAGCTGTAATATCAGAATAGGCCTGGTAAACAGTTTCTGATGTTCCTGCTATGGCAAACTGGTCAACGCTGGTTGCAGCGGCTAATACATTAGAGTAACTGCCTGCACCTTTCCTGATCTTTACTTTACGTAAAGTATCCGGTACGCTGGTAATTGCCGAATTTAAAATTCTCCCGCCCCAGTAAAGCCTGGCAAATTTTATAGTGTTGGTGCCTGCCGGTAAAATAAGATCTGCAGAAGTGGAATTATTAGTTCCTGCAATGCCATCAATATCTGCAAACTGCATGTTGTCGTTATCGTTACCATACTGTGTATACCCGATTCCGCCCACTCCATTGGATGGATCTGATATATCATTCATTCGGTTGGTACGTATTGTACCGTTAGAACTGTTGATGATCTGCATGCTGGTGTTACCCAATACTGCAGTGCCGCCTTTGATGTTGGCTGAGTAAACCTGGCTGTAACTGGTGATGGGATTTTGCGCTTTTGCAGCTATTACCATACAGGCAACAGGTACAAGCAAAGCAATTGCTTTTGAGGTAAAATTTGTAAACATTTTCTTGTGTTTTAGGTATGCAAAAAATAAACACAGGAATAGTGGGATTTAGGTATAGTTTTACCTGGATAAGATTTATGTTTACGATGTGGGGTTGTTGTGTTATTACACAGGAGACTGGTACGAATTGTTCAGAGAGATCTAGGTTTCAGAACTCAAAAGTAATAATTTTTAATACAATTCCAAATTAAAATCAGCTTTTTTTTAAATACTTCTTTATGCAGATGTGTCCATAGGTAAGTGCTTTCGCCTTTGTATAAGCGCTAACACCTTCATAATCACCATACAATAGCTTAACCCCAGGCTTGCTAAATATCACTTTAAAAAGATATGATTATACCACCACTCTTGCTGATGAAAATTTCTTCCTGATAAATGTATTCAACGGCACTTCATAAAATACATAAATACAAAAGGCAATTATTTGCGCCAAAACAAAAACAGTTATCACATACAGGTTATGATACCCTGAAAAATAAGGCTGAATAAATGGCACTGCGATGGATTCGATTACTATAGTATGTACCAGGTAAAAGGCATAAGAAGTGCGGCCGAGTAAGCCCAGCCATTTAAAAGAAAGAAAAGTAGCAAGGCCACTTTTTTCGCACATCAGCCCATAGTATAAAACAGCGACGGGTATGGGTAAAATAAAATTATTGATCAAAAAGAATTGTGTCGCCTGTCCCGGGTCATTCATATTTTTGGTTAACTCTGTTATGCCAATTGCCATTGCAATACCTGCAAGGCCGCCAATGGTATATTTTATTCCCTGCAATGCAATAACTCCTTTCTTTTCTCTTTTTAAAATAACGAGGGCTAAAAAAATACCACAAAAAAATTCAAAAAAATGACCGAAGAATGTGGTAGAAAAAACAAGGCGGGAAGTGTGGAGGAATGATAATGGCAATGTTGAAATAAATAAGGCGGCAACTAAAAGTAAAGCGCCGGATAATAATGCCAAATAAAAACTGAACCTTGTTACCAGGTACATGAACAAGGGTGCTAAAAAATAAAAGCACTCTTCTACAGTTATCGACCAACTGGGTTGTATGGCAATATCTGAAAAATGATGAAACAAAGCATGTGTAAGCGTATAATTTTTAAACAGGAATAAGGGCCGAAAATCATGACGCAGTAATATTGCAACGGTAACCAGTAAAAAATAAACCGGGTATATCCTTGCAAACCTGTTAATAAAATACTGCCGCAATTGCCATTTTTTTACGGCTGCATTTTCATAGTAAATATAAAAGATCAGAAATCCACTCAAAACAAAAAAAAGGGCCATCACATCTACAGAGATATTAAATCCGATCTTAAATGAAAGGTGTAAAAAAAATACCGCCGCTGCTCCCATGGTTCGTATGCCTGTGAGCGCAGGAAAACGTTCTTTAGCAGGTTTTAACGCCGGGAGCAAAAGTGTTGAGTTTGGTAAAATAAATTGTAATCTGAATAAAAGTACCCAATTTTTTAAACCCCAGGTACAGGTATTTATATTTTCATCATTTACTTACAATCTCCACAAAGCCCATACACCACCATTTCTGCATGCTTTGGTTTAAATCCCTGGGGTAATTTTACTTCCGGTATGGTTACATCATCCAGGCAAATGGTTTTATTGCAGGCATCGCATATAAAGTGAACATGGTTATCGTGGTGATGCCCGGCCTCGCAATCCTGTTTGCAAAGGGCATATAAAATAGAATTATCAGTAGTGGGAATATTATGGATGATGCCTTTCTCTACAAAGGTTTGAAGGGTACGGTATACCGTTACCCTGTCAAAAATTTCACCAGTATTTTTTTCAATATCGGCATGTGCCAATGCACCCGGGCTGCTTAAAAATAATTCCAGTATTTTTTTACGGCTGTCGGTTACGCTCAGGTGGTTCTTTTTTAATATGCCGGGTAGTCTTTCCATATTGGTGTAAAGTTAAACAAAGTTCGTGAGGCGTCAATCGTCAGGCATGAGTGAAGCAACTGCTTGTTGTATTTGCTCACGACTGAGGCTTCACGTCTCACGCCTTAGTTCGGATTATTACTAAAGCCATTCATAAATCTTTTAGAAGTCACTTTTTCTTTCAGCAATCCTTTAATATCCTTTATCATATTGTCAACCTCATCATTATTCAAGCCATCATATACCATTCCTCTTACCCTTCCCAGCTTATCAACCAGGGCAAAAAACTGGGTATGAATAAACTGATCTTTTATCATTTGGGTGCTATCTGGCTTTCCATTATCAATACCATAAGCCTGTCTTGCCATTTTATAGAGTGCTGTTTTATCACCGGTAACAAAATTCCAATTAAGGTTTAGTGGTTTAGGGTTTAGAGATTTAGCCGTATCGTAATCGATGCTGTAAGAGCCATCTGCATTCTTAACCAGTTTGCCTTCAATCATCTTTTTTTCATAGGCTTTTAGCAATGGTACCGAATCTGTTTCAGGCATACAGGTATGCGAAAGGATCATAAAATCCGGCTCTTCCTTAAAAGCATCAAACACACGCCGCATATTAGCGTTCATCTTAGGGCAAATGCCTTTACAGGTGGTAAAAAAATATTCGGCCACATATACTTTGCCATCCACCTCACGTTGGCTGATGGTTTTTCCATCCTGGTTGATAAAGGAAAAATTGCCCACATCAGCGTTTCTCACCACCAGGTTGGATTTTGAAAAATCGTAATCACTAAAGACCATTAAATAAAAGCCCCCCAGCAGCAAGGCAAAAAAAACCACATACAACAACAACTTCTTACTCATAAAAACATTTTTTGCAAATTTACGCCAGTTGCAGGCAGTTAGATTAAAAGGTTGACAACCTTTTAACGGTTTTCTCTTTCTTAACTCCAAAAGGGTTTGCAAACCCTGATTAAAAACTTGCAACAGTATTGCAAATATATTATATTTGCAGGCTCAAATGAAAGTTAAATTAAACTGGGACGCTTTTGGTATCGGCACTTCAATTGCCTGCGCAATACATTGTGCGCTGCTGCCGGTAATAGCAACTTCTTTACCGGTTTTTGGCATTAATATTATTCACAATGGTTTTTTTGAATGGGGTATGATCGGTTTAGCTTTTGTGGTAGGCTCTTATTCTTTATTTCATGGTTATGTTAAACACCATCATTCTTTTGCTCCGGTACTGATCTTTTCCGTAGGATTTATTTTCCTGGTTTTAAAACAGTTTTTTTCTCAGCATGAATATTTGTTTTTAGCGATCGCTGTTATCCTCATCATTTCTGCACATTATTATAATTACAGGCTTTGTCATAAAAGTAAATGTGCTTCTCCGCATCATACACATTAAAAGATGCTTTTTAAATAGCCGTCCGGATTTTCTCATTTTGTTTTTAATGGCACCACACCCGTCTTATATAAATCAATAGCCTGTTGTATAATGAGCTGGATCGTTTTTACAGGCAGCTCTTTATCCGCATCAAACAACATAATTTTCATACGGCTGCGCTTTTCTATTACCAGTTTGGGGTGATTAAAATGTTTTCCTTCTACTATACCCATATAAGGCTGCAAGGTTTTTTTATGCACCCACAAATAGCAAAACATTTTTCCTTTGTAACAAAAAAAGGGCATGCCATATTTCCAGGCACTGGTAATATCTTTATTCTGCGAAAGAATAATTTCCTTTAAGGCCAGCAAACAGCTCTGCAAAGGCTCTTCTTTTTTAAAATAAAAATTATCAATATTGCTTAGCATACTTATTTTACCGCTATAAATATATCAATTTCTCCATTCGCAGGATCCTGCGCTTTTTCGCCATACACTTCAAAGTCTGCGGTGTAAGTTCTTGTAATAGGTGTGGCCCATATTTTTAACCATGCTTCAAAAACTGCTCCCTGCAGCAGGTTTCCTTTAACATTGTAACGGGTATAGTTTCCGGTTTCAATTGTTTTACCAATCATTCTTTCAGGTATATTACTTAAACCCGCCACCTTGCAACCTAGTATAGTAGTATAAGGTTTGGTATGGTCTTTTTCATAATCAGTATACATGCAATACAAGGTATTATCAATTTTATTGGGAATTTTTTCTATGACCCCTTCGCTCATAAATTTACTCCAAAGCAAAGGAATATCTTTTCCTGATTGCCCGTTTTCATTGGTTGTTCTTACTGCAATTCCAATAATACTGAAGTTGTTGATTTTTTGAATTTCCATTTTTTATAGTTTATTGATCTGCAACAAAAATAGGTTTACGTTGTGACAGCCTTATGTCAGCAGGATAAAACATTGCAGCATTACATTTTCTGATTTAAAGTTTACAGTTTATTTAAAATATGGATTTCTTAAATTGTACTATTAAAATATAATCAATGAAAAAGCTATTGTATTTATTTCTCTTATCTTTTACTATCAGCACCAGTGCATCGGCACAATCAAAAGACGAACTGGCTATAAGAAACAGTATGGCCCAACAATTAAATGCCTGGAATACCGGAGACCTGGATCGCTTTATGCTTACCTACTGGCAAAGTGATTCTTTAAAATTTATTGGCAAAAGCGGTATTACATACGGTTGGCAAAAAACGCTGGAGAATTATAAAAAAGGGTACCCTGATACTGCGGCTATGGGCAAACTGGATTTTAATATCCTTGAAGTAAAAAGGCTTTCAGTGCTCTATTATTTTGTTGTAGGTAAATGGCATTTAACCCGTAGCATTGGTGATGTAAGCGGACATTTTACTTTATTATTTAAAAAGATAAAAAATAACTGGGTTATTGTGGTGGACCATAGTAGTTAATTGGTTTATTAGTTAACTGGTTTATTGGTTATGGATAAGTGGCCAGTTTACGAAACAAATATTTACTGCATAAAAAATAAGCACTGGCTAACCCCACTGCAGAAGCTGCAATATCGCTGTAATCGAAAGTGCGTCCAAAAACCGGGATCAGCTGCAACAATTCGTTTATTACCAACAAACCAAAGCACACCACACAAAACCACCTCAATTGTTTATCGGCATGCAGGTTAATGTATTTACCCAACAGCCAATAGCAACCCAATGGCAAAAGAAAAGAACCCAGCAAATTAGGTGCAATGCCAAGTAAATATTTAGTGGGCTGTGTAAAATGTATATAAGGACGCAATGCAAATTTTATTATCCAGATTATCAGGGTACCTGCTATTACAGAATACTTACAGAAAAGTTTAAGCCTCATGCTGGTTGAGTTTATAATTAAAAATAGTGAAATTTATACGCATTGGCCTGCGTGTAAAAGGGTGTTTTAACTGTAACGAAAACTACCGGAAAAAAGTTACAAACGCCATTTGCGTTTTAAGTGAATGATCAGCACAACAAGGCTGGTGGCTGATAATATGTAAAAGAGATAGTTGGTCCAGTTGGGCCGGGTATTAAAAAAAGCGTAGTCCTTATAAAAGCCAAAGAAAACATTCACCATCATCCAAAGCAATACAATGGAAATAGTTTGCATTATTCGTACTAAGAAATCTTTTGTATCGTTTTCTATACCCATAACTGGTTAAAAGCAATTGGTGTGTAAAGCAAGTTCGTAATTAACAACTGAATAATGTTAATTGTTGCAATTATTATTTCATCAATAGATTTTTAAAATCGGTACTATCACCATTAAACACATTAAAATCCACATAAGCATCAATACCATTAACCCTGCCGCTTTCGTTGTGCTGCCAGAAAAGCCAGTTGCGTTTTATCCTCGGTTTATCCTGCACTAAATAATGCGCTACCCAAAGTGGGTAATCATCAAATTTGCCTGCCAGGAAATTATTATAAAAATCCACATTGGTATAAATAACCGGTTTTATTTTATACCGTTTTTCTACCATTACCAACCAGTCTTTTGCTCTTTGTTGAATATCTTCTGCAGAAGCGCCATTGGCCTGCTCGATATCCAATACCGGCGGCATATCGCCTTTTTCCAATGTAACGATCTGGATGAAATTTTCGGCTTGTGCTTTGCCGCTTTTACTGGAAATAAAAAAGTGGTAAGCACCACGTGGAATTTTTGCTTCTTTAGCTTTAAGCCAGTTGCGGCGGAAGGCGGCGTCAACATTACTTATTCCTTCGGTAGCTTTTATAAAAGTAAAACCGATCCTGATATTTTTATCCTGCATAGCGCTTACATCATCCCAATCAATAGCAGCCTGGTGGCGGCTTACGTCAATGCCATGAATAGCGTAATTAACCGGAATAGGAATACCGAATGCAGGATACCTTACAAATTTTGGCTGATTAACATAATTGGTAATAAGGAATACTGCAATAGATGCTGCAGAAAGATAAATAACAGATACAATAATGATCTTTACAACAGTTGTCTTTTTTTTTGCCACGGCTATACTGGTTGCCGCAAAGTACCGTAATGTTGATCAATAAAGAAAATAGAATTTTTACCAGTAATTTACTTTAGCAATTTCTTTGCATACCTGAAACCATCGCTGCTTTCTATTTTAAGATAGTATATACCTGCTGCCAGATGACGGGATTGTAGCTCTACATATTCCGATCCATTAATTATGGTAAGGTTTTTAAAATACAATAACTGACCCAGCGTATTGTAAAGATATACAGTTGCTGTTGGGCTAGTAAAATTTCGGAGATAAACAGAGAATTGACTTTGAACAGGATTCGGAAATACCTGAACTATATTTTGTCCACTGGTTATATCAGTTACTTTTTTGGCTGTGTTGTTTCTGCTGATGAGCCAATAGTCAGGATCAATAAAAACGGTATCTGCCACAAAACCGATATTTTTTATAAACACTTCTCCGTTGGTTGTATTATCCAGTACTACTGTTTTTTCATAATGTGAATTCACAAATTTTAATGCCACCGGCATTGCAAAAAAACTGACTGAAGCATGTGATGTGGTTTGATTCATTTTCACTTTTACATAACTGCTGCCTATCTGCGACCATTCTACTTTATATGTCGGGTATCCCTGCCCTTTATACCAGTCGTTAAAGAATTGGGTAAGGTCTTGCTTACTTTCATCTTCCAGGTGTTTTTTTAAATCAGCTGTTCTGGCAAAACCATACATTAGTTTAGGATCTTTCTGGTAACTTCTCAGGGCACGGAAAAATGCAGAGTCGCCCAGTTTCCATCTTAGCATGTACAAAAGCTGCGATCCTTTATTATAGCTTAACCTGCTGTCGAATATTTTTCCCACATTGGTGGTATCATCTACTAAAACAGAACCGCCAGGTTGCGAAGTGATATAATCTACCACTGCTTTGCGGTTGCTGATAGCACTGGCAGGATATTTTAATTCGGCATAGTAACTGGCAAGGTATGTGGCAAAACCTTCGTTTAGCCAGATATCGGCCCAACTACCTGTAGTAATTTTATCGCCAAACCATTGGTGACCCAACTCATGTGCAATAAGGCTTTCGTTGATAGCAACAACAAATGTAGAGGTTTGATGTTCCATACCACCGCCCCATCCAAATTGTACATGCCCATATTTTTCTTTTATAAAAGGGTAGTCGCCAAAAGTGTTATGGTATAGTTGTAAGGCATCCAGCACATTTTGTGTGCCACCCTGAAAAGAAGCCTGGCTTTCAGGATAACAATATGTTTGCATGGGCAAAGTAATGCTACCCAATTGAACGCTGTTATTAAATACCGCATAATTGGTAACGGCAAAACAGATCAGGTAAGACGCAATGGGATAACGATGTTTCCAATGCGTAACTTTTTTGGTACCACCTGCTATCAGCGTTTCGCTTTGCAGTAAACCATTTGATGCTGCTTTGTATTGCGAAGGTGCGGTTACAATTACATCAATAGAATCTGCTTTATCATCCAGCCCGTTTTTGCAGGGCCACCAATCACGGCTGCCATAAGGTTCGCTAAGGCTCCACATAACAGGAACGCCTGCATGCTGATCTTGTATAAAAGAACCAAAGCCGGTATTTGGTGGAACGCCTTTATAATAGATACTTACAGAGTCGAGCGTACCAGCGTTTATTTGCGACAGGAAAGTTATCTGCACCGCATTATTTGCCTGCTGTTGTGTAAGCAACAGGTTACGTTGTTTTACGCTATCTACCACCAATGGACTCATTAAATCCAGCGTGATTGCTGTTGCAGGGTCTGCCACTACAAAGTATACAGTAACTTTTCCTTTGATGAATCTTACAGCAGGATCAACCTCCCATTCGCAGCGGTAATATTTCACATCAAAATTTGATGCAGCAGTTAACAGCCCATTGGCGGTTTGGGTAATGCGCTCATGGCTAAGTCTTTCTGCCAATGCGATGTCGTTTACCTGTTTGCAATTATTGGCAGGTTGCTGTGCAGCAGCATTAAAAAAGGCTGTAAGGAAAAGTATTGTAATAAAACGCATATATAAGTGGTTAGCCAGTAATAAATGAAAGTTTTATAAAGTTCTTAAAGTTTTGTGAAGGCGCAATAAAGGTTTTATCAAATCGTTTTAAATATTCCCGTTTTAGTAACGTAACCAGTCCCCAATTATTTTAAATATGATAAAAAGACAACATTTCGTTCGTAACATCTGCACTGCAACTTTTGTAATGATCAGCCTTGTGGTTTTGCCTGCAAAAGCACAGGTAAAAAAAGACAGTGCAAAAAAAATATTATTGGCAAAACTGAGTAAAAAAGAAGCTGCCAATATTGTAATAAAACCGGCCAATGTTGTTTACCCCGACCTGTTATGTGGTAACGAAGAACAGTCACTTGATTATATTGAAAAATTTTCCACCAACAGAAGGGAGTACCTGATACGCACTTATAATAAAGGCAAAAAATTCTTTCCAAAAGCTGCAGCAATTTTAAGTAAGCATAATATACCCAATGAATTTAAAGTATTGCTGGCATTAGAAAGTGCTTTTAATGGTAATGCTGTTTCAAGGGCAGGCGCCGTAGGTTACTGGCAAATAATGGATGAGGTAGCCAAAGAGTATGGTTTAAAATATGCACGGCAGATGAGCGCTGCAGAAAAGAAAAGAGAATTGAAATTAGCAAAAGCCCTTGCTAAAAAAGAGCATAAAAAATTCAGGCCCGTTATTATAAAAGATGAACGTAAAAATTTTGACAAATCAACTTACACCGCTGCCCGTTATTTAAAAGATCGTTGCCGTAATTTGGATAATGATTACCTGCTGGTGGTAGCCAGTTACAATTGTGGTGTGGGTAATGTTTGGGAAGCCATGAAAAAAACCGGTAAAGACAATCCCGATTTCTGGGATGTAAAAAGTTATTTGCCTGCAGAAACCAGGAGTTATGTAATGAACTTTATTGCGCTTAACGTGATATTTAATAACTACGATAAGTTTGCTAATAATACACTTTGCTTTAAACCAATTGTAGTTAAAGCAGATAAATTTGAACAGAATATGACTGAAGAACTGGACGAAGAATCTACTTCTGATAATCACCAATAAAAAATAACGCTTAATAAAATAATCAGCCGGTACTTTTGTACTGGCTTTTCTTTTTAAATTACGATATGAAAAAAGTACTTATAGGATCAGCGATTTTTCTGGGAACTGTTCTCGTGCTGTGGACAGTAGCAAGAATAACAGGTATGTTACAGTATTATGTAATTCCAAGTGCAGCCAATGAACCTACTTTAAAGATCGGCGATAAGTTATTTACTACAAATCTGAAAAGACCAAAACCTCACCAGTTTATTGCATTTACCAGTAAATACCAGGATTCGGTGCTGGCAGGATATAATAATGGAGATTTTAATGCCTTTAAACCCGGTGCTCATTATTTATACCGTCTTTGCGGCATTGGTGGCGATACACTGGAAATGAAGAATGCAATACTGTATGTTAATGGAAAAAATTTTGATGAAGAATTAAATTTAAAATATGAATTTGAGATAACTGCAAAAGCATTTAATGAAATTGTTGAGGATGAAGATAAACCTGCGGAAGGTAGTTACAGCTCCCCTTTACAAAGTAAAGATTCAATGACCATAGCATTTGACAAAACACAAATAAAAAAGTATCAATCCAGGATAAAACTTACCCCATTTATAGTTAATGATACTACTAATGGCCCGTTTAAATGGCTGGATAAAAATACTACCTGGACAACAGATAATTTTGGCCCTCTTGCCATTCCTGCAGGTTGTTATTTCAGCTTAGGTGATAACAGGCACAATGCAATGGATTCCAGGTTTACCGGGTTTATTAAGCAGGCAGATATTAAAGGTGTTGTACTCAACAAATAACTCTCAATCAACGTACCTTTGCACATGCCTCAGTTCAACTGGAATGATAGTACCAATTTATTAAGCAAGCTTACCCCAAGGCGCTTTTTTAACGGCCTTAAAGTGCTGAGTAGTTTTTATATCAGCCGTTTGCTGAACAAACCGGTGCAATGGGGTTACCCTGTTTCTATTTCTTTTGAACCTACCACCAGTTGCAACCTGCGCTGCCCCGAATGCCCGAGTGGATTGCGCCAGTTTACCCGGCCCACAGGTATGTTGCAAAAAGATTTTTTCAGGGATACTATTGATGATATTTATAAAGAGTTACTCTACCTCATTTTTTATTTCCAGGGCGAACCTTATTTAAATCCTGATTTTTTAGAAATGGTGAAATATGCTTCATCAAAAGGAATATACACCGCCACTTCTACCAATGCACATTATTTAAATGATGCCAATGCCAAACGAACAGTGGAAAGTGGTTTGGATCGTTTGATCATTTCTATTGATGGTACCACACAGGATGTGTACCAGCAATACCGTGTAGGCGGCCACCTGGACAAAGTGATTGAAGGCGCAAAGAATATTGTAAAATGGAAAAAGGAACTGAACAGTAAAACGCCATTTGTTTTCTTCCAGTTTTTAGTGGTTAAACCTAATGAACACCAGGTAGAAGATATTAAACGCCTGGCAAAAGAAGTAGGTGTGGATGAAGTGCGTTTTAAAACTGCACAGGTGTATGATTACGAAACGGACCCCAACAATCTTATTCCCACAACAGATAAGTTTAGCCGCTATAAAAAAAATGCAGATGGCTCTTACACTGCAAAAAATAAATTAGCCAACCGCTGCTGGAAATTGCAACATGCCAATGTAATTACCTGGGATGGTTTAGTGGTGCCTTGCTGTTTTGATAAAGATGCCATGCACCAGTTAGGTAATTTAAAAAATCAATCGTTTAAAGAGATCTGGCACAATGATAATTACAAGCAATTCAGGAGTGAGCTGATGAAAAGCCGTAAGAATATCGATATTTGTGCCAATTGCAGCGAAGGCGCTTCAGTGTGGAAGGATTGATGTCTTTTAATTTGAAATTCTTTTTTTTATGGACGATTCAGTATTTAATAACCGGCTAAGGCAGATCATACTACTGTTGATTATTATACTGCTGGCAATTCTGTTGCTTACACAGTTGTATGTTTTTTTACCAGGGTTTTTGGGTGCCCTTACTTTGTATATACTTTTTCGTGAGCCTTATAACAAGCTTACCATTATTAAAAGATGGAATAAAACCTGGACAACTTTATTATTTGTTTTGGGAAGCTTAGTCGTAATTGCTATTCCCATTTATTTTTCTGTAACATTATTGACCACTAAAGTATCAGCAGTTTTAACCAACCCGGTAGAGCTGATGAAAGATGCAAAAATTGTTGGCGTTAAAATTCACGATCTTACAGGCATTGAACTACTGACGGATGAAAACTTAGCGGCTTTTCAAAAAAAAGCAACAGCTATTGTTCCTACTATATTAAACAGCTCGGCCAATATCATGAGCAATTTTGCTATCATGTTTTTCCTGCTGTACTTCTTATTAAAAAATGGCCGGCTGGTAGAAAAATTCCTGCATAATTTTATTCCGCTTAAAGAAGAAAATATTAACCTGTTGAGCAGTGAAACTAAAAATATGATCAAGGCTAATGCAATCGGCATTCCTGTACTGGCCATTATACAGGGTATTATTGCAGCCATTGGTTACAGCATTTTTGGTGTAAAGGACTGGGGATTGTGGGGTTTTTTAACTGGTATTTTTTCTATGGTGCCTATTGTAGGCACGGCAGTAATATGGGTGCCGTTAACTTTGTATTTGTTTTCTATCGATAAAACAGGATCTGCTATCGGGCTCTTGATTTTTGCAGTAGTGATCATTACCAATGCAGATTATGTGGCCAGGCTTACCATTCTTAAAAGATTAATAGATGTACATCCTTTAATTACTATTTTTGGGGTAATTATAGGCATTGGTTTGTTTGGTTTCTGGGGCGTAATTTTTGGCCCTTTGTTAATCAGCTATTTTATTATCTTGGTAAAAATTTACATGAACGAATTTGCTGCAAAGTCAGTAGCTATAGAAGAGACGCAAAAAGATTAATATTCTATTTATGGGCATACAGGAAGATATCAACCAATCTAAATTCCGGAATGAACATCAGAAAGCCGGTATCAACATCATTTATACTTTTAACTGGATGACAGAGCAGATGAAGAACATGTTTGAAAAACATGGCCTTACATCGCAACAGTTTAATATCCTGCGTATTTTACGTGGCGCCGGGCAACCACTTTCTACTTTACAGATCCGCCAGCGCATGCTGGATAAGATGAGCGATACCAGCCGTATTGTAGATCGTTTGATACTGAAAGGATTTGTAAAAAAAGTTACATCTAAAGTTGATAAGCGCCTGGTGGATGTTTCTATTACAGATAAAGGCAAAAAGCTATTGGCCAAATTAGACAGCCACCAGGATGAGATGGATGCCGTACTCAGTAATCTTTCAGAAACTGAAGCAAAAACGCTGAACAAACTCCTGGATAAGATCCGTGAATCGAATTAATTACTATTGATGAAATTTTGCATAGCATGTTTGCTTATCGCTCATTGCCTGTTGCCTGTTGATGCAGTGGCACAATCCAAACCTGAATTCCGTGGCGTATGGGTAGCCACTGTTGATAATATCGACTGGCCGTCCAGCAAAAATTTAAATTCCGATTCTCAGAAAGTAGAATTTATTAGGTTACTGAACATGCACAAAGCAAATGGCATGAACGCAATGATTGTGCAGGTACGTCCCTCAACAGATGCCTTTTATCCTTCGCCTTATGAACCCTGGAGTGAATGGCTTACGGGCAAACAAGGCCAGCCACCCCTTCCGTATTACGATCCATTAGCTTTTATGATTGCAGAAACACATAAACGTGGTATGGAGTTTCATGCATGGATGAATCCGTACAGGGCAGTATTCAATATTAATAAATCTTCTATTTCCGCAACGCATATTACCAGGCTGCACCCCGATTGGTTTTTAACCTACGGCGATAAATCTTATTTTGATCCGGGCAATAAAGAAGTGCAGCAATACGTAACTGCTGTGGTAACAGATGTGGTAAGCCGCTATGATATTGATGCCATTCATTTTGATGATTATTTTTACCCTTACCGTATTGCAGGAAAAGAATTTCCGGATGATGCTAAATACCAGCAGTATGGTAATGGAATGAATAAAGAAGACTGGAGAAGAAGCAATACCGATTCTATCATTGTAATGCTGAGCAAAGCCATAAAAAAAATAAATCCTAAATGCCAGTTTGGTATAAGCCCTTTTGGTGTGTGGCGCAATATTGATAAAGACCCTGAAGGCAGCAATACCAGGGCAGGACAAACCAACTACGATGACCTGTATGCAGATATTTTACTGTGGTTAAAAAGCGGTTGGATTGATTATGTAACACCACAATTGTATTGGGAGTTTGGCCATAAAGCAGCCTCATATGAAATATTATTAGATTGGTGGAGCAAGCATACTTATGGAAAAAATTGCTATATCGGCTTAGGCATTTATCGTGCCGGCAGTAACGAAGCCTGGAAAGATAAAACCCAATTGCCACGGCAAATTGAAGCTTTACGCAACACGCCCAATATCCAGGGCATGATATTTTTCAGCAGTAAAACTTTTGATAAAAACCCTAATGGCTGGAGTGATAGTTTAAGGTTGAATTATTTTGCTGTACCTGTACCAACACCGGCAATAAAGTAGTTAAACCGGTTTTATTGCTTTTGCAGTTTGATTATTTTATGCTCCTGCCCGTTATTCCAATCCAGTGCAATGCTATATATTCCTGCTGCAAGATTAGCCATATTAATATTTAACTGGTTGTTGCCACTCAATAGCTTATTATTTTGTGTTAATACTAATGCTCCTTTACTATCAAATATTTTAATAAAAATTGGTGACGCTATTCTTGTATTTACATTTACAAACAACGTTTGTTTCACAGGGTTAGGAAAGGTCTTTAGTTCATTATCTGCTGCTCCGCATTGTATACGATTAATAGCAGTGTATTGCATTTTTCCATCAATATCTGTTTCAACTATTTTATAAAAAGCAGGCTTGTATGAAGTGCTGTTATCTGTAAAGGAATAGGTTTTTTCTGTACTGCTATTACCTGCTGCCGCCACAATTCCAACTATAGTAAAATGAATACCATCATCACTTTTTTGTATAGCAAAGTTTTTACTATTTTGCTCCTGCGCTGTTTTCCACGTAATGTTTACTGCATTGCTGTTGCAACTAACTGCAAACAATAAAAAATGTACAGGCAAAGGGTTATTTGCTGATGATAATGTCCATCTTGAAAAATCTGCAAGTCCTGATTGCCCAACATAATTTGCTAAGGCATCTCGTACAGTAAATCCCATATTTACCCATGTAGTATTGTTGTTACTTTTCCATAAGGTTAAATTATTTTCTGTAAGGCCGTTTAATTCTGTATCAAAATAATTAAGGCGCAGTGTGGCATTTAATGCTGTATTGTTAGTGGGTATAATATCATAATACCGGTAAATACTATTACCTGCATTGCTACCATTTACCTGAGAAGTATGGCCACGGCGGATGATGGTGCTGCCAAGGTTTTGTGATGAGGTGATGATAGCTCCTAAATTTCCGGGATTAATTGCAGGCGGTGCATTTAAGATATTAGTGATCTCCACATAGCCGCCGCCGGTACCCGTTATCCTGCTGTTTTCATTTTCACCATTAAGCAATGCAGTAGGTTGCAGGTAAATAGTACTGTTATTTAAATTAATTAAACCAGAGGTAAAGTTTACAGCAGTACCGATATTAATGTTTTGTAAAAGAGAAATTTTTGCTGTGCCTGTTTTTGCGATCTCCATAATATCAAACAAGGGAATATTGCTTCCGGAAATAGTATTGTCTGCAGCACCGGTGAATACAAATTTCCCCTCACCCGAAAGTTGGTTGATGGTACCGTTATTTACCAGGTCTATATCCTGCAATGTTATTACAGCGTTACCGGTAGTTTTTATTACAGCACCAGCCTGAACAAATAATTGTGCAGTTGCAGAGAAGGCAAAAAATAATACTATTGCTACGGTAACTATAAACGGCTTCATAATATTCATTCTTTAAAAAAATAATTTAAAATAGCAGTTAAAGCCATATTACCGGTTATTGATTAACAACTACCAGTTTTTTTGCAGCTGCATCTTTTTCTTTTATTGCAAGTACTTCATTCAGCTTTGTTTCTAATAGTACCATCTTGCCGGCAAACTGATTTTGCAGGTCAAATAATTTTTTTTCTAAAGCAAGATTGTCCTGTTTCAATTGTTCATTTTCTTTTGCTAATGTGGTACTTCTTTTTTCCAATGCCTGCAGGGCAATCATCATTATACCATCAATGTCTGCACTGCCTATCAACGTATCACAACCAATTTTCCCAATACCGTCGTTACCAAAGGCATTGTAAAATTCCTGCGCCATTGGCCCATAGTGGCGAAAATTTTTTGCGCTTTGTGATTTATAATTCCAGCTGCCCAATTTCATTTTACCGATGCTGGTCAACACATATTCACCATCTGTTTTTTTGAATTTTTCTTTTTTTGTACTGTCCGAAATGGAACTCCAGGCATTATCGCCGCTGTTCATAAAAACACCCGTGGTGGTTGCCGCATTGGTGTACAGCGCATATCCACCATCCATCCTTGCCCTAAATTCATTGTCGTGAAAACAATTTGTAAACCCTACGCCTGAGGTGCCATCACCAATAATGAACGCCCCTTCATGGCCATTGGTGGAAACACGAGTACCCATGGCAGTGGAAATATTGCCCGATGCAACTGTACTGAACCCCATGGCGGTGGAAGTATTGCCCGATGCAACTGTATAGAGCCCCGTGGCGGTGGAAGCAAAAGCGGATGCAACTGTATTGGAACCCATGGCAGTGGAACTAGTACCAGATGCAACTGTACCAAACCCCATGGCAGTGGACCTAGCGCCAGATGCGGTTGTTTGATCACCCATAGCGGTAGATGTTAAACCCTTAGCTTTGGTAAATGCCCCCATTGCTACAGCATTTTCTGCCGAAGCTGTATCGTAATATCCCATTGCAGTGCTAAAATTTCCCGATGCAGCTGTTGTGTAGCCCATTGCTGTTGCATTATAGCCAAATGCCGATGTGCTGAGGCCCATTGCAGTGCTTGAAAATCCATAAGCAATCGAATTGTATCCCATTGCGGTGGATTGATCTCCCGCAGCAATGGTGTTGTACCCAAGTGCAATAGCATTAATACCCCAGGTCCAGCATTTGCTCCCTACCGCAAAAGAGGCATCACCGTCAGTAACAACAGAGTCGCCCAACGCAAAAGATTTATCCCCATTGGCAATAGTCTGATAACCCATGGCCGTAGCTGCATAACCGTTGGCCCTTACGGAATCGCCGAGTGCAAAAGATTTATCACCAATGGCACGGGCATAATGCCCTATCGAAAATGAATTATCGCCTACTGCATTGCTGTTGTTGCCTGCGGCAATAGTGTTGATGCCAAACGCAATATTGGTGCTGCCAATAGCGGTGGATGAGGTGCCCGTTGCACTGGTACTATTGCCCATGGCAGTGGAATATAAACCTGATGCATTGGTACTATTGCCCATGGCAGTGGCTGCTGTATTGCTTGCGGTTGTATTAAACCCCATTGCGGTAGATACTGCACCACTTGAAATGGTATTTCTGCCCATTGCCGTAGCATAATTTGCAGCCGCAAGGCAATTGTTGCCTAAAGCCGTTGTAGCATATTGACTTGCTTTGCTATCCAGTCCGGCAGCAAATGAGTACTGCCCAACATTAGCTTTATCCCATTGGGTACTACCTACACCGCCTGCACGAAATGCGGCATTGTCCGGATACCAAAATAAACGATTGCCTGCACCGCTTACCGGTGGCGGGGTTGCAGTAACCGGCAATGTTGCCGGTCCGGTAAATAACACACTACTATCTGCCACATGCAATGCTGCCAATGGGTTGGTTGTGCCAATGCCTACATGTTTTTGTGCAATAAGCTGTATAAAACTCACTACTAAAACAAAAAGGAAGAATATTTTTTTCATAAAAAATTATTTGATGGTATTTGTATAAAATTTATGTAATAATTTTTAATGGTTGGGGTAAGTCCAGCACACCACCGGTTTGGTATTTGATTTTCCATCCGGGTTTGAGTATTGCATTTTTATAAGAATGCGGGAATTGATAGCTGCATTCACGGAGGTATTAATGAAACTGTTTTACGCATGATAAGGTGATTTACATTTGAACTGTAAAGATTGCAAATGAAAAGCTGGATTACTATCACATGATGATGTGATACCTAAAAGCAGTATTTCGCTGTCAAGAGCGAACCACGCTTTTGTAAATAAAAAATGATTTGCACTACTGCAAATCATAATAAGACTTATCTGCGTAATTTTTACTCTTTAATTATTTTTTGTGTTTTAATTATTTTATTACCGTTCGTTATTTTTACAAAATATATTCCGGCAGGCGCATTCATTTTAATATTGATTACCTGGCTTTGCGTATAAGCGGTTTCGCTGAGTTTTTTACCAGATACATTAGTAATGCTCACTACAATATTTTTATATATTGCTCTTAAGTCAATAGAAAAGTTATTGCTGACAGGGTTGGGATATATATTTATCTCAGCGTTATCTACTATCCTTTTTAAATTGATAATATCAGAATAGGAAAATTTGCTGTCGGTATCAACTTGTTTTAGCCTGTAATAGCTAATATCTTTTAAGATTGCATTATCAGTAAATTGATATTGCTTTGTTGAGCTGCTATTACCTGCACCTTTTACTGTTGCAATTTTTTCAAATACAATACCATCAGCACTTCGTTCAATATCGAAGTGATCATTATTGGTCTCATAAGTGGTCGACCATTCTAATAAATTATTACTGCCATTATTTTTACCAGTAAAGGAAAGCAGTTTAATTGCTAAAACCGACTGACCTAATTTAACTATATACATATCGCTGCTACCTGCAGATGTAAGGTTAAATACTCCTGCACCGGGATTAAAATCTGCGACCCCGGCAAAGTCTCCTGTAGCATATACGTTTTGTGCTGCATCTACAGCAATACTCCATGCAAAATCAAAATTGGGACCACCCATTTTTATTGCCCAAACAAAATTGCCGTTGTTATCCAGTTTAGAAATAAAAGCATCATCATTGCCGGAAGTAGTCAAATTAAAAGTTGCTGCACCGGGGTCAAAATTGGCGGTGTTATCAAAATAGCCGGCTGTGTAAACATTACCTGATGCATCTAATGTAAGTCCGTAAGCTTCATCATCTAAAGGCCCGCCCATTTTTTTTGCCCAAACAAAATTTCCGGCGGCATCTAATTTCGAAACGAATATGTCGTAAAAAAAATTTGAGGCAACCAGGTTAAAAACACCTGCGCCAGGATCAAAATCTACTGTGCCTTCAAATTTTCCTGTGGTATAAACATTTCCTGCCGTATCTATTTTCATGGCCAGGCTTTCAATAGTTGCCACAGTAGAACCCTGGGGCATTTGTTTTGCCCATACAAAATTTCCTGATGCATCCAGTTTAGAAATGAATACTCCATAATAAAATGTGCTGGCGGTTAAATTAAATACTGCTGCACCGGGATCAAAATCGGCAGTACCAGAAAACCTGCCTGTTGTATAAACATTGCCGGAACCATCCACCGCTATCGCATCGGGTATATCAATTGAAATAGAAGCATCAAAAGGCCCTCCCATATTTCTTGCCCAAAGCGTATTACCATCAACATCCAGTTTTGCAACGAATATTGTTTTTGCAGTACCTTCCGATAAAGAGATCACACCTCCGGGGAAATTTGCTGTACCACGAAAAAAGCCGGTAACGTAAACATTTGCCGCTCCATCTACCGCAATACTCTGCCCCTGAATAGTTGATGTTGACGTACCGTCATTTATTTGTTTTGCCCATACAAAATTTCCGGCAGCATCTAATTTAGAAATAAATGCATTATTTATATTTGGATTGATACCAAAATTTGACACCGATAAATTATATACTCCCGGCCCCGGGTCAAAATCTACTGTACCACCAAAATAGCCGGAGGTATAAACATTTCCGGATGCATCGATTGCAACTGATAATCCATAGTTACCAAAACCGCCTACTGGCCCGCCAAATTGTTTTGCCCACACAAAATTTCCGGCAGCGTCAACTTTTGAAACAAAAATATCTATGTTAGCTGCGGTAAAGTTTACAACTCCCGGCCCTGGATCAAAGTCTACTGTACCACCAAAATAACCAGTGGTATAAACGTTTCCGGATGCATCCACTGCAACAGAACGACCAGTATTAGCAGAGGGGCCTGCTATTTGCTTTGCCCATTGCAATGCAGGCGCCTGTGCATTAGCAATTATCATTGCACTTAGAAATGCGGTTGTTAAAAATAATTTGTTCATATTGCTGTTTTTATTTTTTATGAGTAAACTTATGTGCTACAGATTTTTCTTACACATAACTTTACTGTACAAAATTTCTACGTAAAGATTGCAAATGAAAAGATGGATTACTATCACATGATGATGTGATACCTAAAAGTAGTAGCAGAAAAAAATATTATACCAACCGCTCGTTGACTGCTTTGGAAACAGCTTCGGTTTGTGTATGTACCTGTAATTTTTCGTAGATGTTTTTGATGTGCGTACGAACAGTGTCAATGCTGATAGAAAGATCAGCAGCAATTAATTTATAACTATTGCCTTTAGAAAGATTACTGAGAATTTCTTTTTCTCTTTGGGTAAGATTGTAGTTGTTATTTACCGGCTTGCTATTTTGTTGCATGCTTTGTATCACCATACGTGCAATGCCCGGCGACATAGGTGCTTCGCCTTGTAACACTTGAGTGATGGCATCTAACAAATGATCTGAAATATGTTTTTTTAAAAGATAGCCTGATGCGCCGGCACAAATGGCATCCAGCACATGCCGGTTATCATCAAAAACAGTAAGCATAATAACCTGCACCTGCTGATTGAATGTTCTAATCTGTTTCACTGCTTCAATACCGTTCATACCAGGCATATCAATATCCATCAGTATTACATCGGGTTGCAGTTCTTCTATTTGCGTTATCACTTCTTCCACCCTTGCGTAATTACCAAGCAGCAATAGATCTTTAGAGAAAGTAATTAAATTACAAAGGCTCTCCCTCAGGTTATTATTGTCCTCATATACAACTATACCAATCTGCATGTAATAAATTTATAAAGCCCTTTGCAAAGTAGCGCAATTATTTTTTAAGTTAATACCGCAATCATGTGATGGGCACAACAAGCTTAATATTGGTTCCTTTACCAGCCTCCGAGTTAATATTAATTTCTCCTCCCATAGCTGCGGCTCTTTCCCGCATGTTAATTAAGCCATTGCCAGTTTTAACAACTTTTTCATTAAACCCTGTTCCATCATCTGTAATTTTCAAATGAAGCGAATCTGCATCTTGTTCAATTTGTACAGTAAGATTTTTGCAACAACTGTATTTAGCCGCATTATTAATTGCTTCTTTAAACAGCAGGTAAAAATCTTTTCTTTTTTTGATATCTAATTTTATTGCAGAAAAATTGCCTGTTTCTTTAAAAGTATAATTAATGTTCAATGGCTCCAGTATTTCTGCAGTAAATTCTTTCATCCGGAAAATCATTTGTTCAAACGTATCATTTTGGGGATTTATAGCCCAAACAATATCACTCATACTTTCCATGATGGCTGATGAGCGGTCTTTTATTTTTTGCATATTAGCTCCCATCATAGTATCGCCATTTTCTTCCTGCTGCAAGGCAACTTTACTTAAGATATTAATGCTGGTTAATGTAGAGCCGATATCATCATGCAAATCCCTGGCGATATTGTTACGCATTCTCTCCATTTCAATTAGTCTGCCGGCCCGCTGCATTACCCTGTACCGGTTAACCACCAAAAATCCGATTAAAATAGCCATAGCCAAAAATATAATCACACCGTATTGAAATGACTTTTCTCTTTGCAAATTAGCTACACTTAATTGCTGATCTTTTTTTAATAAAGCGATTTCTTTTTCTTTTTTTTCGAAATTGTATTGTTCTTCTAATTTTTTTATCTCTACCTGTAAATCTTTTCCCTGCACACTATCGGCCATCTGGTGAAGCTTGTTAGTATACTCCAGTGCCTTATCAAACTCTTTTTTATTGGCATAATAATCTGCCAGGTATTGGTAAGAAGATATCTCTTTATTTTTATCCTGCATTTCTATTGAAGTTTGCAGGTTGGTCATTAACTTTTGTTCATCATTTTTTTGCAATGATATTGTAGTTTGCATAGCTATTTTTTCTGCATCAACAGCAATAAGCAGTGTGCTGTCTTTTAATTGCTGTGCAATGGTTTTAGCAGTTTCAAAATATTTGCTGGCCTTTTGTGTTTCTTTTTTCAATACGTACACTTTTCCTAATTCCACATCAGTTTTTGCTTCATCAGGTACAAGCTTTAATTCATGAAATGATTGCAGCGCTTCATTAAAATAGGCGATGGCTTTTTCATAATCACCCAACCCTTTATAAATTGATCCATATTGTGCAGTAGAAATTACCACCCCCCGTTTGTCATTCAGTTCTTTTTTAAGTGCTAATGATTTAGCATTGTAAGGTAAAGCTTCGTTGTATTGCCCAAGATTTAAAAAATCACTGCTGATACTTTGATTACAAAAAGATATGCCCCGTTTGTTATCAATTTCTTCAAATATCTTTAATCCCTGCAAATGGTATTGTAATGCATTCTTATACTCTCCCATATCCATATAAGTATTACCAATATTAAGGTACTGGCCGGCAATAGAAGTTCGTAAGCCTACCTGGGAGTTTTTTTTATCTGCAGCAATATAATCATTCAGTGAGTTTATCATAAAAGGCAGCGCTGCCTTATAATTACCCTGTTTTTTATAAAATAAGCCGGCAGCAAGATTATAATTCGCTTTTACATTATCAGGCACATTGGTAGCAGCAAGATTTTTTAGTAGTTGTAAATAATATTGAGCACTGTCTTTTTTGCCGGTATTGTTTTGCACCGATACCATTTGAGAATAAGCATAACTCAGCAGTACAGGGTTCTTAAGTTGTTCTGCCAGGTATATTGACCGGTAAAGAAATGCTTTGGCTTTTGCCATATCAGTTCGGGTGTATTCTGTAGCAATAGCATTAAGAGCTTTATTATGTTCGGTATCGTTCCTGCCGTCGTCAATAATCTTCTGCAGGCTATCAATAACCCTGCTTTGCGATAAAGACCTGTTAAACAGCACTAACAACAGTAATAATAACAGTGTTCTGATAGTTGGCATAGTTAATAGCCTTTACGGTTAATTTTAAGGATGAAGCTTTAATGTTTAAATATAATTAAAACCAACACAAAGTCCTATCACATGATAAGGGTATACTTATTATCGGTATTATTGTTTAAGGCGGTTGCTTATAGTACTCAGAAACACTAAAACCTTATGGTTGCTAATTGCAGGTTTTTTCTACCTTTACAGCAATAAAAACTATATTTTATGCCAGGTTTTGAATTATGGAGCGACGCAGAACGTAAACATGTTAACGACGTACTGGAAACAGGAATATTAATGCGCTATGGCTTTGATGGCCCCCGCAAAGGCATCTGGAAAGCCAAAGAACTGGAGCAGGAGATCTGCAATAGTTTTGGCAGCAAACATGCACAACTGGTAAGCAGTGGCACTGCTGCATTAACTACTGCATTAAGTGCACTAGGCATTGGTTATGGAGATGAAGTGATAATGCCGTCGTTTACATTTGTGGCAAGTTTTGAAGCAATATTAAGTGTGGGTGCTGTACCTGTAATGGTGGATGTGGATGATACATTAACTTTAGATCCGGCTGCTGTAAAAGCTGCCATCACGCCAAAAACAAAATGCGTAATGCCCGTACACATGTGCGGTAGCATGGCAGATATGGATGCATTGCAGGCAATATGCAAAGAGCATAAATTACTATTATTAGAAGATGCCTGCCAGGCAATTGGCGGCACTTATAAAGGGAAAAAATTAGGCACCATCGGCGATGCCGGTACTTTTAGTTTTGATTTTGTAAAAACCATTACCTGTGCCGAAGGTGGTGTGGTAATGACGAACAATGAAGACACCTATATCAAGTGTGATGGCTACAGCGATCACGGGCACGACCATAAAGGCAACGACCGTGGTGCAGAACCACATCCGTTTATTGGCTATAATTTCAGGATTAGCGAATTGCATGCAGCTGTAGGTTTAGCACAAATAAAAAGATTACCTGAATTTTTAGCCATCCAGAAAAAAAATCATGCAGCATTAAAAAATATTCTAGCCACCATTCCTGAAATAAGTTTCAGAAGAATACCGGATGCTGAAGGTGACAGCTGCACTTTCTTAAACTGGTTTTTACCTACTACAGAAATTATGCAGGCAGTTGTTGCAGAAATGAAAGCACAGGGAATTTTTGGCGGCAATTTTTATTGGTTCCGTCATAACTGGCACTATATAAATGTTTGGGATCATCTTAAACATTCCATTACATTAAATGCCTTAAGCCCCGAACTGAAAGAAAAAGTAATCTTCCATGCCAATAAAGATTTTAGTGCCAGCGATGCTATCATCAGCCGCAATGTTTCCACTGCTATCAGTTTAACATGGTCGGAAGAACAGATAAAAGAGAAAGGAGAAAAAATGGTGGCGGTTATTAAAAAGGTATTGAGTGAGATGGCGGTGCATGCGTAATTGCTAGTTACTCTTTTTTATCATGCCCCAATTTATTTTTCAAAAATTCTTCGAGCCTGTCTGCAAGTGATTGCACAGGCTCGCCAGGAACTGTTTTAAAATTACTCAGCGCATCTGCAACAGTATCCATTAAAAAATTATACCTCGAAAAATTTTCTTCCAATATTTTTTTATCTTTTGTTTCCCAGTAATTTCCCTCGTCGGATAATTTAAAATCAGCAAAATATTTATCTTTTAAATATTGTAGCAGGTTCAATAACGCCATATGAGCATCTACTCCTGCATATTGAGTTTTGGTGCTCACTACTTCCACCATTAAATCATTAGTTTCGGGATTGTTATATAGCAACTTTTCAAAAGAACATAATTTACCAGATGGGAAAAAAGTAAGCGCTACAGGTTCACAATTTTCGGGAGAAAAAGAAATGCCTTTCACATCTTCCATTTTATAACTGATGAAAGCCGGATTTTGAATATGCCGGGTATCATTACCTGAATTTTTCTTCGTAAAAACATTATACTGCCAGTTAAAGGTTTTACAAATATCTTCTACTTCAATAACCAATTCATCTATTAATGCATAATCTTTAATAGTGCCGCTATAATGTATCGATAATCCCATAATTTCCTTAAAAAGATTTTCCCGCATTCGGTTTCCCTTCCATCCAGTCGCATTGCTGCACACTACCCAACCTGAACTTAAATGGTATCCCGGTTACCTTTTCCAGCTGTAATTCTTTTTTGCAAAAGAAACCGAAATTTTGTGTATAAAAATTACTGGTTATGACCGGCTGAACGGCAGGAATTAGGGTTTTAAAAGGCGTTGTGGCAATTTTTTTTGGATATCCAATAAAATATTTATTCCCCGATTTTATAACCGACATATTGCAAATACGAGGCGTATCTTGTTGATTAGTAACAGAATAATAACCCCGGAAAGGTGGAATAACCGACGTGGATTTTTGACCGAAAGCGCCACTTCCCACAAAAATCATGCAAAAAAGTAAAAATTTAGCTTTTTCCTTCATTTTAAAACTAAGTTTGTAATTAAATTTACATTTTAAAATTAATAAATACGGCAATTAGGGCGTTAAAGTTTTCGGGAGGTGGTGTACTAATGCCGGTATGAAATCATTAAACCCAACCAGTTAAACCGAACTATGGCTTTAAGTCAGGGATTATATCAAAAACAATTACAAAAATTATCGCCTCAGCAAATTCAGTTGATGAAGTTGCTTCAGGTACCTACTGCCATTTTAGAAGAGCGTATTAAAGAAGAAATGGAAGAAAACCCGGCGTTGGAACAGGCTGAAGAAGATCATAAGGACGAATACGATGAAACCAATGATGAGTTCAAGGATTCTGAAGACGATTTTGAAGCAGATGGGAGCGAAGACGATTATGATAATTTAGACATCAGTGAATATGTAAATGAAGGTGATGACGAAGTGGGAGATTATAAATTGCGTGATGAAAATTATCCTGAGATAGACGACGGTAAAGTGATACCGCATAAAGTGGAGGTTGGTTTTAACGAACTGATGCTGGAGCAACTGGGGCAGCTTAACCTTGACGAGCACAAACAAAAAATTGCTGAACAGATCATTGGCAACTTAGATGATGATGGTTATTTACGCAGGGATATTTCTTCCATTGTAGATGACCTCGCTTTCAGGCAAAATATAATTACCACTGAAGAAGAGATAGGGCAGTTGGTTTTGCAGATACAACAATTTGATCCGGCAGGCATTTGTGCCCGTAACCTGCAGGAATGTTTACTGTTGCAATTAGAAAGAAAATTAGACGAAGGCAAACATGTGGAATTATCCATGAAAGTACTGGACAAATACTTTGATGAGTTTACCAAAAAACATTACGAAAAAATTCAGCGTGGTTTAAGTATTAATGATGAGCAGCTGAAAGAAGTAATTAAGCAGATCGTTAAATTAAATCCTAAACCGGCAGGCAATATTGGCGAAACCAATAAGGGAGAGAGCTATGTGATTCCTGATTTTTTCATTTTTAATAATGCCGGAAAATTAGAACTGACATTAAATAGTAAAAATGCTCCCGATCTGCGTATCAGTGAAGGGTATCGTGATATGTTGAAAGATTATGAACGCGGCAGTAAAAAAGATAAAAGACAGAAAGAAGCGGTATTCTTTATCAAACAAAAAATTGATGCGGCAAAATGGTTTATTGATGCTATAAAACAAAGGCAAAATACTTTGCTGAATACCATGGAAGCCATTATGAATTACCAGCGTGAATTTTTTATTACCGGTGATGAAACAGAATTACGGCCGATGATATTAAAATATATTGCAGAAGCCACCAACCTGGATATTTCTACCGTAAGCCGTGTGGCCAACAGCAAATTTGTACAAACAGAATTTGGTACTTACCGCCTTAAATTCTTCTTCAGCGAAAGTTTACAAACAGAAAGTGGCGAGGAAGTAAGTACCAGGGAAGTTAAAAAGATATTGAGTGACCTGATTGAAGAAGAAAGTAAGAAACATCCTTTAAGCGACGAACGCCTTACCGAATTGCTACAGGAAAAAGGATATAATATTGCACGCCGCACTGTTGCCAAATACAGAGAACAACTGAATATTCCGGTTGCCCGTTTAAGAAAAGAGTTATAAACCAAACTACCGATAGTGAATAGTGAATTGTCAATAGTAAATGTGCCGCAGGAAGAAAATACCAGCCAACCGCTACTGGTTAGAATTTTTGCGCATTTTTTCTCTTATGTTTTTCATCCTTTGTTTGTGCCTTTGTATGCTATTGCTTTCCTGGCTTTTTTTCACCCCTCTTATTTTGCCGGTTTTACATTGTATGAAAAATACAGGCTGCTATTAACCACCGTATTAAACACTATTTTTTTTCCTGCATTTGCTATACTATTGATGAAAGGCCTGGGATTTATTAAATCTGTTTTTTTACTTACACAGCAAGACAGGATAGGCCCGTATCTCTCCAGTATGATATTTTATTTCTGGACGGCCTGGGTATTCTTTAAAACAGATCCTCAACTGGCATTGATACTACCTTCATTTATGACCGGCGTTTTTTTAACTACAGTAGTCGGCTTATTGTCTAATATTTATTTTAAGATCAGTATGCATGCCATGGGTATGGGTGGCTTGCTGGGTTTATTCCTGATAATAATGTTGTACAATACCATGTGGATGTGGTGGCCAATGGCTGCAGCATTATTAATTGCCGGCCTTGTTTGTACGTCCCGTTTAATTGTAAGTGATCATTCTCCAAAAGAAATTTACTGGGGTTTATTTTTTGGCGTGCTATGCCAGTTAGCTGCAGCGGTATTTATTCTTTAAGTAATTTATACAAGCAATGCCTTCGGTATGGGTTGTTCCAAAAAAATATTTTCGAAATACTACTTACTTACTATAAAAAAGAATCCCCGCCATACGGCAGGGTATCTTTCTCCTGTTGTGCCTAACAATAAAAACTTTAAACTGTAGAATGAAAAAAGCTTAACTGTTTAGTATTTTTGAAGCAGTGCTATACTTTTTTGTCGGGTGATACAAAAACATGCAACTGCCGTTTTTTATTGTGTCAATAATTTTTTTACTTAGCTTTTCCGGTACTGCAGGGCAGCCATAGCTTCTTCCCAGGTAACCATTGTTGTGTAAAAAGTTTTCATCTGCATACTCTGCACCATGCACTACGATCGCTCTTTCCAATGCTTTATCATTAATGCCCTTTTCGCAGCCCTGTAATTTTAATGAATATCCGTTATTACCGGTGTATGTATTCATGGTGATAAAAAAACCTAAACTTGTTTTATGAGATTCTTCTGCATTAGAAAAATTGGTGGCATACTCAAGTCCCGAATTTCTTCCATGTGCTACCAATGTGTTGAATAAAATTTTCCCTTCAGTCATATCCAGTACAAACAATCTTTTTTGAGAAGACGGTTTACTGTAATCAACTATCGTAAGTACATTGGTATTATTCAATAATTTTTTTTCCTGCAGGTAAGTATATCCTTTCATAGCTTCGCTAAAAGCCTCTTGCGATATACCTGCAGCATTTAAATTCCATGCGGCGTAATAATCAGCAGCAGGTGTTACTGCCGGCTTGGCAATACTAAAAGGCTTATCTGTGATTGTTTTTCCAATAAGGGGAGAAGATGTATTTGCCATCAGCAATAAGACCGGCAAAACTGCCATTGTATTACGGATTAATCTCATTCTTGTTGGGTTGTTTTCAGTTGGATATTAGAATTACTTAAGCACTTATATAAATCGTTTAATCAAAGCTTTTTATTGTGCTGGTAAATCAAACAAAATAGATTTAATTTTTTGGTATATTTTATTTGCGTAAATGTACTTAGGGTGTTTACTGCATTGTTTTACAGACAATTACTATTTATTAATTTCAATAGTTATTAGTAGTAGCTGATTACTAAAGCCTTGTTTTAATGCGGCTGTTTATATAGTATTTCAACACCATTAATTTTCGAAAAATCTTGCACAGGGAATAAAAAAAAAGTATCTTTTACAGGTGGCAACCTTACTACAGGTTTTTACGATATACAATTGTAAGCTTTTAAAAAATCATTTTTGTTAACTGCCGACGAACTAAATCTTCAGATAAGGGGCTGCGCCCTTAACCAGAGAGAGAGTCAAAAAAAACTCTATAACTCTTTCTATGGATATGCTATGTCTATATGCGATCGTTATACCAGCAGGGATGAAGATGCTTCCGAAATATTAAATGATGGCTTTCTTAAAATCTTTAAAGAGATACACCAGTTTAAACCCGCCTATACCGATGTGGTAAGTTCATTTAAAGGCTGGCTTAGAAAAATTATGGTGTATACCGCCATTGATCATTTCAGAAAAAATAATAAACACCAGAACGTTATCGAGCTTGAAACAGCCGTAGTACATTTGCCCGTGCAGGAGGAGAGTGCTTTTGAAAAAATTTCTTACGATGAGATCATACGTTTTATCCAGGATCTTTCACCAGGATACCGCACTGTACTAAACCTTTTTATTGTAGAAGGGTTTAGCCATGAAGAAATTGCCGGGCAACTGGGTATTTCTATCGGCACATCAAAATCAAATCTTGCCAAAGCAAGAAAGCAATTACAAAAAATATTATTCAACCAAAATAAAATTTTAATAGCACAAAATGCCTGATGAAGAAATAGATAAAGTGGTGAGAGATGCTGCCAATCAACATCATCCTCCTTATGACGATGAGGCATGGGGAAAGATGGAGGTATTGCTGGATAAACACCTGCCGCAAAAAAAAGACAGGAAGAAGCCTGTTCTTTTCTGGCTGGTTTTTTTATTGCTGGGCAGTGCCGTATTTTTTGCCATTAAAAATTCTGATAAAAATAATACTGCGGCAACTGCTACCGCTACACAGGAAAAAAAATCTGGTGGTACGGCTGATGCAACAGCCAGTACAGCAGCTACACAGGGTAACAAAAATCCGGCAGATAAAGCAACACCAGGCAATACTATCGCTAATCAACAACCCAATGCGATACCCGTTGCTGCAACTACTGTAATTACAAATACTACAGTTAAAAATAACCTGGAGAAAAAAATAACACAAGTTCAGGTTGACGACAATAATAATCAGGAGCAATATGTGGCTGCAAAAAAGAATGGTTATAATCAAAAAGGGCGTTCCAGCATAAGAGTTAAAAAACCAGGCGCTGTTGCTGGTGATGATGATTTACAAACTCAAAAAGAAAAAGATGAGTTGGTAAAAGAAAAAGCTGATGAGCCTGCCCAATTACCTGCAACAGTAAAGAATGATGATATTATTAACAAAGATGTAAATACAACAGCTGATAAAAAAGATATAGTAATTACAAAAGCAGATACTGCAAGTAAAGCAAAGCCTGAAGCTGAAAAAAATGTTGCTGACGAAAAAACCAAGACTGCAACAAATGTTACAAAGAAAAACAAGAAGAGTTTTACAGATAAAATAGCTGTTACTGTATCTGCAGGTGGTGATTTGAGTTTTATAGAATTAAGCAATGCAGGAAAGCTTAAGCCAGCTTATGGTGCCGGGTTAAGTTATGCTATAGGAAAACATATTGTAGTAAGTTCAGGATTTTATGTTTCTAAAAAAATATACTCTGCTACTCCCTATCAATATAAATTTTCCGGTTACGGGGCTCCTCCAAACCTGAAAGAAATTGGTGCTGATTGTAAAGTTTTTGAAATTCCGGTTAGTGTGTATTATAGTTCCAGGCAGGTAAAAAACCACAACTGGTTAGCCGGTGCTGGTCTTTCTTCTTTACTAATGAAGAGTGAATCCTATGATTATCGCTATCAAACACCAACAGGACAGGCTTATAATTACAAAAAAACTATAACCAACGAAAACAAACATTATTTTTCGGTACTTACCATTTCAGGCGGTTATCAATATAAACTAAATAATCGTCTTTCTTTTATTGCAGAACCTTACATTAAAATACCTTTAAAAGGTATTGGATTAGGAGAAATAAAATTAAACAGTACCGGTTTATTAATTACTGCTGCAATAAAACCTTTTGCAAAGAAAAAGTAGTTATTACAAACTTATCCCTATATAAAAGGCTTCTTATTTAAAAGAAGCCTTTCTATTTATTTTTAGAAATCAAACAATTTTATCCATCTCTCCCTTTACAAACTTCATCAGTACTTTTATTTTATCCGGACTGAAATCAAATTTTAATCCTGCTGTTTCAAAAAGCTGGGGTAAAGTTTTTGTTCCGCCAAGTGCAAGCGCATTGCAATAATTATCCATAGCCTGTTGCTTATTGTTTTTGTATTGCATCCACATGCCAATTGCACCTAACTGAGCAATACCATATTCAATATAATAAAACGGTACTTCAAATAAATGCAGCTGGCGTTGCCATGCATTGCTGCGGTAATTTTCTAACCCACTGTAATCAATTACATCATCCTGGAATTCTTTTAAAATAGCATTCCATGTGGCAGTACGTTGTTCGTTGGTATGCGTAGGGTTTTCGTATATCCAATGCTGAAATTTATCGATGATAGCGATCCATGGAAAAATTGTGATTACTCTTTCTAACTGGTGTTCTTTTGCTCTTTGTAAGTCTGCATCATTATCAAAAAAAGTTTCCCATTCATCCATGCTGAATAACTCCATACTCATACTGGCTACTTCTGCAATCTCCATCGGGTATTCTTTAAAACCACTTAACTCTAATGGATGTGCCAGGAATGAATGAATGGCATGGCCACCTTCATGCACCATCGTGGTTACATCATGCATTTGCCCTGCAGCATTCATAAAAATAAACGGAGCCCCACTTTCTGCCAATGGGCAATTGTATCCACCAGGGGCTTTGCCCTTCCTGCTTTCAAGGTCAAGATGTTTTAATTCATTCATCTTTTTTAAGCAATCGCCAAAAAACGGACGCAACTTTGTAAAACATTCAATTGATTTATTTACCAACTCATCACTTGTTTTAAAAGGGTGCAAAGGTTCTGTTCCTGCCGGTTCGGCATCAATATCCCATGGCCTTAATGTGGTTAAACCTAATTTTTGTTTTTTCTTTTGGTAGATGATGTTTACCAATGGTAATACATGTTGCTTTACCGCATCATGAAATTGATAACAATCTTCTTTGGTATAATCAAAACGGCCCAGTTCTTTAAAACGGTAATCCCTGTAATTTGTAAAACCAGCATTAATTGCTTCCTGGTTTCGCTTTTCAATAAGCTGATTGTATAAAGCATTTAAAGGAACTGTGTCTTCTAATCTTCTGTCCTGAATTTTACGGTATACTTCTTCTCTTTTATTTCTATCGTGGCTTTCTAAAAATTTAGCAGCCTGTTGCAAAGTGTATTCCTGTCCGTCAACAGTCACCAGCATTTTTCCGGAAATAACACCATACTGTTGCTGTAAAACAGATAGCTCTGCCTGTAAAGGAATGTTTTCTTCCCTGAATAATTCAATACTTTTTTTAACGCTGCGGAGGTAAGTAAAATACTTTGCTGCATCTAACTCAGTAGTTAAAGGATGTGCAACTAATTTTTTATTCAACGCATCAGCATAAGGCTGAATGTTAGGCTGAATCTCCATGAAGAAAAAATTAAACGCTTCTTCCAGGGATTTGTTTTCAGTATCGCAGGTCATGCGTATCTGTCGCCAGCAGGCATCTTCATTTACCATGGCTTCCAGTTCACTCTGGTCTTTCAGCCATTGCTCCAGGCCCGCTTTGTTGTCTATATTTCTTTCTGATAAATTTTTAAAGAAAGGTTCCAGGCTGGCCCAATCGGTAACCGTAAAATCTTTTGGAACAAAATGACGGGGGAGTTTTTTTATATCTGCAGTGTACATGGTTGTGAGTTGTGAGACGTGAATAGTAAGTTTTAAATCCTAAAAATCCTGCTACAACATTATAGCTATAGCAGGATTTTGTATTTTAATTCGAGTAAATCTGTGTAATCTGTGGCAAAACCTACGCCATCTTTCTTGGCGAATTTATTTTTTTAGCCGGCGCATTGTTTTTTACGGAAACAGTTTTTTGTTCAGTTGGCTTCGCTTTTGCAACAGACGCTTCAGCTTCTTCGGTAGGTGCCTCGCTAAGCTTGATCTCTACATTGTTCTTCACCAATACTTCAAACCATTTTACCATCTTTTTGGTATCGCTGGCATACACCCTGCTGAAATCCATATCCGGAAACACTTTTCCAAAGTATGCTTTTACAGCTTTGGCATCATTAGCATCAGGTAATTTTTCTGTGCTGGCTTTCATTGCTAAAAAAACCTCTGATAAATTCACATTATCTTTTACTGTAAATACTTCTATACTTTCTAAATGTGAAAAGTTATGAATACGGCTGCTTACAAATTTGGTAGTGTTATCTTCTAAAGAACGCACCACAGCACCATCGGCTTTTGATGATAACAATTCAAACAATCCACTCATTCCGGTAACGGAAGCTAATTTATTATACTCCATGCTGATAAAATTTTAGGGCTGCAAGTTACTTGTAAAAAAGCAAATTAACCAATGTATATTAATGGGAAGCTGTAAGGGGAGAAGCTGCAAGGGGGGAGTTGCAAGGGAGAGCACAAGGGATCAGATAAGATGCTTATCCCTTGCAGCTCAAAAAAGTACTTACTCCAAAAAAGCAGCCGCTATTGCGACAGTTTTTCCTCTTGTCGTCGTCTAAAGTAGTATGCAAACAAGATTTTTACTTAAGAACGTATTTATATTATTATTTGCCGGCTTTATATCGGCAACAGCTTTTGGCCAGAATATAACTTTAAAAGGTAAAGTGACTGACAAAGCTGATAAAACACCTGTTGTGGGTGCTACAATAGCCCTAGTGTCACAAAAAGATAGCGCCCAATTAAGCTTAAAAGTTACCGATAGCAAGGGTAACTTTCAGTTTAGTAACTTAGAACCAGCTACTTATATTGTTAAAATAAGTTTTAGCGGCTACGAAAAAATTGAACAGAAGATTGCCCTACAGGCCAGTAATAAGGATGCTATTCCCTTTACCATATCAAAAATAGCCACCGATCTTACCGGTGTAACTATAATAAGCAAAGCGCCACCTGTAAAACAAAAAGGGGATACTTCTGAGTTCAGCGCCAGCCAGTTTAAGGTTAATCCCGATGCTACGGCAGAGGATATGATAAAAAAATTACCCGGCTTAACGGTCGCTAAAGACGGTACTGTTACAGCAATGGGAGAGCAGGTAAAAAAAGTAACTGTGGATGGTAAAGACTTTTTTGGTGATGATGCTACCGCAGCTTTGAAAAACCTGCCTGCGGATATCATTGATAAAATTCAGGTATTTGATAAACTGAGCGACCAGGCCGCACTTACTGGCTTTGATGATGGCAATTCTATAAAAACGGTAAATATTGTAACAAAGTCGGGTATTAGAAATGGCCAGTTTGGGCGAATATATGCAGGTGCAGGAACAGATGGACGCTATACAGCTGGAGGTAACGTAAGTTTCTTTAATGGCAACAGAAGGCTTTCTTTAGTCGGCAACTTCAATAACATTAACCTGCAGAATTTTTCTTCACAAGATCTGTTAGGCGTAACCAGCAGCGGTGGCGGCGGTGGAAGAGGCGGCGGCGGAAGAGGCGGTGGAGGCGGCTTTGGTGGTGGTGCGGATAATTTTAATGTAGGCCAATCCAGCGGTATCAGTAAAACCAATGCAGCAGGTTTAAATTTTAGTAATGTATACGGTAAAAAATTAACGTTAACCGGCAGCTACTTTTTTAACAACAGCACTAATACCAATGAAAGCTTAACCAATACTGAAACTTTTTACGACCCTAAAAATTTATTCAGTTTACAAAAAACAAATTCTACTTCAGATAATACCAATCACCGTATTAACATGAGGTTGGAGTATAAGATAGATTCAGCCAATTCACTTTTTATAATACCGAGTATAAGTTTTCAAAACAATAAATCAGTATCTAATTCATCGTCACAAAATTTTTATGGTATAAACGATTCTACCAGTACTTCTATTGGCAACAGCAACTCCAGCAGAAATGGTTATAATATCAGGAACAATGTTATGTTCCGTCACTCATTTCCTAAAAGAGGCCGTACTATTTCATTTGGATTTAATACCAACTGGACAAAAAATGATGGCGAAACAATTACGGATGCGGCTTACAAATTTTATAAGAATGGTTTAGTTACCGATTCTTTACAAAACAGGTTTGGCGATAACAGTACTAATGGAACTACCATTGGTGGTAATATTGCTTATACTGAACCCATAGGTAAAAAAAGCCAGTTGCAGATTGATTATACCCCATCTGTACAAAAAAATAAAGCCGACCAACAAACGTTTAATTACGATGGCCAGAAGTATACAGTGTTTGATACATCGCTGTCTAATCGTTTTGATAACACGATCACTACTAATAACGTGGGTGCTAATTTCAGGCTGGGCCAAAGCAGGGATGAACAATTATCCTTTGGCGTAAACTTTCAAAATTCTAAATTAGAAAGCCAACGTGTTTTTCCAACTGCAACGTCAGTGCATCAAACATTCAGTAATATATTGCCCAATGTAATGTGGCGCAAAAAATTATCTAACGTAAGTAATATCCGTGTATTTTACAGGGCCTCTACCAACTTTCCTTCTGTAAGCCAGTTACAGGATGTGGTAAACCTTAATAACCCTTTAAGTGTTAGCAGTGGTAATCCCGATCTGAAACAATCCTACACACATTTTGTAACAGGCCGTTATTCTTACACCAATTCAAAAACAAGCAAGAGCTTTTTTGCAAATTTATTATTGCAAACAGCCAGTGATTATATTTCAAACGCTACATACAAAGCCACTAAGGATTCTACCATACAACAGAATATAGTATTGAAACAAGGGTCCCAGCTTTCTAAACCGGTAAACCTGGATGGTTACAAAAGCTTACGTACTTTCTTTACTTACAGCATGCCTTTAAAGTTTATTAAAACCACGTTGAATGTAAATACAGGATTCAGTTATTCTAAACTACCTGGTTTGATCAACAACATTAACACCGTTACTAATAGCTATGCTTATAATGCAGGTGTTGTGTTTGCAAGTAATATCAGTGAGTATGTGGATTTTAATGTGTCGTACAGTGCTAATTTTAATAATTCTACCACTAATACCACTAACAGCACAGCAACAAAATATGTTAACCAGGCTGCAGGGGCACAGGTAAATTTATTAAGTAAGAAAGGATGGTTTTTACAAAATGACGTTTCAGGAAATACTTACAGTGGATTATCAGACGGATTTAATCAAAGCTTCTGGTTGTGGAATGCAGCCATTGGTAAAAAGATATTGAAAAAACAAGCTGGTGAAATAAAGCTATCGGTGTTTGATCTGTTGAAACAAAATCAAAGTATTGTAAGAACTGTAACCGGTGCTTATATTGAAGATGCGCAAACACAGGTATTGAAACAATATTTTATGCTGACATTCACGTACAAACTTAAAAACTTTGGTGTGGCAGCAACAAGACAAGGTGGTAATTTTAACCGTGGCGAAGGTGGAATGCCAGGTGGTGGATTTGGAGGCGGTCGCCCGGGTGGTGGCGGTGGGTTCTAACTTTTATAAGTAACTTTAGACTGGACATAAACTAAGTATTCTTTTGAACCAACCGGAATTAATTGTGCAGCTGCAACAAGGAGATGAACAGGCTTTTAAGAAGCTCGTGGATGAATGGCAGGATATGGTGTACAATACGGCGCTGGGAATAGTTCAAAATGAAGACGATGCCGATGATATTACACAGGATGTTTTTATACAGGTGTATCAATCGGTGAGATCTTTTAAAGGCGAATCAAAATTTTCTACCTGGTTGTACCGCATTGTGATATCGAAGGCACTGGATCATGTAAAAAAGAAAAAAAGAAAAAAACGTTTTGCATTTGTGCAGAGTTTATTTGGAACAGCCAGTGAAGAAGAAATACACCCGGAAGAATTTAATCATCCCGGTGTGTTGATGGAAAACAGGGAAAGGGCAGCTGAACTGTTTAAAGCGATGGAGCAATTGCCCGATAACCAGCGCATTGCTTTTACCCTGCACAAACTGGAAGCGCAAAAGCACCAGGATATTGCAGCAATAATGAACATCTCGTTAACAGCAGTAGAATCGTTAATTGCAAGGGCAAAAGGAAATTTAAGAAAAACATTGAATGCTTACTATACGAACAATAATTTTTAAGTACAATGAAAAATAACGAACACATCAATAAATTAACCGAGGCCGCACTCAACAGCCTTGATGGCGCAAGCAGGGCTACTGCAAAGCCTTACCTGCTTACCCGCTTAAATGCAAGAATGAAAAATGCAAAAGAAAGCAGGTGGGATAGTGCTTTAAAATTTATCAGCAAACCTGCAGTGGCATTGGCCGGGCTTTGTTTGGTGATAGGTATTAATGCTATAGTGGTGGGATATAATTATCCGGAAAAGACAACTGTTGTATCAGAAGAGCAATATGCATCGGTGGACGAGTACAGCAGCTCAGCTACAGTATTAAATGATATTGAAAATATAGAACCATAATGAGTACACAAACGAAAAGTAAACTATACCTTTTAATAATCGGCATTTTGCTGATTACCAATATTGGGATGTTGTTCTTCTTTTTAGGTAATAAAGACGGCGGTAAAAAACCAGGTAATCGTGGTGGCAGCCCCGATAGAAGTGCTATGATGAAAAGTTTTTTGAAAGACAGCATTGGATTTAATGACGAGCAATTGCAACAATATGACACTTTGAGCAAGCAGCACCGTGAAAATGCAAAAGCACAATTTGATTCTTTAAAGAACAGCAAAGAAGAACAATTCAAACAGTTAGGCAACAGAGGTTTCAGTGATTCAGCTATTGCAGATATGATTAAAAATTCTGTTGAAAAACAAAAAGCGATGGAATTGCAGCTGCTCAATCACTTTGCAGCGATAAGAAAAATATGTACTGCAGGGCAGCAGCCAAAATTTGATTCGCTGTTTTATAAAATATGGAGTAAAAAGAAAAAGCCGGAGGAAAAAAAATAGTGAATCGTTTTTTACTAAATAATAAAAATTTTAAAACTCCAATTCTCGGCCAACAGGCGGATTAGGGGATATTCACACAAACAATAAAACAATCACACAATGAAAAAACAAATTCTAGTAGCGGCAGTTGCAGCTTTGTTCAGCATTACTGCTGTAAATGCACAGGGTGGTGGCGGAAATTTTCAACGCAGAACACCTGAAGAAAGACTGAAACCAATTCACGACAAATTAGACAGTGCCTTTAAATTAGATGCTGCTAAAATGAAACAGGTAGATGACATTTTTTTAAATTCTTTTAAAGAGTCGGATAAAAAAATGGAAGAAATGAGAGCAGGTGGCGGACAAATGGATAGGGATGCATGGCAGGCTGCAAGACAAAAAATGAATGATGAAAGAGATGCAAAATTAAAAGATGTACTTACTGCCGATCAATTGAAAATATGGAAAGAACAAATTGAGCCAACTACAAGGCCACAAAGAGGTGGTGGTGGCAACCGTGGCGGAGGCGGTGGTGGAAATTAGTAATTTGGGTGAATATGAATAGCAAGGGCTCCGCTTTTTTAAGCGGGGCTTTTTTTTGCCACAGATTGCACAGATTAACACGGATAAATACAATATCCTAAGAATCTAATATTTTTTGCAACCAGTTATACTTCACCAGGATGATTTTGAAATAAATGCCAGGATAAATAAAAAAGCACTTCCGTAGAAACGGAAATGCCTGAAATCAAAACCTGTATAGCCAACTAACTGTATTTTTTTCTACACCTTACCATTAAACATCCCATTTCCTATATGCTAAAATCCACATGCTCCTGTATTTTCTTCAACGTTGGAAATTGAGCATTGCTCATTGAACATTTGCCTTTTCTCTACACCATACCCTTCCACCTCATTACTCCTGCACCGCCTAACACTACCACACTCAAAATAATCATTCCTGCAGGTAAAGTTTTTTCTCTGTCTCTTTCAGTTTTAACCTGTGGTATTAATGTTGCATATTGAACTTCTGTTGCCGTTGCTTCATCATTTTTTGCGGTAGCATCATCCTGCCAGTTATTAAGGTTGGTACCTGTTAATGCAGTTAATGTCTGCAATTCTTTTTTTCTTCTCTGTTTAAGTTCCTGCAAATATTTTTTTCCGGCATCACAACTTAAATCACCAGTTGCCGGATGTGTAATAATATACCTTACCTGGAATGTTTCGGTATTGGGTGTTACCTGGAACATCAGGTCTTGTGCAAATGATTTTCTGTTGTAGCGAAAATGCAATCTTGTAAAATGTACATTTTTACTGCCATTATCCGGCTCGTCATTATCTACATCACTGTAATCAGCCCAGTCTTTACCACCCAACCACCAAACACCACTTTGTACAAGATCCTGTGCACTTGGTGCTGTGGCAATACATGGGTCGCAATGGTAATAATTTTGCGGACTCACATCCCATGCATATTCTAAAAAAGCTACACTCTTATCTTCATTACCCCATTGGTGTGTAAACAGGTTGCCATAAAAAGCGTTGAAGTTTTTCTGCACAAATAAAGGCACATTTTTATCGGTTGCAATAGCAGCATTGCGGTAGTTGGTACATTCAATTCTTCCCTTACGGGTAAAGGCATACACAATTAAATCCTGATCGCCATCAGCATTGGCCATCCCTAAACGAATGGGCAACATAAATTTTGGAGAATTAAAATTGATCTGGATAGGGCGCAGAAAATTATTGTTCAGTTTATTTTTTTCTTTTTCATTTACCTTAACTACAAAAAATTTCAGGTTGCTTTTGATATATGGATCTAATACTTCTTCTGCACCTTCAGGAATTTTATAGCCATTGGAAGTAAGCCATTCTTTTAAATCACCGCTTTCTTTAGCACTTAAAATTAAAATATCATATTCGCCTACTAAATATTTGGCCTCTACTTTTACACCAAGGTCTTTTCTTTTTTCGGCAGCATTACCAGACGCCGCTACTTCATTTAAAACCTGTGGTGCCGATTTGTAATACATTTTGTCGTCTGCATATGGATTACAAGGATTCTGGTCCCAATATTCCACCAGCCTTGGTGCGCTGTAATCATCTAATCGCTGAAAAATACTTTGGTCCACTACTTTAATATCATCTTTCCTTAACACCACCGGCACGGGCACTACCATTGCAAAATCTTTGGTATCGCCTTTAAAATCATTATACATAGTGATAACAGTTTTATTGCCATCACGTACCAGGATCACCTGGCTGGTTTTATTTTTTAATGTACCATCTGCCTTGCTTACATAAAAGCCGCAGAAAGACATTATTAACGGCGCCGCAACAATGGCTGCACCAATAATCATTAGTTTCTTTTTCATACTTACTTGTTTTATTGTTGGATTGATTAATTACATTGTTATTGTTATACAGATTGTATTATTGTTTAGGAACAATAACTGCTGAATAAATTTTTTCTGTATCTGATGCATTGATTTTCTTCCAGCTGAATTGACCGGCTTTAAAAACTTTATCCAGCAAAGGCACTAAAGGTTGCATACACACTAAAACCCAAATAGGAGCCGTACTAATGAATTTAAAAGTGACTAGATAAAATGCAACAGCAGCCACCAGCATACTCCAGATAATTCTTGCAGTAGCATGATTGGGTGTTGTTTTAGGATCGGTGATCATAAAAAAAGAGAATAATAATAAACTTCCGGTGCTGATGCTTTGCACAAAAAAATCTATGGGCCAACCGAGATAAATAATTTGTCTTATAAAAAGTAATCCACCAAATGTGAGCAGGAATGCAAGACTGGTATCTAATTTTTGTACCCTGGTAGTAATGATAAAACCTAAGCATAAAACAGCAAATAAAATAACAGCACCGCTTCCCCATTGGCCGGGGCTTATCCATGCGTTGCCAGTAAAAACTACCGCCATAACAATACCTAATGCAGAAGGATTAAAAATATGTTTGCCATTAATACGTATTATATATTTAGATGTAATAGAAATAAGCGCTGCTAATGCAGCAACAGACAGGTTATTTGTTTTTAATAAAAGGCATAAACCCATGGAAGAAATAACAGCAGAAGGAATACCATTTTTTATTTTAGTAAGCGTTGGATAGGTTTTATTTTTTATCCTGCTTAAAATGATTTCTGCTATTATTTGTGTAGCAATACTTACCGCTAAGTAAGTTGCATATAAGGCCCAGTCTGCATTCCAGCCCAGCGAAAAAATACCGTACAGTAAAAAGATACATTGAAAAATGATCTGGAAGTAACGGGCGTCTTTAAATAATGGTGTAAAAAACATAACAGTTGAATTTTTGTACAGGATGAAATGGCAAAAAGAATTACACAAGCCAACTGTTAATGAATTGCAAATGGAGATAAAATAAATATTTGTGGAAAAAATAAATGACTGCATCGCCGCCTGTAAAATTTTTATTGCAAACACCAGATAACTTCCCTAATTTGATCAATAAAAAGAATGAAAAGAGTTACTTCTATTGGCGGTGTATTTTTTAAATGCAATAATCCTGAAGCACAAAAAGAATGGTATGCCAAACATTTAGGTTTAGGGATGGATAAATACGGTACCAGCTTTGAATGGCGGCACAGCGATGAAAAAGAAAGGAAAGGCTTTTCTGCCTGGAGCCCTTTTGAAAAAGACACTGATTATTTTGGTGATGCTTCGCAACAATACATGATTAATTACAGGGTTGATGATCTGGAAGCACTCATCAAGCAATTAAAAGAAGAAGGAGTGACCATCGTTGATCAGATGGAAATTTATGAATACGGTAAATTTGTACATATACTGGATGGCGAAGGCAACCAGGTAGAATTATGGGAAGCTAATGATGATGTATATGGCAAAATGGTGAATGCTGTAACGAAATAATTAACGCCCCTAAAAATATCAATTTAATTATCTTTTAAAAAAACAACAATGAAACTTATCCGATTGCTTATTGCAACAATTTTTATTACTAGTAATTCTTTTGCACAACTGGATCTGCCACCCAGCGGCAACAATCCAAGGGCTACCATTAGTGAAGAAGTGGGTATTACTTCCATCACTATAAAATACAGCAGGCCGGATGTAAATAAAAGGGAAGGAAAAATTTATGGCGATGGCAATGTGGTTACTTATGGTTTTAGTACGGCCAGTTTTATTACTAATAAAAATACCTCGCCATGGCGTGCCGGTGCCAACGAAAATACCATCATCACTTTTGAACACGATGTAAAAATAGAAGGCCAGCCACTTAAAGCCGGTACTTATGGTTTGTTTATGGCAATGGGTGCCGACAATGTTACCATTATTTTTTCCAATCAATCTGATGCGTGGGGAAGTTTTAACTATGACGAAAAGTACGATGCTTTAAGAGTAAATGTAAAACCTGTAGCATTGGATAAAAGTGTAGAGTATCTGAAATATGAATTTATAGAACACAAAGAAAAATATTGTGTGATAGCGATGCAGTGGGAAAAATTATCTGTTCCTTTTAAAGTGGAAGTAGATGTTGATAATATCGTGTTGGCAAGACTAAGAGAACAATTAACAGGGCGGCAGGGTTTTACACCAGCACTTATTTTAACCGCAACACAATATTGCTTTACAAAAAATATCAATTTAGAAGAAGCATTAGTGTGGAGTAAAAAAGCTATTGATGGTCAAGGCGGGCAAAAAACTTATATCACATTACGCAATCTTGCCACGGCTTATGAAAAATTAAACAGAACTGCTGAATCAGATTCAACCATGAACGAAGCTTTATTAATTGCAACCGCCAATCAATATGGTGCTTATGGAAGAATACTCATCACACAAAAACGCAACGATAAAGCCATGGAAGTATTTACTGCAGCACAAAAAAGATACGGTGATATTTTTGGTGTAAACAGTGGATTAATGAATGGATACTCTGCCAAAGGAGATTTTAAAAATGCTATTAAGTATGCAGAAAAAGCAATGGCACAAGCTCCTAATGATGCAACTAAAACAACACTGCAGGGTCAGATCGCTAAATTAAAAGAAGGCAAGGATATTAATTAATTGACCAATGAATAATTAAAAATGAAAAATGCGCTTATATTTTTCGCAGTTTTTATTACTGCAACAGCTTTTACTTTTCAACATAACAACGTAAAGAACCAGGCACCAGATAAAATAGTACTTACCGATACGCAATATGTTTGCCTGCCCTGCGGTAGCGAATGTGACAATACAATTTATACAAAACCCAGCACCTGCCCTCATTGCAACATGAAACTGGTTGATAAAGCATCAGTAAAATTTAATAGTATTGAACCCGGAGCATTATGTAGTTTTATTAAAGACATGGGCAAGCAAAACGTTATCTTACTGGATGTTCGTACCACTGAAGAGTTTAAGGGAACAGCAAAAGATAAATTTGGGAGGCTTGCAGGCGCCATTAATATTCCTGTACAGCAGTTAGAGAAAAGAATGGGTGAATTGAATAAATATAAAAGCAAAGAAATAATAGTGTATTGCAGCCATAGCCACCGCAGCCCGATGGCAAGTTATATGCTGATGCAGAAAGGATTTACCAGGGTAAATAATATGGAATTTGGTATGAGTGAGTGGAAAAACAAAGTAAAGGCAGGTGAATGCAGTAATAAGTTGTATATTAAACAATAACTTTTTAAAACAACATAAATAAAACACCATGAAAAAAGCACTAACGATTTTAGTATGCATTGGCTGTATTGTAATACTGCAAAATTGCGGCAGTAGTAAAAAGGCTTCTAAAACCGCAACTGCAATGGCGGTTTCTTTTGATAAAGATGTAATGCCCATCATGCAGTCGAGATGCACACCCTGCCATTTTCCACCAGATGGAAGAAAGAAGGCCTTGAATACCTACGATGCTGTAAAAGCAAATATTGCTGATATCATCGCAAGGGTAAAATTGCCACAAACTGATAATGGATTTATGCCATGGAAAAATAAAAAACCTGCATTAAGTGATAGTTTAATTAATGTATTGGTAGAATGGCAAAAACAAAATATGCCGCAATAATTTAAATCTAAAAGAAAAAATAAACAAGAATGAACAATGCAATCAGTTGGTTTGAGATACCAACAACAGACATTAACAGGGCACAAAAATTTTACGAAACTATTTTTGGTTTTACTATGATACCAATGGAAATGCCAAATATTAAAATGCGTATGTTTCCTTTGGATGATATTATGAATGGAATTGGCGGTGCATTAGTAGATAGCGGTGGATTTCACAAACCCTCTATGACTGACGGGCCATTAATATACTTAAATGCCAACCCCGATGTACAAAATATTTTAGACAAGGTAGAACTGGCCGGAGGAAAAATAATGGTGCCTAAAACAGAGATCTCTCCTGAATATGGTACCATGGCAGTTTTTATTGATACTGAAGGTAACAGGATTGCATTGCATAGTGTGCCGCAATAAAATAATTATGGTATGGCTTACAGTGAAAAATTAGCCGACAGAACAAGAGAACTTATAGCGCTTACACATAAAAATGTAACGGAAAAGAAAATGTTTGGAGGCTTATGCTTTATGGTAAACGATAAAATGTGTGTAGGTGTGGAAATGGAACGTTTGATGGTAAGATTTGATCCGGCCAAATATGATGAGATAATGGAAAAGGAAGGTTGCAGGCCCATGGACTTTACCGGAAGAGTAATGAAGGGCTATGCATTTGTAGGTATAGAAGCGCTTAATACAAAAAGGAAACTGGAGTATTGGATCAAACTGGCATTGGAGTATAACAAAATTGCCAAGCCCTCTAAAAAGAAAAAATAATTTTCAGTATCATGAAATATTCAGTTGCACAGGCAATAGAAATTTTAGACAGAACACCTTCGGTTTGTACTACATTACTTTCCGGTTTAAGTGACGACTGGGTAATGAATAACGAAGGGCCGGAAACATTTTCTCCTTTTGATGTGATAGGGCATTTAATTCATGGCGAAAAAACAGATTGGGCGGCAAGGGCAAAAATGATTTTAGAATTTGGCAATACCAAAACCTTTGTGCCATGGGACAGGTTTGCACAGTACGAAGAAAGTAATGGCAAATCATTATCACAACTATTGGATGAATTTGCAAGGGTAAGAAAGGAAAATATGGATTGGTTTAAATCCTTACGACTTACAGAAAGTGATTTAGATAAAACTGGTATTCATCCAAAACTGGGAGAAGTGACCCTGCGAAACTTACTAAGCACCTGGGTAGTACACGACCTTACGCATATAGCACAGATTACCCGGGTGATGGCTAAGCAATACACAGAGAACCTGGGCCCATGGCCGGAATTTTTTCGTATTTTAAGTTTCTAAAATTTTTTACCATGCAATCTAAAGCTGCTACTGTAGAGCAATATATTGCTGAGCTGCCTGAAGAGAGGAAACAAGCTGTTACTGAATTACGAAAACTAATAAAGAAAAATTTACCTAAGGGTTTTAAAGAAGGTATGAGTTATGGTATGATTGGGTATTGTGTACCGCATTCCATTTATCCAAAGGGTTATCATTGCAATCCCGAACAACCATTACCGTTTGCCGCCCTGGCATCGCAAAAAAATTTTATTGCATTTTACCACATGTGTGTGTACGGCGACCCTAAGTTATCAAAATGGTTTGTGGATGAGTATGCCAAATTAAATATTGGCAAACTGGATATGGGTAAAAGTTGTATACGGTTTAAAAATGTTTCTAAAATACCCTACGGCCTGATTGGTGAGCTGTGTACAAAAGTTACCGTGCAACAATGGATTGACAAGTATGAGAAAATATTACAACGATAATTCACAAAACAAAGCCGTGGAATTTTCCAGGGCTTTTGTACAGGTTTAATGGTTAAATCATTTATCCCATAAACACTATTTCCATCTTTTTTTGCAAGCAAAATGCGTAGATGATTATTAGTCTCAGTTGCTGGTGAGGATGAGTTATGAATTTTCATTCAACACCCTTTCAATTCTTTCCTTCACTTCTTCATAAGCTGTATAGCCTTTTGCTAAAAGATAAAATTTGCTTTCATTAAATTGTATCAGTACCTGCGGAAAACTATCTACACTTAATTGTTTGCACAATGCAAATTCATAGTATGCTTTCTCTTTATAGTCTTCACTTTTTAATTTGGTATAAAAAGCTTCTTCGGGTAAATGATATTTTTCTACAAGATGGCGGTAAGCTTCATCATCATCTAAATCACGGCCTTCATAATTTAAAGCATATTGCAAATCGCTGGCAAAACCAACCTGTTGTTCGGGATAATACTCTTTAAAAATACACAATGCAATCGCAGGTTTTTCACTGTTCATCACCCAATCGCTTTTATCAGGATTGGCAGTATGCCATAAAAAATCTTCGCCAAATTTTATTCCTGTTAATTCTTCCACTCTTTTATAAGCACTTTGTATATAAGGCCCGATCTTTTCAATGGGCATTTTACTTTCACCAATCATCATGCCGCCACTCAGCACTTCAATTTCTAACTGGTCTGTAAAATCAGCAGCAATTTTTTTCATCACAGGGCTAAAGCCATAGCACCAGCCGCAATACGCATCATAACAATAGATCAATATGGGTTTCATGTTGTAAATTTAATACTGCAAAAATATGGATTATGTGGCGCTGCTTATATAACAAAGCACTAACAACTTTGTTATATACCTTGCACGCCGTTGAAAAAACGACAATATGATAAAAATCTTTATCCTGGCCGGTATTTGTATGGCCACAATATTTATAAGTTGTACCTCTACGCCTGAAAAAGCTGATGCACAGGTTTCTGCAAGGGACAAATCCGTAACCGCTGCAGAATCTTACAGCGATCTTTTTATTGACAGTACTGTAATGGAAAAATTTATTGTACAACAAGGGTATAAGGATTCTTTAGCTAACAGGCTGCGTAGCTTTTATAACAACCGCAATTATCAATGCGCCTGGTTTTTTAAAGAAGGAATTGCAGACTACGCAGCTACTTTTTATGATATGTACAATGATTATATTAATTACTCAGGGGATAGCTCCTTATATAATCCGGTGCTACTGCAATTGTATGATTCTGCAAATTCAGGAAATTTAAAACCAGGCGACAGCCTCGCTGTTAAAACCGAACTGCTGCTTACCGTTCAATTTTTTCGCTATGCAAGAAAAGCTTACCAGGGAAATAATCAACTAAATGCGAAAGAGCTGGATTGGTTTATTCCCCGGAAAAAAATTAATCCTGCAGCGGTATTGGATTCTATGCTGGCTAACAAAGGGAAAAATATTGCTGATTACGAGCCCGTAAACAAGCAATATAATTTACTGAAACAGCAATTGGTAAAATATTATGGTATTGAAAAAAAGGGCGGCTGGAAAATAATTACCGCCGACAGGAAAACGTATAAACTAAACGATAGCGCCGCTTGCTTAACCAACATCAAAAAAAGATTATTGCTCACCGGTGATATTAATAACACTGATACATCTGCGGTATTTACAAAAGAACTGGAAGACGGGATAAAAAATTTTCAGCATCGTTACGGGTTTAAAGAAAATGGTGTTATCAATACTGCACTAATTGCAGAAATGAACCGACCTGTGGAAGAAAGATTGCAACAGATACTCATCAATATGGAACGTATCAGGTGGATGCCGGCACAACCCACCACAGATTTTTTACTGGTAAATATTCCTGAGTTTCGTTTACATGTATATGAAAAAGGGCAACATGCTTTTAGTATGAATGTGGTTACAGGTTCTGTGGTGCATAATACCGTTATCTTCAACGGCAATTTAAAATATATTGTATTCAGTCCTTACTGGAATGTGCCAACAAGTATTTTGAAAAAAGAAGTATTACCTGGTATTGCAAGAAATAAAAATTACCTGGCATCGCATAATATGGAATGGAATAATGGTGCGGTAAGGCAAAAGCCGGGCCTATCTAATTCATTGGGGTTAGTGAAATTTTTATTTCCCAACAGCTACGATATTTATTTACATGATAGCCCGGCTAAAAGTTTATTCAGCGAAGCTACAAGAGCATTCAGCCATGGTTGTATAAGATTAGGCGAACCTAAAAAACTGGCACAATTTCTTTTGCGTAATGATGCAGCATGGGACTCTGTAAAAATCACCAACGCCATGAATGCCGGTAAAGAACAATACCTCACTTTAAAAGAAACGATCCCTGTTTTTATCGGCTACTTTACTGCCTGGGTAGATGGAGAAGGTAAATTAAATTTTCGTGATGATATTTATGGCCACGACAAAAAAATGAAAGCCAGGTTGTTTGGGAAATAAGAACTACAAAACTGTAGTATTGATAAAATAGTGATTAAAGAAGTCAAGTCTTAAAGACTTGACTTCTTTTGATAACGCATGCCGGTTACTACAATATAACGTATAGCCTGAAACTTTCCGCTTACTCATTTACAAATACCGTATAAGAGTTATTTGTAAAGGGGAGTATATTTTTTTATTCTCTTTGTGGTACAAAAAAAGATAGTCATGAAAACAACAACAAAGTTGGATATCACTATCAGCAGGGATGAAATGGAAGTGTTAACAAAAGAAGTAAAAGAAACATTAGCTTTTGAACATCTTACACACCATAAAATTTTCACTTCTGCCGATTTGTGGAATATTCAGCGGCAAAAGAAAAGCACCACTCCGAGAAGAAACTATGCGTAAGCATGTACCGGCCCTATTCAATTTGCTCAGTTAGTTTAGTTTTGAGTTAAGGAGATCAAGGTTATCGAAGGATAACCTTTTTTTATTTAGGGTGGCTCACCCTAAATAAAAAAATTCCAGGTGAGCCACTCTAAAGGAGTGACCCACACGGAATTTTTTAATGCGCCTCCAACCAATTCTCACCCATTCCAATTTCAGCATCGGTGGGCACACCATTAGGTAATGCCAATGCGGTTTGCATACAATTTAAAATTACCGGTTTAATAATTTCAATTTCACTGCGGTGTGCATCAAACACCAATTCATCATGCACCTGTAATAACATCTTACTTTTAAAATTTTGCTTTTTAAACTCAGCATGAATTTTTATCATTGCCAGTTTGATCATATCTGCAGCACTCCCTTGAATAGGAGAGTTGATAGCATTACGCTCTGCAAAACCACGAACAGTAAAATTAGCAGAATTGATATCCCTTAACCAACGTTTGCGGCCCATCAGCGTTTCCACATACCCGGTTTCTTTGGCAAAGTTGATAGTATCATCCATATACTTTTGAATATTGGGAAACTGCTTTTTATAATTATCAATGATCTCTTTGGCCTCAGCTCTTGGAATGCCTAAGTTTTCTGCTAAACCAAATGCACCTTGCCCGTAGATGATACCAAAGTTTACACTCTTGGCTTTGTAGCGCATTTCTTTGGTTACATCTTTTTCTTCCACATTAAAAACTTTTGCTGCTGTTGCAGTATGAATATCTTTTCCTGTGGTAAAAGCTTCGCACATGTTTACATCGCCGCTGATAGCAGCAACAATACGTAATTCAATCTGCGAATAATCTGCAGAAATTAATACATGGTCTTTATCTCGTGGGATAAATGCTTTGCGTATTTCTCTTCCCCTGTCTGTACGTACAGGAATATTTTGCAGGTTAGGATTATTGCTGCTCAGCCTGCCTGTAACAGCAACCGCTTGTGCATAGCTCGTATGTACTCTTCCCGTTTTTTTATTGATCATCAACGGCAGTGCATCAACATAAGTGGATTTTAATTTGGTGTATTCCCTGAACACCAGAATATCATCTACAATTTTATTTTGTGCAGCTAATTTCAATAACACATCTTCACCCGTTGCATACTGCCCGGTTTTTGTTTTTTTAGCTTTAGGGTCTAATTGTAATTTATCAAATAATACTTCGCCTAATTGTTTTGGGCTGGCCAGGTTAAATCGAACACCTGCCTGTTTGTATACACTTTCTTCTGCAGCTTTGGCTTCTCTTTCTAATTCTTTACTGTAATCATTTAAAAAACCTTCATCAATCCTGATGCCTTCAAATTCCATTGCCGTTAATACTTTCACTAATGGATTCTCTACTTCATAAAAAACTTTCTCAACTTCTTTTTCTTTTAATTGAGGAAGAAAAATATTTTTTAACTGCAAGGTGATGTCTGCATCTTCAGCAGCATAGTCTTTTATTTTTTCTGCTTCCACATCTCTCATGGTACCTTGCCCCTTACCTTTTTTACCGATGAGTTCTTCAATATGCACCGGTTCGTAACCTAAATATTTTGCACTTAATGCATCCATATTTCTTTTACCATCTGGTTCAATTACATAATGTGCCAGCATGGTATCAAAAGTGTTGCCCGCCATTTCAAAGCCATACCATTTCAACATCAGCATATCATACTTGATATTTTGACCAACCCAAACTTTTGTAGCATCATCAAATACAGCTTTGAATTTATTTAAGAGTGCAATGCATTGTTCTCTGTCTGCAGGGCAGGGCACATACCAGGCTTCACCGGGAGTTATAGAAAAGCTTAGGCCAACTAACTCAGCATCATTCGCATCAATGCCGGTGGTTTCTGTATCAAAACAAATTTCCTGTTGGTTAATTAGTTTATTTGTTAATTGGCTTATCAGTTCATCGGTATTGGCAAGAATATAATTATGTGCAGTATTGTTGATATTTTTGTCTACTGCTAGTGAGCCCTCCTCAACATCACCTTCAGGCTTAGGGGCTACCGCCGTAGTTTTAGCTTCAGGTTGTTCGATAATATTTCCAAACAGATCCATTTGTGCGGTTTCTTTTTTTGGAGCTTTTTCTGCCGGTTGGTTAGTATGATTCCAAACCTCAGCAGTTACATTAATATCATCGCCTAAAATTCTTTTCCCTAAAGTTTTAAATTCCAGCTCTTCAAAAATTGCTGTAAGCGCTTCTTTATTCATTTCCTTTATCCTGAAATTCTCTTCATGAAATTCAGCAGCAGGAATATTAGTGATGATAGTAGCTAATTTTTTACTCATCATCGCCAGCTCTCTGCCGGCAACAATTTTTTCACCCAGCTTACCTTTTATTTTTTCTGCATTGTCTAAAACGTTTTCTAATGTGCCGTATTCTTTCAATAGTTTAGCAGCAGTTTTTTCTCCTACACCAGGTATACCGGGTATATTATCTACCGCATCTCCCATCATACCTAAAATATCAATTACCTGTTCTACTCTTTCAATATCCCATTTGGCACATACTTCCTTAGGCCCCATTATTTCAAAGTTGCCACCCTGGTAAGGCGGTTTATATATCTTGATATTTTCAGTAACCAATTGGCCGTAATCTTTATCAGGTGTAACCATAAAAACTTCGTAGCCTTCTTTTTCAGCCTGTTTTGCCAATGCACCAATTACATCATCAGCTTCGTATCCATCAATAGCAATTACAGGAATATTCAATCCTTCAATGATTCTTTTTATATCAGGCACAGCGGCAGAAATATCTTCGGGTGTTTCCTGGCGGTTGGCTTTGTAATCGGCAAAATCGGTGTGGCGTTCTGTAGCCGCACTGGTATCAAAACACACGGCCATGTGCGTGGGGTTTTGATTTTTTATTAAATCGATCAGCGTATTGGTAAAACCAAATTGTGCATTGGTATTTCTTCCCTTACTGGTAATACGTGGGTTGCGTATCAACGCATAATAGGCCCGGAACACAAGGGCAAAAGCATCTAATAAAAATAATTTTTTTTGCATGCGGTAAAAATAAACATTATGCATGGCTAACCCAATGAAAAAATAAAAAAAGGTTGTTCAACAACAACCTTTAATTAAAGTTTTTCAAAAAAATTGGATTTAAAGACTAAGAGTAATATTTTTTGTTTTCACAGGACGAATTTTTTTTGCGGGTACAATTTGGATATTGGTTTGGATATTGGCTTTTTCCTGGTTTGGTTTCATTGGATTATCTCTTAGGTTCTTTGTTAACACAAAACTAGTACGCATTTAAGGGGTACAGGCAAGCAAGTTTATAAAAGATACCCCGCATTTTTTATGGGGTAAAAAAAGCTGCCGGTAGTTTTTATTGCAATTGCCTTTGAATGATTACAACAAAAAAGGTTGTTTTTCAACAACCTTAATCAATACATTTGAAATTGGATTTTAAAACTAAACCGGTATGTTTTAAGGACGGATTTTTAAACGGGCCACATTGGATATTGGTTTTTACAGGTATTGGTTTCAGCTGTTTAGCTTAGGGCTTTAATAACACAAAAATAGAATGCCCCGCTTTTAGCGGAGCAAGCAAGTTTATGAGGTTAACCCCACTTTTTTTAGGGGGTGATGAAGTAGTTAGATTATTGAAATAAGAAGGGTTTCCCTGTTATCGCTTTTAAGGCTGATAGAAGATTTATCAACCGTATTAATAGACCATTGGGTATTTAATCTTTGACCGAAGGGATTATTACTGTCTTTAAAACTGATGGTAATGGTTTTTGAGATATTGTCTTCCAGCCAGTGGCCTTCAATGGTATTGCCATCTTTACTGGCCACTACTTTACCCGAAGCATCAAAAGCAAAAGCGTAACCTTCAAAAACGCAGGTATTGTCGTTGGTGGCATTACCAAAGCAGTTCACCTTCCAGGCGCCTTTAGTAGTAAGTTTATCTGTAATTGAATTTGAAACCGCTAACTGATCTATACTGGTACATGCGGCAAAGTATACTATTACTGAGCACTTTAGTGCAAAAAGTAGAAAAGGCTTTTTCATGTGACTGGATCTTAAAAGGATTCCTAGTTATAACAGAAAAAGCCTTGCTTTATTGTATATATGAGATTAAAAAGCTATTAAAAGCCTAAAAACGGGTTTCCAGGTAGGCCGGTAACATAGCCCGCCAGGTTGGCCAGTCGTGTTTCCATTCATGGCCCCACACATCCAGCTCGTAATTAATGCCTTTACTATACAAAACGCCGGCAAATTCCCTGGCTGCATCAGGTGCTTCATACTCGCCGCTGCCGGTTAGGATATGTACATGAGAGCTTCTGCGTATCTGTTCTAAAACGTAATGATCGGTAAGATTTGGAATATAATGCATGGGTGAATTAAAATACACCTGGTCATCATAAAAACCATCGGTATATTCCATCAGGTTATATACGCCACTCATGGCAATTACACCATTAATAAGATCGGGACGTTTTAAAAAAAGGTTCATGCTGTGCAAAGCACCAAAAGAAGCACCGCAGGTAATAATGGGTGTTTCCCAGGAAGTGCTGTTCCTGATAAAAGGCACCACTTCATTATAAATATATTCGTTGAACTGGTTTTGGCGAATGGCTTTGTGCTCACCTTGTATTTGCTTGTTCATCCAGCTTTCGGTGTTGATGCTGTTTACAGAAAACACTTTTACTTTTCCGCTATTGATATAAGGAGCCAAACAATCCATCAACTGAAAGCGTTCATATTCCAGGTAATCTGCAGCTGCAGTAGGTACTAGTAACAAAGCAAAACCATAATCTCCATAAGTAACAATGGGCATTTCTTTTTGCAGTGCCGGGCTAAACCAGCTGGTGAGTTCTCTTTTCATGTTTTGGTGTTTGTTTCACAAAGATGCACAAAGTTGTAACACAGAGATGCACGGAGTGGAATTAAAATTTCCTGAAGCAGAATTTTATAAATATCTGCAAAATGCTATTAATTAATCAGTCTTTTAATGCCGTCTTTAAGTAATTTATTCTGAAAATTAATGATCAAACCAAGTTTATAATTACCTAATTTAAGATACGTGAGAAGTTGTGCGATATGAACATCATTTATCGCTTCTGTTCTTTTTAATTCCACCACTACTTTATTTTCCACCAACAGATCCATTCTATAACCATGGTCAAGTTTTACTTCTTTATAAACGATTGGCATTGGCTTTTCTTTTGCTACAAAAAGGCCTTTTTCAGTCAAGTCATAATGAAGACATTCTCTGTAAGCTGATTCTAAAAGCCCCGGACCAAATGCTCGGTGTACGTCAATGGCACAGCCAATAATAATAGTAGCAATTTCATTTTCTGTCATAGTGTAGTTTATGACGTAGATGAAGTGATAGCTGAGTAGGTTGCACGAAGAGAATTATTACACAAAGTTACCCGGAGGTTTTTCACAGAGATACACAAAGAACTCTGTGAATCTTTGTGTATCCTCAGCGCATCTCCGTGTCAGAACTATTCTAACGCACCTTGCTTATTCCACAAAGTTACCCAGAGGTTTTTCACAGAGATACACAAAGAACTCTGTGAATCTTTGTGTATCCTCAGCGTATCTCCGTGTCACAACTATTCTAATACGCCTTCTTTAATCTCTGTCCACAATTCCCGATAACATTTTGCCGCATAACTGCTGTTGGCAAATTCCATAATTGGCGCTTTGTGTACACCCATTTTTTCTACATCAGATAAATAAGGAATATAGTTTTGGAAGAAACGTTTGTCCTTATATAATTCCTGCATGATTTCGTTGTGCATGTTTTTACGCAGGTCGGCCATGGTAAAAAAACACATCATCTTGGCAAGGTCAAGGTCCTTTTCTTTAAAATAATCCTTTACCATATGGTAAGTGCGGATGGATAAAGTAGTAGGAATAACCGGCATCAGTACAATATCCGCAGCATTAAAAATATTTTCACTTAAAGCACTAAACCCCGGAGGGCAATCGATAAACACAAAATCATATTCTTTATCCAGTTGTTTCAATACCCCTTTCAGCCTGGTTTTGTTACCCTTCATTTCTTCCAGCATAATATCGAATGTTTTAGAACTGCTGTCGGCAGGTATTACATCCAGCAATTCAAAATCAGTGCTCATAATACCATTTTCCAGGTCGGCATCTTTGGTAATTAATTTTTTAATGCCGGGGTGGGTTTTGGGTTTTGCCTTATAATAAAACGAAGAAGAACCCTGTGGATCAATATCCCACAGTAAGGTTTTAAAACCATCGGCAGCAGCTAAATAGGCGAAGTTTACACAACTGGCGGTTTTACCAACGCCGCCTTTAAGGTTGTAAAGAGCAATTGTTGTCATGATTTATGTTTTATAAATATCGGATTAGTAAGATAGGATTTTTTCAGGAAAATCGTACCTTTTACAAAACATGCTTATGCAAATTCCAGCACATTACAACCGGCTGATGCCGTATATGATCATTCCAGAAGCGTATGACTTCATTACTTTTATGAAAGCTGTATTTGGGGCAACCGAACAGGTAATTGTGCCCCGTAGCGAAGGCGTAATTATGCATGGCGAATTGCGGATCGGGGATGCCGTAATAATGTTTGCCGATGCTACCGAACAGTTTGCACCCCGGCCTGCCGGTATTTTTATTTATGTAGATAATGTGGATGAAACCTATAAAAAAGCATTGGCTTTTGGCGCTGTATCACAAATGGAACCATGTACAATGGACTACGGTTATACCTGTGGTTTTAAAGATGCTTTTGGAAATGACTGGTGGCCGGTGCATGCAGCCCAATAATTAATCCAGTTGCTCCCACCAGGCTGAGAATTGTTGTGCATCATCATCAATAGACACTTTTTCTCCAATCATTGGGGTAAGTAAATGCAGTTGCTTTTCCTTTGCGGCTTTATATACCCTTTTAATCGAATCGTCCCAGGTATGATTGGCTAAAGCAAATTTACCCCAATGCACCGCCAGTAATTTTTTAGCTTTCAATTCCTGTGCTGCCAGCGCTGTTTCTTCGGGCATCATGTGAATGTATTTCCAGTTTTTATCGTACTGACCACATTCTAATATCGCCAGGTCAAACGGGCCATGCTGGTTACCGATAGTTTTAAAATGGTCATCATAACCACTATCGCCGCCGAGGTAAATTTTATGTTTGGGTGTTTGTAAAACAAAGGATACCCATAATGCACCGTTTCTTTTAAATCCTCTGCCCGAAAAATGCCTTGCCGGGGTAACTGTCACTGAAAAGCCATCTGCAAGTGTTACACTTTCATTCCAGTCTTTTTCAATGATCATATCTTTTTTAAAACCCCAGCGCTGTAAATGTTCGCCGGTACCCAACCCGGTGATGATAGTTTTTGTTTTGGGTTTTAACTTTCTTAGCGTATTGTAATCCAGGTGGTCCCAGTGATCGTGTGAGATAAACAAATAATCAATGGCGGGAATATCATCTGTAGTATAAATATCCGAGCCCGGAAAACTCTTTGTGGTAAAACTTAATGGCGATGCAGCACCGCTCAATACCGGATCAACTAAAATTGTTTTGCCATCAATTTGCATAAAGTAAGAAGAGTGCCCCATCCATACCAAAGCATTTTCATCTTTCTTCAATGCAAACAGGTCAGTTTTTACAGAAGGTAACGCCTCTGCCGGTTTTTTTCTTTCTTTTTGTTTGAATAAAAATTCACCAAGTACAGAAGTAAAGCTGGCGCCTTCGGTTAAGCTGGGTGTATGGCTTTGATTTTGAAAGGCCCCACTTTTATATTGCGGAGAAACCCTTAGTAATTCTAATCTTTCGCCGGTAGGCTGACTGCCAAATTTTGATTGCTGCATGAAAAAATAAACGGCTGCTACTAATGCCACAACAATTACCAAAGACACTATCATTTGAAAACTTATTTTTTTGAAAAATCGGATGCTCTGTTAGTGTAGACGAATGAGGGGAAGAGATGTTTTATGGGCCAGGATATTTTTTATATTCACTGCGTGAATATGGTTGCCACAAATTACACGAATGGGCACGAATAATACAAAACCATTAGTGTTAATTTGTGTAATTAGTGGCAACCAAAAACTACGAAGTAGTTTCAAACTATTTTTTCATGCCTTCCAATTCTTTTTGCAACCTGAACATTTCATCCCTCAATCTTGCAGCTTCCATAAAATCCAGGTCCTTGGCAGCTTTTTCCATTTGCTTTTTTATTTTGCCAATACCTTTTTCCAACTGGGGAATGGTTTTGTATTCTACTTCATCTTCGGCAGCAATGCTCACAATATCTTCATCAGGTTTAATGGAGTATGGGTTTGCAGGATCGTAACCTCTTACATCCAGTACCGAGCCTTGCGCCATAATTTGTTGCGTATCTTTTTTAATGGTAGTAGGAGTGATATTGTGTTCAATATTGTAGGCAATTTGTTTTTCCCTGCGTCGTGTGGTTTCGTCAATTGTTTTTTGCATGCTCTCTGTCATTACATCGGCATAAAAAATTACCAGGCCATCTACATTACGTGCAGCTCTTCCTGCTGTTTGTGTAAGACTTCTTTCATTGCGTAAAAAACCTTCTTTATCCGCATCTAAAATAGCGACTAAAGAAACTTCGGGCAGATCCAATCCTTCTCTTAATAAATTCACACCCACCAATACATCAATTATACCAAGGCGTAGCTCACGTAAAATTTCCACACGTTCCAAAGCATCTACTTCGCTGTGGATGTATTTACATTTGATGTTAATACGTTCCAGATATTTCGTCATCTCTTCCGCCATGCGTTTGGTAAGTGTGGTTACCAAAACACGATCGCCTTTTTTAATTCTCTTATCAATTTCATCCAGCAGATCATCAATCTGATTTAAAGAAGGACGCACTTCTATCGGCGGATCTAATAAACCGGTAGGGCGAACTACCTGTTCCACCACAATGCCTTCACTTTTTTCCAGTTCATAATCGGCAGGTGTTGCCGAAACAAAAATGGTTTGCCCTGTCAATGCTTCAAACTCATGAAAATTTAAAGGGCGGTTATCTAATGCACTGGGCAAACGAAACCCATAATCTACTAAAATTAATTTACGGCTTCTGTCGCCACCATACATACCACTCACCTGCGGAATCGTTTGATGGCTTTCATCAATCATCACAATAAAATCTTTTGGAAAATAATCTAACAAACAGAATGGCCTGGTGCCGGGCTTTCTTCTGTCAAAAAAACGGGAATAGTTTTCTATACCATTGCAATAACCTAATTCACGAATCATTTCCAGGTCGTAATTCACCCTTTCGCTGATGCGTTGCGCCTCAATATATTTTCCTGAGTTTTTATAATACGTTTCCTGCGCCAACACTTCATCCTGTATTTCATGTACTACCTGTTGCAACATATCTTTTGGCGCCACATACAAAGTAGCAGGAAAGATAGCCGCATTCTCTACGCTGCTGATGCGTTTGCCGCTGCTGAGTTCCAGTGTTTCTATCGTTTCAATTTCATCGCCAAAAAACGTAATGCGGTAACCAAAATCCACGTAAGGCAAATTAATATCGATCGTATCTCCTTTAACACGGAAGGTACCTCTTGTAAAATCGCCTTCACTTCTGTTGTATAAAGAATTGACTAAAGCATGTAAAAAAGCCTGCCGTGAAATTTGCTGGCCTTGCGTAATACGGATGATGCCGTTTTCATAATCAGTAGGGTTACCCATACCATAGATACAACTTACACTGGCCACAATAATAATATCTCTTCTGCCGCTTAATAATTGTGCCGTGGCCTGCAATCTTAATTTGTCTAATTCTTCATTAATGCTCAGGTCTTTTTCGATGTAGGTATTACTCACCGGCATGTATGCTTCGGGTTGGTAGTAATCGTAATAACTTACAAAATAACCCACGGCATTATCAGGAAAAAATTGTTTGAACTCGCCATACAATTGCGCTACCAGTGTTTTGTTATGTGTAAGTACTAATACCGGTCGTTGCACATTTTGTATCACGTTGGCCATGGTAAAAGTTTTACCACTACCGGTTACACCCAGTAAAGTCTGGTAACGTTCTCCATTCAGCAATCCTTCTGTAAGTTGCTGAATGGCCTGTGGCTGATCGCCTGAAGGTTGATATGAAGATTGAAGTTTGAATTGCATGAATAATAATTAACTAACTGAATGTTATCAAAGGTTGGAAACCTTAATAAAAAATAAATTTAATAAAAAACCGGACTGTAAATTTACCAATAATAAATGTACAGTCCGGCAATAATGTAGGCCGGAATTTTTCCGGCCGTAAACAAATTTTTATTTTACATGCCTGTCAACAGGAAAATCTGCAGCGGCCATTTCTACCATCATATCTACTTCATCAATTAATGCATCGTCATTACCGCCAAAGCCCACGCTTTTAAAACGAATGTTCCCTGTTTTGTCAATAACGAATTTTGTAGGAATACCATTCACTTTAAATTCTGACACTACTTTATCTTCATTATCTAACAACACATGAAAAGGGTAATTGTTCTTCTTCAGAAAATCAATGGCGTTTTGTTTTTTGTCTGCTTCAGTTTGCCAGGTATCCACAAAAACAAAAGCCACATCATCCCTTGCTTTTAATTTTTCCTGCACTGTTTTCATAGCAGGCATAGAAGCAATACAAGGCCCACACCAGGTTGCCCAAAAATCAACGATCACTACTTTACCTTTTAATCCTTCAAGGCTAACATCGTTGCCTTCCAGGTCTTTCAGGCTGAATTTTGGTGCCGGATCGTTAGTCATGGTTTTTGCCATTTCTTCTCTTTTTTTCATTCTGGCAGTCATTTCCAGTTTGGTAAGATAGTCGTCATAACCAGCATCTGATTTTTTCTCTGCTACATACAAAGTTTTTAAGATGGCCTTTGTTTTAGAAGATGCAGCACCATCTTTTACAAACTGTTCGATTTCTTTTTTAACCATTGCAGGGGGCAATACTTTTTCCATTAACTGGCTGTAGCGTTCATTGTACTCTGCGTTTTTATAATCGCTGGCTGCTGCTGCATCTTTTGCGTAAGGCAAACCAGTTTTAAAATCACCCGTTTGATACATAATGAATGCATAAGTATCTGCATACATGCCGTATTGGCTTTTGCGGCTACCTGTCCATTGTTTGGTAGTAAAATAATCCGGCTTTTTCTCAGTGGGTTTCAGATTTTCGGCTTTGGCATAACTGGTAGCAGATAAAGACATTTTTTTTGCCTCTTCTATATTTTCATTGGCCTCTGCCATTGCCCAGGCAATATTATTATCATTGCTGGCCGCCATTGCCTTACTTAATTTTTGATTCCACTCATTATATGATTTATAATCTTTGGCTTTTGCATAAGCATTAGCCAACTGCGATTTTAATCTGTCAATGGTTACTTTATTTTCTTCGGTTGGAGGATATTGGGTAACATAATCGTTGTACAGTGCCACTTTTTTGACCAGGTCCTTTTCCGCATAGAATTTTGTTAATGCTTCATTGTTTTTCCAGTCACCATTTGGAAAAGCAACTTTCATTGCTGTGGTCAGGGTATCAACTTTGCCTTTTCTTTTATCCCTGGTGTACCATTGTATAAGTGTGTTATAATCTTTCTCTGTAAGGTTGCCTTTGTTTTCCAGGCTCAGCAATTCTTCTTTGATAACGGGTATTGCTTCTCCTTTTTTTGCGCCATTAAGCGAAGATAGATAGGTATTAAAAAAAGTAGGGTCATTCTTTAACTCAGGGTGTTGCTTAAGCCCTTCTTCAATAATGCTGAATACTTTTTGTGCATTGAAGGTGATACCAAAGTAATCTTCGCCATAAAACCTTTGTATATTATAAAGCGTAGAATAATATTCCGGAACCGGTTCGTTTTTGCTGTTGTACACCGGAACAAAATAACCTTTGCTGGCATTGATATCCTTTTCCTTATCAGATGAAAAAGTAAAAGCAAAACATTTGGTCTTATCGCCAAGTTTAAAACTGCCGGAGAAAGTAGTGCCTGCCTGCACTGCTTTAGGTTCTATCACTTTGTATTCAGTACCATCTAAAAGATATACCACAATATCTATTTTCTTTTCATCAATTAATGGCGACAGTTGTTTGTTGTATTTAAAACTCACTGTTTGCCCGGCCTTAGGAAACTGGGGTGTAATAGTTAAGGCTTCAAACTTAACCTGTGCTGTGGCTATACTTATTAAAGCGAATGCAATAGCAGATAACAGTAATTGCTTCATTTATGGTGTTTTAAGATGAGGAATAAATATAACATGAAAAAAGCGAGGCTCAAATTAATTCTTGTTAAAAGGCGGCCTATCGTAGTAACTTTTCTGCTTGCTTTTTCCTGATGAACCACGCAATGGTAAAAGAGGGAATAATGTCTGTATAAGGAATAACTTCTTCTAAAAAATTGAGCACGCCACCAATTACGCCAAACCTGCCACCAAATAATTTGAAAAATATATAGCCCGAAAGAGGCGCCCAGATAATATCACCAAACTCTCCTAAACCCGGAACAGCATAAGTAGCCATACCAATTACATCCATGATGATACAGATGGCAATATGCGGTACAAATACTTTTTTAGGTGCTTCCATGTGTTCAGATATATTTTGTTATCAGTCCTTCAATGCCGCGGCCGTTTAAAAAATCATGCTGGTATTTTTTTATTTCTTCGGTGCTGATATCCAGTAAACCTTCTTTTTTCAATTCATGAATCTGTAATCTTTCTGTGATGGATAATTTACCATCCAATAAAAATCCAATTGAAATTAATAACTGGCACACTTCTTTTTCTTCCTTACCTGCAGCATGTAGTTTTTGGTAATAGCCTTCTTCCAGCCAATGCCTGTCTTTAGGTTGCACATTGTATATTTCAAATAAATTTTTAGTAAGTATAAAATGATTCTGATGAAAATCTCTTTTACTTACTGCAATGTATTGCAAAGTATCGTACAATAAATTTTTAAATTCTTCAGTAGGTGCCTGGTCTTTACGGATGCGCCTGCAAACTTCTTCAATAAGATTTTGCCCCATAATTATTACACGGGCTTCTTTTAAAATTACTTTGGTACCATAAGCATTCCATGCAGCAAAAATGGGGATACCTGCAAAGTCCTGTACTGCTTTTATAGCGTAACGACCAAGCAAGCGCTGTATCAATATTTTAAACAACATATTGCTGAGTGTGGCTTTTAAAATGAAGAAAAAGTTCCACGCCAGCAACGCTTTTTTATTAATGCCCTGCAAAGGATCAATACCATATTTTAAAATTTCCTTGTTCTTTTTTTCAAGACCGATATTGATGAGCAGGTTACGTTTATCTTTTTCTTTTTTAGATTGATAATTGAGAAAACCTGTGGCTACGGCTATTTCATGTGCACACCAGATGTTTAAAAAAGTGAGCAGCATAATTTCTATGATCACCAATACCACACTGTACACTAACATTACAACCGGCACAGCGAATGTTTTTCCAAACATGCTGATATTGGTATTGGGAAATAAATGCGGGAAAGCATATTGCGGTACATACAACAGCACCACACCCATGGCGCCAAAAAATGCAGCCGACCATATCGCAATTTTTTCCTTGGTGCGTATGATCTTTATTTCTTCTTCGGTTAATAAAAAAAGCTGGTTGTCAGTATTAACTTTTCTTATGGGAAGTATGCGGTAAAATAAATTGTATATCGGTTTCACCAATGCAAAATAGCGGATTTATTGAATTCTCAGTTCAACAAATCCGCTATTCATTTTATTCCGGCCTTCCGGTCGGTGAAGACACAGACTGTGGTTATAATTTCACTTCCATCACTTTTTTATGTTTCCTGCTTTCTTCTGCCATAAAACCCATCACATGGCTTTCAATAGAAGCATCAATGGTAGAAGTAAGCAATGCAGGGTTATGTTGCGATACCGCTTTTATCCAATCCTGCGCCAGCCTCCAGTCGCCGCCGCCATGGCCGTCGGTATCCTGTTTCCATTCGGTTTTTTTGCCGGTTAAAAAATCGGTCATCACAAAACTGGTCATATCACCTACCACATCACCTAAGCTTCCCATTATCCTGGTTCTGCGGCCGTCGTAAGATGTGAATGCTTCCATAGAAAATGCTGCCGTTACACCACCTTCAAATAAAATATTGGTGGTGTAATGATCGGGCTGATCGTTATCCATGCGGTACACACAACGGCCATAGTTAGTGGTTTTCAATTGTTCTAAAACATAAGCCGCCTGTTTTTCTTTTTCTTCCGGCAGGTCAAAAACATAATTGCGTTCTCTCTTGCGGTAATAAATTTCCAGGGCAGAGTAAGGGCATTGGCCTTCTACCTTGCAACCATCAGTACATCTTGCAGTACTGCCAGCCGGTGCATTTTTTTCGGTGAACCATTTCAGGTTTCCAAATGCCTGTATGTTGGTGCAGGGTTTTTCCAGCATCCATCTTAAAATATCAAGGTCGTGGCAGGATTTTGCTAAAATGATGGGCGTGGTGGCCGCACTGTTATGCCAGTTGCCACGTACATAAGAGTGGCTCATATGTATGTGCTCAATGGGTTCCATATGTTGTATGCTGATGATCTCACCCAACACACCACTCTGCATAATTTCTTTCAGCTTTACAAAATAAGGCGCATAACGAAGTACATGGCAGACGGCAACAATACGCCCTGTTTTTTTTGCCAGTGCTAAAATATCACGGCATTCTTTTTCGCTGGGAGAAATGGGTTTTTCCAATAACACATCATAACCCATTGCCAATGCTTTCATACAAGGGCCGTAATGTAAATTATCGGGAGTGGTGATAATGATTGCATCAGCAAATTTGGGCCGTTTAAAAACATCTTCCCAGGTAGTAAAACGGTTTTCATCTTTAATGTTGTGTTTTTTTGCATAACGCTCGTTGCGGATGGCAATCGGCTCTGCCACACCCACAATATCCAATTGATCGGGGTAGGCCAATGAAAAACCGCCATACACATTACCCCTGTTGCCGGCACCACAGGTAATAGCCGTAACGGGTTTATCCAATTGTAATTTTTGCTGCGGTAATAAAATGCGTTGTTTATTTTCATCAACAGCCCATGATGAAAAGGGAAGAGCAGCAGTTCCAAAAGAAAGACCTAATGCCCTAATGGCATCACGGCGGGACCAGGGTTTTGACATAAGCAATCAGTTTAAAATGTAAATGGGATGTTTAAAGTTACAAATGTTTAGTTGCGCAATAAAAAATGTTTATTTTACAGATCACAACACTTGCTTATGACTGCAACCACTCAAAGATTTACTGCATTAGATGTATTTCGTGGCATGACGATCTGCTTTATGATCATTGTTAATACACCCGGTAACGGGGCTACTACTTTTTCGCCGCTGCTGCATGCACACTGGAATGGTTTTACACCTACCGACCTGGTATTTCCTTCTTTTTTATTTGCTGTAGGCAATGCCATGAGTTTTGTAATGCCTAAATGGAATAACCTGCAGCAAAGCCAGGTGCTGTGGAAAATATTGAAAAGAACTTTCATCATTTTTTTACTGGGCTACCTCATGTATTGGTTTCCGTTTGTAAAAAGAGATGTGGCTGGTAATTTTATTTTTGCTCCTTTTGAAGATACCAGGGTTTTTGGTGTATTACAAAGAATAGCGCTTTGTTATGGTATTGCTTCGCTGATTGTATATTATGTAAAACCCAAAACAGCGGTTATACTTGCTGTGATATTTTTACTTGCTTACTGGGTTTTATTATACGTGTTTGGGGATGCCACTGATCCCCTGGGTATGCAAACCAATGCAGGCTCTATATTGGATAGGTGGTTACTGAATGAAAAACATTTGTATCATGGCGAAGGGGTGGCATTTGACCCCGAAGGTTTACTAAGCACATTGCCAGCTATTGCCAATGTTATAGCTGGCTATATAGTGGGCAGGTACATTCAGCAAAAAGGAAACAGTTACGAAGGGCTAACGGTTTTATTACTCGCTGGTGCAGCGTTATTGTTTACTGCCTATTGCTGGAACCTGAATTTTCCGGTAAATAAAAAATTATGGACAAGCTCTTTTGTAGTGCTGACTGTCGGATTAGATTGTATCATTCTTGCCACACTTATTTATATCATCAACTTTAAAAACAAAACCGGCTGGACCTGGTTTTTTGAAGTACCCGGCCGTAACCCTTTGTTTATTTACCTGCTGTCGGAATTAGGTGCCACTTTATTATACTTTTTCAGGGCAGATAGTAAAACAACTTTGTACCAATGGGTATACAACAGTATTTTTCAACCCGCTGGTGATTATCTTGGTTCCTTTTTATTCGCTGTTTGTTTTATGTTGCTATGCTGGCTGGTGGGTTATTTTTTGGATAAGAGAAAAATTTACATCAGGGTATAATTAGCGGGTCACTTTTCTCTTTAAATAATTACTGTAGTCAGGTATCTGCGTTTCATAATACTGTTGCATCAGTGGTGATGTAAGAATAAAATCTGCAGTGGCCCTGTCGCAGGCCAGCAAAATATTCCAGGCCACACCCAGGCGTAAAAGAGCTTTTACATCACTATCGTGTGCCTGTGCTTCCATCGGGTCCCAGAAAAATATCAATACATCAATTTTTCCTTCCGCTATCATGGCACCAATTTGCTGATCGCCGCCAAGAGGGCCGCTCAGCATTTTCTTTACAGGCCGGTCCAGTTTTTCTTCCAGCATTTTACCTGTAGTACCGGTAGCAATAAGGTCGTGTTTTGCCAGTACCAGTTTATTAAATTCAGCCCAATCTATCAGATCGGCCTTTTTGTTGTCGTGCGCCACCAGTGCTATTCTTTTACGGGGTGCAATTTTTCTAACGTCACTCATCTTGTTGATAATTTGTGATAAAAAACGGGATTTTTACAAAAAACCTATATATTTGCGTTCGCCTCTCTCAATTCTATCAAAAAACCATCTCCCCTTAGCTACTAATATTTGATTGACTTGCTTGCATTATATGTAAAGTAAAACTAACTAATGTAAACAAACATTTATGAGGGAAACATTTACTAAGATAGGTGTTGTTATTGTATTTCTATTATTGCAGGTTACTTCAAATGCTCAAAAGCGTATTTACGTTGCCAACGACGATCATACCGATTACATGTGGACGGCCAATGAGATCGATTATGACTCTGCTTTTATAAACATGCTTGACGTATGGATGGACTACAATGACCAGACAAAACTTGAGCATCCGGGTAATTATAATCTTCAAAGCAAATGGAACTGCGACGGAACTTTTTGGGTAAAAGCGTACAAAAAATACAGAACCCCTGCACAGTTTAGCAGGCTTATTGACCAGATAAAAAACGGGCAGATAACTGTGCCTTATTCCCCTTTAATTACTACTTATGGTGGCGTGCCTGCAGAAGCTGTTTTGCGGGGGATGTATTATGCCGGAAGCCTGGAAAGGCAATATAACCTGCGTTTTGAAATGGCAGCAGCAATGGAGAACCAGACGCTTCCCTTAGGTATGGCCTCTTTATGGAAAGGCGCAGGCGCAAAATATTGCTGGTATGGTGTGTGCGATTGTTATACCGCTGTTCCGGGGCTTACCAACAGGCAAAACCAGATTTACTGGTATAAAGGAATGGATACCAGTAAACTTTTATTAAAATGGTATAACCTGGCAAATGGTGGCCAAAGTAACTTTGTGGGTGGGTATGGTGAAGTAAAGACTGCTGATGCAGCAATCAATTACCTTTCTGCTAAATGCAGCACAGCGGGTTATCCATATACCATTGCGGGTGGTTTTGGGGTAGGTTGGGATGATTTTGAAACCACTAATGATGATTTGGTTGATGCGGCAATAAATAATACCAACGCAAGTCAGCAGATCATTGTATCCAACGAAACTGACTTTTTTCATGATTTTGAAACTACGTATGGTAGTTCCCTGCCTTCTGTAACCCAAACCTTCGGTAACGAGTGGGACCTTGCCTGTGCTTCCATAGCAGAAGTAAGTGCTAAGGTAAAACGCTCATTAGAAAAGCTACGGTCGGCAGAAGCGATGGCGGCAATAGTCACCAATTACAATCCTACTTTTGCAGGCGCTTTAGATAGTTTAAAAACAGAAGCCTGGATGGCTTTAGGCATGTACTGGGAACATGATTTTGGTTTTGCAGGAAATGTGAGTCTTATTGAACGCAATTTATATCAGCGCAGGTTAGAAGCCACTATATCTTCCTATGTTGACCAGTTATATAATCTTTCCCGTAGCAACCTGAGTAACCTTATTACAAAGAGCACCGGTAGTGCTGGCCTGCCAAGATTTTTTGCATTTAATCCCTTGGGTTGGAAGAGAACAGGCTATGCGGATTATGCCTATACTATAAGTGGCCCTACAAGGGTAATGGATGTAAGTACTAATACAGAAGTACCTTACCAGGATATTGTAAAAAATAACGTTCATTACCTCAGGGTACTTGCAGACAGCATTCCCTCAATTGGCTACAAAGTGTATGAGATACAGAATATAGCAGGATCTTTCCCGGCTAGCTGGTATACTACCGGCGTAAACGGAAGTTTTAAGTTTGTGGAAAGCGATTCTTTTAAAGTTACCTATACCAACCAGGGGGTAATAACCAGCCTTATTGATAAGCACAATGGTAATAAAGAATTAGTTGCTGCCGGCGGATTTCTTAACGATTTTGGTACTGGTAATTCCAACACCGGTACTTCTTCAGTAGAGAACAATGGCCCCGTTTCTGTAACAATACTTACCAGTACCACGGTTGCCCCTGCACGCACTACAAGAATTACACTCTTTAAAAATATATCCCGGATTGAAATTGATAACCAGATCACAGAAAATTTCACCACCAATAAAACCTGGACTTATTCTTTTAATATCACCTCACCCGATGTCTGGCACGAAGAAACAGGTGCCGTTATAAAAGCTAAACTCACTAATAACGGTGGCCATTATGCTACCCAAAATGCCCGGTACGATTGGAGTACCATTGGACATTTTGCCAGTGTAAATGATCCAACAGGCTATGGGGTCAGTCTTTCCAACCAGGATTGCTATTTTATGAAGCTGGGAAATAGCACAGTAAGTACTTTGAATCAAAATACCGCTCAATTAAACGTTTTATCCGGAGGAAGAATTAATTCTACCAACTCAGGCTTCCCTTTAGGTATTGAAGACCAGGGTAATGATATGCTTTTTAACCAGCGTTTTGCTATAACCACACATACTGCTTACTCAGCTGCTGCTGATATGAAAGAAGCATTGGAACACCAGGACTCCATGGTATGCGGAGTAGTGTATAACCCGGTTAACTTTTTATTGCCCGAACAGTATTCTTATGTTAGCAATGACGACCCGGGTTCGCTGATATGGGCAGTAAAACCTGCAGAAGAAGGTATTACCCGTGGTACTATTACAAGGGTATGGAACCTGAGTGATAATGATGCTACACCTACATTGGGTTACAACCTTATAATCAGCCAGGCTAAACGCACTACTCATGTGGAAACAGATATGAATGACAATGCCTACAGTGCAAGAAATTTATTAACTGCGATCGGGCATAATGAAATGAAAACCTTCCGGGTTAACCTGGTTATTATTCCCCTGGCTGTAAAATCTATAAGCCTTGAAGGAGATAAGATTCAGGGTTCAAATATTTTAAAATGGATCAATACCAACGAGGTTAACGTAAAAGGCTACGAGCTGGAAAGAAGTATTAATGGTGTACAGTTCACCAAAATTGCCGACGTTAAGGCAAAAGGAGCAGCTACCAGCAATTATGAATATCCGGATAAAGGCCTTAATCCTGCTACACCCTATTATTACCGTTTAAAAATGCTGAACACAGATAATAGCATTACTTATTCTAATATAGTGCTTATAAAAGCATCCAGTGATGCGTATAATATTGTGATGTACCCCAACCCGGTAACAGGTGTAATAAACGTAAACTTTATACTGGATAAACAAACCCGCTGTACTGTGGCTATTTATAATGCAGAGGGTAAAATGGTAAAATCTGTTTCGCCACCATTATTTGAAAGAGGGAATAATTATTATTCTATGCCGGTAAAAGACCTGCCGGCAGGCGAGTATATTTTTACGATACTGGCCGGAGATAAAAAGTATGTAAAGAGTTTTGTAAAGGAAAACCAATAGCATACCAGGCATCATTTCTACAGCAAATGGCTCCCGAACGGGCCATTTGCTTTTACCCACACCAGCTCAATTTCATGGTTATTTAATGCGGAAAGCCGGGTTAAATAGCGTACCTTTGCACCTTCAAAAAAATAGGTAAAAATTATAACTGTACTGGTTTTCAATATTTTACCACAATAATTACATAATGAATATTCGTAACATCGCAATCATTGCCCACGTAGATCACGGAAAAACTACCCTGGTGGACAAAATTTTACACAGCACCAATATCTTCAGGGATAACCAGGAGACCGGTGAATTGATCATGGATAACAATGACCTTGAAAGAGAAAGAGGCATTACCATTTTCAGTAAAAACGTATCTGTAACTTATAAAGGCGTTAAGATTAACGTGATTGATACTCCCGGCCATAGTGACTTTGGCGGTGAGGTAGAAAGGGTTTTAAAAATGGCTGATGGTGTGTTGTTGCTGGTGGATGCTTTTGAAGGCCCCATGCCACAAACACGTTTTGTATTACAAAAAGCATTGCATTTAGGTTTGCATCCTATTGTGGTAATTAATAAAGTAGATAAACCAAACTGCCGCCCTGATGAAGTGCATGATGCAGTTTTTGAATTATTCTTTAACCTGGATGCTACAGAAGAGCAATTGAACTTTCCTACTATTTACGGTAGCAGCAAGAACGGCTGGATGAATACCACACTTGATGAAATTGATAATATCTTCCCGTTACTGGATGCGATACTGGAACATGTACCCGAACCAAAAGTAAATGAAGGTACTACCCAGATGCAGATCACTTCTTTGGATTATTCTTCTTTCTTAGGAAGGATAGCTGTAGGTAAAGTAGCCCGTGGTACTGTAAGGGAAGGTCAGCAAATTGCCCTGGTACAGGCAGATGGCGGCATTAAAAAAATGAAAGTAAAAGAACTGTACACTTTTGAAGCTTTAGGTAAAAAGAAAGCAACAGAAGTAAGTGCAGGTGATATTTGTGCAATAGTAGGGTTGGAAACTTTTAATATTGGTGATACCATTTGTGATGTGGACTTTCCAGAAGCATTACCGGTGATCAGTGTGGATGAACCTACCATGAGCATGATGTTCAGCATTAACAACTCTCCGTTCTTTGGCCGTGAAGGTAAATTTGTTACTTCCCGTCATTTAAGAGACAGGCTGATGAAAGAAACAGAAAAAAACCTGGCGCTTCGTGTAGAAGATTCTGATAGTGCTGATAGCTTTTTGGTTTACGGAAGAGGTATTTTGCATTTAGGTATTTTGATAGAAACCATGAGAAGGGAAGGTTTTGAATTAACAGTAGGTAATCCGCAGGTATTGGTAAAAGAGATTGATGGCAAGAGGTGCGAACCTTATGAGAACCTGGTGGTAGATGTGCCTTCAGAATTCAGTGGTAAAGTAATTGACCTGGTTACACAACGTAAGGGAGAAATGCTGATCATGGAAAGCAAAGGCGAAATGCAGCACCTGGAATTTGATATTCCTTCAAGAGGGTTGATTGGCTTACGCAGCAATATGCTGACCAATACAGCAGGAGAGGCAGTAATGGCTCACCGCTTTACCGATTACCGCCCATGGAAAGGTGTAATACCGGGCAGAAGCAATGGTGTGTTATTATCTAAAAATACCGAAAAAACAACAGGCTACTCTATTGATAAATTACAGGACAGAGGCAGGTTCTTTGTAGATCCGGGAGATGAAGTTTATGCAGGACAAATTATTGCCGAGCATATTAAGCCAGGCGATTTAAATGTAAATGCTACCGAGCCTAAAAAATTAACCAATCACCGTGCAAGTGGTAGTGATGATGCCAGCAAGGCAGCTCCAAAGATCATGATGACGCTGGAAGAATGTATGGAGTATATTCAACAAGATGAGTGTATTGAAGTAACACCAAAAAGCATCCGCATGCGTAAAGTGATTTTGGATGAGAACGAACGTTCAAGAGTTTCAAAGTCGATGAAAAGCGAAGCGGTATAAATTATATTTTAACTTTGTTTATTAACCCGGAACTAATACTTCCGGGTTTTTATTTTGCCCGCCAATTATCTCATGGTTTAAATCTGTGCATGTTTTCAATAGTAAATTTTTAGAACTATGTTTGCGTAATTTATAAATATGGATGCCTCCAATTGCATGTTATCTGTAATAATGCCTTGCTTTAATCATGGTATTTATTTACAGGATGCTTTAGACAGTATTAAAAAAGAAAGGGTAAATTTTTCTTTTGAAGTGATCATTGTTGATGATGGCTCAACAGATGCGTACACACTTACAAAACTCGACGAATTAAAAGCGGAAGGCTATACTGTAATTCACCAGCAGAATGGAGGCCCGGCAGTGGCAAGAAATACAGCTATTAAAAATGCGAAAGGGAAATATATTCTTCCACTGGATGCGGATAATATGTTGACACCGGAGTATATTAATACCGGGATCGCTATTTTAGAAAAAGGCGAATACCAGGTAGTATATTGCACTCCTGTTTTTTTTGGAGATACCGGTGCCGATGCAAGAACTTTTCAATCTATCCCTTTTGATATTACTGAATTATTAGCAGCTAATTACATAGATAATTGCGCTATGTTTTTAAAAGAAGTGTGGGTAAAAAATAATGGCTACGATACCAACATTCCTTACTGGGGCCACGAAGACTGGGAGTTTTGGATAAATGCTTATGCTAACGGTTTTAAATTTTATTTTATTACCGAAAAATTATTTCACTACCGTATTGTAGCAGCTTCAGTAGCTACGCAATTTAAAGATGAAAAGAAAAAAGCAGATAATCAGAACTACATTGTAAAAAAGCACCACCAACTTTACCTGGACGAATACCTTAAGCTTAATTATATCCGTAAAAAATATACAACAGATATTAAGCGTTTCCTTTTTGCGCCGTTTATTTTTTCGGGCTACCTGCTTAATGTGATTAAATCTCCATTTAAAAAAGCGGAAGAAAGATTTGCAAAGAAAAATACTACCGGATAAGTTTCAGACTTAATAATTGGCTTTAAAAAACATTTTAAGGCTATACAGATTTTTCCTGTACCTCGGTTTGTTTTTAATCACCAAAAGCGTATCAATATTTTTAAAGAAAAAAAGGCTTCGGTGTAAGCTTAGTTTGCGGGTAAATAAGCCCAGCATTTCACTAAGTATTTGTTTAGTATTATTGTTGGTTACAGGAGCTTTTTCAAAAGCTTTTAACTCCTGCAGTTTAATATTGAACTGTTGCGTTTTGGTTTTTCGCTGTTTTTTATTTTTAGATTTTCCCACACCTACTGCATTGTTATCGTGCTGGCGATATTGCACCAGTGGCATGTCTACATATTTAATTCCATTATTTGCTGCCGCACAAAAACTGATCCACCTGTCAAACATCATTTCGGCAGGTAGTGGCAAGATCGTTTTTGCAAATGCTGCTTTCATTATTATCGTGTGCCCGGGTACGCAATTACCCATTAAAAAAGGAGCGCCATCATAATAAGATTGCAGGTGCATTAAGGATTTAAATTCCTGGTGCAGGGATTGCCCGTTCTTATCTATTAAAAGTGAATTAGAATAAACAGCATCTTCTTTACCGATCTGGCTTAATAGGGTTTCAATCTTATTGAGTTCCCAGATATCATCCTGGTCGGATATAGCAATAAAATCGCCGCTACAATTTTTAAAGGAATGCTCAAAGGTTTTAGTAACGCCGCTGTTAACGGCATTAATGAACAATTTTATATAACTATACTGCTGTTGAAAATTGTTGATTATTGCAACAGTACTGTCTGCAGAAGCATCGTCAGTAATTATAATTTCAATGTTTTGATGAGTTTGATGAATGATACTTTCCAGCTGGGCTGCAATGTATTTTTCTCCATTATAAGTTGCCATTGCTACAGATACCAAAGGAGCCGTGTTTGCCATAATTAAAATATTTGCAAATAATCCGGTTAAAGATAACTAAAGAAAACTGCTGATGAAAGAACAGGCAGAAACTGCCACACGAGCATTTATTGATTGGAGAAAACCATTTAACCGATACAAAAAATAAAAGCGTAAAATAATGTAGCTGATCAGCTTTATTTCATGGCGTCCAGCCTCTTTTTCATAGCCCCGGCCATTTTCTCATTTATTTTTTTAAGTTCTTCATACATTTCAAGAGCCTTATCCTTCTGATTCAATTCCATATAGCAGTAGCCGATATACAGCATGGGCAGGTCATTGGTGGATATGGCCAGGTTCTTTTTAAATTGTGCTATTCCTTCCTCGTAAGCTTTAAGCTGGCGGTAAGCATGGCCCAGCTCATTATAGGCGGGTTTGTAATCATTATCAATTTCAAGGGCTTTAACACCATACTTTACGGCTTCCCTGTAATATTCTTTTGCATTATTGCACCAGGCCAGGCTGTAATAAGTTACTTTGTTAGTGCTGTCAATTTTTACTGCCTTCAGGTAATTCTCTATGGCGTCATCAGGCCTTTTTATTACGTCCCTGTAAATATTGCCCATTGCAAGATAAGCATCGGTAAATGCCGGGTTTAGTTTTACAGCAGTTTTCAAAATCATAACCCCACTGTCTGGTTTGCTGGCTTTTACATAAGCCAGGCCGGCGTGTATATATGCGGAATCATATTTTTTATATAGTGATATAGCTTTTTTGTAGGCAACAATGGCTTCGGGAACCCGGCCGCTTTCTTCAAGGGTCAATCCCTTTTGATACAATGCAACCGCTTGTTTTGGCGGTTGTGCCATTACAAAAGCTGAAATAAGGATACCTAATAAACCAGTGTAAAAATATTTGATCATGCAGTAAATAATTTATAAGCAAAGTAAAAGCAAGTTTGTCTTCTACAGACAGCTTTTTTTAAAATTTTTAGTTAAACAATCCGCTCAAAAAGGCATATTCTTCGCTAACTTTGCCACTGCAAATGAAAAAGACTTTTATCATTCTGTTGTTGGTATTTAGCGGTATTGTTTTTAGCCCACAGGCTAAAGCACAATGTTCGGTATGCACTAAAACGGCTTCACAAATGGGTGAAAAACCTGCCAAAGGGCTTAACCAGGGCATTTTATATTTGATGTTTGCCCCTTTTGCTATTGTGGGCATAGTAGGCTATCAATGGTGGAGAGGCAATAAAGAATATGAAGCCTGATCAAGATTGATCTTCTTTCAGCCGGTTATGGCTGCCATCACAGAATGGAGGTGTTTTGGTTTGTTTACACTGGCAAAACCACACTTCTTCTTCCTTTTCAAATTCTACTTTTAAGCTACGGTAAGGCAATACGGGTTCGTTATGCTCATTAATGGTATGCTCGATGCGCTTGTGGGTGCCATCACAAAAGGGTTGTTTTTCGGTACTAAGGCCACAGGTACACCAGGAGTATATTTTTCCGGGAACAACATTTACCATCGCCGGTTCTTTTTTGGCAACATGCGGTAAGTTCTTATTAGGGATCATTTCCATCAGAAGTATTTTTTTATAAATTGATACAAATTAAAGGCATCGCCTTCAGCAGCTATATTGTTTTTAAGTTCTTCTTTGCTAACGTCTTTCATACGCTTTTGTTCAATAAGGCGAAAAGCTTTTTCGGCCAGCAGCCAATTGCGTTTGCTGTTAAGTGGCAGGTGTTTGGTATGGCTTATCAGCGTGAGCAATTCTTCAATTCCTTTTTTTTGCGATGCGGTGGTTTTTATAACCGGTACCGGCATGGTATGATTATGAAATGCAGGAGCCAGCATCAGGCGTAAATTTTTTACAAACAGGTCGGCGTCGGGCCTGTCGGCTTTATTTACTACAAATACATCGGCAATTTCCATCAGCCCTGCCTTCATGGTTTGCACTTCGTCGCCGGCTTCGGGCACTACCACCACCACTGTAACATCTGCAAGACCTGCTATTTCAATTTCACTTTGCCCTACACCCACCGTTTCCACAATAATATAATCAAAGGCTGCAGCCTTAAGCAGGTCCGTTATTTCAATGATCTTTGGATGAAGCCCTCCCAACGAACCTCTTGTAGCCAGTGAGCGTATAAACACATTGGGATTGTTATACCATTCACTCATGCGGATACGGTCGCCCAGTAAAGCCCCTAAATTAAATGGAGAGGAAGGGTCAACACAAAGCACACCCACACGTTTGCCATCAGCAACCAGTAATGCCGTTAAGGCATCTACCAATGTACTTTTACCAGCGCCCGGCGGGCCGGTAATACCAATAACAGGGGTGTGAGAAAAGGGCAATTGTTCTAACAGGTTTTCGTAACCGGCCACTTCATTTTCAACAAGAGAAATACAGCGGGCCAGTGTTTTACTATTGCCTTGTTGTATTTCTTTTAACTGTTGCTGCCACATAAGCAAAGTAACAAATTAATAGGGGCATTCCCAACAAAGGTGTTACGGGTTAAAAAAGTTACGGGTTACAAGTAATTCGGGTGTAGCCGTTTTTAATAATCGCAAACAATTTAACCCGAAACCCGTAACCCCTAACCCGTAACCCCTAACCCATACCCCATAACCAAATTAATTTGCAGCAGGCGTTTAAGTTGTTGCTCTTTATTGTTTCTTTGCAAAGAAGAGTTGCGTATAAAGCTTATTGCAGTAATGTTATTATCGGTAGTTATCATAACCAGGAACGAAGCCCATATTATTGGTACCACACTGCAAAGCCTGCAGGGAATTACCGATGATATTATAATTGTAGATAGTGGCAGTACCGATACCACCATTGCCATAGCCAAAAGTTTTGGCGCCACCATTATTGAAACCAGCTGGGATGGTTATGGCCCTAATAAAAACAAAGGTATTGCTGTTGCTAAATACAACTGGATATTGAACCTGGATGCCGACGAAGCCATCGATACCACCCTTAAAACAGCCATAGAGCAGCTGAACCCTGCGGATGAGAATACCGTATATAATTTTAAGTTCAAAAACTTTTTTTGCAATAAGTGGATACGCTATGGGGAATGGTCTGGCGATAAACATGTGCGCCTGTTTAACCGTAATACCATCCGCTGGAACGATGCTGCCGTGCATGAAGGACTTACTTTAAACAGCACCACAAAAATGGTGTTACTGCCCGGCCATGTGTTGCATTACACCACGCAAAATATTGATGAATATATTAGCAAAACAATTAACTACGCCAGGTTAAACGCTCAAAAATATCATGTGCAGGGAAAGCAGGCCAATTTTTTTAAATTGCGTATGGCTCCGTGGCTTACTTTTTTTCAGCATTATATTTTACGCCTCGGTTTTTTAGATGGCTGGGAAGGTTACCTGATTGCTAAAACCACGGCCTGGTACACTTTTTTAAAATACACTTTTTTAAAAGAGTTGAACAGGCAGTAAAAAAGAAACTATAGTGACAAACTTTATCCCCATATTTCCACTTGGCATTGTTGTGTACCCCGGCGAACAGCTGAACCTGCATATTTTTGAACCCCGGTATAAACAACTGATAAAAGAGTGCTTCGATACTAAAAAACCATTTGGTATTCCTCCTGTAATTGATGATAAATTACAGGAAACCGGCACCCTGGTAAGAGTGCTGGAGATTACTAACGTGTACGACGATGGTAAGATGGATATTAAAACAGAAGGCCTGCAGGTATTTACTATTTTAGAATCGATAAAAGACCTGCCGGAGAAATTATATAGCGGCGCTATTGTAAATTATCCTGATAATGTGGAAGCCGGCAACCGTGCGCTGATGCAGAATATTATTGCAGCCATAAGAGAACTGCATAAGTTACTTAAAATAAGTAAAGAGTTTAAAAAACCTGATGCAGAATTGTGGAGTTATGATGTGGCACATCATGCAGGCTTATCTTTAACGGAAGAGTATGAACTGCTGCAATTGCTGCACGAATTACAAAGACAGGAATATTTAAAACGTCACCTGAAAAAAGTAGTACCGGTTATTGCCGAAATGGAAACCTTAAAAGAACGGGTGCAGTTGAACGGACATTTTAAAAATTTAAAAGGATTTGATATCTGAAAGTTGAAAGTTGAAAGTTGAAAGTTGAAAGTTGAAAGTTGAAAGTTGAAAGTTGAAAGTTGAAAGTTGAAAGTTGAAAGTTGAAAGTTGAAAGTTGAAAGTTGAAAGTTGAAAGTTGAAAGTTGAA
>NZ_JBODJC010000005.1:563501-646584 GCF_050611765.1 Ferruginibacter sp. SUN106
AAAATATTTGCGTTGCAAGGTAATAACAAACTAAACTACCAGCAACTAAACCCTAAACTTCTAAACCTTAAACTCCTGAACCTCTAAACCAAAAAAAATGAAAACATTGTGTCTTGATTTTGGAAATACCCGCCTTAAGGCAGCCATCTTTGAAGGAGATAACTTTAAAGAAGAAATTGTGCTGCCTAATGATGAGATGTTTACTATAGAAAGGCTAATGACTGTTCATCAACCAGAAAAAACAATATTGTCTTCGGTTATTAATCATAACCCGGCACTGGAAACTTTCCTGGCATCCAAAACAAAATTTCACAAGCTATCCCATCTTACCAGGGCCAATTTTACCACGGCTGTGGGTAAGCCGGAAACTATCGGGGCAGACAGGCTGGCGTTGAGTGCTGCTGCAGTGCATTTTTATCCCGGGATGAATAACCTGGTAATAGGCCTGGGCACCTGCATTACTTATAATTTTATTAATCAATACCACCAGTTTATAGGCGGTAGCATATCACCTGGTATGGAAATGCGCTTTAAAGCCATGCAGGTTTTTACAGCAAAGCTGCCTTTAGTGCAGGCAGAATGGAATTTTCCGGTAATTGGCTACGATACCAAAACAAATATGCAAAGCGGCGTAATAGCCGGAATTGCCTATGAAATGGACGGATTTATTGATGAATATGCCCAAAAATACGGCAACTTTAACGTCGTTTTAACCGGGGGTGATGCGGCCTATTTTGCTCGTCGGCTTAAAAACAGGATATTTGCCGACAGTAATTTTTTATTTAAAGGACTTTATGCACTCAGCGAAACTAACAATGACTAAATTTATACCCGTACTTTTTGTGGCATGTGGCTTTTCTACAGCGGTTGTTGCACAGGAAAATTCTCCCTATTCAAGATATGGCTTAGGCGATCTGGCACCCAATCATAATATTGCATCCCGGGCAATGGGTGGTATTGCGGCCGGTCTTTTAGATATCAAAAGCAGCCTGGAAGGCTTTGGCAGTATCAACTTTGTAAACCCTGCAACATTGGGTACATTGCCGCTTACCATTTTTGATATTGGCGGTGAGGTAGATATCCGGAATTTAAAAAGTACCAACCCGGTTAAAAAATTCAGTTCCACCAACACCATATTCTCTTACCTGCAGTTAGGCTTTCCGCTTACTACAGAAAAAATGCGCAAGAAGAAAATATACTGGGGCATGAGCCTGGGCCTTAAACCGGTTACCAAAGTAAACTACAAAATTGAAAAGTTTGGCCGCCTGAATAATATTGATAGTTTAAATACTTTATACGAAGGTAGCGGGGGCACCAACGAAGCGTTTATCGGTACCGGTATAAAGATAAAAAACCTTAGTATAGGTATTAATGCCGGCTACATGTTTGGTAATAAAGACTACAGCACAAGATTGAATTTTATTAACGATACCGTTACTTACTATAAATCTAATTCTGCCAACCAAACCACTTTTGGCGGTATCCTGGTAACCGGCGGTTTTCAATACGAGATTCCGTTAAATAAAGATAAGGACCAGTTGTTTCCCCGTTTGCGTATAGGCGCCTACGGTAACTTACAGCAAAGCCTGAAAGCAAAACGAGACGATATCAGGGAAACTTTTGAGTATGATGCCAACAATGCCAGCTTCCGTGTTGATAGTGTGTATGAAAATAAAAACGTAAAAGGAACGATACAATACCCGGCTTCCGTTGGTGCAGGTTTTACCTACCAGGATCAGCATTGGATATTAGGTGCCGATTTTGAAAGGACCAACTGGAACAAATACCGTTACTACGACCAGGCCGACCAGGTGCAGAGTAACTGGACATTAAGAGTTGGCGGACAATACTATCCTGCCAAAATAAACACTCCTGTAAAAAAATATTTTAATTATGTAAAATACAGGGCAGGTTTTTATTATGGCCCTGATTATATTAAAACCAATAACAGCCGACCCGAGTATGCTATTACTTTAGGAACCGGTATGCCATTAACTTCTTTGCAAAGAGTAAGTTATTATACTACTGAATACGTGGTGCTGAATACGGCTTTGGAAATAGGCAACAGGGGCGACAAAAATGCCAACCTTAAAGAAACTACCGTACGCTTTAGTATTGGTGTTTCTATGAATGCCAGTTGGTTTATTAAACGCAAGTACAATTAAGAATGTTTTTTAAAAAAATGTACATATTATTAAGTGCAGTCTTCCTTACAGGCTGCATTTTTTTATCGGCCTGCGAAAACAGCGCCAAAGAAATTGACGATCTTACCAAAAAAAAACTGGGTGTAGAAGAAGCTGCAAAAGTAAATGTTAACTACACCAACAATGGCAAAACCAAGGCCATACTGCAATCGCCATTAATGCTTCGAGTACAGGATACCTTACCTTATGTAGAATTTCCTAAAACATTACACGTAGATTTTTATAACGAGACTGCAAAGATTGAAAGTATACTGGATGCCAAATACGCTAAGTATATCGAAAGCCAGAGTAAAATTTTATTGAGAGATAGTGTACGTTTTATTGGCCTCACTAACGGCGATACACTGTACTGCGATGAATTATACTGGGACAGAAGCCGCCCTACCTACCAGTTTTATACCGACAAGCCGGTGCAGATAAGAACCAAAATGCAGATCATCAATGGTACCGGTTTCGAAACCAGCCAGGATTTTAAAGACAAGCATGTGATCAATCCTACCAACACTATTATAAAAGTGCCGTCATCGCAGTTTCCGGAAAATTAATTGCAATACTATTAGCTTTTATTATTTAAAACAGGTGCGGATAAAACCTTACACACCCAGCTTTTCCTTGATCTTACCAATATCCTCTCCTAAAGTATTTAAACCCTGCAGAATAAGCCAGTTTACCTGTTCCTTCTTTGCATAATCTGCCTGTGGGTCATTTACCACGTTATTTTCGCCATGGGCGGCATTTAGCTCTATATCTGTAGTCAGCAAATCATCAATAGAAACCTTGAAGAATTTAGCAATTCCAATTAACTTGTCAAAATCGGGCTCGGTAAGCCCATTCTCATAATTTGACCATGTGGCACGCCCAATACCAACAAAACCTGGCATTGCGGCCTGGGTATGTTTACCTTTTTTGCGTAAGAACAAGATGTTTTTTGAAAAGAAACTCATAAATATCAACAGTTGTGCATAAAAAGAATCAAAATAATTTGTCTATTTCAAAAATATTTTGAAATATTTGTGCAGGAGTTCTATTTAACAAAGGTATAGTAAAAATATACATCAATCTACTTCAGCTGCACTAAACTACGATCTGTACCAGTAAAAGACACTCCCATAATCATCACCCGAAATCTTTTTTATGATGACTTGTCTTTCCGAAGATAAAGCAATACAATTTGCCTGCAGCACCATACACGATTTTTTTGATTGTTACGGGCTGCCTGATGCTACCTGGTATTGGGAAACTATTATTAAAGCCGCAGGCAATAAAAAGCCCTGGGATAAGGAAGCTCCCTATCATTTGCTGTTGTTTATGGAAAAGCTGCAGGAATTATGTACGGCAGCTGTAACTATCAGCAAGGATTACACTATACATGCAGCTGTTGTGGTGAAGCAACCAGAAAAGCAACCGGCACCTGGTATTTTACGGCAAAGCGATTTTGTAAACAGCCTGCAGCACGGCAATGGCTGGAGTTGTTTCCCACGCAGCCTTACGATAAAGCAATATCAGGATCCCTGCAAAGTGATTGAAAAATTTGCTGCCCGGATGCCTGTGGCTTTATGTACAAAAATTATTGGCGATATACAGGCGTATGCACTAAGCAGGAACGCTATTGACGGGGAGTATACCAGCGGACAGTTATTAAAAATACGCCTCTGCCTGTTGCAATTAATAGAGGCCTGCCACCTTATCGAAGTGCGGATACAGGTTCTGAAAAAACAGGGGCATGGAAAACAAAGACGCAAAAAATAAACCGCTGCTTTATTAAAAGGATAGCATGAATTTACCAACGATAGAAAATTGCGGCAACCACAAAAAAGTACTGACAGCACTGATATTGAAAATCAGTACTGTGGAAAAGATTTACCTGCTTGGCGCAAGCATGTGCCGGCAGCGCACAGAAAGTATTTTCGGGCATCCTGCAGCAGGCTGTAACAGGGCAGGGCATTATTACCTGCTGGTACTGGTAAATAAAGATACCTGCTATGGCCATAACGATCTGCAGGACAGAATAGAAAATACCTGTCGCAATGTTGTTCCTGTTACGGTAATAATTTTAAGTATCAACCAGTTCACCAGCTGGCATGCTAAAGGGCACCGTTTTGTTGCCACTGTACTGGCAAATGCCGAATTGTTGTACGGCGTTGACGATTGGATGGTAACAACAAAGAATACCCTGAACGAAACCGGTGAAAAAAAAGGCAATGATGATTACTGGACGGAGGTCTATAACCGGGCAAACGAGTTTATAGAAGGCACAAAATGGTACCTGCTGAGGCGGCAGAATAAAATGGCCCTGTTTATGCTGCAGCAGGCAGCGGTGCTGTTACTGTGCAGTATTTTTAAAAAACACTCGGGCCTGCACATGCCTACGCATAACCTGGATAAATTGCTGCGCTATTGTTCATTGGTTACTCATAGAATAACCGATCTGTTTCCTAAAGATAACGAGAAGGAATTGCGGCTCTTTCAGTTATTGCAGCAGGCCAATGCCTATGTAAAGCATAAGCAGGAATTTGTGATAACAAAGCATGATGCAGCTATTCTGCTGGAAAGAATAGTGCACCTGCAAAAGATGTATAAAATTTCAATACAGGGCAGTGCAGTGCTGTAATTTTTCAACTTACTTTTTCCTGTTATTTTCGATATAGATAGCTATTGCCCCGGTTTTAGCAATAGTAAAAGTTGTATTTTCAATGAGGAAAAAAAATTTATTATGAAAACCAGGTTGTATCCTATTTGTTGTATCCTTTTACTGGCAGCATCGTGTAAACCTAAAGATCAGAGAATTGTGGACCACGAAAAGCATATTACCACACTTCCTGCCGGCGATGCAAAATTTTTAGCGTTAAAAGATACTGCTCAAAAATATATGGATGAATTTATTACCGGGTTTAAAATAAACGGTCACAACGACAATTATGCCTTTACCATAAAATCCAATTACTCCGATAAAGAGATTAACGAACACATGTGGTCGGCACCCATTGCATTTACAAATGGTGTGTTCACCTGCGTTTTTGTTGATAGTGCTTACAATGTACAAAATGTAAAAACAGGCGATACGGTAAGGGTGAATCAAAAAGATATAGAAGACTGGACTATTTATAATTATTCAGACAATACACAAAGGGGTTATTTTTCTGAGAAATATCTTAGGGGAGAGTAGTGAAGCTGCTTTAAATCACTGGTGCTTTTATTTTAAGTAAGTTTATACTGCGTTTGTCCTTCGACTTCGCTCAGCAACGCTAAGATCAGAAGACAGAAGTGGCCTTCCTTCGGAAGAACACTTGCGACAAGAGGTAATATTATTAACAATATTGTAAAAGTTGAATAACATGTATTTAAAAAAGCATTCAATAAATGCAATCAAAAGCTATTGTTTTAATGAAAACCTTTATTATATAAAAAAAGACACAAATAAAAATGATCTTTTTTATGTAGACAAGAATTATAATTCGTTATGTATTTTGTCTGATGAAGATAAATTTCAAGAAGTATATTCAATTGATGATATTGTTTATGTAAACACTTTGCATGGAAAAGAAATAGTCATCGACAATAAAAAAATAGAGGGATTTGATTTGTATTTTAACGTTATTTCTTTTGAAGATGGACAATACCTTGCTTATTGTATGGAAAGGGATAAAGTGACTAATCAAAAAAGTACTATTAAGTTCGATTTCAGGAAAAATAAAATAATATGGCGTGTAGATAAATCATCTGGCTTTAACTATATCGGTAAAAATCAATTTTTTATTTGTTTCATTGATATTATAAAGGAGCTATCTATAATTTTTTGTTACAATAAAATTAATGGTGAGTTGCTCTGGCAATTTGATTTAAAAGAATTGGGCACTTATAAAGATGTGCTTTCCATTGAGACTCCATATGGTTTCGAAAAATTTATTGGTGAGTGGAGAGGGCAATTATTTGTAGGGTTGTCGGAAAGCTTAATTGTTTCTTTGGATATTACAAACGGAAAAGTGATAAATAAATGGGATAAAATAAATCCTGGTACAACACTTCTTTTTTCGGCAGAGGAAAAACTTGTAGGATTAGGCGGCATAGGTTATTGGGAAATCGACTTAAAGACTAATGAACTAACTATAACTTACCTTTCAGAAGAATTAATGAAGCAGAATGTAAGAGGTATAAATGATTTGAATATATATGGTGTAACTGATGCTCATTTTTTCTGCGCTGCAGATATGAAAATACCAGATGAACCTGATCACCACATAGGCGCAATTGTAGCCATTAACCGGCAAACTTTAAAAATAGATTGGAAATATGTGTTTGATGACAGCCAGGGGCAATGGACTACTTTATCTGAGGGCCCCAGGATTGATAATGCAAAATTGTATCAATTGGATAGCAGGGGCACGCTGCATTTTTTTGAGAAGGAAGTAGATAAAATAATAGTGTAGTGGTATAAAGTGGTATTGTATCAGACAACTTCCAACAAAGACACCCCATTATTTTAACCAATCTCGAAAATTTCATTTCCTTCTCTTATACTAACTTCACACCTCAATTTTTAAACTACATTTTATGCAATACCGTCGCCTCGGAAGATCCGGCTTACAGGTTAGCGTACTAAGCTTTGGCAGCTGGGTAAGTTTCAGTAAACAAATTAATGATAAGGTAGCCGATGAATTAATGGGCATCGCTTACGATAACGGCATCAACTTTTTCGATAATGCAGAAGTATATGCACTGGGCGAAAGTGAAAAAATGATGGGCCGGGTAATTAAAAAGAAAAAATGGGACCGTACTTCTTTCACGGTTTCTTCCAAAGCATTCTGGGGCTGGAGAGGCAAGGCCAATAAACCCAACCAGACCGGTAACAACCGCAAACATTTACTGGAAGCTTGTGACGAAGCTTTGCAACGTTTGCAGGTGGAGTACCTCGATATGTTCTTCTGCCACCGCCCCGATAAAAACACTCCCATAGAAGAAACCGTTTGGGCCATGAACCATTTGATACAGCAAGGCAAAGTATTATACTGGGGCACCAGCGAATGGAGTGGCGTGGAAATTATGGAAGCCCACCGTGTAGCAGAAAAATTAAGATTGATCGGCCCTACCATGGAGCAACCACAATACAATTTATTTGAAAGAGAAAAAGTAGATAAGGAATACCTGGATATTTTCAGAACAGTTGGTATGGGCACTACCATCTGGAGCCCGCTGGCATCAGGGCTTTTAAGTGGTAAATACAATGATGGTATTCCTAAAGGCAGCCGCTTTGCATTGGAAGGATTTGATTGGCTTAAAGAGCGTTGGGTGATGGATGAAAAAGTAAAGAAAGTAAAAAAGCTAAGCGAACTGGCCACTAAATCAGGCGTTACTACTGCTGCACTAAGTATTGCCTGGTGTATTAAAAACCCTAATGTAAGTACCGCCATTTTAGGTGCTACAAAAAAACAACAGCTGTTAGATAACTTAAAAGCTTTGGAAGCATTGGAAAAATTAACACCTGATGTAATGGAAAAGATTGAAGGTATTATGAAAACAAAACCAACCTTACCGGAATTTTAATTATGAAAAATACAATCCTCTACGGCATCCCCAATTGCGATACCACTAAAAAAGCCATGGCCTGGTTAAACAAAAATAATATTGCTTTTACCTTTCATGATTATAAATTGCAGGGAATAACCAACAAAAAATTAGCCGGATGGTGCGATATAAAAGGATGGGAGACTATCTTTAACAAACGAAGTACCACCTGGCGGGAATTACCGGAAGCAGAGCAAAAAAAAGTAACAGGCCAGGCTGCAGCAATACAAGTAATGCTGAACAACAACAGCATTATAAAAAGGCCGATCATTGAACAAGAAGGCAAACTGGTTGTAGGTTTTAACGAAACAGACTATAAAGGGCTTTAAAATAAATTAAGTACACTCAATCAAAACAATTTAAAATTTATGAAACGTAACGCAACTGCCGTTTGGAACGGCTCTGGTAAAGAAGGTAATGGTAGCCTTACCACACAAAGCACCACTTTAAACAAAACACAATACTCCTTCAACTCCCGTTTTGCAGAAGGCGTAGGTACCAATCCTGAAGAATTAGTAGCTGCTGCACATGCCGGTTGCTTTAGTATGAAACTGAGTTTTGTTTTGGGCGGCGCAGGTTTTACGCCAGACAGTATAGAAACACAATGCGTAATTACTTTAGATCCGGCCGCAGGTGCCATTACTGAATCACACTTAACTGTGGTTGCAAGTATACCCGGTATCAGTGCAGAAAAATTTGAAGAATGTGTGGCAGATGCAAAAGCAAATTGTCCTATTTCAAAATTGCTGAACACAAACATTACACACGAAGCAACTTTAAAATAATATTTTCAGCTGTAAAGTAAAAGCCGTCCCCAAACTTGCTGGCGACGGCTTTTGTATTTTAGTTTAGCATAAGAATCAATTAATGCATGGCTTCCGACAGATCTACTTTTTTCTTTTTAGTTCCCTTTGCCATAATTATAAAAGGTACACAAAGCAGGAATGCAATACCCAGGTAAAGGAACACATCCATATAAGATAACACGGCCGCCTGCTTGCTAACCCTGCCATCAAGTGCTGCGTAAGCGGTTTTAAGTGCATCGGCAGCTGATCTGCCCTGTCTCATTAATCCTTGCTGTATAGTCTGCACAGTTTGCTGTACCGAAGGATTATTAATATCTAAATGGCTTACCAGGCTGGTACGGTGTACCACATTCTGTCTTGATATAAATGTGGTGATCAAAGCAATACCAAAAGAACCACCCAGCTGGCGCATCATACCGGTGAAGGCTGCACCCTGCCCGATCTCCTGTCCTTTTAAAGTAGATAATGAAAGTGTGGTAATAGGTATAAACAACATGCCCATACCAACGCCACGTACAATCAGCATCCAGAAAAAATCATCCGCATTGGTATCAGGCGTAAGAATAACATACCCCCAGAAAGTAAACACAGCGAAGAGAATAAAACCGGATGCAGCAAGGTATTGTTGTGGTACACCCTTCTGTAAAAGTGTACCAATAATGGGCATCATAAATGCTGTGGTTAATGCTGCCGGCACCATCAGCATGCCTGCCTCCTGTGCCGTCCACCCTAAAATAGATTGGGTGTACAGGGGGATGATAAATGTGGATCCGTATAAGCCAAAGCCCATAATAAAAGAAAGAATTGTACCTACCCTCAGATTACCATTCTTCAACACCCTCAGTTCAACAATGGGTTTCTTTACCGTCAGTTCACGCCATATAAAAAAGTACAAACCTAAAAAAGAAGTGATGGCAAGGGTAACGATAAGGCCGCTGCTGAACCAATCATCATCCTGCCCTTTTTCTAAAACATATTGCAACGAACCTACTGTAACTGCCAGTAGGGCAATACCCAGCCAGTCAACATCTGCCACAGCAGTTTTTTCGCCGTATTTAGGACTGCGTACAAACTGTAACGTAAGTAAAGTGGCAATTACACCAATTGGAATATTGATATAAAATATTAATGGCCATGATGCATGGGTAACAATATAACCACCTAATGGCGGCCCCAGTGTAGGACCGATAATTACACCTAAACCATAGATGGCCTGTGCCATGCCTCTTTTTTCAGGAGGATAACTTTCTGTAATAATGGTTTGGGAAGTTACCAGTAAAGCACCTCCACCTAAACCTTGCAAAAAGCGGAATAATACCAACTCTACAATGCCGGTAGCATTACCGCATAAAAAAGAACATACGGTAAATAAAATAATAGAAGCCGCAAAATAATTGCTTCGCCCAAATTGTTGCGATAACCAACTTGTCATAGGCACAATAATTACATTACCGATGGCATAGGCAGTAACCACCCAACCTACTTCGGTAAGTGTGGCACCTAATGTGCCACGCATATCATTAAGCGCTACATTCACAATGGTGGTATCTACAATTTCCAGCAAGGCGCATATAATTGCAGTTATGGTAATAATTACCCGTCTTGAACCATACTCCACTAAAGATTCCATCTGTTGCATATATAATATTTCATTGCTCTGGTAAAAAGAGCGTTAAAGATTTTTAAATCAAAATAAAAAATCCCGATACTCCGTTTAATCTGTGTAATCCGTGTGCCCGGCTTTAATCCAGATGCACATCCACGCTCACATTCATACCCGCTTTTAGTTGTTTAACCAAAGCATCAGTACTATTAAATTCAATTTTTACAGGTAAACGTTGTACCACTTTTACAAAGTTGCCACTGCTGTTATCGGGAGGTAATAAAGCAAAGCGTGAGCCCGTTGCAGCAGCAAAGGAACTTAATGTAGCTTCAAAAGAATGATCAGGAAAAGCATCTACGTGTACGGTAACATGCTGGCCGATCTTCATTTTCTCTAATTGCGTTTCTTTAAAATTAGCAATCACCCAAATATCCTGGCTCAATACAATACTGAAAACAGGTTGCCCTGCCTGTAAAAACTGGCCGGCCTGTACATTTACTTTAGATACCAATCCACCTTCTTGTGCAACTACCACAGCATAAGAAAGATTCAGTTTTGCTTCTGCAACTTCTACTTCCCTTTGTTTGATAACGGCTCCGGCTACACCAATTTGTGAAGAAGTAGCATTGCTTTGAGATGCTACAGTATTCGTTTGTTGCGCCGCCTGGTTTTTTTGTTGTACCAATACATTCAACTGGCGTTCTGCTGTTTCTTTTGCAGCCTGTGCCTGTTCAAATTGTTGTTGTGTAATAGAATGGTCCTTTATTAAATTGGCATAGCGGTCGTAGTCTTGTTTTGTGCGCCACACATTTACTTTAGCCGCTTCTATCTGTGCATCTACAATACCAATATTAGCCTGAGAGCTATTGATGGTAGCTCTGGAAGCCGTAGTGTTGGCTTCAGCAGACCCTAAATTGGTTTTTGCTGTTGCTAAAGCCGCTTCGGCTTGCTGTACCCTTAATGCCATATCCCTGTCATCCAGTATTAAAAGGGTATCACCTTTTTTTACCAGCTGGTTATCTTTTACACGAACTTCTTTTACATAGCCGGCAATACGTGGTATTACCGGGCTGATGTTTGCTTCCAGTTGTGCATCATCAGTTTCTTCGTGGTGCTTACCATGATTGTATTTACTAAAGCCAAACCATCCACCGGCAATAACTAATAATGCCAGTACAATGATGAATACTTTACTTTTCTTTTTTGGAGCCTCCGGTGCCGTAGCTACTTGCGGGGTTGGTGTTTCGTTCTGTGCCATATCAGTCGCTTTTATGTTTGTTGTGGTAATGAATTAATTTTTTAATAATCCTGCAGCGTATAAAATTTTATTATAAGCTAAAAAGGAATCTGCTTTTGCGTTGGTTACACTTAATTTACTTTGTAATAAGGCCACATCAGCATCTAACAGTTCTGTAGTTGTTGCAAGGCTGTTATCATATTTATTTTTAGTGATGCGGTAATTTTCCGTAGCCTGCAGTACCGATTTTTCCAACACTTCAATTTTTTTGCGGCTTACTAAATAACCCTGGTATGCCTGGTTGATCTGAAGGCGGATATTATCACCCAGCATTTCCTGGCTGGCCTGTATTTGTTTCACCTTTGCTTCGGCACTTTGTATTTTGGTTTTTGTTTTCCAAAGCGAAGAAAGATTATACTTTACGCCAATACCTACATTCACTGCATTGGTAATACTTAAGAATTTTGGAATATCAGCAGCAATATACCCTCCGGTGAAGGCAACGCTGGGATAGTAATCTGTCTTTATAGTTTTGATATTGAGGTCTGCAGCTTTTTTACGGATAGCAATGGCGGCAATATCATTACGGTTTTGTAAAGCATCCTGTTCGTATTCCTCAATTGTTTTTACTGATTCGGGTAATGCTAAACCATTTCTGTCTGGTATCAAATCTGTTTGCTCAGGTAAACCAATCATCAGGTTCATATTTACACATGCCAGCCTGTAATTACTTTCTGCATCTAATAAGGTCAGTTCAATATTAGAAGTTTGCAGTTCTGCTTTCAACAGATCGTTTCTGGCTAGCAAACCGTTCTTCTCCAGGTTGCTTAAATCTTTTACTCTCTGGTTAGATTGCTCCAGGTTTTCTTTAACCAGGCTGATAGCTTCCCTTGCTTTAAATAAATTGATACAGGCATTGATCGTGTTCATGATTACGGCCGTGCGGTCATTATCAGCATCCAGTTTTAAAGCCTGTTGCAGATACCGGGCCGATTCGATACCGTATTTTAATTTGCCACTGTTATACAAAGGCACAGATACTGATGCAATACCATAAAATGCCTGCGATACACTGGGGCTGCCGTTGCCGTTACCGGAACCGCTTTTCAGATTGATATTTGGTTTTACAGGCAAATACAAATAAGAACTGCTGATACCAGCTTCGGGTAAACGCTTTTCTTCAGCTTCTTTTATACTGGCACTTGCTTCCAGTATTTTGGCTTCATTTAATTTAAGCTGCTTACTGTTGGCAATGCTCAGGTCAATAGCTTCTTTAAGGGTAAGTGTTTTGCTTTGCTGTGCCTGTAATGTTTGCAGGCTCAGCAGGCTTAGAATAATTAATACTAGTTTATGCTTCATGAGTTAAGATGGCTTTAAAAATAAATTTTAGGTGTGTGCTTAATTTTTTTCTTATCAGTTTCTGAAACTGGTCATCAGGCATAGCCTGCAGGTTATTGATCTCTTTGTAAGAATGCTGTGTGGTTACCATATGGCTTACCGTACCAACGAGTGTGGTCATCAATAAAGGAATATCTACGTTCTTTACAAAAGCTCCGGTTTTCTGCCCTTCATGTATCAATTGTTTTACTAAACCCTGGTTACGTTTTTTATAATCCTGTATCAGGCCAGCTATGGTGTGCCTGTGATTACCCACCTGTTCCCTCATCATCACTTTGTGAAAACATTGCTGGTTCAAAAACTTGTCAATATAATAGTCAATCATCTGGTGCACTTTTTCCATCGGGCTAAGTGCAGTATTGTTATACATGCTTTCCAGCTTTAACATGGTGCTGGCCGAGCGGTAATTGAATAGCGATTCCAGCATTTTTTCTTTGGAACCAAAATAATACGAGATCATTGCCACATTTACATCGGCTGCATCGGCAATATCCCTTACTGAAGTACCCGAAAAACCTTTTTCAGCAAAAAGCTCTTCTGCAGTCTCCATTATCTGTATTTGCTTATCGTTGAAATCCATGATGTTTGTTGTATTAAAACACAAAGTTAAACAACCGTTTAATATTAATCAAACATTTGTTTAACTTTTTTTTCCTCCGCCACAGATTACACTGATTATCACAGATTTGGTAACCCATAAATTTTTTAGTGATAAAACCGTAATTGCTTCATTCGTGCTAATTAGTGTAATTCGTGGCCAACTTTTCTGCAAAGCAGAAAAAAATGTATTAATGGCAGCGATTAGCTGAGGCAATGCCTTATTTAATTAGATTTGAGGAAATTAACGAAGCATGTCATTTGAAAATAAAACAGTAATAATTACCGGTGCATCAAGAGGCATTGGTAAAGCCATTGGCTTAAAGTTAGCCGCAGCCGGCGCCAATATTGTAATAGCCAGTAAAAGCGTGGAAGAAAATCCTAAGCTGGGAGGCACTATATTTTCTGCAGCAGCAGAAATGGAAGCTGCAGGGGGAAAGGCTTTAGCAGTACAATGCGATATCCGGTTTGAAGACCAGATTCAAAATGTGGTGGATAAAACAGTGGAAAAATTTGGCGGCATTGATATACTGATCAATAATGCATCGGCAATTAACCTGACACCTACAGAACAAACAGAACCCAAGCGTTTTGACCTTATGTATGATATAAATGTAAGAGGAACATTTATGGTAAGCAGGGCTTGTATTCCACTATTAAAAAAATCTACCAATGCACATATCTTAAATTTATCGCCACCAATAAATATGGATATGAAATGGTTTGCTAACCATTTGGCCTATACCATCAGCAAATATGATATGAGTATGATTGCACTTGGCCTGGCTGCCGAATTAAAAAAATATAATATAGCTGCTAATACTTTATGGCCACGTACCACTATAGCTACAGCAGCAGTAAATAATTTATTGGGTGGTGAAATGCTGATGAAGATGAGCCGCACACCGGATATTATTGCCGATGCTGCTTTTTACATTTTAAGTAAAGCAGCTGCTACCTGTAGTGGCAATAGTTTTATTGATGAAGAAGTGCTTGCCAAAGAAGGTATTACAGATTTAAGTAAATACTCAGTAGTGCCTGGCGCACAATTGTATAATGATTTGTTTGTATAAACAAGCTACAAGGGAATAGCTTCAAGGGGAATAGCTGCAAGGGATGAGCATGCTGTTTGTACCTGTTTGCTTCGCCCTTGCAGCTTTCCCCCTCTTCCCCTTTTTCCTGTTAAAAAAAGCCTAAATACTTTTTTGTTTTGATGAGCGGTAACATTTCTGCCCGGTTGTACGTTTAATTTCGTACCGGCATTATTTCGCCATGAATAGTGCTTCGCTCAACAAAACCAAAGTATAGCCATGAACTTCTTTAACATTAAAGTAGCGTGCTGCTGCATGCTCTTTACAGCTACCGCTTTCAGCCAGACTGAAAAGAAAAAAATTACTGCACAACGCATTTCAAAATCATTAAAAATTGATGGTAACCTGGATGAGCCTGAATGGAAGACCGCACAGGTAGCAGATAAATTTGTAGCGTTACGTCCTACACCGTTTAAACCCGAAAATTCCGATAACCGGAGTGAAGTGTATTTTTTGTACAATGACGAAGGCCTTTATATCGGCGGCTATTTTCATGAAAAATATAAAGACAGTATTGCCTCTGAATTGACCGGCCGTGACGGTTTTGGTAATAACGATTTTGTAGGCGTGATCTTTGATACCTATAACGATAAGATCAACGGCTTTGAATATTTTATTACACCACTTGGCGAACAGATGGATGCCAAACAAGCACCCAACCCCAACGGTAACAGTGAAGATTTTAGCTGGAATGCCGTTTGGCAAAGCGGTGCACAGATTCACAGCGATGGCTGGAGTTTTGAAATGTTCCTGCCTTATTCAGCCATTCGCTTCGGTAATAAAAAAATACAGGATTGGGGTTTAAATATTGTTCGACGCAGACAAAAGAGTGGCGAACAATTATTCTGGCAATCTATTGACCCTAATGCCAATGGCTTTTTAACGCAGGAAGGTATGTTATTGGGGTTGCAGGATATTAAACCTCCAATGCGCTTACAATTTTCTCCTTATTTTTCAACCTATCAAAATCATGATGGCCTGGTAATTCCCGGAACCTCAAAAAATTCTACCAGCATCAACGGTGGTATGGATATTAAATACGGCTTAAACCAGGCTTTTACATTAGATATGACTTTGATACCCGATTTTGGACAGGTACAATCGGATAACCTTACCCTAAACCTTACTCCTTTTGAACAAAAATTTACAGAGAACAGGGCATTTTTTACAGAAGGCACCGAGTTGTTTAATAAGGGTGGTTTATTTTACAGCAGGCGCATTGGCGGGGAGCCGATACACCGCTACGATTTTAGTGTTGGCGGTAATGAACAGATTAATAAAAACCCATCTCAAAGTAAATTGTATAATGCTACAAAGATCAGCGGCCGCACACAAAAAGGATTAGGTATTGGTATGCTTAATGCTATCACCCGTCCGCAATTTGCCGAAATTGAAAATTTAAATAGTAAAAAAACCCGTAAGGTGGAAACCAATCCATTAACTAATTATAATGTTTTAGTGTTTGACCAAACATTTAAACACAACAGCAGCATCTCATTTATTAATACCAGCACTTTAAGGAGTGGGAAAGACAGAGACGCTAATGTAAGCGCATTGTTATTTGATTTTAACGACAAAAAAAATAAATGGAACGTGGGTGGTAATGTGAGCATGAGTAAAATTTTTGAAAACGGTAAAACAAAAACCGGCTATGCCCACAGCGTTTATTTCGGAAAAACAAGTGGCCATTTTAATTTTAATGTTTGGCAGGATTTAAGCAACAGTAAATACGATAACAGTGATCTTGCTTATTTTACCAACAATAATGAGATGCATAATGGTATCTGGATGGGTTATAACTGGACCAAACCTACTAAATGGTACAACAGGTTGGGTTCAAATATCAATGCACATGTGTTGAGCTTAGTTTCGCCGATTGATATCTTAAAACGTAAATCGATGATGTTTGAATCATTTCGTTTTAATTATAATTTATACGGGCAGCTTAAAAATCTCTGGCAGTTTGGCTTAAACTTAAATGCCGCTTCAAACTATAATGATTTTTATGAACCACGAGTTTATGGAAGGGTATTTCATAATAAAGGCAGGGTAGGTGCTAACGGAGAATGGAATAGTAATGAGGCCAAAAAATTATCATGGGGTGGTAACTTTTATGTAGGCGAAGGCGCTGTTACCAAACGTAAAACTTTTGCCTGGGGATTGTTTGGTAAGATCAGGTTCAATAGTAAATTCTCTGTAAGCATACAGGCAAATGATGAAAATAATACCAATCAACCAGGCTGGGCAGAAACTTTATATGCATCCAATACTTCAGCAATGGATACTGTAATATTCAGCCGGAGAGATAACCGCAATGTATCCACCGGTTTAACAGTTAAATACAATTTTACCAATAAAATGGGTATTACTTTAAACAGCAGGCATTCCTGGAGTAAAGTAGCACCATTGCAATTTTATGTGTTAAACCTGAATGGTGATTTGGAAACCCCTAATTTTGACTATCACAACAACTGCAATCAAAATTATAATTACTTAAGTACCGACCTGGTGTATACCTGGCAGTTTGCACAAGGCAGTTTTATTAATGTGGTTTGGAAAAATATTGGCGAAAACTTCCGCAGGGATTTTGAAAAAAATTATTTTGATAACCTGAATTACACTGCAAAAGGAAATAACTATAATAACTCCACACAGTTTAATAGCTTATCTCTAAGAGTAATTTATTTCCTGGATTATCTTACGGTAAAAAACAGGCATCATAAAAAAGCATAGGAATAAAAAGGGGCAATTTTAATTGCCCCTTTTTTATAACATAAAATGACTTTATTTAGAAGCGTTGCCTATCATAATAGCCGCCATTGCCAATCCTGCATCTTTTAAAGGCTGGGCAAAATTATGATCATTAATAGCAGGCATAAGATGAATAGTAAGAATAAATATAAACAGCATTAATGCCAGTAAATAACAGGCCAGCTTTTTAAATTTATTTATAAGAATTGCAATTCCTGCAAGCAGAAATCCTGCGCCGGTAATATACATCCATATTGATGGGTCGCCGGGCATAAAGGATGGAACGCCCATGCCTCCTTTTCCATATTTAAAATGTAAAAGGCCAAAGGCAATCATTACAAGACCATAAATCATTTCTGCAATTCTTGTTGGAATAATTGATTTCATTATATAGTTTTTTGGTTCAAATAGAAAAATAGTATTTAATAACGGGCTTTGCAAGAGTTTTAGTGTATTTGTGCAAGGCAAATATAACAGCAGCATACAGATTTTATCTTCGGCAAAAAAATACCCTATCGCATTCTGGTTAATGAAGCAACATAATAAAAATAAACAAGGCTGGTTGTATAAGTTATTCCGAGGCAGTATTACCAACCAGAATTGCAGCCATAGCCATTGCTGTATCTTTTAAAATGTTAGTATAATTGCCGTTTACCAAATGCTTTAAATGAATGGTAAAAACAAATATCAATAACATAGCTGCCAATAAATAACAGGCCAGGCGGGTAGCTTTATTTATAATGATGGCAATAGCGGCAAGAATTAAACAAGTGCCTGTTATATAGATCCACACTATTCCGCCAGGTATATAATCAGGAACACCACTTTTCATTTCTTCAGCATTTACAAAATGCAATACACCAAAACTACCAATGGCAAGGGCATAAATAATGCCGGCTATCCTGGAAGATATTAACTGTTTCATATAGCTTGTTTTTAGTTATATGAAAATTAATACTTAAAACCGGCTTTTACAAGTGGTAAATTATGAGCTGTATTACTCCATATTCTCAGGCCGCATCATTGGGAAAAATAATACATCCTGTATAGAGTGTTGATTGGTTAAGAGCATCGCAATCCTGTCGATACCAAAACCGATACCACTTGTTGGTGGCATACCATATTCCAATGCACGTAAAAAATCATGATCAATAAACATGGCCTCATCATCACCACGTTCCATTAATTTTACCTGCTCTTCAAAGCGTTCTCTTTGTTCTAACGGATCATTTAATTCGCTATAGGCATTGGCAATTTCTTTACCATTACACATCAGCTCAAAACGTTCAACCAATCCGGGTTTGCTACGGTGTTTTTTTGTAAGCGGACTCATTTCCACAGGATAATCGGTAATGAAAGTAGGTTGTATATAATTGCCCTCGCATTTACTACCAAAAATTTCATCAATCAATTTTCCTTTACCCCATTTTTCATCAGCATGAATTTTTAATTCCTTGCAAACATTTCTAATGCCTGCTTCATCCATTTCACTGATATCAAAACCGGTATATTCTTTAATAGCATCGTACATGGTAATTCTTTTGTACGGCGCTTTAAAATCAATTTCCTTATCGCCTACAACAACTTTGGTAGCACCGTTGGTAGCAAGGGCAGCTTTTTCCAACATCTGTTCTGTAGTATCCATCATCCACTCATAATCTTTGTAGGCCACATAAAATTCCAGCACAGTAAATTCAGGATTGTGCGTACGGTCCATACCTTCATTGCGGAAGTTGCGGCTGAATTCATACACCCATTCAAAACCACCCACGATCAATCTTTTTAAATACAATTCGTTTGCAATACGCATGTACATAGGTACATCTAATGCATTATGATGTGTGGTGAAAGGCCTTGCTGCAGCACCACCCGGAATTGATTGTAATACTGGTGTGTCTACTTCCAATGCGCCACGTTCGTTTAAAAATTCACGAATGGCATTTACCATTTTAGTTCGCTTGATAAAAGTTTCTTTTACACCCGGGTTTACAATTAAATCGGCGTAACGCTGGCGGTAACGGAATTCGGGATCAGTAACTTCATCAAAAGTTTCGCCTTCTTTTTCTCTTACTACCGGTAAAGGTTTTAATGATTTGGAAAGCAAGGTGAATTCTTTTACATGCACCGATGTTTCGCCGGTTTTGGTAGTAAATACATATCCTTTAATACCGATGATATCACCCAGGTCAAGCAATTTTTTCCAAACGGTTTGAAACATAGTTTTGTCTTCACCGGGGCAAATATCATCCTGTTTAATATACAACTGAATTTTTCCTACGGCATCCTGTATTACTGCAAAATTGGCCTTGCCCATATCACGTACGCTCATAATGCGGCCTGCCAGGCACACGTCAGCAAAGTCAGCTTTATTTTCTTCCCCCTTATAATTTTCTTTTATATAAACTGAAGTAGCGTTAACTGGATACAATGGTGCCGGATAGGCATCAATACCCAGTTTTTTCAGTTCTGTTAATTTTTCCCTGCGGATGATCTCCTGTTCTGATAAATGTTGTGTGCTCATAATTTATTTTAAATATACCTGCCGGTTATAAACCGTTCAGGGCGGCAAAGATACTTTATGCAACCCAATCGTCCATATTTGCTGTCTGTAATAGCAGAATAAGTAAACTGGCACTATATTGGTTTACCTTTAAAAAATAAAATTCTATAAAAAATGAAAAAATTATTACTTGTATTAATGAGTGTGGCAATGTTAAGTGGCTGTGATGTTTTAAGCAAATTACCCCAGGCAACCGGGCTTGGCGGCATTACCGAAGCAGAAGCTGGCCAGGGTATTAAAGAAGCTTTAAGCCAGGGATTGGCGGGAGCGGTATTGAAACTAAATAAGGAAGATGGCTTTTTTAAAGATGCCCTGTATAAAATTTTAATGCCACCTGATGCCAAAAAAGTAGAAAATACATTACGTAGCCTGGGCTTTAATAACCTGGTGGATAAAGCTATTTTACAAATTAACCGTGGCGCAGAAGATGCAGCAGGTTATGCCAAACCCATCTTTGTTAATGCTATTAAAAGTATGACTTTGCAGGATGCAATTGGATTAGTAAAAAATGGCGATACCAGTGCTACACATTTTTTCAGGGAGAAAACTTTAGATCAATTGACAGCAGCTTTTTTACCGGTGATAAAAACTTCGTTGGATAAAGTAGATGCTACCAAATATTACGGCGATGTAATTACCAAGTACAATAATTTCCCTACTACTATTAAAAAAATAAATCCCGACCTGGCCAATTTTGTAACCGGAAAAGCAACAGATGCATTATTTGACCTGGTAGCTATTGAAGAAAAAAATATCCGCACCAATATTGCCGCAAGAACAACGGATATTTTAAAGAAGGTATTTGGGCAAAAGTGGAATTAGTAAAAATGTGAATTGTGAATTGCTAAGCGGGAGTTAGCCTTTTCGCAAATACGGTCATTTATTTTGTTTTGAAAAAAAATCTTTAGCGGCCTTAACGCCGTTGTTATAAAGCAGCAGTTTATCCTGCTGCTTTGTTTTTTTTATTTTGGATGAGATATTGCCCTGGCTCACATATATTGTTCTGCCTTTTTCATTCTCAAGGTTAGGATATCTTCTGTTAATGGTTTCCATAAGAAGGTTAACCAAGGCTGAAAAATATTCTGAAAGCTTATTGATATCATAAGCCGGTATTTGAGTATTGTTATTATTTAAAGAATCTATTTGCTGCGGGCGCTCTAATTTAATACCAATAGTTTGTGTATTGAATCTTACTTTATCAGATAATAAAGGATTGAGATTGCTTTCGGAAGTATCGAAGAAATTGATGGGGTAATTACATAGCATGCCTCCATCCACATAAAAATTTACAAACGAACTTGAATCTGATTTTTTTATTTTTTTCAAATTATTGTTTAAAGCTACCGGTTCAAAATAAATGGGAATGGTACTACTTACTCTTACAGCAAGTGTAACAGGCATATCCGGAGCAGTAACATAGGAAAAAATTTCCAGCTGCTGTTTACTAAGATTGGTGCCGGTACAGTACAGGTCTTTATAATTGTTGTTATTTAAATGCAGTTGATGTAATTGACCAAAAGTTAATAAGGGTTTGCCTGTTTTATGGGCTACCAGTTGCTGTAACCATTTTTCAAATTCTTCTCCTTTATAAATACCGTATGCATTTTTAAATCTTTTATACTTACCTACAACGCCTCCTTTGCCATCATTAAATTTTTGTATAGGCAGTTCTATCATAAGGCTGTCAATCTCTTCGGCAGAATAACCAATGCTCACCATCATGCCAGCAATAGCACCTGCAGAAGAACCGCCTACATTTTCGATATGTTGTAAAATATTTTTTTCTTCCAGCACGCTGAATACACCTGCATAGGCCAATCCCCGTACACCCCCGCCTTCAAGCACCAGGTTTTTATAATCATATTTTTTTTGGGCAAAGCAAAGCGCAGGAAATAAAAGTACAGCGATTAGTTTTTTCATTTGGTGAAAATAGAAAATTGCGGCTGCAATAAAAGTTAAAGGCAGATTAATTTTTTAATCTGCCTAAGAAGCAATAGCAGTAGTTTGAAGGCAGGGATTTCTTTTAAGCGATCTTATCAAACTGCGGACATTTATTTTCTTTAGCCGGTAATTTTTTTTGATTGCAACGAATGAGTTGAATAATGTTGTACGATTTGGTATGGCAGAAAGGGCAGGCATGCACATCACCTGCAGAATCAACATACACACTACGGCTTCCTGAAAAACAACCTACTCTTCTCTGATGATAACCATGATACAGCATGGTAGGGTGTTTTGTATATAAGGGAGAGTGGTTAACCATTTTAAATATTTGTTCCAGCTCTGTAATGTGCTTTTCATCAAGCAATACATTTTTTCCTTCGTAGTGGCCTACGCTCCTTGGTTCCAGCACCTGAACAAATTGCACGCCCTGCTTTTTTGCAAAATTCATATATGGTATTAAATGGCCACCATCTATAAATGCTTTTGTAGCACATACACTAAGTGATACCACCATGCCTGCCCGGCGTGCAGCTGCTACAGCATTTATGGCGCTATCAAATGCAGCAGCATTGCCCCTGAACATATTGTGTAGTTCGGGTATGTAATGATCAATGCTTATTACCACTCCTTTGCAGCCTGCGTTCTTTAATAGTTTTGCATTTTCGGCTGTACAATTAAAACCGGAAGTAAGTACCCAGCATTCACTTTTTTTACTGGTATATTGAATCAATGGTAACAGATCTTTAAAACGAACCATAGGCTCGCCACCGCTGAAATGAAATTGCAATACCCCTTCACGCTGGTAAAGGTCCACTACTTTAAACAGATTCTCTTTGGTAAAAGATTCTTTTTGGTTAAGGTTGTCCCATTCAAAACAATGTTCGCAACGCATGGGGCATTTTCTTGTAATGGCAAGAAAAACAAAAGACAGTTTTTCTGTAACCGTAAGCGGCGAAGCATGCCGCCGTAATTCGCTTTTTATAAGATTATCATAAGCCTTAGATGGCCAGCCGGGTGTGTACTGGTTAAAATAATATTTGCCATCTATCTTATAGATCTTTTTTAAATCGCCTGCCCAAACATTATTACGCAGGCGGATCATTGTTGTAAAGGTATTCCATACTTTACCGGGCTGCTTTAAGATAATGCAGGCAAAATAAAAGATCCGCAGTTTTATCAGCATCCATATCAACCCTTTTTCAATACTGCCCGGCTGAAAAGAATCCACTGCCGGCTGATTGATAATTTTTGGTGTAAGGTTAAATGTTTTTGTACCTGGTATTTGTTGTAAACTGATGGCTGTTTCCATAATTATTAATGTTTATCGGCTGAATGTTTTTTGTTAGTAGTAAAACAGTTTAGTTAGATTTTGCCAGTGTCTTCATATTCTCAATGTTTATTTTTTTATACAACTGCATACCAAATAAAGGAAATGCGTTAGGCTTTTTAAACTGGTTTAAGAAACTGATATTGGGTTTGTTTTTAAAATCTCTTACATGTTCGTAATAACCTTTTGTGTGCAGGATATATGTACGTGTTTTGGCAGCATCATTTAAAGGGGTAGCTGTATAAGTGAGAGTAGCGGTATTGCCGATATCTGGTTGTGCTAAATACACTGCATCTTCTTTCTGCAGATCGGGCAAAACATTTTTCCCCAATTCATCAGTTGCTTTTTGGGCTGTTATTTTTTGTACACTGAAAGTATTTTCCTGCGAATAGTCAATAGCTGCATAATCAATTTCCCAAAACATAAATCCACTGGATAATTTTATTGCAGTAAAATTTTCAGCAGATTCAGGTAGTTCAACAGGTACCACTATATTTCTGGTGGCCAGTGGGCCAATGGTAGTGATATCGGTTATTATTTTCCAGCCAGTAGTTGTTTTTACCGAAACTTCTAAAGGTATTTTTTGCTCTTTGGTCCATTGTAATAATTCGGCTACAGGTTTTTTTTGCTGTTGTTTAATGTAAGTGCCATAATAATTTCCAAAACCTTTTGCCAGCTCACCATACAGCAGGTCGAGAAAATAGGAATTTTTTAAGCTCAATAATAGCTTTGCTTTTTTTGCGCCTGCCGGTTTATTGAATTGCATTATCACTTCGTTAGTGGCGTTGGCTGCAGTATCATCCATATGCAATAAGGCATTGTCACCTGCATTTTGTAAAGCCCCGGTAACATCTGCTTTTGTATTCAGGCTTGCGGTAACAGGCGCTTGCGGATAAGTAACAGTAAATAAATTTCCTTTTTCATCAGCAAATACTTTGCTGTTTTTATCATGGGTGATCACCCAAAGCTCTGCCATGTCGGTATATTGATGCTCATGTAATTCATTACTTATCTTAAGTTGTAAAGAACCATCCTGCAGCGGCGCCATTTTCAATGGCATATAATCATGCCTTGCTAATTGCGGATAGATGGCACCACCATAAATTTCACCCTGTAATGTAAAATCGTTACCATCGTATGCGCTTACAAACGGGCAGGAACTTTTTAATGCCGCAGCTATAATAAATGCTATTGCCAATCCGCCTGCAGTGTATCCAAGGGCACCAATTACATAACTGCTGGTAGTTCTTTTTTTATCTTTTTCAATCACTTCTATTTTTTCTACTTTATCCAGCTGCAGGGTATAATTGCCTGTTGCAGTGGCTTCGTTTGATGCAATATAAAAATGCACTTCATTTAAAACCGTTAGGTCGTTGGTATTGCTTTTATTGTATTGCATTTTTCCCCTTCTGCCTTTTACTAAATGTAGCTGGTGATTCTCTGGTAGTGTTTGCAGGTTACAGGTAAGTGATTTTTTATCCTCACTTATTACAATATTATTCATCAGGTAAGATAAACTGCCGTTGCGTAAAACAAAATACCTGCTCTGCAGTTTAAGGCTGTCAACAGTTGCAGCTTTTTCATTGCTGTTAGTGGCTGGTGTAGGCACAGCTTTGTAATAATTGTGGCAGGCGGCAAATAAACCGATTGAGATTAATGCGGCCAGTAAACAAGACAAGTTGTTTTTGAAGACGGGCATAAAAAAATATTTAGGCGGTTAAAAAATGATTGCTGTATGCTATTTCATTGTTGAAAAATTTCTAAAACTCGTAACCGGCAGTAATGCTGAAATATGAATTTTGTATTTTACTGATATTAGTTTTTACAGCACTTGTATTAAGAAGGCTGTAAGTATAGCGCACATTTGCTGAAAACCCGATTGCCCATTGGTACATTGCCAGTGCATTAACTCCTAGGTCGAAATTTTTTGTTTCGTTTGTTGCTAGTATAGTATTAAGTTTAAAAGCAGGAGATAACCCGCCACCTAAACCAAAAATGCTGTTACCGGTTTTGGTTGTATAAACTATATTCAATGGTATCTCGATATAATTATACACCAATGGGTTGGCATACGTATTTTGAAAATGTTGTTTTGCGCCTTTACGTACATACAATAATGCAGGTTGCAATAACAAGCTTTTGCGTACAGTATAATTTAAAAAGCAACCTGCCAATAAACCGGTTTTTGTTTTTTCTGTTACGCTATAAGACTGGTTTACTTCATCCTGCCTGCTGTTTGCAAAGGCAGCTCCCAATTGAATTGCAAATTTTAAGGTGTTTATCTTTTGACAGTATACGCCGGAGTTAAAAAAAAGAAGCAGTGTTATACACAGTAGCTTTTTCATAAAAGCGGTTTAAGGTTAAAGAGAATGTTGTTAATTATTGTTGTACTCGGGCCAGGTTTTTCTTCCTCTAAACTATTTTTAATAGTATAGTATTCAAACAGACAATTTGCAGTTGGCCTTTATGAGTTGGCAATTGTAAATATTAAGCCGTTGCCGGAAAATGGGAGCAGAAAAAAATAAGGATGAGCTGCTGCAGGCTGAGGGTTGTATAATCAATAGTGTTGGTTATCAGAACAAACCTGCCAACAGCCAAACTGAATTATAAAAAGCAACAGGAATAAAGTAGATTTAGAGACTTAATTTAATTGATGAGATACGTTGCCACAGCAATATTTTTATTGTTTGCTTTTTTTATAAAGGCACAGGATAATTTTCCGGGCAATAAATTACCCGTGTTTAAGCAGGTAACGCATCCTTTTATGCCGCCCATTACTTCAGAATATTTCTTTTTTTCGCAAGATGGATTAATGTGGTTTTCTACCGGCAGGGGTTTAACTTCCTTTGATGGATCGGATATTATTTATCACCCCTCATTGCCACAGGCAAATGGTTTTGGATTAAGCAGGATATCGGCAATGGCAGAAGACAAGCAACATAATTTTTACATCGGCACCCCAACAGGTTTTTATTACTATAACAGGCTGGCAAAAAGCTATACCAGTTTTACTTATACTTACCTGGATAATAACCAGCTGTTTAACCCGGGCACTAATGCTTTGTATCTTGATAATAATGGTATTGTTTATGCAGGATCCGGACTTGGAGGGTTATTGATATATGATCCGTATAAAAATATACTATCTCACTACAACCTGGATGCTACAAAACCAGATAGCTGGCAAGACAATCGTTTAAACTCCGTAATAAGTTTTGCAGCACATGCTACAGATACCGCTAAATTATGGGTGGGTACATACAATGGTATTTATTTACTGGATAAAATAAATAAAACATTTAGCCGCAACTTTGACATCGTTACTGACATCACACATAAATACAATCCTAATTTTACCACCAATAAAAACGAGATTGATGTGCAACGTATGGATGTGGCAAATGACAGTATCATTTGGTTTAATTCCTGGAGCGGTGGATTTGTGAAGTATAATTCACAAACAGGAAAGGCTGCAATTGTTTTTGGACGGGATGCAGTTTACAAATCAGGAAATGTATATTATGGTTACATCATCCCCGAATTTGTAAAATTAACAACCGGTAAATACCTGATTGGTATTTATAACGGTAAAACAGCCCTGTTTGATACCAAAACAAATGGTGTGATTTATTTTAATGCATCGGGAGTTAATTATCCGGAAGACGAAACAAGGTACACAACAACGGATCAGCATAATAATATATGGCTGCTTCAAAAGGGAATACTTTATGTAAGCGTTCCGGAAAAATTCCGTCTGCAAACAGTAGATGTACCTAACCTTACCCAATATAATTTTCATACACCAAAAATCAGGGGTATGTATTTTGATAGCAGCAGTGATTTTTTTAATGCTGCTTTTTTAGGTTCAACTGGTATTCATGTGTACGATACTAATTTTATACAGCAAGCAGTACTCAATACTTCTTTGATCAACAATTTTTATAATTACGGATCGTGCATTGATAATAAAGTTACCAAAGATGGCAGCGGCAGGTTATGGACAGCAGGGTGGAAAGTACATGTGCTGCAACCCGGAGAAAAATTTTTCACCAAAGTAGAAAAAAAAATACCGGCACTTGCATGGCTTGGAGCAGAAGACAGGTTTACGGATATTGCTACAACCCGTACTGGCAATATACTGATAAAGAAAACTGATGGGGTTATTTATCTTATCAATCATTTTACGCTGGCGGTTGACACTATCCGTTGCCCGGCTATTAAAGCTGATGGGGTTGAGATTAAAAGTGCATCTGCCTGGTATGATAATGAACGAGACCTGCTGTATTTAACCAGTAAGGAAGGGGTTGCACAATTTAATCTGGATAAAAAGAGGATGAGAATTATACCATACTCGTCTTTATTTGGAGGATTGCCTTCTCACCAGGGTGTTTGTGCACCTGCGCTGGATGCAGCAGGAAGGTTGTGGTTGATGACCACTAAATATGGGATGCGTATTATTGACCCGGTATCACTCAGCTGCGTAGATTCTATGCCGTATGGCAGCCGGGGCCTTATCAGGGGAGATTACACAGCTATTATTGGTGCATCAGGTCATTACATTTTATTGCGTTCTCAAAATGGCATTGTAGTTTATGATTATTTAAAACAACAATCTTTTCTGTTCGATCATTCCAATGGATTATCAAGCCCCGATAATAAATCTTTTTTATACTGCCATGGTTATATGTTTATAGGCCAAAGCAGCAGGTTTGAATATTTTAAACTGTCTAACCTGGATGATTACTCTTCAATAGTTGCAGCCTATCTTAATACTATTACTGTTGATACAGCTACAGTTTTTATCCGCACCGGCTTTCAGGATCAACAAAATATAAAATTATCCCATGAGCAAAACACATTAACTTTTTCTTTTTCGGCTCCTGAATTTTTCTTTCCGGAAAGGATCGAGTATGCCTACCAATTATTACCGGTTGATAAAGAATGGCATTATACCAATTATTTTAACCGCAAGATCATTTATACAAAACTGGATCCGGGAAAATACCGGTTTCTGTTAAAAGCGCAACTACAGGGTGGTAGCTGGGATGTAAAGCCGGTGGAATATATTATCGCAATTGTTCCGGCATGGTGGCAAACAATTTTTTTTAAAGCTGCCTGTGGGGTATTGCTGTTTGGCTTGTTTTTTTATTTTAACCGCAGAAGGATAAAAGGGATCAGGAAAAAAGAGCAACAAACAAGAGTACACGAAAAAGCGCTGATGGAGCTGGAAGCAAAAGCCCTTCGTGCACAAATGAATCCGCATTTTATTTTTAACTGCTTAAATTCTATTAAATCTCTTATTCAGCAACATGAGGAAGAAAAATCGGTAATGTATCTTACTACGTTTTCCAAATTAATACGAACACTATTTAATAATGCCGATAAAAAAGATATCAGCCTGTTTGATGAAATTGAAACCTGCAGGTACTATCTGCAACTGGAAGCCATGCGCTTTGATACGCAGTTTTCTTATGCAGTACATATAGATGAAGATATTGATTTAAAATCGATACAGGTTCCGGCACTCATCATTCAGCCGTTTATAGAAAATGCGATATGGCATGGTATAGTACCGCACAATAATGGGGGCCATGTGTCTTTACAGGTAATTAAAAAAGAAACTTTTATTGAAGTGATCATTGATGACGATGGTATTGGAAGAGCATCATCGTTACAGAATAAATCTGCCAGCGGAATAGCGCATCAATCCAAAGGAGTTAATCTTACCCAATCAAGATTGGAATTGAATAACCTGTTGCAGCAACGGCAGGCACAACTGTATATTATTGATAAGAAAAATGAGCATAACACTGCGGTGGGAACTACTGTTATAATCACAATTAAAGAAGAACTAACATGATACGGTCAGTAATTATCGACGACGAACAACATTGTATCCGGGCATTATTAAGCGATCTGCAACAACATTGCCCCAATATAGAAGTGGCAGAAGCATGCGCTTCGGCAAAACAAGGTATGATGGCGATAAAGAAATTAAATCCTGACCTGGTTTTTTTAGATGTGGAAATGCCATGGATGAATGGATTTGAAATGCTGGAAATTTTAGGGGAGATAAATTTTTCTATCATCTTTACCACCGCACATGATGAGTTTGCAGCCAAGGCTTTCCGCATCAGCGCTGTTGATTATTTATTAAAACCCATTGATGCCAACGACCTGAAAGATGCAGTGCAAAAAGTGGAATGGAAAATGAATGAGGGTAGCAGTGGTCACCATATCAGCAACCTGCTGCGTAATATCCGGCAACCTTTTGCTGAGCATAAAATTGCGCTGCCACAGCGGGAAGGGTATGAGTTTATTGATGTATCGGCTATTATTTATTGCCAGGCCGAAGGTGCGTATACAAAAGTTTTTATCAGCGATAAAAAAACCATGCTTATTTCCCGAACATTGGGAGATGTGGAAGAATTGCTACCCTCTGAAATATTTCAGCGAATACATCATTCCACTTTGGTTAATGTAACTTGTATTGCCCAGTTTTTAAGAACAGATGGCGGCTATGTGGTTTTAAAAACCGGCGAAAAACTTTCTGTAAGCAAAGCCAAAAAAGAAATGCTGATGGCAAGGTTAGGATTGAAATAATTCTTTAATAATCCGCCAGCAATACCTGCCATGCTTCTTTTACCTTACCTGCATCCAGCAACTCCTTTGCATAGCGATGCAGTTCCTTATCCATCTCTTCCGGGTTAATGGAATAGTATTGAATGATATTTTTAAGTTTGTCATCATTAAATGCAGGATCAACAAAAGGCATTTCATGTATATTACCTAGCTGGCCTAAATTATTACCATTGAGTATAGTACTGTTTTTTATTGATGCTGGTAAAGCATCTACCCCAATACCCAATTGTGTATTTGGTTTTTCTACTTTAAATAAATTGTTTGCATCTACTTTGCAATACCAATCGCCACCCAGCCTTGCCACATGGTGTATTTTGGTTTGATCAATTTTTCCTTCGGTATTTAAAATACTTTCGTCAATATGCATTACCAGCACTTCGGCAATTACTAAATTTCCTGCACCACCTTCTGTGCCTAATGGTTTTACTTCATTCACCCTGCACTCTAATTTTATCTTGCTCTCTTTTACCATGGGGGGCTTTACAACTGTAGCGGTTTCCATTGTAAAGCCGGCTTTTTCAAATTCATTAATATCTTTTGCAAATTCGCAACTGGCCAGCGATGTTTGCTGTACCATGTCATAATCCACAATATTGATAACCACCTCGGGTACTTCTACAACATTTTGTAAAGTGTGTTTGGTAGTATTGTCTCTTACTCTTCTTGCAGGAGAAAAAATAACGATCGGCGGATTAGAGGAAAATAGGTTGAAAAAACTAAATGGAGATAGATTAATGTTTCCTTCTTTATCAATTGTTGATGCAAAGCATATCGGCCTTGGGGCAATGGCGTGCTGCAGGTAATTTTGAATATCTGCAGAGGATAGATCTTTTAATTTTAGTAGCATTTCAATTTCCGAGTTACGTGTTACGGGTTAGTTTTGTTTTTTGATTGTTGTGCTTTATTTGCTCTTAAGTATTTCATCATATTCCCGATCTGGCTGCCCAATAACCTGGCAAACTCAATCATAACATTTACTTCTTCGTTGGTAGTGTATTTAACTCTAACTGAAAATAGTAAGCAACTTCTCACTTCTCCACATGAACCTTTTGCAATTCTCAGAAATCTCCAAAAATCATTGTTATTGCTATACTCAAAACCTTCTGCAATATTATTTGACACAGATTGTGCTGCTCTTTTTACCTGGTCTTTAAAAGAAAAATCTTTTGCAATTTTTGAATTGTTATCTGATAGTTCATAAACCATTACTCCCAAATCAATTGCTTTTTTCCAAATGTCCAAATCTTCGAATGATGTTATTGTGGCCATACGTTTTTGTTACGGGTTAAGAAAGTTACGAGTTAAGGGTTTGTTTTGTTAGTTGTAGATAACCACTTAAAGGTTGCGTCAAAATATCCGCAAACAATCAACAAACCCGTAACACTTTTAACCCGTAACTTTTCTAACTAGTAATCTTCTTTAACGCCAATATCGAAAAATCACTTTCTTCCTTCACAATAGTATTACTCAGTTTTCCTAATCCATCCACTTCCATTTCCACTACATCGCCTTCCTGCAGCCATTGCTCCTGGTAACCAGGGTCGTTTAATTTTCCGGTACCATTTAGTTCTAAAAAACAACCTGTGCCAACCGTACCACTACCAATAATATCACCTGCATAAAGATTAACACCATAGCTGGCACGCTCGATGATTTCTGCAAAGGTCCAATCCATATCGCTCACATTACCTTCGCTTACCTGAACACCATTAACCCAACACTTCATGGTTAAATTCCAGGCCTTGCCGGTATGGCCTTCCTTACAGGGTACTTCATATTGTTCCAGTTCATCTAAAGTTACCAGTGTGGGACCAATTACAGTGCTGAAATCTTTTCCTTTAGCAGGGCCAAGGTTCAGCAGCATTTCTTCCATCTGCAATGTTCTTGCACTCATATCATTCATAATCATCAACCCGGCAATATAGTCATCAGCTTCTTCGGCTTTAATATTTCTTCCCGATTTACTTATAACAATTGCTACTTCCAGTTCAAAATCCAGTTTTTTAAAATGATCAGGCATACAAATAATGTCACCCGGCCCTTGTATACTATTATGGTTGGTAAAATAAAAAATCGGGTATTGGTCAAACTCCGGAATCATGTCTACTTTCCTGTTACGCCTGGCTGCTGCCACATGCTGGCGAAACGCATAACCATCTCTGCAGCTGCTGGGGTGTGGAACGGGCGCCATTATTATTGCGTCTGTGAAAGGTGTACCAAAAGCTGTTCTGCCAGAACCGTCTTTAATACGTTGTTCAGCAGCTTTTGCCACAGGTGCTACATCGTCCCAGTAGTTTAAAAACATATTCATACTTACGGGAAGGTCGGGGTGCAGGGAATCAGTGTCGTATAAAACACCATTAACTAAAATGGCCAATTGCGGCTGTTCTTCTTTTAAATAAGTTACTAATTGCATGAAAAAAAAATTATTTCCAAAAATAGATAATTAAATACCGATTAAATTAACAATTGAAGTATTGTTTTTTAGAGTGAAACATTAATTTTGTATAATAAAGAGTATATCATGAAGTTCGAGAAGATTCATAATAAAGGGCAAGCCCGGCTATTTAAGAATCAATATCTTGAATACCTGACCAAAACACATCCCTTAGTTATCTGGGGATTATATATTCCCATCATCAGTTTAATGCTTTATTACACCAGTGCGGTAATGCATATTGCAATTGTACAGTTGATTGTTACTTTCTTAAGTGGTATGTTTTTCTGGAGCTTTTTTGAATATTGCATTCACCGTTTTGCTTTTCATTTTGTGGCGGAAAGTGAAAGAGCTACAAAATTTGTTTATCTCATACACGGCAATCATCATGAATATCCCCGTGACAGGGAACGGTTGTTTATGCCACCTGTACCTAGTTTAATTCTTGCTTCCGTGGTTTTCTCACTGCAGTACCTGGTATTCAGTTTGTTTAACACCAGTGCTTATGTGTTTGCATTTTTTCCCGGATTTATTTTAGGATATTTAATGTATGGTACCATGCACTATGCCATTCATGCATGGAATCCTCCTTTTAAATGGATGAAACCTTTGTGGCGTAATCATCACCTGCACCATTATAAAAATGATCATATGGGTTTTGGCGTCAGCTCTACCTTATGGGATCATGTGTTTGGCACTATGTTCGATCTGAAAAAAGAAAAAGAAGACAAAGAGAAAGTGCAGGAACTGATGTTCAAATGATTTTGCAATAGTCTTTTAAAAAGTATAGCGGTAAGTACGATGTACTTTTTCTAATGTAGCACCGGTAGCATAATGCACCGCCAGCATTTTTTCATTAAAATCTCCCACCCAGGCCAGTTCTACTTCTTTAAATGTATTACGGGGTAACACCTCCTGTTTAAGTAAATAGATCAAAGCACTTTCGATGCCCTTATTCTGATAATGTTTTTTTACACCCATCACAATTGCCCTAGCCCTGTCAACCGTTTTAATGTTGCTGTACCACAGGTATTTTAATTTACCCCAAAGGTCAAGCTTGCCATTTACGTATTTTAAGATCTGGTTGGTATTGGGCAAACAAAGCACAAATGCGATAGGCTCGTTGTTATAGTAGGCAAACCAAACAATTTTTTCATCAACAATGGGTTTCATCCTTTTAAATGTATCGGAGATGGAAGCAGAAGTGATTGGTGTAAAGCCTTCAAAATCCTGCCAGGCATCGTTGTATATCGCTTTAAAATCTTCTGAAAATTTTTCAAAATCCCTCTTTCTGAAATGTATAAAACTATAGCCAGGTTTTTTTACCACCCATTCCGCAATTTTTGTAAAGCGTTCCGGTACAGGTTTTCTAAGGTCGATAACATTGGTCAACTGATCGTAAGCTTTTTGCCAGCCAAAGTTTTCGAACAATTGCTGGTAATAAGGCGGGTTATAATTCATGCCCATAGACGGGGGCCTGAAGCCCTGGATCAATAAACCCCACCAGCTATCATTCTCACCAAAATTTATTGGGCCCTCCACCGCTTGCATGCCTTTATCTTTAAGCCAGTTTATTGCCGTGTTAAATAAAGTGTTGGCAGCTTCCTGGTTATTGATGCATTCAAAAAATCCAATGCCTCCGGTTGGTGTGCCGGTAGCGTTAGCTTTTTCTAAATTTACGAATGCAGCAATACGGCCTATCAATTTTTTATTATCGTACAAAAGCCACCTGGTGCAATGGCCATGTTGAAAAAATGAATTGGTAGACGGGTTGAATATTTTTTTGATTTCTACCTGCAGCGGGGCTATAAATGAAGGGTCATTTTTATATAATGTATGCGGAAACCCGATGAACTGATTTTCATCAGCCCCGGTAACTTCTGAAATGTGAAACATAAATGGATAAATATAGAAAGTACAAAATTACCACTTTTCTTCATTGTCAGTAGCAGAAGGTTTGTCAGAGAATTGTTTTTTAAATACGGCTTTTTGCTGTAACCTTTCAGTAATAAGCAGGGCAATCACATTGCCGGCATCGTCGTTGGGATTGTCAATCAGGTGCAACTTTAGTTTGTTCTCATCAACATCAATTTTATACAGTAAAGCTACAAGGCTTTCAAAATTATTCTTTATTAGCTGATTGATATGATTGGCTAACTGGCGCTGCAGTTCTTCAAAAGAAATTTTGTCGGGCAAAGCAATTGCCAGTGTACTATTAATGTCTTGTATAAGCGCTGTATTTTCAATCATACTTTTCCATTACACCTGTGCCAAATAAAGCAAAGTCGTATTTTACCGGATCGGCGGCATCTAAAGTTCGTAAATAGGCGGTTAATTCCAAAGCGGCCTGCCAATCGGTTTTGTTGTTTTGTAAAAGATTAAATCTTTTGGCTACTCTTGCCACATGTACATCAATTGGTATCACCAGTTGAGAAGGAGATATCTTTTTCCAGATACCAAAGTCCACACCCGTTGTATCATTACGTACCATCCATCGTAAAAACATATTTAATCTTTTGCAGGAAGATTTTTTTTCCGGTGATGCAATATGTTTTTTTGTTCTTTCGGGTACATCGGGCAATGAAAAAAAGTAATTGTAAAATCCTTTGAGCCCGTTTTCGATGGTAATATCTTTTTTATGTAATCCTTTAGTAAAAGCACTTTCTAAAGAGTTATGATGTGTATAATGAAATTGTAAAAACTCAATAAAGTACAACAGATCGGTGGTATTAAAAGTGCGGTGTTTAAACCCCAGCATTTTTTTTAACCGTTTAAGATCTTCATGCATACAAAAATCGTGTGGCGCATTATCCATCAGCTGCATCAGCTCTTTACTTTTATTGATGATGGTAGTACGGTTGCCCCAGGCAAAAACAGCTGCAAAGAAGCCGGCTATTTCTATATCCTGCTTTTTAGTAAACTGGTGCGGAATACAAATGGGATCAAGAGAAATAAAAGAAGGTTGATTGTAAAAATCAACCTTACTATCTAAAAATGCTTTCAAATTATTTTCAATCATCGTATAAACTACGTTGTAGTTTTTGTTGCCACGGATTACACAGATTTACACGGATGAATACAAATTTTGCTTACAGCAAAATAATATCGTCACAGATTAACACAGAAGATATGGGCCAGACCAATCCGTGTAAATCTGTGTAATCCGTGGCAAACTTTATTTACGAAGTGAATTAAACAATCTTTATGTTTATCCAATAGCTTTATCCAGGTCTTCTATTAAATCATCTGCATCTTCAATACCTACACTCAGCCTGATCAATCCATCACTCAAACCATTTTTAATTCTTTCTTCACGTGGTATGCTGGCATGCGTCATGCTTGCCGGGTGATTGATCAAACTTTCTACGCCGCCCAAACTTTCGGCTAATGAAAAGAAATGGGTAGATGACAACACTCTTTTTACTTCCGCTTCACTATCGTTCTTCAATTCAAAACTTATCATACCACCAAAACCATGCATTTGTTTTTTTGCAATGGCATAACCAGTATTATCTTCAAAGCCGGGCCAGTATACCTTAGCCACTTTTGCATGATTGCGTAACCAATGGGCAATTTTTTCGCCATTCTCACAATGTGCTTTCATGCGTACGCCTAAAGTTTTTATGCCTCTTAAAACTAAAAAACAATCCTGCGGACCGGGTACTGCGCCACAACTTTTTTGAATAAAGTATAATTTTTCTCTCAGCTCTTTATCATTCATCATTAAGCAGCCTTGTATTACATCACTATGGCCGCCTAAATATTTGGTTGCGCTGTGCATTACAATATCGGCACCCAGGTCTAATGGATTTTGCAAATAGGGAGAAGCAAAGGTATTGTCTACACAAAGCCATGCACCTGCCTGTTTTGCAATAGCAGCCATCGCTTCAATATCAGTTATATTCATCAATGGATTAGTTGGCGTTTCTACCCAGATCAATTTGGTATTAGCTGTTACAGCTGCTTTTACATTTTCCGGGTTGGTAGTATCCACATAAATGAATTTGATATTATAGCGCTCCCATACTTTGGTAAACAACCTGTAGCTGCCTCCATACATATCATTGGCAGCAATAACTTCATCGCCGGGATTCAATAATTTTATTACACTATCAGTGGCAGCAACGCCGCTGCTGAAAGCCAGGGCATATTTTCCATTTTCAATAATAGCATAAGCATCTTCCAATGCTTTGCGGGTAGGGTTTTGGCTACGGGCATATTCATAACCTTTGTTTACTCCCGGTGCTTCCTGCACATAAGTTGATGTTTGATAGATCGGCGTCATGATGGCTCCGGTGCTCGGGTCGGGCTCTGCGCCGGCATGTATTAATTTTGTGGCAAGTTTCATATCTTATATTTTGAAAAAAATCAGACTGCAAAGATGGCTAAATTATCTGAGCGGCACATAAATATCTCCAATCAAAATTATTATCTGCATGGGCAGTTTTAGGCACTATATTTTTTTGCAAAACATTTGGCCGCAAAATTTTTGAGGTTACCAGTTTCTTTTTTGCTTCATGAATGTATTCCTGCAGGGTTTTATTTTCCAGCCATACCTGTTGCGGAGGTTCGTAGCCTACTTTATCTTTTCGCCATACAATTTCATGGGGTAATTTTTTATCCATTGCTTTTCGTAATAGCCATTTTGTCCAGCCATCATGAATTTTAAAAGTAGAGGGCAGCGAAAAAATAAATTCCACCAGCTTGTGATCTAAAAAGGGCAATCGCACTTCCCGGTCATGAGCCATGCTGTTGCGATCGGCATAACGTAATAATTCCTCCAGGCCTGCTTCGCTGGTATTAAAATGTAAAATATCATTCAACTTGGTCACCACCGGTTTGTGAATGCCTTCCCATTCTTTCCCTCTTTGCAATCTTAAAAAATCAGGATTAATATCGGGTTGATGAATGGTTTTAAGGTATTCATTTTTTTCCAGCTGCATGGCGGCATGCATGGGAAGGTAAGCAGCAAAATAATTTTTTATACTCCAGTTGAAAGCGATATTATTTTTATGCAGTGCTTTTTTCTCTCTTTGGGCAGCTCCCAGTTTGTTCCTGCTCAATACTTCCTGTAAAAACCATTGAATGTATTTGTGGTAACCTGCAAGGGTTTCATCTGCACCTTGTCCATCGAGCAATACAGTTACCTGTTGCTGTTTGGCCAGTTCAAATACTTTGTATTGAGCATATATGCTACCGGATTGAAAAGGTTCTTCCTGGTGATAGCAAAGCTTTTCAAAATCTTTGATTAATCCATCTGCAGCAGGTTGCGTGGTAAAATTCGGCACATTTAATCCGCTGCTCAGCAGGTTGATGTAGGAGGATTCATCTTTTTCAAATCCCGGAAAAATGGCTGAAAAAGTTTTGATTTCACCGGGTTTAAATTTCAATTCCTGCATGGTGGCTAAAATAGAAGAACTATCCAGTCCGCCACTTAAACTGGTGCCTACTGTTACATCGCTTCGTAATCGCCTGCTTATTGAAGTATTGAATAACTGATTAAACTTTTCTATAGCATCTGCTGCGTTTATATCAATGCATATTTCTTTATCAATACGCCAGTATTTTTTTACCATAAGCTTTTGCTGCTGTGGTTGATAAAGAAGATAATGCGCTGGCGGAAGTGAATAAATATCTTTAAAAAAAGTCTGCTCTTTATCTGCTGAATTTTGAACATGGCCAAGCGCAAGATAATTGAGCAGCATTTTTTCTTCAATTATTTTTTCCACTCCAACAGACCATAGAGCTTTCATTTCGCTGGCAAAAAATAAGTACCCTTCATTTTGGTAGTAGTAAAAAGGCTTTTCTCCAAAACGGTCTCTTGCCGCAAAAAGTTGTTCTTCTTTTTCATCCCAGATAGCAAAGGAGAACATGCCATCAAAATGTTTCAGGCAATCTTCTTTCCAAAAATCATAAGCGGCTACAATTACTTCTGTATCCGATTTTGAACGAAAAGAATAACCATGCTCTGCCAGCTCCTCCTTTAATTCGATGTAGTTATAAATTTCGCCATTATGAATAATGATATACCGGGCTGCATACTGCATGGGTTGAGCAGCTGCATTACTCAGATCAATAATAGAAAGACGGCGGTGACCAAGTAATACATTGCCTTTTTCGTTTTTCCAAATACCTTCACCATCAGGCCCACGGTGTGCAATTGACCGGGTCATTTTTTGTAAATGAACTTCTGGTATTATTTCAGATGAAGTAGCTAGTATTCCTGCAATGCCGCACATATTGTAAATATCAATAAAAAAATTGAGGGCGGGTGCAGGCTAAATAATAAATATTTCTGCTGCTGATTAAAATGAAATTGGTAAAACTGCTTTTACATTATCCCATGTCATAATTAAATTGGCACCGGTTGGCGATTGCTGAAATACCATGGTGAAATATTCAATGGGCCGGTCTGTTTTTTCTGCCGGTATTTCTACATGGGCAATGTCTTTTGTGGTATCAGTATGTAATCCCCACGAAAAAAGATTGCTGTTAAAAACAATTATCCATTTATCTGCATAAGGAATACAGTAAATGATATACCTGCCTTTTGCAATTTTTTTATCATTAATGGTTACAGGCTTAAAAAATTCTATTTCGGTGGCTTCATTAGCGCCCAGGCGCCAGTAAGTGCCATATTGTTGTACATATTTTGGCGGCGATTCATTTCCAAATATGGTTCTGCCATTTTTTTGCGGCCTGCTATAAATTACCCGGGCTACCAAAGCTGCAGAGTCGTTGCCACTCATTAATTGCATGGGATAATTTACGGGGTAATAACTGATATCCATTGGTGACTTGTCAACTGCAGCATAAGGATTAACGGGTTCAATCACCGGTTTTTGAAGTTCGGGAGGATTGCTGCTGTTAATTGATGTACATGACATTAAAATACATGTAGTGGTAATTATACCTAACCAACAAACGGCTTTATTTTTTTGCATAGCGAATATGAAGTTAAAAAACTATTGGCAGACTTACTTTTACATCGTCCCAGGCAATCACCAAAGACGCACCTGTTACTGCTTTTTCAAATGCCATTACAAAGGCTTCATTAATTTCTGTTGATTTTTGAACGGGCACATCAATTCTCAAAAGGTCTTTTTTCATATCGTATTTAAATGAGCCCCAGGTATCATTTTCTTTATTAACAATGATGGTCCATTTATCAGCATAAGGAATACAATACAAAGTGTAACGGCCTTTTTTAACTTTAGTATTATTGATCTTTACATTTTGAAAAAATTCAATTTCAGTAGCTTCATTAGCGCCCAGGCGCCACACTTTGCCATACTCCAGTAAATCGCCAAATATGGTTCTGCCGTTTTTTTGCGGCCTGCTGTAAATTACTCTTGCTACCAAAGGGTCAGTGGCTTTATCCTGAATTTTTAATACAGGATAGCCATTGGGATAGTAGCTCATATCCATAGGAGACTTGTCTATGGGAGGGAATTTAGTTTGAGCGGTTACCTCAATCGCCAGCAGAGAATATGTAATAAACAACGCCAGAACGGGAACTAATTTTTTCATACCAATATTTTTTTCAAAGATAATTCAATCAGGCATTTAATAATTGCTGCAAATGATGTGCGGCAAACCTATTTAAGTCGGGATAAAAATCATGATACAGCAGGTTCATAGCCTCATAGTGTTCATTAAAAATTGCAAAGGCAATGGCACTTTCTTTAAGATAGGCCGAGCGCCTTACCAGGCCTGTAAAACTTTTTTCTATTCCCGATGTGCTTTTATAATTGAATAACCAGTCGTATTCTTTCATATACGGCAGTATTCTTTGAAACCCGGGAGGCAGCATTGCAAAATTATCATTAAGTATTGTGTATGTTGATAAGGCAAACTGTTTTAAAGCATCATCGTTTAAAAATATGCTGGTGTCGTTAGCTAAAAAATGATCGTACACCACATCGGTAAAAGCACCTGCATATAAACGGTATTGCGGCTTAAAAAAAAGTTTCAGTTGCTGTGTTACCGCATGGGTATCTGTAAAAGTATCAATTGCCCTGTGCAGCATAATGCCTTTGTGCACCGCTTCGGGATAATCAAATTGTTTTTTCCCTTTTACAAAATCACTGATCATATTGCCTACAACTATCGGCGGTTGATTAAAAGAAAGATGTGCATGGGCCAGGAAATTCATATCGGTTACTTAAGTACTAAAGGTAGTTTTTATAACTGCATAACGGGTTTGGAAAACCATATTTACTTTTTAACAGAACCAAAACAAGTTTTAAGATATTATTAAGAAAAAAGAGCAATGCCTTTGCCACAAAGGGTTTCATGAGATATGGTTATTTTTTTGCAAAGCTGCTGCTTACCGCTTGTACAGGGTTTAACATTGTTTAACGTTATTGGTAAAGAAGTACTTTAATAAGCAACAGAGGCTAATTACTTTTGTTTTATCATTAACCACTGCCAGCCATGAAGGCAGTTTATTTAAACCAAAAAAAAGTATAGTTATGAAAAAGTTAAGAACAATTTTTGCTGCCGCAGCATTGCTGCTTGCAACAAGCTCATTTGCCACAAGTGGTCCTGAAAAAGTATCTCAACAGGTAAAAGCAGCATTTGAAAAAAATTTTACCGGTGCAGTAAATGTTAACTGGGAAAAAAGCGAGAGCTTTTACTTTGCCTATTTCGAATTGAATTCAAAAGCAGTATCTGCTGCTTACAACGAAAATGGCGAACTGGTGGGCACTTCCCGTGTAATTACAAGTGCACAGCTGCCGCTGAATGTTTCTTTGTCGCTTGCAAGTAAGTATGATGATTATACCCTTGCTAAAACTGCAACAGAGTTGACATTTGATGGACAAACCAGTTATTACATCACTGCAGAAAACAGTAAACAAGTTGTAAGATTTAAATGCAGCAGCAACGGTGATGTTGTTGTAGAAAATAAAACTAAAAAATAGTTTGTTAGGGTTTTGGGCTATTAAGACCTCCGTATTACGGGGGTCTTATCTTTTTATATCGACAATTTATTGCAGAATTTACCGGTTAGATACAGCAGGCACTACCGGCAGGCTTTCGTTGCCGCTTTCATTTACAGTTTGTACGGCAAAAAAATAATTGTCTTTGCTGTAGGGTAATTTTATAGTTGTTTCGGCAGTAAATATTTTCTTTTGCCACACAGCACTGGTAGTTTCTCTTACTAAAATATAGTAGCCTTTTACTTTACCAACCTGTGGCTTGTTCCAAAAAAGATAGGTAGAGTTGCCAAGCTTTTTCACATCCATTTTTACTGAGTCGGGCATTGATGGTGCTTTTGCAAGATTGGCAAGATTGGCAAGATTCATAGCGGTGTTCTTTCTCAGGTACTCATAATCAATATGCTCTTCCAGGTCACCATAAGCAATATTATTTTCTGTTCGTATGTTCTGATGTTGCCGGGTATAATTTTCGTTCATCTCGGTAATCCTCACAGCGGCAAACCCACGTTGTACATAAGGGGTATGATCGCCACCCCGTAAAAAGCGGTCGTTGCGATAGATCATCACCGCCTGCAGGTTGTCTACATATCGCTCTCCAACTTCTTTTACATAGCGGGCCAATTGGCGGGATTTGCCATCATTTTCCAATCCAAGCGTTCTTATATTAATGGCATTCTTTTCTGTTTCAAATGCAGGAAGCCCTTCGCTGAATACCCTTATCCTGGTGTTGTCGGTAATATTTGTTTCGTTGCTGTTGTTGCTGCCCATGATATCGTTGTTTAAAACAGCTTCAATATTCCAGTTCTCCCGTTTGGCTTTTTCACTCATAAAATTTGCACCCAGTAACCCTTGCTCTTCGCCACTTACAGCTACAAAAATTACAGTAGCCGGAAAAGCGTACCTGCTCATTATCCTTGCACATTCAATAACTGCAGCTGTACCACTGCCATCATCATTAGCACCCGGTGCATCACCAATACTATCCGTAGGGCTGCTACGCATATTATCCAGGTGGCCGCTGATTAAAAATATACGTTTATCCTCAGGGTCGGTGCCTTTAAGTATAGCTACCACATTGCCCAATATAATTTTCCTGTCTACTCTTTTACCATCCGGTGGCAGGGTAGTAGTATCAATAAAACAGGTTAACCTGCCTGCAGATTGTTTTGCAGCTTCCTGAAATTTATGCAATACCCAATTTCTGGCAGCGCCAATACCCCTTACCGGGTTAGTTTGGTTGCTTAAGGTGTTCCTGGTGCCAAAAGACACCAATGTTTTAATAGTAGATTGCAACGAATCGGGGGACACCATTTTCACCATTTGTTCAATATCCGGATCTCTCTGAATAATTGTTTGGGCAAGCAATGTTGAACTGAAAAGAAAAAGGAGCGTAAAAGAAAATAGCTTCATAAAATAAATTGTGTACTAAAAATACAATTAAAGGTAAAGAAGCGTTTAAGTTTTTTATCAAATGATTATAAGCCATAATCTAATAATGTATATTTGATACCAGGAGTTTTACAGATGACGGAACTGCCTGTTTAAACCAGCTGCATTGATTGTATGATACAAAATAAAACAGATTATTATTTTTATAAAGAGGCCGATAGAATTATCTCGGGGAGACCTAAGAAAACGTTAGCCACCCGTTTGAAAGGTATTTTTAACCCCGATCATATCGGAAATTTTCTGATTCTTTTGAGAGCAACAGAATATCATCTTAACTGTAGTTCCGGCATATCAGGTAAATTAAAAGCCAACTATTATAAATACAGGCTTTATAAACTCAGTCTTAAGCTGGGCTTTAGTATTCCGCCCAATGTTTTTGGCCCGGGTTTAACTATTCCTCATTATGGCACCATTGTTATCAACAGGTTGGCAAAGGTGGGTGCCAATTGTGTTTTACATACTTCTACCTGTATTAATGTAAAACAACAGGTTAATTTGGGTGATAATACCTATATTTCCACAGGGGTAATTATAGCTGGCAATGTTGATATTAGTGATAGTGTTACCATTAGCGCCAACTCTTTTGTAAATAAAAGTATTGAAGGGAAAAATCTGTTAGTGGGGGGATCTCCTGCAAAAATTATAAAGGAGAGAAAAGCCTGGTACCTGGAAGATGGAAACGAATATGAAGAACGTATCAATATCATCAACGAGCTTAAACGCACCCTCTACAAATAATTAAATAATAGCCGAAAATCTTTACTGTCTTGAACTGTAGCGTATTATCCGGGTATTTACCTTTTGAACATTGTGGTATAATAATAGTATAAACTATAAAAATTGATAAACAAGCTATAGTATTATGTTTTTATTTAATGTGACATAAAAAATATGCTGATAACAATAATTTTATTTTGATATTATTTTTTTTGTAGTACATTTACAACCTGAAACAGACCACCTAGTAGTCTATCAGCTTACCTTAATTGAGATTCGTCATCCGTGCCAAAACCACTATCGTTCAATATTTCGTGCTAAAGCCACGTCCCCCCAGGTCGATATTTGTAAGTATTAACTCTAAAATCACGCAATATGGGAACTAGATTTCTGTTGTTCGCTTCTGTTATTTGTCTAATGTTTTGTGCATCCTGTACCACGCCTAATAAAATAGCATATTTTCAAAATGCTAAGGATACTACTTACAGACAAACGCTTGGAACAATCGACGCCCCATTTCAAAAAAATGATCTTTTAGAGATAGCAATTACCAGCCGTAGCAAGGATGCTTCTGCTGATTATAATAAAACTGAGCCTAAAGGATACCTGGTTAGTAAAGAGGGAAATATAGAAATACCTATGTTAGGCAGCATTAAAGCAGAGGGTTTAACAAAAAAAGAACTTAAAGAGAAAATAACCAAGATCATTTTAGATAAACAGGTGCTTGTAGACCCACAGGTAGAGATACGGTATCTTAATTTTGAAGTAACGGTACTGGGAGAAGTTGGCCATCCAACAGTAATAAATGTGCCCAGCGAGCAAATTACTTTAGTTAAAGCATTGGGGCTTGCCGGAGACATGACCATATATGGCAAGAGAGATAACGTTTTATTGGTAAGAGAAGAAGATGGGGTAAGAAAAACAAGACGCATCAACCTTAATTCCAGTGATTTTTTAAACTCTGAATATTATTACTTAAAACCTAACGACCTGATATACGTGGAGCCTAATAAAACTAAAGTAGCAGTTAACGGAAGGTCTCAGCAGGCAATTCCATTAATTTTCAGCAGTATTTCAATTCTGTTTTTAGTTTTCGATAAAATAATAAAGTAAAAGAATAACAAGAACCTTAAATGCGGAAAGAAGATCAAAAATATGTTGAGATTGAAGAGAAGGACTCTAATATAATTGAAAAGGTAGCATCACATTATTTGCCTTACTGGCCTCTATTGTTGTTATTTGTTCTTTTATCATTAACTGCGGCTTACATATACCTGCATTTTGCCACGCCTATGTATGCTGCATCTGCCACTATCATTATTAAAGATGACAGAAGAGGTAGTGCTGATTCAAAAATAACTGACGAACTGAACCTTATCGCCTCCAGCAAGAATATTGAAAATGAGATACAGGTTATTCAATCAAGGGCATTGATGGAAAGTGTGGTGAAAAAATTATTGTTGTATGCTCCTTTATCTCAGAAAGGAAAGATCAAATCCGGTGATGCGTATATGCTGTCTCCTATAGTAGTAGAAGCCAGTAATACGGATTCTATGGTGGAAGTACAGCATGTTGATTTTGCTTATGATAAAGCTACACAAACTGTATTGTTAAATAACAAAGACAGGTATCCGCTAAACCAGTTTGTAAGTACGCCATACGGGTTGCTTAAATTTTCGCCTAATCGCTGGTACCAGCCTTCGGTTGAATCTTCTAAACAACTATCGTTTGCATTGGTAAATCCAAGTGGAATGGCTGTAGGTATTCTGAGAGGTCTTGTGGTTACTACCAACTCTGCTCTTGTAAGTTTAAGTTATAAAGATCCTATACCACAAAGAGCGGTGAATGTTTTAAATAACCTGATTGATCTTTATGAAAAAAGATCAATTGAAGATAAAAATGTATTGTCGAGAAATACATTGGCTTTTATAAACGAGAGTTTGGCAGACCTGGGTAAAGACCTGGATTCTATTGAAAAAAAGATACAACAATTTAAATCTGGTAGCGATGCGGTTAATGTAAGTGAACAGGGGACAGTATATTTAAACGGCGTTGCAGGGGCTGCACAAAAACTGGGTGAATTAAGTACGCAATCTGCAGTACTTAACCAGATGGAAAAGTATGTAACCAACAAAACAAGTGACGGAACCAGTGGTCTTGTTCCGTCTTCATTAGGCATTAATGATCCTACACTTACTACTTTAGTAACCAAGTTAAATAATTCTGAATCGGAATATGATAAGCTAAGTAAAACGGTAGGTGTTAATAATCCCCGTATGTTAGCTTTGCAGGAAGAGATCAGTAAGCTAAAACCAAGTATTTTAGATAACATCAAGAGTCAAAAGGCTAATCTTAGTGCATCTATGCAAAGCGTTTATTCCAGCAGCGACCAGTATAATTCAATGCTGAGAAGGGTGCCACAAAAGGAACGTGAGTTATTGGTGATAAGCAGAGAGCATCAGAATAAAAGCGCTATGTATCAATCATTGCTGCAAAAAAAGCAGGAGAGCGAACTTTCTTTTGCGTCAACATTATCAAACAGCAGGGTTGTAGATAAAGCGTTTGCCGGGCAGGATCCGGTAAGCCCAAAACCTAAAATGATCTATATAGCAGCCATTATAGGTGCATTGGGAGCTTTCGTTGGCATCATTATCGGAAAAGATTTTTTAACCGGTAAGATCAAATACAGGAATGAAATAGAAAAAATGACCACTATTCCGATCATTGGCGAAATTGCTTACGAAAAAACAACTCAGCCAATCGTTATCGAAAAGGGAACAAGAAGTTTTGTAGCAGAGGAATTCAGAAAATTAAGGATCTCTTTATCTTTCTTAGGTATTGATAGCTCACACAAAAAAATATTGCTTACGTCAAGCATATCAGGCGAAGGCAAAAGTTTTGTTGCCGCAAACCTGGCAGTAAGCTTATCGCTTACAGGCAAAAAAGTGGTATTAGTAGACCTGGATTTAAACAATCCAACACAGTCGAAAATATTAGATGTGAATTTTGAAGATGGAGCCACTGAATTTTTAACCGGAGAAAAAACAGCACCTGAGATCATCAATAAGATTGACCAGCACGAAAATCTTTATTTTATATCTGCCGGTAGTTTACCCGAAAATCCTTCGGAGCTTTTGGCAGCAGGTAAAATAAAATCGCTGATTGATTATTTGGAGAGCCATTTTGATATGGTTATCATCGATACATCGCCTATTGTATTAGTAACAGATGCCTATATTTTATCCGAACTTTGTGATGCTACCTTATATGTGATCAGGCATAATTACACACCAAAAATGCTGGTAAAACGCATTGATGAAAATAACCAGATCAATCCAATAAATAATCCTGCAATTGTTTTTAACGGTGTTAAAACAAAAGGGATGTTTAAAAGTAGTTACGGCTACGGATATGATTATGTGTATGGCAATAAAGAAAGAGGTAGTAAAACAAAAAAAGCATCCTAATCAAACTAACAAATAATTATCCAATAAGTATGAAAAACAAACTAACTCAATTCATTTTAAGCTGTGACTGAGATTGGCGAAGCCCTGCTTGAATGAATGAACGAGACTAACGATTGCTCCACTATCTGTAAATAACTAACTGTTCCAATTATCTGACCAACCATCCTCTCCATTATCCGATTAACTGCACATTTCTAATTTTAAAAAAATGGTTATGCAGAAAAATTGGTACGTCCTTTACACCAGACCGCAATCCGAGAAAAAGGTTGCCACATTATTGACAAAGAAGAAGGTTGAGCATTTTATTCCTCTTGTGTGTATAGAAGCACAAAAATCCTGGAGGCATAAGGCAATGTACAGGCCCTTATTTAAATCTTATGTTTTTGTATTTACTACAGAACAGCAGGCGGCATTATTGATGCAAACTGATGGCGTTATTAACTTATTACACTGGCTGGGTAAGCCCGCTGTGATAAATGAAACAGAAATTAACGCTATTAAAGAATTTACCAGCGACTACCAGAATATTGACCTGGAGAAGCTTGCCGTAAACAGTAATGTTATTGAAAGAAATATTTACCGCTCATCTTATGAGATGGAAGGGAATATCCTTGCTGTGAAGAATAAAACAATAAAGATCAACCTTCCTTCGTTAGGGTATGCGATGATTGCCAGGCTGAAAGAAGACAGCATTTTTGGCAAAGAACGTTCTATGTTACAAAACTATACATTCGCACAGTCATGATGAATTTGGGAGACAAAATCTATATCGCAGGCCATCGGGGACTGGTAGGCTCTGCTATAGTGCGGGTATTAGAGCAAAGAGGTTTCACTAACCTGCTATATAAAACATCCGGAGAGCTGGATTTGCGCAACCAGGCAGAGGTAACTGCTTTTTTTGAAAAAGAAAGTCCAAAATTTGTCTTTCTTGCCGCAGCAAAAGTTGGAGGCATTATGGCCAACAATACTTACAGGGCAGATTTTTTGTACGATAACCTTTCGATAGTTTCTAATATTGTGCATGCTGCTTATAATAACAACGTAAGCAAATTGCTTTTTTTAGGCAGCTCATGCATTTATCCAAAAATGGCACCGCAGCCTATTAAAGAAGAATACCTTTTAACGGGTTCATTAGAGTATACCAACGAACCTTATGCCATTGCAAAAATTGCCGGCATTAAATTATGTGAAAGTTACAGGGATCAATATGGCGCTAATTATATAAGTGTAATGCCTACTAACCTGTATGGCATAAACGATAATTATCATCCTGAAAATTCCCATGTACTCCCTGCGTTGATCCGCAGGTTTCACGAAGCAAAAATGTTGGGCCTTAAAGAAGTGGCCATATGGGGAACAGGAACGCCTAAGCGGGAGTTTTTATTTGCAGATGACCTGGCAGATGCCTGCTTATTCCTGATGAATAATTACAACGAAAAAGAAATTGTAAACATTGGTTGTGGTGAAGATATCAGTATTAAAGAATTAGCAGAATTGGTTAAAGAGGCTACAGGTTATGAAGGCAATCTTGTTTTTGATACCACCAGGCCGGATGGTACGCCACGAAAATTACTGGATGTTTCTAAACTACATTCATTGGGCTGGCAACATACAACGCTACTGAAACAAGGATTAAAAATAGCTTACCAGGATTATTTAACGAAACAACAATTACCTTCGTTAGCCTGATAAAAGGCATATTCCAAATAAAATAAGAAATGAAGACTGCATTAATTACTGGTGTAACCGGACAAGACGGCGCTTACCTGGCCGAATTACTTTTAGAAAAAGGATATAAAGTACATGGTATAAAAAGACGTTCGTCTTTAATTAATACCGACCGTATTGATCATCTTTACCAGGACAGGCATGAAAATAAACAAAGGTTTATCATGCATTATGGTGATATGACAGATAGCACTAACTTAATCCGCATTATCCAGGAAACACAGCCCGATGAGATTTATAATCTTGCGGCAATGAGCCATGTTAAAGTAAGTTTTGACACACCTGAATATACTGCCAACGCAGATGGTATTGGTACCTTACGTTTAATGGAAGCATTACGTATTTTAGGTATGGAGAAAAAAACACGTATTTACCAGGCTTCCACATCTGAATTGTACGGATTGGTACAGGAAGTGCCACAAAGAGAAACAACCCCGTTTTATCCAAGAAGTCCTTATGCCGTTGCTAAATTGTATGCTTACTGGATAGTGGTAAACTATCGTGAGGCATATGATATGTATGCATGCAATGGTATTTTGTTTAACCACGAAAGCCCGCTACGCGGCGAAACCTTTGTAACCAGGAAAATTACAATGGCGGTTGCCGCTATAGCTCATGGCTTGCAAAACACTTTGTATTTAGGTAACCTTAATGCACAGAGAGATTGGGGGCATGCCAAAGATTATGTTGAAGCTATGTGGATGATCTTACAACAGGAAAAGCCGGAAGATTTTGTAATTGCCACCGGCATTACCACCAGTGTAAGAGATTTTGTTAAACTGGCATTTGGTGAGGTAGGCATTGAGTTAAATTTTACAGGAGAAGATGTGGAAGAAAAAGCTACTGTGGCTAAATGTAACAACCCGGAATACCAGTTACCGGTAGGCAAGGTTGTTGTTGAAGTTGATCCTGCTTATTTCCGTCCTACGGAAGTGGAATTGCTTATTGGAGACCCTGCTAAAGCAAAAGCAAAATTGGGATGGAAGCCAAAATATGATTTGGCAGGATTGGTAAAGGAAATGGTGGCAGGCGATCTGCAAAAAGTTACAGCCAATAAAAAACTTAAATAAATATTCTGCAGTCTGTGATTATTGACGGCATAACTTTTATTAAAAGGAAAATATAATTACAATTGCAACCCACTGATACCGAGAATTTAAAATCAAAAGCCTTATCTGGTTCTATCTGGTCTTTAATTGAAACCTTTTCTACTCAGATTGTTCAATTTATAGTAGGGGTAATTCTGGCAAGATTATTAGGCCCCGGCGATTACGGTTTGATAGCACTAACTGGTATTTTTACAGCTATATCGGCTGCTATTACAGATGCAGGGTTTGAAAAAACCCTGGTACAGAAAAAAGATCTGACAGATATCCAGATCACCACGATATTTTATATCAATATATTTCTTGGGCTATTCATTACAGTTATATTCATAGGGTTGGCGCCATTTATTGCAGCATTTTTTAACGAGCCCAAGTTAACATTAATACTGCAGGTTGTTTCTACAGGTATACTTATTACCGCATTCGGCCAAACCCAGCAAGCCCTTTTAATAAAAGAGCTGCAGCTGAAAAAAATATCCTACGCTAAGATTGCCAGTTCAATTGTAAGTGCCGCTACCGGACTACTTTTAGCCTACAATGGTTTTGGTGTTTGGGCACTTGTTTTTTCAGGATTATCTTTCCAGGTAACCAATGTATTATTTTTCTGGATTCAGGCTACCTGGTACCCGCAGTTGCAATTTTCATTTGCTTCTGTAAAGTCGATGATTCCCTACGGGATGAATATTTTGGCCAGTAGTATCTTCTTCTTCCTGAACCAGCAGTTCAATAATTTTATTGTAGGAAAGTTTTATACCAAAGCCCAATTAGGCTTATTTAACAGGGGAAACAAGTTTCCTGAATTGATAGTGAACATCATTCAAAGTGTAGTATTGAAAATGTCGTTGCCGCTTTTTGCAAAGTTGCAGGACGAGCCGGCAAGGCTGAGAGACGCCGTAAAAAAAACAGATAAGATCATTGCTTTTGTAAGTTTTCCTTTACTGATATTATTACTGGTAAAAGCTGAGGATGTAACCATTTTTCTATTTACAGAAAAATGGAGAGGCTCGATAATTTTTCTTCAGTTGTTTTGTGTGGTAAAATTATTTGAACCATTTATTACGGTGCAGCGGGAGCTGTTATTGTCGCAAGGAAAAGCAAAATTGTTGCTTAAGATTTTTGTGGCCACGTCACTTATTGAAATGGCCCTGATATTTGCCGTAATTAAATTTGACATACTATACGTTGTGTTTGCTTCGTTAATCAGCCGTGCAGGGCAGTACCTTACTTACCTGGTTATAGGGTCAAAAAGATTGGAAGTAAACTGGTTTGATGAAATTAAATGGCTAAAACCATACATACTCATCACCGCTATAATGAGCGGCGTAGTGCTGGCAACAGACTATGCTTTACATTTTTCGGGTATCAGCATACCACTATTTTTAAAGTTAGGGTTTGAATTAATGCTGGGTGTTGCTTCTTATGCCTGGCTGGCATTTAAATTTAAAATTGATGAGGTATCTCTTGTAAATGCAGCATGGATGATGGTGGTTAAAAAAATAAAAAAATAACTGATTCAGGTATGGCTTTTAAAAATTTAAAAAACAGTTTGTATATCAAATTTTATGCCCTGGTATGTAAATTAAATCTTTCCCGGTTTTGTAAAATAAAAAAAGATAACAGGCCTGTATCACCTTTTAAATTAGTTTTCTTTTGTGGTAAAACCGGCATTGAATATTTAAATGCATCAATGGTTTCGGTATATAAAAGTTGGGACACGGTACCCGAAATAATAATTATTACTGACGGCACACCTGCGGATGTAATTAAGAAAAAACTGATTAAATGGCCACAACAATTAGAAATTTTTACCTGGGAATTTTGTGGTGAATACTTTAAAGCAAAAGGCAAAACTGATTTAAACGACTATGCTGCAAAAGATATATGGGGTAAAAAATTTGTTGGCATATGTTATTGCGCCGAAAAATATACCATACTGTATTCTGATACCGATATTCTATGGTTTTCTTCACCGGTACTGGAAGATTTACAAAGCAGGTCGGTAGTAAAAATGTGCCAGGATGTAGGCTATCATTATAGCGAACCATTACTTAATGCAGTAAACCAAAAGCATATTCTTAACCATGCACCATTAAATGCCGGGTTGATTTATGCTGGAGGAAAATTTGCAGAATTTCCACAGTGGAACGAATTGTGCAAGTACCTGTCTTTACATCCCGACCATAGAACTGAGCAAACATCGTTTGCAGTGTTAAATAATTATTTTAATCCGCAGCAATATTTTAAGCAGGAAGAAATTTTTATACAGGTTGATGACATGCACAGTTTAAAATATACTAAAACTAAAAACCCTGCCATATGGGCAAGGCATTACGTTAATTTAAAGAATACCAGCTTCTGGAGAGATTTTATTTATTTAATACTAGGTAAATAAAAAATACTAGGAGAAATTTTGAAGATGACAAAAGTTGTGCAAATACAATATTCAATGGAGTCTGCCGCACGTTCTGCGTTAAGGCTTCAGAATGCTTTTGTGAAAAATAATGTGTCATCAAAGATCGTATCACTTGAAATTGGATCAGCAAGTATTCCCAACGTAAGTTACCTGGGAAAAAAAGGGCGTTTCATTTCGAGGCTTGATCAAAAAATAAGAAAATTCTTTTTGAAAAAAATGAATAAGGAATTTGGCTTATTTTCTTATCCATTGCTGGGTAGCGATGTTACGCATTTGCCCGAAATACAAGAAGCAGATATTATTTATATACACTGGGTATTAAATGGGTTTATGAATTTTAAATCCTTTACAAAAGTAGCTGCACTGGGTAAGCCGGTAATTATTGTGATGCATGATATGTGGAATATTTCGGGCGGTTGCCATTACAGCTTTACATGCGATAAATATAAAACCGGTTGCCATAATTGCCAGATGTTTATGGGCAATAAAGAAAACGATTTGTCTGTAGTGGAATTTAAAAAGAAGATGAAACTGTATTCCGGTTTTAGCAATTTATACTTTGTGTCGCCCAGCCAGTGGTTGTACAATTGTGCTAAAGAAGCCTTGCTTACAAAAAACAAACCAGTGTTTTACATACCCAATGCACTTGATAATACTTTGTTTAAACCTTTTGATAAAGTAACAGCAAAACAAATATTAAATATTGATACTAACGAAACAGTAATTGCATTTGGAGCAGTATCAGTAAGCAGTCCTTATAAAGGCTGGCCCTATTTACAAAAGGCGCTGGAAATTTTAAAGCAGGATGCATCGTATAAAAATATATCGGTAGTTATTTTTGGAAGTGGTTACAGTAAAGAAATAGCAGATAGTATTCCTTTTAAAATAAAATTTATGGGGTACCTGGGCGATGAATATTCTACTATGCTGGTATATAATGCAGCTGATGTATTTATCGTGCCTTCAATGGCCGATAATCAACCCACAACTGTTCAGGAAAGTTTATGCTGCGGCACACCGGTTGTTGGATTTAATGTTGGTGGCATTCCCGATATGATCAGGCATAAAGAAAACGGGTACCTGGCAAAGTATAAAGATTCGGCCGATATTGCTGACGGTGTAAAATACTGCCTGCAAAATAAATTAAGGGGTTATATGCTGCCCGATTTTGAACCTGCAGTAATTATGAAAAAGCATAGTGAACTATTTGACTATATCAAACAAAATAATAACTAATTAAAAACTAAAGATTACGCCGGGTAAACAATAGATCATTTTGAGTATACAGGTAAATATGAACAGGGCCGCTTTGTACCGGCAAACTAAAAGCAGCAGAAATGTGAGCAATGAATTTGTGTTATCTAAAAAACAACAATCAAGTGTAAATCTTTTCTTTGCCGCTTTTATTATTAACTGTCTCAGTTATCTTACTGCTGTTACCAATAACCCGGTACTAAGCCCTGCAGCATGCCAGGGTTTTCAGGCAATTGCATTAGCAATGATCATTTTTGCATGGATAAACCTGGTAAAATTTAAGTTTGATAACAAATACCTGGAAGTTGTTTTTATTATTTTTATTATTTATTCTGTTACAATAGTAATACGTGACCCTAACTATACTTACGATATTGCAAAAAAAGTGATGTTTGATCCGGGGATGGGTATGATGGGCTATTTAACCCCCCTGGTAATGTTATTTCCAAGAAGTATTGCGGTATATAAAAAAGCATTTAAAGTTGTTGCTATTTTTGGCATTTTATTTTTCGTATACATCATTGTGTATTTCAATATTGTGCACGACTCTAATTGGAAGAGCCTGATAGCTTTGTCTTATATTGAAAACTTTTTTGGGGTACTGGCATTTCCTTCAGGTTTTATTTTACTTACTTTTTTATATCATCCTAAAAAAATAAAAAGACTGGCTTTTGCAGTAATGTTCATTGGCCTTTACTTTTTAATATTCAGGGCAAGAAGGGGAGCAATGTTTTTGTGCCTGACCTCACTGGCAGGCGCAGGAATGATTTACCTGGTACATACTAAAAGAACGGTTTTAGTAATAACGCTTTCAGTTATTTTTATTTTTGTTGGTAGTGTTTTTGTCTCCAACGTAAAATTGCCCAGTATGTTCGATTTCTTAATGTCTCGTGGCGATGAAGATACCAGGAGTATTATGGAAAAATATATGAAAGAAGACCTTACTCAAAATGAATGGTTGTTTGGGAAAGGTATTAATGGTAAATATTATTGCCCTGTTATCCTCGACCCTAATGATCTTTCAATGAAAAGAGATATCATAGAAACAGGCTACCTGCAGATCATACTCAAAGGCGGACTGGTGCATATCATATTATTCTGTCTTATTTTTTTACCGGCAATATTTCTTGGGTTTTTCCGATCCTCCAATATTCTCAGTAAGGCGGGGGCTTTATATATTCTGCTGGCCATGGTGTATACCTATCCTACAATTGTTACAGGTTTCGGGTTATTCTATATATGGGTTTGGCTCTCTGTAGGTATTTGTTATTCCAAAAAAATAAGGAACATGTCCGACGAGGATATTACAAAATATTTAAGCGATGTAAAGCCACCTAGTGGCAAAAAGAAATTAAGAAATGCAGTATCCTAAAATATTAATCATAGGGCAATCTTTTAATAAACGAAGCGGCGGCGGTGTAACCATATCCAATTTGTTTAAAGGCTGGCCAAAAGACAGGCTGGCAGTAGCTTCAAACGATAACCTGCTTAAGGGGCTGGATGATTCCGTTTGTGAAATGTATTACCAGTTAGGGTACAATAATAAACTGCATCCCTTTCCATTAAATATTATTTTACCAAAGATCCATTGCGGTATTATTCCTGTTGTAAAAAAAGAGCATACCACAACAGCAGCACCGGCACCCGAAAAATTAAAAAGTGGTAATCATCAATCGATATATAAAGTACTTTTTGCACTGCTGCACTTTTTTGGCCTGTACAATTTTTTTTATAAATTAAAAGTAACGCCGGAGTTTGAGCAATGGATAAGTGAGTATCAGCCTGATATTATTTATACGCAATTAGCATCACTGGAGTTGATACGCTTTGTGGATGACCTGCAGGTAAAAACAAAAAAACCAATTGCCATACATATCATGGACGATTGGCCGCTTACGATAAACAAACCCGGCATCTTCTATAACTATTGGCAAAATGTAATTGATAAAGAATTCAGAAAGTTATTGGATAAATCGACCATCCTGATGAGTATTTGCGAGGCCATGAGTGATGAATATAAGTTAAGGTATGGTAAAGATTTTATTCCTTTCCATAACCCTATCGATATTAATTACTGGAAACCCACAGTAGCTAAAGACTATACTGTAAAAGATAAATTCACCATACTGTATGCCGGACGTATTGGTGGTGGAATAGGAACTTCTGTTGCAGATATTGCCGGGGCGGTAAATGAAATTGCAGCAACTAATAAAAGCATTGTATTTGAAATTCAAACGCCGGATACAGAAACTTTGAACAAACTGGTTGCAATTAAAGAAAACGTAAGATGGATGAAACCCATTGATTATGCAGCGTTGCCGGCTAAGTTTGCAGGTGTTGACTTGTTATTGCTTCCACAGGATTTTGATGCGGAAAGTATCAAATTCTTAAAGTATTCGTTTCCTACTAAAGTAAGCGAATACATGATTTCGGGTACTCCGATATTGGTTTACGGAGACCCACAAACGGCAGTAACAAAATATGCAGTTAAAGACAAATGGGGCTATGTTGTATCCGAAAAAAATAAGAATACTCTTATTAATGCCATCAATAAGCTATACAACAATACTGAGTTGAGAAAGCAGTTAGCAACTACGGCTCAACAAATTGCAGTAGAGCGGGAAGATAGTGTAGTAATAAGAGAAGAGTTTAGAAAATGCTTCCTGCTGAATTGAATTTAGCAAGTAGTGCAACAATATTTTTTAATATTAAGTCGTTATACCACCGATTTTAACATAGGATGAAATTTAGGAATTTATCTCATACAACAGATACCATTTTCCGGAGAATTCATTTTCTTTTTGGAAAGCGCAATCTATTGTCTGCATGGTGGTGGGGTGTAAAGATAGGAAGCAACACCAGGTTTGATGGTAAATGTTATTTTAAAAGATATCCGAAATCATCTATTACAATTGGCGATAATTGCGAATTTCTGTCAAGGCCTAATTCTAATCTTATAGGGGTAGACAGGCCTTGTATGGTATCCACACTTACAGAAGTGGCGCAACTTGAAATAGGAGATAATGCCGGCTTTAGTGGTACGGTAATAGGTGCATTCAGTTCTATTAAAATTGGTAAAAATGTTCGTTGTGGTGCCAATACTTTAATTACAGATTCTGATTGGCATCCGGGTGATACAAGAGTAGGAGAAGCCAAACCGGTGATCATTGGTGATAATGTATGGCTGGGTATTAATGTGGTGGTTTTAAAGGGTGTGGAAATAGGGGAGAATACTGTGATAGGCGCTAATAGTTTAGTAACTAAAAGTATTCCTGCAAATGTGGTGGCAGCAGGAAGCCCTTGTAAAGAAATAGCCAAATTGCCGGTATAAAAACTATACGGCAACTTAACAGTAAGTTTATTTACAAGCAATAATATTGATTGTAATAAAAATAAAACAGTAAAACTTTATACTTAAAATTAGATTATGAAAAAGAAAATTGCATTAGTATGCGGCGCTGGTGGTTTTATAGGCAGCCACCTGGTAAGAAAATTAAAAGAAGACGGTTTTTGGGTTCGTGGTGTGGATTTAAAACACCCGGAATTTTCACAAACAGCCGCCGATGAATTTATTATTGGCGACTTAACTGACGCCGGTCTTTGTAAATTGGTTATGCAAGGTGGTATAGACGAAGTGTACCAGTTAGCTGCAGATATGGGTGGTGCAGGATATATCTTCACCGGTGATAACGATGCTAATGTAATGCATAACTCTGCAACCATTAATTTAAATATCCTTGATGCAATGCATAAAGCTGGTGTAAAAAGAGTTTTCTATTCTTCATCAGCATGTATGTATCCGGAACATAACCAACTAGATCCTGATAATCCAAAATGCAGCGAAGAATCAGCGTATCCAGCAAATCCTGATAGTGAATATGGCTGGGAAAAATTATTCAGCGAACGTTTGTATTTAGCTTACCAGCGTAACCATGGTATTGAAGCCCGTGTGGGAAGGTTCCATAATATTTTTGGGCCAGAAGGTACCTGGAGAGGCGGTAAAGAAAAATCACCGGCTGCTCTTTGCAGAAAAGTTGCAGAAGCACAGGACGGCGGTACTATTGAAGTATGGGGTGATGGTAAACAAACCCGTTCATTTTTATACATCGACGAATGTGTGGAAGGTATTTTAAAACTAACACATTCTGATTTCAGCGGACCGGTAAATATTGGTTCTGATGAAATGATCTCTATCAATAATCTTGCTGCTATGGTAGCAGGTATCTCTGGTAAAAAGATCAACATCAGCAATATTCCTGGCCCATTAGGCGTAAGAGGAAGAAACTCTGACAATAAATTAATTAAAGAAAAGTTGAACTGGGCTCCATCTGCACCTTTAAAAGATGGTATCACCAAAACTTACAACTGGATTTCTGCACAGGTAGCAAAAGCCGTTAAATAAACCAGCTGTACAATGAATTTGTTGTTAGTAGATTCCGTAGACTTTCCGTTTGGCGGTGCACATAGCGTGCATGTAAGTTTGCTCATGCAGGGTTTAAGAGAAAATAATGAGAATGCTTTTCTTGTTATTCCTTATGGCCGTAAAAGAGAAAAACTGTCTGCTAATAAAAAGAAGTATGGGCATTTTGATGGCATACCTTATTATTTTGTAAAGGATAGCAAAGACATAAAAAAAGGTTTTCGGTTTATCGATAACTTTTTAGCGGTTATTAAAACGGCAAGGCTTATCCGAAGCAGGCATAAACATAAAAAACTGGATGCAGTTATCCTGGGCGGTATAGTAGACGTCATTCGTGATGCGCCAATTATCATCACCTGCGCTATATTCAGGATACCTATTTATTTCTGGTTGGTAGAAAAAGCTTCTTTGAATGAAGATTTTCAAGGCATTGCAGGTTTTTTCAATCATAAAAGCCAGCAGCTTTCAGAATGGTTATTGCCGAAATTTTCTTCGGGATTAATTGTTATTTCTTCTGCTTTAAAACAGCATTACCTTAAGTATTTACCCGAAAGTAAAATTCTGATAAACCCCATTTTGGTTTCTGAAGAAATTTACAAGGGTATGAACAGGGAGTCTTTTGAAAAAGTGAAAGAAAAAATGACAGCCGCATTTAAAGGCAAGCGCTTGTTAGTATATAGCGGATCGTTTGCTGAAAAAGACGGCCTCTTCTACCTGATTGAAGCATTTGCAGAAACGGTAAAAAAATATCCTGATACAGAGTTTGTAATGACCGGCAAAAGTGCCAACGTTACTTTGATGGACAGGGTGAGGGATCATATTAAGAAGTATAATTTAGAAGATAAAGTGAAGATGGTTGGATTTGTAAATGCAGATGAATTGTTATGCTATAATACTATGGCAGATGCTTTGTTTGTATGCAGGTCCAACAGCCCGTTTGCTAATCATGGGTTTCCATGGAAATTGGGTGAATACTGCATGACGGCAAAACCAATTATTGCTACGAGGGTGGGAGATATAGATAAATATTTCACCGATAATGAAACGCTTTTTATTGTGGAGCCTAATAACCCGGCAGCGATAGCAAAAAAGATCGATTACATTTTTGACCACTACGAACAATCGCTCAATGTGGCAAAAAATGGAAGAGCCGTTGCTTTACGTGAGTTCGGGTATCTTGAAAAATCTAAAGAAGTGGCTGACTTTATTAAAGCCAATCAAAAGAAGTAAAGCAGGTTGCTGTATTTGAAGTGTTGTAATTTAAACAGTAAATGAAGTAATGAAAATATTATTTGGAATACACGGTACATCTCATAAGGAAATTGCACAATCTGAAATAGTTGAATTTCAAAACCGTGGTTTTCAAACAATAGTATGTACGTATGGCAACTGGGGATCGGTAAACGGATTGATCAACAGTTTTAAACTCATTATAAAAAATGCAGTTGAAATAAAAAAACAGGCGGCAGCACAACAGAGTGATTTTATTTATTTGAATACAGGGCTCGATTTTAAAACAGTGATCAGGGATGCGATTACCGTTTTTATTTTAAAACGAGGTAATATAAAAGGTAAAATAGTTTTAAAAATTCACGGTTCTCAAAACGAGATCTTGTTTTCAAAAACAAACCTGTTAAAGAAATACCTGTTTCGTAAGACGGATCTTTTTCTGTTGTTATCTGAAGAAGAAAAGTATAATTTTTTAAGTATTGGATTGGCCCCTGAAAAAGTTCAGGTTACTGCTAATGTGATTGATAAAAGTTTATACGCACCCGATCCTGAATTTAAAAAGACGATCGGTGTTGCTGAATCAACAAGCGTGTTACTTTTTGTTGGCCGGTTTATGTATGAAAAAGGCATAATTGACCTGGTAGAAGCATGCCGGTTACTTAAAAAAGAATCACTTGATTTCAGGTTAGTTTGTTTAGGAAACGGGCCTTTGTTTGATGAAGTACAGGGATTGATTAAAACTTATGGGTTAGAAGAAAACATTAAAACACTAGGGCATATTCCTGAAAGTGAAACAAGGTATTATTATGCTAATTGTGAGATGTCTATTCTTCCAACCTATCATTCGGAAGGTTTTCCAATGGCAGTTTTTCAGGCAGTAGGCGCAGGGCGGCCTGTGATCACCACCAATATAAGGGCGGCTACAGATTATTTTAAGGAATATGAAAATTGTTTGTGGGTAGAGAAAAAAAATCCTGCACAGCTGGCTAAGCAAATTGCCAACCTGATGAAGGATAAAAACCTGCAACAAAAGATGAGGGATAATAACCTGGTGCTGGCAGAAAAATTTACAGCAGCTAAAATAGTAGATAAAGTACTGGAGTATTTGAAAAAGATTTAGCAGTATTAATACAATGCCCAATCAGATTAATAATAAACGCTTGTTATTTGAATACTTAAATTAAATTCTTAAAATTAAAACATTTAGTATGTGTGGGATAGCCGGGATTTTTTTTAAAAAGCAAACAGATACCAGGCTTTTAAAAAAGTTTGAAGATCTTGTAAGAGAAAAACAACACAAAAGAGGGCCTGATGAATTTAATGCGTTTGAAGTTACGCCCAATTTATTTTTCTATCATAACATGCTTTCCATTATCGACATTGGTAATGCCAGGCAACCTATGGAAGATACCAATGGCGTAATTACTTATAACGGCGAAGTATACAATTACAAAGACCTTAAGTACACCGACGAGACCTATGTAAAAAAATCGGACACAGAAGTACTGCTGAAGGGATTGCATAAAGAATACATCAACTTCTTACACAAAACCAACTCTATGTTTGGTTTTGGTTATTATAACAAGGCCAGCCAGCTACTTACACTTTGCAGAGACAGGGTAGGTATCAAACCGGTATACTTTATTGAAACAGACGAAGTATTTGCTTTTGCATCTACCATTACCCCACTGGTTATCTTTTCTCAAAAAAGATTGAATCATTCTAAGCTATGGCAGTATTATCTTAACCGGGCATTTAAAGCACCGGCAACTATATTTGATGATATCATGGAGTTAACTCCGGGTTCATATTTAGAGTTTGATACCAAAACACAAAAAAGCAGTGAGATAAAAGTATGGTGGCAGAGAGATGCAATCACCAGCACACATACGGATGAAAATAAAACCATTGATGAAATTGAAGCATTACTTAACGATGCCATAAGAAACAGGTTGGTAGCTGATGTGCCAGTTGGGCTTTTCTTAAGTGGTGGCGTGGATTCATCTTTAATTGCTGCACTTACATCTAAACAAACCAGTAACCTCAATGCTTTTACAGTTGGCTTCCACGATAAAAAATATGATGAATCAGAATACGCTAAAAAAATATGTACGCAATTCAATATCGGGTACAACGAAATAAAAGTAGATGCTGATTATTTTTTAAACAGTATTGATAACTGGATCACTATCCAGGATGATATTGTTGCTGACCCCTCTGCCTTATTGCTGTATAAAATTTCCGAGTATGCCCACGACATGAATTACAGGGTGCTTCTTGCAGGCGAAGGCAGCGATGAACTTTTTGCAGGCTATAACTCTTATAAATATTTTAACTGGACCAATAAAATACATAAAACTATTGGCAGGGCAGTTCCATTTAAATCAGGTGTGGTATCGTTATTTAAAAATTATTCCAAGCACTACAACTTTTTGTACAATGCTTTGAATAAGCCTACATTTTACGGTACAGCAGTAATTTTTGAGCCTCACCTGATGAGTGAGCTGATAAAAACCTATAATAACGACGATCCTAAAAAAGCATATGATATCAAGCATGCTTTGGATATCGATATAAAAGACAGGCTGCCTAATGATCTGCTCAATCGTTCTGATCGCTCTACAAGTGGAGCGTCGTTGGAATTGAGGGTGCCGTTCTTAGCACATCAGTTGGTAAACTATTCTGCTGGTATCAGCGAAGATTTACTAATGAAAGATAAAGTATCAAAATACCTGATCAAAAAGCTGGCAGCAAGATATATCGATCCGGAAATTATCTATCGTAAAAAAGTAGGTTTCGATCTGCCTATTAAGCATTGGCTATCGCATGAGTTGAAAGACATGATGCAGAATGCGATCAATACTTCTGTACAAAAAGATTTTATTGATATTAAAGTGATACAAAAATGTTTTGACCTGCATGTAAATAAAAATATTGATCATGCAGATAAGCTATGGGCCTTTTTGTGTTTGGAATTAAGTATCAGGAACCTGGGTAGTATTTCATAAGTTTTAAAGTAGTACGCAATAACGAATGGGTTACGGAAATAAATTTATAAAAGACTTGTTTGATAAGGCACCTTATCCTTTCAAAGTATTTATTACTTCTGCATATGGTATGCAGCAGCGTAAAAAACGTTTTGGCCCTTTTTTTAAAGAACAGATTGCATTTTTAGATAAAGCACAGTATTGGAAAGAAGCAGAATTGAAAAATTACCAGCAACAAAAACTGGCTGCTTTTTTTGCGGCAATAAAAGAGGTTCCTTTTTACCAGCAGAATGAACCTTATAAAACATTGCTGGCATCGGATACAATTGCATTAGGTGATTTTCCGGTTTTAGCTAAGCAAACAGTAAAAAGAAACAGCAAAGAGTTTTATAACACGGCGGGTAAAAAAGTTTATTGGGGGCATACCAGCGGCACCACCGGTTCGGCAATGGTATTTCCCTTAAGTGAACAGGCTTACCAGTACGAGTATGCATTCAGGGAAATGCATTACAGATGGGGAGGGGCAAGCTTTGAAGGGAAAGATAAAATTGCAGCATGTGCCGGACACCCGGTTGCAATACCAGGCAGAACAAAGCCACCGTTCTGGGCGTTTGATAAAGCGAACAATCATTTGTTCTTTTCATCATATCACATGAGCAGCGAAACTTTGCCATTTTATATTGAACAATTAGAAAAATTTGATCCATTGCTCTTGCATGGTTATCCATCTTCGATGTATTTGCTGGCATTGGCATATAAAAAATACGGTAAGAAAAAACTGCAGCTTAAAGCTGTATTCACTGCATCAGAAAGCTTGTTGGATTTTCAGCGGCAGGCCATCGAAGAATCGTTTAATGTAAAAGTATTTAACTGGTATGGCACATCAGAAATGAGCGCCAATATTGTAGAATGCGAATGTGGCGAACTGCATTTAAAAGAAGAACACAGTGTGGTGGAAATATTGAACGAAGATAACCAACCTTGTAAGCCAGGCGAAACAGGCAGGGTAGTATCAACTAATTTTAACAACACCGCTTTTCCATTGATACGCTATGATGTGGGAGATATGGTAACTGTGGCAGTAAACCAGGTTGCCAAATGCGGCAGAGGAGGATTATTGATAGATAAAGTAGAAGGCAGGATAGAAGATTATGTAATAACACCGGAAGGAAAAATAGTTGGCCGCTTAGATCACCTGTTTAAAGATGCAGTGAATGTAGTGGAAGCACAGATTGTGCAACCAACTAAAGAAACTATTATTTTAAAAGTGGTGAAGGATAAAAACTACACACAAAAAGACGAAGAACAAATTATACAAGAAGCAAGAGTAAGGCTGGGAAGTGGAATGAAAATTACGTTTGAATATGTAGACAGGATACCACGTACAAAAAACGGGAAGTACAGGTTTATACTTTCCCAGGTACAAGGTGCCGGTATTAATGTGGTTACAGTATAGTAACAAGGATTATAAATGAATTGTTGGGCATTGCAGTAACTTGCATGGTCAATTAAAATAGATTTTAAAACTGAAACATTACCTTAAACTGAAACAACACCCTAATTATAAATTACTCAATAAATAAATAGCATACAAATTTCGTTTATGCCTTTTCGGTATAAACAATAAACAATTAAAGCAGGATGAAACAATTAGCTCAGAATATTAAAAGAAATTCATTAACGCTGGAAGAATTACCAGTGCCGGTTTGTAAAGCCGGAGGCGTTTTAGTAAAAACGGTTTATTCTGCAGTGAGTGTGGGTACCGAGATCATGAAATTGAAAAATGCTGACCTCAGCTATTTTCAAATGGCAAAGAAAAAACCCGAGCAGGTAAAAGATGTTTTAAATACCCTCACACAATTAGGCCCTGTAGCAACCTATAGAAAAGTGATGAATAAGCTGGATTCTATGTCGCCATTGGGTTACAGCCTTACAGGGGAAGTGATAGAAGTGGGCAAAGGCGTAGACAATTTAAAAGTAGGGGACATGGTAGCTTGTGGCGGAGCAGGCTATGCCAATCATGCCGAAGTAAATTTTATACCTAAAAACCTTTGCACTAAAGTACCGGATGGAGTTGATTTAAAAGACGCCTCTTTTGCAACTATTGCTTCAGTTGCCATGCAGGGCTTCAGGCAAACAGAATCTCAGATAGGAGAGAATGTTGCAGTAATTGGATTGGGTTTGTTAGGCCAGATATTGGTTCAGATTATTAATGCCAATGGATGCAGGGCTTTTGGTTTTGATATTTCGCAAAGCAAATGTGACCTTGCTATAAGTAACGGTGCCTATTTTGCCCAGGCTGCAACAAAAAATAATTTTGAAGAGGAGATAGGTTCACTTACCAATGGCTTTGGATGCGATTCGATAATTATAACCACCGGCACCCAAAGCAACGATCCTATTATTCTTGCCGGAAAAATAGCAAGACACAAAGCGAAGATCGTTGATATCGGCATTACAAAAATGGATCTGCCGTGGGACTTGTATTATCATAAAGAACTGGATTTTAGATTCTCTTGCTCTTATGGTCCGGGAAGATATGATCCCATCTATGAAGAAAAAGGAATCGATTACCCGGTAGGCCATGTAAGGTGGACAGAGCAACGTAACATGATGTCTATTTTGCAACTTTTAAAAGATGGCAAAATAGATTTTTCAAAACTCATTACACACCAGTTTAGTTTTAATGATTCAGAAAAAGCATTCCTGGATATTAAAGCCGGTAAAGAAGATTATTTGGGTGTAGTATTAAAGTACGATACGGATATTGATACCACAACAAAAAGGGTAAACATCCCTAATGATAAAGCGATCAGATCTGATAAAGCAACTATTGGTGTTATTGGTGCCGGTAATTATGCCAGCACTATGCTGATGCCTTTTTTAAAGGAAGAAGCTAACCTTATTGGTATTGCTACTGCAACGGGTATCAATGCAAAAGATAAAGCACAAAAATTTGGTTTCAGGTATGCAACTACTGATTATCACGAAATGCTTGCTGATAAAGACATTAATACCGTTGTTATTGCAACCCGCCATAACCAGCATGCAAGAATGGTCGTAGATGCTTTAGACAAAAGCAAACATGTGTATGTAGAAAAACCATTAGCTATATCAATACCTGAATTGAAAGCTATCTACAAAAGTTATACTGCACAGCAACAACTATTAATGGTGGGTTATAACAGGCGTTATTCAGATTCAATAAAATACCTGAAAAAGCAACTGAAACAAAATATCAGGTATTCAATTTACTACCAGGTAAATGCCGGTTTTATTCCAATGGATAAATGGTACCAATCGCCTGAACAAGGTGGAAGGGTAATTGGAGAAGTATGTCATTTTATTGATACACTGCAATATTTGCTGGATGCAGATCCGGTAGAAGTGTTTGCAAGTGCAACGGCAGTAGAAGGTATGCCCGAGCAGGACAATACTTTTATCAATATCAAATTCAGTAACGGATCAACCTGCGTAATTGCTTACCTGGCAGATGGCGATAAAAAATATGCCAAAGAAAAAATGCTGATCACTGGTTACAGAACCAATATTGAATTCGACAATTTTAAAACAGTAACGGTGTACAAAGACGGCGGCGTATCTAAAAAACAATTTTTAATGATTGATAAAGGGCAGAAAGAAGAAATGTCGGTTTTAGCAAAATCAATAAAGAGCGGTGTGGCACCAATTTCTTTTCAATCGCTTTTAGTAAATAGCTATACCGCAATTTTAGCTGTGGAAAGTATTCAAACAAAAAGAAACTATAGTACGTCGTTAGATACCCTGATAAATGAGTAATTTCTACATCAACCGGCTTAAAACTTTTTCAATTGCTGAATTCCCCTACAGGATAAAGCAAATGATGATAAAGCAACTGGAACAAAGAGTTTACCAGGGCAAGCCTGTTGCTGCGCTTAATAATATAATTTCAAAGCAACTATTGCAACCTGCTTTTGAGAAGGAGGTAACGCTGCATGATGATGAGATACATATTTTTGGAAAGAATTTCAATTATAAAAATATACAAGCTGCCGATTGGCACAGGGACATTTTTTCAGGAAAAAGTTTCCCGCTTTCTTTTGCAAAAAGTATAAGCATCAGGCAAGACCCAGATCTTTCTGCAAAATGTGTGTGGGAAATTAACCGCATGCAGTTTTTAATGCAGGTGGCAATTAAGTACCATCAAACAAAAGACGCAGCTACACTTAACCAGTTCATCAGTATTAATCAATCCTGGAAAGAAAGTAATCCTTACCTGGCAGGCGTAAACTGGTATAGCAATATTGAAGTGAACTTACGTTTGATCAACTGGTTTCTTTGCTGGGAAGTAATTAAGGCAGATGAATTGATGAAAGACAACAATGCATTTAAAACATTTGTTACCAACGATTGGTTGCCAATGATACATCAGCATTGTGTATATTCCTATAAGAATCCTTCAAAATATTCATCCGCTAATAACCATCTTATTTCCGAATATGCAGGTTTGTTTGTGGCTTCGGTAAAATGGTCTTTTAACGAATCGCCAAAATGGATCAGCTATTCTCAACAGGGGCTTGAAACTGAAATTATAAAACAGCATTCAAAAAATGGGGTGAATAAAGAAGAAGCGGCAGAGTACATTCAGTTTATTACCGATTTCTTTTTAGTGGCTTATGTAGCAGGAGAAAATTCAGGACATCCTTTTTCAAAACAATACAAAGAACAGCTGCATCAAATATTTAATTATATCTGCAGCTTTCTGGATTGTAAAGGCAATTTTCCAAAGTATGGCGATGAAGACGATGGAAAATGTTTTATTGTTGATTTTGATCACCACTTCAATAATTTTAAATCTATATTAAGTTCAGGTGCTATAATATTTAACGATCCGGTGCTTAAAGCAAAATCAAATGGCTTTGATGCAAAGAATCAATTGTTGTTTGGTGCAGCAGGTAAAAAAGCATTTGAGGCTGTAGAAAATAAAAGCATTGCAGAGGGCTCAGCATTTTATACCGAAGAAGGACATTTTTATTGCAGAAAAAAAGAAGGCGATAAAGAAGTTTATTTTCATTTTGATGCAGCTCCGTTGGGATTTCTTTCTATAGCAGCACATGGGCATGCAGATGCATTATCGTTTTTTATGCATGTAGACGGGCAACCCGTTTTTGTTGATCCCGGCACGTATACCTATCACACTGCACCCGAATGGCGTAATTATTTTGTAAGCACACTGGCGCATAATACCATCAGGGTAAATAAACTTAACCAGGCAGACTTTGCAGGTTCTACCCTGTGGTTGAATCATTATAAGTGTACAGTACTTAAAGCTGAAACAACTGAAACCACTGATACCATCAAAGCAACGCACAATGGCTACGAAAAACAAGGTGTAAGTCATACCAGGGAGGTAGTTTTTGATAAAGTTCAACTGAAGATTACTATTACTGATTTTATCGAAACAAAAAATACCAGCTGCTTTATAGAAGTACCGTTTCATTTGCATCCGGCAATAAGCGTACAAAAAAATGATGAGCATAATTTTACCTTGATCAATAAAAACGGAAGAAATGTGCAATTACGAACAGATCAAAAATTAAAAGCCGTATTATTAAACGGACAACTACATCCTGAAATAACCGGATGGTATTCCAATTCATTTTTACATAAAGAACAAACCAATACAATACTTTGTTCCCTGCAATTTTCGGGGAATATTCAACTGGAAACAATAATATCAATTAATTAATTATGAACATCAGTATTTTCGGATTAGGTTATGTAGGCTGCGTAAGCGTGGGCTGTTTAGCAAAGAACGGTCATCACGTTATTGGTGTGGATGTGAGCCAGACTAAAGTAGACCAGATAAATGCCGGTAAAGCAACTATTATCGAAAAAGATATCGACCATATCATTGCAGATCAAAGAGCTAAAGGCAATATCGAAGCCACTACCGATTCAAAAGAAGCTATTCTTAAAACCGACATCAGTATTATTGCTGTGGGAACACCGAGCAGTGATAAAGGGCATCTTAACCTGAGTTATATTTTTAAGGTTGCAGAAATTGCCGGCCTCGGTATAAAAGAGAAAAAAGATTTTCATGTTATTGCTATACGCTCTACCATTATGCCCGGTACCTGCGATAAGTTTGCCAGCATTGTAGAAGAAGTATCAGGTAAAAAAAGAAATGTTGACTTTGCTATTGTAGATAATCCTGAGTTTTTAAGAGAAGGTACTGCAGTTGATGATTATTACAATCCGCCATTAACACTGATAGGTTCCGATAATGCTGATGCAGCTGAAAAAGTAGCCAGCCTGTATCGCCAGTTACCCGGAGAAGTTATTGTTACTGATCTTAAAATTGCAGAGATCATGAAATATGTAAACAACACTTTTCATGCGCTTAAAATTTCTTTTGGTAACGAAGTGGGAAATATTTGTGCCGAGATGGGTATTGATTCACACAAAGTGATGGAAATATTCTGTAAGGATAAACAGTTGAATATTTCGCCGTATTATTTTAAACCCGGTTTTGCATTTGGCGGTTCTTGTTTGCCAAAAGATTTAAAAGGGTTGCAAACACTGGCGCACGACCTGTATGTAAATGTGCCGGTAATTGAAAGCATTAATAAATCGAACGAACTGCAGATAAACCGTGCAGTGGAATTGATACAACACACCGAAAAAAAGAGAATCGGTTTTTTAGGATTAAGTTTTAAAGCCGGCACGGATGATTTACGTAATTCACCGGCGGTTACTGTAGTGGAAACCTTGCTGGGCAAGGGTTACGAAGTAAAGATTTACGATAAAAATATCTACCTTTCTAATCTTACAGGTACAAACAAAGCCTACATCGATCATCATATTCCGCATCTTTCTAAACTTATGGTAAGTGATATCAACGAACTGGGAAAAGATGTAGATGTAATTGTGATTAATAATAAGGAAAAAGAATACCTGGAAGTATTAGAAAAAACACCTGATACAACTGTAATTGTAGATATGGTACGATTGCCCGAAGCGTTGAGAGCTAAAAAAAATTACAAAGGAATTAACTGGTAAATAAAAAGCATGTTTGAGAAAAAACACATATTAATAGTAGTTGAAAATTTACCGGTTCCCTTCGACAGAAGAGTGTGGCAGGAAGCGAATACCCTGATGGAAAACGGGGCTAAGGTTTCTATTATATGCCCTAAAATGAAGGGATACACGAAATCTTTCGAAGTAATTAACGGGATAGATATTTACCGCCATTCATTACCATTTGAGGCAAAAGGAGCCTGGGGTTATATGCTGGAGTATTCCATGGCATTATTCTGGGAATCTTTTTTAAGCTTTAAGATCTATTGCAAGAAAAGGTTTCATGTAATACAAGGCTGTAATCCACCCGACCTTATATTTTTAGTAGCTATCTTTTATAAAATATTTGGTGTGAAGTATGTTTTTGATCATCATGATATTAACCCGGAATTATACATTGCCAAGTATAATAAGAAAGGGCTTTTTTATAAATTTTTAATGCTGGCAGAACGCTTAACTTTTGCAACCGCAAACTATAGTATTGCAACCAACGAATCTTATAAAGAGATTGCCATACGCAGGGGAAAAATGCCTCCTGAAAAAGTGCAGGTGGTAAGAAGTGGCCCTAAGCTGGATCGCTTAAAATTGGGTGATGGCAATATACAATATAAAAAAGGCCGCCAGTTTCTGATTGGTTATGTTGGTGTAATTGGAGAGCAGGAAGGTTTAGATCTGTTACTTGAATCTGCAAAACAGATCATTGCAAAACGTAATGATGTACAGTTTGCCATCATCGGCGGTGGTACAGAACTGGAGAAAATTCAGCAACAGGCCAAAGACATGAACTTAGGTGAGTATGTTGATTTTTATGGCAGGGTGGATGATGTTACATTGGTTGATGTATTGAATACCGCAGACATTTGTGTAAACCCCGATAAGCCAACTGAAATGAATAATCTTTCTACCATGAATAAGATCATGGAATATATGGCGCTTAAAAAACCAATTGTACAATTTGATCTTAAAGAAGGAAGACTATCTGCATTAGATGCTTCTTTATATGCTGATAATACATCTACAGAAGATTTTGCGGATAAAATAATATGGCTGTTAGACAGGCCGGAAGAAAGGAAGAAAATGGGCGAATATGGTTATGCCAGGGTAGTAAACGAATTATCATGGAATCATGAAAGCAAAAAGCTGATTAATTTTTATAAAAACATATTTAAAATATAAAATCAGCGTTATATAATAGTTTTTTAAAGTATTTAAAACACCACAATAAATTTACCATTACAGTATGAACAAGCAGTTTGAACGATACTTACAAATGACCCTTGTGATATTGGATCTGTTTGCCCTTACGCTAGGTTACATTATCTGTAAATTCTTTTTCACCGAAAGTATACCGGTTGATTACTGGAGTGTTTACTTTCAATACTGGACCATTTCAGTTGCAGCCTGGTTACTCCTCTCTTTTTTCCTTAGAACCTATGCCGGTAAAATAATTTTGTTTTTTGACAATTTTACTAAACGTACCGCACAGGTTTATTTTCTCTGGATCATCTGCATACTTTTTTACCTGTTCTTTTCACGTGAGTTCCGCATATCAAGATTGTTTATTGTAATTAGTATGGGAGCTTTTGGTGTGGGCCTGTTGGGTAACCGCTTTTTATATCTTGGTATAAAAAAATATTTTAAAAACAGCCACTACCTTATAAAAAAGGTGATCATACTTGGCTATAATGATACCGCAAAAAAACTGGCCAAATATTTTGAAGAGGATGGTATCAATACACAGCTCTTAGGTTTTATTGAAGATGATAAAAATGTACATGAGTTATCGCATTACCCCATTATTACAGATGTGAGCAGGGCCTTGCAGGTAGCCAAAGAATTTGAAGTGTCAGAAATATTTTCTACCATAACACCGGAACAGAATAAAGATATTTACGACTTAATGTACCAATCCGAAAAAGAATGCATCCGCTTTAAGATCGTACCTAATCTTTCGGTATTCATTACCAGGGATGTGCATATTGAATATTTTGGAGAACTGCCCATTCTTTCTTTACGCAGCGAACCATTAGATGATGTAGGCAACAGGATAAAAAAGAGAGCACTGGATATTGTAGTGAGCCTTTTAGTAATTGTTTTCGTGTTATCGTGGCTGGTACCTATACTTGGGTTGTTAATTTTATTGGAATCACGGGGACCGGTTTTCTTTTCGCAATTACGTACAGGAAAAAATAAAAAACCTTTTTACTGCTATAAGTTCCGCAGTATGCGCAAGAATAAAGATGCCGATTTAAAACAAGCTACTATAAATGATAGCCGGGTTACAAAAATAGGCAGGTTTATCAGGCGCACCAGTTTAGATGAGTTTCCACAGTTTATAAATGTATTTAAGGGTGAAATGAGTTTAGTAGGCCCAAGGCCTCATATGCTTAAACATACTACTGATTATTCCAAATTTGTAGATGAATATATGATACGCCAGTTTTTAAAACCAGGTATCACCGGTTGGGCACAGGTAAATGGATACAGGGGAGAGATCACTAATCCCGACCAGATTAAAATGAGGGTAAACAAAGATTTATGGTATTTAGAAAACTGGACGCTATGGCTTGATATTCAAATTCTCTTCTTAACTGTATATCAGGTTTTTAAAGGGGATAAGAATGCTTTTTAATTGAATTTTAATTTTAAAAGAAGACATAATCGAATTACGTACTATATATTTAAACACTTATACCTAACAAAACTAACGATGAAAGTATTAATCACTGGGGTAGCTGGATTTATTGGCTCTAATCTTGCAAAAACATTACTGGAAAGAGGCCATACTGTAATAGGAATTGATAATCTCAACTACGGTTTTTTAAGAAATATAGAGCCTATTAAAGACAATAAAAATTTTGAATTCATCAGCGGGGATATTGCAAACCCACTGATGCTTAAAGATGTTAAAGCTGATATTATTGTTCACCTGGCATCGCAGAAAATTCCCCGCTATACAAATGCATTAAGAACACTTGAAGAAAACTACCTGATGCTGAGGAATGTGGTACACAAGTGTATTATGGATAAATCAAAAATCCTTTTCGCTTCTACTTCTGATGTATATGGTAAAAATCCTAATATACCATTTGCCGAAACATCTGACCTGGTGATGGGACCAACAACAGTTAAACGTTGGGCTTACGCCTTATCAAAAATGTATGGCGAACAATATATTATTGCCAATCACGACGAGTACGGCCTGAAATATACTATCACACGTTTCTTTGGTTCTTACGGCCCTCATCAAAACCTTACCTGGTGGGGCGGGCCACAATCTGTTTTTATAGAAAAGGCATTTAAAAAAGAAACGATCGATATACATGGTGATGGCTCTCAAACCAGGACTTTCACTTTTGTTGATGATACCGTAAATGCATTGGTAGCATGTATAGAAAATGATAAGTCAGATAATGAAATATTTAACACCGGACCAAAATCTGATGCCGAAATAACCATTAAAGATCTTGCTATATTAATATGGAAATTAGTTAACGGTAAAGATTCAGAACCTCAGCTTAATTATATTCCTTACTCAACATTTGGTAATTACGAAGACGTAATGAGAAGGGTACCCGATATCACCAAACTCTGTTCTACACTTGATTTTAAGCCTCATTGGGACCTTGAGGAAGGATTAAAAGTAACCATAGACTGGCAAAAGCAGTTTTTGATGTAACTAATCCTAACCATTGAAATAAATAATAATGCAAGCAGAAAAATACGGAATCGTAGGTGGCGGAATTATGGGTATGACTTTAGCACTCCGGCTGGCACAGCAGGGCAAAAAAGTAACCTTGTTTGAAGCTGCACCCGAACTTGGCGGGCTGGCCAGTTCATGGAAAATGAATGATGTGGAGTGGGATAAATTTTACCACGTTATTCTTTTATCAGATTTTGGAACCAGGGGAATTTTAAAAGAAATTGGATTAGAAGATAAAATTGAATGGGTAGAAACAAAAACCGGTTTTTATATGAATGGGAAACTCTACTCTATGTCGGATACAATAGAGTTTTTAAAATTTCCCACACTTAATTTAATTGATAAGTTTCGCCTTGGCCTTACCATTTTAGTAGCATCAAGAATAAAGAACTGGAAAAAACTTGAAAAAGTACCTGTAACAGAATGGTTAAAAAAATGGTCAGGCTCTAATACGTTTAATAAAATATGGTTGCCGCTTTTAAGAGCTAAACTTGGTGAAAGCTATACCAAAACATCTGCGGTTTTCATCTGGGCCACTATTCAGCGCTTATATGGTGCAAGGCGCAGCGGCTTAAAAAAAGAAATGTTTGGGTACGTGCCCGGGGGATACAAAGTAATTATCAATGCCTTTAAACAAAAACTGATTGATGAAGGCGTGGAAATTAAAACCAGTTATGTAGCCAGTGAAATAAAATCCGCCGCAAGTGGTAAGGCACAAATATCTTTTACAGATGGTTTATTTGAAGAGTTTGATAAAGTAATTTCCACATTACCATCCGGGCTTTCTGCAAAACTTTGCGTTGGCCTTTCTGATACAGAAACACAGAAACTTAATAATATCAATTACCTCGGTGTTATTTGTGTGGCAGTTTTGTTAGATAAGCCCATCAGTAATTTTTATGTCACTAATATTACCGACTCATGGGTGCCCTTTACCGGTGTAATTGAAATGAGTGCATTGGTAGATAAGAAACATTTTGGTAATAATAATTTAGTTTATTTGCCCAAATATGTAAGCCCTGCCGATCCGTTGTTTAATTATTCTGATGAAGAAATAAAAAAATTCTTTATTACAAATTTTAAAAAAATGTATCCCTGGTTAACAGATGATAATTTAAAATTTGTTGGCGTGGCAAGAGCAAAACATGTAATTACAGTATTAACAAAAGACTATTCGGTAAACCTGCCTGCAATCACTACATCAATTCCCAATGTGTATATAGTGAACACCTCTTATATACTGGATGGCACGTTAAATGTAAATGAAACCATAAGAGTGGCAGAAACAAAACTTAAAGAAATTACAGGATAATAATGGCAAAGAAGAAAATACCTGCAAGCATATCACTGGACCTTGACGACCAATGGTCTTACATGAAAGTGCATGGTGATGAAGGATGGGAGAGCTTCCCTTCTTATTTGGATATTGTGGTACCGATATTTTTAGATGTATTTGATAAGCTGAATATGAAGATCACTTTTTTTGTGGTAGGCCAGGATGCAGCCATAGAAAAAAATCATAAAGTACTCCGGAGTATCATTGAAAGAGGGCACGAGATCGGTAATCATTCTTTTCATCACGAAAGCTGGTTAAAAACATATTCTAAAGAAAAGATTGAAGCGGAAATTGAAATGGCAGAAGAAGCTATTGTAACAGCAACAGGTCATCGTACCAATATGTTTCGTGGCCCGGGCTTTAGCTGGAGTGTGGATTTGCTGGAAGTGCTGCAAAAAAGAAATTACATTTTTGATGCTTCTACTTTACCCACTTATATCTCTCCTTTGTTGCGCAAGTATTATTTTGCAAAATCAAATTTGTCAAAAGAAGAAAAAGAAAACCGCAAAGAATTATTCGGGTCATTTAAAGAAGGGTTTTTTCCGTTAAAACCATACAACTGGAAATTTAAGAGTAATAAAAAATTATTGGAAATCCCGGTAACTACAATGCCGGTTTTTAAATTGCCATTTCACCAGAGTTACCTGCTTTATATTAGTGGTGTATCCAGATTTTTAATGAAGGCTTATTTACGCTTTGCCATATTCATGTGCAAAATAACTAAAACACCACCGAGTTATTTATTACATCCGCTAGATTTAATTGGTGGTGATGATGTACCACAGCTGGCTTTTTTTCCGGGCATGAGTATTAAGAGCGAAAAAAAATTAGAAGTGTTTGAAACAGCAATGAAGATGATGCAAAAACATTTTGAAGTATTGCCCATGGGCGAATTTTCGAAACGTTTTGATGAAGCAAAACTTAAGGAAATAACACCTAAAGAAACCAGTAAGTAATGAAAATTTTTTCAATAGTAGGGGCAAGGCCGCAGTTTATAAAACTGGCACCATTATCGGCGGCATTGTCTGATCACAAGGAGTATATTGTGCACACGGGGCAGCATTATGATTATGCTATGTCTGAACAGATTTTTACTGACCTGGGTATTAGAAAACCTGATATTCATTTAGAAGTAGGCGCAGGCAATCAAACCGTTCAGATCACAGAAATGATGCTGAAACTGGAAAAAGAAATGCTGGAAAAAAAACCAGACATTGTAATTGTGTTTGGTGATACCAATTCTACATTGGCAGGTGCATTGATTGCAGCAAAACAAAATATTCCCATCATACATATTGAAGCAGGATTAAGAAGTTATAACAGAACAATGCCGGAAGAAATTAACCGCATTGTTACTGATCATCTTTCTAAATATCTTTTTGCACCCACACAAACGGCTGTTGATAATCTCAACACCGAAGGATTGGGAAGCAGCACTTACCTTACCGGGGATATTATGGTAGATACGATGAAAAACAGTATCCAGGTGGCATTGGAAAAATCAACAGTGATTGCTGATTTAAAATTGCAGGATCAGCCTTTTAACTTACTAACCTTGCACCGTCATTATAATGTTGATGATTCAGGGATACTGGAACATATATTAAGTGAACTGGGTCAATTAGGTGAAAAAATAATTTTCCCTGTTCATCCACGTACAAGAAAAATGCTGCCTGCTACTTATACTGTTCCCGGAAATATTCAATTGGTAGATCCACAGGGTTACCTTGATTTTATTGCTTTGGAACATGCGTCAAAAAGAATTATTTCAGATTCGGGTGGTATTCAAAAAGAAGCGTACATACTTCGTAAACCTTGCATAACCTTACGAAGCGAAACGGAATGGGTGGAAACGGTTACTGAAAAATGGAATCTATTAATTAATCCTTCGCAAAAAAATATTGCTGCTGCTATTGCCGGTTTTAAAGTACCGGAAAAGCAAGCCAATATTTTTGGAGAAGATGTAACACAAAAAATGGTGGCGATAATAAATACCTGTAGCTGATATTTTTGTGCGGAAAGGATAATAGAAAGCTTGCAATACAATAAATAATCTTATCAATTTCATCTTCAACAAGTAACAATAAAATGAACAACCAGGTACAGGATACTACTATTCCATTGGTTGCTGATTTAGACGGCACATTAATAGATACCGATCTGTTATTTGAAGCCCTTATTTTATTGATAAAAAAAAATCCGCTTTATATTTTTACTTGTTTCCTTTGGGTTTTTAAAGGGAGGGCTTATTTAAAAGCAAAGGTTTTTGCATTGGTTCAAATACAGTATGAGTTACTTCCTTACAATACTGCAGTGCTGGAGTTTCTGCAGGCAGAATTTGCAAAAGGCCGAAAAATAATATTAGCAACTGCATCTCCTTATACAGCAGCAATGGAAGTGGCAAAAGTGCATCCCCTGTTCAGCGAAGTATACGGTTCAACCAATGATATTAATTTAAAGAGTGCGGCTAAATTAAACCTACTGGTTAAAAACTTCGGCGATAAACAGTTTGATTATATAGGAAACTCTTCGGCAGATCTTGTAATATTTGCCTCCAGCAGAAATGCTTACCTGGCTAATGCATCTAAAACGGTTGAACGAAAAGCAAAAAAAATTGCTACTGTTACAGTTATTGCCGGTTTAAAAAAATTATCACTTAAAGATTATATAAAAGCTATCCGTGCTTACCAGTGGATCAAGAATTTATTGTTGTTTGTGCCGCTGGTTACTTCTCACTCTTACGGCTCAGTTAAATTACTCACACTAAGTTTTTTTGGGTTCTGCATTTTCAGCCTGGTGGCATCTGCCGGATATTTATTAAATGATTTACTGGATTTAAATGCCGACAGAAAACACCCCCGGAAAAAATTCAGGCCGGTAGCTTCCGGTAAAATAGCTATTCCAACTGCGGTTATAACGGCTGTACTATTTTTAGCAGCGGGTTTGTTTTTTGCTGCTCAACTTAACTGGTGGTTCTTATGTATTGTTATCTTCTACTTTATTACCTCGTTTTCCTATTCCTTATTTCTTAAACGCATTGTGCTGTACGATGTTTTTATATTAGCGCTCTTGTATTCGGTAAGGGTTTTTGCAGGAGCTATTGTAATAGATGTGGTGTTATCGTTTTGGTTAATTGCTTTTTCAACTTTCATTTTTTTAAGCCTGGCTTTTGTAAAAAGATATTCTGAATTAATTCAGTTGATTCAATCAGAAGGCGAAACGAATTTAAAAGACAGGGGCCGGGGTTATATTGTACAGGATATCAACCTGCTCCAGGTAATGGGTATTGCCAGTGGCTTTTTAGCAGTGGTCGTTTTTTCCTTGTATATCAACAGTCCCGAAATAACACAGCTGTATTCAAAACCCAGGATCTTATGGGCCATCAGTTTCCTGTTTTTGTTCTGGATAAGCCGTATCTGGTTGTTTACAACAAGAGGTAAAATGACGGATGATCCAATCGTTTTTGCATTGAAAGATGTGACCAGTTATTTTGTATTCCTTATTACAGGGGTGTTGATATTACTGGCCTCGATATAAATAAAATTAAAACGTAAAATATTTTTTAAGTGAATCCTCATCCTTTATAAAACATGTTTGTATTATAATCCATAATCTACTTCTATTACCTTTTCCTAAAACAAGCCGAAATGAAGCAGATCAAATTAATCTGGATAATTATTTTTCTCATTGGTGTTGGTGTAAGAAGCACCGAACTTTTTCATGCCGTAGATACAGAATCATGGCGTGAGTCTGATGTATCAACTATTGCCAAAAATTTTTATCAGAACCATACTGATATACTGCACCCGCAGGTAGCCTGGGATGGTTCGGGCCCCGGCTATACTGAAGGAGAGTTCCAGGTATATTCTTACCTGATAGCAGTATCATATAAAATTTTCGGATTTTGGGAACCTGCAGGCAGGATGATCTCTTTTTTATTTTCACTGGCAACAATGCTGGTTTTCTTCAGGCTGTGCAGGTATTTACTGGATAGCAAAGCTGCTATTACAGCCGCAGTTTTTTTTGCTCTCAGCCCCATCTTATTTGTAGTATCCAATACCGTTCAGCCCGAATCGGCAATGTTCTTTTTTTATGTGGCCGCAGGGTACACTTTTATCCGGTGGCTTGATGACCAATCTAAAAAATATTTTCTGCTGGCAGCTTGCTGTACAGCAATGGCTCTTCTTTGTAAACTTACTGCGGCCAATATCGGCATCTTATTTTTATTACTGATCATTTTTAAAAAGGGCTGGAAATTTCTTTTCAAACCACAGGTTTTACTGTTGGGCATACTCATCGTTCTTCCTTCAATTGGCTGGTATTGGTACTCTCATAAATTCTATCTTCAATATGGTAATTCATTAGGCTTATCAAATGAGTATGCCTGGATAGGCATGGATTTTTTTACCAATAAACATTTTATTCAAGGTATTTTTAAAATTGAATTGCTACATGTATGGACAAAAGTGGGGCCGCTGATCATTATTTTGGCATTGCTTTTTACTCCATTCAGAAAAAAAGAAAGCACTTTTCTTGCCGGAGCCTGGCTTGCTTCAGCTTTTATCTTTTACATTATGGCGGTAAGAACTACTGCAGATGATTGGGCTTACTATTATCATATCTTTTCTATTCCGGCTGCTTCCATTTTGTTAGGCACTGCAGTAATAGAATTATACAATACATATTTTCCGGTGTTGCAGGCAGCAAAAGGCAATGCTACCCACAAACAGGCGTTTATTAAAAGTGCTGCTATACTCGGTGTATTGGTTTTGTGTATGGCTTATTTTTTAATGGCCACCTCCAAGTACCTGGTAAAGATCAAACCAACTAATTTTCAAACCTCACCTTTTTATAGTTGTAAAGACAGCCTGGCAAAATTAATTCCGCCAGACTCGCTTCTCCTCGCTAACGGCGGCCTGTGCGGCGATTACCTGGGTCATCCCAAAGCATACAATAATTCCTATTTTTTTTATTGGTTAAACCGTAAGGGGTATAACATATGCGTTGGCGACCTGTCGTTAAAAAACATTACAGATTATAAAATGAAAGGGGTTTCTTTCTTTTTAGCAGAAGAAAAGGTGATACAACAAATACCGGGGCTGCAGGAAGCACTTAAACAACATTGTACCGCCTTATTTGAGTGTAATGGGTGCATTTTATTTAAATTATAAAGGAATACTAAATAACACCTTATTTCGTTTATTATGGTTCATAATTAAAAAGGATATTATATAAACGGAAATGGGTTTATAGAAATTTGTTTTAATGTTGCAGAAAACAAAAGAAGGGATTTACAGAGTACAAAAAGAGCAGGTTTACAAACAATTTCTTGCTGAAAAAGAGTAACAAATCCGGTTTACACCATAATCCGGCAGATATCTGATAAATTGAAAAAATTAACTGTATGACAGCGATGAATACCAAACCATTTTTAAGCATTGTTGCCCCCAGTTACAATGAGGAAGCCATTTTAGAGCAAAATATACTTACCATTATGAAATACATGGAAGGTATAAGCGACCGGTATGATTGGGAGGTATTAATTGTTAATGATGGCAGTAAAGATAAAACAGGAGCGATAGCCAATGAGTTGGTTAAGAATTATCCCGATAAGGTGAGGGTAATTCATCACCCCACAAACCTTAATTTGGGTAATGCCATTAAAACCGGGTTCAGTAATTCAAAGGGAGAGATCATTATTATAATGGATATCGACCTTAGCTACTCCGAACAATATATTGGTATAATGGCCGATAAACTGATTGAAACCAGCGCTGATATAGTAATGGCTTCTCCGTATATGAAAGGTGGTAAAGTAACGGCTGTACCATTTTTAAGAAGGACCATGAGTAGTTGGGTAAACCGGTTTATGCGCCTGGCTGCACAGGATAATTATCACACTTTTACCGGCATGGTAAGGGCATACCGTAAGGAGTTTGTACAAACGTTAAATCTTAAAACAAAAGATTACGAGATCAATCCTGAGATTGTTTATAAAGGAATGATATTAAGAGCAAAAATTGTAGAGATACCAGCTCACCTTGATTGGACGGAGCAGAATAAATTTAAAGGGCAAAGAACCTCCAGCCTGAGGGTAATCCGCAGTTTTTTTTCGGGCCTGATGTCGGGCTTTATTTTCAGGCCTTATATATTTTTTATCGGAATCGGGGGCATCTTAATGCTGCTTTCACTATATGAACTGGTATGGTTGTTTTATGATGTACTGGCAGACCTTGCCCGGGGCAATACAGTATTGCAGGCTGGAGAAGAGCGGTCTTTTTCGCATAGCCTTGCAACGGAGTTTAAACGCAATCCGCAATCTTTTCTTGTAGGTGGTATCACGTTTGTTATTGCCATTCAGTTTTTGAGTTTAGGCTTTCTGTCGCTGCAAAGCAAAAGGTATTTTGAAGAGCTGTTCCATTTGGGCACTTCATTAAAAAAAGATAATAAGCAACTTGCAGACAAGTTATAAGTAACAGGGTATTTACAGCTATGTAAACAGTAAAATATTCTGGCTGTAAGGGTTGAATTAAAAAAAGATGTGTTGTATAACATCTTAGTAAAATGAGCAAAGATTATTTAAGCAGATTGGTATTATTGTTATTTTTAATAAACTAATTATACTAATTTGCAAATCCATTAAACCTTGGTTTATTATGAGGGAAATTGTTATTAAGGACAATATCAAAGCAATAAAAAATTTTAGTTTCTATAGTTTCCTTCTTGTTTATACCAGTGCAATAATTTTTTTATGCCTTCGCCTGAATATTTCTAACGATGAAATTTTTTCACTGGACACTACATCAAATAATCTTTCAGGAGTAATCCGGCAGTCTTATAATTTTGAAGGGCAACCACCGGTTTATTTTATACTACTTTCTATCTGGCGTTATATCAATTCGGGTGTTTTTTTCGCCAGGTTATTTTCGGTACTATTTATTGGCTTGTCGGCTTCTTTCTTTTGCAAAGTGGTGCAATTAATATCAGGTACCCGCTGCTCCAGGTGGATTGTGATACTTTTTCTTTTAAATCCCTATACTGTTTGGGCAGCCCTGGAAGTAAGACTTTATTCTTTTGTTTTATTTTTATCTCTAACCTCGGTCTATTTTCTTTTAAGCTATTATATCAAAAAAGAAAAAAAGTATTTATATCTTTTTATTTTTACTTGCTTACTGGGTTTACATACACAATACCTCTATATCTACCTTGTTGCTTCATTGTCGTTGCCGGTATTACTATTTAAAGGATGGAAAGCATTTTTTATGTATTGCCTTTATACATTGCCGGTTGGGTTATTACTCGTGCTGAGCCTTGTGTATACAACAGATCCTATGGAACTGGCCTATATCAACTCTGTTACAAGTTCTTTTACAGAAAGAATGCTCAGTGTTTTCCATTCTCCGCAAAACTTAATTCTGGGAATGCATTTGTTTTCGGTGGACAGAATAATCAGGTGGGCTTTTTTTATGCTCTTTATTATTTTTATCACGTACACTTATTTTAAATGGTACAAAGTTAATAAAGCCGGAAATACCACCTATTTTAAAAGCTTTAATGCAATATTAGTTACCGCCGCCGCCATGGTAATAATCAACAGCGTTTTTTTTGCTGTAACCAAACTGGATTATCATGATCGCTATTTAACCATTGCGTTTCCTTTGTTTATGTCGGTATTCTTACTGTTTCAGATTTATCCTTTAATAATAAGAAATATAGTTTTCGGTACTATTGCAATACTTTATACCTGCATGCTGCTTTCCAGCTATAAATACCAGGTAAAAGAATATGATACCCGGTCGTTAACCAAGTATATTGGTACTATTGAAAATAAAGACGAACCCATTTGCTTTTATCATAAGGTTTTATCGCTGCAGTTTAAATTCAATTACAATGGCAAAAATGCATTGGTTCCCCTGCCTGATGGATTAAAATTTGACAGTTCTTACTTATCAAAAATAAAAGATACCCTGGATTTAAGGCAATCAATAGAGAACGCTAATCCCAACTCAAAAACTTATTTATTAATAAACGACCGTACAGAGGCACATTTTGAAAATGATGAAGACGTTAAAATGCTTAATAGCTATCTGCCTTCTCATTATAACATTACACTGGATACTATATTTTACGGCCACAGTAAAGACTTTCCGTTACGGATAAGAAGATTAGAGAAAAAATAGAAATTAAAAATTTATAAATGCAACTTTGTTTTAATTCAGGTTCCAGGGTATCTCATTTAGATATGGCTCATTCATCGAAACAAAGAATGTTCAGATTCTAAAAGAAGTAAACTTATTTTTTCCTTTTTCCATTCACTAAAATTTCTTTGAAGTTGAATTTTTTGTTTGATATACTTTTAGTAAAACTATTATAAACTGTAAGATTTAATTCACCTTCTACCTGCCATTCTTTACCAATCAATGTACAGTTAATATACCCTTCGGATCATGTTTGATTCTCATAAACATCCGGGCCTCGCCTTACAATATAAATTAAGGGTAAATTCATTGAATCTTTATCAGAGATCTGCAGTTTACAGGCTGTTGTATTACCCGGGATTTCCCAGGCTACTCTCAGTAAAATTTCATCATCAAAAATAGCCGGCGTACAATCATATTCCCTGGATAACCTGAATATTATATTGCTACCTGTATCAACCGCCAATGTTCCTGTTTTACTAAGGGATGCATTACTCACAAACTCATAACCTGATTTTTTCAGACATTTAAATTCATCAGACTGCCCGAAAACTGTATGACTAAAAGCAATTAAGCAAATGATGATAATATACTTCATTTCAATTTTCTGTTTTTAAGGAAGTTCATTAATGCAAGTTGCTTATGTTAATATTTCGTTGGTATAAGTTTCCAGCAACGTCCGGCTTATTAAAATTTAAGACGCTTGGTTTTTTAATTCCGTTGCAGGTAAAATTGCGTTTAAAAAAAGTAAAATTTAAAGCAAAAAATATCCTTTATTTCAACGAATGCAACTATGAATAGTCCTTAAATAAGTTGACAGATTTTAAAATTATCCCGGTTGCCTCAAGTAGCCGGGGTTTTTGTTTGATAAATCTCATCTGGCGTTTTCATTTTTAATGCCAGGTGAGGTCTTTT
>NZ_JBODJC010000006.1:0-323723 GCF_050611765.1 Ferruginibacter sp. SUN106
AAAAGACCTCACCTGGCATTAAAAATGAAAACGCCAGATGAGATTTATCAAACAAAAACCCCGGCTACTTGAGGCAACCGGGATAATTTTAAAATCTGTCAACTTATTTAAGGACTATTCATAAGTTTAAAAACAGATATCAGAAACTTTTAATGACAGCTTTTAATTTTTTCTGCAAAGGCAAATCAGATAAGCCCTTTAAAAGCCTGAAGAGTCCGTAAAACATGGCGCCATATGGCAATACTATAATGCTGCCTTTTGAAAAACGTTCTGAAAAAAATACAATGGCTGTACCTGCTGCAGCAATAATTAACCCGTAAAAAAGATCCGCCTGTATTTTATCAAGTTTGTCTTTGCATTGTTGTTTGGCTTCTTTTATAAGCGACACCGAAATTCTATCATCAATACCCTGTTTTTTAAACTCATTTACAATTGCGGTATCGGATTTCCCTTCTTCTTTTGCAGTGGTGATAATTTTAAAAAAATCAATTAATTCTCCTGTTGTTTTTGTAAGCTTGAAATTGGCATATTCTTTTTCTTGTATTTCTTCTGTTTCTTTAGCTATTGTCAACTGCTCAATATTGATATTACGCTTTGCCAGTTCTTCTTTAGCAACTGTTAATGCCTCAGGTGTTAACTGATCGCTTTCATGCAGTATTTTATAAATTATTTGTTGATCGGTTAAGTCTGCGTACAAGTTTTGTAACAATGAATTTTCTGCCAAAGTGTGAATTTTTTAGGTGTTGCGTGAGTACAAATATAGAGGGTATAAAAAAACTCCCCAATAAATTGAGGAGTTTGTAAAAATCATATAGCAGTAATTAGATGATCAGCATCGCATCTCCATAACTGAAGAAACGATATTTATCTTTAATTGCTTTTTTATAGGCTTCCATCATTAAATCGTAACCGGCAAATGCACAAGCCATAATTAACAAACTTGTTTTTGGTAAATGAAAATTGGTTACCAATGCATCAGCTATATTAAAATTGTAAGGCGGATGAATAAAATGATTCGTCCAGCCTTCAGATGGTTTTAATAATTTTTGTGCCGTAAAAGAACTTTCCATTGAACGCATGGTTGTGGTGCCAATAGAACAAATGCGGTGACCGGTTTCTTTTGCTTTGTTTACAATATCGCAGGCAGTTTGTTCAACCCTGTAATATTCAGCATCCATTTTATGTTTGCTCAAATCCTCCACTTCAATAGGGCGGAAAGTACCGAGGCCGGTGTGCAAAGTAGTTTCTGCAAAGCGAATACCTTTAATTTCTAAACGCTTGATTAATTCTTTACTAAAGTGCAAACCAGCAGTGGGGGCTGCAACAGCGCCTTCATGTTTTGCATACACTGTCTGGTAACGCTCTTTATCTTCTTCCTCAGGTTTACGTTTAATGTATTTAGGCAAAGGAGTCTCGCCTAAAATTTCCAGCATTCCCCTGAATTCTTCATCAGTGCCATCCCATAAAAAACGGATGGTACGGCCACGGCTGGTGGTATTATCAATTACTTCTGCAACTAATTCATCGCTCTCTCCAAAATATAATTTGTTACCTACACGTATCTTACGGGCTGGGTCTACAATTACATCCCATAATTTGTTGGGCTTGTTCAATTCTCTCAATAAAAACACTTCAATTTTGGCACCTGTTTTTTCTTTGCGGCCATACATACGGGCAGGAAAAACCTTGGTATTATTTACCACAAACACATCTTTGTCATCAAAATAATCAATGATTTCTTTAAAATGTTTGTTTTCAATATTGCCGGTTTTGCGGTCAATCACCATCATACGGCTGTCTTCACGTTTTTTGGTGGGGTTTTGGGCAATTAAATTCAGTGGAAGATCGAAACGGAACTGGGATAATTTCATGTAACTAATATTTTAAAAGGTTACATGCCGTGTACAGAGAAGCTTTGAAGACTAGCCTTTCAGGAGGCACTTATCATGTTACGGCATGATTTTGAAGGCGCAAAGATAAGACATTTTAGCGGAGGAAAGCTACCGGTATTGGAAAAATGTTAATTACTTGGGAATAGCTAAAAGGTTAGATATTGTTTTTTATTGCAAACTGACAGCAATTGTTAGCAGTTTGCCAATTGAAGGAGCAGTAATTATGGAAACAGGTGGCTGATATGATCTTTGTATTATCTTTATTACACAATCAAGAGATACATGAAACTAATAGCAACCCTTTTGCTGTTTTCCTTTTCCGTACTATCAGCAAATAGCCAGCCAGCAAAAAAATCCGAAAAAAAATACCAGGGCCTTTTATGGGAGATCAGTGGCAATGGATTGGCCAAACCCAGCTACCTTTTTGGTACCATGCATGTAAGTAATAAACTGGCCTTTCACCTGGCCGATTCATTTTACAATGCTATTAAAAGTGTGGATGTGGTAGCGTTGGAAACAAACCCCGCCAACTGGCAGGATGATTATAGTAAGCCCAACATATTCGACTCCCGTTCGGGTGATATTGCAGGCTATGCGTACAAGGCCCTGCAAATTCCTAACGATTATATTCATAAAAATACTTTTGCCATTGATAAATACGAAAGCAATGTAAAACTGGCCATGTCTACAGAGCCGGCTATGATCAATGGCATGCTCTACCGCACATATAACCAGGGCGCAGATTTTGAAGAAGACACTTACCTGGACATGTATATTTTTCAAACCGGAAGTAAACTGGGGAAAAAGATGACTGGTGTAGAGAATTTTGAAGAGAGTGAAAAATTAGTGGCTCAGGCATATAAAGATGCCGCTAAAGAAAAACGTAATAAAAATTATGAGCCCGACTATAACTACGATGATTATTTAAAGAGCCCGTATTCTATTGAAGATGCTTATCGTAAAGGCGACCTGGATATGCTTGACAGCCTGGAAGGCAAACAATTTACCAGCAAGGCTTTTTTAGAAAAATTTCTGTACAAAAGAAATGAAATACAAGCCAACTCTATCGACTCGATCATAAAAAGTAAAACAAGCTTATTTGTAGGGGTGGGCAGTGCTCATTTGCCGGGAAAACGTGGGGTTATTGAAATGCTGCGAAGTAAGGGTTATACACTACGTGCTGTAAGAATGGGCGAACGTGACGGACAACAAAAAGATGTGATTGATAAGATAAGGGTTCCGGTAAATTTTAGAACCATCGAATCGGATGATAAAACTTTTTCAGTAGAAATTCCGGGAGAAAAATTTTACAGCTTTAGCAGGTTAAGTGATTTAAATATTAAGCAATATGCCGACATGGGCAATGGTGCTTATTATGTAGTAAGCCGTATTAAGACAAACGGGTTGCTTTTAGGTGAGAATGAAACCACAGTGTATAAAAAAGTAGATAGCCTGTTATATGAAAATATTCCGGGAAAGATATTGAAGAAATCTCCAATAGTGAAAAACGGTTACAAAGGTTTTGATGTTACCAACAGAACAAGGAGAGGTGATATTCAGCGCTATAATATTATTGTAACGCCATTTGAAATTTTATTTTTTAAGATCAGTGGTATTGGTGATTATGTTTTGGAAGGAGGGGAAGCTAATCGTTTTTTTAATTCGATAAATATTGTACAGAATACAGCCACCAACTGGATAAACTTTTATCCTGCAACCGGAGGTTTTGAAATAAAATTACCGCATACGCCAATTTTGCAAAAGGATTTTGAAGGCGACCGCCTGGAATATACTGCCACCGACAGCAAAGAAAATATCACCTACACTTTGATGAAGGCCAACCTGCACAACTATGGTTTTATAGAAGAAGATACTTTTGACCTGAACCTGATGGATGAAAGCTTTGCATCCAGTGATGTTATAGAAAAACAAGTGAGCAGACAGCAAGGTAAATGGCAGGGATACCCGGTATTGGATTGCAAATACAAACATAAGGACGGTAGTTTTACCTCGGTAAGATATTTACTGCAAGGGCCAAATTATTTTGCACAGCTGGCGCATTATACAACCGAAACTAAAAACGTAAAACAGTATTTTGATGCTTTTAAAATAACGCCATTTATTTATCCTGAAGTAAAGTTACGGGTTGATACCGCCATGCATTTTACAGTGCAGTCCCCGCTTTTTCCTGATATGAAGAAGCAAAATGAGCTGATGGAAAACCTGCGCAATATGATGGACGGCTATGGTTACGGAGATAATGATGATAGCCCCATACCAGAGTTTGGTGTAAAGCTGATAGGGAATGACACCATTGGCGAAAAGATATTTGTGGCCTGGGCAAAATCACCTAAAAATACTTACTTAAAAGATTCTACAAAACTCTTCAGTAACAGCGATTATAATTTTTCGGGCAGCGATAATAAAGACCAATCTTACCTGTATTTAAAAAGGGACAGTGGGATAACAGCAAATGGCATGCGGTATTTATTTCAACAGGTTACTGATACCAACAGCAGCCGGAAACTTATTTCAAAAGCCTACTACAAATCCGGCAATTATTTTATGCTGATGGCAATGACAGATACACTAACGCCGGCGAGCAGCTTGTTATCAAATTTTATACAGACTTTCACGCCTTCTGATACGGTTAAAGGTGAGTCGCCTTTTGTAAAACGCAACGGTGAATTCTTTAAAGACTTTGCCGGTAAAGACAGTGCTACGCATGCCAAAGCAATGAAGCGGTTGAAAACAATCGACTTCGATTCCTCAGATGTACAATCGTTAAGAAACATAATAGATACGCTGAGCTGGAAAACAAAAGGCTACTTACAGCTAAAACAAACTTTTATCGCCAGGCTGAAAGAAACAAAAGACAATAGCCTGGTGGATTATTTAAAACAATTGTACGTTGCAGCAAAAGATACAGCAGATCTGCAGAACAGTGTGTTACACGCCTTGTTAGGAATGCAAACCAAAAGAGCGTTTACTGCTTTTAAAGATGTGATTATAATGGAACCTCCGGTGGTTACTTCAAACAACGGTTCAAATGATTATGATTACGCCAGCGTGATCCCGGGGATGGGGAAATTTGCGAAAAAGTTTCCTGCCCCAAGAAGATATTATGATTACAAAGGTGAGTGGAACCAGCTGTATGATACACTCTCATTGGCTAAAGTGGTTTTCCCGGATATACTGCAATTGATTAACCTGGATGATTATAAAAGCACTGTAATGGAATTGCTTACCACAATGGTGGATAGTGGTTATGTTAGCGCTAAAGATTATGAATTGTATTTTTCCAAGTTTTATGTAGAAGCCAAACAGGAACTTAAAAAGGAAAGAGCTAATGAAAGCCAGAAAGCTATTGCCAAAGCAGAAAAAGTGAATAAGGCTGATAGTGATGATGAGATTAATGCGTACAGCCGTAAAGGAGATGGCGATTCAGGTAATGAACTGTTGCAAAGTTACAGCGTGCTTTTATTACCCTATTGGGATAAGAATCCCGGAGTGCCTGCATTTTTTGACGATATCATGAAACTGAAAAATAAACAGATCAGGTTTAATACCATGTTGCTGTTGTTGCGTAACAAAAAAACTGTGCCCGATTCTTTACTGAATTTTTATGCCAGCGATGAAGAGTATCGTGTGGATTTGTACAGGAATCTTAAAAGAGCAAAACTGCTGGATAAATTTCCTGCTAAATATAATAATCAATCTGACCTGGTTAAAAGTGCTATCATGAATTCATCTTCTTATGATACCATTGCCTTGATGGAAAAAATGCCGGTCACTTACAAAAACAAAAAGGGCTTTGTGTATTTCTTCAAGTATAAAAATAAAAAGGAAGAGAAAAAATGGAAGATACTTTCTTACGGTATGCAACCGGAGAATACAAAAGAGTTTGATGATGATAATGATGACTTTACTTCGGAAACCTCTTATAGTTACAACAGGAGTGAGGATGATAAATTAGATGAGACCAAACCGGAGAGAGAGCAGTTGCAGAAATTAATGAAAACGATGCTGTATAAAATGCACAGCAGCGCAGCACAGTTTTATAATGGAAGAAACGACGATTCTTATAACGATGTGCTGACTGAAAAAATCAAAACAAACCGCTATGGAGATTAAGTAATTAATTGCCTGCCGGGAATAGCTTCAATTAATTTTTGGGTGTATTCATTTTGTGGATGGTGATAAATCTGTTCCGCATCACCCTGCTCAACAATTTTGCCTTTGTGCATTACTAAAATCCTATCACTCACATACCTTACAACAGAAAGATCGTGTGATATAAATATCGAAGTAAAGTTAAATTCTTTTTTAAGGTCATTTAATAAATTCAATACCTGCGCCTGCACACTTACATCCAATGCCGAAACACTTTCATCGAAAATTAAGAAAGAAGGATTTAATGCCAATGCACGTGCAATACAAATGCGCTGGCGTTGCCCGCCACTAAACTGGTGCGGATAGCGATTGAAATGTTCCGGCAATAAACTTACCTTTTCTAATAACTCCATCACTTTTTCTTTGCGCTGCAAATTGTTTTCTAAAATTTTATGCACTACCAAAGGTTCTATAATGGCATTGCCAATAGTAATACGTGGGTTTAATGAACCATAAGGGTCCTGGAAAACAATCTGAAGATCTTTACGCATGTTACGCAACTCCGATTTTTTTATCTGCGTAATATCTTTACCTTCTAAATAAATTTTACCACCTGTTGGTTGTATCAATTGTAAAATCGTTCTCCCTAAAGTAGTTTTACCGCAGCCACTTTCCCCTACAAGCCCGAGTGTTTCGCCCTGCATTACTTCAAAACTAACATCATCAACTGCCTTAAAATATTGCGAAGCTTTGCCAAATATTTTTTTTGCAGCAGGAAAATACACTTTTAAATTCTCTACATGCAAAACGGTTGGTCGTTGATCGTTGATTGTTATTGGTGGTATACTTTGTACAGTTGTATTTAGAGCTTTTTCACTTTCTTCTCCAATAAAATCACTTACTACCGGTAATCGTTCTCCTTTAGTTTTTCCTGCAGGCCTGCAAGCTAACAGTGCTTTTGTATAAGGATGTTGTGGCGATTGCAATACTTCTTTAGTTATTCCTTGTTCTACTATTTCACCTTTGTACATTACTATCACTTTATCTGCAATATCAGCAACAACACCCAGGTCGTGTGTAATTAAAATCACACTCATGCGGTTTTGCTGCTGCAGTTCTTTTATCAGTTCCAGTATTGTTTTTTGTACCGTTACATCAAGTGCTGTGGTAGGTTCATCGGCAATTAATAAAGCAGGATCGCAACTAATGGCCATAGCAATCATCACCCTTTGCTTTTGCCCGCCACTTAATTCGTGCGGATAGCGATGAATGATGTTTTCCGGATCAGGTAATTTTACTTTTTCAAAAAGTGCAATGGTTTTTTGCCTGGCGGTTTTTGCATTTACATTCTGATGTAATTGTATAGACTCCATTACTTGTTTGCCACAGGTAAAAACCGGATTCAATGATGTCATTGGCTCCTGGAAGATCATCGCAATTTTTTTGCCTCTTATCTTATTGATCTCGGTTGCAGGTAATTTTACCAGGTTTGCAGGAGGTTTATCTTTTCTATAAAATAAAGCCTTGCCACTGATACTGCTTTGTGCAGGCAATAATTGTAGTAAGGATAATGCCGTTACAGATTTACCTGATCCGCTTTCGCCAACAATGGCCACCAGCTCTCCTTTTTTTATTTCTATCGAACTGTTTTTTACGGCAATAGTTTTTTTGCCTTCATTACTGAATTGGATAGAAAGGTTTTGTATGGAAAGGAGCGATGGCATGTAGTGTACTTTGGAAGCTCCAGCTTCCAAATATTGACTGGAAGCTGGAGCTTCCAGCTACTAAAATTTCAAATGTCTTACAGTTAAACCGTTATTGATTAATTGTTTTAAAGAATCGATACCTATTTTTAAATGGCGTTCTACAAACGCTGCCGTCACATTTTTATCACTGGCTTCTGTTTTCACTCCTTCGGGAACCATTGGCTGATCGCTTACTAATAACAATGCACCAGTTGGGATATGATTATAAAAACCAACAGAAAAAATAGTCGCCGTTTCCATATCAATGGCATAGGCTTTTACTTTTTGCAGGTACAATTTAAATTCTTCATCATGTTCCCAAACCCTGCGGTTAGTGGTGTACACGGTACCTGTCCAGTAATCAGTTTCATAATCTCTTATGGTTGTTGAAATCGCTTTCTGTAAACTAAAAGAGGGCAATGCAGGAACAATAGGAGGGAAGTAATCGTTACTCGTTCCTTCGCCTCTCATAGCGGCTATTGGCAAAATCAGATCACCAATACTGTGACGTTTTTTTAGCCCTCCACATTTACCTAAAAATAAAACCGCTTCCGGTTGTATAGCACTTAACAGATCCATAATTGTGGCAGCACCAGGACTTCCCATACCAAAATTAATAATGGTAATATTTTCGGCAGTGGCACATTGCATCGGCCTGTCCCGTCCAATTACTTTTACATTATTCCATGTAGCAAACATGTCTACATAATTACTGAAATTGGTCAATAAAATATATTTACCAAAGTTTTCTAATGCTTCGCCGGTGTACCTCGGCAGCCAGTTGTTTACAATTTCTTCTTTTGACTTCATATTTTCTTTTATTTTTTGGAACTAACTGAATTTCTTTATTGAACATCCTACCTGCAATTGCGAGGCTCGCCTGAACGTCCTACCTTTGTTCAACAATACTTTCTGGCAGTTACATTTTTTAAAATTACAAAATTCCCTTCAGGTACGATGATAAAAATTGAATACCCTCCTTATCAACCTAAAATTAAAAAGGAAGATAACCGGGAAATTATCTTTGATGAAGTAAGAAAAAAATGGGTAATACTTACTCCTGAAGAATGGGTGCGGCAGAATTTTTTGCAATACCTGGTGCAGGTAAAAAAATATCCTGCTTCTTTAATTGCTGTAGAGAAGGAAATTAAACTAGGGGATCTTAAAAAACGGTTTGACATAGTGGTGTATGATGCCGCATCAAAACCATGGATGATAGCAGAGTGTAAAGAGATGAATGTGGAATTAAATAAACAAGTGTTGGACCAGGTATTACGTTACAACATAACCATGCAGGTGCCGTACCTGGTGATTACCAACGGCAGCTACTGCATGGCTTTTCAATGTATAAATACCGAATTGAAGGAATTGTCAGAATTGCCTGTAAAAATTTAATATAAATTTATGCTACAGGCAAAATCATAAATCTGCAATCCGAAATCTAAAATCTTTTAGGGCAGCCCAATGTTTTATCTTTTTTATTAAATGAATAGATAATGCCAATACTGTGGCTCAGGTAATGATCATTTTTACTGGGGTTGGCAGATTTGCTAAAGCCGTCTAAATAATCAGTAAAACTTAAACGGTAACTCGTTTCAACAAGTAAAGAGAAACGATCGTTCAGTGCATAGCGTACGCCTGCACCTACAGGTACAACGGGTAGAATGCGGGGTAAAGTTCTTGCCGCATCTGTTGCCAATCCGTTTTGTACATCTGAGCCTTCGCCGAATACAGTGGTGTTGATGTTACTCCAGTCTCTTTTTATTTTTACAAATGAAAAGCCGGCACCTGCGAAAAGATATGGAGAGAAACGTGGCGACCTTGCCTGTAAAAAACTCCATACACCTTGTAATGAAAGTTCTGTTACTGGTGTGGTGAAATTAAAATTTCTTTGCTGCCTCCAGTCAGGATTAGAGTATTTTGCATCGTTGCCATATAACTTTCCCCTGTTAATATTGAGGCGAACTGAAAATGCAGGGCTGATGATGCGATAAATATGCAAAGCCAGTTGCGGCTTCATTGTTTTGTATGATCCTAATTGTTGTGGAGTCAGATCTCCCTGGTAAACAAATACTCCGCCGCTAAGGCCAACTTCATATTTTGAAAGATCTATTTGTGCTTGCAGGAAAAAAATATTGCCGGTTACCAATACAACGGCAAGGATAGTTTTTTTTAATACAGACTTCATTGGATTTACATTTAGTGGTGAAAAAAAGGTCAATGTAAAAGTCTGTATATCGATAAGATAGATTTAATGCTTGATTTATAGTAATGTAACAGTAGAAATCAGAAATTAGTATTACAATTATACTGTTACACTGTTAAACAAAAGTGAAGATGTAAGGTTTACTTTTTTTCTTTGATCGATGCTGTTAATTTTTGCTACTGATTACACAAATGAACACGAGTAAAAAAACTATTAGTGAAAATTCGTAGTTAACTGTTACAACAACTAACTACGAATTAGTTTTAAAATATTTATTTGAATTTTAAATTCAGGCTTACAATATCCGAATTCAATCCATTGGTTCTGCTATAGTGCCCATACCGCAATTCGAGCATGCTTAATCTTTCAATTCCCAGTACACCTTTAGGAGGAGCTACACGAAAACCTGCTCCAAAAAAATTACTGTTGAATTTAGACAGATCGGGGCTGCTGGTGTAATATTGATCTGCAACGGTATGTGCTTCGTACGCAGCATAATATTTTATTGCTGTTTGAGTATAAAAACGATAAAAGGGAGTAACAGAGAAAAACGGTGTTAATTTTACTGCAGTTTCAAGATCAATAGTATTGGATTGTAGCCCCCAGTTATCTTTATAAAAGCGGTAGAAGGATCTTAGTATAACCTTGTCGCCAAGAAAGTAATTCGCTCTTACACCTAATGGCACTTTAAATCTGTTGCCGGGTAAATTTTCCACGTGTACAGATCCGTCGGTAAAATAAACCCTGTGAAAGGGAAGCCCCAGGTAACCATTCTGTGAAACAAGATCCGTTAAAAACATCAGCTGAAAATTTTTGTTCACCACCTGCGAATAAGAAAGCGAAGTGCTGAAAGTATTCCTGGCACTAACAGGGTAATGGTGCTCACCGTGAGAAGAAGAAGCACTGCTTGTTGCAGGTATTAATTCTGTTGGGTATATCAATGAAACTCTATCTAGATATGCCTGTGCTTTTATTCCAAATTCCCGGTTATTGTTTTTAGATTTTTTATTGAAGCTGGCACCGATGCCAAAAGAAGTGTAATCAAACTCTTTAGAGAAAGAAGCATTTAAGCCAAATGTATTACCGGTTTTTTCATTTTCCACACTCCATGCCAAAGATGGATAAAAGCGCACGTCATGTGAAGATGCAGAAGAGTTTGCTTTCAGGTCAATCTTGTCAGATGATGCTGAAGTATAGGTATCAACACCTGCTTCGATGGTAACTGAATGTTTGCGTAATTTATAATCATACCCAACCAGTTTCAGATCGATCACATTGGCAATGTCGGTTAATTTTTCTGTACCAATACCTCCGGTAACGGCGCTGTTATTACCATCCTGGTGATAATAACTGCTTACTAAATTTATTTCATCAATTTTCAGCGGGCGGCTTTCATATACAGAATCTGTGGTTTTTGTTTGTGCAAATGCTCCAAATAAACCTAAGTACAAACCTACTACAGATAAACAGATTTTCTTCATAAGTGATTTTATTTTGCCAGTCTTTTGTCAATAAGATTTTTCAGTGTGTTGTTGCTTTGAGTAATCATTTTTCTAGTTACAGCCACATCCGCCACCTGTCTTGCCTCCGTTAGCACCAGATGCACCTTCACGATAGGTTTGAAAACTCATTTCTGTCTTCTGTACTTTTCTTGAACCTAATACCATTTCTGAATCGTTCAGTTTATTTTTTTGATACTCTTTTACGCTGGCGCAACTTGTGGCCGCAACTGAAACTGTAATTCCTGCAGCAATTATTTTTAGATTTCTTTTGGTGCTCATATCAGGTTTATGTTTTTTGAAGTGTAAATTTTATCCTGCTCATCAATAATAATGCAGGCTATATTTTTTATTTGATTGATCATATCCAACCCGGCAACAATACCCATAATAGTAACAGGAGTTGCCATGGCATCTGCTATTTCAGCATTGGGACTAATAATGGTTACGCTTTTAATGCCGTGTACCGGCATGCCTGTTTTAGGGTCAATGGTATGAGAATATTTTTGTCCATTGATCACTACAAATTTTTCATAATTACCGGAAGTGGCAACAGCCATATCAGTAATGTTCATATAAGAAAATGGTTGATGAATACTGTTGGGGTTGGCAATACCAATTGTCCAGGGTTTGCCATCTGGTTGATAACCCCAAGTGGTTAAATCGCCTGCTGCATTTACAATACCATTCTCTACACCATTTTGTTTTAAAATGTATTTAGCACGTTCGGCAGCATAACCTTTTCCAATGCCACCAAATCCAATACGCATGCCTTTTTCTTTTAAGAATACAGTATAATGCTCCCTGTTTAAAATGATATTTTTATAGTTGATCAGCCGCACCATTTTCTTTGCCAGTTTTTCATCAGGCAGTGCTTTCATATTCTTATCAAAATTCCACAATCGTTTATCAATAGAGCCATAAGAAATATCAAATGCTCCTTGTGTGATCTCTGATATTTTTATAGAGCGTTGAATGATATCAAATATTTCTTTATCTACTTTAACAGGTTTTATTCCTGCATTAGTATTAATTAAATAAGTCTGACTGTTATCGCTGAAAGTGGTGAGTAATCTTTCAATACGCTGTATCTCATCAATAGCAGCGTCAATACAATTGTTGGCCCAGCCTTCGTCTTCTTCATCGGCTACCACGCTTATTTCAAAGCGGTTGCCCATTAATTTTAAAGTACGCTTAAAAATAGTTTGTACTGGCGTAAGAGTATCATTTGTTAGCATTGCTGAATGATTTGATCTCGTTTGTAAATTCTTCTGCAGAAATACCAGGAAAGCCATCATAAGTTTTCAATACTTTGCCATCAGCATCTAATAATAAAGTGAGAGGGAATTTTCCTTTAGGATTATATTTATCTGCTAACGCTTCATTTCGTTTTACCTGGTCTTTATCCGGCTGGTTCTTTTTTAACCTTGGAAAATCAGCATTTACCAGTACCAGGTTTGCCTCGGCATATGTTTTAAATGCTGCGCTTTCAAATATCTCTTTTCGTAAGCGGATGCAGGGACCACACCAGTCGGAGCCGGAAAAATTCAGTACAATCAATTCATGTTTCTGCGTTGCCGTTTTTTTTGCTTCCTCTAAATTGTTCAGCCAGCCCGATGAAGTTGCAAATAGCGAGGAGAATAATAGAAGTGTTATGAATTTCATATTGATTGAATTTTATGTAATCTTTTACAAGTAATTATCAGTCAGCTAAAACTATTCCAACAAAAAATTATGCAAGTAAGTATTGAAGCACTTACTGTTAATATTGTGTTGTATCTTTTTTAATAAAGCAGGTTTATAGAAATAAACCCGCTTTTTTGTTCGCCATTAAACCTACTTAACCTGTATAACTACTGAAGCTGAGTCTTGTCCGTTTTTGCATTGGCCCCTGTCGTGTCCTCTCACATGCCACATACTATCAATATGATGATTCCATAAACTATCAGGAAGACGATGACCGATACTGTCGCTGTGATTACAAACATGTACAGAATCTAAATCCAGGCCCCTGGCTCTCACACCAATTACGTAATTGCCTGGTTGAGAAAATGTAAAATAATTGGTCTTTTCTGTAGTAACACCGTAAGTTGCTATAGCAGTTGCTGCGGGTGTTGCCGACCAGCTTAATGTATTTACATTTGTGCTGGCGGTTACAGTAACCGTTTGGCCAACAGCCACCTGGGTAGCTGAGGCAGTTAATGAAACACTACTGCTATCCGAATTGGATTTGTTGCAGGCAAATAAAGCTGTTGCGGTAATCAGCAGACTAAAAAGGGCTTTTTTCATAATTGTTTTTTTTTGAGTGGACAAATTTTGATAGCGTATAATAAAAGCACAGATGTGGAGTTATGGATAAAGGGTTGGGTAACAAAAAATATTTTATTTGGTAACCCAACCATTTAACATTTGATTGACATCTTAACTGTATTCGCAATATGCAGGACGAACTAAACCAGCTTATACAACTCTGTATTAAAGGGGAAAGACATTCCCAGAGCAGGTTGTATGCGTTGCTGGCACCAAAGATGTTTGTTATATGCCTGCGTTATTCTAAAAACAGGGAAGAAGCAGAGGAAACTTTGCAGGAAGGTTTTATGAAAGTGTTTGAAAATTTACAGCAGTTTAAATTTGCCGGCTCTTTTGAGGGATGGGTAAGAAAAATTATGGTGAATTGTGCGCTACAGAAATTCAGGAGTAAATCACATCTTCACGCCGTGGTAAATATCGACGATGTAAAAACCGAATACGGCGGTACTGAAAATATATCCTCTCAACTGGGGGCTAAAGAATTGTTACAGATGGTGCAGCTATTGCCATCAGCTTACCGGATGGTTTTCAATCTTTATGTTTTTGAAGGCATGAAGCACAGGGAAATAGCAGAAGTGCTGGGCATTTCCGAAGGTACTTCCAAATCCAATTTATCAGATGCAAGAGCTATTTTAAAAAAGGCTGTTGTAAACAGCGCACAAATTGCTAAACAAAATACTAATTAGCTTATGAGCGAAAATTTACACGATATTGATAAATTGTTCAGGGATTCCATAGAAGGGCAGGAGGAAATGCCTTCGGGAAAAGTATGGGATGCCATAGATAACAACCTGGATAAAAGCAATGTAATCCAGATAAAAAGAAAATATAATAATCTTAAACGATTAGCAATTGCATTGCTGTTACTTTTATTAGGTACCATTATTTATGAAATACAGTCAAAAAAATCGGACGGGGAAAGAGTAGCGGTAGATATTATGGATAATGGAACATACAGGAAAGTGGGAGCAACAAACAAGAATGATAGTGGTGAGAAAAATACACCCAATGCAACAGAAGGAAAGCAGAATAGTACAAGTGAAACTGCAACGGGCACTAACGGTACAGCATCAGATAATACTGAAATGAAAAATGCAGGGAAAGATCTACAAAATGATTCTTTGAATAATCTTGTAGAAAAGGATGAGCAAAAGCTGAAGCAAAAAACAGCCATTGGTACAGAACAAAAATCAAAAAATAAATTCAATATAAAAAATCCTAAAGCAGAAGGTGGGGATGAAATGGTAAATGAAAATGCTCCATCATTGCAGGTAACTAAATCACCAATAAAAAAATCCTCCGTTCATAAAACAAAAATTGCTATAAAAAATCCTGCTGCACAAGAAGATGAGATTGCAGATGAAAATGATATAGTAAGCCATACAAATAATAAAACTAAAGTGGCCGCAGGTGCCAACGAATTAAGGGCATTGCAGCATGATAAGGCAGAAAAGATAACTGGTGATTTGAAAAAAAATGATCTTGTAAAAATAGAAACCAGGAGAATTGCACCTGATGCCACAATAGCGTCTGCCAAAAACAAAAGCCTTAAAAACCCTAAGCCTTTTCATATCAATATAATGCCGTTTTATTCGCCGCAATTTAGTTTCAACCGGCTGGAAGATGATCATCATGATCCCGGTCCGCAGCCAAGAAACGGCAGAGAGGAAATTAAAAATGATGAGCAACATGAAACCACTTCTTCATTTGGAATTTTAGTCCAGGTACCTGCAGGTAAAAAATGGAGTTTGCAATCCGGTATTACTTACCTGAACAAAAAGATAAGTATCGAACCTAAAAAAATATTTGCCAAGCTGGATAATGATGGTAAAATAAAGTACCGTTTTGATTGTTCTTCGGGCTATACTTATATCAATCCCAAAACAGGTACAAGTCCTGCGGTTGGCGATAGTGTTAGTGCTGCAGCATCTACCAACACATTGCAATATGTGGGTATTCCGTTAGCGGTTAATTATACTCTTTCATTTGGCAAATTCAGTATTATGCCAACAGCAGGTACCACCATTAATTTTTTAACCAAGCAGCAAATAGAAACCGAATTAATACAGGGAAGTACTAAGGAAAAGCAAACGATCAGCACTATACAGGGGCTTAAAAAAACATATTTTAATGCCTTTGCAGCACTTGCTTTGGAGTATAATCTTAGTAAAAGAATTGCCTTGAACCTTACACCAACCGGCAGCTTTGCGTTAACGTCAATTAATAAAGATGCGGCAGTAAAATCTTATCCCAACTCATTTGGCATAATTACAGGAATAAAAATAAAATTCTGATACTGTGAAAAAAATAATTATTGCATGTAACCTGCTTGCTGTGGTGTTCATCTTTTATGTACAGGAAAATTTTTGGTAAGCAATAGCGTGCTGTAAATTATTCCCCTATAAATTCAATATCGTCTTCTGTATCCAAAGTATCTGTTGATACGTACGGCCATTTATTTTGCAGCCTGGCATAAATGAAATATACGATTATGCCACTTCCAAAAACAACAAGAAAAGAAACAATTATAGTAAGGCCGGTGGCACAAAAAATAAATAACCACATAGCAATGGCTACAATAACCGGCAAAGGGTATAGCGGCATTTTATAAGGCAGGTCCTTGGTGCCGTTTCTATTTCGTAATAAAATAATACCCACTGCCTGCCCAACAAACTGCACAATGATACGCATGGCTAAAATGCCATCTATTATATGTTTCATCTTAAATAGCATGCTGAATACAAATGCAAAGCCGGCTAATATCAGCAAGGAAACGTAAGGGAAATTTTTAGTGGGGTGTAGCTTACCGAATATTTTAAAAAAAGCACCATCAATAGCTGCTGCATAGGGTACCCTTGAGTAACCTAACATTACTGCAAATAAAGATGCCAGTGCCACCCACAAGATCATTACTGTAGCAACAGTAGCTGCAGTGCCACCATATAATCTTTCAATGAAAATACTTACTACATAATTGCTTTTATCACTCATGGTACCCGTTTTTGTAGCTTCCCAGCCTTTTATTTCCTGCCACGGAATTACGCTGCTTACGCTTACATTCATCGCCAGGTATAAGATGGCAATACCTATTACAGAAATAAACATGCTCCTCGGAATGTTTCTACCAGGGTTTTTTATTTCTCCCCCTAAATGACAAACATTGTAATAACCTAAATAACTGTACATCGATTTGATGCAGGCCTGTCCAAATACAAACGATGCCAATTGCCCCCAGCTGAAGTCTGTATTGATATCTTTTAAAGGCTGTATAAAATTGCCATGCGCAATACCGCCAAAAATTATCCAGCCTAAAGTGAGTAACACGCCACTCCATAGCAGCACGCCTATTTTGCCAATGCTGTCAACTTTCCGGTATAATAAAAAAGTAATAAAGATGATCACAATACCCGACACTGCTTTTTGCTGCCAATCTCCCAGGTGTACCAAATACCCCAGGTATTGCGAAAAACCAATAGCAGCAGAAGCGGCTACCAGCGGGGCCTGTATCACCGTTTGCCACACGTATAAAAAACTCATCATTCTGCCCGGGCCGTTTTTACCATAAGCCTCTTTTAAAAAATTATAGCTGCCGCCTGCAAGAGGATAGGCTGCGCCCAGTTCGCTCCAGATCATGGCATCAATCAAAGAAAGTACGGCTCCGGCTATCCAGGCATATAAGAACATACCACCCATTAAACCCATTACAAAAGGCAATGTTACAAAGGGGCCAATGCCCACCATGTCGATCATATTTAAAACAGTAGATTGAAAAAGCCCGAGGCTGCGTTGAAGTTTTGGTGCCGACATGTAGTGAATTAAGAACTGAAATTACGACATATAAAAAATCTGCACATAAAAAAACCGGAACCCTTACGGGGACCGGCACTAATCAAAAACCATTAACCATTAAACCTTATCCTATGAAAAACCAATTATATAGTCGGTTATCAATAATACTCGGTTGCATGGTCATAAATATTTTTACCATTTGGCAGAAAAAGCCTTCATATAATCTGGAAAATTTTTGCTTTTATAAATACCATCGCCAAAAAATTTTAAGGGCGGTTCCAACTCAGAGGGTTTAAGATAACCCGATAATGGTGCAGGTTGTGCGTCAATGGCCGACAATAAAACTGTAGTTGGATAGCCCATCTGGCCAAATAATAAATACACAGCAAGGTCATTGGCCTTGTAAGTAGTATTAAATCCATATTTCTTTCCATTTAACACCGCAGAATCCCTTGATTCGGCATTGAATTTTACAGCATAATAATTTTCGTTAATATAGGCAGCTACTTTATCATTGCCATAAGTTTCTTTGTCCATCACTTTGCACCAGCCGCACCAGTTGGTATATACATCGATGATAATTGGTTTAGGTTGTTTGTTATACACTGCTTCCAGCTCATTTAAACTCAGCCAGTTTATTTTATCTTTTTTTGGGGTATTAAAAGAAGAAAATAACGCCGGAATAATAAGAAGAATGAAAAAATATTTAACCTTTTGCATGAAATAATTGTTTTGTAGCTTAGATGATTTATAAACGCAAAGTAATGAAGAAAATTGTAGTGGCAATAACTGGTGCAAGTGGTTCAGTTTATCCAAAAATATTAATCGATAAATTACTACAGGTAAAAGAGCAGTGGGAAGACCTGGCCGTGGTAATGACAGAGAATGCCAAACAGGCTTGGGCTACCGAGCTGGAGAATGAAAACTATAAAGCGCTGCCTGTAAAATTTTATACCCAGCAGGATTTTAATGCGCCTTTTGCCTCCGGTTCCGGCCAGTATAATACCATGATCATCATCCCCTGCAGTATGGGTACTTTGGGCAGGATAGCTACCGGTGTGTCCAATGATTTAATTACCAGGGCTGCCGATGTTATTTTAAAAGAAAGGCGGCAGCTGATCTGCGTGGCAAGAGATACACCGTATAATCTTATTCATATCAGAAATATGGAAACTATAACACTTGCCGGCGGTATTATCTGCCCTGCAACACCCTCTTTTTACAGCAAACCCAGAACGATTGAAGAAGTGGCTGCCACTGTGGTTGACAGGGTGCTGGATCTTGCAGGCATTGATGTAAAAACATTCCGTTGGGGCAAATAAAAAAGGGATTGAAATTTTATTTCAATCCCTTTTAAAATATGTTTAAGCTGGTTATCTTAAATCTACTACCTCAACTCCCGGGTATTTTTTCTGATCAAAGATAAATTGTACATCAGGAACAAGTGTACTCGTATTCATATTGGCAATAGAATAAGTAATACGGTTGCCGGTTTTTTCAAATACTTTTCCTGAAGTAATGGTTTGCGATCCTTTATTAATATTCACCAATACTTTGTGAAAAGCCTTGCTTTTATCAATAGGGGTCAACTCCACCTCCTGTACGCCTTTTACTTCGCCATTCAGTTTATACAAAAAATCTTTATCGTAAAAATTGGTGAACAATTTCTGAGGTGTAATGGTATTATTAGTAAGGTCTAATTTACTAATGGTTACTTCATTGCTGGCCTTATCGTAAGTCCACACATTGCTACCATCGCAAAATACTTCCTGCCCGGTAACGCTCATACGGTATTTGGTACCTTTCATATACACTGTACCCGATTTAGTGCCGAGGCTTTTGCCGGCGCTATTTTCTATTTTTAACGCAAATTTTGCGGTAACACTTTTAAAAGTTTTAAACTTGGCACTTACGGCATCCAGCACTTTTTTTGCATCCGGATCACTTTGTCCCATGCCCTTTGGAGGTTGTGCAGTAATGGTAGCTACCATCATCATCAAAAACAACGCACTGTAGATTTTTTTCATATTACCTGAATTTTTAAACAAGCCTCTCTGTTTTAAGAGGTTGCAAAGATATGAGAATAGATGCTTTTATGCAACCCAAGTTTAACCGGGAGATTTAAGAAACTGTTAATGTATTGCCATTACTAAAATAAATGCCATAAGCATCCGTTAATCCATTGAGATTATTTATTTTGCAAACACTTCAACTCTTCTTTCTGGTTCAACTCAACTATTGAACGTTTATTAATTCATTTAACCAATTCAAATGACAGAAAGAAACATTCCGCTTTCTCAAAGGGAAACCTATGAGCCATCTCAACTCACCGAATTTTTATGGTGGTTATCTACAGCCGAAAGGGAAATACTGATTGATTCCGTAGTGGATAGAAACCGGTATCGCATTATAGGCATGACGGTTTTAGCCACCTGGTTATTCGCCAGCTTTACCTGGACGTATTTTTTCAGCACTATTGTAGATTCAACATTGCTGGCAGTTGCACTGGGCATATTCATGGGCTTTATCATTCTTACTATCGACAGGGCATTAATAAAAGGCATTACAAAATTCAATAAGAAGAAATTCACGCCATTATTATTCAGAGCACTATTGGCAATCACTATAGGTACATTCATGGCACAGCCAGCAGTATTATATATGTTTGATAAGGAAATAAAAATGCAGACATCGCTGGACAATGAGAAAAGAAAAATGGTAAAGCGCCAGGAGCTGGATAGTTTGTACAGCAACCGCAAGAACGAATTATTGTTACAAAAGGAAAAAATTAAAACTGAACTTGATAATAAATATGCTGATGTAAATAAAGCACGGCAAAATTTTTTAGCCGAAACAGATGGTAGTGGTGGCACAGGCAAAGTAGGCATCAAAGACATTGCAATCGCCAAGCGAAATGAGTATCAAAAACTGGATGAAGAATACCAGGCACTCATAAAAACAGATCAACCTAAATTGAATGATGCCGATAAAGAGCTGAATGAGATGGAAGGAAAAATAAAAGCAGAAGAACTGGCTTTTACACAATACCTCAACAATGGTTTTTTAACCAGGGTAGATGCGTTGAGTAATTTATTGAAAAATAATCCGGCCTTACAGTTTCGTTATTACCTGATCGTTTTTATTTTGATGCTGATAGAACTGATGCCTGTAATTGCAAAAACATTATTGCCCAGCGGCAGCTACGACGAAAAAGTAATGCTGAGAGAAGAGATGGAAATTGAAATTGCCCACAGCAATATCCGCAAAGAAAAACAATTAAAGGAATTGTATAACCAGATGGCGCATGAGTATGACGGTGAAGCCATCACTGCCTTTTTTCGTTTAACCAAAGAAGACAGGGCAGAAAAAATAAAAGCCTTCAGCACTAAATGGAAAGAAGAAAATCATCAAACCTTTGACGGGCTTTGGGAAAAGATGAAGAAGGAAATATTGACGAAGCAGGAGAATTGATCTGCCTTCGGCAGCTAAAGGAGAACGTAGGTTTTTTAAGATTGAATATGAGCTTCACAGATAAAATCATAGTTAATCATAATCATCTTAAAAATCCGTGTTCCGTTATCCATCTCCGCATTAGATATTTATCATTAGTTATCCTCATCATTAAAAGGAACGTTCGAAATAGCACTGTGTTCATTATTTTTGCCGGATATGGCAAAAGCAGTTGGCGAAACCCCGTTAATGCAGCAACACAATGCCATCAAGGCTAAATACCCTGATGCTATTTTGCTTTTTAGAGTGGGGGATTTTTATGAAACATTTGGAGACGATGCGGTAAAGACTTCTACCGTTTTAGGTATTACCCTTACCAAGCGTAATAATGGTGATGAAAAATCATCTCAGTTAGCAGGATTTCCTCACCATGCATTAGATACTTATTTGCACAAACTGGTTAAAGCCGGTTATCGTGTGGCCATCTGCGATCAGCTGGAAGATCCCAAACAGGCTAAAGGTATTGTTAAGCGTGGCGTAACTGAATTAGTTACTCCCGGTGTAGCCACCAGCGATAAATTATTAGAACATAACAGCAATAACTTTTTAGCAGCCTTACATTTCGACAATGAAAAAGTGGGTATTGCTTTTTTAGATATCAGCACCGGCGAATTTTTTTTAGCAGAAGGTGATGCTGCTTATGCCGATAAATTATTACAAAGCTTAAAGCCTGCCGAAGTAATTTTTCAGCGCAACAGGCAAAAGCAATTCAAAGAATTATTCGGCACTAAATTTTTTACCTACACATTAGATGAATGGATCTTTGCAGAAGCTTATGCTACTGAAAGTTTATTAAAACATTTTGGTACACACAGTTTAAAAGGTTTTGGTATTGAAAGTTTAACTACGGCAATAATAGCGGCCGGGGCAATACTGCATTATTTAAAAGATACGGAGCATCCTAATCTTGGCCACATCACTTCTATACAAAGAATTGATAAAGACGAACATTTATGGATGGATCGTTTTACCATTCGTAACCTGGAATTATTTGGCGGCGAAGGACAGAACACTTTATTGAAAGTAATGGACAATACAGTTTCTGCAATGGGTGCAAGATTACTGAAGCGCTGGATCATTATGCCGTTAAATAATATTGATAAAATAAATGAACGCTTAAACACTGTTGAGTTTTTTATTAAGGAAGTTGATACCAGGAATAAAATTACACACCATATTAAACAGGCAGGTGATGTGGAAAGACTGGTGAGTAAAGTGCCGTTGAAAAAAGTGAACCCAAGAGAAGTGTTGCAAATTGCAAAAGGCCTGCAGCAAACCGAAGCCATTAAACTGATTTGTGAAAGTAGTACGAATGATTATTTAAAAAGGTTAGGTGATTCTCTTAATTCGTGTAAATATATTTTAGATAAGATCATTAAAGAGCTGAACGAAAACCCTCCTGTTGCTGCGGCAAAGGGCGGCGTGATTGCAACCGGCATTAACGAAGAATTAGATGACCTGAGAAAAATTGCGAGTGGTGGTAAAGATTATTTATTGCAGCTGCAACAGAAGGAAGCTTTGGCAACAGGTATCTCTTCTTTAAAAATAAGTTTCAATAATGTATTTGGTTATTATTTAGAAGTTACACATGCCCACAAAACCAAAGTGCCCGAAACCTGGATACGCAAACAGACATTGGTAAATGCAGAGCGCTACATCACTCCCGAATTAAAAGAATACGAAGAAAAAATTGTTGGCGCAGAAGATAAGATCTTACAGATTGAAATGCAGCTCTTCGAAAAATTGCTGAACGAGTTGCAGGATTATATTGCACCCATGCAGGTGAACGGGCATGTGATGGCAATACTGGATTGCTTAACCTGCTTTGCCAATAATGCATTGCATTTCAGTTATAAAAAACCATTGTTAAGCGATGGTGATATTTTAGACCTGAAAGATAGCCGACACCCGGTAATAGAAAGATACCTGCCGGTTGGCGAACCTTATATTGCCAACAATATTTTACTCGATCCATTATCACAACAAATAATTATTTTAACCGGCCCCAACATGAGTGGTAAGAGTGCCATACTCAGGCAAACAGCACTCATCACTTTAATGGCGCACATGGGCAGTTTTGTGCCGGCATCGGATGCAAAAATTCCATTGACCGATAAAATATTTACAAGGGTAGGGGCAAGTGATAATTTAAGCGGTGGCGAAAGTACTTTTATGGTGGAGATGAATGAAACCGCCAGCATCATCAACAACATCACCAGCCGCAGTTTAATTTTGCTGGATGAAATCGGAAGAGGTACTTCTACCTACGATGGTATTTCCATTGCCTGGAGTATTGTGGAGCATCTGTATAACAGTTCCGCCTCTCCCAAAACATTATTTGCGACGCATTACCACGAATTGAACGAGCTGGAAAATAAATTACCCGGGGTCAAAAATTACCATGTTACCAATAAAGAAGTAGGTAATAAAATTATTTTCCTGCGTAAGCTGGCGCCAGGCGGCAGCACCCACAGTTTTGGTATACATGTTGCCCGTATGGCCGGTATGCCGCCCTCTTTAATTAACCGGGCTAATGAAATATTAGTTCAACTGGAAGAGAGCCGCAACAGCAATACCGACGAAGCCGTAAAGCAGTTAAGTGCACCCAAGGTACAACTGAGTATTTTTGATGCTCATTCTGATACTTTTGATGAAATACGCAAATTGCTGGAGACAGTGGATATCAACCGCCTTACTCCGGTGGAAGCTTTATTGAAATTGCAGGAGATAAAGGGTAAGGTGAAATAGCCATATCCAATTTCATTTTATTGTGTAATTACATCATTTCATACATCTTTACTTGTTAAAACCTTATTAACACTTGCAGCATTATTGCGTATAAAGGCATCTTTATAATAATTTCGCCACAGTTATGGGTAAAAAGACCTTGATTTTGTTGTTTTTTGTGTTCGCCTTAGTTACAAAGGACTATGGTCAGAATTGTTCTTTACCCGGGATGACCCCGGATAAGGCTTACCCTGTTTGCGGAACATCTGTATTTCATGAAGACAATGTAACTAATTGTACAGGACCTGATGTGGCTGGTGCTGGTTGTACAGTACCGGTAACTTCCAGTAGTTCTTTCTGGTATAAATTTACTTGCTACCAGGGAGGAACCTTAGGTTTTCTAATGAGCGGTATCAATCCTGATGATGATTATGATTGGGAACTTTTTGATGTAACGGGTCGCAACCCAACTGACGTATATACTGATGGCTCGTTGAGGGTTTCCTTAAATATTTACGGAGCACCAGCAGGAGTGAGAACTCCTTTTCCTAATTCTCCTACTGGTTGTAGAGCTGGTGATATAGGAAATGTTCATTGCGAGGGCAATGCTTCCGGTAATACGCCGTTCAATGCAATGCCAACTATAACGGTTGGGCATGACTATTTACTGATGGTTACCAACTGGACTAAAAGCACATCGGGCTATGATCTGTCTTTTACCGGAGGTACTGCAAGCATAACTGATCCTAAAGAGCCACACCTTCAAAGTTCAAGAGCAATATGTGATGGCACACAAGCGGTGATCAAACTTAATAAACGCATGAAATGCTCAAGCCTTTCTTCTAACGGCTCTGAATTTACCATTACACCACCAGTGGCAAATGTTATTGCTGCAGTAGGGTATGGTTGCTCTACAGGTTTCGATATGGATTCTGTAATTCTTACGTTAAATAATCCTTTGCCCCCGGGTAATTATACCATCACTATAAAAAATGGCACTCCTGATGGTAATACTTTAAAAGATAATTGTGACCGGTTAATTCCTGTGGGAGAAAATATTCCCATGGTAGTATATCCTGTATTTCCAACGCCAATGGATAGCCTTACAAAACCAGGTTGTGCACCTGATGAATTATTTTTGGATTTCAGTAAACAACTTCGCCTGATCCGTTGCAACAGCATTGCTGCAGATGGCAGCGATTTCAGGGTAACAATGCTATCGGGTACTACACCGGTGACTGTTATTGGAGCTTCAGGAGTTTGTTCGGCAGATGGATTAACACCAGTAATAAAAGTAAAATTATCTGCGCCTATTCAAACCAAAGGCACTTATCAGATAATATTGCAAAGAGGTATCACCGATAACAACACCATCATTAATGAATGCGGACAGGAAACACCTGCCGGCGCTACATTGAATTTTGAAACAAAAGACACTGTAAATGCCGACTTTACTTACAGTTTAAACCTGGGTTGCAAAAGAGATACCATCAATTATTTTCATGATGGCAGAAACGAAGTGAATTTATGGAAATGGAATTTTGATAATATCCGCACCAGCGGTTTGCAAAATCCTTCGATGGTGTATGCAACTTTCGGCAACAAAACGGCGCAGCTTATTGTATCCAATGGTGTATGTAAAGACACGTCTGCAATAAAAACGATTCTTTTAGATAATGATTTAAAAGCGGAGTTTGAAGCTACTGCAGTGGTTTGTCCCGGTGACCTGGCCAGTTATAAAGAAAGCAGTATTGGTAAAATTGTTTCCTGGTATTGGGATTTTGGTAATGGCAATACAAGTTTATTGCAACAACCACCACAACAAACGTATCCTTTTTCAACCAGTATCAGGAATGTGCCGGTACAATTAATTGTAACCAATAATTTAGGTTGTAAGGATACCGCTGTGGAAACTATTAAAGTGGTGGGCAACTGTTATATTGCTGTGCCCAATGCCTTTACACCTAACCAGGATGGTATGAATGATTACCTCTATCCTTTAAACGCCTACAAAGCTAAAGACCTTATTTTTAAAGTATACAATCGCTTTGGTCAACTGATTTTTTCAACTACCGACTGGACGAATAAATGGGATGGTACATTTAAAGGACAGGGTGCTGATGCTGGAACTTATGTGTGGCTGCTGCAGTACACCCACGTTGATACAGGTAAACGTATTGAGCAAAAAGGAACAACGATACTGATAAGGTAGTCGTGAAACGTCAATCGTCAAACGTGAATGTGGCCTTCTGCTTTGCCCGGGATTTTAAAAGGGGAGAGAATGTGGGTTTGTTTAAAGGCCGTTTAATTTTTTTCTTTCGTCTCTTTCTTCTCTCAGCATGGCACCAAAATCCATTTTACGGATCATGGTTTTAATAACCAGTGCAATTCGTTTGGCCTTAGTTACATCAGTCTTTGCACTGTCGATCCATTTGGTAAAATAATTTCTATGCCCCTGTGGCAATGCATTAAAATATTGCAATGCTTCAGGTTCATCAGCCATACATTCTATTAGTTCTGATGGAGGAAGAATAGGAGCAGTATCAGCTGTTAATTGCACTTTAATAGTAGTGCCTTTTTGTTTGCGGATGCCTTTACGCATTGCAGCATTAACAGCCATAATAAAATCACCTTCGCCCATTGGCATTAGTGCTACTTTCTCAATTTCAAAATCATCCAGTTTGCCTTTTACACGAAACGATTTTTTATTGCCCGGTTTTAATTGCTGTGCAATTTTTGCAGGTATGACAATATAGGTCCAGCCGGTTTTTTCGCCCTGCTTATCAAACCTTAATATGGTGGTGGAAAATTTTACCATGAATACCTTAGTAAAAATAATTCATTTTTTTATGTGGTCTTATTGCCATCAGCATAAACTTCTATTAGTAATTGCATGCTGTCTTTCAACATGCCGGAAGCCTCATCAAAAAAATTGTCTTTATTTTTTTTAGAAGCTTTGTTATCATTTGATTTTTTTATGGTTGTCCTTATGCTTTCCAGGTCATCAAAAAATGGGGGTGTACTTTTTTCATAAAAGGAATTCACTGCTTCAATGGTAATTAAAAGATCTTCATATTCGGTTAAAATACTGTTGATGTCTTTTACATTGTCCGGAGAATGCCGGCGTGGGATCCTGTTGAATAGTGCGTTTAATGCAGTGGTGGTAGAATTCATTTTTTATGTGATAGAGAACAAAAGTACGGCAAAGGTTTGAACTGTGGTAAATCGCAATTGGTCTTGCCGGCTATGGCATGCGGAATAACTATCGTGAATACACTTACGCTGTAAATTTTTTATCGGGACCTTATTGCAATTTTTTTGTGTACTATAAATTGGGTATTGACTTGCTGATGCCTGAAGTATAATTTTGATTTTAAATTATTCAGCACAAAAAATAAACCGCATGATAACCCAACGCAATGCAGCTCAGTTATTTGTTTTAATGATAGTTTCAGTTTTTATTTTTACGTCCTGCAAAAAAAGCAGTAATACGGATACTAATGGTAACACTGAAACATTTCCTGCTCAAATAAGCAATATAGCGCCTAAGAGTATGATCGATTCTTTACGTGCTGTTGGTGTGAATGTGTATTCCGGAACAACACCTCCTCTTGTTAACGGTATTTACCTGATGACACCAGATAGCTGCACTTATGATAATTCTCCGGGAAATTTTGCCGGTACCATTTTTACAGATTATAAATTCAGGTTTTCGGCCCAGGATAATGCTGCATTCACTATTATGGTGGAACAAAAAGCAATGCCTGCAGGAACATTAAGTTCAACACCGGTCTCTACATATATTTCGGGAAGTGGCAACAAGTTTTCTATTTTTTTATTAAGAACAATAACGCCATCAGGTATTACGGTACAACAATTTAATGTGCTTAGTGGTACTTTAACAGCAAGCGGTATACAGAATCTGCAAAATACATTGTATGTAAGAAGTAAGGGAAGCGATCCTGGTAATATTTATCCGCCTGCAGGAACGATCCGTCTTTTTGTAACAGGACGCTCGGGGCTGGCCGCAAATTCAACTACTTTTTAAAGATTATAATAACAGCAGGAGTTATCAAAGTTGTATGCCGAAGTGATTCCATAATTCTTTTTTAACTTCCTGCTCAGTATTTAATTTTCTTTCTGTGATTACACCTTGTTCAGTTATTTTTAAAATGTCTCCAGTTAAAGTAATTCTGCCATTGCTGGTGGGTAAGGAACAAATTCTTTTTTGCATAAAATGAGATGCAGGATCTGATTGGTGGTAATTACACATTTCCTGGAATTCATTCAGCAGCCTTTCCTTTTCTGAAAAAATATATTCAGGAACAAAATTTTCTTCAGTATCCTTTTTTGTTACCAGCATATAATTGCCATCGAAGGTTTCAATTTTAAAAATACCTCTGGGGTCATTAGTCTCCTTACCCGGTGCTATTAAAATGGGTTGCAATGAAAATTCACCAAATCCTGCATCAACAAGATAGTTGTATTCGTTTATTTTCACTATCAAAGCCAGGTGGTCAAATTCCGGGCTAAACTCTTTTTTACCATCATACACTCTTGCCGAAACCATTTTTACAGTAAAGCCAATTTCTTTCAGCAACTCATAAAACAATCCATTTAATTCATAACAAAAGCCACCTCTTTTTCTGGTAACAATTTTATCGTACAAATGCAAAAGGTCGATTTTAATATTGTAGTGGATATCTAAGTTTTCAAACGGCACATGCATTAAGTGCATGTATTGAAGTTGTGAGAGTACTTCAAATGTAATATCCACCGGGCCTTCATAGCCAATTCTTTCCAGGTATTGTTTGATGTTCATTGAATTTTTTATAGCGGCTTAGATTCTGTCAGGATATTTCAAAACAAGACAGAATAAGCGACAGTTTTTTTTTTGCGTTCAAACAAAAGTATTAGTTTGATATATGTGATCTTGCACTTTCTTCATCAGCATAAATAAAAGGAACAATTACCTTTCCTTCCCGATCTATGCAGCCCCACAATTTGTTTAAGCGGGCCGGTATTTTTCCTGTATGATATTGCGGAAGAATTTCATACTTTGCCTCAATAATTACCTTCCCTTCCTGATCTATAAATCCATAACCTAACCCTTTAGTAAAGCGAGCTAATCCATTGTAAAACCCATCAGTAACTTTAAAATCTTTTGGAAGTTCAGTTATTAAATTACCCGAAGTGGTAAACAAATAAGAGGAGAGTTTTTTTCTTAGTAATAAAACACCTGCTTTATGATCGTATTCTATATCAAAACTGATAGGGATAACCACTTCATTTTTCTTATTGATGTATCCAGACATTCCATCTTTCTTTACCCTGGCCAGGCCATCAAGAAATACATCATTAACAAGTTCGTATTCAGGAGGTATGATTTCTTTAAATGTGGTGTCAATAAATCCATACTTTCCATTTCTTTTAAAAAAAGCAACTCCATCATAAAAGAATTGCCCCATGATTTCATATTTGTTATTACAAAAGCTTCTGTTTCTTGTATTGTAGATCATTGCTGCCCCGTCCTTATACAATCTTAAAAAGCCATTGCTCATTACTCCTATTTCGTCATATACAGGCTCCAGAATAATTTCTCCTTTTATGCTGATGCATCCGGTCTTTCCATTATTGTATACCTGGATAAGTTCGGAGTTATAAAGAGAGCGAAGTCCATCAAATATATAGCCTGATAGTAATTGACCATTTAAATCTATAAGTCCCCATTTCCCATCTAGTTTTACTCCGGCTGATTGATGAAAAAAATCCATTGCTTCATCATATGCAAAAGGGATTTTTATTTTTCCTGCCTTGTCAATATAACCATATTTCCCTGCAGACTTCACTGGTGCCACACCATCGGAAAATGAACCTGCAGATTCGTAGGTGAATGGAATTGTAGTTTTATTATGTTCGTCTACAAAACCATATCTTCCATTTTTTTTAACTGCAATAACCCCTTCGTTAAAAAGTTTTGCATCATCATAAATCAAAGGCACTGTAAACTTTGCATTTTTATCAATTATTCCCCATTTGGTTTTACTCATCACTACCCATTTGTCTGCAGTTGCTAAATAAATATCGTTATAAACTGAGGGAATAACAATCGATCCTTTGGGATTGATAACACCATGCATCATATCATTTCCAAAAAAAATTGAATAGTTGCCTTCAAAAGGCAGGTAACTAAATGCTTCAGGTAATTTTTTAATAGCCTTAAAGTTTTGGTCTATCAAATATAGCTTCCGGTCAGCCCGGTTTCTGCCCCATCCGCCCAGGCCATCTTTTGAAACAGAAATGATGTCAAAAAAATCGAGGTTGCTTAATTTTTTAATTGAGAGGCTGTCCTTGTTATAACGTAAACATGTTTTGTATGCATCCAGTAAATATTCGCCTTGAGGAATAAAATTGTCAAAAATGTATTTAGTCTCCTGATCAAGATAAGAATTACATTGTTTGGTAGGCTGCGAAAAAACAATAAAGGGTGAAAATGTAAAGAGGATTAAGGTGGCAGTAAAAAAAATATTTTTCATTGTCTTATCTCGTTCAATTTTTATTCTAAAACCATTTTGTTAATTACTTAATTAAAAACTTAAAGAGGCAACATTCTGGAATTATAACTTCTTTAAAAGTATTGTCAATATTCTTGGAATAGTAGTACTGTCATTATCATCAAAATATTCATTCACATCTGCAATAGCAAGCCCATATTTTTTTGCAGCTTGTGTAAATTCAGAAATATTGTGGGTATAGCAGTCTACTACCTGTAAGCCTTCTTTGGTTTCAAATCTTGCCTTAGTGCCGGCATATTGTTTAAAAGGATGTAGTTCGCCGATATATACATAGCCACCAGTGGCTAAAGATCTGGACACTTCACTAAAAATATGATCAAGGTTTTGGATATGCTCTAATACCAGACTAAAGGTTACCAGGTCATATTGTATTGAAGCAAACGACCACGAGCCTGTTATATCTGCCTGTATAAATTGTACTGTGTGGGAATTAATTTTTGCTTTCGCTTTTGCAAGCATTTCTTCCGATAGGTCAACAGCAGTAATTTGTTTGGCTTTTGTAATTAACCATTCCGTATTCTTTCCTGTACCACAACCAATCTCAAGGCAGGTGTCAAATTGGATAGCAGATAAAACCGATCTTAATGACTGTGCTTCAAGGTCACGTGTTTTATTATTGTTGGTGTCGTATTGTTGCGACCAAACGTTATAAGCTTGTCTTGTATCCATGATCCTAAAAAATATTATTGTAAACTATTCATGCGCTTTATGCCCGATATACTTTCTCCATTTTTCAATCACTGCATTCATATCTTCCGGCATTTCACTTTCAAAAAACATTTTTTCATTTGTGGCGGGATGAATGAAACCTAACTCTTTTGCATGTAATGCCTGGCGCTGACATAATTCAAAACAATTATCTACAAACTGTTTGTACTTGGTAAATACTGTTCCTTTTACAATTCTGTCACCGCCATAAAAATCATCATTAAAAAGTGGGTGGCCTATCAGTTGCATATGCACACGTATCTGGTGAGTTCGTCCTGTTTCCAATCTGCATTCCACCAGAGTTACATAATTAAAACGTTCTAAAACTTTATAGTGGGTGATGGCATCTTTGCCATGGTCGCCATCGGGATAAGCAGTAAATAATTTTCTAAAACGCAAATGCCTTCCCACATGTGCAATAACAGTGCCTTCTTCTGTATCAAAATCTCCCCAAACCAATGCAATGTAACGGCGGTGTACAGTATGGTCAAAAAACTGTTTGGCTAAATGCGTCATAGCATGTTTATTTTTTGCCATTACTAATAAACCGCTGGTATTTTTATCAATGCGATGCACCAGGCCAAAACGATTTAATTCTGTTTCATCAATGTTAGGGTTTTGCTGCTGCAGATAATATGCCACTGCATTTACCAATGTGCCGTTGGGGTTGCCGCTTCCCGGGTGCACTACCATTCCTGCCGGTTTATTGATGATCAGGATATCGTCATCTTCATATTGAATATTCAACGGGATATTTTCCGGGATAATCTCTGATATTTCAGGCGAGCGGTCATCATACACTACAATTCTATCGCCTGTTTTTACTTTGTAATTATTTTTTACCGGCTTCTCATTTACCAAAACCATTTCATCATCAATGCCTTGCTGAATTTTATTGCGGGTGGCGCCTTCAATACGGCTCATTAAAAATTTATCAATGCGCAAAGGCTCCTGGCCTTTAGTAATGGTAATCACCAGTTTTTCGTATAACTCTTCAGAGTCACTGGATTCTATCTCTTCTATATTTTCTTCCTGTTTCATAATTAGTTTAGAAGTTTAGAGGTTTAGGGATTAGTTAGTGTTACTGGTAGCCCCAATATCCTAAATCATAATTCAAACATCATAAATCCTTTTTATCTTTGCAAATTAAAACATTGCAGTGGATAAGCGCAAAGTGATATTTAAAGATTTGGGAATTATTGAGTATAAGACCGCCTGGGATTACCAGGAAGAACTGCTGCAGCAGAATGTTGCCATAAAAACGGCTAACAGAAAAGCGCAGGAAGCCACAGTGATGATTCACGACTCACCACTCACCACTCACGACTCACCGCCTCTCACAACAACCAACTTTTTTCTTTTCTGCGAACATCCTGCAGTATATACTTTAGGCAAAAGCGGTAATATCAGCAATGTATTGATGAGCGAAGCGGAACTGGCAGAAAATGATATTCAGTTTTTTAATACCAACAGGGGGGGAGATATTACTTTTCATGGCTTGCAGCAAGTGGTAGGGTATCCCATTTTAGACCTGGAAAATTTTTATACCGACATTGGTAAATATCTCCGCAACCTGGAAGAAGTAATTATTTTAACTATTGCTGAATATGGTATAAAAGGCGAAAGGAGCAGCGGAGAAACCGGCGTATGGATTGAACCCGGTATTGCAGGTAAGGAAAGAAAAATTTGTGCTATTGGTGTACGCTGCAGCCGCTGGGTAACCATGCATGGCTTTGCATTAAATGTTAATACCGACCTCAGTTATTTTAATAATATCATTCCCTGTGGTATACAAAACAAACAGGTCACTTCAATCGAAAGAGAATTGGGGCACCAGGTTAACTATGAAGAAGTAAAAGAAAAGATCAGGGGTAATTTTGAAAAAGTTTTTAAAGCCAACCAATAATTGGATAACTGATTTTTAATTACTGACTTTTCCATCTTTGGAAATAAAGAATTTATTCTTTTCAATGAGTTTACCGTTCTCGTAAATTTCAAAATGAAACCAGCCGGCATGCACAAAATTTACTTTCTCAATTATCAGGTAATCCTCATGTAGTTTGGTTAATTCAAAAAGAGGTGTTTCATTTTCTTCAAAAAATTTCACCATGTATTTTTTAGTTTCTGCCCCCGGCAGGTAAATAACTACATTATTATCTTTTGCAGTAAAAATACGCCTGCTGGGATAAGTAATAAGATCAGGATTATTAATGGCGGGTAACGTTGTCTTGGGCTGAATACTTTTAGGATCTTTATTTTTGGGGTCATTGATCGTTTGCACTGCCGATTTATCTCTGCCTCGTATTAAAAACGGGAAAGACGTATCAGGTGCAGGCTGTTGTGCCGCAGTACCGTTATTGTTGCTGTTTACGGCAGTATCTTCAACTACTTCAACCACATCTTTTACGGGCCTTGCAACTTTACTGAAGATATAACTGCCACCATCGAAAGAGATAAACACCCGGTAATACATTTTGTTATAAGGAGGTTTGCTATCGGCATAACCATTTTCAATATTCTGCGGATTGAGAACCGAACCAATGGTAGAATAATTTTTCAAACTATCGTAAGAGCGTTGAATATTAATAGTGGTAACAGGAACTTTATAATTATTTACCCAGCTTACAATGATCTGGCCATTAAGGTTTTTTACGGTAATATCGGGCAGGGTTTTCTGTGCTGTAAGGGTAACGGCAAAAAGATTAAAAATAAGAATAAATAAAAAGGAGATCCTTTGCATAATAGTAAAACGAGGATAAGCCTGAAAAATTTTGTAACACAAATATAAAGGGATGTTACAAATTAGAATAATAATGTACCCGGCAGTAAAGAATTGTTGCCCTGTAAACCGCCTGTATGCAGGCAAAGAATATTACTTCCGGGGTAAAAATAACCTTGTTTTAACTTATCGTAAATAGCAAAAAATAATTTTGCCGTGTACACAAAATCTGTTGGCAGTTGCTGTTGCAGCCACAATTGATTCATAAAACCGGTTAATCCGGGAGTTTTTTTTGCATAGCCACCAAAATGATATTCGTTGAAGATCTTCAGGTGTTTTTGCGAAGCCTCTTTACCATTAAGTGAATAAATTCTTTCAGCTATATCGGTCATCCCTTTTAAAACGGGAACACTTATAATTTCCTGTTGTTCTCCAGCACACTGCAATAAACCTGCAGTTGTAGTAGCCGTTCCTGCGGCCGTGCATATGTGAGTATACATGTTTGCAGGTATCAGTTTGCCAATTAGTGCAGCTCCTTTGGCACCAGCAGTATGATAGCCACCTTCAGGAATAACAATAGCTTCCCCAAATTCATTTTGTAGTTCAGTTATAAAATGGGTGCTTTCTTTTTTTAAATAGGCTGCCCTGGAAATAAATTTTAACTGCATGCCATAATCCATGCATTGTTGTAATGTAGAGGATAGTACGGCCGGCATTTCTCCTCTTACAATACCAATGCTTTTTAAACCATTAGCCTGGCATGCAAAAGCAGTAGCTGCCAGGTGATTAGAATAAGCACCTCCAAAACTGAGGATTGTTTTATGTGGCGATTGCAGTGCTTCAGCTAAAAAATAATGAAGCTTGAACAATTTATTTCCTGATACTACCGGGTGAATTTTATCTAACCTTAATACCGAAAGGGATATGTTTTTTTGAAGCAGCATGTCATCAGTTAGCAATTCAATGGGAGCATTTAAAATATTAAACGGCATTTTGATGATAACTTATCGGTTTATAGTAATTTCGTTGCACAAAAATCGGTTTTTAATTTTTCATTTTTAATTTAAGTTATCAATGCAACCAACTCTATTGATCTTAGCTGCTGGCATGGCAAGCCGCTATGGAAGTATGAAACAGACACAGGGCTTTGGCCCAAGTGGCGAAACCATCATGGATTATTCTATTTACGATGCCATACGTGCAGGTTTTGGTAAAGTGGTTTTTATCATCAGGGAAGATTTTGCGGAGGGATTTAAAGCCAATTTTGAACCTAAATTAAAGGGAAAAATTAAAACAGAATATGTTTACCAGGCAATGACTTCTCACCTGGATGGAATGCCTGTTCCTGAAGGCAGAACAAAGCCGTGGGGCACAGGCCATGCTATTTTATGCGCCAAAGATGTAATTAAAGAACCTTTTGCTGTTATTAATGCAGATGATTTTTATGGCAGCGATGCCTTTGTAAAAGCAGCAGCATTTTTAAATAATGCATGCAATGAAAAAACCTATTCAATCATTGGTTACGAACTGGCAAAAACTTTAAGTGAACATGGCACCGTAAGTCGTGGTGTTTGCCAGGTAGATGCTGATAATAATTTAGTGAGTATTAAAGAAAGAACAAAAATATACAGGGAAGGGGATACCATTGTATACGAAGATGAAGATGGTAAACATGAAGTGCCTTTTGATTCAAGCGTATCGATGAATTTCTGGTGCTTTCACCAATCAGTTTTTCCGGCAACAGAAAAACTATTTCACCAGTTTGTTAAAGATAACAGCCACAACATTAAGGCAGAATTTTTTATACCGCTTATCGGAGATGAATTTGTTTCCACCCAGGATGGTACTATCAAGGTAATTCCTTGCTCTTCACAATGGTTTGGGGTTACTTATAAAGAAGATGCGCCTGTTGTAAAAGCAAGTATTGATAAATTGGTGGCAGATGCAGAATATCCTTCCTCTTTATGGTAAGATAAAATGTTACTACATAAAAAGGTCCCGAAAATTTTCGGGACCTTTTTTATAATTCGCTTTTTGCTCAAGCTGTTTTATTGGTAACTCTTAATTAAGAAAACACAACTGTTCACTTTCTTTACCTGGTCTTCCCTGGTTAAATTTTTAATACTATTGGTAGCGTTCAGTTTAATATTAGCGAACGTAGAATCTTTTTTTAGATTTTCAACAGTTTTAAATATGTACATTGATTTTACGGCATACACACCACCCCCGGCTGATTTATCACTTAAAATACCAATTACGTCGCCATTCTTGTTTAAAACGGGACCACCACTGTTTCCGTGATCGGCAGCAATAGCGATCTGGTAAGAAAGGGTATCATTCTGGTAACCAGTCTCACTGCTTAAATAACCTTCACCATATACAATACCTTCTTTAGGATACCCCATTGTATAAACAGGTTCTGCAAGATTTACAGATTTACTGATACCATAAGGCAGGGATTTATAAGGAATAAAATCTTTGTCATCAATTTTTAATACTGCAATATCCCTGGTGTTGTCCTGCATGCAAACTGTAGCTACAAACTGGCGGCCTTTTTCATTTGTTGCAATAATTGTTTTGCCCTGTAGCACGTGTGCATTGGTAATCAGGTAACCTTGTCCATCTATTAAAAAACCAGTACCACCTGAAACAGGTACAAGCTCCGGTTTAATCTTAGTGTTTACATCGTCCAGCTTATTGTTAGTTTCTCTAACTGATTTATTTACGGCGTCCAGTTTTCTGCTTAATCTTTCAAAATCAGGGTTTGATTTATTGCTATTATACACTGAGGTTAAGCCTGCGGTAAGAATTGAAACAAGGCCTGCAATACTTGCAGCTACGGCAACAATGCGCCTGTACTTCTTCCAGAAATAAACCACCTTGGCTTTGCCTTGTAAATGAGAGGGGCTGATAACTCCTTCTTCAGTTAATTTGGCTTCAGTTTCTACCAGTGAATGTTTAAAATTCCTGGTGCTGCTGTATTTGTCTACTTCATTTAAAAAGAAAGTATGCTCCACTACCATCTGGTCAATCTCAGGGTTGCTCTTACGCATTTCTTCCAGATAGGCTCTTTCCTCAGCAGACATCTCTCCTCTAAGATATCTCTCAACAGCGTCTAATAATACTATGTCCTCCATCTTATTGTCCATTTTTATATTGTGCAAAGAATAATTTTTTCAATCGCATCAGGCATTTATACTTCTGTGTTTTTGCATTATCAGCATTAGTATAGCCAAAATCTGCTGCTATTTCCTGCATATGCTTCTTTTGTATATAATAAGCATCCAACAGGCTTTTACAGGGTTCGCCAATTTTACTCATGGCTGTTTCCATTAAAGTAAAGTCGGCATTGCGTTTTTCATGGTTTTCCAGTTCCTCTTCCACCGGTATTGTCTCTTCCATATTCTCCAGGTTGCCACTGTAACGTTGCATCTGGGTTAACCTTTTTAGCCAAAGCCTCCTGCAAACTGAATATATATACGTCTTTATCTGGCTGCTCAGTTCAAAACTATCTGTCCGGGCTTTTTCAAATAAAACGATCATCGCTTCCTGAAAAATATCCCTGGCATCGTCATAAGTCCCGTTATTATTCAGTATAAATGCCTGAATCATAGCGTAATTGGCCCGGTAAATCGTTTCAATGGCCTGTTTGTCATTTTCCGCCAGTCCTTTTAATATCAGTTTGTCTTCTTCTAAAGTACTCACCCGGTTTATATTAATACGTTTAATGATTATTTGTAACCCAAAAGAACGAAAAAAAAAATTAATAAAACAATGGGTTACCTTTTTTAAATCCCAGTATAAATATGAAATTATAATTTTTAAAAATTAAACAAACAAAAATGAAAAAAGTATTTTTAGCAATCGCAGTAGCTTCAGTTTTTACTGCTTGTAACAATGGTGATTCTGCTGCTCCAGCTGGTGATTCAACTGTAAAAGCTGTTGATTCTACAGTTAAGGCTGTTGATTCTACAGTTAAAGCTGTTGATTCAACTGTTAAGAAAATGGATTCTACTGTTAAGAAAATGGATTCTACAATTAAGAAGTAATTCAATAACCGGCAATTGGTTGCTTGTTTTAAACTAGCCGGTCGAGTATAAAAGTTTTTATTGGCAAGCAATCGTTAAAGTCCCTCTTTTTTTTAAGAGGGATTTTTTTTGCTGGTATAAATTTGTTTTACTATTTTTGACACATAATGATGAACAAAGGCAACCATAGCTTCTTTTATTTTAGCTACTATTTTATAAATAGGCCGGGATGCTTTTGTTAAAACTGAATACTTTAAACAGACTAACATAAAAAGAATCCCGGCTCAAAAGGCCGGGATTTTTGTTTTAAAGAATTATTATGGCCAAAAAGGTTTCAATACAAGGTTTTGAAGGCAGCTTTCACCAGGTGGCAGCGCAACAGTTTTACGGCAAGGATACCGAAGTGATCTGCTGCACCACTTTTAAAGAAGTAATAAAAATTGCTGCCGATAAAAAACAAAGCGACGGCGGTGTAATGGCCATAGAAAATTCTATTGCCGGAAGTATTTTACCCAATTACAATTTATTGCTGAAAAGCAATTTGAAGATTGTGGGTGAAATTTACCTACAGATAAAACAAAACCTTTTGGTGAATCCCGGCGTATCACTGGAAGATATTAAAGAAGTACACTCTCATCCAATGGCCATTCAGCAATGCTTCGGCTTTTTAGATAAATACAATTGGAAACTGGTGGAAACAGAAGACACTGCATTAAGTGCTAAACATATCCATCAGCATAAAAGCAAACATATTGCAGCAATAGCAAGTAAGCTGGCGGGTGAATTATACGGGCTTAATATGATTGCGCCCAATATTCACACACTGAAAAATAATTACACCAGGTTTTTAGTATTGCGAAGGCAGGATATTGCCACAGAAATTGCAGGTGCTGATAAAGCTTCCATTAATTTTTTTACCGATCACTCCAAAGGCAGTTTAGCAAAAGTGCTTACAAAGATTGCAGAAGAAGGGATTAATCTTTCTAAACTGCAAAGCATGCCAATACCCGGCAGCGATTTTAAATATTCATTTCATGCTGATATGGAATTTGAAACAGCAACACAATTTAAAAACATAATAAAAAAAATAGAGCCATTAACAGAAGGATTAAGTGTGTTGGGGATTTATAAAAACGGGAAGATCAATAACACGAATTAAAACGAATGACACTAATTAAAAGAATTCGTGTCATTCATAAAAATTAGTGGAATAAAAATATATGGAAACAGCAAAAAGATTAGAAGGCATTGGCGAATATTATTTTTCTCAGAAACTGAGAGAGATTGATGCTATGAACAAGGAAGGTAAGAATGTGATCAGTTTAGGAATCGGTAGTCCTGATCTGCCACCACACCCTGATGTAATAAAAGTACTGCAGGAAGAAAGCGCAAAACCGAATACACATGCTTACCAGAGTTATAAGGGCAGCCCTGTTTTAAGGAATGCAATTGCAGCATGGTATAAAAAATGGTATAAGGTAGAGTTAAATGCAGATACAGAAATATTGCCCCTGATCGGGAGCAAAGAAGGGATTATGCATATCTGCATGACCTATTTAAATGAAGGTGATTTTGTTTTAATTCCCAATCCCGGCTATCCAACTTATAAAAGTGCAGCAACAATTGCAGGTGGAAAATGTATGGAATATAATCTTACCAAAGAAAATAACTGGTTACCTGATTTTAAGGAGATAGAAAACAATTTGTATGTAAAAAGGGTGAAGATAATGTTTGTCAATTATCCGCATATGCCTACAGGAGAATTGCCTACAACAGCAATGTTTGAGCAATTGATCAGCTTTGCGAAAAAATATAATATCCTTATCATTCACGATAACCCTTACAGTTTTATTTTGAATGATTCACCAATGAGTATGCTGAGTGTGGCTGGTGCAAAAGATTGCGTAATAGAATTAAACTCTTTAAGTAAATCGCACAATATGGCAGGCTGGAGGATTGGTGTTTTATGCGGCGCAAAAGAAAAGATAGATGATGTATTACGTTTTAAAAGCAATATGGATAGTGGTATGTTTTTGCCATTGCAATTAGCTGCGGCAAAGGCATTAACCTTAGAAAAAGACTGGCACGATTCTATCAATGCGATTTATAAAGTGCGGAGAGAAAAAGTATTTGAATTACTGGACTTATTGGAATGCACCTATTCAAAAGACCAGGCAGGTATGTTTGTGTGGGCTGCTATTCCTGCAAATTATAAAGATGGCTATGCATTAAGCGATAAAGTGTTGTATGAATCTAATGTGTTTATTACACCTGGCGGCATTTTTGGTAATGCAGGTGATAAGTATGTAAGGGTAAGCTTATGTTGCAAAGAAGAAAATATTGAAGCTGCAATTAAAAGAATAAAGAATTAATAGTAAAAGTTTATGATAGTCACAGTTGTTGGTGTTGGTTTAATAGGAGGTTCAATGGCGCTGGCATTGAAAGAAAAAGGCATTGCTGAAAAAGTTATTGGTGTGGGCCGCTCGGTAACAAGTATAGCAAAAGCCATTGAACTGGGTATTATTGACGAAGCATTGCCTTTGGAAGAAGCAGTGAAGCAAAGTGATCTTATTTATGTTTCCATACCTGTTGATGCCACCATACCGGTGATGCAGCAGGTAATGGATTTGATAAACGATACACAAATTGTTGTTGATGCAGGCTCCACCAAATTTGCTTTGTGTGATGCATTGAAAGATCACCCGGTGAGGAAACAATTTGTAGCTACGCATCCGATGTGGGGTACAGAATACAGCGGACCTGAAGCTGCTGTAAGAGGTGCTTTTGCAGGAAGGGCCTGTGTGATCTGCGAAAAAGAGAAAACTGATGCCATCGCTTTAGATACAGTAGAAAATATTTACAAAGCTTTAGGCATGCACATCATCTACATGGATGCAGCCAACCACGATGTACATGCGGCATATGTAAGCCATATCTCTCACATTACTTCTTTTGCGTTGGCCAATACCGTTTTGGAAAAAGAAAAGGAAGAGGATGCGATTTTTGAAATGGCGGGTGGTGGTTTTGAAAGCACAGTGCGTTTGGCTAAAAGTAATTCGGCCATGTGGGCACCCATATTTATGCAGAACAGGGAAAATGTACTTGATGTTTTAAATGAACATATTTCGCAGTTAAGAAAATTTAAAGCCAGCCTGGAAAAAGAGAATATAGAATATCTGATTGAGCTGATGGAGAATGCAAATAAAATAAAAAGAATTTTGAAGTGATGTGTACCTGGAAGCTCCAGCTTCCAGCAATTGATTAAGGGGCTGGAAGCTGGAGCTTCCAGATACAAAAAAGGTTATGATTTTCAGAGAAGCACTAACAAACGACATCAAACAAATTCAGGTAGTAAGAAACGCTGTAAAAGAAAATGTTTTAAGCAATCCCGGTTTGGTTACCGATAAAGATTGTGTGGAGTATTTAACATTACGGGGAAAAGGATGGGTTTGTGAAAAGGATGGTACAATTATTGGGTTTGCCATTGCTGATTTGATAGATAATAATATTTGGGCATTATTTGTACATCCTGATTTTGAGAAAAATGGCATTGGTAAAACTTTACATGACACGATGCTGGATTGGTATTTTGATCAGCAAAAAGAAATGGTTTGGTTAAGCACAGGCCCCAATACTAGAGCAGAAAAATTTTATGCTTTACAAGGATGGCGAACAGCGGGGCTGTATGGAAAAGGAGAAACCAAATTTGAAATGACTGCTGAAGAGTGGAAGCAGCAGCAACAAAAAAACAAAACTAAGCAAGACGCATAATACGCTAACAAAAAAATTAATAATTCAATCATGCAAACAGAAACTCAATCGATGAAAGATTTAATGCAAACCAAATGGAACAAGCGTCCATTGATCATCAGCGGCCCGTGCAGCGCCGAAACAGAAGAGCAGGTAATGGAAACCGCAACACGCCTTGCTAAAACAGGAAAGATAGATGTGCTGCGTGCAGGCATCTGGAAACCACGTACCAAACCAGGATTGTTTGAAGGTATTGGTACCAAAGGTTTACCATGGTTAGCCAGTGCAAAAAAAGTTACCGGCTTACCTATCACTGTAGAAGTGGCAACTGCTAAACATGTACAGGATGCATTACAGTTTGATGTGGATATGTTATGGATCGGTGCAAGAACAACAGTAAATCCTTTTAGCGTGCAGGAAGTGGCTGATGCGTTACGTGGCGTTGATATTCCGGTGCTGATAAAAAATCCTATCAATGCCGACCTGGAATTATGGACCGGTGCTATTGAGCGTTTGCAGAAAGTAGGTGTTAAACAAGTGGGTATGATCCATCGTGGATTTGCATCTTACGGTAATACAGAATTCCGCAATGCGCCTATGTGGCACTTACCAATCGAAATGAAACGCCGTTTTCCGGATATGCCATTGATCTGTGATCCTTCTCATATTTGTGGTAACAGAACTTTATTGCAATCTGTGGCACAAAAAAGTATCGATCTTGATTTTGATGGTATCATGCTGGAGAGCCATATCGATCCTGATAATGCATGGAGCGATGCCAAGCAACAGATTACGCCGGAAAAATTTGCAGAAATGTTAGATGCTTTGGTATGGCGCCATGAAAATACTGATGCCAAAGAATTCATCACTGCATTGGCTACACTACGTGAACAGATCAATCACCTGGATGATGAACTGATGACGATATTAGGACAGCGTATGAAAATTGCAGATAAGATCGGTGAATACAAAAAGAATAACAACATCACTATTTTGCAAACCAATCGCTGGAACGAAATTCTGGAAAAGGCATATACCAAAGGAGAGAAGTTAGGTTTGAGCAAAGAGTTTATCACTAAGTATTATGATGCGATACACCTTGAAAGTATCAATCACCAGAACAATATTATGAACAGTTAGTTTCGCCACGGATTACACGGATTAACACGGATTTTTATGACTAAAGTTGAATACCAGTTTTCTGAAAAGAAAGTAGTTTATTATTTTGATGCGGACTTTTCTTACCTGGAGCAGATAGCTCCAAAAGATAATACAGTTCTGATAACAGATGAAAATGTTTTTCAGCTGCAGCAACAAAAGTTTGAAGGCTGGAAAACCATTGTAATAAAAGCAGGGGAAGAGCATAAGCAGCAATCAACAGTTGATGCTATTATTCAACAGCTGATTGCTATGGAAGCTGACCGCAAAACTTTTATTGTAGGTGTAGGCGGTGGTGTGGTTACAGATATTACAGGTTATGCTGCAAGTGTGTACATGCGAGGATTGAAGTTTGGATTTGTGCCTACTACAATTCTATCAATGGTAGATGCATCAATTGGCGGAAAGAATGGTGTAGATGTAGGCGTGTACAAGAATTTAGTGGGCATGATCAAACAACCGGAATTTTTATTGTTTGATTATTCATTGCTGCAAACTTTGCCTTACGAACAATGGATCAATGGTTTTGCAGAAGTGATAAAACATGCCTGTATAAAAGATACGGTGCTATTCTCTACTTTAGAAAAATTCACCTTGCATGATTTTACAGCAGATACAACATTGCTTGCGGAATTAATTGAACGCAATGTAAAAATAAAAACGAGTGTTGTGGTGGAAGATGAGTTTGAACAAGGCGACAGAAAGCTGTTGAACTTTGGTCATACCATTGGGCACGCTATTGAAAACCTGCATCATTTGTTACATGGTCATGCAATCAGCATTGGCATGGTAGCGGCTTGTAATCTGTCTGAACAAATTAATGGCTTTCATTTTGAAGAAGCCATACGTATTGTAAAGCTGCTGGCTAAATACCATTTACCTGTTGATGTGGAAACCGAATACGAAAAAGTATTTGATGTACTGAAGATGGATAAAAAGCGCAGCAAAAATGAAATCAATTTTATTCTCTTAAATAAAATCGGCGAAGCTGTAATTAAACCAATACAACTGGATGAATTACACAAGCATTTAAAAGAAATTTTATAGTGAAGGCAAAAATAAATCCCTCCGTAATAAACGGAACATTAGTTGCACCCACCAGCAAAAGCTCTATGCAAAGAGCCTGTGCTGCTGCGCTGCTGCATGATGGAGAAACAACGATCAGCAATCCCGGAAAAAGCAATGATGATCTGGCTGCATTGGATATCATTCAAAAATTAGGCGCCTCGGTGGTAATTAGTAATGAAGAATTAATAATTAATAATCAAGGCAGCAAGCTGTCAGGTGATAACATTAATTGCGGAGAAAGTGGTTTAAGTATCAGGATGTTTACACCTATTGCAGCTTTAAGTGATCAATCAGTTACTATCAATGGAACAGGAAGTTTATTAAAACGCCCCATGGATTTTTTTGACGAAATATTTCCACAACTGGATATTGCAATTGAATCAAATAAAGGGATGTTGCCAATAAAAATTAAAGGGCCATTACAACCAAAAGATATTACTATCGATGGTTCATTAAGTTCCCAGTTTTTAACAGGCTTGTTATTTGCTTTTGCAAAAGCAGCAACAAAAGCTGTAACAATTACTGTAAATAATTTAAAAAGCAAACCTTATATCGATCTCACTTTACAAGTGATGAAACATTTTGGTTACAACGTAGAAAACAATAACTACGAATCTTTCACCATTAAACCAATAAACCAGTTAACTAATAAGCCAATCAACTATACAGTAGAAGGCGACTGGAGTGGTGGCGCATTCTTATTAGTAGCAGGAGTTATTGCAGGGAAGGTTGTAATAAAAGGATTGGATTCTTTTTCTACACAGGCAGATAAAGCAATTTTACAAGCGATCATGGCAAGCGGTGCTACTATTTCCATTGAAGAAAAACAAATTGAAATTGCGCCACCGGCAACAGGCCTTCCTGCATTAAAACCTTTTCATTTTAATGCAACAGATTGTCCTGATCTTTTTCCTCCTTTAGTAGCTTTAGCATCGTATTGTAACGGTACATCTGTTATAGAAGGCGTCAGCCGCTTAGCGCATAAAGAAAGTAACAGGGGACTAACCTTACAGGAAGAGTTTGCAAAAATGGGGGTAGAAATTATTTTGCAAGATGACCTGATGATGGTAAAAGGAGGAGAGGGTTTAAAAGGCGCAGTTGTTCATTCACATCACGATCATCGTATTGCAATGGCATGTGCTGTTGCCGCATTAAAAGCCAACGGGCAAACAACAATTGAAGAAGCAGAAGCCATCAATAAATCATATCCTGATTTTTATGAGCATTTGCAATTGCTGAATGCTGATGTATCTTTAATTAATTAAAAATTTTCTGATGAATTCTTTTGGCCGCATATTCCGGGTACACATTTTTGGCGAATCGCATGGCGAGTGCGTGGGAATTACAATTGATGGTTGTCCTGCCGGTTTATCATTAACTGCAGATGATTTATTACCCGATTTAGAGAGAAGAAAAGGCGGTAAACAAAAAGGTGCCACACCAAGGCAGGAAGAAGATTACCCGATATTTAAGAGTGGCATCTTTGAAAATAAAACAACAGGGTTTCCGATTACAATTTTATTTGAAAATAAAAATACCCGTAGCGAAGATTATAATAAGCAACGGAGTTTTCCAAGGCCGGGCCATGCCGATTGGGTGGCACATCAAAAATTTGGTGGTCATGAAGATTATCGTGGTGGCGGACATTTTAGTGCTAGGTTAACAACAGGTATTGTTGCAGCAGGTGCTATTGCAAAAAAACTGATGGCGTCAATACAAATTACGGCACAGGTTACAGCAATAGCCGGCGAAAAAGATCTGGAAAAAGGGTTACAAAAAGGTATTGATGCAAAAGATTCTGTTGGCGGTATTGTGGAATGTGTGGTAGATGGTTTACCGGTTGGTTTGGGCGAGCCTTATTTCGATTCGGTGGAATCAGTATTGTCGCATATTTTATTTGCGATACCTGCAGTACGTGGCGTGGAATTTGGGACCGGCTTTGCTGCAGCAACAATGTTTGGCAGCGAACATAATGATGCTATTGAAAATACGGCCGGACAAACAAGAACCAATCATGCCGGTGGGGTAGTAGGGGGAATCAGTAACGGCAATCAATTGGTTTTTCGATTGGCAGTAAAACCCACATCGTCTACACCCAAGATACAAAACAGTTTAAACTGGGATACGGGACAAACAGACAATTTTTCTATTAAAGGCCGGCATGACCTGTGCGTAGCGTTAAGAGCCCCTGTGATTGTAGAAGCGGTAACAGCTTTAGTAATCGCTGATTTTATGATGCTGGAAAATCACATCAAAAGAATTATTGCTTAAGCCAATAATAATCTTCTGTGATAATTTATTTGTCCCAGGTGATAAGTTAAATGTGTTGTAAGATGCAATAACATAAAACCTGTTGTTAAAGGCTTACCAAAAACTTCTATTGGAAATAATTTTTCAAAATCTTCTGCAGTTAATTTATGAATGGTATTCTTTACTGTCAACAAACAATTCTCAATATTTATAACGAGATCAGCTCTCGGAATATTCTTTAAAGCAAATTCATCATCACGGTAGCGAACATAGCCGCTATGGCCAAGCACTCCGCCAATAAAATGATTGAGATTCCCCAGTAAATGCAAGGTTAAATTTCCTCCTGAATTACTGATGCCCTCTTTTATGATCCACAAATTATCTTCGTCTCTGTACAAATTAATTTCGGTAATTAGCCTGTTAAGGTCTCTTTCAAAAATTTCTATTAAACTTTCTTTCATTGTTTGTATTTTTTTTGTTCAGGTCATTAAAATTAATATCCAGTAAATCAAAATCTTTAGCATTGGGTAAGCTATAATGCCACCATTCTGTATCCAGCGCTCTAAAACCATGTTGTTCCATTATTTTTTTTAGCAGCAAACGGTTCTGTAAAATCTCTTCGGGTAAATTAGTAAATGCATGATGGGCACTATCCGTAAAATTATCAAAACCTGTTCCCATGTTTAATTCTTCACCGGTTTTTAAGTTGACAATAGTGAGATCAACAGCAATACCACGGTTATGCCCACTCCCTTTCTTGGGATCGGCAGCATAACGGTCGTCCTGCACCGGCTCCCACATTTTTTCAGTTACAGAATAAGGGCGGTAGGCATCAAAAATTTTTAAACCTAACCCCATTTCCTTTAATTGCCGTTGAATTTTTATTAAGGAATCTACAGCGGGTTTACGCAACCAGGTGGTGGTAATTGGCGGGTATAATTTTTCTTTCATAAAGTTGTTGGTACCTGCATAGCGCAGGTCTAAAACCAATGAAGGAATTTGTTTTTTAAGATCAGTCATTTGATTATTCCCATCTTTTGCAACCGTTCTCTTTAATTCGTTCAGGGAATGCAGTACCCTTAGTCCGTATTTATTCAACAAGGAATCGCCAATTGGCCTGGTTACCGTTTGGGATACTACAATAACCGGTGTTAATAAAAAAACAATGCTGTAAATTATGTTTAATTGAAACCTATGTATTATCTTGTTCATATATTAGCTTGTGAGTAATCCTCCGGAAAACAAAACTGCCCTTGAAGTTACAAATTATTTGACCCCGATATATGCATTACACCAGGAACCCTTATCTGCAAGTTACCATTATCATCGTATGCCTGTTCATTATTTCATGCAACAGTTCAGATGCGCCAAAGGACAAGGAAATTGTTGCTGATCCTAAACAAATGGACAAAAAGGCCAGTGAAAATATTAGAGCGGTGCTGGAATTTGCACTCGGCAATGATGGTAAAGTTGATGATAGTATCCGTTTACACCTGGCCACTATTACCAGCGATTTTTATGCTGCGGAAGAGTACCAGCCGGTATGGAGCAGTAAAGAAAACTGGCAGCCCTTAGCTGATACCTTATTTCAATTTATAACCAATGCCGAGCAGAATGGGTTGTTTCCAAAAGATTATCATTTAAAAAACCTGAAGGCATTAAAAAATAAATTAGATACCGATTCATTAAAAAGAATGGATGCCGCATTATGGACCCGTGCCGACCTTATGTTTACCGATGCCTTCATGCGTATTATAAAAGACCTGAAACATGGAAGGCTGAACCCCGATAGTATTACCATTAATAAAGATTCACTGAAAGTGAACGAATTTTTTATCAATAATCTAAATACGCTTCTGGATAAAAAACAATTCACCGGTTTATTAAATTCGCTGCAACCAACAAATAAAGGTTACTGGGAACTTAAAAATGGCATCAAAAGATTTTTAGATAGTATGGACAGGCGCACTTATACCTATGTAACTTATCCTTACAAAAAAGGTGATGCAAAAGATTCTCTTTTCTTTATAAAAACATTGCAAAAAAGATTAAATGAAAGTGGTGCGATAAGTTTTACCAATAAACTTCCCGATTCGACAGAGTTAAATAATGCGATACAAAAATATCAGAAACAAAAAGGCATTAAGGCTGATGGGAAAATTTCATCAGCTATAATTAAGATGATGAATACCAGCGATGCGGAAAGGTTTAAACGTATTGCAATTACACTAGACCGTTATAAGCAGCTGCCAGAGAAAATGCCTGAAAAATATATTTGGGTAAACCTGCCCGGCTATTACTTATGGGTAATTGATCATGATACTATTGCGCTCGAATCTAAAGTGATTTGCGGTAAACCTGATACCAGGACACCTTTGCTGAATAGTGAAATAACGGATATGGTCACTTATCCAACCTGGACAGTGCCAACCAGTATAATTGCAAAACAATATTTACCTAAATTAAAAAGTAACCCGGGGTATTTAGCAAAGCTTGGTTTAAGATTAGTGAACAACAAAGGAGAAACAATTGATGCCGGCAGTGTTAACTGGAGTAAATATTCTAAAGGCATACCATATAAAGTAATGCAGAACAGTGGAGATAATAATGCGTTGGGTATCTTTAAATTTAATTTCAATAATCCTTATGCAGTGTATTTGCACGATACTAATCAACGGTATCTTTTTAAAAATGCATCCCGGGCATTAAGTCACGGTTGCGTACGGGTGCAGGAGTGGGAGCAACTGGCATTTTACATAGCCCGTAACGATAGTATGAGTATTACTAATCCCGAAACTTTAAATTACAATACAGATTCTATCAAAAACTGGATAGCTGGTAAAGAAAGACATCGTATTGATGTAAAAAACAGGATACCGATCTATATCCGTTATTTCAGCTGCGAGGGAAAAGAAGGGAAGATTAAATTTTATGACGATATTTATGGAGAAGACAAAGTGTTGAGAGAAAAATATTTTGCCGATAAATAAGGCCAGCTATGCTTTACCTTTCCTAATTTAATAGCGATTGCATGAAACCATTCTTACAGCATAAAACGTTTTTACTGGTATTGTTTACAGCAGTAGCAATATTTTTTTTAAAGCCAGCTGTATTGGCGCAGCGCAGCGATCCGTCCAGGGCAATCAGTACTGCAAAATCAAAGCGCATACTCTATGGCCTGGCCAGCTTTTATTCTAATAAATTTAATGGCAGAAAAACGGCATCCGGCGAAATTTTCAGCCAACACAAACTCACCTGCGCCTGTAATGTTTTGCCTTTGGGTACATGGATAAAAGTTACTAACCTCCGTAATGGACGCACTGTGGTGGTTAAGACCAACGACAGGCTTCATCCAAGAATGAAAAGGATTATAGACCTTACCAGTGCAGCTGCTGTAAAGCTGGGCTATACGGCTACAGGGTTAACGAGGGTAAAGGTGGAAGTTTTGGGAAAAAAGGCTCCAAAGAATGATTAATGCAACATTTTTCAGCTTATAACAGTCTGTAGGTGAAACTATTCGTTTCAATTATGTGCGTAAATTATTTTACGTTTTGAGCGTAAGAAGGTATTTTTGCCAGAATTAAGTAAACTAATAAATATGAAGAAAATCTTATTGTCATTTTTAACCATAGGCTTGTTCCTTACCAGCTTTGGGCAAAATGATTACAAAAAGCGTCCGGCACTTGCAATACACTTTATCCTGAACGATTTCAATACAGCGGCAAGTATTCGCTCAACCAGTTTATCCAATGTATTACAAACCAAGCAATGGAAAAGAACCGGTAATATGGCTGCAGGCCTTGGCTTTAGCTATCTGCAGGGTTTAAGCAACCATATCGATTTTGAAACAGGTATTTCAGCTTCTTTTTTAAATTACCCGGTTCCAGGTAAAGTTTTATCAGGTAATAATGACCCTTTGTTAGAAGCTGTAGCTTCTGCAAACGTAAAACTGCTTAGCGATAAATACTGGATAAGCCCTTATATTTCCGGAGGGCTTGGTGCATCAAAATACAAGGGTTATTATTCTGCAATCGCACCTGTCGGCTTAGGTTTACAGGTAAATCTTTTTGACGAGGCTTTTTTATTGATAAATACTCAATATCGTATTCCTATTACTGAAAATGCGGCTTACCATTTTTATCATAGCGTTGGTATTGCCGGCAATATTGGTAAAAAGAAAGAAGTTGTAGTGCCTGTTGTATTGCCTCCGGTGGTGGAAGCTCCTAAAGACAGGGATGGCGATGGTGTAATTGATGCGGAAGATAAATGCCCCGATGTAAAAGGCCTGGCTTCTTTACAGGGATGCCCTGACAGGGATGGTGATGGAATTGCAGATGCTGAAGATAAATGCCCTGATGTGGCTGGTTTGGCAAAATACCAGGGTTGCCCGATACCTGATACTGATGGGGATGGTATTAACGACGAACAGGATAAATGCCCCACTGTAAAAGGCGTGGCACGTTACCAGGGCTGTCCTGTACCTGATAAAGATAATGATGGTGTTAATGATGAAGAAGATAAATGCCCTAACGAAGCCGGCCCTGCAACTAACTACGGTTGCCCTGTAATTGCACAAACTGTAATTGACAAGATCAACTATGCAGCTAAGAACATTTTCTTTGCTACCGGAAGCGCCAAATTGTTACCAAAATCTTTCAAGTCATTGAATGAAGTAGTTAAGATTTTGAACGATGATAAAACGCTGAAATTAGATATCGACGGACATACCGATAGCCAGGGTAAACCTGATAAAAATCAAACTTTGAGTGAAAACAGGGCGGCTGCAGTTAAGGCCTACCTGGTAAGTAAAGGGGTGGATGAAAGCAAATTATTTGCTGCAGGCCACGGACAAGATGTACCGGTTGCAGATAACAAAACTGCTGCCGGCCGTGCTAAAAACCGCAGGGTGGAAATGAAGGCAAGAAACTATTAATAGTTTTTAATAAATAATAAAAAAAGCAGGGTGCGATTAAGTTCAGCCCTGCTTTTTTATTGTGCATAACAACAACTAAAAACAGGAATTGCGCTGTTCCCCATCTGCGTAATGGTAAGTTTAAAATAATCTTTAAAGACTTTTTTTATATTGATTGTTTCAGCAGTGGTGAAAGAATGCTTCCTAAGTTTGAAATATTTGTTCAGGATTATTTTCAATGAAGTTTTGCCCCTGGATGAAGTCACCTTTAATGTTTATAGTCAAGTGATTTATCCATTCGGGTGTTTTTTCTTTACGTACATGCGCAAGCAATGAAAGCGCATAGCCCCATTCCATCTGGGTCAGGTAACCCATTTTTCTCCAGCCCCTGTAATCAACACCCCGGTAAGTTTGAAAAGCTGCATTGGCATTAAATATTCCTAGTCCAAAAAACACCGTAGTCAGGTCTGTTAATTTTTCATCGTTTTTGTCAATACGATTTTCACCTAACAATTTAATATGAGCAATTTCATGGGCTAAAGTAGCCACCATGTTTTCAGGTTGTTTAAGTTTACTGCGAACTAAGGAAATGTTATACTTTCCGTCGTCTCCTTTGCCCCAATAGAGTCCTGCAGCACCACTATCATCTTTTTCCGCTTTTAAATATATTCCCTGGCCGAAAGGGCTTCCTGTGGAAACTTCTTTTGCATTTTCATTATAGAAATCTAATTGAATTTGCTCAAACGGTACCTCCATTTGCAATGCAATAATTTTTAAGGTTTCAACGGCTGTTTGTTCGTCGCCGTTATACCGTATTGGAAAGCAGGAGTGATGAGGAATAAGTATTTTTCTTTGCCTGGTATTTTCTTTGCCGAAAAAATCCAACAATAAAAGAAAAGCATTCTCCAGCCAAATTCTATTATCCTCAGCAACAGGACAAGTATTTGGTCTCTTAATTTTAGAAAATCCGAACATATCAGGAATGCTTAAAAATCTGAAAATGCAATAATTACTGCACCAAAACCACCATTTAGTTTCTATTCATAATCATTCTTCGCTTTTTCCTTTTTTAGTAATTTCTTATCCTTGTCATCAAGAGGTTTTATAGAGGGAGGTAAAACTGCTTTTGCAGGTGCTTTATCACCAGGTTTTGTTTTAGAATTTGTTCCTGTATCAGGTTTTATCTGGCTTTCTATTGGTACCTTTTCAGTGGGTGCCTCTTCGTTGGTAACAGGTGCAAAAAAATCACCGGCATCCGGGCTGCTATCATCCACAGTACTATCACCCTGTCTTATTGCATCTGCAAAGTCGGGATCGCCGGATAAAATGGCCTTGCCCATATCTGCTGGTTTTTCAAAGATTTTTATTTTACCATACCCTAATTTTTTATCAGCATATACTTTACTCATAAATATGCCCCACTTAGGTGCCGCTAATTCATTACCGCCCGATGTACCGGCGTAAATTCTTATAAACGGATCTTCGCAACCTACCCATGTACCGGCTAATAATTCCGGAGTATAACCAATAAACCAGCCATCGGCATTAGCATCGGTGGTACCTGTTTTGCCTGCTTTTTCTACCGGTATATTATAACTGTTAAGCCTGGCCGCAGTACCAAATTTTACCACGCCCTGCATCAGCTGCACCATTGTAAATGCCGAAGCCTCACTCATTACCTGTTTAGATTCCGGCACAAACTCCTGTAAAATATTACCGCTCTTATCTTCAATACGGGTAACTAAAATAGGTTCGATATTAAAACTCCTGTTGGGGAACATGGTGTAAGCCTGCAACATTTCTATCAAGGGGATTTCTGCAGCACCTAAGGCAATAGAAGTATAATTAGGTAGTTTAGATTTGATACCACAGGTGGCGGCAAATTCAACCACTCTTTTTACACCTACCAGGTTAGTGATTCTGACTGAGGCTGTATTTTTTGAAAATGCAAGGCAGTTAGCCATTGATCCGCCGCCGCCTTTGAATGTACGCATCTCGCCACCATACTGTACCGGGCCGCCGGGTATTTCAGTAGTGGCATCATAACCTGCATCCTGCACGCCTAATGAATAGATTAACGGCTTAATAGTAGAACCTACCTGGCGCTTGGTAGTTACATGATCAAATTTAAACCATTTATAATCGATACCTCCAACCCAGCATTTTACTTCACCGGTTTTAGGATCCATTGCAGCAAAAGAAGTTTGCAGTAATTGTTTATGGTATTTAATAGAATCGTAGGGCGTCATCACGGTATCTTTTTCTCTCTTGGCATTCCATGCAAATACTTTCATTTTTACAGGAACAAAAAATGATTTCTTGATGTCTTCGTCCTTCATCTCCTCGTCGGACATATTTTTCCAGCGATCCGTGTATTTCATTGCAGCTTCAATGGTGGCTTCATGTCCCTTCCACATCCTGTCACTGTTATTTTTCATGATGCCATCTAATTTTTTCTGTATTACCGGCATATGTTCTACTACGGCTTCTTCAGCGTACTGCTGCATCCTGCTATCAATAGTGGTGTATATTTTTAGCCCGTCTCTTAAAAGGTCATAAGGTTCGCCTGTCTTTGGGTTTTTATGTGTAGCGCACCAGGCTTTTAATTTATCTTTTAATACATCTCTGAAATAAGGCGCAATACCTACATTTTCATCAATCTTTTTATAATTGGTGATAAGAGGTTTAGCTTTTAGTTTAGCCGCTTCAGCCTCCGTTAAAAATTGTTCTTTACAAACTACCATCTGGTTAATCACAGTATTCCTTCTGTCCATTGCCCTGTCAGGGTGGCCAATAGGATTGTACCCGTAACCCTTAAGCATACCTACCAGCACTGCTGCCTCTTCAATTTTCAGGTCTTTGGGTTCTTTTTGGTAATACATTCTTGATGCATTTCTTATACCATACACATTGCCCCAGGCAGCCCTGTTAAGGTAGAGGGTTATAATTTCTTCTTTTGTAAAATTGCGCTCTAATTTTACTGCAACAATCCATTCTTTTAATTTATCAATACTTCTCCTGATAATATTCCCCTTGCCCTGGCCCAGCATCATCTTGGCCACCTGCTGTGTAATGGTACTGCCTCCGCCTTGCGTACCCAGGGTAAATACCACCCTGCCTAAGGCCTGCGCATCAATGCCCGAGTGATCGTAAAAACGTTCATCTTCTGTAGCAATTAAAGCATGAATAATATTGGGCGATATTTCATTGTATTTTACTTCGCTTCTGTTTTCGGCATAATATTTACCCATTAATATACCATCGCTGGAATATATTTCACTGGCCAGATCAGCTTCAGGATTTTCTAATTCACTTACAGATGGCATTTTGCCAAACAAGCCAAAGTTGGCACATAGCAACATTATAATGACGAGGGCAAATCCACAAAGAAAGAGTCGCCAGAAAATTTTTACAGAACGCTTCATGAGAGTTAAGAGTTATGGTGATGAGTAGCAATGCTAAACATAAGTACAAAGATACTTTTTGCCTTTATTTATTTTTTTATATTACCTGTTAAAATTTACCGGGGTATTGTTTATTTAACAAGGCCTTGTAACCGTTAATATCCTTATTGGTTTTTAATACCTGCAGGTTTTCGCTGGTAATTATTATAAAGGAATATTTATTGGCCGGCAACCACGATACTTCTCTCGCTGCATCTCGTTTTATCTTATCATAATATTGCAGCGCAGCAGCTCCGTCAGCAAAAGAAGAGATAACTAAAATATTTCTGTCAGCATCAATGGCATCTTTTGTAATGTCGATAACCTGGCCATAATAATTTTCTTTATTATAACGGACAAAGGCATTTCTTGCTTCGTTAACATATACACCATCTACTTTGTCTAAGATCATGACCACCGTATGTGGTGCATCTGGTTTTATTACAAAGGAACCATTAGTTAATAATGGCGGAGCTTTTACTACTGTATCTTTTATTACAGGGGCAGAAACAGTAGGCTTTTGTACAAGTACAGGAGCTTTAACTGCAGGGGCCTGTTGCTTTACTACAGGCTTGGTGTCAGTTGGTATTAATATCTGGTCATCTTCGGCACGGGTTACCTGTAAATTGGTAAGGTAGGTTTCAATTTCTTTTCTTCTCTTCAGCACATCTATCATTGTGGCTGCCTTTTCTTTTAAAGGAGAATTAGGATTGTTTTGAATGATAGTATTTAATCCGGCAATGGCCAGGCTATCGTTACGTTGTTTTACATTGTATAAGGCTTCTATATACAATAATTGCGGCGTCCAGTAATTAACGCCATACTGTGCATCTGCTTTTTTCTTTTCTGCAATAGCCTCATCAAACTTACCTTCTAAGAAAAGATTGTACACATTTTCATAGGTTTTTGTGGCTTCAGTATTTTTTGTTTTAGGGTCAAGTGCCGCAGGATCATTTAGTTTTTGCCATGCTTTGTTACCGGAGAATTTAGTGTTCAGTAAATTCTTATAATAGTTAGCTCTTTCGGTGTTGCCTAATTTATTGTAGCAATAATAAAGCCCCAGGTATATTTCTCCGTCGGCTAATTTATTGGGGAAACGTTGTAAATGTTCTTCGTATGTTTTTATGGCTTCTGCATAATCTTCCAGTTCGTCTTTATACAATTGCGCCAGGTCCAATAAATTATTTGAAATAGTAGTATTGCTGCTATCTGTCTTTTCAGGAGTCAGGGGCAGGTTTTGCATTAATCCTTCATAAGTAATTTCTGGTTGCTGTGCACCTGCATTGTTGCCACCAGGGGTATTGTTTGCGGTAGTTGCATTTTTATTTGGGGTGCCGTTAGTTGCATTAAGGTCCAGTGCAGCTTTTCTGCGCCAGTTATCAACATTAGCCCGGTTGCCCCACCTGCTTTTAAATTCAGTAAAACCTCTGCCTTTTAAGGCGCTGTTATAAAAATACCATTCTCCTTTGGTACTATTGGAAGCAAAGAGATCGGCAGGGGGATTGTTTTTAGTATCAAATGTTGGCGAAGCACTGCCGGCATTACTACCATCGTCTTTCAATCCATTTTCCTTACGCATTCTTTTCACTAATTTCTTTACAAATAATTCTCTTTCTGCAGGAGTAAGTGCGGCTATGCGTTGCAGGCTGTCTTCTCTTTCAATATTGGTAATAAAGCCAACAATTTTACTCAGGGCAGCTTTACGTGCAAGTACCAATGCAAGGTTATCGGTAAATGTGGTGTCTGTAACCTGCAGGCTATCATACATGGCAGCGGCCAGCCTGTATTGTTTGCGTTTGTAAGCGATATCGCCTAACTGCACATAAGCTTTGTTTTTATAACTGATATTATTTTCGTTGTACTTAATACTTTTATTAAACAGCACAACAGCAGCATTACTATCCGGTTTTTGCATTGTAAGTTGTGCTGCAGAGTAGTACACAATATCCCTGTAGGCTTCAAACTTATCTTTTCGGCCCATTTTTAAAAGATTGCTGATGCTATTGTTCAACTCTTTTAAATTATCGCCGCTGCGGTACATTTTTGCATCATTTAACTGGGCATAAATATCCATTAAAGGGTCTACCGTATGTTTTGATGCTTTGCCATAATAATCTGATGCTTTATCAGTTTGGCCGTTCATTTCATATAGCTGGGCGAGTAAAAATTCACGGCGTGCTTTATCCTGTTTGTCATCTGCATTGCTCAATGCTTTTTCTAAATGTACTGCCGCACTATCGTAACCGGTTTGTTTAAAATACCAATACGAACTTACTTCTTCAAGATCGTTTTGTAAACGCTTAGGCAGGTTGGCATCATTTTGCAAAGTATTGATAAGGCCGGCACTTTCTCCAAATTCATTTTGTTCTATCAGGGCACGTGCCAGCCAGATCAGGGCATCGTTGCGGCTGGGTGGCAGGGCAGTTGCTTTTTGTAAAATATTTCTCTTTTCTTTATTGGCAATGGAAATATTGCTTCCGCTGGCAGATTCATTAGTACCTACTACACGGCTGTCATCCTCATTTTTTTTACGGGGAAAAAGATTGTAGTTGATAAACTGGAAGGTCATTGCCGCCGAGTCAAAATCTTTACGGTAATAATAAGCTTTACCAATAAGCAGGTACATGTTATCTATCCAGTCGTTACGAAGATCGTGTAATAAGATACCGGCGGTACATTTGTAAATGATAGAATCCAGTTCCTGTTTTTGAGTGGCAGTATTATCTAATGAGTACGGATAAAAGGGAAGTAGTTTACTGTAATCATCTTTGTTGCTGAGTTTAGCCCTTTCCACAACAGCATTAACTTTATTATTTGAATTAAAATAATAGTTATAGTGGGTGATATTATTCTGTACTACATGCCTGAAATTAGTAAATTTTTTATCGGCTGTTTTTTCTGAACCCAGTTTCCGGGTTTCATATTTCTCCGGTTTTTTTTCTTTTCCAAAAGGATCAAGCGTCCACATGGGCTGTGCAAAAGCCTTAAAAAAGCAGCAATTAAAAACAACAAATAAAAGGGTAAATACAATAGTTCTTTTCAGCATGAATCAAAAGGTTAGATAACAACCATAAATATCGGTTATTTTTGTCAAATGTCTCAAGAAAGCTAGCTCCAAAAATGTCAATTTATCCTTTTTTTAAGAGGCTATATAAAAATCGCTTTGCGTAATTATATCTTCTATCACAAGTATAATTACGCTTTTTTGGTGTGGTTATTGCTTTTTTAGCCTGCTTTAGTTAATTTTAACACCCTGCAAAAAAATATTATGGCAAAATTTGACGCCAACAGCACATTAAAACGCTTGAGAAACCGTTACAGGTTGGTGGTGATGAATGAAGACACTTACGAAGAGGTGGTGAAATTCAAATTAAACCGGCTGAGTGTTTATATTGCCCTGAGTACCCTGTTTGTTTTACTGGTGGGATTAACAGTATCGTTAATCGTTTTTACACCGCTGAAGTATTATTTACCCGGCGTGGGCTACGGTAACGCCAAGCAAATAAAGGAGTACCGGGTATTAAAGATGCGTACCGATTCGATAGAACAGGCCCTGGAATACAAGCAAAAGTATTTTAACGACCTGCAGAAAGTACTGGAAGGTAAAGTGCCCAGGCTGGATACCAACAAGCTGGACTTACCCAAGGTAGAAAATAGCGATGAGTGAGTAACAATTGTTCAACCTCAAAAACTAAAAGAATATGTTTAATTCAAAATCAAAATCATCTTTTGATGAAACTCCCGCCAGTTCCACCAGTATTATTGGTGCAGGAACTACCATTACGGGCAATGTGCAAAGTAATGGTGATATAAGAATTGACGGTATTATAAAGGGAAACCTGGTAGCAAAAGCTAAGATATTAATTGGCGCCGAAGGTGTTATTGAAGGTGATATAGATGGAAAGCAAGCCGATATTTTAGGTAAAGTAACCGGTAAAATTAAAGTAGCCGATCTGTTATACCTGCATGGTAAAGCCGAAGTAGATGGCGATATATATGCCGGTAAATTACAAATTGAGCCTACCGCTTCGTTCAACGGCCAATGCCATATGGGAGCCAATGTAGTGGATCTGATAAAGATCACTGAAAGGTCCAGTGCGGTAAATGAATAAATAATAGTACCAAAGAACTACAGAACTGAAACAAACCAATAAGGAATTATAATATTCAGCATGCTCCTCTGCCAACGAGGAGCATTTTTATTTTGGATTAGGCATTACCTTTGTACTGGTACATTTACAAACCGTTATTAACAGAACCTGATGCAAAATAAAAACAAGCTCATCTTTCCACTGGTATTTCTATTTTTAATTTTAAATGCTTTTTTACTGACCATGCCCGCTTTTTTTGAAAAGCATAACATAGACAGAGATGTGTTGATTATTGCCAATACCCTGCTTTTTTTAACCAATTTTGCCGCCTTTTTTTTACAGCGCAGGGCACTGCAAAATAAAAATCCCAACGTTTTTGTAAGGAGCATGATGGGTAGCATGATGATAAAAATGTTGGTGATACTGGGTGCGTTTTTAATTTACGTAATTGCATTTGGTAAAACAGTTAACAAGCCGGCCATATACATATCACTCTTTTTGTACCTGCTGTACCTTGCAGTAGAAGTAATGATGGTGATGAAGCTGAATAAACAAAAAAATGCCTAAACAGGAAGCCCCTCTTTTACAGTTACAGTCTTATTTACCCGGCGGCAGTTTTGAAGAAGTGCTGTACTACCTGCAGCATTATAAAGTACATCTTACCATTACCAGGCAACGGCAAACCATTTTAGGCGATTACCGTCATGCGCATGCAGATAAAACACATCGTATAAGTGTAAATGGCAATCTTAATAAATATGCATTTTTAATTACGCTATTGCATGAGTTGGCGCATTTATTTACATACGAACAATTCGGGCATAGAGTAATGGCGCATGGTAAAGAATGGAAGAATGAATTCAGTAAAATACTGGCAAAGTTTTTATTGAAAAAAGTTTTTCCAACGGATATTGAAAGAGCTTTATTGCAAACTTTGCAAAACCCTGCTGCCAGCAGTTGCGGCGATGAAAAATTATTAAGGGTACTGAATAATTACGATGATAAGAAACCCGGGATGCAGTTGGTGGAAAATCTTGCAGAAGGCAGCTTATTTAAAATTAAAGGCGGCCGTATTTTTAAAAAAGGAGAGAAGATACGCAAACGGTATAAGTGTGTGGAAGTGAAAACCGGCAAGTTATATTTATTCAGTGCAGTGTACGAAGTTGAAATTTTGACCACTCACGACTGACGATTCACGCCCTAATTGATCCATCTGTTCAAGGCTTTCTCATCCGCACTTATCTTACCCAACACTTTATATTTACTCTTGCCTAACACCCAGCTTGCTGCTGCTTTTTCTTTCTGCACATTCCTGGTGCCAACAAAAGTGGAGTGTATAAAATAAATTTCGGCTCCATCATTATAAATAAAACCTACGTGGTTATCTAATCCAACAATGTACAGACCGAAGCCTTGTTGCTGTACCGCCTGGATGAATTGATCAATGGAAACATTGCTGAAACGCTGCACATATTTTGGTTGAATTAAAGCTGTGACCATTTGCTCCGAAGCGCATTGCGCCAGTTTTATTCTTGCAATGGGTAAGCCGGCATCCCGTAAAACGGTGGTGACAAAATACCCACAGGCAATCTTTCCTTGCTGCGGTATTTCGCTGGTACCATTAAAATCCCAGGCGGTACCTATCCAGCTGGGTATAATAGTTTCAGCAGCTGCGCCGGTAAAAATTTTCTCTTTTTGTGATTTGGATAATTTATTCCAGCCGGTTTTGTTTTTTTGTTTAAGCAGTAAGATCGATTTTTTGCAGGAATCATAATCTAATACAGTAGCTAAAGTTGCAGCAGCAGAATGCCGGGGCAAAGCGCTTGCCTTTTGTTTTTCCTTATCAGCACAGGAAATAAATAGTATGAAAAGAAGAGGGAAGAAAATAATTTTCATTTTGTTGAGCTGCTCTTTAGATTCAGGTACAAATAAATTCCACAAAATTATTTTCAGAGATCTTTTATCATCCAGATATCGCAACCATGATGGCCGCTGTCGCCCAATGGGTTTTCTAAATAAGTGAAGCCCATTTTTTCATAAAGTGGCACTGCTATGTTTAATTCGGGCAAGGTTTCAAGGTACATTTTAGTATAGCCCAATTCTTTAGCAGCAGTAAAACATTTTTCTATTAATAATTTGCCCAACCCTTTTCCTCTTGCCACATTGCTTAAATATAATTTTACTAATTCACAAGTGCCGGCAGGCAAATTCTGAGTAGGATAGATGCCGCTGCCACCAAGCAATACAGCATTATCTTCAGCAACAAAATAAATACTTCCCGGTGCTGTAAATACCGCAGATAAATTATCAGTAGTGGGGTCAAAATAAACAGTGCCGGGTTTATTGGCTTTAAATTCTTCCAACGAATTGCGGATGATTTTTGCCAGTGCGGTATTGTCATGCGGCTGTATTGTTCTTATTGTAACAGTGTTCATAAATTTAATAGGTGGCGACAGCTGTAAATTTTAATAGGTTGCCATTATTGTCTCTTATGCTGAATTCTTTTATGCCCTTAGGTTTATCTTCTAATTTGCCTTTGATGTTTACAATACCTAATGCTGAAAGGTCTGTGTAAAGGCATTCAATATCGGATACTTTGATATAACAACAGGAATGTTCGCAAAGTTTTTTATCCTCACACAAAAAAAAATGTAATTCCGCATCCCCTTTTTTCATGATCACATAACCGCCCTGGTCAAAAGCAGTAAAACCAAGTTTACTTTCGTAGAACATTATTGTGGCTTCTATGTTAATAGCTGGTAAAACAGGGATTACTTTTAATATCATCTTGCTTTTATTGTAAGTTAAGATACTGTGTTTTAAAAAAATATTCTACTTTCGATTCAAATTAACCATTTAACCTTTTGGCAGAAATTACAAAATATAGTGAAGAAGAGCTGGTGGCGCAGTTGCAGGACCGTAATCAGCAGGCTTTTTCCTACTTATACGATAATTATGCTGCAGCTTTAAACGGTATCATTTACCGGCTGGTGGAAGATAAAGAGCTTGCCGAGGATATTTTACAGGAAGCCTTTGTGAAAATATGGAACAATTTTGCCAGTTATGACACTACCAAGGGACGCCTTTTTACATGGATGCTTAACCTTACCAGGAACCTGACTATAGACACTTTACGTAGCAAAGGGTATAAAAAGCAGGGCAAAATCTCTGGCGACGAAAATTCCGTAAGTAATTTTACTGATAATAAAGCCATTGCTGAAAAGTTTGATGCACTTGGGATAAGAAAACAGCTAAGTAATTTAAAACCAGAGCAGCGGAGTATTATTGACCTGGCTTATTTTAACGGTTATACCCAGGATGAGATATCCAAAGAGATGGGTATTCCACTGGGTACCGTAAAAACAAGGATGCGGTCGGCCATTTTAGAATTAAGAAAAATGTTGCAATAAAATTGGAACTACAAGATATCATATCATCCGGTTTACTTGAGCTTTATGCTGCAGGACTCACTTCTCCAACAGAAACGGAGCAGGTAGAAAACTGGGTAAAGCAGTATCCGGAAGTTGCCGCAGAATTAAATGCGATTCAGTCGGGCATAGAAAATTATGCACAGTCAAATGCCATTACCCCGGCCGGTAATATTAAAGACAAAATATTTGCCGCTATAAATACAACTCCTCAAATAAATACAGTTGCCAATACAGTTGTTATTACTGATATGGCCAAGGTGGTAGGTATCAGCAGCGGCTGGAAATGGGCTGCGGCTGCATCAATTGCATTATTGATTGGCAGTGCTGCAATGAACATGGTGTACTACAACAAATATGATACTGCAAGTAAGAGTTTGCAACAAACACAACAACAACTGGCGGAAATAGCAACACACGATACTGAAATGAAAGGGGAAATAGATTGGGTTAAAAATCCCAACAGCATGCCTGTTTCATTAAAAGAAACTGGTACAAAACCGGGGACTACGGCAAAAATTTTCTGGATGAAAAATACCACTGAAGTAATGGTGGATGCCAGTAATTTACCTGATGCTCCTGCAGGTATGCAATACCAGTTCTGGGCTATTGTAGATGGTAAGCCTGTTGATGGTGGATTGATCATCACTAATGATAAGGGTAAGAAATTCCGCATGCAAAAAATGAAATCTTTTGGCAGGGCAGAAGCCTTTGCGATCTCCCTGGAAAAAGAAGGCGGCAGTGCCACACCAACTGAAGTGGTAAGCGTAGGTAAAATAATTTAATACGCTCTTCTTCCTGTAAAATCTCCTTTTAAAATTTCTTTCCTTCCGTCTTTTGTAATATTGTTTTATTACTGGTGAACTATTGCAAAGTATTCTTCCACAAAAAATATTTTTATAAAAATTCAATCCAAAGTTTTTCATCTGCCGTAAATGTTTCTACAATAAATAATCAAAAAAAACTTAAAAACACATTTATGAAACAGATTAAGAAATTTCTTTTTGGTGCAATAGCAATCTTGTTTGTTAATGCATCTTTTGCTCAAATGGAAAAAACAGTTATGGTTGGTGGTGCTGCTATGTATCCATCAAAAAACATTGTAGAAAATGCAGTGAACAGTAAAGATCATACCACTTTAGTTGCTGCTGTAAAAGCTGCAGGTTTAGTAAGTACTTTACAAAGCGCTGGCCCGTTTACCGTATTCGCACCTACTAACAAAGCATTCGACGGATTACCTGCAGGTACTGTAGATAATTTATTAAAACCAGAAAGCAAAGCAGCTTTAACCGGTGTATTAACTTATCATGTTGTTGCTGGTAAATATACCTCAATGGATTTGGCTAAATTAATTAAAGCAGGTAATGGTACTGCTACTTTAAAAACTGTAGCCGGGGGTAATTTAATGGTAATGATGAAAGGTAAAAAAATTGCAGTTAAAGATGAAAGTGGTAATGTAGCTTACGTTACTATTAAAGATGTTAATCAAAGCAATGGTGTGATACATGTAGTTGATCATGTATTGTTGCCAAAAATGTAATTACTACACTAAGGGTAAACATAAAGGCTCTGTTCTGCATAAGAACAGGGCCTTGTTTTTTTACCGGATGTAAAGAGTAGCATCACAAAGTTTATTTTAGTATTTTTAAACTATGATAAAAGTAAAACACATTGTTGCTGTATTAATTTTTTCATTACCGTTTTATGTGGCGGCACAAAATTTTGGCGGTAATGCACCATCAATAAAATGGCGACAGATCAATACCCCCAAAGCAAGGGTGATCTTTCCTGTCGGGTTAGACAGCCAGGCCAACCGTATTGCGAACGAAGTATTGCTAATGGATAGTGCTACATCAAAAACAATTGGTGGCCACCAGCGCAAGTGGAATATTGTTTTACAAAATCAAACTACGGTACCCAACGCTTATGTACGCATGGCACCAATTATGAGCGAACTATACATGACGCCGGGGCAGGATAATTTCAGCACAGGAAGTATACGGTGGGATGATAATCTTATCACTCATGAAAGCAGGCACATGCAGCAGTTCAGTAATTTTAATAAAGGGCTTACAAAAGTGTTTTCCTTTTTTTTAGGTCAGGAAGGGCAGCTATTAGCGAACGGTATTTTTTTACCGGATTATTTTTTTGAAGGAGATGCTGTATGGCAGGAAACGTTGGTGAGTGCCCAGGGAAGGGGAAGAATGCCATCATTTCTTAACGAGTTTAAATCGATCTGGCTGGCCAACAAGAAATATCCCTGGATGAAATACCGCAGCGGGTCTTTAAAAGACCTGGTGCCCGATCATTATCCTATTGGTTATATCCTGGTGTCTTATGGGTATGAAAAATACGGGGAAGATTTTTGGAATAAAGTAACAGAAGATGCGGTAAGGTTTAAAAGCCTTTTTAATAAAGCCATAGAAAAACATTCCGGCGTGCCGTTTAAAAAATTTAAAGATGATGCGATAAATTATTTCAGAGAAAAATCATTCCCGGCTATGGGAAAGGGCATGGAATTTACGATGCCGGGATATCTTACCGGGGTAAAAAAGAATAATGTTATTGATTACCTCTACCCCAATTTTATCAGCGCCGATAGTATTCTTGTAACAAAAAAATCTTATAAAGAAATACCAGCGTTTTATATTTTGGTAAATGGCAAGGAAGAAAAAATAAAAGTAAAAAATTATACCATTGATGATTATTATTCTTATAACAATGGGAAAATAGTTTACGCTTCATTCCAGGCCGATCCAAGATGGGGCAACAGGGATTATAGCGTGATACAGTTATTGGATATAAAATCTAAACAACAAAAACAACTGACGTTTAAATCAAAATATTTTTCTCCTGATATCAATACTGACGGTAGTGAAATACTTGCTGTACATGTAAGAACAAATGGTACTAATAACCTCGATCGTTTGGATGCAGCAACAGGTAAAGTAGTTGCAGAAGTTCCAAATCCCAATAATTATTTCTTCACACAAACAAAATATATCAATAGTAATTCGGCAGTATCTGCAGTACGTAATCCTGCAGGAAAAATGGCATTGATAACAGTTGATCTCTCCACAGGTAAAACAGAAAATATTACCCCCTTCTCATTTAATGTCTTAGGCTATCCATCAATAAAAGGCGATACGGTTTATTTCAGCATGATGACAACCAATGCGGATAATATTTTTGCAGTAACATTATCTGAGCATAAAATTTCCAGGTTGACCAATAATCTTACGGGTTCTTATCACCCGGTAGTAAATTCAAAAAATGAATTGGTGTATGCTTCTTTTACAGCGGCTGGTAACCGCCTGGCTAAAACAAGTTTGGCCAAGGCAGAATGGCAAAGTTTTTCTGAAACAACTTTTGCCAATGTGCCTGATAAATACGCTACCAATGCATTGCAAAAAAATGGAGCCGGTGCCTTATACGCTTTAGGTGAAAATAAAAATCCTGCAACAAAATTCAGGAAATCATTTCAGTTATTTAATTTTCATAGCTGGCGTCCCGTAGTTAATGATCCTGAGTATGGCTACATGGTATACAACGATAATGTGCTCAGTAATTTCAGCAATAATATCAGTTATACTTACAACTATAATGATAAAAGCCACACGGTTGGAATCAATACTGTTTTCGCCGGATGGTTTCCCCAGTTAAGTGTTGGCGCCGAAGAAAGTTTTAACCGGACTATTGATACTGCTTTAGGTAAATCAGTTCAATTTAATTCTGCAACATTTAAAGCCGGGTTTGCTATTCCTTTAAATTTTGTTGGCGGCCGTACCAATAAATTTTTAAATTTTGGTGCAGGCTATAATGTAGAGCAATACTATTATCGTGGTGTAACAAAAAATGTTTTTGATAATAAAGCTATTGATTACGCTAATGCATTTTTTTCTTTTAGTAATGTGAGCCGGCAGGCAAGGCAGCATATTAATCCACGTTGGGCACAAGCTTTTTCATTGAGTTACAGAGATGCATTTACTTATAAGGATAGTCATAAGTTTGTAGGAAGCGCTGCATTGTATCTTCCCGGTTTTAGTGTTAATCATAGTTTTGTTCTTAACGGCGCTTATCAAAAAAGAGATACTTTGTCTGATCTTTTCAGTAATACTTTTTCTTATGCAAGAGGATACGAAGCGTTGAGCACAAGGCGTATGTATAAACTGGCAGTCAATTATCATTTTCCGATATGCTATCCCGATTGGGGTATTAATGGTATAGTTTATTTTCAACGCATAAGAGCAAATGTATTTTATGATTACAATAATGCACAGGCAAGATTGTATTATTCTAATGGCACTAACTTACTTACCGAAATAAAAAACCGTAGCACCGGCGGAGAATTGTTTTTTGATACTAAAGTATGGAACTCTTTACCTGTGAGTATTGGTGTACGCTACGCACACTTGCTGGACACTGATCTCATAAACCCTGGTGTAAAAAACAGGTGGGAAATTATCTTACCCATCGGGTTGATCCCAAATTAAAAACCGGTTGCAGGGCAACCGGAATAATTTTTTGAAAGCAATCTATGTGCAGGGATTTTACGCAGCGTTTAAATGCTCCAGAATTTCATCCATTTGAATACCGCTATGACTTTCGTCGTAAATGCATTCGCCGTTTTTAATCAGGAGTACCTGTGGTGATTCGTGGTATACACCAAAGTCTTCTGCAATTTTAGAAGATAATTGACGATGTTTTACCAGGTCCAGGTAATAGAAATCAACAGAATCAGGGGTAGTGCTTCTTTCTAAACGACTTTTAGCCATGCTGCTGATAGCGCAACGGGTGCTGTGTTTAAAAATCAATTGCGCTTTTTGTTTGCTTAATTCTTTTAAGCTGCTCAATTGCTGCTCATCAATCAGATCTATCCAATTCATAGAATAAATGGATGAATTAATGAATGATACCTTCGGTACCCGGGCATCCCGTTTTACGGCTGCTTGCGCAACTATTAAATACAGCTGCCATCAGGGTTAGCAGTACAAAAGCAAAAAATAATCTTTTCATTGTCTAGATTTTCGGGTTAAAAACTTTAATCTTGCAAAGTTTATATTAGTGCAAAGATAAATTACCAACGGTAAACGGCGAAATATAGTAAATTATTACCTTGCGCCCTTAAATACTGTGAAAACTACAGTAATTTTAGCTTATTTTTCAATAAAATATGAACTTAACCCCTAATCATGTTACAACTTACACGCCCTATTGCATTTTTTGACCTGGAAACTACCGGAGTAAGTCTCTCAACCGACCGGATTGTAGAAATTGCTGTAATTAAATTGTTACCGGATGGAAGCCGGCAGGTAAAACGAAAATTATTGAATCCACAAATGGCCATACCAAAAGCCTCCAGCGATATACATGGTATTACTGATGAAATGGTAAAAGATGCTCCTACTTTTAAGCAGGTAGCTAATGAAATAAAAATGTTTATTGATGGTTGCGACCTTGGGGGATATAACAGCAACCGTTTTGACATTCCGATTTTGATGGAAGAATTTTTAAGAGTAGGGCTTGATGTTGACCTGAGTAAAAGAAAGATGGTGGATGTGCAACACATTTTTTACACTATGGAGCCACGTACTCTGTCAGCTGCCTATAAATTCTTTTGCGCAAAAGAATTGGTAGATGCTCATAGTGCCGAAGCTGATGTAAATGCAACCATTGATGTGTTTTTAGCACAACTGGAAAAATACCAGAACCTCGGTAATACAGTAGAATCTGTTTTGGGAGTGATCGGAGAAGAAAAAATTGTGGATTACGCACGCCGCTTTGGATACGACGACAAGGGTGTGGAAATCTTTAATTTTGGTAAGTTTAAAGGCAGGGCCGTTGGCGAGGTATTAAAGGCTGAGCCTCAGTATTATGACTGGATGATGAGGGGAGATTTTCCGCTTCATACCAAGCAAAAACTCACTGAAATATTTAACAAGACCCTGTTAAAAAACAACTAATTATCCCCGTGTCCCAATATCTGTACAATCCATTACTGAAATTTTTGTAAATTTGATCTTGTTAAAAGCATGATTTGGAAAAATTAGTTATTATACCTACTTATAACGAAAAGGAAAATATCCAAAATATTATTGGTGCCGTAATTGGTTTGGGTAAACAATTTCATGTGTTGATCATTGATGACAATTCTCCTGATGGCACTGCCAACATTGTAAAATCTTTATTTGCAAAATATCCCGGGCAATTATTTTTAGAACAACGCCAGGGCAAACAAGGTTTAGGCACCGCCTATATTTTTGGGTTTAAATGGGCTATTGAAAAGGGGTATCGTTTTATTTTTGAAATGGATGCCGATTTTTCTCATAACCCTAAAGACCTGGAACGTTTATATGAAGCCTGCAAACAAGGTGCTGACCTTGCCATTGGTTCAAGATATGTAAAAGGTGGTGCTGTTGAGAACTGGCCTGCCAATCGTATATTTTTATCTAAAGGAGCATCAGTGTATACAAGGATGATCACCTGGATGCCTGTTAAAGACCCTACTGCCGGTTTTGTATGTTATAAAAGAGAAGTTTTAGAAGCGATTAATTTAGATGCGATCTCTTTTGTGGGATATGCATTTCAGATTGAAATGAAATTTGCCACCTGGAAATTAGGCTTTAAAATAACTGAAGTACCCATTACTTTTATTGACAGGGAATTAGGGGCCAGTAAGATGAATAAAGGCATTGTACAAGAAGGTATATTGGGCGTACTACAGCTTCGCTGGCAAAGCCTGTTTAAAAATTACCGCAAGAAAGTTACCAATACTGATTATATCAACTCAGTGTCTTTTCAGCAACATGAAGTAATGCTGGAAAGAAAGTAATTACACATAGCGTCGGTGACGCTTTTAGCGGTCTGAAGCCTTTCAGATATCGCCAATAATAGCAACTTCCCATTTCTTTTTTTCTTTCCATTTATGTAATTCCAAAAATGGTTGCATCAGTATAACAAACCAACTGTTATGCAGCAAATTCAACTCTCTATTCCTGAGCCTTGCCACGAAGATTGGCAAAATATGAATCCCACAGAACAAGGCCGTTTTTGTAATGCCTGCGCAAAACAGGTGATTGACTTTAGTACAATGAGTGACAGGGAAGTGTTGAATTATTTTGCTACAATAAAAAATGAAAATGTTTGCGGCCGGGCTTATCCCGATCAATTGGAAAGAGCTATTACAATGCCCAAAGACCCAAAGAAAAGATTGTTCTGGCATTGGAATTATATTACGATGTTGTTTTTATTTTTTAGTAAAACGAATACCGCAAAAGCGCAGATTGGGAAAGTAGCTTTTAATTCTTCAAAATTGGATAGCATAAAAAAAACGGATGTTAGTAATGCTTTGAGTGGCAGGGTTAGAGGTATTGAAACAAGAAATGATTATGGCGTAATCAGCGGAAAAGTTAAAGACGTAAATAGTAACCCTATCCCTTTTGCATCGATAAGAATTAAAGGAGAAAGTAGTGGTGTTGCAGCTGATGCTAACGGAGTTTTTACTATCAAGGGAGATAAGAAAAAAAATATTCTCCAGCTAGCAGCAGTTGGTTATATTCAAAAAGAAATTGTGTTAGATGGGTTAACTGATTTCAATTTTATACTTATTAAATCTACAGTTAAGGATCCACAGATTGTAATTACTGCAGGCATGATGATAAAAAGACCTGTAAATAAAATTTTAATTGAAAATATCAATATTCAGATAAAAGATAACGCTACTTACCAGCCAATTGATAAAGCAACAGTTATTTTAAAAAGAACGAATAGTGAGAAGATGGATTCTGTTTTCACTACTGGTAAGGGAACGTACAAATTAAAAAATATTTATAAAGACGAAAGCTATTTAATTAAGATAACAGCTGATGGGTACCAGGAACAAACAATGGAAATCAGGATTGATAATCTTGACGGCAGCAATATTACTAAACAAGTATTTTTAGAAAAAGCGGCAGTAGCTACTGATTTTAAAAAAATGGATTCGGTAATCATTCTTTCAAATATGCCACATAAAATAAAATGCACAATGGGAGCAACCAGTGTGGTAATGGGGGCTGCAATTTCGGAGGTGACTGTTGAAAGAACATTTTCCGATTCTATCAAATCTGTTGCAACAAAAATTACCGGTGCTTTAAAAATTTCTCCTAACCCGGTGCAAAAAGGTAATGCCATTAAGCTTACGCTAAAATTAAAAGAGACGGGTGTATTCAATATCCGGATCACAGATGCCGCCGGAAGAATTGTTGTGCAAAAACAATCCATCGCAACAACAAAACAGTATATAGAAGAACTGCCCACCAATAGCAGTTGGGGTAGTGGTATTTACTATGTAAGTATTTACAGCAGCAATCAAAAAATGATCAGTACCAGCAATTTTATTATTCAGTAGTTTGGTTGTGTTTTATGCCGGTCATGATGTTTACCTAACAGAGTAATCCAAAAAAGGAACATCGGACCGGTTTTTTTAGGTGTCTGACGGTTTGGAACCGTCTGATACCTACATGGTCTGACGACCTAGTCTGACCATGTTAAACTTAAATAGGCGTCTGATGGCTTAGAACCGTCTGACGCCTATTTAAACGCCGGATGAAACTGCTCCAATGTATTTCTTAGATACTCTCTGTCTAAATGGGTATAAATTTCGGTGGTGGTAATACTTTCGTGCCCCAGCATTTCCTGTACGGCACGTAAGTCGGCACCACCTTCCACCAAATGCGTGGCAAAACTATGCCGGAAGGTATGAGGCGAAATACTTTTAGTGATGCCTGCTTTTTTAGCCAGCTCTTTTAAAATTAAAAATACCATCACACGGGAAAGCTTGCTGCCCCTGCGGTTTAAAAATAAAATATCTTCCTGTTCTTTTTTAATAGGGATATGCACCCTGATATTTTCCCTGTAAATTTTAATGAATTTAATAGCATCACTGCCAATAGGTACTAATCTTTCTTTATCGCCTTTACCGATGACTCTGATAAAACCAACATCCAGGTACAGGCAACTGATCTTTAAATTCACCAGTTCACTCACCCTTAAGCCACAGCTGTATAATGTTTCCAGCATGGCTTTATTGCGGCCGCCTTCAGGTTTGCTCAGGTCAATTTCTGCAATGATCTTTTCTATCTCAACAAAGCTTAAAGTATCCGGTAAACTACGTTTTAGTTTTGGTGCTTCTAATAAAACGGTAGGATCGATAGTGGTAATTTGTTCCAGCAGGCAATACTTGTAAAAGCTGCGCAGGCCCGAAATGATCCTGGCCTGAGAAGAAGCCGTCATACCCAGTTCTGCCACCCATTTTACAAACAGCTCTAATTCTTTAAGGGTTACTTTATCAGGGGATTTAATATCAGTTTGTAACAGGAAAGTGGTAAGCATGTCGATATCATGCAGGTAGGCTTCCACAGAATTATCTGCCAGCGATTTTTCAAGCTGCAGCCAGGCTTTATATCCTTTTTTGTAAGCGTCCCACATACTTTTGTACAGACTGTGTTTATTTAAAACAATTATACACTATTTTCGTTGCTTAAATTTAATAAGCACATTTAAAATTTATTATGCAGCCAGTAAATCTCCGTTCCTTTAAGAAGCAAGTGAATCTTAATAAGAGAAGGATGAAAACTTTTCTTACCAAAACCGAAAATAATCCGCCCCGTGGATTGGATAAAATGACTGCTGCTTTAGAACCTGAAGTTTGGAAAGAAATAGATTGTCTTACCTGTGCCAACTGCTGCAAAACGATGACGCCAACTTATACCACGGCTGATATAAAAAGAATTTCGGCGCACTTTAACCAAACGCCACAGGAGTTTAAAGACCAATGGCTGATCTATGAAAAGAGAGACAAAGATTGGCAAAACAAAAAACAACCTTGCCAGTTTCTTAATCTGAAAGATAACAAGTGTTCTATCTACGAAATACGGCCATTGGATTGTTCCGGCTTTCCGCATTTGCCAAAAAAGAAAATGACGGATTATATACACGTACACAAACAAAATATTGAATACTGCCCGGCTACTTATAAGCTGGTAGAGAAGATGATGGAAGCAGCAGGGAAAGCGTGATCCTTTAGTTACGAGTTACGTGTTATTTGATTGTTTGCGAAGAATTGTACTCCTGTTATCAAACCAACAATCAAATAACACGTAACAAAAACAACTCGTAACTCTTACAAAAACACGTCTTCAATAAAAAAATACTCCACCGGTTCGTTTTTTAAAATGGTAATGGAAAGAATATCAAACTGAATTCTTTGCCATTGGGGAAACTGGTACAAATATTCTTCGGAGGCATTAATTAAATTCCGGATCTTCTTTTTTGAAACCGCTTCTTCCGGATGACCGAATTTTTTGGTACATCTTGTCTTTACTTCTATAAAGTGTAATACATTTTCTTTTGCTGCAATAATGTCTACTTCCCAGTGACTATGCCGCCAGTTTTGGTGGAGTATTGTAAAGCCCTGCCCCGTAAGATGGAGCACTGCCATTGCTTCGCCGGTAAAGCCTGTTGTATTGTGATTTGCCATTGTGTATGTAAGGGTTGCCAACCTTTTAAATACTTACAAGTCATAAATGCCTGTATAAAGGTTGGCAACCCTGTTAAAAAAGCTGCACGAAGTAATTAACAGCCTGAGGATAATTGAGGCTGTAAAATGATGTGAGGAAAAAATTATTGCCTATTTTTGCACAAATAACTATAGAAATGAAGGCTCAAAACAATAAGTTGATATTTGTAGCTACTGGTCTTATACTGGTGGCGGCGATTGCAAGATTACTTCCTCATCCGCCAAATTTTGCACCTATTGCTTCCCTGGCAATTTTTGGAGGTAGTGTAATTGGAAATAAGAAATATGCAATCATTCTGCCTTTAGGCGCTTTGTTGTTAAGTGATATTTTGTTTCAACTGTTTACCACTACACCTGGCTTTTACGATATCAGTCAATCTTTTGTATACGGGGCATTTATACTCATCACATTTCTTGCCACCAGGATAAAAAAAGTGAATACACCTAATATTTTGTTAGCCTGTGTTTGGAGTGCAGCTATATTTTTTATCCTTTCAAATTTTGGCGTTTGGTTAACCGGACAACTTTATGCAAAAACATTTACCGGTTTAGTGGAATGTTATACAGCAGCTTTGCCATTTTACAAAAATGAATTCTTTGGGAATATGCAATTAAATAGTGTGATGAGTAATGTATTTTTTACAGGGTTACTTTTTGGAGCCTATTCATTAATTAAGAAAACAGTAGTGTCAACAAATACACAGTTGGCTTAATAGCATAAATGTATTTTTAAAAACTGCCCTCCAATTGTTTTGGAGGGCAGTTTTTATTTAGGTTGCAATTGCGCAAACCAATATTTTTCGTGTACTATTTTTTCAGTAACAGTTACTTCAATTGGCGTTGCAAAAAGCGGGCAATCCAAAACTAACGTATGAAATTCGCCATTCTCCCCACAAACATCCACGCCGGCATTTCTTAATTCATTTACGCATTGTTTATCTATAACCCGGCCTAAAAAATCAGGCCCCAGTATTTCGTTGCAACTTACAATCATTGTGGTAATGCCTGCATCAAGCATTTGCATTACCAGTTGTTCTCTATCTTGTTGCCATAATGGTAATAGGGCTGTAAGGCCGGCATTAGCACAAACCTTTTCTTCCCAATCACGATGTGGCTGTAAATCTATATCGCCAAATACAGCATGCGTTAAATTGTATTCAGTTTTAAGCTGGCTTAATGCCTGGGTAAAATTGGTTTCATAATCCGTCCAGCTGCTGGCAATTAATTGTATAGGTAAATTGGCTGCTGTAGCCTGCATTTGTAAGATTGCAGCAGGAATACCATGACTGCGGCTGATCTTACCGGCTTCATTTAAAACATTTAATAAAACGGTTGGAGTATAGCCATCTTGTAATGCCTGCATTAAAGCAAAGCAACTGTCTTTACCACCGCTCCAGCTGCAGAGAATATTTTGATTATTTTTTTTCATATTCATTTTCTTCATACCATTCATCAATGGCCAGGTCTTTTCCGTCAGCAGCAGTAGTGGCTAATTCATCGCAACGATTATTAAAAGGATTGGTGGCATGGCCTTTAACCCAATGCATGGTTATTTTAAAACGCCTTGATACATTGTAATACTGTCTCCACAAGTCGCTGTTCTTTTTACCGCCTTTAAAATTGGTTTTTATCCAGGTGTTCAACCAGCCTTCACTTATTGCTCTTACCACGTACTGGCTATCAGAATAAATATGTACAGGGTGTTCTATTTTAGTTAATGCCTCCAATGCAGTGATCACTGCTAATAATTCCATGCGGTTATTAGTGGTAAGACGATAGCCTTTTGATAATTCTTTACGGTGATTGCCAAACATTAAAATAACACCGTAGCCACCGGGCCCGGGATTGCCTCTTGCAGCACCGTCAGTATAAATTTTTATCGTGTTCAATAGCGTTATTTATTTCGGCACTAAGTTAACTTTATGAGCAATGGAGAAAAAATAATTTTATGATACAACAAAAAGAGTGTTCCGTATTTATGGAACACTCTTTAAAAAAATATGGAATTGCAGTTTACCTGTCGATTGAACCCAAAACTTTTCTCATGAAATTATTGGCGGCATCTTTTTCGGGCATACCGTCAGCTATCATCTGGTGTACTTCCAATGCACCGCACATATTGGAGATCAGTTCGCCAATCACATCTATCTCTTCACTTTTTAATGAAGCGGCTTCTGATGTATTTTCCAATACTTTAATGGCTGTTTCTATTTCTGCAGCAGTAGATGTTCTCTGTATCTGCCTAATTACGGGTAGCTTCATCAATTAAAGTTTTTAGTTGTTCTTCTTTATTGGTTTGTACCTGGTTTAATAAAATACCATTTTTAAAACTTGCAAAAGTGGGCAGGTTGTTCACACTGGCCAGCTTACGGGAGGCCGGAAATTTTTCTGCATCCACCATTACAAAAGTGGCATTGGGTTGTTCGCCTGCCAGCCTTTTAAACTTGGGTTTCATTAACCGGCAATTACCACACCAGCCAGCAGAATATTGTACCAATACTGTTTCGTGCTGTGCAATTAATTGCTCTAAATTATCTTCTGCTAATTCAATCATTTCCATTTTATTAATTATTTGAAAAATATTCTGCCACTCCTTCAGTAGTAGCTTTCATTGCTTCCTTACCTTCTTCCCAGTTAGCAGGACAAACCTCACCAAATTTTTCTACGTGCAATTGGGCATCTATCAAACGGATATATTCGTCAATATTTCTGCCCAAAGGAAAATCGTTTACAGATTCATGACGCACAATCCCTGTTTTATCAATGATAAAAGTACCACGGTAGGCAATAGGCGCTCCGGAAAAAGACCAGGTCCTGGTGTCGTTATTAAAAGCATATTCACCGCCCAGTACACCATAGTTTAATGAAATTGTTTTTGCGGTATCTGCAATTACAGGAAAGGTTACACCTTGTATCCCGCCATTATCTTTTGGTGTATTTAACCAGGCAAGATGCGTTTCTTCTGTATCAGTAGAACAGCCAATTACTACAGTATCTCTCTTCTCAAACTCCGCCAGTTTTTCCTGGAAAGCATGAATCTCTGTAGGACATACAAAAGTGAAATCTTTGGGGTAGAAGAACAGTACCACATTTTTTTTACCGATGTACTGCTGAAGGCTGAAATTTTCTACGATCTCTTCGCCATTAATTACTGCACCTGTTGAAAAATGGGGTGCTTGTTTACCTACTAATGCCATATATTTTGTTTTAGTTTTTTACAACATGTTATACTGTGCATATCGTTATAATATCACAGGTATTTCCAAAATAGCGGCAATAGTTTCTGAAAAAAAATATGAGAATCCTTAATGGGATTTCATTTCAGGGGTGCAAAGAAAATGTATCTATGTTAACAGGCAAAATAATTTTCTTATTACGTTCGATAAACAAAGCTACAGCCATAAAGTTTAACGGCACAATAAAATAATTAACACCAGGTTGAATTTATTGCAAACTGCTGTACACCATGTTTTCAAATTTAGTAGCCAGGTCGCCATGGCTGTTAGATCCTTGTTGTGTCATAATAAGGCAGATGAGATGTGCTTTGGGATCGGCCCAATAGGTAGTGCCATAATAGCCGCCCCAGGCAAAACTGCCTTCATTGCGGGATAATCTTGCCGCTGCTTTAGCGGAAGTAATTTCAAAGCCCAATCCAAAATTATTACCATTACCGTTGATGGTAAAATCAAGTTGGCCGCTGGTCATTAATTGTACAGTACGTGGCGATAAGATCTGGTGGCCATTGTATTTGCCGCCATTCAACAACATTTGTAAAAAAACAGCATAATCAAAAGCTGTGGAAGAAAGCCCTGCGCCACCGGAAAAATAATGTTTGTTCATCAGCGGGTAATCCGGATCAATATTTCTGAATTCATGAGACCATTTGATGATGTGATGTTCATTATCTTCTGTATAAACACCGGCCATACGATTGGCCTTTGCCGCAGGCACATTAAAATAGGTATCCTTCATACCCAATGGTTCAAAAATATTTTTCTGTAAGAATTCATCCAATGTTTTTCCACTGATCACTTCAATCAGGCAACCCAACAGATCAGTATTTAAACCGTATAAAAATTTTTCTCCGGGTTGATTCTTTAACGGCAATTTTGCCAGCACATTCATCTTTTCCAGGAGATTGGCATCAAAATAACCAAGGCCGGATGGCACGCCTGCTTTTGCATATATAGCCTGCATATCTGCAGAACCAATACCTGCATAATCGATACCCGAAGTATGTGTAAGCAGATCACGAAAAGTAATATCCCGTTTTGCAGGAACAGTGGTATAAGATGAGTCTGACTTATTAAATTTATCCAGCACTACCGGGTTTTTAAAAGCTGGAATAAAATCGGCAACAGGTTCATCCAGTAATAATTTACCCTGCTCAAATAAAATTAAAATACCTGCACTGGTAATGGCTTTTGTCTGGCTCATTATTCTAAAAATGCTATTGTTTGCCATGGGCTTTTTGGTATCCACATCGGCAAGGCCATAGCCTTTGTATTGTACCAGCTGGTTGTCTTTTAATACCAATGTTACAGCACCGGTAAGCCAGTTTTTACTAATGTAGCTGTTTACTAAATCATCAATACGTGCCAGCCGCTCCATGTTTACTGCAGCATTGGCTTTACCATTGAGTTGTATTTGCTGTGCAAAACTTATGGTTGTAGTTAAAAATGAACATGCTGCTGCAAATAAAGTGTTGCGTAAAAAATATTTTTTCATGATTGCTGAAGATTGTATTAAAAAGACAATGTAATTTATTGTAAAAATTCTGACTTTTAACCAGATAATATAATGCCGGGTATTAAGCTGATTTTAAATTATGTTACGCCTTCAAAATTTTACCTAATAAAGTTTATATTCGGGAAACCTCATTTAATGTATGGCTGTAACAACACCGGTTTTAAAAAAAGCATTAACTGCAATTCATCTTTGGGCCATTGCAGTGGGCCTGGTTATTTCGGGAGAATATTTTGGCTGGAATTATGGATGGGGCGTTGCCGGTACAGTAGGTATGTTGATTGCAACATTAGCGGTTACTGTTTTGTACATCACGTTTATATTTAGTTTTACCGAGCTTACCACTTCTATCCCTGATGCAGGCGGCCCCTTTACCTATGCACATAAAGCCCTTGGCCCCATTGGTGGATTAATTGCAGGCTATGCCACATTAATAGAATTTTTATTTGCCACCCCAGCTATTGCTTATGCACTGGGCAGCTATATGCATTTTCTGTATCCATCATTTAATGTGGTGTACACTGCCATCGGTTGTTACTTCATCTTTACAATAATTAATTTATTGGGTATAAAAGAATCTGCACTATTTACTTTGGTAATAACGTTGCTTGCAGTGGTGGAATTATTGGTTTTTATGGGTGTGGTAGCACCGCATTTTCAATTACAAAATTTTATGCATGATAATATGCCTTTTGGCTGGTCTGGTGTTTTTGCAGCATTGCCATTTGCCATCTGGTTGTACCTGGCCATTGAAGGGGTGGCAATGGTAGCAGAAGAAGCTAAAGATCCTCATCGCACAATTCCCAAAGGATATATTTCCGGCATTGTAACTTTAGTATTACTTGCTTTAGGTATAATGATTGTAGCAGGGGGCATTACCAATTGGAAAAATTTAGCTGCATTAGATTATCCTTTGCCTGAAGCGATAGGGATTGCTTTGGGTAAAGACAATCATCTTACAAAAATATTTGCCGGCATTGGTTTGTTTGGATTGATCGCTTCTTTTCATAGTATTATCATGACGTATTCAAGACAAATATTTTCCCTGGCAAGAGAAAATTACCTGCCACATTTTTTATCTCAATTACATTCCCGTTTTCGTACGCCTTATTGGGCTTTGCTGGTGGGAGGTATCATTGGTATTATTGCAATTCTTTCAGGCAAAACAAATGAGCTGATCATTTTTTCTGTACTGGGTGCGGTAGTGATGTATATCATCAGCATGATCAGTTTATTTGTACTTAGAAAAAAAGAACCCCTGCTGCAACGTCCATTTAAAGCACCGTTCTATCCATGGTTCCCGGCAATTGCTTTATTGTTATCTGTAGTTTGTTTGATCGCTATTATTTATTACAACTGGTTATTGAGTGTTTATTTTTTTGCCTTCCTGCTGTTGCTCATTATTCTGTTTGTAACTTCGGGAAAGCACAAAAAAAACGCCGCATTTTAATAAAATAATTTTCTTCGTAAAAAAAAATGCCTTACCGGACTATTATAAGAAATACCAGTTATGTTTTTGAGGATTTAAAAACATTATTGGCTAAAGCAACACCTTACCGTAGCGGCGATGCTCTGGCAGGATTAACTGCAAACAGCTACGAAGAAAGGATAGCAGCGCAAATGGCACTGGCAGACCTGCCTTTAAAACTTTTTTTGAGTGAAGCAGTAATTCCATATGAGACGGATGCCATCACCCGTTTAATTATTGATACACATGATGCAATAAATTTTGCGGCCATTTCTCATTTTACAGTAGGCGATTTACGGGATTGGTTATTGTGTGATGAAGCAGATACTATAACACTTCAAAAATTATCTTTTGCATTTACACCGGAAATGATTGCGGCAGTTTGTAAACTGATGCGTAACCAGGACCTGATTTTTGTAGCACAAAAATGTGAAGTGGTAACAAAGTTTAGAAATACTATTGGATTGAAAAACAGGATGTCAACACGTTTGCAACCCAATCATCCAACCGATGATGTAAAGGGTATTGCTGCAAGCATGGTGGATGGCTTATTGTATGGCAGTGGCGATGCAGTGATTGGTATTAATCCTGCAACCGATAGTCCTGCTGCTGTAGCAACATTATTGCACATGCTGGATGGTGTGATATCAAAATTTAATATTCCCACACAGAGTTGTGTGCTGGCGCATGTAACCACTACCTTGCAACTCATCAATCAGCATGCACCTGTAGATTTAGTTTTTCAATCTATTGGTGGTACAGAAAAAACAAATACCAGTTTTGGCGTATCGCTGTCTTTATTGGATGAAGTATATGATGCTGCATTAAGTTTACAAAGAGGAACGGTTGGTAATAATGTGATGTATTTTGAAACCGGCCAGGGCTCTTCTTTATCTGCCAATGCACACGAAGGTGTGGACCAGCAAACCTGCGAAGCAAGAGCGTATGCAATAGCAAGAAAATATAAACCGCACCTCGTAAATTCTGTAGTAGGTTTTATTGGCCCCGAATATTTATATGATGGCAAACAGATTATACGTGCCGGGTTAGAGGATCATTGTTGTGGTAAATTATTAGGCTTGCCAATGGGAGTTGATATTTGTTATACCAATCATGCCGCAGCCGACCAGGATGATATGGATAATTTATTAACGCTGCTTGGTGTAGCCGGTTGTAATTTTATAATGGGGGTTCCCGGTGCAGATGATATTATGCTCAACTATCAATCCACTTCATTTCACGATGCATTGTATGTAAGAAAAGTATTGAATAAAAAACCGGCACCCGAATTTGAGGCATGGTTAATTAAGCAAGGTATCGTGGATGATAAGGGAAACCGGTTACCTGTTGATACTACTCATTTTTTATTGAAAGAATTTTAAAATGAATATTCAGCAATATACACGAGGGGATAGCTGGCAATCGCTTAAAAAATTTACCGCTGCCCGTATTGCATTAGGCAGTACAGGTGTTGCTATTCCACTAAAAGAATTACTGCAATTCAGGCTGGCACATGCACATGCAAGAGATGCGGTATTTTCTCAGTTGAATAAAGATGTTTTAGCAGAAGGTTTGAAACAATTACAATTACCTTTTACTGTGTTGCATAGCAAAGCGCAGAACAGGAATGAATATTTACAACAACCCGGGTTTGGCAGAAAACTTAATCATTTATCTGCACAACAATTGCAGCACACCGGCACAGCCTGCGATATTGCTATTATTATAGCAGACGGTTTATCTGCAACTGCAGTAAATAATCATGCCTTGCCATTACTGCAACTATTGATTCCTTTATTGAAACAATCGAAGTTTTTATTGGCGCCGGTAAATATAGCGGAGCAGGCAAGGGTGGCTATAGGCGATGAAGTGGGCGTGTTATGCAAAGCTAAATTTTCAATAATATTAATTGGTGAAAGGCCGGGATTGTCTTCACCGGATAGTATGGGAGCTTACTTAACTTATGCACCCGCTGTTGGCTTAACTGACGAAAGCAGAAATTGTATCTCCAATATCAGGCCTCAGGGAATGAATTATACTATTGCAGCTGAAAAAATTTATTATTTAATTAAAGAAGCCTTTCGTTTGCAATACAGTGGTGTGGCATTAAAGGATAATGCAGGATTACTAGGCTGATTTTTGTTTGGTAATAAAGGGATAAGCTATCGATATAAGGAAAGATTAAATAGCAATTGTGCCTGAAGGATAAAATAGTTGTAATTTACCTGCACTATGATTGTAGAAATACTTACAGTTACTGCCATGGCTACTTTTGAAGTTTATGCAGCACTGGTTGCGGCTCATGCCTTTGGTATGGACCCCTGGATAATTTTGGGTTGTACATTAACGGGTGGTATTGCCGGCGTTTTTATAGCCGCATTTTTGGGCGAGCGCATTGAAAAATTTATCAGTAAAAAAATACGAAAGGATAAAACCCCTAAACCTAAAACGGGATTGATCTATAAAATATGGGATAAGTATGGCTTATACGGTTTAGGAACTATTGGCACTTTCTTTTTAGGTGCACCAGCGGCTATTGCAGTTGGTACCGGGTTTAATGCCGATTTAAAAAAACTGGTTCGTATATGTTTAATAACCGTAGTAGTGCGTTGCTTTGCCTTTACTTTTTTCAGTGATTATATAAAAGGGTTATTTTAATTTTACTTTTTTTATAAAGAGCAGAAAAAAATTACCGGAATTTAATAGAGTCGAGGATTTTTTGCGCCGGCTCAGCATTACTTGTGTTACCGGCTAATGCGGTATAAGTTGCAGTGTACATCCGGCCTTTAGAAAAACCAAACCACTGAATGACCCTTAACGACAAAGCGCTGTTTTTTGCATTGCAGGTGTAAATCAGTTCGCAGGCATCGCCATCATTCCACTTAAAATACCGTTCTGTTAATTTAGTAAAATTATCAACGGATTTCACCAGGTTGTCCAGCACCGCAGGAATGGCCTGCTTTATTTTTACTGTAGTGCCATAGGCTGTATTTTTTATCATGTTTACATTCACATTTTCATAAAAACTATCGGCTGCATTTTCGGCTGGGGAAGTAAAAAATACTCTTTTTGTTTCGTTCATTCTTTTAGTCCAGGTAGCGGGATATTTTGCAGTAAACGCACAGGCAGTATCATTAAAAATTTTCCATTCCTGGGCCAGTAATGAACAAGGCAGCAGTAACAGTAATAGACAGTAGTATATTTTTTTCATGCCATTAGTTTTAAGTTATACGCAGTATAAACTTAAGCTATTTCTTCGAATAAAATATAATGCTGATCCGCTACAGATTTTTGTACATCAATTTTGTATAGTGGCATAAATAGTTGCGGTATTTCCCGTTATTGATTTTATTTTACCTACTTTTCCGCTATCGTCAAAAATGGAAAAATAATCAACAGTAATAGTGCCGATGGATTTTACTTTGCCAATCTTTTCATTGCTGTCGAAAGCTGTAAAGTAATCTATGTTGACATTGCCAATGGTTTTTAGTTTGCCCATTTTTATATTGTCGTCAAAACTGTTGTAATAATCTATTTTATTGGGGCCTATAGATTTTAATTTTCCAACCTTTTGCCTGTCATCAAACCGGGTATAATAATCAATGGAAATTGAGCCAATGGATTTTATTTTTCCGCTCTTCTCTGCATCGTCAAACCGGTTGTAATAGTCTACGGTAGTTGTACCGATGGATTTTATTTTGCCTGATTTTTCAGCGCCATCAAAGTTGTTGTAATAATCTATATTGCCACCAGTTATGGTATTCACGTTATTTATTTCGCCGCCGGCATTTATTTCAACAGTAACATCAGCAATGAGCAGGGTTACAGATTTAATTGTTGCGGCATTATCTGGTATTCTGAAATCGGCTTTTGCAATGGCTTGGGCATTGCAAAACAACCCGGAATTTATCAATGCAAAAAAGAGTAGTATTGTTTTCATGAGTATTTTATTTTAAAAGTAAAAAATATTGCGCCTGTAGAATCATGGTAAACTAAAGTTTAACAATTTGTATGAGCAAATAATTTTTTGCTGGTGCATTTTCTTATCCCAGGCTCAACAAAAAAAGGAGCAATTTTAAATTATCTGCGCCACAGTTTATCCTCTCCAAAAAATTGCCTGGAAGCAGTAAAATAGAATTCTGGTTTAAAAGGGTATTTTAAATTATCTTCTTTGCAGATGAGGGTATGGTTCTGGAAATAGTATTTCCCTTCGGTAATTATTGTTTTTTTAGTGCTGTCATATTTCGCCCTGGTAGTATGGAGGTAGATCAATGAATCGTTATAAAAATAATAGGCATCTATATCTTCGGTAGTGATGTATACTTCTCTTACAGCCTTCAATAGCTTCTTACCTGAACTGTCCGTGTAATACCAATCAGCTCCGCTACCGATAGTTTTCTTCTTTTGTCCTTTTTTGTGAAAAGTATAGTCTGTGATGCCACCACTGATGCAGGTCGTGTTAATCGATTTTACAATACTGTCAATTTGCTTTACCGTAAAATTGGTTGTTTGTGCCATTGTTAAGTCAAAATAAGAAAACAACGCGGTAACTAATAGCAATCTGGTCATAAAAACAGGATGTTTTATTAGAGATGATAAAGTGGGTATTATTGCACAAAATAACTTATTGCAATACAATTATCTTGCAGGAAAGCAGTAATGTAAAATGTATTAAATTTATCATCAGCTTTTATTTTTCAGCAATCATAAAACATCTTAAAATGAAATTAGGTATCTGTTCAGATCATGGTGGTTTTGAATTAAAAGCAATACTGCTTCCGTTCCTGGAACAAATGGGGCATGAGGTAAAAGATTATGGCGCTTTTACGCTTGATGATAAAGATGATTATCCTGATTTTGTAGTACCGTTGGCAAAAGCTGTAGCAGCAAATGAAGTAGTTCGTGGCATTGCAATTTGCGGCAGTGGGGTAGGGGCATCTATTGCGGCCAATAAAGTGGCGGGAGTAAGAGCGGCATTGATACAGGATCATTTTTCGGCACACCAGGGTGTGGAAGATGATAATATGAATATGATCTGCCTGGGCGGAAGGGTAACCGGTTTTGCCAGCGCACAGGAATTAATAGTTGCATTTTTACAAGCTGAATTTACCAATGCAGAAAGGCATTTACGGAGATTGCAAAAAGTTGCGCTGCTGGAAAAATAATAAAGGCAATTAGGGATAAATATTTTTTATTCATGTGCAGTTTGTTTGGTAACACAGGTAAAATAGATCTTTCCGGTTAAGTACGAACTGTCAAAGTTTTCTCCAAAGGCAAGATGGTAATAAGGCTGAGTGGTTAAGGTTAAAAATCCTGTTAGTTTTTGGCCCGGCTTGAAATCCGGTTTTTTATCCAGTACCAGGTATTGGTATTTGCAGGGTACTATCACTTCACTTGCACCGGCGCTGTCAGTAAGATGCAATTTATAAGGTTTCACATCGTCGGTATATTCAAAATAATAAGCCCAATAACGGTCTTTATAAATTTTTATAATAAAGCCCAGCCCTCCAAAAAAGCCCACACCTGTATTTATGATTAATGTATCTTTTTCCATACCGGCATTACATTGCATTGGTAAACTGCCATGCCTGTTAAAATCGTTACTATCGGGGATATTGTTAGTAAACGATTGTAAATAAACTCTGCTCCTGTTATTATTAAAGCTGCTGAATTCCCTGTGCCAACCGGCACGTAGTAGTGAATCCTGGTTCCGGAGACTATCAATTTGTAACTGGTAGCTTGTTTGGATACTATCCATCTGTTCTTCTTCCTTTGTGTAGGTCATGAAATCGTTTAATCCGGGAATGGAACCCGTTTCATATTTTTCGTAATACTGATTGGTGTCAATTTTTTTATTATTGCAGGAGGTTAGCAATGCAAAAAATAAAATGTAAAAGCAGTAACTGTATTTCATATTAAGGATAGGTAATTAAACTGGTAAAAAAGAAATTTGTTAGAAACTTTTATTTAAGCATTAAAAGATCCTGCTATGGCCAGGGTTAATAATACTGAAATTGCAAAAATTAGAAACAAAATAGCAATATAAACTACAAGTGAATTTTTCTTCTTGTCGTTCATGTACGATTTTATTTTTGGAGAAAACCCAATCAAAAAAAGCAACAAAAAGAAAACTATAAGTACGGGAATAAGTAACAACAATAAAATAATTGCAACTGCACCATCATTCCATTCTGAAAGCAATATCATGCTGCTGTTTGGGGTTAAAGATATAATTTAAGCGGTACCTGTTGTATATAATGTACTATTTCTTTTTAAGGCTCATAATGAAAGGAGATGGGCTCATCATGCACTTTCTTTAATAGCTTATTATCAATCAGGAATTGCATCCACTCGTTGGCCCTGTCTTGCGAATCACAGCCATACATGCCATCAGAATTGCAAAGCTTATGAGGATAGCCTAAAGTTGTTTTGTATTTTATTTCCAGCAATTTGATCAATGAATATACTTCCCTGTCCCTGGAACCGCCGCCACCGCCAACAAAAGCTATTACCACATCATATTTTAAAAGCTCATAAATTTTATCATAGTCCAATTCAAGTGCTTCATTCTGGTAATCAATGTCGGCTTGCTGTAAGTAGTAAGCATATAATTCGTATTCGGAAAATTTATTGTACAATTCCATAAATTCATTCCTGGTTTCAGGGATATCAAAATTATCCACCATAAAAAAACCAAAATCTCTTTCCATGAACGAATACTTATACCAACTGGTTTGAAATGTAATATTTTCAATTGCTTTCATCGCAATGCCGATTTGGTTGTAGGTGATTTTAGAAAGTATTGATACCAGGGCGTCGTCTCTTTTAGCACTATCTTTTGTATTGATGTCGATAGCGTGTATTTTTTCTTTTAAACCTGTTATTATAAAATCTTTATTGCCATCATTAATTTTTTTCAGGTCTGCAGGCCTTTTTAATTTCAGCATGCAAAATGCTTTCGCTTTTACGATCTGCTGGTTCATATCAGAATCATTGGATTGTAGTTTATTTAATGCGTCAATTCCCGTTGCCCCGCAACTGGTAAATTTCTTCAGGTAATTATTGCAAATACCTATTATTCCTAAGCGGTCAAATAACAAAGATTTTTTCAGGTATAAGGTTAGTTGTCTTTCAGTATGCAATATTGTTGACCAGTTTTTGGAATAGAACATATCCAGTACCCGCCCTGTTGAATAAGTGATGCCATCAGATTGTTCATTGATCAATGCCCAATATTCAAGTGCGGTGATATCATCTAAAGATAGATTGCTGATCAGTTTATTTTCAAGTTGTCTCCTTTCGTTAAAGGATAATCCGGAATCCAGTTTTTTAATGTCATTTCTTAACTCAGGCGAACCTGTAAAATCAATGTGTTCCTTTCTGCAATAATCAGTTAATAAAACTATTTGTTTTAAAAAATTATAGGGAAAAATAGGAATGGTGTCATTTTTTTCAAAATCAGATCCTTTGTTATATTCTACCGCAAGCTCCGTTACTCTTTCCGGGTCGCAGGTAGTTAATTGTGTAAAGGCATCCATCGCAATGGAATCATTTTTATTGACCAGGAATTCAAAAAGAATGGCTTCTCTCCAGAGGGTTTTTATTTTATAGTTGGGAGCCACAAAAAGAGATAGCTGTTCATCCCATTTATATTGGGTGTAATTTTTTGCAAAATAACTTAAAAGATGAAGGGCTGCATCGGGATAAAATTCTTTATCTATATGCCAGGATATCCTGTTCTCTTCGTTTTCCACGCCAATATCTGTACCTGTAAGCAAGGCTAATAATTCCGTAAATTCATATTCCTTGAAATAACTCCTGTTAAACCGGTACCTCACTTTATATAATTCTGACGCAATCAATAAAAGTGATTTCGGATCTTTTGCTTCAATCAATGAATCTATTTGATTCTCAGTAACCCATTCGGAGTTTTTTAATTCCGCTGCTTTATTTAATAATGTTTCCTTTTTATTTTTTGATATTTCACGGATCTCAAATTTTACGGGCCTGTTTTCTAATGGCGTAAGCAAAAAGGCTTTGGCAAGATTGGAGAAAATTATTTTTTCCTTGTTCTTGTTTAAGAAGTTCAGAAAATCTTTTGCGGAGGTTTTTTCTGTTATGATGATTTCGCCTGCTGTAAAAAGACAGTTTTCCTCAATCATTCTTTTTGCAATTTCTGAGGGTGTTGTTTCTAACCGGTGATACCCTAAAAAATCAACCACTTTTTTATGATCGTCAAAATAAGGTGCTATTTCAAACAAAGCTTTTTTATCTCCGATCATTAGTCTTTCTTCAAGCTCATATACAGCGCTCCGCTGTCCGGATACTTTAAAACAGGTAAATGATAGTAAGAAAATAGCTATTGATGTGCTAAAGACTTTCATAAAATCAACAGGTATTTTTATTTTTTATACAGGTAAATTAACTATTTCAAAAACAATTACCATCCGGGATATATTTATTCTATATCCATAAATTCATTGGGCAAAATACCAATCATCTCTGTCCTGGAAAATAAATACCGGCGGTCAGTTGGAGAAAAATAAAATTTTCTGTATCCGGTTGAAATCACCCTTTCCATGCGGTGAAATACTGTTTTCAGGTACAGCTTATTTTGTTTGTCGTAAACGCTTGCTGTGCCGTTCATTAATGCTGCTGCAATAATATGCTTTAGATAGTAAGAATAAAACCGGCTGAGATCGGTGCTCTTTTTAAGCCTGGCTTTATTTAATTCAGCTACTATTTCTTTGCAATCTTTTTTTAAGTAAGCATCACTTAAACCCCTGTCTGCAATAACACTGATGCTGTCTTCTCTAATATAAATAATGGCATTGTTATTATTGATCACCATCATTAACCTTTCTGCATTTAGCGTATCAGGCAGATCAACTGCTATAAGTGTGGTGTCGCTAAAAGGAAACTTCCTGATTGCAGTAGTATCCTGGGCAAAGACAGTTGCTGTGAGTACAGTAGAAAATAGTATAGAAAGGGTAATTCTCAACATTGCAGCATAGTAATTGAAATGATTTTAAAGTTATTTATTTAAGATGGATTGAGTGGTATAATGTTTTGTGAAATGTTTTTAAACATTTGCTTCACTGTTTTATTCGTTGTTTCTAGGTAGATAAGTAAAGGCGAAGTTGTGCAGCGGAGGGTGGGTCACCCCATAAGGGTGGCTCACCCTGTAAAGAAAAAGGAGAGTGGTGGTTTTATTTTGTTGCTCTCTGCAATGTTGTACGTTGCTGGTCAAAGCCCAGTCAACGGCTAAGAGAGGAGAGAAGGTTGATATGGAATACTTACAGCGGAGAAGAGCTAAAACTGGATATAGGCATTTTCGTCATCGCCTGCATGTAATAACATTTTAAAAACTACTTGAGCTAATAGAAACCTGATATTTCTATAAGTCTGGTCATCATGAATTTTAATTGACGCTTCTAATTTATTTTTATTAATGTAGGCGAAACCCTGATTTTCTAAATATTGGATTTGTGATTCGTCAAAGATGTTATTTTTCAGATGATTCCGAATATCTGAAAAAGCAATTCGTATTGATTTGTTTGATCGGGAAAAAAATAAAGAGACATTGGCAGATTTATTGAATACTAGCCTGAATTTTTTTATTTTATTGTCAATAAGATCAGCCAAGGCTATATCGAGAATAGTTTCTTTTATATCAGGTTCAATAACTTTAGGAGCTAACTCTATTTTTTCAATATATTTTTTTTCTTTCTCCAAATATTCTTCCAGCAATTCTTTGGGAATTATCAGGTCACTTTTCTTAAGCTCCTTTTCAAGCCGTAGTATTTTAGAAAGACTGAATTGCTTTTCCAGAAAAACGTCACCTTTAAAGGAATATAAAATGCGTAGCGTATTTCTTATTTGATATAAGGCTTCCTGGTGGTAATGCGCCAAATAATAATCGGGCTCTTCAAAATCTTCCAGACAATTTTTTATCTTATTTTCAAGCGCCAATTTTTCTTCTTCATATAGGGCGATTGCAATATCAAGATTATAAACCATAGGGTAAATTAAGTTTGTAGCCTACACTTGTATTTATATTTGTAAATGTTATTCTTCAATTTTAAAAATCAGGATACTCGTCTTATTCATTTTGTATTCTTTATATCCTTGATGCAATATAATAAAATAGTTAAAATATGCAATGTCCCTTTACGCTTCGGTAAAAGCTCCTCAATGATATACAGTTGAACGGAGCGTCGCCAATGAAGTCAAATAGAATTCCAAATGCTTGTCCCGCAGTTAAAAACTTCTTTTAAATTCACCCGTACTTCGACTACGCTCAGTACTGGCAATATTCCCCTTCGACTACGCTCAGGATATTTTTTCATTACACCTGAAACACCCCCGTCTTAAACTCCGCCATTTCTTCATTTTGATTAGCAGCAGCAATGCCTTCAGCAATCACCTGCCTTGTTGCAGCAGGGTCAATTATTTCGTCTACCCAAAGACGTGCAGCGGCGTAGTACGGCGTGGTCTGGCTATTGTAGCGGTCAATAATTTCATTAAGTATTTTTTGTTCGTCCTCAGCTGTAATTTCCTGGCCTTTGCTTTTTAGCGCAGCCACTTGTATCTGCATTAATGTTTTAGCAGCTTGTTCGCCACCCATTACAGCAATCTTTGCAGTGGGCCAGGCATAAATAAAACGGGGGTCGTAAGCTTTGCCGCACATGGCGTAATTACCGGCACCATAGCTATTGCCAATAATGATGGTGATCTTAGGAACAACAGAATTAGCTACTGCGTTTACTAATTTAGCGCCGTCTTTAATAATGCCACTGTGTTCGCTGCGGCTGCCCACCATAAAGCCGGTAACATCCTGTAAAAAAACCAATGGAATTTTCTTCTGGTTGCAGTTCATGATAAATCTTGCAGCTTTATCGGCGCTGTCATTATAAATTACACCGCCCAGTTGCATCTCGCCTTTTTTACTTTTTACAATCAAGCGTTGGTTGGCAACAATGCCTACTACCCAGCCATCAATGCGGCCATAGCCACAAATAATTGTTTTGCCATACTCTTCTTTAAACTGGTCAAAACTATCCGCATCGGTAATGCACTCAATAATTTTTACCATATCGTAAGGTTTGGTATTGCCTTCGCTCATGATGCCATAAATTTCTCCTGCAGGAGGTTTGGGTGCAATACTTTTTATTCTATCAAAGCCTGCCGTTTTTGGCGCACCCAGTTTGCTCATTATTTTTTTAACCTGGTCAAGACATTCCTCTTCTGTTTTAAATTTATAATCAGCAATACCGCTTAATGCATTATGTGTTTCGGCACCACCTAAAGTTTCTGCATCAATATCTTCACCAATAGCAGCTTTCACTAAATAAGGGCCCGCTAAAAATATAGAACCATTGCCTTCTACCATTAGCGTTTCATCGCTCATAATAGGCAGGTAAGCACCGCCAGCAACACAAGCTCCCATTACGGCGGCAATTTGTGTAATGCCCATTGCACTCATCCTGGCATTGTTTCTAAACACTCTTCCAAAATGTTCTTTATCAGGAAAAATTTCATCCTGCATCGGAAGAAATACACCGGCACTATCCACTAAATAAATAATGGGCAATTTATTCTCCATCGAAATTTCCTGCATGCGCAAATTCTTTTTTCCTGTGATGGGAAACCAGGCACCCGCTTTTACAGTTTGATCGTTGGCAACAATAATACATTGCCTGCCGCTTACATAACCTATACCACTTACGGTACCACCTGCAGGGCAACCACCTTGCTCTTCATACATTTCAAAACCTGCGAATGCCCCCAGTTCAATAAAAGGTTTATCTGTATCGCACAAATAAGCAATGCGCTCACGTGCAGTAAGTTTATTGCGTTCCTTTTGTTTAGCGGCTGCTTTTTTACCACCACCTTCGTAAATTTTTTCTAAATGCTTTTTGGTGCGGCTCCAGGCAAGCTTAAGGGCATCTTCGTTTTTGTTGAATTGCAGATCCATATTTTTTAGTTTTTAGTGCTTCGTTTTTGGTTCATAGACCTTAGTTGTAATTTGATTTGCTAAATTTGTATAGATGTTTTTAATAGCAAACCTTGACTAAGAACTAAAAACTAAGTACTGTTTTAACTTTCTAATGAACAAAAATATGGGTATTGAAATTAACCGCATAGTAAAACTATTTGAAGCGTTACAGCAGGGCGATTGCTGGATCGGTACTAATTTTAAAGAAACTTTGCAAGGCGTGGATGCTACCAGTGCATCAGATGCTGTTTCAGGTAATAGTAATAGCATCTGGCAGTTAACCGCTCATATTATTTACTGGAGAACAACCGTGGTTAACCGTTTAACGGGTAGCGACAATCCTCCGCCATTCAAAGATTTTTTATTGCCTGCAGAATTAAATGATGCCGGCTGGAAACAAACCCTGCATGATTTTGAGGCCGCCTATCACTCCTTACGTACAGCACTACATAATATCAAAGACGAGCAGCTGGATAAAGCTTCGCCCCGGAAAGAACAAACATTTTATCAATTAATAATGGGTTGCCTGCAACACGATGCTTATCATTTAGGCCAGATGATGTTATTGAAAAAAAATATTTTATAGTGTTTTTACTGTGTGATAAAATCTTTATAAAAAAAGGATAGCTTAATAACAGAAAATATTATTATTTTCACTGCATAACGATGGAACAAGCTACACTAAAACAATTATCGGAGATTTTAAAGATCAGTATATCCACAGTCTCAAGAGCGCTAAAAAATCATCCTGATATTTCTGAGGAAACCAAGCGTAAAGTAAAAGAACTGGCTGAAACATTGGAGTATGAACCTAACAGCCATGCCATTTCGCTCCGCAACAACTCCAGTAATATACTCGGCATTATGGTGCCTTCATTGGATAATTTCTTTTATGATTCCTTTACCGTTGCAGTGGAAGAAGAAGCCAGGTCCAAAGGCTATTCTGTAATGATCATGCAATCTGGTGAAAGTAAAGACATAGAAACTGCTAATCTTAAGCTGTTAAAGAATAACCGTATTGCCGGTGTGTTTGTTTCTATTACCGGTGAAACTGAAGATTTGAATCCATTCTTAAAATTACAGGAGAAAAAAGTGCCGGTGATATTTTTCGATCGTGTTCCGGATTATGAACAATGCAATAAGATATGCCTGGCAGACAGGGCAGCGGCTACAATGGCTGCCGATGCCCTGATTGATAAACAGAAAAAACATGTGCTGGCACTTTTCGGCCATCCTAAATTAACGATCTCTCAAAAACGCTTTGCAGCATTTAATGAAACTTTTAAAAGCAGGTCGCCGGCAACACAAATTGATAATCATTTTCCGCTCACTATTGCCGAAGCAAAATCTATTAGCCTGGAAGCCCTGGAAAATAAGAAAAAGCCTGATGCTATATTCTGCATGGGAGATCTGATATTGATCGGTGTGATGCATGCAGTGCATGAAAAAGGATTGAGAGTACCGGAAGATGTGGCTGTAGTATCTATTAGTAACGGGTTAATTCCTACACTGTATAACCCTCATATAACTTTTGTGGAAACCAGCGGCTACAAATTAGGTAAGCTGGCATTTAAACGAATGATGGAATGTTTTGCAGGCAGTACTTTTATGCAGGAACTTACTGTGGATTCTATTTTGGTGGAAGGAGGGTCGTTGTAGGTTTAGGGGTTTAGCCATTCGGCTTCGCACAGGATGAGTTTAAGGGTTTAGGGTTTAGAAGTTTAGTTTTGACGCTTACTTTTTTCGATTGCTCACTATATAAAACTTGCTCATGTCTAACTGGAAAATTAAAGCTTCCCTGTTTTTTAATTATTTTGTTTTTGCTATTTTATTGAATAGCTCTGGTATTGCTATTACGCAGGTGCAGGATAATTTTGGTGTAAATAGTAAAGCCGCCTCATGGATCGATCCATGCAAAGACATTAGTATAGCTGTAATGTCATTCATCGTTTCTTCTTTTATTGTAAGATTGGGTTACAAACGGGCAATGCTTATTGCTTTGGGTGTTGTGGCAGGCGTATGTTTTATTATTCCCAGTGTACCAACTTTTTTAGCTATAAAATTATTGTTTGTAATTGTAGGCGCAAGTTTTGCGTTGATAAAAATGTCAGTATACAGCACTATCGGTTTAATTACAAAGGATTCCAAAGATCATATCAGGTTCATGAATTTTATTGAATCTTTTTTCACCATAGGGACAATGTTACTATACTTTGTATTTAGTGTTTTTATCGATAATGCTCATCCTGAATCTACAGCCTGGTTAAAATCGTACTATTTGATTGGAGGAATATCTGTTATTGCTTTTTTATTATTACTTACCTCAACATTGGATGAATCGGGGGCTCATAGAACTGATGGGACTGAATCAGTTAATTTCTTTGAAATGTTCAAATTAATGGCTAAGCCAATCATCCTGGCTTTTTTGTGTGCGGCTTTTTTTTATGTACTGATTGAACAAAGCATTCAGAATTTCTTACCCACATTCAATAGTAAAGTTTTGCATATGCCCAAGTCGCTGGCTATTCAAATGGGAAGTATATTGGCGGGAGCTTCTGCATTGGGACGTTTTTTAGCGGGGGTAGTGCTTAAGAAAGTGCATTGGTTTTATTTACTTGTCACTTGCCTGGCATTGGCATTTGGTTTGGTATTAATTGCAATGCCATTAGCAAAAAATGTGGCCATTAATCCTTCTGCTGGTTGGTTTAGTGCGCCATTGGCAGCTTATATATTTCCGCTTATCGGATTATTCCTGGCGCCTATTTACCCATCTATCAATTCTGCAATTTTAAGTTCGTTGCCTAAGGCACAACATGGATTAATGTCTGGCCTTATTATTGTATTTTCTGCGATAGGTGGTACATGTGGGTCGTTGATAACAGGCGCTATTTTTGATTGGTATGATGGACAAACTGCATTTTATTTCACGTTAGTACCTATAACTATTTTAATCATCAGCCTGTTTGTTTTTAACAAACTGCACAATAAAAATGTAGCTGTAAAGGCAAAAGCATAACCTGTTATATGACTGAACAAAATTTATTTTTTATAGAATCACTTGGTACACTGTATGAAGATGTACAATCATCAGGCATTTTTGCAGATAGTAAGTTTTTTGTAGACTGTGCACCAAAATATGCGCCAACAGAAATTGTAACAAAGTATAACAGTTCAAAAAACGATGCTGCATTTAAACTGGAAATATTTATAAAAGCCAATTTTGATTTGCCGGCCGAAACAGTTTCCACTTACAGCTCTGCTAAAAAAACAATTGATGCACATTTAAATGACCTGTGGGATGAATTGAAAAGAATGCCGGCACAAAGCAAAGGCACACTTATCCCTTTACCGTATCAATATATTGTGCCAGGTGGAAGGTTTCGTGAAATATATTATTGGGATAGTTATTTTACCATGCTGGGGTTACAGATGAGCGGCCGTATTGATATCATTGAAAATATGGTCGACAATTTTGCCTACCTCATCAATGAGTTTGGTTTTATACCAAATGGCAACCGCACCTATTATTTAAGCCGGTCGCAACCGCCTTTTTTTGCAATGATGGTAAACTTACTGGCAGAAGAAAAAGGAGACGATGTATTGTTGAAGTATCATCCGGTACTGGAAAAAGAATATGCTTTCTGGATGAATGGAGCTGATACATTAGATAAAGCTAATACGGCCTGCAATCATGTAGTGTTGCTGGCTGATGAAGGTATCCTTAACCGTTATTGGGATAGCAAAGATACGCCCAGGCCCGAAGCCTTTGCAGAAGATATGCATTTAGCAGCAATTGCTCCAGGTAAGCCGGAAGATACGTACCGCCATATCCGTGCAGCGGCAGCATCCGGGTGGGATTTCAGCAGCCGTTGGTTTAAAGATGGCATGAATATGAAAACTATTCAAACTACTAACTTAATACCTGTTGATCTTAATTGTTTACTGGCACATACTGAAGCCACCCTGATGAAAATGTATGCACTGCAACATAATGAACAGGCTGAGGCAGCAATGTTGAACAATATCAACCGTAGGTTAAAAGCTTTAAACAATTGCTGCTGGAATGAAACAGCAGGCTGCTATTTCGATTATAATTTTATTGATCTGCAACAGGTAGAGCATTATAATCTTGCCACTATGTTTCCACTATTTTTTGGTGTGGCAGCACAGTGGAAAGCTGAAAAAATTGCATTTCTCATCAGTGAAAAATTTCTATGCAACGGGGGCGTAGTTACTACATTGGATACAACCGGCCAGCAATGGGATGCACCCAATGGCTGGGCGCCTTTGCAATGGATAACCTATAAAGGGTTAAAAGAGTATGGCTTTAACGACCTGGCCAAAACCGTTAAACAAAACTGGCTGGCTAACTGCGAAAGAGTATTTACTGAAACCGGTAAAATGATGGAGAAATATAACGTAATGGATACTACCATTACTGCCGGAGGAGGAGAATATCCCAACCAGGATGGTTTTGGCTGGACGAATGGGGTGTATTTAAAAATGAAGTATGAAAGTACTCATATTCCGCAATTATAATTTCGGGATTGAGCATATAAAAAGCCGGAGTAATTACTCCGGCTTGTAGTGCCCACGAAAGGAGTTTTTTCACTTTATTCTAAGGCACTTTACAACACTCTACTTTACTCTGTAATCATTATCTGGCTTGATTTGTAGGCGAATCTGACAGTTGTAATTAGTTTTAGAATTCAAATGAAAAAAGTCCTTTTGGACACCTATTTGGACACCTAAAAAAATTACAAAATCATGTCAGGAATCAATTTTAGCTTAAAAGCAGCCGATAAAAAAGGCGAATCCCCGATTTATTTAACCTATCAGGTAAAAGGGCAAAAATTCAGGTATTACACCAAATTAAAAGCAACTGCCGCCAGTTGGAAAGACCAACGGGTAAAAATCAATTACACAGGCTATGCAGAAATTAACAGCATCCTAGACGATATTGAAAATACATTGAAGGAGATTGAAAGGGAAGGAGTTTTTAATAAAAAAGAATACAGTTTAGAAACAGTCAAACGTAAATTTTTTTTGAAGTTTGGAACGCTTAATAATACCAACGACTTCTTTAATGTTTATGACAAGTTTATTGCAGATTCCCGAATAACAAAATCTAACTGGACTGTTAAAGGTTACTTAAGCACCAAAGAAAAGCTATTAAAATTTTCTGATGCTAAAAATTACCCTATAACTTTTGAAAGCATAGATTTTAATTTTTATGAAACTTTCGTTAACTACATGCTGAAAGATTTAAAAAATCTGAATAATACGGTGGGTAAATATGTGAAGAATTTAAAAGTGTTTTTAAATTATGCAATTGACCGTGAATACACCACACAAACATATCCTTTTAAAAAATTCAAAGTTTTTAATGAAGAAGCCGATACCATTCATCTAACAGAAAATGAATTGATGACTATTTATCAAAAGGATAATCTTTGTAAAAGATTAAAGCCGATAAAAGATGTTTTCTGTTTTTCATGTTTTACAGGTTTGCGCTTTTCTGATATTGACAAACTTGACAATACCCATATAAAGGGAAATTATCTTGAAATAAAAACGGAGAAAACCAGAGATTCAATAAGAATTCCTTTGAATGATTTTTCAAAAGCAATTTTAAACAGGTATAAAAATAAATTCAACAGCAAACCTTTACCCACAGGCTTAACCAACCAGAAAACCAATGAGTATTTAAAAGAGATTGCAGAACTCTGCAAATTGAATGAGTTAATAAGAATTGAGCAGTTTAACGGCTCAAATAGGGTAGTAACCTACAAGAAGAAATTTGAAATGGTTACAACTCACACAGCACGAAGAACCTTTGTTACCCTTGCATTGGAAAAAGGTATTAGAGCAGAGGTTGTAATGGCAATGACAGGACATAAAAACTATAAGAGCTTTATGAAGTACGTAAAAATAACTGATAGAATTATGGAGCAGGAAATGAATAGGGCATGGGGAAAAAATTTATTGAAAGCTGTTTAAATTATCTCTAATTTTATTTATCACTATTTAAATATCACAAAATAGCAAGTGCATGATTAAATAAAGTAAACTTAGTTCTCTTACTGTGTTAGTTCATGAAGCTAACCTTAAAAAGAAGTATTCATTCCAAATAAATTATAGAAAGCTTTTCTCCTTCTTTAAGCATAGATAATTTATATCACTGTTTAATTTTCAGAAAATTTTATGGCTGCAAATGCAACCTTGTTTGTTGCAATGCCGTTTGATGAATTTCAAGAACTCATTCAGAATACAATTAAAAATGAGCTAAAGAAATTTTCAATAGTTCCTCAACCTACTCCCCAAGACGATTTAATGAGTATTGAGGATGCAGGGGCATTGCTTCATGTTTCAAAAGTTACCATTCATAAATGGAAAAAGAAGAAGTTAATTCAAGCGTACAGGATAGGACGAAAAATCTATTTTAAGCGCCGAGAATTAATTGAAGCTATCAATTCAACTGTTTTGATAAGAGGAAAAACAAAGGTTAGTATCAACTAAAAGCAATAAAGCCCAATGTAAAAAGTTGGGCTTTATTTTTAATTTTTTATGCAAAAATGACAGAAATATAAAACAATGCATTTAGTCAAATTCGATTTATTCATCATAAAGTAGGGTTTTGCATTTTACGTATAAATGAGTTCGCAGACCGAACTGTTTGGTAGATGTTATAGAACATCTACCATGCCCAAAAGGGCAACACAGATTTTTATAAAAAAATTACCACCCTCATGTCTTTTTTAATGCGTCCTAATAAAATCAATTCTAAAGCGGCTATCGTTTGCAATATTCAATAAAAGGATAAAAGTAAGGTATACCACGGAGAAGGTAATTAGCGAGGCTTAAAGGGGCTGATATTGAATTGTAACTTTAAGACTTAAAAAAGGCTGTCATTTTGACTTTTTTTGCCTCCGGCGGGGTAATTCAAAAGGATTTGGATTTTAAAGGGAACAGCCGCTTTGCATCAGATGAATAAAGCCAGACTAATTAAGTGCCATCTAAACAGCAGCAGCAAAACCAAACATTTAAATTGAGAAGCAGTAAAATTATTTACTTCATTCCCCATAGTGTTTTAGATAAAATTGGTTCATCAAGTTTCACTTCATATTTCTCTATATAAGACGGGAATAAGCCTGTATATTTTGCAGCAGCCAAAGGGATTAATGCTAAAAATTCGGGGTATTCAGGGTCACCGCCAACACCTAATAACAAAAAGACAGGTGTTTCCTTATTGTATTGCTGATAGCGTTTTAACTGGCTATCATTACACCAAACAATTTTACCCTGATATTCACCAGTTCTAAATTTTGCTTCTATGTAAAACTCTTTTTTTGTTTTCTTATCCCTAAACTTAAAATCTGGTTTTAAAGAGGATTCAACATAATCGCTACTATTTGTTGTATAATTATGCGTTCTTTCTACTAACTGATAATCCTCATCAGTAAACAAAAATTCCCTTACATAATCTTCAAACTTTTCGCCAATCTTAAAAGAGGCAGGTGTATTTGCCTCATTAATCATTGCTGTAATTCCTTTACTAAGGATTGAAAGAAGCCCCATAGAATTAAGATTTGAATTTAACCAGCCAAATATAAAGCAAATATTCGATTGCGTACTATAGTCTGCAAGTGTTTTCAGGTTAAATATTGACTTTCGGTTAAATGAAGAAATCCCTGGCATCGGTATTTGGTGAGGTTCTTAAGGAATTAAGAAACAAGGCAGGTATTTCGCAGGAAACATTGGCTTATGAATGCGAATTAGACCGTTCGTTTATATCTATGTTGGAAAGAGGCTTAAGAATGCCAACAATAGAAACCTTATTTAAATTATCTAAGCCTCTTAAAAAATCTCCGTCAGAAATCATTACACTTGTAGAACTCAAAGCTATTTAATTTATCCTGACCAGACATAAGTTAACAGACTGTAATACTTTATCTCATATTCTCGATTTCAATTTTAATCTGGGTATATAATGACGATAGAGTATAATGCCGATTATTAAAAACTAAATACATGTTGTATATTTCGCAAAACAAATAAAAATGGAGAATAAACCTTACTTGATAGCAAGCAACGAAAGATTCATAAGATGGCAAGGAGTTCTTCGGGAGCAAGTGACATTTTTAAACAACCTATTATTAACATTAAGCATTGCAATTCTAGGATTTCTTATAACTACTTTAAACAACCAATTTTTTAATCCAATTGGATGGAAGAAAGCATTTTTTTCTTTTGGCTTTATCCTGATAATTCTTTCTGCACTTACAGGATTATTTGCAAGTATTTCCAGATTACGAGATTTTAGGTTAACGCTTATGAAAATTAAAAATAGTCTTACAGATAAAAATTTAGATGAATCTAATAATCTCAAACAGTGGATGGGGATATATGGAAAATTAACTTGGACATTGTTGCTTTTACAGTTTGTTACTTTTCTTTTCGCACTAATCGTTTTGGTTATTAGTTTTTTTTCAATTTACAGTACTAAATTACTTTGATTAAATTTTTGAAAACAAAGGGAATTTTTCTAAATCAGATTTGCTTATTACTTGTGAACAAACACCATGGGCGTAAGCTTTTAGCCATTTTTTCCCTTTTGCCGATAAGAAAGAATTCAATACTGTTTGTTGGTATTTTTTTGGTACTTTGATTCGATAAATACAATCACTAATTAAAATACTACCTTTTATAATTGCTACTTTGCCGACAACTCTTTTGCCAACCCTACACATTAAGATATCACCCGAATGAGCAGAATAGTCAATATGTTTTTTTAAAATCGGTTTTTTGAAATCAATCTTTAAACTATTCTCTTTAAAATGAATAGAATGAAAAAATTGATGTTTTTTTTCTCTCAACTCTTTATATGAAAATTTCCCTCTCTTAATAATCACACCAATATCATTTAATGTTTTCAACTTACTAGATGCTTTAAAGGCAGCAAGATGGAATTGGTAATCCATCCTATCAACCAACTTTTCTTTTGTAGTATTAATTGGTTTAGACAATTTACCTTTCACAGAGGACATAAAAAGTTGACACCGGTGTGAAATTGACTTTGTTTTAGAAATAAAAATTATATGGGTTCTTGCTTCGGTTTTATTGAATATATTGTCTGGTAATTGTATAACCCTTCTAACTGTAAATTTTTCAAAAATCGTTTCTCTAAAAATCTTATAATCCTTGCCAGTTATTAAACTGTCAGAAACAATTATTCCAAGCTCACCATTGTTTTTTAGAAGTTTTAAATTATGTGCAAAAAAAACTATTTCAGATGTTATTCTTTTTAAAGCTAAAAAATTTTTACATCCAACTGATTTAAAAAGACCAGCATATTTATTTTTATCTTCTACTTTCACATAAGGAGGATTGCAGATTGCAATATCAATGGTTCCAAATTTAATCTTAAGCTTTTCAGATGCATTTGGGTTTAAGGTATCATAATTATATACCTTTAAAAATGAAAGTTTTTTATTTATAGATGCGACTTTCTTTTTTTCTATTTCCGTAGCAAAAAATTCAGCCTTATCCCATTTTGCATATGCTGCAATACTTAAAGATGCATTGCCAATTCCTAAATCAAGAATTTTTTTTGGCGATTTAGTAGTAAGATTATTTACTAGTAAATTAGAAATAATGTTACTTGTATAATATCTACCTAGTGAATCCATAATTATCCTATATATTTTGATAAATAATAAATATTAGCTTTTAAAACCTTTTCACTTCTATACTTTTTCTCAATTGGAAAATCATAAATTAGGTATGCGCTAGGGAATTTTGATACGAAAATTGCCGCACCTAAACAATGAGGTCTAGTTCCCAATGGAGACACATATATATCGTAGTTTGAATTATTGCGATGAAATATCGTTTCCAATAATTCAAACATTTCAAAAGGACTTGCTGCGGCACAAGACTCAATTGAATCAAAACAATCTGCATTCTTTAAGACTAGATAATTCATTTTAATAGCAGTAAGATTCCATCCCGGAACAAATGAAGGGAAGCCAACTACTGGAATCAGAATTTTAGGCTTAAGGCTTTCGTAGATAACTTGTAATCTCTGGCTATCAAACCCCATTGGGGCTACAAGTAAAATTTCATTTTGAGTTTGATATTTTGTAAAACCTGGAACTCCATTAGAACTTCCCATTATTTTATCATAAAGGTCATATTCTTCGGTTTCGCCAATTTCAGCGATATCCTTTTTTTTGTATTCAATAGGCTCTGTATAAGAAGCAAAAAGTCTTGCAGGGTGTACTTCCTTCAAAAGTATTTTTATCAATAAAAACAGAATTCCCTGTTTCAAATTTGTTATATCGATACAAATATTAGCACCTCTAAAACCTCTTTTACTTAACAATAACTGTAAATCAGGTATTAACACTTTATTGTCCTCGGATTCAATTAATGTCCTTTTCTCATCTTCAATTTTATAGTTGAATTTTACTGCATTTTCGCAGGTGTCAAATGAGTAAATTAGACCTTTAAAGGATTTTAGTTTATCTAAAATAAAGCTATGCCTCAAATCATCCTCATCCCTGAAGCCAGTAATGAATATATCAAACTGTTGGGAAAAATAACTTCCATTATCGTCTGTCAGTTTAAATTTCTCTTGATAATTCATTGCTGTCTGAAAAAAGAGTTGGTGATGAATCTTCTGAAATACCAGATAACTGTTTGACAGCTTCTTCTAATTCTTTATGGTTACCAGATAATAATTTAACTAATTCAGGATAGGCAATTGAAATTTTATTTTGCCTTCTATGTGAAATGCTAAAAGCAGGGCAATAAATATGATTCAAATGATAATCTGTTAATTCAACAGTATTATTCAACTTCGTTTTAGTTGGGTCGCCATCTTCCAATATTTTATTTCTTACCGCTGATTTAAAAACATCAGCTTCATTTTTTTTCTTTTCTATTAATTCATTCTCATTTGTAGAAAAATGGTTTTGCTCAACTTCTCCTAAAGTTGCGTAAGGATTTAGCTGGATATTCTTAAATATTCTGCCTAATGCCTTTGTAAAATCTTTTAACTTATACCCGTGTGGCTCATAACTTTCTATTTCTTTGATTTTAAAGTTGCTCACAAAATAAACAGCTTTTGTTTGTTCTTCAATTGAGAATTCTCTTGGAGATTCAAAACTGAACGGGCTTTGAATATCACTTAAAGCATAATCGAACGCATATTCAGCAAGTTCCAAAAAACTCCGAATCACACCAGAAGAAAGAGCTGAATAAACCTGAATTCCATGATACTTTTTTTCAACTTTAAATTCATTGCAAAGTAAATACAATGCAGCAGTTTCAATATTATGTAGCCAATCTTCGTATTTTTTTGATTTTTGAATTTTATGAGTTAACAACTCCTTTGCAGGAACTATACTCCTATTTTTTCTCATAAGGAGTGCCAAGTGTACACGCATTGCAACTGGAGCACAATTTGTTAACTCTTTATAATAGATTTCAATTTCTGTTTCGTCATAACCATATAACCTTGCTTGCCTTTTAATCTCCTTTAATACCTTTTCCTTTAAATCGTTCAAGTAAGGTGATTTAGAAAATTCATCCTCCTCAAATTTCTTCCCGTAGTTTTTCAAGTAAAACCCAATATCTAAAAACTTATCATCATACTTTTTACCAGTTTTATCAAATTCTTCTTTTAATCTTTTTTTGCATATTTCATTTAGCAATTGATTGTACTCTTTACTTTCGTAATACCCATACCTGTCTGTGCTGAATAAAAAGAAATCATCTTTGCGTTTTAAAATTTGTCCCGAAGCTGTTTCGAAAGAAATGATTCCATTTGTTATTACTCCAAAATCATACACTAAATCGCTATTACTTTGTTTTAAAAGTGTATTTAATTCGATTTGTTGTTGCTTATTGAATACTTCATACTCATCAATAAATACGTGAAATGTTTTATTTTTTAAGCTCGCATTCTGTTTTATAGCTAAAATTAACTTTTCAATTATAGTACCTGCATTTAATCCAATTGGATAGTTGTTTTCCGCAAGATTTGTATTATTTGAAAATTTCTCAATTTTCACGAGCGTAATCTCGATTTTTGATTTTAATTCATTCAATTTGTTTATTTCAGTAACATCTAACATCAAACAAATTTGGGTAATAGCATCATGTAAAATTTCCTCTGAAATTATATTTTCTTGTATTAAAAATTGAAAAAAGGCAATAATCTCTTTGGCTATTACTACATTGAAATAAGTATTGAAAATACCAATCCAAATTGTATCATCAATTTTTTTTCCTGTCAAACTTTTTATAAATCTCCCATCAACTTTATAGTAAAATCCAAAATGATTAGTTTTCGCAATGAACTCACTTACGGCTTCCCCTTTTGATTTAGCTTCTTCTAATTTTTCTTTCCAAGAATTACATTTAAAAAACATAGTTTTCCCTGTACCTCTACTCCCTTCGAAAATTAATGGTTTATCTCCGATGTATTCCTTTGAAGGTTCTACAAAATATTTCCAAGCAGAATCTCCCATCTGCTCAGTTCTTATTTTTGAAAAAGGATTTCTATATTCCGTTGCCATTATTTTAAGTTTCTGAAGTTTTTCTTTGAAACAAATTCTTCCATCCCACAGTTTTTTTCCAAAATATAGGTAGTGTCCAATCGGGTAGTCGGTCATGCAAGATTACTGCGAAATCTAATTTTGTATACCCTAAAAAACTTACACCCTTTGTTTTTTTTATGTTTTCAAAATACTTTATAGCCTCTTCACGTTCATTAGTATTCTTATCCCAAATTATATTCTCATCTGAAAAAACCCGATTTTTATCAGTTAACACATCACAAACAACTATTTCGATATCTAATAATTTATTTTCTAATTTTAATGCGTCTAAATTTTTGTCATAACCTAATAAAACCAAGTAGTAAATTTTAATATTTAATTTTTGACAAATTGTTTTTAGGTTTTGAATTGCAATTGAATTCCAAAATTTTTTCAATTGTGCCCCAGAACCCACACAGTCATCTACAAAAATTAATAATTCTTTTCCAATAAGTTTTTCTTCTGTTACATTCCAATGAAAATCTACTTGGGATTGGTTTATATCAAATTTATGTACTAAATCGCCTGTGAATATATTTCCGCTTTCGCTTGGCTTCATCGAATCCAGTAATGGTATGAAAAATGATTTATTCTTCAATGAATTCACCGCCGCACTTCCTGTACTATTGTCAATATATATGTTTTTGTCAGCAATTAGTTTCTCCTTAATTATTTCACCGTAAATTTTCTCAAACAAACCATACTTTATCAGTTTTTCAATATCAATTTTTTTGTAGTATACAGTATGCAATAAAATCTTAATCGCATAATATTTACCTTGCATATCTCCGTTAAAATTATCTTCTAACCAAGCGCATAAATTTGAATAGTTAAGGTAATCCCATTGAGACCTACAAACTACCTTAAGTTGATGAATTTTTTCATCCAAATATTGCTTGTAGTTTATCATACAGCAATATCTCCTTTAATTGAGGGGTACGGGTCGTAACCTTGCAAATCAAAATCTTCATATTTAAAATCAAATATTGATTTTACACTTTTATTCAATATCATTTTAGGGTATGGTCTAGGCTCACGGGCTAACTGTATTTTAACTTGTTCAAAATGATTATTATAAATATGGGTGTCCCCAAATGTGTGTATAAATTCACCTAGTTCATAATCGCAAACTTGTGCTATCATCATAGTCAATAATGCATAGGAGGCAATGTTAAATGGTACACCTAAAAACATGTCGGCGCTCCGTTGATACATTTGGCAAGATAACTTTCTTTCAGCTACATAAAACTGAAAGAAACTATGACAGGGAGGTAGAGACATTTTATTAATGTCGGCAACATTCCATGCACTAACAATAATTCTTCTGCTATCAGGATTAGTTTTTAATGTATTAATTACGTCGCTTATTTGGTCTATATGCCTTCCATCAGGGGTTTCCCAATTCCTCCATTGGTAACCATATATTGGTCCTAATTCTCCATTTTCATCCGCCCACTCATCCCATATTTTTATACCATTCTCTTTTAAATATTTGATATTTGTTTCACCTTTTAAAAACCATAATAACTCATAAATAATGGATTTTATGTGCAGCTTTTTAGTTGTAATCAAAGGGAACCCTTGGGTTAAGTCAAAACGAATCTGATGTCCAAAAATACTTTTGGTACCAACACCGGTTCTATCCGATTTCGACACCCCATAATCTAATACGTACTGTAACAAGGTTTCGTATTGGTTCATTATTATCGTCTTTATCCAAAAATATGATTTTAAACTAGGTTTTGATAATATATATTAATTAATTTTCTAGGGATAAATTAGCAAATTATAAGGAGATAATTGCATAAAGACTTTAATTAACTCAACTGGTATGATGTTTAATACAGTCCTCTATTCCGACAGGCAAGTGGAGAGAAACTATCAAAAACTATGTTATAGGGGTTTCTGCTTACTTAATTATTTCATAAATAATCAAACTTAATAATTTAATATCTACTCCAATTTCGATAATTATTTACATTCATAAATTCAACAAGGTAATCAGCAGTTTCTTCCAGATTCCATTCTATTAATGAATTAGGAATTCTCAGAGTTAAATACCCCTTTAGAAAAGAAAAATAAGTTCGCTGTAAATCAGAAAGGGCTTGTCTTGGGTCAAAATTATGATGCCCTCCGTCTATTTCAATATTGATTTTAGCCTCTGGAACAGCAATGTCAATCGTTTTAAAACCATCAAATTTTTCTATCTCTGCAGGAACACCTCTTTGCTTTAATGCAAAATACATGGCAAGGGTTTGTGGAGTAGTGAAATTTTCCATTTCTCGAACCCATTGCTGATGGGGTTGGCAAAGCGGAATTCCGAAATTATTGACCGAATAATTAACAACTGCAAAGTCAAGGGGTCTTCTGCATTCAAAGCAAATCTCTCTCATAAGGTTAAATTAGAAATGCTAACATACATTAATTTCAGGCACTCTTATAATTTGAATTTTAATAGCCACCTATTTGGACACCAAAAAAGAAAAAAGCCCCTAAAACGTAGTGTTATAGAGGCTTTTTAAGTTAACTTGTGCCCACGAAAGGAATCGAACCTTCACGCCCTTGCGAACGGCAGATTTTGAGTCTGCTGCGTCTACCAATTCCGCCACATGGGCAACTTTTGAATTGGGTTGCAATATTACGTTATCCCTCCAATCTGTCCAAAATACGTTGCAGGTATTTTTTCTTATAATAATATTCCTTCACTTTTAACAGATCTTCAGTAGTAGTAGTGTCATTATTGAAATGATCGATAATGGGTTTAACAGGCTGGTAAATCTCAGCTTCCAGCTTGTTTATCTGCTCCGTTGAATCGGTAGACAATTCCTCGTTCAACTCCATTACTTCCATTAAAAAATCGGGGGGCAACTGGTATTTTTCTTCTTCTTCCAAAAGCCCTTTTAACTGTAACACGTATTTAATGGTTTCGTCGCTGCTTTTAAAAATCTTAAGTGCTTTATTAACTTGCGAAGATTTTTCCAGTGCATCAGCTTGCTCATATTCTGTTTCCTGCGTAAAAAAATCGGGGTGGTATTTTTTTTGTAAGGCTACATATTTTTTAGATAGTATATTTTTATCTACCTGCAAACTTACCGGAATCTCAAAAAGTTCAAAATAATTCATACTGCAAATTTCAGGATTTATTGGCAAAGAGAAGTATTTAAAATAGGAAACACTACTTTGTGATTGTTGGTTTTTGCCACAAATTACACAGCTTATTTTATTGTATTTATCCGTGCAAATCCGTGTAATCCATGGCCAACTCCAATTCACGCAGTGAATCGTTTTTATTAGTGGTCAATTAATTAACTTGCTGTCTAAATACTACGATTGATGCTACAAATTGGTTTAATAAGAGAAGGAAAAATACCTGCAGATAACAGGGTGGCCCTTACACCGGCACAATGCAAATGGCTGCATAAAAATTTTGATACTATTCGTGTTGTGGCACAACATAGCGATACCAGGTGCTTCAGCGATAAAGAATATGTTATGGCAGGCGTGGAAGTAAAAGAAGATATTACCAGGTGCGATGTACTGATGGGGATTAAAGAAGTGCCGGCAGAACAATTGATAGCCAATAAAACCTACCTGTTTTTTTCGCACACCAAAAAAGCGCAGGAACATAACCAGCAATTATTCCAGGCCATCTTAAAAAATAAAATAACACTAATAGATTATGAATGCTTAACCCATGAAGATGGACAGCGCATTTTAGGATTTGGTTTTTTTGCAGGCATTGTTGGTGCCCACAATGGCATGATGGCTTATGGAAAAAGAACAGGCTTGTATAATTTAAACAGGGTGTATCAACAGAAAGATTACCGTAACCTGATACATACCTATTTTGGTTTAAAGTTACCTACACTAAAAATTGCAGTCACCGGCAGCGGCCGTGTAGCGCATGGTGTGCTGGAGATCATGAACCTGATGGGCATACATGAAGTGGAACCATTTGAATATTTACACCGCCAGTTCGATTACCCGGTGTATGTTGATCTGAAAGGCCGTGATTTGTATGCCAGAAAAGATGATGGCACTTATAACCGGGATGATTTTCATTCGCATCCTGATCAATATAAATGTTTGTTTAGCCCTTTTGCAAAGCAAACAGATATTTTAATGAACGGTGTGTATTGGGATAAAAGTATTCCACCACTTTTCACGGTAGAAGAATTTCAATCGGAAGAATTCAGCATTAAAACAATTGCTGATATCACCAACGATTACCATGGCTCTGTTGTAGTTAATATCGGCGATAGTTCAATTGAAGAACCCATTTACGGCGTAGATAAAAAAACATTGCAGAAAACTACTGCTTATCAAAACAATGTTGTGGATCTGATGGCGGTGGGCAATCTGCCGAATGAATTGCCCCGTGATGCGTCAAGATATTTTGGAGAACAGTTGATAAAATTTGTATTGGAAGATTTGGTTAAAGGAGGCTCGGCAATTATTGAAAGAGCAACGATGGTGAAGCAAGGAAAACTGACTCCTGCTTATGAGTATTTAAGAGAATATGCAAACGGCAATGGCTAAAAAAGAATTGATCATAAACGGCAATAATTTCTCTACCTTAAAAAATTTCCACGATGAAATGGATAAGGTGCTTACGTTTAATCTGAATTGGAAAACAGGCCATAATCTTGCTGCATTTAACGATCTGTTGCGTGGAGGGTTTGGTGTATTTGATTATAATGAACCCATTAAACTCACCTGGCTTAATTTTCAAAAAGCAAAAGAAGGCTCGGGGACGAACTGGTAAGGGAATTGGTTGATATCATTACAAGTCATGAGCATGTTGAATTTGTAACTGAAGGGTGACCGCATAATTTTTAATTCATAGGTACAGGTAATAATCTTTTAAGAGCAGTATAAATTCTTCAGAATAATTCCCCGATTCATTCTTTATTGTAATTGCCTTTGTTTGCGTAGTTATTTTGTTCCTCGAAAAAATAAGTATCGATCTGAAATATTTATGTTTTGTGGTTTGCTTTACCAATATTTTTTTGGCAAGAGAGAAATTTAATTTTTCAGCCTCTTCTTCAAAATAGTTAGTGCGGTGATAAGGAAGTAGCAATGCAAAAAAACCTTCTGCCGATAAAAGCCTTTCTGTATGGGTTAATAATTCCTGTAGTGTTAAAGTACTGTCATGTTTTGCCGCATTTTTCTTTTTATCATCAGATATAAGATCGTTTTCAAAAAATGGCGGATTGCTGATGATGCAATCGTACTTTTTATGACTTTCAAATTGCCGGATATTATTATTGTAAATCGTGACCTTTTCTTTCCATAAAGATTGTTCGATATTTTCTTTTGCCTGTAAATAGGCTGCCGTATCAATTTCCACGGTATCAATTTCAACATTTGTTTTTTGCGCCAGCATTAAACTTAATAAACCAGTTCCGGTGCCAATATCTAAAATGTTTTTTACAGCGCTGCGTACCCCGGTTTGTAATTCATCAGCAATATAAGCACCAAACAAACAGGCGTCGGTGCAAACCTTCATGGCGCATTGATCCTGGTGAATAGTAAATTGTTTAAATTGAAAATAGTTGTTAGCCATACAGGTTGCAAGATACAAAAGCCTTAAGAGAGAAGCCACAAGGGGAGAAGTCACAAGGGGAAAAGCCACAAGGGGAGAAGCTGCAAGGGAGAAACATGTAATAGCAGATTGCTTTCTTGCAGCTTGTAGCTTTTCCCCTTGCAACTCTTTATCCCCACTCTGCTCTTGCGCTGGGGCTGATGCTCAGATCGGTGAAATTGTTTTCTAAAAATTTATAGTATCCCGTAATCGCAATCATTGCTGCATTATCGGTGCAGTATTCAAATGCAGGAATAAAAGTTTTCCAATGCATTTTTTCGCCCAGTGCAGTAAAAGTTTTTCTTAAGCCGCTGTTGGCGCTAACTCCTCCAGCTAAACATATATTGGTAATGCCGGTTTCCTGCGCCGCTTTTTTTAACTTATTTAATAAAATGCTTACAATGCGGTTTTGTATAGAGGCACAAATGTCTTCCAGGTTTTCTGTAATGAATTTTTTCTGCATCGCCTCATCTGCTAAAAATTCTTCTTTAAAAACATTGCTGGTGCCGGCATTTTTTAAAAAGTATAAAATAGATGTTTTTAATCCGCTGAAACTAAAATTTAAACCAGGTATCTGTGGTTCAGGAAATTTGTATTTATCCGGGTTGCCATTGGCAGCATACTTGTCAATCAACGGGCCGCCAGGATAAGGCAATCCTAATAGCTTGGCACTTTTGTCAAATGCTTCGCCTGCAGCATCATCAATAGTTTCACCGATTACCTTTAGTTTGCCGGGAGATTCGCACAATACAATTTGTGTATGCCCGCCGCTAACCGTTAAACACAAAAAAGGAAATGCAGGTTTGTCAGCGGGAATTAAATTGGCCAACACATGAGCTTGCATATGGTGCACTGCTATAAGCGGTTTATCTAAAGCCAGTGATAATGATTTTGCAAATTGTGTACCTACTAATAATGAACCGATCAATCCCGGGGCTTGCGTAAAAGCAATGGCATCAATTGCTGACAGGTCGCAACCAGCAGTTTTTAATGCCGCATCCACCACCGGAACAATATTTTGCATATGTGCCCTGCTGGCCAGTTCAGGCACTACACCACCGTATTTTTCATGTACGGTTTGGTTGGCGATATAATTGGACATAATTTTTCCGTCCACACAAACAGAGGCAGATGTTTCATCGCAACTGGATTCGATAGCCAAAATAGAAATACTCATTGGTAAATTATGCTGTAATGATTTGCAAAGGTAGGAGGTATTCTGTTATTGTGATATAAGGCAAGGGCTTAGGTGAAACAGGAAGCCTGGAGCTTAGAATATTCAATGCTCAATACTCAGTTTTCAATGTTCAATGGAAATGCAGTGCATTAGATTTTGTAATTGCTTGTAAAATGAGGCGTATAAATTTACTTGTTTTTTATTGAACCTTGAGTGTTGAAAATTGAGCATTGATCATTTGTTTTCTTCAGTAACTGCCGGCAGCATTTACTTACTTCTTATCGCTACCACCGGATCCATCTTTGCCGCTCTTCTTGCAGGAATAATACCGGCTAAAATTCCTACTACAATACAAATGATAATGGCACCAAACAGCATGGGTATAGAAATGTATACAGGAAATTTAAGGGGGCCGGAAAGTATCAAAGTAAGAATGTACACAAAGAATAATCCGATGCCACCGCCAATAATGCAAAGCAAAGCAGCTTCCATTAAAAACTCAAATAAAATACTGCCTTTTTTGGCACCGATGGCTTTTTTTAAACCAATTAAAGAGGTACGTTCTTTTACTGTAACAAACATAATGTTGGCGATACCAAACATACCTACAATAAGGCTGATGCCGCCGATAACAGCACCTACAATATTAATGGTAACAAAAGAATCAGAAATAGCTTTACTAAAAGCTTCCACGCTGTTTAAAGAAAAATTATCTTCCTGTGTAGGAGCAAGCCTTCTTATCTGGCGCATGATGCCTCTTAATTCATTTATTAATGCGGCAGGGGGAATACCTTCTTTGCCTTTGGCAATTAAAACAGGGTTGCTCCAGTTTTCTTCAAATATCTGCTTGCAGAATTTATAAGGCAGCATTACGCAGTTATCATAATCCCAGCCAATAAAATTCTTGCCCTCTTTTTTTATCACACCAACAATAGTAGCTTTCTTGCCTCTAACTTCAATCTGTTTGCCTATTGCCCTGTCGGTGGTGCCAAATAAAGATTCTGCATTGGCAAAACCGATAAGGCAGACATTACTGCCCGAACTGAATTCGCTGGAGGAAAAAAAACGGCCTACATCAAAAGTAAAAGGCTGTACCGTCATTTGTGCTTCGGTGATACCATATACACTGGCATTGGATATCTGGTCGTTCTTATACGAAATAGCACCACCACTTCTCAGTAATAAAGAAACATCTTCTAATAAATAGGATCGTTGCCTGATCATTCCGGCCTCTTCAAATTTCATATTTGGCCGGGCCCTGTATTTCCAGATGGGGCGATCGGCACCTCCGGCATACTCCCATTTGTCGATATAAATAGTATTGCTGCCAAGGCTTTTTACTTCGTTTTGTATATTTCTTTCCAAACTATTTACTGTTGCCAGTACGCCAATAATACAGAATATACCAAAGGCAACGCCGGTAAGGCTAAGTGCAGTGCGTAATTTATTCACCTTTAATTCCTGCAGTGTAAGCCGGAGTGAATTGGCAATAATATTGAGTGATTTACTCATCTTTCAAAATTACAGTAAGCAAATGAATTGCAGGGCTAAAATATATAAGTGGCATACACAGGATAACTTTAAACATCGCAGCAACAGGTAATATTGCCCTGCAAACCATAAAGTAAAAACTATAAACCTTTACTAATGAACATTCCTTTAACAATATCTTGCCTTACCTTTGGCGCACAAAAAACCAGGATTTGTTTATGATGCAAAAAATTAATGAAGCAGTAGCTTTTATAAAAGAACAGTATAGTAATAAGCCGGCTGTTGGTATAGTATTGGGTAGTGGGTTGGGTAGTTTTACAGGAGAAATAGCGGTGGAAAAAGAAATTCCATATAGTGCCATTCCACATTTTCCCGTAAGCACGGTAGAAGGCCACAGTGGTAAACTTATATTTGGCCAGCTGGGGGGGAAAAACGTAGTAGCAATGGCAGGCCGGTTTCATTATTACGAAGGGTATGATACCAGTGCAGTTGTTTTTCCGATAAGGGTGATGAAATTTTTAGGTATAGAAACCTTGCTGGTGAGCAATGCAGCAGGAGGCACTAAAAAAGACTGGCATGTAGGTGACCTGATGATCATTAAGGACCATGTGAGTTTTTTTACCCCCAATCCCCTGGTAGGGAAAAATATTGATGCACTGGGGCCACGTTTCCCTGATATGAGTGAACCTTATAAAAAAGCCCTGATCGATAAAGTAAAAGCCATTGCTGCAAAACAAAATATTGCTTTAAGAGAAGGCGTGTATTGCGGTGTTACAGGCCCTACCTTTGAAACCAGGGCAGAGTATCAATTGTTGTCCCTTATTGGCGGCGATGCTGTGGGTATGAGTACTGTGCAGGAAGTGATTGCAGCTGTGCATATGGGCTTGCCGGTATTTGCCATGAGTGTAATTACTGATATTGGTATAAGAGACGAGGAGAATACCATTACACATGATGAAGTGTTACAAGCTGCAAAAGATGCAGAGCCTAAGCTTACCTATATTTTTAAAGAACTGATAGCACAACTGTAACAGCCATTACATGAAGTATTTTATCACGCTTTTATTTACTGTTTTTGTGGTTGCGGTTTGTAGTGCGCAGGAACCCGATATATTGAGACAATTACCAAAAGCAGGCCGCTCGGGGGGCCAGAATAAAACCGACACCAGTAAATCAGCGAGAGATAATGCATTGGGGTTTGAACATAGGGATGATAAAAAAGATTCTATCAGTATTTCTTATAAGTATCTCGATTCTGTTCGTATCAACCGTTTGGATTCTTCTATTAATGATTTTGACAAATATTTTTCTGTACCCTCCAGCTGGCAATATTTAGGTAACAATGGTGCCGCGGCTTACCCTTTAATTTATACACCTAACTTAAAACCTGGCTGGGACGCAGGCTTTCATGCATTTGATGTTTACCGCTATAAATTAGAAGACACTAAATTTTATAAAACCACTAAACCATTTACGCAGTTAAGTTACCAGCTGGCATCGGGTAAGGAGCAAATGATAAAGGCATTGCATACTCAAAATCCCAGGCAAAACTGGAATTTTGGTTTCGACTACAGGTTGATAAGTGCACCGGGTTTTTTTATTACTCAGAATACCAATCACAAAAGTTACCGGCTGTTTAGTACTTACCAGGGAAAGAGGAAAAGATATGCTGCATATTTTGTGTTGATGGGAAACACCATTAAAAATTCAGAGAACGGAGGTATTACAAATGATTCTTCATTAGCGGACCCCAATAAAAAGAAAAGGTATGCGATAGATGTAAATTTAGGTAATGCACTTAACTACACGCCTAATCCTTTTAATGCATCGGTAAGTACCGGCAATATTGATAAGGATCTCACCTTCTTTTTAAGGCAAACCTATGATATTGGAAAAAAAGATTCCGTTGCAGTAAATGATTCTACAACAGAATATTTATTTTATCCTAAACTAAGAGCACAATATACTTTCACCTACAGCCATTATAATTATCTTTTCCAGGATCTGTCTGCAGATACACTTATTTATAAAACATGGTATGATACCGTATTAAAAACGCAGTTGCTGGATACTTTCTCTGTACATGAAAAATGGAGTGTTATCAGCAATGATTTTTCTTTGTTACAATTTCCTGATACTAAAAATTCAGCGCAGTTTTTATTGGCGGGTGCCAGGATAGAAAATATCAGAGCGCAATTTTACAGGGCCACCGCTATTGAATCAAAAAATTATTACAATATAATTCTGCACGGCGAATACAGGAATAAAACACGAAATAAATTATGGGATGTTTTATTAAAAGGAGAATTTTACCTGAATGGCCTTAACAGCGGTGATTATAAAGCTAACGCTTCTATTGACAGGTACCTGAATAAAAAACTGGGTGATGTACGTTTGTTTTTTACCAACGTAAACAGGAGCCCTTCCTTTATCTACAATAGTTTATCCGCATTTAATTTTAAGAACGCAACCATCAGTAAAAAAGAAAATATTATTTCTTTTGGTGCTGAGGCGCATAACCAGTTTGTTAACCTGGGTTTTAAAAATCACCTTATCACTAACCTGGCTTATTTTTCTGATTATTACCATACTGCACAAAGCACTAAAGTGATTAACCTGCTGCAATTGTTTGCTTCTAAAAAAATAAAGCTTACTAAAAAGATAAACTGGTATGCCGAAGCTGTAGTGCAACAGACAGACGGTAGTGCACCGGTAAAAGTGCCATTGGTTTTTACAAGAAACCGTTTGGCATTTGAAGGGGTGTATTACAAGAACCTTAATTTATCCACAGGTTTGGAAGTAAGATATTACACGCCTTATGAAGGCTATAATTATTCGCCTGTAATGGGACAATTTATGCCACAGGATACGATGAAGTTGAAAAACCTTCCTGATATCAGTGCTTTTTTCGATTTCAGGATTAAATCTTTTACTGCTTATATCCGTGCAGAAAATTTAAATACGGTAAGCGTAGCCGACGGATTTGGCTTTACCAATAATAATTTTGCAGCTCCTCATTACCCCACACAAGGGCTTATGATACGCTTTGGTATTCAATGGAATTTTATAAATTAAGATATTCAGGTATTTAACTTTTTTACGGTAATTTATTGTCGACAGAGCTACCTTATTCCAAAAAATGCTATATTAGCGCACCAAAACGCTGTAATACAGCTGTTATCTTGATTTTTCTTGCTTAATGATCTACAAAATCCTGCATTCTTTAAACTGATTATTTTCTTTTTGAAAATAAGTTCCCTGATAAAAGATTTTATTCTTTAAACCAAACTATATGCTTATTACACGCCGTCTTTTAAAGTCGAAAAGGCTTTTTGTGCAATTATTATTACTGATCTTTCCCGGAATTATTTTTGCCCAAACTTTTAATCCAATTACTGTTACAGGTTTTAATCATGATGTGGTGGCCGAAGCCGGCACCAGTTCATTAACTACCACAACCATTTGTATCGATGGTCCCACAGTTTCTAACAAGGTAATGTACACCAACACTTTTAAAACACTCAATGCTTTTGGTGGAGGTGGATTACCCGACAATGGCACAATAGCCAATGCTACAGCTGGTAACTATCAGCTGGCGCCTTATACGGGTAATAATGCCTTGCTATTACAACGTACGCAAAGTGGCAGCCTTACTTTAACTACGCCTTCCAAATACAGTAAAATAAGATTGCTGGCCCTTTCTACCGAAGGATCGAGCCTGATAAATGCAACCCTTACTTTTACTGATGGGTCAACTACTAACGCATTAACCAACTATACGCTTGGCGACTGGTTTAATAATACTGCAAACCTGGTGTTATCGGGTTTTGGCCGTTGTACAAGGGCTACTCCTGCCTCTGGTGCAGATGCCTACTCAACAAATCCAAGATTGTATTATGCAGAGATATCATTGTCTTGTACCGACAGGCAAAAAACTTTGCAAAAAGTAACTGTAACCAATGTTACTACTGCAGGTACTAATGCTCCTTTTCCTAATGCGGTATTCTTTGGGGTTTCCGGTATAGATTTTACGCAGACTATCAGTGCGGCAATCACTAATGTAACCTGCACCAATGCAGGTAGTGCAACACTTACTGTTACAGGGTCTGCATCACCATACACCATTGTATGGAATACCAACCCGGTACAAACAGGCGTTACTGCTAATAATCTTGGTGTAGGAACTTACCAGGCTACTATTACTGATGCCAGTGCCTGTGCTACTGTTTACCCTGTAGTTATGGCTGCACCTGCGCCACCAACACTCACCCTTCATGCGGATACAACTATTTGCTCGGGCGCATCATTTAATGCCAACACTGTTAGTAATGCCACCAGCTTTGCATGGTCGCCAACTACAGGAGTAAATAATCCTGCAATTGCAAACCCAATATTGGCACCAACTGGCACTACATTGTATACCGTTACTGCATCAACAGGTAGTTGCATTACCACTAAATCATTTACTACTTCAGTAAATACAGCAGCAACACTTACCGTGCATGCCGATACTACTGTTTGTGCCCCCACAGCCTTTAGCGCCAATACAGTAAGTAATGGTACCAGCTTTACCTGGTCGCCAACAAGCGGTGTAAGTAATCCTGCTATTGCCAATCCTGTTTTATCACCAACTTTCAATACCCAATATACAGTAACGGCGTCGGCTAGTGGCTGTAGCGCTTCCAAATCGTTTAATGTTACTGTAAATCCCGGTGTTACCGTTAGTGCAGGAAGTAATATTATTATTTTCCAGGGACAAAGTACACAGCTACAGGCAACTGCTTCTCAGGGTACTTACTTATGGACACCGGCGACGGCACTTAACGCAGCAAATATTTTAAACCCGGTAGCATCACCAACAGCAACCACCACCTATACTATTAAGGTTACCTCACCACAGGGATGTACTGCATCTTCCAGCGTGGTGGTTTCAGTAATAAGCGATTGTGTAAAACCAATGCAGGCCTTTACACCAAACGGTGATGGGTTTAACGATAAATGGTTTGTTACCAATGGCAACTGTGTTACAAAAGTTGCGGCAAGCGTTTACAACCGCTGGGGTAGTAAAGTGTTTGAATCTCTTGATTATAAAAACGACTGGGACGGAACATATAAAGGCAAACCTTTGCCGGATGGTACTTATTATTTTGTAGTTCATTATGACCTGATAAATAATAGTGGAGTAGATAAGAAAGGAAGCGTAACCATTTTAAGATAATTTTCCTAACAGTTAAAAATATTACACATGTATTCAATAAAAATAAAAATAGCAGCAGTTGTATTGTTTACTGTTGCCTTATCTGTAAATGCAGCTGCACAGCAGATATTTAAAGTAAGCCAGTATATGGAAAACAGTTTTATTCATAATCCTGCAGCAGTAGGGGCCAATGATGTAACAACTGTTGGAGGTGTATTCAGGAGCCAGTGGGCCGGCATTGATGGCAGCCCTAAAACTGTGATGCTTTTTGGAGATACTTATATTCCTTCCAAAAACACCGGGGTAGGCGTAGTACTGTATTCTGATAAAACTGGACCAACCAGCCGTACAGGAGGAAATTTTAATGTTTCTTACAGCGTTAAATTAGATGGTGATGATAAAAAAAGGCTGATGATGGGATTAGGGGCAGAAGTGATACAATTTAAAGTGGACAAAGATAAAATTGCTGAATTCATTCCTAATGATCCTTTGCTGGCATCCTCCGGCTCTACCATTAAAGGCGATGCATCTGCAGGGGTTTACCTGCGTACACCAAAACTAACAATTGGTGCATCTGCCTTTCAGTTGATACAACCTAAACTGGATTTTGTTAAATCATCCACTAATGTTGATGGTAAGTTATACCGCCACTTTTTCTTTACTGCCAGTTACTGTATTGTAACTGACGAATCAAATGTATTGCTGCCGCATGTGGAAGTGCGCTATCAGCCCAATGCACCCGCTGATTATGAGGCAGGAATTATGCTGCTGCATAAAGACCTTATCCATGTTGGGGTTAGCGCTCATTACAAACAGGATTACACCATTTTTGCTGGTCTTAAGATAGACCACAAATTCACTATTGGTTATGCGTATGATGTATATAACCACCCTATAAACACTTTTAACGGTGGTAATGGTGCTCATGAGGTATCACTGCGGTATTTCTTTAAAAAATAAAAATAGTTGCCATATAGTCCAAGTTTAAAGGAACAGCCTGTTTTGGCTGTTCCTTTTTTTTAACAGCATTATAAGCGAACAGCCAGCTGATTATTCTTTAGTTGTTGCTACCTTGCGCAGATAAATAGTAAAGTGAAAAAGTTTTTACAATTCATATTATCTTTATTCAGGAAAAAAAACTGTTGTAAATGAAAAAAGTATTTTTTGTGGTAATTGTTTCAATAGCTGCCATAAGTGTTAAAGCACAAATCAAAGTGGGGGCACCAGTACCTGAGATCAGTTTACCTAATGTAAAAGATAGTATGGTTAGCTTGTCTTCTTTTAAAGGTAAAGTGGTACTGATTGATTTCTGGGCCAGTTGGTGTGGTCCCTGCAGGGAATCGAACCCTGGTGTAGTGAAATTGTACAATAAATATAAGGATAAAGGCTTTGAGGTATTTAGTATTTCAATTGATAATAAAAAGAATGATTGGATAAAAGCTATTAAACACGACAAGATAAAATACACCCAGGTAAATGATAATGGTGGATGGAACGGCAAGGTACCAGCAGCCTTTGGTGTTGAAATGATACCAACAAGTTTCCTGCTTGATAAAAATGGCAATGTGGTGGCCATTGATGCAGAAGGAAAAAAGCTGGATAAGCTGGTAAGTGAATTACTGCAGTAATTATTTGTTGGTAGTTTTAAAACGAAATGATGTACCAATAGCAAAATAATAATCCGGCGCTTTTTTATTTAAACCAAACCCTGCAGAAGCGTCTAATTTAAAATTGTCAGTTACATAATAAGCAATACCTCCATCAATACTGTTTTCTGGCTTTTCATTTTTCCAGATAAAACCGAACGCTTCGATATAGGCATACCATTTTTCGCTAAGGTTAAAGCCCGGCGCAAAAGTGTAAGTATAAGCGGCAGGTTCTCCAAAACGCTCCCATTCCATACCAAGATTATACCCCAATGATACTTTTTCTGAAATAGTGTGTTGCATGGTAAACCTGAAATTTATACCATCAGTAGTGTCTTTGTTTATAGTTCTCAAACCTGCAAAATCATAATGAGCTATAAGCGAAATTTTAGGCCGCCATCCTTTTTCATCAAAGAAATTCAATTTTCCACCGAATTGGACATTATCAATACCAGTTTGGGTTTCAACAAGCTGATTATCATCTTTGAGTTTATAAGTGGCAAAGCCGGTTATAAGCCTTAACTCAAAACGTTTACCAACACCATATTTTGTTAATAAGGAGGGATGCTCCAAACGTATATCTGTCCATTTTGTAAACGGGCTATAATAACCTTTATCAACTTCTTTCAAAAAACCCGATTCAAATTGCATCCATTTTTTAGGTACAGTAAAAGCGCTTTCTGTTTGATCTGGCCTATCGGTGTCAATTTTTTCTATTTGAGCAGTTACTGTTACCGCTGTTACAAGCAGGGTAACCAGTAAAATTATTTTAATCATATTTAAAAATAAATTTAGTCTTGTCTAAAAATTAAAACAAAAATAGGAATTTATTCAGATACCAATGATTTTTTTTAATAGTTAAAAACCGGGGTAAATTATTTTGCAGCCGCAATACCTATTACCAGATGCTCCAGGTTATTTTCGTCGAAAAAGGTTTTGCAAATGCCTTCAGCAGCACGCAGTATCTGTGGCAGTTTGGGTTGTTTGTTTCCCAATAACTGGTAGGCTTTTTTGTAAGCATCAGCATCACTTATTTTACCAGTCTGTTGCAATGCTTCTTTAATGGCAATAACACCCAGGCCGCTGTCTTTTAATTTGCCCAGCTCGGCAATGATCCAGCTGAGCGCATAAAAATAATCCCGGTTGAGTAATAGAAAATATTTGCAATCGCCGGAATCGGGCATTTTGTTATAGGGAGAAGTAGTGATCTCTTTAGTAAGGTATTTGGTTAAATGTTTGGGCGAAGTTTTGGATTTACTTAATTGTATACAACCCTGCAAAGCCTGGGGATAAATACTCAACCATCTTAATTTTCTTCTCAGCTCATGTACATCAGCCTCCACATTATCAAAATGTAGTTTATCCTTGCTGATAAATTCTACGATCTCATAAATGGCAGTGCCATAAAATTTATTGATGGCTTCTACTTCGTCTTCTTCTTTCAGCCAGTCTGCTTCTGATAATTTTTTTTGAATCTTTTTAATTCTTTCAGCACCTGCACCTAACCATCCTTCCTCAGTTAACAATTCATTCAGGCTCTGAATTTTTTCTCTTGTTTGCGCATGCAGATAATTTACAATCGTTACAGGAATATTTTTATTGGCTGAAAATGATTTTGCAAACGCATCGTAATAATCAATGGCACCCAGTACATCTTCCAGCAATTTAAAATGCTCTTTTAATTTGCTGAACTTTTTTTTGTTATGCAGGCCAATGTACATTTTCGCCAATCCCTCCAGCATGAATAAAGGAGTACGGGCATTGTTCTGGTACAACCATAATGCAGGATTTTTTTGTTTAGCTGCTTTAGCTAAAAGCGTTTGTAACTGAGTAAGAAAAAACTCAAATCTTGCTATACCATTTTTCATACCTGTATTTTTATTGAACATTGATCATTGAATATTGAGCATTGTACATTTGTTTTCTACCACTTATCTTTCAAAAAAAGCTACGGCTCCACCTACCCATTCCTTATCCTTATTATACCTCGTGCCAATCATCTTGCCTTTACTTAACCTGGATAAATTATGTACTGCCTTTGGCCTTGCCCATCCATCTTTCCAGAAATAAAATAAACGTATCTCTGCTTTAGCAGGAACATCGGGTGTTTCAATTACATCAGCATATTTTACTTTGCGTTGCAGTATCCAGTTTTCAGGGTCTTTTACATCATCAATATCTTTTTGGGTAACATCAATTACCACGCCCATACCTGCAAAAGAAAAAAGTGGTTTTAAAACATAATGCTCCAGGTCTGAAGGCACCTGTTTCAACTCGTTTAAAAAATATGTTTTGGGAACATGAGGATTATTGATGAAAGGCAAAGTGAATTTACTGATGCGGTAAAACCAATTGGGATGCGGCACCCATTCCACATCATAATCTTTGGTAAGGTCAATTACTTCGCCCATGCCTTCCTGTTTTTGCAGGTCATCAAAGATCAGGCGGTTGTAAATTCTTTTTATTAGTGTTTTTACTCCGTTGTTATCATAAAATAATTTATTGCCTTCGGCTATTAATTTGGTAAGACAAACAGTTTTGATACCCAACACATCTTCGGTACAATAAAAATCAATTCTTGTTTTTTGCTGATCAGGATAAATCTCCAGCAGTATCACATTTTCAGGATCAAGATCACTCACCACAATTTCTTTAAACAATTGCAGGTAGGATTTTTTATCATACCCATTTAAATAAGCTGAAAAATTAGCCGGCACATTTGCATAGGCAGCAGTTATTTCGCTATGAAAAGCCTGGAAGGCAAACAGGGTGGGGAAGCCCTGCATTTCAATCAACTGTGGTTCAAGTTCACCACTATCGTTCTGGCAAATACCAAAATCAAAAGCAATAAAATCAGAATAGCTTTTTTGATTGGGTATTTTTATATCATCAGGAATTCCTCTTTCTGTAAGTGCAATAAATTTTTCATCAACTATCACATCAATAATATCTTCACAAGCATCCAGCATTTTCTGTGTAAAATCTTTCGGAATAAAAATGGGTGTTTCTGCATTCCTGAAATCCAATGCGCCGGGATGTAAATTCTCTATTTGTTTTACATAAGCCTCATATTTTTCTTTTGTAAAATTGCTGTTGAACTGCTGCCTTAATGCTTTTATCATTATACAAGTAATTTGAAGATGAACAGGTTAATAAAAGTAAAGAATAAAATTCATTTGAAAGGCTATAAACAAAGAAGTCAAGTTTTCAAAAACTTGACTTCTTTAGCCGCAAACGCTTACAACCCTGGCGAAGCTTAAATTTCAACTGGTTGTATACTTTCTACAGCCAGGTATAAAAAGTTGGGAAGTATATGAGCGTAGGTCCACATAATTTTGTCAGGGTCGTTTAAATGTTCGATCATCGATTCCCATTTTTGTTGTCCGTAATTTTCAATCACCGTTTTTTTCTTGTCTTCTGTTTGCAGGTGCATGCTCATACCTACAGCATCAGCCTCGGGATGAAACTGTGTACCGATCATATTATCATTAAAACGTACTGCCATTATCGCCCTTTCCAGGGGTACATGTGGCCTTTCTTTTTCAATAGCTAAAATGCTGGCACCCATCTGGTGCAGCTTGTTGTGGTTAGGTTCTATCACCTGGTAATCCCTGCTGTCAACAGAGTAAAACGGGTTTTTTAAACCTGCAAAAACTGTTTCTTCATTACCGGTGGGCAATAAATGTATGGGGAACACACCAAAGGCAGTGCTTTTTCTTTTACAGACAGTAGCAATTTTCAGATGACGGCAGACTAACTGGTACGAATGACAAATTAAGAATACTTTCTTCTTTTGCACATTAGCATCATTGGCATTCCATTCCATTATATTGTTCAGCCATTTAAAATATATGCTTTCCCATTCGCTGCCTTCGCTTTCTAAGGGGCTGCCGGGGCCGCCGCTGGAAATATAAATATCGTAGTTTAAGTCAGGTATTTGCTGTTGTTGGCGCACTTCAAATTCATCCCATTCCAGGTCGAGGTTATTAGCATCCCCAAATTGATTCAGTATTTCACGGATACAACGCATGCCCTGGTTGGGCTTGCCCTCATTCATGTCTAAAATTGCAACACGTACAGCCTTTTTATCGGTCCAATTCATATGCAAAGGTAACAATTTTTTAAAAGTGGGGATTTGGGTAGGCCCCTTTAATTTACTAACGCAATGTGAATTAAAAGATTGCCCTGCCATGTGTAAAAAATATCTAATATAAAATAATGATATAAGTACAGCTTTGTAATGATAACGCTCAGTGTTTTGTGCTTATTTTTTTACCATCTTGTAACGATATTAATACAAGACATATGCTCAATCATCAACAGCAACAGCAGCCTGAGCAATTGTTATTTAATTATTGCACTACCTGCCAACCTGCACCGGGTTCATCAGAAGAGCTACGGCAATTTGAAAAAATACAAAAAGGATTTTCCAATCAATTTGAATTATTTTTTCCTGATAACCTGGCATCAAAAACCATTGTGGTTATTCCCAGCCTTACATTGGACCAGCAGGTACTTACAAAAATTACAGGCGCATTGTATTATGAGGAAAGATTATTGTGTTTATTAATGCTGTTGCGTATGCCCCGTGCACATGTGGTGTATGTGAGTAGCATGCCGATTGACCCGGTGATAATAGATTATTACCTGCATTTATTGCCTGGTATCACAGGCTATCATGCAAGAGAAAGGTTAACGCTGCTGAGTTGTTACGATGCCTCTAAAGTTTCATTGACAGAAAAAATACTAAAACGCCCCAGGTTAATTGAGAGGATCAAACAAAGCATTCCGCATGGCCATGTAGCACATATTGCCTGTTTTAATACCACGGGTTTTGAAAGAACTTTGGCAGTGCAATTGGGGATACCTATTTATGGCTGCGATCCTTCTGTATTGTATTGGGGTACAAAAAGCGGTAGCAGGAGGGCTTTTTTAAAAGCAGGCGTAACAATGCCACCCGGCGCAGAAGAATTGAAAACCTATGATGATATTGTACATGCGGTAGCGGCACTAAAGGATATGCACCCGCAAATAAAAAAAGCGGTTATTAAATTAAACGATGGTTTTTCCGGAGAAGGAAATGCGGTAATAAAGTATCCGGATGGCCTTGGTAAAAAAGAATTGTTTGAATGGATACACCATAACCTCCATAAAAAAATAATACCTGTAGCAGAGCATCTTTCTGTGCAGGCTTACCTGGAAAAGTTTTACAGCATGGGAGGTGTTGTGGAAGCATTTGTAGAAGGTGCTGTTAAGCGATCGCCATCGGTACAATGCCGGATAAATCCTTTAGGCGAAGTGGATATTATCTCCACACACGAACAGGTATTGAGTGGCGAAGACGAACAGGTTTTTGTAGGGGCACATTTTCCTGCTGATGAATATTACAGAACAGCTGTGGGAGGATTGGGAAAGATCATTGCTAATGGATTAAAAAAAGATGGCGTGTTGGGAAGGTTCAGCATTGATTTTATTTCGGTAAAAGAAAATGATGGATGGAAACATTATGCTATTGAGATCAATCTGCGTAAAGGAGGTACCACACATCCGTTTTTAATGCTACAGTTTTTAACCAATGGTCATTACGATGAAGCTACAGGCTTATTTGAAACCGCCAATAAACAACCGCGTTATTATTTTGCGTCTGATAATGTTCAGAACGATAGTTACAAAGGCCTTACACCCCGGGATCTTATTGACATTGCCATGTTTCATGGATTGCATTTTGACGGCGCAGCACAAACGGGTGTGATGTTTCATATGATCGGTGCATTATCACAATATGGTAAGATGGGCATTGTATGTATCGGCAGTTCGCCTGATGAAGCTATTCTTTTTTATAAAAAAACCATTGCCGTGCTGGATGCTGAAACTGCAATAAAATAAAATCTGCGTAGTAAAAGCTGTTGTAAAAAAGTAATCCACAGGTGTGGAAAGATAAAGTGCTGTTAAAGCCTGCCCATTTGCAATAATGAAATACTACAGGATGATTTTTTTTCGTTCAACAACTTTTTAACGTAAACCAAATAACTATGAGAGCAAAGGCAATTACCCTTATTATTTTTTCTTTTTGTTTGTATGGCGCAAAAGCGCAGCTTTTATTTAAGCCCAATGCTGCAGTACAACAGGCATTGAAAGGTGTACTCAACGATTTTCCTAACAGGCTGCAAAACATTACCGGTGCATTGATACAGGAAAATGTTGAAAGCAGTGATTACAGCAGTACGATAAATTTTCCGGGCACAGAAAGTTGTACGATCACACAGTACCGATCGCAAAATAATAAAAACCGGAGCTGGCAGGCAGTGTTGCCCGAGGTGGATAATTTTGCAGCGGCAAAAAAACAATACCGGGAGTTGTTTTTGCAGGTAAAAAATATGTCATTGCATTTACCCGGCAATACAAAAGCTATTACTACAAAAGCAATCTACGATGAACCTAAGGAGGAGAAAAAATTTGCTGGCAGTATTTTTCGTATTGGCAATGATGATGAATTATATAAAGATGTAAAAATTGAAGTGGCATTGCAGTATATCATCACCGGGTGGCAGGTAAGTGTGTATGTGTACGACAAAAAAGAAGATGATGAGATACGGCCTGATACAGAGGTTAAAACAAAATAATGAGCAAAGGGCTTGTATAATTACAAGCCCTTTATATTTTATTACCTCACTAAAATTACGGTGCCTTTCATTTCCACTACTTTTCCGTATTTGTCCATTCCTTTTATCAGCCACACATAAGTGCCTGCCGCAGCTGGCTTTCCTTTATAAGTGCCGTCCCATCCTTTTAGCCATTGGTTACTTTGAAAAACCATTTCGCCCAGGCGGTTGTACACATTAAAATAATCGGTGAAAGCAATACCAACCGGTATTGGCCTGAATACATCGTTCATACCATCGCCGTTGGGGGAAAAGGCATTGGGTATATAATAAGTGGGGCCCTTGTACACTTTTATTAAAACATCATCAGTATTCGTACAACCAATGTCGTCAGTAACTGTCAAAGTAAAATAGGTATCGTTGTATAAAGTGGCCAATGGTTTTTGTGCAAATGCATTATTTAACGGTGTGGAGGGCGACCATAAATAAAATTTTCCGCCGCTGCCGGATAATTGGTGGGGTATGCCATAGATGGCATTAGTATCGTTACCTGCAAATGCAGGAACCGGTGGCCGCATAGTGATCAGTACATCATCCGTTACAGTAAAATTACAACCGTAGTTATCGGTTACCGTTAGTGTATATAGTTGTGTGGTGTCAGGCTTTGCAATGGCATTGGCTGCGTTAGCCGGTGTAACATTTGCAGCCGGCGCCCAGGCGTAATTTACAGCGCCTGATAAGTTGGTTGCATTGCCTTTTAAAAAGGCCGGAGTTTTATAACAGATACTGCTGTCTTTGCCGGCAAACGCAACTGGCTTGTGTAAAATTTTTATCCAGATATCATCGGTACGATTGCACATTCCCCAGCTTGCATTTAATATGTAATGAGTGGTATCAGCAGGTGTGGCAACAGGGTTTTTAATGTTTGCTGCACTTAAACCGGTTACAGGCGTCCATTTAAAAACATCAGTTCCTGTATTTGTCTGAGGTGCTAATGTTACGGATTGTCCAACACAAATAGTGGTATCGTTGCCAAGCGTTAAAAACATCTGGTCGTTTAAGATAACTGTTGCAGTGGAATTAGCAATACAGCCATTGGCATCTTTAATTTTAATATTATTGTAGTTACCGGCGCTGACGGTAAAGATGTTGCTGCTTTGGTAAGTAAGTCCATTGTCTATTGAGTAAGTATAGGCAGGAGTGCCGCCGGCGGCAACAATGCTAATGGTCCCATCATTTCCTGCACAGGTGGCATCCAGTGCACCGGAAACGGCACTTAATGCTGCAGGCTCTGTAATTGTTGCAGTGGTGGTACCATTACAGGTTGAACCGATCAATCTTGCTATAATAGTGTAAGTACCGGCCGGTTTATTAAAAACAGGATTTGTTTGCCAGCTTGTACCGTTATCAATGGAATATTCCACGTTGCTTCCCAACGGTGCAGTAACCATAATTGTTCCGTTTGCACCATTGCATTTTGCATTGGTTACATCAGTTGAAAGCGGGTTAAATGTTTTGTATACGATCATTGTATCCGAACCTTCTGTTTCAATAGCAGGATTATCACATTGTTTATAAAATGCTTTTACAACATAACTCATGCTGTCTTCTGCCTGGCAAATGTTATTGAAAGTAGCTTCCAGCTCGCCGGTACCAAGATCGTTCACTGTTCCCACAGAGATCAATACATTATTTTTATAAAGCTCCACACGGTTCAATAATGAAGTAGAACCATTGGGTACAAACCTGTACCCTTCATTGCGTGCAGTCCATACCGTACCATTTTTACCGGGGAGTGTAACGGCTTCATTCTGAGCCCAGTTTTGCACTCCGGCTATTGCCAGTCCGCCCTGGTAAGCAGTACAGGCGGGTTTATTGGCGTAAAAAAAATCTATCAAACCCGTGCCTTCATATAAAACAGCCTGCATAGTACAAAGAAGTCTTGGTGTTTGGTTATTGCAGGTAGATCCGATCCAATAATCGATCTGGTAATAGGAGAGTACAAATTTTCTGCATGGCGCAGTGCCTTCTAAACGCCACTCAATTTTTTTTTTAGGTGGCGATGCAGTAAGCGACGGATCCATATCATAATAAGCTAAAAAAATACTTGCCCTGGGGGCATAAAATATATTGGCATTATTTGGAGTACCCACATTGGACGGAATTTTATCACCGGGATTTATTACATAAGCCTCCTGTGTACCGGAATTGCCTGCTACATCAAAAGTAAGAACGCCGTTTGATCCGGCAGTCAGATGATTATAATTGGATCCATAAAAACAAAATGTAAATGGCAGATCAATTGTTGTGGAGAAGATATCATCTAAATACAATGTGTTTAATTCATTGCCAGCAGGTGAAGTGAAAGCATAGGGGGTATAGTCGATGGGAACAACCTGGTAGTTCTCTGATGTTCTGATGCTGGGAATTTTTGCTTTTAAATTAAGGCAGGACTGATTGCATTGTATAGTGGTGTCCTTACCGGCGTTTACATTAAAGCAGGATTGTGCCGATACCGTAACGAGGTCAAAGAAAAAAATGATTACTAAAAGAACAGGTAAAATTCTCTTCATCGCAGTTAGTTAGTTTGATTTAACCTACGATGAAGATAAAAAAAAACAGCCAGATTTCAGCCTCCTAATAGTGCCATCTTACAAATGCTTCCATAGCAGCATATTGCGTTAAACCAAGCCTTGCGTACAGCGAGGCCGTATTGGCATTACGTTCTTCGGCACGTTGCCAGAATTCCCTGTCGTCGCTGCCCTGGAAGGGAACACTGTCTTTTTGTGACTGGTGAATAAATATACCATGGCGTTTTTTTACTACCTGGTCGGGGCTCATAGGTATGGCCATTTCAATTTCAGTAATATCCCATTCCTGCCAGGCACCTTTGTACAGCCATAACCAGCAATCATCTATCCATTGTTCGCTGGTTTGTGCCTTCAATCTTTTCAACGCTTCAATCACCACGTCAAAACAAACTTTGTGTGTACCATGCGGATCAGCAAAATCGCCTGCACAATAGATCTGGTGTGGTTTGATTGCTTTTAAAAGATCCATTGTTATCTGCACATCTGCTTCACCCATCGGATTCTTTTCAATGGTACCCGTTTCATAAAAAGGCAGATTCTGAAAATGAATCTGCGATTCTTTTAAACCAACATATTTGCAGGTGGCTTTGGCTTCACATCTTCTTATTAAACCTTTAATGGCCCTTATTTCTGCGGTATCTTTTTCACTGCTTTTTTTTGTTTTTAAAAATGCTGTAGCATCATCTAAAATTTTTTTGCTTTTAGTTTCATCAATGTCAAACATATTTTCAAAACCTACAGCAAAATCAATAAACCTGGTAACAAATTCATCGGTTACGGCAATATTGCCACTGGTTTGATAAGCTACATGCACTTCATGTCCCTGGTCGTGCAGGCGCATAAAGGTGCCACCCATGCTGATGATGTCATCATCGGGATGCGGTGAGAATAAAATAATTTTTTTAGGAAAAGGGGTGCTGCGTTCAGGATGTTTAGTACCCTGGGCATTGGCTTTACCGCCAGGCCATCCGGTAATAGAATCACGGAGCATATAAAATACTTCCAGGTTAGTTTCATAAGCATTCCCTTTTTCGGTAAGCAGGTCATTTAAACCATTGTCATTATAATCTTCATTGGTTAAACTTAAAACCGGTTTTTTTATTTTTAAAGCAAGATTAGTAACTGCACGGCGAACCATTGTTGGTGTCCATTCGCATTCTCCGGTAAGCCAGGGGCTTTTAAATCTTGTTAGTTCACTTGCTGCAGATTCATCAATGATAAAAGTACAATCATCATGATTTTGTAACAATGATGCCGGAATATCTTCTGTATCGTCCAGCTCTACCGATTTTTGTATTACCGGGGCTTTGGTCTGGCCCCAGGCCATCAAAATTATTTTTTTACTTTTTAAGATGGTACTGATGCCCATAGTGATAGCCATACGGGGCACTTCGCTCATATTGCCAAATTCGTAAGCATTGGCCATACGGGTACTGTGGTCAAGTGTAACCAATCTTGTTTTACTATAGATACCGCTGCCTGGTTCATTAAAACCAATATGCCCGTTAATACCAATGCCTAATATCTGAAGGTCCAGCCCGCCTGCATCTTCAATTTGTTTTTCATAATTCAGGCAATGTTCTTTCACTTTATCTTTTGGTACTAATCCATCGGGCAGGTGATAATTATCGGGGTTGATATCAGTATGTTCGAATAAATTTTTCCTCATAAAGTAATGATAGCTTTGCAGCGCATCTTTCTCCATGGGATAATATTGGTCCAGGTTGAATGTAATTACATTTTTAAAACTCAATCCTTCTTCCTGGTGCATACGTACCAGGTGAGCATACAGTGTTTTAGGAGAAGATCCGGTAGCAAGGCCGATCACACATTTTTTGCCTTCGTTCTCTTTTTGTTTTATTAATGCAGCAATTTGTTGTGCCACAAAAGCAGAACCATCGCTGGAATTGGAAAATATTTTTACCGGGATTTTTTCTAAAGAATCTGTAAGGTCTATTTTGTTCATAGCTGTTTATAATGTGATGGTGTAAAACTACAGCATTATTTTTTTATAAAATACCCTTGGGTAATCAATAAATGCGGTCTTATAAGATGTAAAAATTCTGAAATACTACTTTTAGCCCGAGCAAATGGCGATGCTATTTTGTACTGTGTGGCCATATTGTTCGTATTTTTTCAAGGAGAGCCCGGCATTTAAGCAAGGCGTTTTTTGTTTTTCAAACCTTACCTTTGCGGCTCAAAAAATATTGTACAATTTGTGCAATCTGTGGCAATCATGAAGTATATCAACGAAATCAACAAACGTAAAACATTCGCTATCATATCGCATCCCGATGCCGGTAAAACTACACTTACCGAAAAGTTCCTTTTGTTTGGCGGTGCTATTCAAACTGCAGGGGCTGTAAAAAGCAATAAGATCAAGAAGCATGCTACCAGCGATTTTATGGAAATTGAAAGGCAGCGTGGTATTAGTGTGGCTACCAGTGTAATGACTTTTGAATACAATGGTCACCTGATCAATTTATTAGATACGCCGGGCCACAAAGATTTTGCTGAGGATACTTACCGTACTTTAACCGCTGTGGATAGTGTGGTGCTGGTGATTGATAGTGTGAATGGAGTAGAGGCGCAAACAAGGCGTTTAATGGAAGTAATTGCCATGCGTAATACGCCGGTGATCGTTTTTATCAATAAAATGGACAGGGATGGTAAAAACCGTTTTGACCTGTTAGAAGAAATTGAAAATGAGCTGAAGATCAATTTGCATCCGATGACGGTACCTATTAACAGTGGCAAGGATTTTAAAGGTGTGTATGACCTGCATGAAAAAAGCCTGGTTTTGTTTACCGCAGGCACAAAAGCAAACGACGAAGATGTGGTAGAGATCAAAGATCTGAATGATAAAATTCTTGATGCAAAAATAGGAGAGAAGGATGCGAATACTTTAAGAGAAGATGTGGAATTAATTGATGGCGTGTATGGCGAATTAAATGACGATGATTATTTAACAGGAAAAACAGCGCCGGTATTTTTTGGCAGTGCAGTAAATAATTTTGGTGTAAAAGAAATGCTGGATACTTTTATCCGCATAGCGCCAACACCAAGACCAAGACATACTACTACAAGGGATATTAAACCCGAAGAGGATAAATTCAGTGGATTTATTTTTAAGATTCATGCCAACCTTGATCCCAAGCACCGGGATAGGATCGCATTTTTAAGAGTGTGCAGTGGCAGGTTTGAGCGCAACACATATTATCACCATGTAAGAATGGACAGGGATTTCAGGTTTAATAATCCTTACAGTTTCCTGGCACGACAGAAAGAAGTAATTGAAGATGCTTATCCCGGGGATGTAGTGGGTTTGTTTGATACCGGCAATTTTAAAATTGGCGATACAATGACAGAAGGGGAAAATTTTTATTTTACAGGCATACCCAGTTTTTCTCCGGAGATATTTAAGGAAGTAGTGAATAAGGATCCGATGAAGACGAAGCAATTAGAAAAGGGATTGATACAATTAACGGATGAGGGCGTGGCGCAATTATTCACCCAATTCGGAGGCAATAAAAAAATTATTGGTTGTGTGGGTGAATTGCAGTTTGAAGTTATACAATACCGCTTGTTGCAGGAATATGGAGCTTCTGTACAAATGAATAGTTTACCTTTTTACAAAGCCTGCTGGTTAACCAGCAAAGACCCGAAAAAGTTAGAAGATTTTATCCGTTATAAACAAGCCAACATTGCAGCTGATAAAGACGGGCACATTGTATACCTGGCACAAAGCGAATGGTTCTTAAATACTGAAAGGCAAAATAATCCTGATATTGAATTCCATTTTACGAGTGAGATACATAAGTAATTAAATCATCGCTTAAAGATAAACCGCACCATTCCGTTACTTGTTTTGCTGCTGCTTATGCTTACTTCATGGCGTTTGTTACCATCATAAACAATCATCAATGCCGTGTTTGGCGGAATACTACCCAGGTTTTCTGCATACATAATTAATTCATTAGGCTGGCCATTTGTATTAACCGGCAGTATAAATGTTTTGGGCTTATCAGTTAAAAATAAATGGGTAGTAATAATTTTATCATTAAACACTATGGTTACAGAGTCGCCGTCAATTTCGGCGTTGTCATAAAATGAAACGGATAAGGAATCACCCGTTACTTCAATTTCTTTTAAAAGATTATTTTCTCTTTGTTTAATTAAAGCAGTAGCGGGGTCATTGTTAACCGGAATAGTAACAATTGTGTCTTTTGCAGGCACAGGCGGTAAAGCTGCAATTGTAATTGTTTGTATTGCTGTATCGCTGCAGCCATTTTTATTTTCTGCAATAAGTAATACATCATAGTTTCCTGGCTGCAGGTAAGTATGTGTTACCTTTTTTTCTTTATCAGAAGTGGTACCATCTCCAAAAAACCATTTGTATTGTAGCTTTTGTTTATTATCGATATTAAAGTTAAAAGTATTTTTTTCTGTTGCCTTTTCATAAGTAAAAGCTGCTGTTGGTTTGGTAATGGTAAAGTTTTTGGTAATAGTAATTTCTTTTCCATTGCTTCCGGTAGCAATAAGTTTCACAACGTAACTGCCATCCTTCTTGTACAAATGTGTAAAGGATTCTTTAGCTGCAGTAGCATTATCCCCTAAATCCCACTTAAAGGATTTAATATTTTCTGATGTTGAAATTTTAAATTGTACTGCATTGCAGTTGGTGATAGTGTACGTAAAGTCTGCTGATGGTTCATTTGATGATACAGGTTCTTTTATGTTGCAAAGTGACACTATCTCTGCTGCGGATAATTCCCTGTTATAAATACGTACCTCATCCATTTTGCCTTTAAACCAATCTCCGTCCGCTTCTCCTTTTTTTCCAAAAAAAATTTTTGAATGCCCATCCTGAAGTATGAATTTTGTTTTACTAAGGTCTTGTTTTTCTAATTGGCAATTAATGTAAAGTTTCCAAACTCCGTTATTGTAAGTTGATGTGATATGATACCAATTCTCGTTCTTTGGCAAAGCTGCATCGCTTTGCAGTACATGAGTATCTGCATAGCCTGTCATGGCTTTGTAGTTTACTGTATAAATTCCATAATTCCATTGCGCCTGGGTATGATTGCTTGAAAAAGGAGATTTAACAATCAATGCCTGTGCTGGTATTTTATTATTTTGGTCAGGCATTATCCATACTGATATTGAAAACGAGTCGTGCGGTCCGAAATCATAACGGCTGGAAAAAGGTAGCTGTATGTAGGAAGAACCATTAAAATAATAAGCTGAATTTGGCTCGCCATTTCTATCTGTTGTTTTCGAAGCTTTTTTTACAATTCCATTAATATCATTGCCGCTCATATCTTCGGCAGTACCTGAAAAAGGATAATAAGCAATAAGCCCCTTATTAAGATTTACCTGAGCACCAGTAACTAGCCCTAATGATAAAAATAAATAAAGCAGTATGTTCTTTTTCATAGTTTCTATCTTATTAATAATACATTTCCTTTTCTTTCCACCATACCGCAAGCTGTTTTTGCTTTTATATAATATACATAATTGCCTGGCAATGGTTTATCGCTTTTGTACAATCCGTTCCAGCATTGATAAGGATCGGTGGTATAAAAAACTCTTTCGCCGTAACGATTATAGATAGCAAATTCCAGTTGTTCAATAATGCCCCAGTATTTTATACCAAAGCAATCATTTTTGCCATCGCCATTGGGCGTAAATGTATTTGGCATCAGGTAAAGACTTTGGCCAATTTTAGTAACTGCAACAGTTAAGGTATCTGAATCATAACAGCCAAATGCATTACTTCCTTTAACTACATATTGGGTAGTTGTAACAGGACGGGCAACGGGATTGGCTATGCTGCTATTGTTGAGGCCGGTAGTGGGTGTCCAGGTATATTGCACAGCCCCTGTGGCTGATAAGTTAGAGAATTCAATTGAACAATCTATATCATTAGACTTGCTTGCCGTTACCAGCGGTACCGGGTTTACAGTTACAAGAGTAGATAATGTCTGTGAAATATTACATATACTTTCAGTAATGGTTACACTATAATTAGTTGTAGCGCCGGCAATTGCAGTTGGGTTGGCAATAGCGGCGTTGCTTACAAGTGCGGCAGGGCTCCATAAATAAATATTTCCGCCCGATGCATTCAGCTGTACCGGAGTACCATTACAGGTAGACTGAGCCGGCGAAACAGTAAATACAGGATCGGGCTTTATAGTAACTTTTACAGAATCTCTGTTGCTGCAGGTATTTACGTTATTGTTAATTACGGTTACATAATATTTAGTAACAGCTGCAGTTGGTGTTGCAATCGGGTTAGCAATATTGGGATTGTTTAAAGTAGCAGCAGGCGTCCACGTATAACTGGTACCACCGGTAGCCAGTAATTGTACAGAAGTATTTTTGCAGATGCTGGTATCATTCGATTTTGTAATAACCGGTTTAGGTTGAACTGTAATAGCCACCGTTGCCTGTGCTGAACAGCCATTAACAGTTGTGCCGGTAACAGTGTATGTGGTATTGGCCGCAGGTGTTGCCAGCGGGTTGGCAATAGTGGCGTTGGATAAACCAGTTGCAGGCGTCCATATATAAGTAGCACCTCCTGTGGCATTCAACTGTGTGGTAACTCCTGCACAAACTGTTGCTGTGCCAAATGCAGCAATCTTTGGTGTGTCAACTGTTATCTTTACACTATCTCGTTTAATTGAAACGGAGTTGAAAGAAATATCATCCAGTGCAAAATCATTACCGTTAGCATTATATGTGAAATCCTCCAGCGAAAGATCAACTGTAGTATTATTACCTGAATTCCAGTTTAGTTTTTGTTGCACCCACTGGCATGCCACGGAAGGGGCATTTAATGTAGGACCAAACTGAACTCCGTTGATGTAAAATTTAAATACTGCAAAATTTGCCAGCGAAACAGATTGAATCCAGGCAGAAAATTGATAAGAAGTATTGGGGGTTACACTAAAACTGCTTTTCCACAATTTTACTCCGGGAACAGTTGCGCCATTTGCTACCAGCATATTACCCGTTCCGGTGGTATGGTCAAGGCATGGGCTTGCCCCAGCATTCCATGTCTGTGCGTTTGTGGTAACTCCATAAACAGCATTGGCAACAGTGTTTGAAGTTTGATAACTGTAATCAGAAGTAAAGCCTGTGTTGCCGGAACTGAAATCTCCGTTGGGTATAAGGTTATTACCTAAAATTTCAGCAGTGTAATAGTATGTGATATTTGTTGGTGTGGAAGTGGTTGGATTAGTTAAAGAAGGGTTATTTAAGTAAGTGGCAGGTGACCAGCAAAAATTATTTGCGTATTGTGCCCTTAAAAGTTTAGTTGAGCCAAAACAAATGGTGGTATCAGGCGTAATTACAATGTCTGCCTGGGCTACATTGATACTTATTATTTTGCTGATGGTATCATTGCACGCATTATTCACTGAAAACCGAACCAGGTAATTGCCGGCTACAGCATAAGTATGTGTTGGTGTAAGCGTTCCGGTACTTGTACCAAGATCGCCAAAAGACCAATAAGGGTTTACGAGTGCTGCTCCTGCACCCGTGAATTGTACAGATAGTGGATTACAAACATCCTGCTTATACGAAAAGTCAAAAGCTGATGTGCCGGCAACGACTACAGATTTTAAAATGCTGTCTTTACAACCATTGTTATCAGTGATCGTCAGTCTCACAGTATATGTTCCAGCCGCACTATAAGTATGAGATGTGTTTTGTGTGACTGCAGTATTACCATCACCAAAATTCCACAGCCATGAAACAACGGGAGAGGAATTAACATAACCAAAGCCAAAGAAATTAAAGCTGTTGCATGAATTGTTAGAAGTAGTAAATCTTACCGAATCTATATTTACTTTAAAAGGCACAGCATCAACAGGAACCTGCAGGTTAAAAACATTTATACCTGCAGCGCCGGCCGTGGTTCCCCAATTAATGTTGCCGCCGTTTGTCAGTACACCACCAATACCACCAGTATTTACCGGGTTTACATTAGTGAGTATTGCTGCGCCAGGCATCCATAATACGCCGCCACCGGCCCCGCCTCCGGGACCAATTGTACCACCGGCAATGGCGCCGGTCATGTCAGCACCTTTACCGCCTTTTTCTTCAACCGTAGTGCTGGTTAAAACCTGGGTTACATTCAGCAATACTGTTCCTCCTGCACCACCGCCACCCATTCCATCATGACAGGTAATACCAGCACCTTGTGTACAAATATTTGCACTATCTCCGCTGGCAATTATTTTAAAACCATTATTTTTTATTTTTTGTGCATTGATCATAATTATGCCGCCGCCATTTCCTCCCGCCGGTACAGTACCGGAATTATTGGCGTGGCCGCTACCACCACCACCGCCCATAAAAATTTTATTTACAGCATTATTATAAATTAATGCCCTGCCACCAATGCCCCTGTTATCAAAAGGATCGTTGCCACATTCTTTTAATTGATACCCTCCAAAACCACCAGCACCTCCATTGGCACCACCGCCGCCGCCGCCATTGTGATCGAGACCTGCGCCACCGGCAGATGCCAATGCGCCTTTACCTCCTGTAATATTATTGCTGATAGAAGTAATGCTTTCGCCCTTGTTGCCGGAATATATACTACCTAACGGGTACACATATTCGTTTTGAAAACAGTTTGAAGTACTGCCCAGGTTATTATTAAAACCGGCACCTCCCCTGAAGCCTTTCCCTTTTACATCTATATCAGCATTTAACGTTACACTATCTGCTGCATTTAAAACCAGTACACCACCGGTGCTGCCGTTCCATGGCGGGCAGGTAAGGGTAGAGGTAATAGTGGCATTTTGATAGTAAGGCACCCTTATCAATTGCACTTTACCATTTGGCAGATCATAATTACGGGTAACAACATTCTTTAATTCAATGGTGTTGCCGGTTTTTGACTTTACATAATTGAACTCATAATTACCCGAGTTTTTATAGTCGGTAATTGTGCCAAAAGCTGCAGTATTGGTACTGTCAATAACAGCTCCTTTCATTTGAATCAGTAAAACAGTATCACCCTGGTTAAAAGCTGTGGCATCGCCAACGGTTAAAAGGTTTTTACAGGGATCAAATGCCAGGGCGGGAGTGTATTGATTGACGATACCAGAGATACCGAGATTTGCTGTAGTACAATTTTCGGGGAATGTAAAAGCAAACTTAATACCGTCTCCCGCAGGAGATAAAGGGTGAGCAGTTAAAGTAAAATTAACCTGTGATATACCGGGGCCAAAATAAATGGTTGCGTTAGCGTCATCCGGCGATTGCAATGGATTAACATCAGGGATTAATACATTGTTAGTAAGAGAATTACTATTGCCCACATGCAGGTCTCCATCAGAAGAAGTTAAAGTGAATGATTTATCAAAATCTATTCTTGAAACAGTTTGATAAACGTGTAAAAAGAATCCTTGTGAAGGGGGACTGCTAAAACTTATAGATCCGGTTTCATTGGAGATTACAGGATAGATGCCAATAGCACCCAGGTCGTTGGTATTATGGGCTGTAGTATTTGGCGGAGATGTTGTAGCAATTGTTGGATTTGGAGTAAACCAATTACCAGGAATTAAGGTGCTATAGGCTGTAGGTGCTATTAAATGTGCACTGTTACTAAAGCCAAAGGTCATCGTGTTATTGTCCGGAATTGTTGTTGTATAACTATTGGGATTAAATTGAGGCCAGAATTTGCAGGAAGGAATTACTGAGGCTTCACACGAATCTGTAATAAAGTTGCAGTTTGGATTTGTTTCGTTAATAGTGGCAGCGCCATTTATTGTACCGTTGTATAAGGTGTTACCCTGTTTATTTATTAGGTTATCAAATGTATAGTAACCCAGTAAACCAGTTTGAGTAGATGGATTGGGTAGAGAGGTATTCATATTGGCACGAATCTGGGCCTGAGTACGTGCTACATTCCATATACGGACCTCGTTAATATATCCAATTTGCTGGTAAGCAGGTCCGGGACTATTTGGACCGCAGCCAATTGTAGTCAGAAAATCATTATTAATTAAGTTACCAGTCCATGGGATAGAACTCACCAGGTAACCATTTCTATAGAATTTCAAAACAGAGCCATTATAAACCATTGCTAAATGATACAATTTGTCGTTTACAGGCATGCAGGAGGGCGGTGTGTTAACATATCCATTTGTAGTAGTAATCTCACAGGTGGACGCCATTAATGAATAATTAACATCGGCAGGGCCAGTATGTTTTGATACTATTTTACCTAATTGAAATGAAGGGTTCAGGGCTGTACTGCTACTAAATGAAGCTTCAACAGTAAGTTGATTACCTGTTACATCTAAATCTCCAACCGAAACATTTGATGGGTAAGATGGAGTTTTAAGCCAATTACTGCAGTTGGTTAAACAGGGGGCATTTTGCTGACTTAAAAAACTAACTTCCTGTTGATTTAGTACCCTGTTATAAATCCTTACTTCATCTATTTTACCTTTGTACCAATCACCAAATGCTTCTCCCTTTTTTCCAAATACAATTTTAGAGCTTCCATCCTGCAAAATAAATTTCGTTTGGCTCAAATCCTGGTTCTCCAGTAATCCATTAACATAAAGTTTCCAAATGCCATTTTTATAAGTAAAAGTAATATTGTACCAACATTGATTGGTTGATAATGTAGTTGTTCCCTGTAAAAAATTGGTGTTTGCAAAACCTGTCATCGCTTTGTTACTCAGGTCATAAATACCGTAATTCCAGTTTGATTGTGTATAAAGTGCATTGAATGGAGATTTTACTACAATGGCCTCGGCAATCCATGCAGGGTTTAACTCTGGTAATATCCATACCGATATGGATAAAGAATCCTGCGGAGCAAAATTGTATAAATTAGAATAAGGCAATTGAATATAAGAAGAGGAGCCATTAAATTGATAGGCAGCATTAGGATTGCCATACCTGTCAGTAGTTAAAGTTGCATTTGTAACAGTGCCATTAATATTATTACCGCTGGCATCGTTAGCATTTCCATTAAATGGATAATATGCAATTAACCCGTTATTAAGGTTGATTTGAGAATAGGAAAGTAAACTAAGTAGGAGATATATTAGGCTTAGGGTAGCTCTTTTCATAAGTATTTTAGAAATGGTTTATTAAAAATAATGAATATTTGATGAATAGCCTAAACGAAAATGACTATTTTAAAGAGTATGAAGAATGTAGAAAAGTTGCACTTGCGGATTTTTAAATTCAATGCTATTCTTTCAACCTGAACGCCACCACACCATTACTATCCTTTGTGCTGCTGATATTTAATTCATAACGTTTTTTGCCATCATAAATTACCATCAGTGCAGTATTGGGAGGAATGCTGCCGAGATTTTCTGCATACATCACTAACTCATTGCGGTTATTACCCGGTTCAACTTTAAGGTTGAATGTTATAGGTTTATCTGATAGGCGTTGGTGCGTTGTAATGATCTTATTATTGTAGATCAGTGTAACACTGTCACCATCAATTTCTCCATTATCGTACAATGTTACCGAAACAGAATCATGCTCCACTGTAATCTGTTTTACCAATTCGTTATTTCTTTTTTCTAAAGGCGTTTCTTTTGGGGTAGTGCTTGTTTTTATAGTATCAATAAATGGTGCTTTAACCGGCTCAGGAGCTTTATTGGTATCTTTCTTCTTTTCCTCTTTACACAATGCAAATATCTCGTTGGTGTTAAGCGCACGGTCGTATATTCTTACGTCATCAATATCGGCGTTTAACCAAAAAGGGAATATCGGGTCGTTTGTTTTTCCAAACAACAGGTCATCATTATTAGTAAAGGTTTCTTTGAAGTTAATGGCATATTTTAATTCGCAATCCACATACAATTTTGCGGTAGTGCCATCATTAGTGTACACTAATGAATACCATTGATTTTTCTTGATGTATGGTGTATAGGGTATTTGCGATGTGCCTGTTCCCCTGAAATTTAAATGAACAGAATCCGTAAGCGGATCACCACTGCAACCCTTGCTGCCAGTAAACAAGGCGTCATCAAAACGAAGTGCGTAATTACCAGGATAATAATCTGCAGTTCCTTTTAGTATGATTGAACTGGCATGGCAGATATCGTAATAAAAACCTGTTGGTCTTACCCAAACAGCCAATGTTACCTGGTTGCCAAAATTAAGCGAAGGGTTATTCGGAATCTGTATGTAGGTATTTATTCCATTAAAATGATAAGCGCTGTTGGGATTGCCGATCCTGTCGCTGGTTAAAGTAGCATTATTAAAAACAGGATTATTATTATTTCCACTTGCATCATTAGCATTTCCGTTAAATGGATAATAAGCTTTAAGGCCTTTGGTAATATTTACCTGGGCAAAACCTGTGTTACATAATAGCAATAAAATAAAAAATAAGTTCTTCATAAATTATGATAACAGGTGTTGCCGCAATAAAAGTGCTACACACCTGTATAATTACCTGGTGTAATAGCCTTCAGCTCTTTTTTTAATGCAGCAGAAATTTTTAAACCACTTATAAACTCGTGAATTGCTTTTTTATCAATGGCAGCTTTACCTCTTGTTAAATCTTTTAATGCCTCGTAAGGATTAGGATAGTTTTCCCTGCGTAAAATAGTTTGTATGGCTTCTGCAACAACAGCCCAGTTATTCTCCAGGTCTTCCTTTAATTTATTTTCATTAAGCACTAATTTACCCAAACCTTTTTCTATTGATTTTACAGATAAAATAGTATGAGCAACGGGTGTTCCTATATTTCTTAATACCGTGCTGTCAGTTAAGTCTCTTTGCAGGCGGGAGATAGGCAGTTTGGCTGAAAGGTGCTCCAGTAAAGCATTTGCGATACCTAAATTACCTTCTGCATTTTCAAAATCAATCGGGTTTACTTTATGAGGCATGGCACTGCTGCCAATTTCACCTTTTACAGTTTTTTGTTTAAAGTAATCTATACTGATATAATTCCAGATGTCTCTGCAAAAATCAATTAATATGGTATTGATCCTTTTTATCGCATCAAAATGTGCTGCTAATACATCGTAGTGCTCTATTTGTGTAGTGTATTGCTGGCGTTGTAATCCTAATTTATTTTCTACAAAATCATTGGCAAATTTTACCCAGTTGTATTTTGGGTACGCCACATGATGTGCATTGAAGTTTCCTGTAGCGCCACCAAATTTTGCTGTAAAAGGTATGTAGCTGAATAGTTGAATCTGATTTTCCAAACGTTCTACATACACCATCAGTTCTTTACCCAAACGTGTAGGTGATGCAGGTTGCCCGTGTGTACGTGCCAACATCGAAACATTTTTATAAGCTACAGCTAATTTACCAATAGAGGCCTGCAGGTTGATTACTGCCGGCAGGTATTCCTGTTCAATACTATCTTTCCAGAGTAATGGAATAGATGTGTTATTAATATCCTGTGACGTTAATCCAAAGTGAACCCATTCTTTTAAATCAGCGGCGCCCAATTTATCCAGTTGTGCTTTTAAAAAATATTCCACAGCTTTTACATCATGGTTGGTAATGGTTTCTGTTTTCTTAATTTCGGCAGCATCTTCCAGAGAAAAATCAGATACTACGTCATGCAATTGCTTTTTTAATTTAGCATCAACTTTTAAAAATTTCTTTTCCGCCAGGAACAAAAAATACTCCACTTCTACTAATACCCGGTATTTTATCAGGGCATATTCGCTGAAATATTCATCTAAATGCTGCAGTTGCTTACGATAGCGGCCATCAATTGGCGAGATGGCAGTTAATTGGTTTAAATCCATGACGTTGCTGTAAATTTGCAGCAAAAATACAGGAATTGACACAGAAGATTAAAGTTGGGGCAGTAAGTTATTTAAATACAAAGCCCCTTATCTACGGATTTGAAAAAGGAATGATGCATGCAGAAACAGAACTGGTATTTGATTTTCCTGCTAATATTGCTCAGAAACTATTAAATAACGAAATTGATATCGGTTTGATTCCGGTAGCGGTTTTGCCACTGATGAAGGAATATCACATTGTGGCCGACTATGGTATTGGTTGTGATGGGGCAGTAGAAAGCGTTTGCCTGTTCAGCGATGTGCCACTGGCAGAAATAAAAACGGTTTTACTCGATTACCAAAGCAGAACTTCGGTGGCATTGTTAAAAGTATTGTTGAAAGAGCACTGGAAAATAACACCAGAATTGATTGCTGCAGAAAAAGGCTTTGAGCAGCAAATTAAAGGCAGCACTGCCGGGTTAGTAATAGGAGACAGAGCGTTTAAACAAATACCTGTATCTACCTATCATTACGATCTTGGCCTTGCCTGGAAAGAAATGACCGGCTTACCCTTTTTATTTGCTGCATGGGTGAGTAACAAAAAAATGACCCCTGAGTTTACAGTAGCGTTTAACAAAGCCACTTCTTTTGGTTTAGATTATATTGACAGCATTGTAAAAGCAATAGATTATAAAGAAGCTGACCTTGATGATTATTATAAAAATAAGATCAGTTTTTTATTGGATCATAAAAAGCGAACAGCGTTGGAATTATTTTTATCTAAGCTTGGGTAGTTTTTATGCCTAGTCTTTTTTTAATACTGTTAACTACCGGTTCCATATCCGGGGTTAATTTTAAAAAATAAACTGTAACCATAAATAAGAGGGAGAATAATGTTGACCTGATGATCATTGCAGGTAGCCCCGACAGCGTTTGTGATACAAAATAAACCAGGCCGTATATTGCCGCAGCAACTATCACACTTTTTAAAGAGTTGATGGTAAAAGGTTGCATTTTAAATTTGTAATAGATAAACCATAACCTGATTATATTGTATACTGTAAGGCTTATGAAACCAGCAATACCTGCACCTACCATATCATATTTTTGTGTAAGCCAGTAATTAAGCGGAATAGTTAAGAATAATAACACTACGCCTGTAATAAATTCAAATTTCCAAAAGTTGCTGGTATGCAACATCTGGGCATTTACACCTGTGCCCATATCAATAATAAATTTCAATCCTAGAATAAATATCACGTATTTGCCTGCAATAAAGGTTGGGTTTATTTTAAGAAAAATATAAGCATCATCTATATTGAGCCAGATGTTTAAAAAAATAAATAAGGATATAATTAAAAGATTGATGGAACTACGGCTATAAATCCGGGAGATTTCCTTTAAATTTTTTTCTTTCCATGCAGTGGCAATATGAGGACTTGTAATTGCCACGATACTTCTTTGTGGTACTGATATAATACTTGCAATATACATGGACAGCGTAAAGATGCCCGATTTTTCCAGTCCACCCTGGCGTGTAAGATTGATGCTATCGAAATTTAACCCCAGGTAAAATATAATACCTCCGGTATACACAAACAACATCATTTTTAATATTTCTTTATAATGCTTTTTAGTAACAGAGCTTATCTTGAAAGTAAAATTCAACAGCCCATGCTTAATTAAAAATGCAGCTAAAAAAAACATTAGCAACGCATAACTAAAGGCATAGGATTTAACCATTTCGTCAAAATTGATCACTTTGAAAACAAACAATACAATTAAAAAAGTTACGATTAACCGGTGTACAGTTTCCCTTAAAAAACTAGGTGCTACTGCTTTCTTACTGATATAACTTTGTACTTCCAGGATATAATAAATGGTATAAAAAAAAGTGTAGGGTAATATCCAGTAATAATAATGTATGAGTAAAGATGATGTGGCCTGGAACTTGCGTACAACCAAAGGTTGAAAAAAACAGGCGAGTAAGCAAAGAATAATGAAGCCGGCGAAGGAAGAGAACAAAACAAAAGTAAAAAGATCATTTTCTTTTTTAGGTAACTCGTCATAATACGGAAAAAAACGACTCATCATTGCGGGAGCACCTAAAGTGCAAATAGAAAAGAAGACCAGGTTGATATTGATAATGGCTTGAATCAAACCATATTCTTCCGGCTTAAAAAGACCTTGCTTGGTAAAAAAGTATGTGTTAAGGGCGCCAAATGCAAAGCCCATATAAATTAATAAAGAAGAGAATATACTCTGGCGCCTGATATTACTCATTAGGATAATTGCTTAAATAGTTTTATTGCTTTTATTAGCTTTTCGGCAGTTACATCATTATAATCGCCAACTATAATTTCATCGGTCATATTGCGAAGTAATTGCTTTTCCACTTCATCCGGGTAAATAGGGTAAATATTTTTTCTTAACTCAGCAGGATATGGTGCAAAACGGCCATAATGAATACCATTGTACACTGCAAATGCCGGAACATTGCATGCAGCAGATAAATGTACAGATCCGGTATCGATACTCACTGTAAACTGACTCTTTTGAATTAATTCAATTACCTGTATCATATTGGTCTTACCGCAGTAGTCGGTTACATCGCCGGTAAAATTAGTGATGAAATTTATTGCATGAGGTACATCTGCTTTGGAGCCGCAGAGGCAGATATTAAATCCCAATGTTTTGGTAATAAAATTGGCTACGTCAATAAATTTATCTGTTGTCCATATTTTTTCCGGCTTGCCCGAACCCGGGAAAATTAATACATAAGGTTTTTCTGGAAGTGAAAAACTATTGTTTGAAACACGAGGGATCTCCAGTTCCGGAACTTTGATCTCTTGGCCCTTTAGCTGTTGCAGAAATAGCCGGTGTTTTAAAAAATCATGTAACTTATCCGGCACATTAATTAGCTGTGCATACAGGTTTTTATTGAATGGTTTTTCAATCGGTAATGCATTATCTGTATTTCCTGTATATGCAATTTTTAAAGGTGCCGCCGCAACACTAACTATAGCATCTTCATGCCTCCTTGTTCTGGAATAAACCATATTGATGGCAGTACCTGCATTAAGGTGGCTGATTTGCTTCAGCAATTGATACCGGTACAGCATTTTACTTTTAAAGAGGCCTTTATCAACCCAATAAGTGGCAATGATGGAGGGGTGCCGGTCAAAATTATCAAACAGGTTCTTCCACATCTGGTTACCTACAAAAATTATTTTTTTACCAGATCCATAAGTGGCTGCAATAAGTGTAATATAATTCCTGAACAGGATATAATCTCCCAGTTCATCCGTTTTGATCAATAAAATAGTATCATTATCTGTGGATTGCTTTCTAAGCTTTATTTTTGCCAGCAACAAAATCACCTCATAAATCATTAATTTAGCGGTATTCAACATGATTAGAATGCGAAATTTTAGTGATAAGCAAAAATATGGTTATATTATTTTATAAAAGGCAAGTTAAATAAAGTTCAATTTTTATGCAGACAGATGACAAAATTAAAGAGTCCAAATATTTCTCCGCCAGAAATGTAGATGTGAGTTTCTATGACACTTACAAAATTCCAAATTACCTGGCAAAAGTACTCCCTACTGATAGGGAAGCTAATATTTTAGATATTGGCTGTGGATTGGGACAATACCTGAACGAGGTTAATAAATTAGGCTATAAAAAAACGCTGGGTATTGATATTTCAGATGAATCAATAAAAGCTTGTAAGGATAAAGGTATTAATGTATTGAAAATAGAGGACGTAATAAGTTTCTCAAAATCAGTCACAGAAAAATTTGATTTTATAACAATGAGCCACGTTTTAGAACACGTTGATAAAGATAAAATTATTGATACTTTGATTGCCATAAAAACTTCTCTACTAAAAAAAGGGGGAGCATTTGTAGTGATGATACCTAATGGACAATCTAATACAGGAGGATATTGGATGTATGAAGACTTTACTCACTCAACACTTTTTACAGCAGGAAGTATTATATATGTTTTAAAATCGGCCGGATTTGAAGAGATTAATTTTTTAAATCCCGATGGAACAGACGATATGTCTTTTATTAAGAAGTTTATTATTAAAACACTGTTGAGATGGTATAAGTTTAAAGAAGATTTTTGGAATACAGTTACACAAAGTTCTTTTCATAAGCCAAGCCCAAGAATATACACTTTTGAACTAAAGGTTTTGGCCAGATAAAACTTAAGAAACCTTAATTACTTGTAAGTATGTTGAAGTATTTCCGAAAAAAAATTTCTCAATATAGGTATAGCTTATTTGACCGGAATTTTAATGAATTAAAAATCCTTGCCGCTAAGAAATTAATATACCAGAATAATCAGCTTGAAAAAATTAAAGAACTTTGGGAAGTAGAGTTTAATGCGTTTTCACAGTCAGGAGATGATGGAATAATACAATACCTGGTAAGTAAGTATCAGATTTCAAATAAGACCTTTGTTGAGTTTGGAGTTGAAAATTACCGGGAATCTAATACAAGGCTCCTCTTAATGAATAATAACTGGACGGGTTTGGTGATAGATGGCTCGAAGCGAAATATTGATTATATAAAGCATGACCCCATCTATATTTTTTTTGAATTACATGCTATTGAAGCCTTTATAACTAAAGCTAATATTAATGATATCATAGGTAAGGTGTTTTCAGGAAACATTGGGCTTTTAAGCGTTGATATAGATGGTAATGATTATTGGATACTGGATGCGATTACAATCGTTAATCCCGATATACTTGTGGTAGAGTATAATGCACTTTTTGGTGCACAAAGAGCAATTACTGTTCCTTACGATGCTACATTCGTGAGGACAGAAAAACATTATTCAAATCTTTATTGGGGAGCTTCAATAAATGCTGTTGTTAATCTGGCAAATAAAAAAGGCTATGTTTTTGTGGGATGCAACAATACCTGCAACAATGCATATTTCATTAAGAAAGAAATTTTTGACCGGTTTAAGGGAATTGAAGAGAAGACAAGTACAGATGGATATGTAAATTACAAGTTCAGGCAATCCCGGAACGAAGAAGGCCATCTTAATTATCTTAATCCTTTAGAATCATATGAGGTGATCAAAGGAATGCCGGTAATAAATATTCTTACCGGGCTCGAAGAAAAATTTTAATTAAATATCTTTTTCAAAAATCTTTTCAGGCGATGTGAAATGCCTCTTTTAATAACTTTCTCATACACAAGATCATCATTACACGTATTTAAAATGAATTCTTCGGGATGTTTTATTTCAGTGATTTCATAAACCACCCCTTTATACCAATTCGGCGTTTTGTTATGATGACTGCCACCATTTTCATCAAAGCCTAAATTTTTTACGAAATTATAATTTGGAATTACAGACACACCTTTAGCCATTAAAATTGTATAAGCCCATTGAGAATCCCACGTGTCAATTTCGTGAGATTTTGTTTTTTCAAATAATTCCTGGTCATAATATTTATTAAACGCCGGCAATTGCTTAAACTCCTCAAACTTTTTCATCTCAAAATCATATTTACTCCATGCTCTTCTCCAGCTTGCCCATCCCCATATATGCGGATAAATGGAAAAATAATAACTCTCATTGTTCACCTTCATTTCCGGCTCAATAAAATTACTGCCGGCGATATGCATGATACGATCATCATCTTTGTACTGATGTAGCAGGGTATTACAAAATGTAAAAAAAGATTGGTTAGGTAAACAATCATCTTCTAAAATAATCCCCATTTCTTCGTTGCTGAAAAACCAGTTGATAGCAGTACTAACGCCGAGGCCACAACCAAGATTTTCAGGTTGGTACAATGTTTTAACTTCTACGTCGGGATTATTTTTTTGCCAATTGTTTACCAGTTCATGTACGGCGGCGCATTTTATAGCATCATTGGCATTGCCTTTTCTTGCACCGTCTGTGGCAACATACAAAACAGGTGGTTGGTATATTGCAAGGGCTTCCAGTACCTGTTGTGTTGTTGCAGGCCTGTTGAATGCAATTAATAAAACGGAGTTCTTTAACATGGTTATTTTATAGCTTCTGCATATAATGAATCCCTTAACCTGGCCTGCAAATCAATAGAAGAATCAAATTCACGAATCCTGGCATTGCGGAGTCCCATTTTAGTCAGGATATTTATCATGTTGTTTTCATCAAACATATACTTGTGTTCAATCCCCATGTACGCAATATAATTTACCCAATCAATAAGCGATCCGGTATTATTAAAGCCAAGGTCGTATACAGGTTGATTTTTTGCTGCAAAGGTTTCATCCTTGTTTGTGTAAGCTTCAATAAATAACCTGGCATTGGGAACACAAATAGAGAAAACACCATTACTCTTAAGCACTCTTTTGCATTCAGTCAACAGACTTTCAATTGCTGGATACGGTAAGTGCTCAAATAAATGTGAGGAATAAATTTTTTCAATGCTATTATCAGGAAAAGGAATGCCTTTTCTTAAGTCCCAAACAAGATCGCATTTATGACCATAGTCCAAAGTAACCCATCCGTTACTACCTTTTTTTTCTCCTGCCCCAATTTCAAGAAAAATATCCTCTTTACTTTTTAATAACCGGTTTATTTTGGATTTTGATTGCATGATTAATTTAGCCCTGTACATTTTTTCAAGTAAAGCATAAATTGCAGGAGGAAGTATTTTTCTTAATTTTTTTCTCATTTGATAAATTGTATAAGGAGTGACTAAAACCAGATAATTGGGTTACAATATTCCTTTTCTTACCGCAACAATATTTTGAAAGGCGAAAATTTCATGAAAGAGAGGCCTGTATTTACCAAGAGGATACATGCTGTCAGGCAATAATCTGTAAAATTCAAAGCCGGGTAAAACATTAATGATATCTGACAAAAATGTTCTGGACATAATATTCATTTCGTTGAATTCAATCTGAATAATGTCAATCATATTGTTTGCTATGCATCCGGTAGCACCTTTAAGAACATTTAATTCGTTGCCTTCAGTATCAATTTTTAAAAAAGAAATATTACTAATATTATTGTCTTTTACAAATACATCAATCGAGGTAAGCTCAATATCGGTTTCTTTAACTGTGTACTCGTGAATTTTTTCTATCACATTTCTGAAAATGCTGGCATGCTCAGATCCGTCACTTTCGGCAGAATCATAAATTTTTGCTTTCATTGGAGATGCACTCAATCCCATTTCTACGGCATGAAACTTGTTTTTTTCTGCGCTTTTTTGCAGGATAGCAAAAGTAGCAGGATGAGGCTCAAAAGCATAAACAGGGGCAGTAGCACCTTTTTCAATAAGCATCACAGAGTAGTTGCCAACATTAGCTCCTACATCAAAAATTACTCCGGATGCTAATTTGTTTTTCTTTATTAAAAAACGGATAAACGCTGCCTCGCCACTTACTCTGTCATTTTCATAATTCAGTACGCCCATTCCATGCACACTTAATTTATACATCAACCTGTTAAGCGGGAAGAATGCTTTTCTTGCGAATAAGAAAACGTAAACTTTTTTTAGAGAGGTATATGCAGACATTAATGACTTTTTTCTATTATTATTTTTTCTGCCAGTAACTGATAATATCAGCAAGGCTTTGTTCTAATGAAATCTCAGGTTCCCAGCCAAAATCTTTTTTCATCTTTTGGTACGAGCCGGTAATTTTTCTGTTTTCGTTAGGGCGTATCAGTTGCGGATTTACTTCGGTGTGAATAGTGATATTCAGCAGTTCACTCATTTTTACAATGATATCTTTAAGTACAATACCCCGGCCCGAACATATATTATATACCGAATTGCTCTTGCCTTGTTTTAATAAAATATAATAGGCTTTAGCCACATCACGAACATCTAAAAAATCACGGGTGATAGATAAATCACCGGTGATGATCTTTTTTTCTTTAGTGTCATCAGCGGCTAAGGCTACCAGTTGTTTAGCAAAAGAAGAAATTACAAATTTATCTTTTTGTCCGGGGCCAATATGGTTGAATGACCGGGTGATAATAATATCTAAATTAAACCCTTCGGCATAAATAGTAGAGAGCATTTCCTGAGATACTCTTGCTACAGCGTATGGGCTCACCGGGTTTAACTTGTGTTCTTCGGTTAAAGGCAACTGTGATTCGGATACTTCACCGTATTCTTCGGATGAACCGACAGATAAAATGCGGCATTTTATTTTATACAACCTTACTTCTTCAACAAGATTTAAGAAAATATTGGTGTTGTTGACAAAGCTTTCCAAAGGTGTTTTCCAGCTTAGGGCCACACTACTTACTGATGCCAGGTGCAAAATATACTCTGGTTCAAAATCACTTAAGATAATGCCAACAGCGTCTTTGTTTAATAAGTCAATCAGTTTTATTGTGATGTCAAGATTAGGGTAGCGGCTTTTATCAAACTCTTCAATATCTCTTGCAATACCCATTACTTTAGAACCTGGTTCTACCGTGTTGAGGTAATCCAGAAAATGCGAACTTACAAAACCTGTGATACCTGTAATTAATATCTTCATTACGCTACGTTTATTTTTGGTGCAGTATGGTAGCCGCTTTTTCAGCAATCTTTCCCCAGTAAAAATGATCAAAGAATGCAACGGGGATTGCTGATGTTGTATTACTGTTGATTACAGCAGTAGCAAAATTTGCCCAGTTATCATCGTCAATAATTTTCATTTTGTCGCCGGTGATTGACAGCGGTACACCAATGGCACCGCTTGTTGTAGTCACCACATTTAAATTATACCCTAATGCCTCTACTAATTTGGTTTTTATACCACCCCCATCCATTACCGGGTTGATGAGCATATCAGCACCCTTGTAATACAAAGTTATATCATCCACAAAACCGGCATAAATAATATTTTTATTACTGTATTCTTTTAATCCATTGTAAGAAGGATCTAAATTACTGCCGCATACAACTATACGGTACTTAAAATCTTTTTGTTCCTGTAATAAAGGATTGATATGATTCAGGATCGTATCCAAAGCATCTTTATTGGGTTTGTAATTTAGGGAACCGTTGAATAAAATGATCTTCTCTTCTTTTCCAATATTATATAAAGCCGAAATGGTTTCCTTTGCTGAAGCGCTTACATTTTGTGATGGCGGGCCTGTAAGCTCAAATCCATAAGTAATGATGAAACATTTTTCAGGTTTCAGCTTATACTTTGTAATACCATATTGTTCATCATCCTGCTGGATAAAAAAATTATAGTCAGCAAAACGATGAGTAGTTCTTTCGTAATTCCATAAAATACCCCACCACCATTTGCCAATACTTTTAAACCTTTCAGCTTCTATATTTTGTGAGCGGACAACTAATTTAACTTTGCAAAATACTTTCAGTAGAATACCCAGCCAGCCATAATAAGGGTGTTCTATCATTAAGTGGGTGATCTTTTTTTCTTTAATAATTTTTCTTAAAGTAAAAAAATATAGCGGATTAGCATAGCGGAATTTACCATTCTCTATAATGTTCAATACCTCATACTCCTTCACCTGCGATACATCATTGTCCTTTACACTAACGCAGATGGTGGGTATGAGCGAAGAAAAAAACTTGACAAACAATGCAAAATGTTTTTGCCCGCCCATTTTTGCAGGTAAAAACTTATAAGGCATTAATGCTAAAACCTTTATTTCTTCTGTATTAACCATTCGTTTCAGCTGTCTTATTTCCTAATGTTTTCTTTATTTGCCAGCCAATAGTTCCAATTAACAATGCAATCATTAACCAGGTAAAAAATATACCTAGTTTAGATCCTGTAATATAAACGGCAGGTTCTAACTTAAATTCAATGCTATGTTTACCTGCAGGTAACATCAATGCTCTTAAAACATAGTCGGTTTTAATGATGTCTGTTTTCTTGCCATCAATGTATGCATTCCAGTCTTTGTAAAATATTTCGCTGAATACCGCCAGCTGAGGCGCTGCAGAATTGCTTTCGTATTTTATGGCATCATTATCAAAGGCGGTTTGCTTAATGTATGCGGCACTGTCAGGTGCTGTAAAGTTGCTGATTTTTGATTGATAACTTTTGTCTACAATAGCTGTATCCTTCGGATTAAAATCGTCTAATGCTTTCATCTCTGCAACAGCTCCATCTACATACTTAACAGTTTTTACAAACCAGCAATTACCTAAAGCACCAGGATTTTGAACTGCATCGGCTTGTCCACGGTTCTGCCCTGGTTGAATAAAATATTTGGTATTAAGCATATTGATCACATTGCTGTTAGGCGTACGGCGTGCCAGCTGGTAAGTGATCAGGTCATCATAAAGAGCCAGTTTAGCAGCAGAATATCCGCCAATAGTTTTATGATAGTAAGATGATTTTGATTGCTGGTAAGGATCGCCTTTACTCATGTCGAGCACACGGTAATTAGGATCTTTATCACGCAGTATATCCTGGTCGGCTTTACTCATTGGAAATTCTGCCGACTCAAAATCTGCCTTGCTGGCAAAGCTTTTATCATTAAGGTATTTAATGTCGAAGCTGAAAAGTTCAATAAATGCCGCTAAGGTTACACCTGCAATTACAACAGTTGCGTTGAGTTTCTTTTTTAAATACAATACAAAAAATGCTGCTGCAATTAAAACATACACTAACGACACCAGTATGTCTTTTCCTAAAAAAGTAGCCCTGTCTTTTCGTAATGCAGTTAAAACTCCTTTTGCCTGCGTATCTTCCAAGCGGTTATTCAGAATTTGTTCTTCATAAATGCTATTGTCTACTAAAGGCTGAAGTGCTTTATTACTATCAATGGCCAGGTATTTTTGTTGCATTTCTTCTTGCGACTTACTCTGCAACATTTCGTTGATCGCTTTTGTACGGTTTTTATTTTCTGCACTAAAATCGCTGGTAAAATAAAACCCAATAACGATAATAAAAATAGCACCTGTTGCTATTGCTCCCCACTTAAATTTCTTCCAGGTTTCGGCTTCTGCCTGGTGCGAAATAAGATATTCCAGTGTTAATGCCGCAAGTATGGGCACTACTACCTGTGGAATCACCAACGTCATTGTAGGTACCCTGAATTTATTATACAAAGGAAGATGGTCGAACAAGAAACTATTAAAACCAGGTAAATTTTTTCCCATAGCCATCATTATGCCTAATATGGTACAAGCCAATATCCACCATTTGTTTTTGTTATCTAACAAAAACAATCCTAAAATTCCTAAAAAGCAAATGATTGCGCCAAGGTATACAGGCCCAACAGTAAAGGGCTGATCACCCCAATAAATACTTTGCGAAAGACTTAACGCATATTTTTCTGCATCATAGCGGGGTTGAGGTACATTTATTTTTTCTTCAACTTGTTTGTACACATTTGATTTATCATCCAGTTTCGGAAATATTTCCTGCTCTCCATCACGTTCTGAAATGTGGCTGCCATAACCTTTTATTCCCGGAAACATCAGGCTGAAACTTTCCATTCTTCCATAGCTCCATTGAAAAGCATAGTCTATTTGTAAGCCAGTTGTTTTCGAGTCTTTGGTAACATTGTCTTTGGCAATATCTTTTTTGTCCATTACTAACATGCCCCCACGTTTACTGGAAGCTGTGTAATCGGCATTTACCCATAAGTTTAAAATATTAACACCAATACCAATAGCAGCTGCTACAGCTACAAGGCCAATTGCTTTGCCTGCATGTGCCAATTGTTTTTGCTTAACCCAGTTTATAAAATAGGCAATCGTCATTATCACTGCAATAATAAAAAAGTAATAACTGATTTGTTGGTGGTTCATGCCCAGCTGCATCATGGTAAATAATGCAGTTGAAGTAAAGCCCCATAAATATTGTTTCTCATAAACAAGCAGCATGCCTGCAAGTGTAGCTGGTATATAGGCCAGTGTAAGCATCTGTGTATCGTGACCAGCAACGGTGGCCATTGCAGTAAAACTGCTGAAGGCAAATCCTAAGGCTCCAATGATAGCCGTCCATGGCCTGAGTTTAATAACAGATAATAGTAAATACATGCTGATACACATCAAAAAGAAAAAATTGATGGGCTTGGGTAACCAAAGTGTAAAAATGTTATGGATCATTTCAACCGGGTTCCATGGGGTAGGGTAGGTGATCTGGTAACTGGGCATGCCTGAAAACATATTGGTAGCCCACAATGCACCACGGCCTTCTGTTTTTGTTTTTTCCATCAGTTGATGGCTCATGCCCTGCCATTGGGTGATATCACTTTGTTGCATAGTAAGGCTGCTGTCTAATGCAGGCTTGCAAAAAATAACTGATACCAATAAAAAAATACCAATTGCAATAAGATGGGGTAAGGCTTTTTTAAACCAGGTTGACTTCATTGTATACTATTTTTAAAGCTCTAAGATAATTGATTTATTTCGGGTTGATTGTTTCAAGGAAAGATTCGTAGGCCAGTTGTATTCCTTGGGGTAATTCAATGGCATGTTTCCATCCGGTTTGATTGATGCGGCTCACATCCATTAGTTTTCTTGGGGTGCCATCAGGTTTGGACTCGTCCCATACCAATTCGCCCCGGTAACCAACGATATTTTTTACAAGATCAGCCAGGTCAGCAATGCTCATGTCTGCCCCGGTACCAATATTCACAAATAGTTTTTCATTGTAATGCAGCATCAGGTGGTAACAGGCATCCGCAAGATCGTCTACATATAAAAATTCACGTTTGGGAGTGCCGGTACCCCATAAAGTAACAGTGGGGTTGCCTGCAATTTTTGCCTCATGAAAACGGCGTATCAATGCCGGCATTACATGAGATTTCTGCAGATCATAGTTATCATTAGGGCCATATAAATTAGTTGGCATTGCCGAAATAAAATTGCAGCCATACTGATCCCTGTAAGCTTCACAAAGTTTAATGCCTGCAATTTTTGCAATGGCATATGGTTCATTCGTGCTTTCTAATAAACCTGTTAACAGATATTCTTCTTTTAAAGGTTGTGGTGCCATTTTAGGATAAATGCAGGAGGAGCCCAGGAACAATAATTTTTTTACATAATTTTTATAAGCAGCATGAATGATGTTGGTTTCAATCATCAGGTTCTCATAAATAAATTCGGCCCTGTAGGTATTGTTGGCCATAATGCCACCCACTTTTGCGGCGGCAAGAAAAACATAGGCTGGTTTTTCCGCAGTAAAAAAATCATTTACAGCCTGCTGGTTGCGCAGGTCCAGTTGGGCAGATGTCCTGGTGATAATATTATCAAAACCTTCTGCTGTTAATTTTCTTACCAATGCACTACCCACCATTCCACGGTGACCGGCAATATAAATTTTATCAGTTTTAAGCATGTTTATTTTGTAAAGAAGACAATATTATAAATGATGATGAGGAATTACTTTTAATAAGGCGGCTACAAAAATAGCAAACTACAAATTTTCAAGTTTTAAACCAGTTTTAATTTTGTACAAAAAATTACCAACAGGAGAGTGCAGCAGGTGAAATAACACTTTCAATCTTATTTGCCATAAGTTCAGCAAAATGCTTTTTCCAAAATGCCTTTCATATACTTTTTTTGTTTCGGCAAGCGAAAGAAAATATCCGCTGCTGCTGATACCCGAAGGTGCGAAATTTATCAATGGGGATTCTAAAAAAATAAATTTTTCATCTGCAATACGACAAAGAAAATCATAGTCGGCTGCAATTTTTTCGGAAGTGCTGTACAATCCGTATTGATCATGCAATTGTTTTTTTACAAACATGGTTTGATGGCAGATACTCCTCATGCCCCGGTATAATTTATTTTTTTCGAAAGGTTTGCCGATGATCACCCATTGGTTGCCTCTTAATAATTTGTATTTGCTGTGTAACCATTGCAGCGAAGGGTTGTTATCAAAAGCAGCGGCAGCATGGGCAATAGCTTTAGCATCAAAAAAAGTATCACCTGAATTGAGCATCACCAGTATATTGCCCGTGGCATGTTTAATGCCTTTGTTGATGGCATCGTAAATACCATTGTCGGGTTCACATATCCATTTGCGGTAAACAGGCTGTACATTATTTTCAAGATAGTTTTTTATTTCAGCAGAACTTGATCCATCAATAATATAATGCTCAAATGGCGGCAGCTCCTGCATATCCACCGATTGGCAGGTGGCAATTACATCCTGCAGGTTATTGAAACATATGGTAATTACTGTAATGGTATTTGGCAAAAGCATATTCCGGCAAATTTATTTAATATGGGGCATTAAATAAATTAAAAAGAGTCGCCAATCAATTAGCGACTCTTCTGTAATATAAAGTATTCAAATTTTAGTACACTTACTCACGACTCACGCTATTAGTTCCCCATTCCCTGTTGTGCATTTTGCATGCTGTCCATTTCGCCTTTCATGTTTTTGCGTTTAAATAACGATACATCAACTTTTCCAAAGCGCCAGTTAAAGCTTAACCTTGCTACCTGCGGATCACGGCGGCGTTCTGAATCATATATCAGGAAAGAACTTTCAGCGTGTGTAGCACTCAGTTTTGTTCTGAATACATCACTCATTTGTAATGTTAATGATGCCGCATTATTTTTCATGAAATCTTTTTTAATGGCGATATCAACACCATAGTTAGGTTTGATATAACCCTGGGCGCCCGGAGAAGCCTGGCCAAAACCTCCACCTCCCATCATGCCACCGCCGCCGCGGCCACCCATGCCACCACCACTGCTGCTTGCGGGCACCAATGTTTTAGCCTGGTAATCGCCACTTAATTGTATAGAATAGTTTTTAGGTAGTTTAAAACTGTTATTGATCTTGGCAAACCAACTTACCTGCGATTGATTTGTACTGCCCGGTATATTACCTGCTTTCAGTTGGGTTTTATATAAATTTAAATTGGTCGACAGATCCCACCAGCTGATAAATTTATCTCTTACTGTTAATTCAAGGCCGTAAGTAAAACTGCTGTTGGCATTGGCATAGGTATTAAATGTAGCACTGTCGGATATTGCCGGATTAGGATTGGCATCACGGTATTGATAACGGGTAATCAGGTCGTTGGTATTACGAAAATACAGAGTGGTTAAAAAAGAATGCTTATTAGATAATTGATTCTGATAAGATAATTCCGCCAGGTTGGTAAATTCAGGTATCAGGTCTGGATTACCTTTTGAAATATTCAACGGATCGGTTACATCAACAAAAGGAATTAACTGGAAAAAGTTGGGCCTGTTGATCTTCCTGGAATAATTCAGTTGCATATCCTGCTTGTCGGTAAGTTTATAAGTAAAAAATGCGCTGGGAAATAAGCTGAAAGGATAACTGTTACTGAACTTTTGGTTTTTAGTAATCAGGTTACCATTGTATTCACTGCTTTCTAATCTTAAGCCTAATTGGTAAGTGAATTTATTAAGCTGCTGCGAAAAAGTGGTATAACCTGCATAAACGGCATCAGTAAATTTGTAATTGGAAATGGTATTACTACCAAATAAAATCTGTCCGTTAGTATAATCCTTATAAATATTGGTGATAGTATTAAAACTGGTAAAATCCCTGAAAGAAGCCCTTGCACCGAATTCAATTTTCATTTTTTCAGTAATAGGGTTGCTGTAGTCTGTTTGTATGGTAAGGAATTTTGTAGTTCCTCCACCCGTGGTATTCTGAAAAAGATTCAACCCTTTCAGGTTGCTGGCAGCAGTATATTGTTTCTGGTCATTATCCGATTCATTATCGTTCTTGCTATAATTGAAATTTACATCAGCTGTTAATTCCTTTCCTGCTTTAGCATAATTATGTTTATAGCTGAAAGTGCTGCCATAATTCCTGAAATTACCAACGCTGTTAGAAGCACGGGTGGCAGTTTCGTGTACTGAGCTGGAAGAGTATGTGGTATCATTTATGCTGTTCAAAAAGTCATTCGTTTTAAACTGTCCTCTTACAACATTGCCACCAATAGTGAAAGTGTTCCTGTTGTTTAAAAAATAATCCATGCCAATTCTGCCAAAAGCAAAAAAGCCTTTGTTAACCGGATTATTCATTTGCAAAGAATGTGCGGTATTATTGGTAAAAAAGTCAGTACGTTCTGTAGTTACATCACTTTTTGATTTACGAATGCCCAACATCCCTGCAGCAAAGAAATTTACTTTTTCCTGCTTTACATTAATATCACCACCAAAGCCGGGCCTTCCACGGCTATCAATGCTTGCTCTTATGTTTCCATTGTAACCTGCTTTACGGTTTTTCTTTAAAACAATATTTAATATACCGGCACCACCGCCACTGGCATCATATTTTGCACTGGGATTGGTGATCAGTTCTACAGATGCAATGGCATCAGCAGGTATCTGGTCCAATGTCATTGTGGTAGGCCTGCCATCAACAAATATTTGTGGTGCAGCATTACGCATAGTTACATTCCCATCAATATCTACATTTACGCTGGGTACATTTTTCATCACATCTACAGCGGTTCCACCAACACTGGTAAGATTTTTTTCTACATTAAAAACCTTGCGGTCAATACTCATAGTAAGTAATGGCTTATTAGAAACCACGGTCACATTCTGCAATTGCAGGGCATCCACATCTAATTTAATATTGCCCAGGTCTTTATCCACGCTATTTAACATGCCACTCATGTCGCCATTCTTCATGCCCGACATATTCAGGGAAAAGGCAACTTTTCTTTCGATGGTTTTATAGCCAATGGCAGTAATTTTTAATTTATACTGCGCCATGATATTTAAATTCTCCAGGCTGAATTCGCCTTTTTTAGTAGTAAGCATACCGCTAACCACCACATCCCTTCTTTTTTTGGTCATGGTATCCAGTTTGTTCTGGATCAGTTGTACCGAAGCTGCATCAACTGGTTTATTGGTAGTAGAGTCGATGATCTTGCCATAAAAATGTCCAAGGTTCATATTCTGGCCGCCACCCATTTGCCCACGGCCAGCGCCCCCTGGCATTTGAGCCAGTGCACTTGTAGTTAAAGAAATCAGCACCAGGCTCAAACAAATTCTAAAAAAGTTCATATTGTAGTTTTAATGTTAGATGTAGTTTAGACGCTTTTATGTTAAAAAACTGTCGGTTTTTGCAATAAAACGCAAAGGTGCTCTCAAAAGTTCAGTTGCAATACCCTTACATGATGAGTGGTAGTATAACTTGTGGAGTTGCAGACGGCATTACTGAATTGTTATCAGTTGCTTAATACCTGTATCAATACCTGTAACAGGCCTATCAAAAGGCCAAAAAATCCGCCGATCACCTCTAAAAACTGGAATTCTCTTTTAGTGATCTGGTTTAGTATATCCTCCAGTTTTTCTGACGAAAAGCTGGCAACTTTATCGGTAACAATTTTCTCCAGGTCCAGGTCTTTTTCCAGTTTGGTCATATAACTTTTCATCAAAACAGGAAAAAGACTCTCCAGTTCCATTAAAAAAGCATCTTTAAGCTGGTTAATGGTTTTTTCTCCAATTAGCATGGAAAGCATTGGAAAAACCTCTTTTAATTTTTCTCTTAAAAACTTGTCTATATGAGCTTCAATTTCGGGCTTTAAAAGCTGGATATTTTCAGGGTTGGTAACCTTGGCTTCAATTTCGGCAAAAGATAAAAACTCTTTACTTACCACCTGGCCCAGCTTTTGGGCTATCAGTTGCTGGTTTTTTGGAAAAATTCCCTGTAGCTTAAATCCGAAAATGTTTATTGGATTACGTGGATGAAACAACATTTTAATAGCGATCCATGTGGTTACCCATCCGGTAAAAGCCGATAAAAAAACAGGAATAATATAATGAGTCCAATGCATGAGTTGCTTATTTTGGGTGCAAAGAAAGCATTTTTACACCGCTTGCTCAAAATGTAATTTTGAGGGAGAAAAGTTTTTCATTATTTTTGCCGTCCAATAAAAAACGGTAGTCGTAGCTCAGTTGGTTAGAGCATCAGATTGTGATTCTGAGGGTCGGGGGTTCGAGCCCCCTCGATTACCCAAAAAAAGGAGTTTCATTTGAAACTCCTTTTTCTATTTACTTATAAAAAGTTACTATGCCGGTATCTACATTATAAAGCCCGCCTATTATTTTGATGGCACCCTGTTGTTCAAGTTCTGCTATTATCGGGCTTTCTCTTTTAATTCTGTCTATTGTTAAAAACACATTCAGCTCGGTAACATTTTTAACAAAAGATTCATTGGAGCCGTCTCTGTTTTCTATAGTTGTTTTTTCGTTGTAAATGGCAGGCTGAATTTTATTAAGCAATGTGGTGAGGTTACCCATTTCCACATGATTGCAGGCACCTGCTATTGCACCGCATTTAGTATGGCCCAGTACAAGTATAATTTTAGTGCCCACCAATTTGGTGGCAAATTCCATACTACCCAGAATATCTTCATTCAAAATATTGCCTGCAATACGTATGCTGAATATATCGCCAAGGCCCTGGTCAAAAATCAGTTCTGCCGAGGTACGGCTATCAATACAGCTTAAAATTGTGGCAAAAGGAAACTGGCCTTTTGAGGTTTCATTTACCTGCTGCAGCAGGTTACGGTTAGCCTTTAAATTTTTTACAAATCTTTCATTACCCTCTTTTAAAATTTCAAGGGCTAAATCAGGCGTTAAACTGCTTTGCGTTTCTTTTGAATGAGTGTGCATTTTTGTAATTTTAGTAGTTAGAGTATATAAAAATCTTTTGCCGGGTATGGCTTCGGCGTATCAGGGTCGTTAAGTAGTTGTTTTAAATTGATTTCAATATTCGTGGCAATTGTTGTCATTGCTGTATCGGTAGGCTGATTACTGAATGGATCCTGCAAATGCGTAGCTGATTTTTCCAAAAGAAAAAAAGCGGCAGAAATTACCAGTAGCAGTGGAATCTCAAACTGGCTTTCAATATCCCGTAGCGCTATGCAAAGCGTTATTACGAATATGTAAATAAAAAAATGTAAAAAAAGCCGGTAGGTGGAAGGGAAAACGGTGCTTTTGATTCTTTCTGCCATACCCATAGCATTAGAGAAATTTACTAATGTAGTATTGATTTGTATCTGGCTGAAAACATCCAGCTGCTTTTTCTTTTTTAGTTCAGCAATTTGTAAAGTATTTAGTTGTAATAACGCCAGTGGCTTATTGTTATGTTTGCTTATCACCGCCAAGTCATCCGGAGAAATATACTTTTCTACATTCTCAGTTGGGTGTAAACCTCTTAAAGTTTGCCCCAAGCTAAAGCACCAGGCAATGTGGCGATAGGCGATTTGTTTAATGCTGGTTTCATTTCCTTCACGTACAAATGATTGTAATTGTAGTACAAAGCTTCTGCTATCATTTACAATTGCACCCCATATTTTGCGTGCCTCCCACCACCTGTCGTAAGACTGGTTAAGTTTAAACGAAAGAATTACCGAAATAGCTGTACCTAAAAAGGCTGGTATAGAAAGTGGCATTTCGGGGATAATGGTTTTAAATTTTTCCGTAAAATAGTATACCACGATTGCAATCAGCAACACATACATTATCTCCAACTTTATTTTGTTGAGGATAAAACGAACCGGGATCTTTTTATTCAGCAACATCTGCCTGTATTTTTGTTTTAACAAAGATAATAAAGCTTTTATAAATAATAGTATTACTATCTTAAAAAATTGTAAAAGTATCTGCAATAGAACTATTGCTATTTTGATAATTAATTTAAGTAGTTTTGCAAAAACATTTACCAGCATGGATTTTCAGGTAAAATTTAAAGTAAACGAAAAAATATATTTACGGGACCCCGAAAGTAGTGAGGTGGGGAGGCAAATGGTAAAAATAGCAATAGACCTGATTTATGCATTAGGGTTTGAGCAGTTTACCTTTAAAAAATTAGCTATAGAGATCAATAGTACAGAAGCTACCATATACCGGTATTTCGAAAATAAACACCGGCTGCTTTTATATATACTAAATTGGTATTGGTGCTATATGGAGTTTTTAGTGATCTTTAAACTACAAAATGTTGCAGATAAGAAAGAAAAATTAAAGATCATCATTCAGCTGTTAACGCACGAATTACCAGAAAGTTCCGGACAGCTCGATTACAATAAGAAATACCTTAATCAAATTGTAATTACTGAAAGCAGTAAAGTTTACCTGGTAAAAGAGGTATCGGAAATTAATAAAAACGAAGTGTTTAAGCCCTATAAAGATTTGTGTGCTAAAATAGCAGAAACTATTTCGGCTTACAAACCAACCTATAAATATCCAAGGTCTTTAAGTACTACCCTTATTGAAACATCACACGATCAGCAATATTTTAGTGTCAATTTACCACGCCTGACTGATGCGCCGGCTAAAAATAATTCAGAATTTACAAGTAACTTTTTAACTGATCTGTTATTTAAGGTTTTGGGATAGATCATGAGCGGCTATAAACTGAAATCCAACGGCCTTACACTATACTTCCGTTTTTTATGATGTATGCCTGAAATAATTATTTCAGATACCGCTCACAATGTTTCCAATAAGCAGAATAAGAAGGGTAAAAACCAGTGACCGAAGGAAACAGCCAGTCGCGGCTGTCTTTGATGCCGGGGTAATGAGTAAAAGCCGGGTGCTCTTTTGCAATAAATGCCGGGCTGGCGGAATGGTTAGTTTCATTATACAAAGCCTGCAGTGCTGACAACTCTCCACAATACACCTGAATGCCTGCTATGTTCCTGGATAGGTCAATGATAAATGATATTACTTTTTCGCTGACCGGGTACCTGCTGAAATGGGATGGTTCCAATAATAAAACCCTGTTTACATTATCTGTTTTTCTCCATTGCGGGTCGATATTATAAGCATTATAGAGTAAAGTGGGTTTTGTGCAGTCAATGACCGGCACTGCTGTTTGTGGCAGCACTGTTTGTAATTGTAAAGCGCAGGTTTCCATTAGTCTATCCGGCACCGGTATTGCTGCTATTGTTTCATAAGGCTTATCTAAAAATGTGTGTTGCTGACCACTGAGCGTATACCTGTTTATATTTTCCTGGTTGCAGTAATATTTTTTTGCCGCAAAAGCGCCGGCTACCCACTGCCAGCTACAATTATTGCTGGCTATATCTCCATCCAGTAAATGATAGTATAACCATTTTGAAGGCTGCAGCCAATGCGCTTTGGCAATGTTACAGGCTATGGCTGCCACATACATCCTGGTATGATTGTGCATGTAGCCGGTGGTATATAAATTATTTACCTGGTCGTCAATCGTGTGAATACCTGTTGCTGCATTTTGTAATGCGCTGATCATTTCATGATGCAGGGTATCCGGCTGTGGTTGTCTCAGATCCTGCCAGATCAGATCTTTTGTGGCCTGCCATACACGCTGGTAATATTCACGCCAGGCCAATTCCCGGAGCAATTTTTCAATTTCATACAGCGTGTATCCTCTTTTCAAAACGGCTTCTTTGACCTGTAACGTACTGATAACACCTCGTGAAATATAGGGTGACAAATAAGTCACAGCTCCGTTAATAAAGTTTCTTGTCCGGGCATAACTAAGGGGATCGACCTGGTCTACTTTTTCAAGTACCAGGCCGTAGTCTGTAACAAATTTGCGCCGGGGCGATTGAGATGAGGCTTGCATGCTTACCAGTGCTGTGTTTGTTTATGTCATTATTATTCTGTTTAATATTCCGCTGCGGCCTTAAGGCTTTGCATAGGGCAGCCTTTGTAATCGCCGGGTAGTATGGTAGCTGTCAAGCCCCGAGCAGGTAATGGTGCCGGCTTTTTCAATATCCAAATAACCATCCTCCGCCCAACAATCTTCAGGGAAATACAGTTGCGTGATGGCACCAATGACCATTATAGTATTGTTGATGGTAAGATCGATACGTTCTTTAAATTCCACTTCAAGCTGCACTTTGCTTTCTTTTACAAATGGTGCTACACAATCATTTTTGTATTCTGTTGTTAAACCCGTTGCATTAAATTCAGAAATATCCTTAGGATACCGAGCCGATGACTGGTGCGCCTGCGGGTATATATTTTCATTAATATGGTTGATCGTATACACGCCCGTTGCCAGAATATTAGTAAGCGTGTGCCGCTCCACCGAATCAGGCCGCATAATGAAACAGATCAAAGGAGGGTTAGCGCCAATATGAACAATGGAGCTGAAAACAGCAAGGTTGGTATTGCCCGAATTATCGGTAGTACCAATAAGGCATAAGCTTTTAAAACCGCCCACGCTGTTTATTAAGTGCGCCCTTTTACGTTGTTCCATCGCCATTAATCCGGGATAAGTTATTTGTGTCTGCATTTTCAATTTTGACAAGGTTAAGTAGATATTTATTTTTCCAGCTAACTGCATTTGCACTACGGGATAAACAATACATGCGGTTATATGTTTAAAAAACGCTGCAGTAATATCTCCAATTTGTAATACACCTATCCAGCCCGGGAAGAAAAACTATCATTTCGCACCATCAATTTTACAGTTTACTCCGGCAGGCATATCCATTCCGCCCCTTACTTGTAATTAAGAGATAAAAACAATCTATCATGAAAATTATCAATCAATTTAACCAGATCCTGTTTGCCACCTCATTGGGTGCCACCTTACTTTTATCGTCTTGCAGTAAAGATGATGAACCCACGCCTGCTCCTGCAAATACCATTACTGATGTAGTATCTAACACCGCCAGTTATAGTGTTTTAAAGGAAGCGGTAGTAAAGGCAAACCTCGCTGCTACCTTAAGTGGTACGGGACCGTTTACTGTATTTGCACCGGATAATGCAGCTTTTGCAAGCGCAGGAATCACTTCAGCTACCGTGACTTCTCTAACTGCCCCGCAATTAAGCGACTTGTTATTATATCACACTATTGGTTCTAAAATATTAGCCGCCAATGTTCCGGCAGGTCCTAATGCAAAAGTTGTAACTGCCGGCGGGGATTCTGTTTTTGTAACTAAAAATGCATCCGGCGTATTTGTAAATGGTATTGCAGTAGCGCAGGCTGATATTGCAGCAGATAATGGTGTAATTCACCGCCTGGCCAAAGCATTAAATAAACCTTCCGGCAATATTGTGGCTACAGCGCAAACACCAGGTTCCGGCCTCGATTCCCTGGTAAAAGCGATCGTACGTGCCAATAATGCCACCGGCGGAGATCCTACTTTGATCAACACATTGAGCACTGCTACTATTACTGTATTTGCACCTACCAACGCTGCATTTACCCAATTGCTGGGCGCTCTAAGCTTGACAGATATCAACCAGATTCCTGTAGCTACGTTGTTAGCCGTACTGAGGTATCACGTGGTGGGTGGCAGGGCTTTTTCATCTGACCTTGCCAATGGCCCGTTAACCATGCTGGCAGGAGGCAATACTACCATCAGTCTCACCAGTGGTGCAACTATTAAAGGCAACGGAAATGGCACTACCGCTTCAAATATTGTGGCTACCAATATCATGGCACGCAACGGCGTGGTACATGTAATCGACAGGGTTTTATTACCATAGATATTATCGGAAAACCAAGCTGCATCAACGGTGAACAATTTTTAATTTTTACCGTTGATGCTTATTAAATATTAACCAGCAGCGATGTTTGCTCATAAACACAGGTATCTTTTTATTGTACTCCTGGCGGTATACACCTACCTCAACACCGTATTATGTGAAGTGTATAAATATTTTCACATTGAAATAGAATGGTATGTTGCTTTTGGTACCATAATGGCTATTACTTTATTAACCTGGGAAAGCAGCCGCTTACTGGAACCCCGGTTTAAAAAAATATTCCACATCAGGGAGTTTAAGATCAGCACGCTGGCAATGTTTTTTATTGCCGGAAGTATACTTACGACTATAATAACTGTTGGCATTGTTTTCTTTGTGAGTATGGTGCTGCATCACTACACTGTTAGTGAAAGTTTTATTCCTCTCAAACTGAATTTAATTTATGCATGGCTTGCCAATTTGTTATTTCACTTACTTAATGCCATTAAATTTTATTTTACTGAGTATAAAACCAAATGGATGGAGGCAGAAGAATTAAAGAGGATATCTGCCCAGGCAGAATTACAGTTGGTAAAAAGCCAGATCAATCCTCACTTTTTATTTAATAACCTCAATGTACTTTCTGCATTGATCATGAAAAATAATAATGAAGCCAACAAGTTTATAGAAGAGTTCTCCAAAGTATACCGCTATATTCTAACTACGCATGATAAAGAACTGGTTGATATAAAAACAGAACTGAATTTTATTAAGCCCTACATTTTTTTATTGGGGAAAAGATTTGCCGAAGGGCTGGAGATTGTTGTTGATGTACCGGAAGCTTACGAAAAATTTTATGTGATACCGGCATCGTTGCAAATGCTGATTGAAAATGCCATTAAGCATAATGTGGTAAGTAAAAATAAACCGCTGCATATTGATGTACATGTTAACGGCAATAATACTATTGTGGTAAAAAATAACCTGCAACTAAGGGAATCGGTAGATAATTCCACTAAAGTTGGACTTAATAATATCATCAAACGGTACTGGTTATTCAGCGGACAAAAAGTTGAAGTTAAAAACGACAATGAGGCTTTTACAGTAACGCTGCCATTACTTACTTTAAATTAAAATACCTGATGAATATTTTAATTGTAGAAGACGAACAACTGGCACAGGAAAGGTTACAGCTTTTAATTAAAGCTTACGATCCTTTAATTAATATAGCAGGCTGCCTGGAAAGTGTAGAAGAAACGGTGAACTGGTTTAATACCAAACCTCATCCCGATTTATTGTTACTGGATATTCATCTATCCGACGGAGAGAGCTTTGAAATATTCAGGCAAACCAATATTCAAAAGCCGGTTATTTTTACTACTGCTTACGAAAATTATGCTATTGATGCGTTTCAGTTATTCAGTATTGATTATATTTTAAAACCCGTTACTACAGAAGGAATAGCAGCAGCCTTAAACAAGTATAAAAACCTGTCTGCAGCATTTGCTCCAAAGGATTACCAATTGCTGATGGAACAGGTAAAAGATAATTTTTCAGTCAATTATAAAACCAGGTTCTTGGCCAAAGTGGGGCAGCGTTTATTTTTTATTCCGGCTACTGATGTGGCTTACTTTGCGGCAGATAATAAAATTGTTTTTTTAATTGACAAAGAAGGTAACCGTTTTGTAATTAACTCCACAATGGAGAAGTTAGAAACAGAACTGAATCCCAAACATTTTTTCCGGCTGAACAGAAAAATAATTATTAATGCAGATTCTATTGAGCAGGTAAAGCCTTATCATAGCAACCGGCTGAAATTGCAATTAAAAGGAATCAGCACCTTGGAAGAAATTATTATCAGCAGGGAAAGAGTGGCAGAATTTAAACATTGGGCAGATAATTAAAAAATTGAAGCTGAATATATACTACCATCATTTTTATGCTACTGGAATTTCATAAGGGGGCAGATAAAGTCTACAACAGTGTTTGGGTTTTAAAAAGCATTTGTAACTAATTGATTATCTTTTTGTTAGATAATAATCAATAGTAACAGGCTGTTAAAAGGTTAACAAGGTTTTTCAAATCATTAAATTAATAAAAGGTTCGAAAACTGTACCGTAGCTAACCCATTAAAAGATTTCTGTAGTAAAATGCAGAAGCCTTTTTTGTTTTTTGGCAAAACCATGACAAAAAGCAACCATTCATCCGCATATTTTTCCAAAAAAAGCCTTTAACAAAACATTATTCACGTAAGTTCGTTTACAACAAATAAAAACAATCGTTTTACGTTATTTTTACATCATGCAAAAAATTGCAAGCTTTATGATGAGTAAAAAATTTATTCCGGTTATACTGGTGCTTACCGGGGCAAGCCTTTTTGTGGCCTTTAAATCGCAGGGAAGATCGGGGAATGATGACAATCCAAGGTCGAAGTATGCGAAAGTATTGCGCTATGTGGGTATGTACCTGGAAGAAGCTCACTTCAGCCCTAAGAAAATTGACGATAATTTTTCGCAGGTGGTATTCAAAAAATTTACTACCGACCTGGATGATGAGAAAAGCATTTTCCTGAAATCTGATATTGATTCGCTGGCGAAAAAATATGATGGCAAAATTGATGATGAAATTCACGGGAGTGAATTGCAATCTTTTTTTGCTATTAATGAAGTGTATTTAAAAAGACGTGATGAAGGATTTGCACTGGCCAATGAATTTTTAGCAAATCCGTTTGATTTTACCAAAGATGAGTCGGTACAGTTTGACAGGGATAAACTTGATTTTCCTAAAACCGAAGCTGACCGCAAAGAAGTGTGGAGAAAGACCATTAAATACAGTGTATTAAGCAGGTTTGTGGAATTACAGGAAGACAGGGAAAAAAATAAAGGGAAAAAAGATTTTGTGCAAAAGGCAGATAGTACTTTGGAAAGAGAAGCCAGGGAATTTGTAAAGAAAAGAATGGATCGTATGATGGCAACCAAAAAAACACATGAAACTGCGGATGAAAATTTCAGCACTTTCGTAAACGCCATTACATTAAGTATGGATCCTCATACGGATTATTTTCCTCCGGTAGATAAACGTTCTTTTGATGAAAGCATGAGCGGAAAATTCTATGGTATTGGTGCACAATTGAAAGACGATGATGGTAAAATAAAAATTGCCACACTTATTTTGGGTATGCCTGCAAAACTGAGCAATAATATTGCCGTAGATGACGAAATTTTAAAAATTGGTGAAGGTAAAGCAGAGCCTGTGGATGTAACCGGCTATGCTGTTACTGATGCGGTAAAACTAATAAGAGGTGCAGAAAAAGGTTCGGAAGTAAGATTAACGATTAGAAAAGTAGATGGCACAATTAAAGTAGTTTCTTTATTAAGAGATGAAATAAAACTGGAAGATACTTTTGCAAAAAGCGCAGTGATCAATGGCGAACATAAAGTAGGATATATCTGGTTGCCTGAATTTTACCAGGATTTCCAGAATCCCAATGGCGCAAGATGTTCTAATGATGTAGCTAAAGAAGTAGAAAAATTAAAAGCAGAAAATGTAGAAGGTATTATTCTTGACCTTAGAGGAAATGGCGGCGGATCACTATCTGAAGTGGTTAAAATGGCTGGCTTGTTTATTGAGGATGGCCCGATTGTACAGGTAAAAGGCAGAGACGAAAAAGCTTCTGTTTTAAGAGATAAGGACAAAAACGTTTTATACACAGGTCCGCTTACTGTAATGGTAGATGAAATGAGTGCATCAGCATCTGAAATTTTTGCAGCCGCAATACAGGATTATAAAAGAGGTATTATTATCGGCAGCACTTCTACTTATGGAAAAGGTACTGTACAACGCAATATTGCTTTATCACCGGAAAGTGAAAATCCTTTATTGGCCAGCAAAAATACTGAAGACCTTGGCGCATTAAAATTAACGCTGCAGAAATTCTATCGTATCAATGGCGGGGCTACACAGTTAAAAGGTGTGGTGCCGGATATCGTTTTACCTGACCGTTATGAATATTTAAAATTCCGTGAAAAAGATAATGCTTCAGCATTACCATGGGATACTATTGCCAGGGCAGATTATCAGCCATGGACCAGTACCGTAAGTAACGATGCAGTAGTCTCTATGTCTTACGATCAGATCAATAAAGGTTCTGTATTCAGTAAAATAAAAACCAATATTGATTGGTTAGGTACTAACAGTGAAAAGGAATATTCTTTGAATATTGTAAAGTATAAGCAAGAACAGGCCGAGCTGAAAGCAACTTACAAACAATTGGAAGACTTAAACAAACTACCTAAGGAACTGGTTGTAAAAAATATTGCTGCGGATACGGTAAACATTAATGCAGCTAAAGACAAACTAGAAAAAAATAAGCAATGGCTTAAAAGAATAGGTGCTGATATTTACGTTGACGAATCTATGAAAGTGATCAACAATATGATCATGCAAAAAGCTACCGCAAAGAATAATTAAGCAATTTCCAAATACAAATAAAAATCCCGTTCAACTTATAAGGACGGGATTTTTTATTACTTACAGATAACGTTCTTTTAAAACTGCCATATGATGGTACACATGCCCGATGGCAGTAAAACCCATACTGATAGCAGTAGTGGGATTGTTATTAGCAATGCCGCTGTTATTTAATGCTTCTTCAGTAAAACTGTGGAATAAAATTTCAGTTGATTTTCTTACCAATAAAAATTCATCAGCCAGGTCTTTCCAATGGCGAACGTTGGCGTTGCTGTTGGCAGCATATTCATTTTCGTCAAAGCCAGGTAAAGAGCTCTGGTCTTTGCGGGCAAAACATAATGCCCTGTAACTGAAGATCCTTTCGGTATCTATCATATGTTGAATCAATTCCTTAATAGTCCATTTGCCCGGAGCATAGGAGTGATTAGACTTTTCTTCATTAATACTATAAAGGAATTTGGTGAGCAGTAATGACTGATGACGAAAAGCCGCTGTAAGGTCCTCTTCCGGCACCAGGTCGATATATTTTTGAAAATAGGATGGATGAGTAGAGGGAGATGGTTTTGGCATTAGCAAAAGGTTTAAACGTTAATTTCTAAGGAATGAAATTACAATAAAATTTATAGATGGGAACACGGTTTTTTCTTTAAGGGCAAAGAAGGATAATGCCTGATGAAAATGTGCGACATAAAAAAATCCCGAAGCTTTTTGGCTTCGGGATTTTTTTATTTTTAAACGATCTTATCCTTTTTTAGTTTTCACTAATTTAGGTTTTGGTAAAACTTCTTTCTGTATTTTTCTTTCGCCTTTTAAAGTAGATGCCAGTTTTAATGCTGCATAAGCATTTACAATACCACCACTTTTGCTGATATCGGAGAGATTTACCATGTCTTCAGTGCCGGGTTTGCTTACTTTAAAATCAGGTTTTTGGGTTGAATTTTCTAAAACATACTTCAACTGCTTTGCAGAAAGGTTGGGAAAATATTCCAGTGTTAAAGCGGCAATACCAGCCACCAGCGGGCAAGCCATGCTGGTACCCTGTAAATTACCATACGTGTTACCCCCGGGTAGTGTAGCGTAAATTTTTACACCGGGAGAAAAAACATCCACTTCTTTTTTACCATAATTGCTAAAAGAAGCAGTTAATCCGCCATTTTTAGGATCGCCGCTGGCACCAACCGTAACTACGTTGCCCGCCCTGCCTTTTCCATTAATGTAAACCGGGCTGGGGAAATTATCTTCGGTATCCACATCCTTGGCATCATTACCTGCGGCGTGTACCAATAAAACATTCTTGCTTTCGGCATAGCGGAAGGCATCATCTACCCATTGTTTTTGCGGACTGAAATCCTTGCCAAAACTCATACTGATCACTTGGGCACCATTATCTACCGCATAACGGATAGCATTGGCAATATCCTTATCATGTTCGTCTCCGTCAGGTACCGCACGTACCATCATTATACGCACATTGTCTGCAATACCATCCATACCCTTGCCATTGTTACGTACTGCAGCTATAATACCCGAACAGTGTGTGCCGTGCATTGGCGTGCTGGCCATAATATCATTGTTACCATAAAAACGGTCGTTGATATTAGTTTCATCATCTTTTACTATATCTGCCCTGTAGGTTGGCGGTGGTGTATTTTTAGATTCTTCTTTTTTGTCTTCTCCTGCAACATATTCAGCAAAGCCTTCCATAAATTCTTTATTGGTAGCTTCCAGTTGATTGTTGGCCTTCATTAAACCCAGCAATGCATTTTTAGAAGTTTTTTGAGCAGGTTCTGTAGGAATAAAAGAATTTAACTCGGTGCCGGTAAACACTTCTTTTGCCAAAGCAACTTTTAGAGTACTGTCGCTTTTTTGCATGTTGGCTAATAATCTTTTTAATATTACTATATCAATGCCGGCATCTTCTTTCCCTTCGCCTGTAATATTGGCTTTGGCTTTTTGCCACATGGTAAATTCTGCCAGGTCTTTAGGGGCAATATCTCCTTTTTCTTTGCCTTCGTATTTTGATTTAAGGTCATGGTACACCCTTGCAGCTTCGTAGCTGTCTTCCTTTACATTGCGGCCATCTTTTCCGCCCAGAAAATTCCAGCCATGTACATCGTCGATGTAACCATTATGGTCATCATCAATACCGTTGCCGGGAATTTCTTTTGGATTGGTCCATAAAATAGGTTTCAGGTCTTCATGCAGTGTGTCAATACCACTGTCTATCACTGCTACAATAACTGTTTTGCTTTTAAGATTTTTTGACTTTATAAAACTATAAGCTTTGTTAGCGCTAACGCCATAGTAACCGGTACTGTCTTTATCCATCAAATGCCATCCATTGGGAGTGCTCTCTTTTTGGGCTTTACTGATTGAAAAACTAAGGGTACCGATCACAAATACAATTAGGAATTTATGCATATATTATATTACTTTTTTTCAAAGTTAATGAAGAAAATTATACGGCATCTAAATACTACGTTAAATGGTAAGTGCGGTAAAAAAGCTATTTGGTTGCTTCAAATACGCAAATTTCAACTCTCCTGTTTTTCCATTGTACCAATGGGTCGTTCAGGTCGGCAGCGGGCATTTTATTACCTAGTGAAAGAATCGTTAAACGATTTTTATCTATGTAAAAACTGGCCACATAATCGGCAGAAACGCTGGCCCTGAGTAAAGAGCGGTTGTAATTGGCCTCCTGGCTGCCCACATTATCGGTATGGCCTTTAAATACGGCCACCAGTTTGGGATTGGCTTTTAATAATTTCACCACTTTATCTAATGTTTCAAAAGCTTCAGTTTTTAAGATGCTTTTGCCAGGTTCAAAATAGACAATAAAGCAGGTAGTGTCTGTGTTTATTTTGGCGGTATCAACTTTAACGGGGCAGCCATGATTAGCGGCAACACCGGCAACAGTGATACATTGGTCGTCATCGTCATTTATACCATCACCATCCGTATCGGGAACAGGGCAGCCACCATATTTTGCAGAGCCTTTAATACCCGGGCATTTATCGTGTACATCTGCAACGCCATCTCCATCCCTGTCTGCCAGGGTATCTATCGTTACAACAGGAATATTGATATCGTGGTCTTTGGTTTTTTTGGTTTTTTCCGGCCTTTCAGGTTTTTCTCTTTTTTGATGGGTGTATAAAGTGTATGCTGCTGTAATGCCAAATGTTTTTACCTTATGTTTTACCGCATCCCTGGCATCCTGGAAATAATCGGTAAGCGGAATATTAGCATTGATGTAAAGCGATAAATTATTGAATTCAAAACCTGCGCAGATACTCCAGCTGAAAAAAGTGGGTTTGTATTTTCCTGGTCCGCTTCCGGTAGTGAGTTTACTATTGGTTTTATCAACAGGCGTTAATGAGCTTCCAAAATAATCTGCCTGTATCTCTTCCTTCCCTCCGGCTAAAAAACTTACAACAGGCCCTGTGCCTGCAAAAAAACTATTGGTACTTTCTTCACCAAACATAAATTTTTTACGCAGGTTAAGATTAAGGTCAACGTAGTTTATTTTTTGCGTAAAGCCGGAATCTTTGATAGAATTGTTAGTGCCGGTTTCTTTCTGCAATAAATATTTATATCCTTTTTTGTTATAAGCTGCAGCAATAAATAAATCCACTTCATTTTTTATAAGTGTTTTATTAATAGTGATACCACCCCAATAAGAAGATGCGGAAGAGTAACAATTGTAATCGGCAGGTGGCACTGCAAATTTAAAAAGGGAAGATTTGCCAGCACCCGCAAGTACGCCATATTTGGTTTGCGCTATTAAACTATTGCAACAAAATAAAAGAAGTATCGCCGCAAATGCTTTATTACAGAGAAGTTTCAGATGTGGATTGTGGGGCATACCTTTTATGATACTTGCTGGTTTTGGTTATAGCAATTAAAACAATCAGAGTTATTATTGTATAAATATAAGTATTAAAAATTATTTGGTTTGTAAATTGATCACAAATCAAATTTAATACCCTGCGCCAATGGTAATTTATTGGTGTAATTAATGGTGTTGGTTTGTCTTCTCATGTAAACTTTCCATGCATCACTGCCACTTTCACGTCCGCCACCGGTTTCTTTTTCTCCGCCAAAGGCGCCACCTATTTCTGCGCCGGAAGTGCCTATATTTACATTAGCAATACCGCAATCACTGCCTGATTGAGAAAGGAATGCTTCTGCTTCTCTTAAATTAGTAGTCATGATAGCAGAGGATAAGCCTTGAGGAACGCCGTTTTGCATGGCCACTGCTTCATCCAGTGTTTTGTATTTCATGATATATAAAATGGGTGCAAAGGTTTCATGTTGTACAATGGCGAAATTATTTTTTGCTTCGGCAATGCAGGGTTTTACATAACAACCACTTTCAAAACCTTTGCCTTTTACAACACCGCCTTCTACTATAAATTTGCCACCTTCGGCTTTACATTTTTCAATCGCATCCAAATACATTTTCACCGCATCTTTATCAATCAGCGGACCCACATGATTTTTTTCGTTCAATGGGTTACCAATTTTTAATTGCCCGTAAGCATGCACTAATTTTTCTTTGAATTTATTATACACCGATTCATGAATGATCAATCTCCTGGTAGAAGTGCAGCGTTGCCCGGCCGTACCTACAGCGCCAAATGCAGCCCCTATCAATGCCATATCAAGATCAGCATTTTTGGTAATGATGATGGCATTGTTACCACCAAGTTCCAGTAAACTTCTTCCTAATCGTTCTCCCACTGCTTTGCCTACAGCCTTACCCATTCTGGTGCTGCCTGTTGCAGAAACCAACGGGATACGGGTATCATTACTCATCCATTCGCCAACATTCCTGTTACCTATTATTATATTGCTTACACCTTCGGGCACATTGTTTTTTTTGAAAATAGATTGAATGATATTCTGGCAGGCAATAGCACAGAGTGGTGTTTTTTCGCTGGGCTTCCATACGCATACATCTCCGCAAACCCATGCCAATGCTGCATTCCAGCTCCATACAGCAACGGGAAAGTTGAAAGCAGATATTACACCAACAATGCCTAAGGGATGGTATTGCTCGTACATGCGGTGCCCGGGCCTTTCGCTGTGCATAGTTAATCCATGCAGCTGGCGGGAGAGGCCTACAGCAAAATCGCAGATGTCGATCATTTCCTGTACTTCGCCCAAACCTTCCTGCAGGCTCTTGCCCATTTCATAACTCACTAACTCACCAAGGGATTGTTTATTTTTTCTCAATTCTTCACCAACCTGTCTTACAATTTCACCACGTTTGGGTGCCGGCCATAAACGCCATGCAGCAAAAGCTTCCTGCGCTTTGGCGATCACCGCATCGTAATTATTTTTATCGGCAGCAGTTACAGTGGCAATAAGATTACCATCAACAGGCGAGAAGGATTGTATTTTTTCACCCTTAGCTTTTGGCCAAAGTAAACCTGTAGAAACACCGTTATTATTTTTCTGAATTTTTAATTGGGCAAGAAATTTCATGTGCAGCATTATTTAACTGTAAAGGTAATAATACTAAATGAATGGTTTTGTGTAAGATTGCTTGCAAATAATTGTGGGAAGATCTTAATACTGCTCATTCTCATTTGGAAAATCCTTGCTCTTAATATCTTTTATGTATTGCTGCACTGCACCGGTAACCTGTTCATTCAGGTTTAAATACTGGCGTAAAAAACGGGGCTTGAATTCTGTATTAATGCCCAGCATATCATGCATCACCAGCACCTGCCCGTCGCAATCGCCGCCAGCACCAATGCCTATTGTAGGTATATGTAAACTTTCCGAAACTTCTTTTGCCAATGCTGCCGGAATTTTTTCCAGTACCACTGCAAAGCATCCTGCTTCCTGCAGCAGCAAAGCATCTCTCTTTAATTTATTGGCTTCCTGTTCTTCGGTAGCCCGTACTACATAAGTACCAAATTTATTGATGGATTGCGGCGTTAAGCCCAAATGCCCCATCACAGGTATACCAGCACTCACTATTTTTTTTACAGAATCCAGTACTTCTTCGCCACCTTCCAGTTTTACGGTATTGGCACCGCTTTCCTTCATTATTTTTATAGCAGAAGCTAAAGCGATATCTGAATTGGATTGGTAATAACCAAAAGGAATATCACAAACGATCAGGCTTCTCTCTCTTGCCCTTACCACACTTTGTGCATGATAGATCATCTGGTCTAATGTAATAGGCAAAGTGGTTACATGCCCGGCCATAACGTTGCTGGCACTGTCGCCCACTAAAATGATATCAATACCTGCTGCATCAAAAATAGAGGCAAAAGAAAAATCGTAAGCCGTTATCATAGAGATCTTTTCTCCGGCGGCTTTCATTTTTTGTAATGTGTTGGTGGTTACTTTTTTTACTTCTTTAACTACTGCAGACATGATGTGTGATTTTGAATTAATAAATGGCGAAGCGGAGTTGGTTCTGCATTAGAATAAAACAAGTCCTGTAAGTTATCGCTGGTGTAAAAGTAGAAAGAAATTTAATTGAAAACTATTTTTAAAATGGGCAGAGATTCGTTTGAGACATGCCCGTCAATCCAATGATCTGAATAAATAATCAGTTCTGGTATTTTGCACAATACAATATTTTCTTTGTAATCGTAGTACCAGTTTTGTACCAGTTCCACTTCTTTGATGTAAAATGGGACCGGGGCTTCATTGTAATATTCTTCTCCTGTTTTTATTCCAGCGGTATCATAAATGAATCTGTGCCTTGCAAATTTAGATACTATAAAAGTATCCACTTTAGCTGCAGCAATTTGCTGATTTGTTTTAATAGAAAAGACAGGCAATTTGCCGTTTAAAACATAAGGCCAAAGTGTTTGTAATAAATTTCTTCCGTATAATTCTTTAAGTTTTTGTTCTGCATCTGTACTATCTAACCGTATTTTTTTAGTGGTTTGAGATAAGAAAATGATTTTGTTTTGACTACCCGGTTTAAAGTCGGGTTTGAAATTAAAACAGGTACTGAAATAATCCATTAAGTTTATTGGGGTATAAAATTCCAACATTTGTGGAGTAATCCAGGGAATGTAACTTTTAAGCCTGCCATTTTCTACATAAACAATTTGTTCGGTAAGAGAAGTAGTTTTATCTGAAGAATCAACAGGGTAGGGCTTGATCATAGGACCGGGATATTCGCCGTAAGGATCATAAGGCCGCATGATACAAAATGGATAAAGAGCTTTCTTATCTAAAGAATCTTTTTTTATAAAATCAAGAGTATACTCCGAAACGAACTCCCGGTAGAGAGCGAAGGTGCCAGTAATTTCATTTTTCGAATAACGGTTCAGCAGCAGTTTATTAAAATTAATTTTTTCACCTTTTACTTTGCCCCACATATACGCAGCCCATTCAACAGAGGGCCTGTTAATAAAGGTGTCAAATTGTGTAGGTGCAATTATACGTTGCGCTACATTTTGATTGCTGAAAAAACAAAGCATTAGTATGATCGCAATTCTCATTTGTAAAAGAAAAAATTAGTTATGCTTTACAGCTTTGGGTTTAATAGCCTTTGGTTTTTCTTCAGGGAAAAGAATGCCCCAGTGATTTTGTAATCCAAGGTATATACCTGTACTGGTAACTACCTGCGACATGGGCACTACGGCAATCACTTTAGAATATAGTTTTTCTTTTGCAAAATCAAAATACAGGTCTTGCACAATGGCGAAATTGTAGATGCTGTCGTAATTTATTTCAGGAGTAATAGTTTTGTATTTGACAAGTTCTCCATTGGTATTGTAAATAGGGACTGTAATTTTTTGAACATGGTAAGCAGTTGTTTTTTGCCAGGGTACAATTTTTTTTGCATCCGGGTAAATATTATCATCCGCATTGTAAGCCTTCAGTTTTCCCTTTTTTATGTCATTTAAAAATAAGCGGCAAAGGCTCCAGTTGTTCAGGGTTAATATCTTGCTTGTTTCTACATGGTTTTGAGTGGTGGGCAGCAGCGTGAAATTATTACAGGTTCGTGTAATTAAAACTGCTGTAGGTGGAACAGTTATGGTATCACTGTTCACATCATTAAAGGCAAGGTTTGCGGTTTCAAAAAAAATAGTATTCTCACGGTAGCTTGATCTTTCTTTGTTGTAAAGAACCGGTGTAATTAAAATATTCTGAATTTTAAACTGGTTGTTCTTATAATAAAGCAGTTGTTTTACTTTAAAAAAAGAGATGGCGTTTTTTGTATTGCAGGTATCGCATGTATTTTCTTCTTCCCTGAAAATATCTTCGTAACCATCGGTCCTGGTATCAAAATTAAAACGCCAATTCATCAGTGTGGGATTGTAGGCAATTGCTTTTTTTGTTTTTATATAGTCATTCTCATTAATGCTAACAGGAGTAACTGCCAGCATTACACTATCTTCTGTATATGCTGAAATACTACCACTTTGTAATTTTTTTAAATAATAATTACTGATACTGAAATTAGGGTTGGTAGTGGTGAGGTTGATATAAGAATTGTAAACCGCTGCCCACTTTACGGCCGTATCTGTCTGAACAAAATTGGCATATTGCAATGGCTGCTGTGCAAAACAATTGCTGGCATAAAAAAACAAGAAAACAGGGAATAGCTTTTTCATTTTTTGGAGTTGTAACGGAAAATATAAGTAAATAGTGTAAGCGAAATGTTAAATCAAAAATCATAAATCACCAATCCGCAATCCTACTTTACTTCATCCCACAAATGCCGTATCAATCCATCGGCCAAACCAATTTTAGGTACATAGATCTCTTCGGCAGCAGCCCAGCGCATGGCATTGGTATAAATTTGCAAGGCAGGTACAATTACATCGGCACGGTCTTCCCTTAACCCATATTGATTTATCCTGTCTTCCAGGGAAACGCTGCCTAATTCTTTATAATAATCTTTCAAAAGTTCTAACGAAAGTGGTTTGCCATCTTTGCGTTTACTCATACTGAATACTTTGTTGATATTACCTCCACTACCAATGGCCACTACTTCTTTTTGCCCCTTGGTTACTGCTTTAAGCGCTTCTTTCATTTCTTCCCATTGCCATTCTTTTACCATGCCTTTTAATAAACGTATGGTACCAATATTGAAAGATTTTTTATAAATGAGAATGCCATTGGTAAAAAAAGAAAGTTCGGTACTGCCACCACCAACATCAATATATAAATAGCTGTGGTCTTTATCCATATTTTCTGCCACATGATTTTCATATACCAGGTTAGCCTCCGTATCTCCGCTGATCACTTCAATAGAAATATCGGTTTCCAGTTTTATTTTCCTGATAATGTCGCCGGCATTCCTGGCATCCCTCATGGCACTGGTGGCACAGGCTTTTAAATGCTCTACATCGTAAGCATTCATCAGGTGCTTGTAAGCTTTCATGGTTTGCATTACCATGCCAATTCTTGGCTTGGATATCTCACCGGTTTCAAACACATCAAAACCAAGCCTGAGCGGCACCCTGATAAGGTTTAGTTTATTAAAGGAAGTATTCTTTTTCTCATCAACAATTACTTCAGCAATTAAAAGCCTTGCTGCGTTACTGCCAATATCAATTGCGGCTAATTTCAAATTTTATTGTTAATAGGTTAATTAGTATTTCAAATCTACAGCTACACACCAAAACGAATTTACTAATAAACCAGTAAACCAATTAACAAATTAACTGGAAAGAGATTTCTTATGCAAATAGTTGTACGTCTCCAGCTGGCTGCGTACTTTTTTGGTGTTGCGTGGGTTTACATATTGGTTGCTGAGGGTATTGTCTAAAATTCTTGCTTTAATATTATCGCTTAACTGTATCTGTATAATGTCTTTTAATTCCTGCTGAATATTTTTGTCGAAAACAGGGCAGGCTGCTTCTACACGGTGGTCTATATTTCTTACCATCCAATCGGCACTGGAAATAAAAACTTTTTCCTTTCCATCGTTATGAAAGATCATTACCCTTGCATGTTCCAGGTATTCATCCACAATACTGATGGCGTATACTTCTTTAAATTTGGCATTTTCTGTAAGCATGCAAAAAATGCCTCTTATCACCATATTGATTATTACACCAGCTTTTGCAGCTTCGTATAATTTTTCAATCAGAATTTCGTCGCTGAGCGAATTTAATTTTAATGTTATAGCTGCAGGTTTTTTATGTTTTGCTGCTGTTATTTCTTTTTGAATCAGCTGCATTAATTGCCTGCGCATGCCTGCCGGGCTTACAATAATTGTTTTGCAGGCCCTTAAAAAATGTGGCCTCATTTTAGGTTGTTCCAGGTAATGGAAGATACGGTTTACATCGGCCATAATGTTTTTGTCGGCAGTTAATAAACAATGATCGCCATACACCCGGGCTGTTCTTTCATTAATATTACCGGTACTTACAAAGCCATACAGCAGCGGTTTGTTGTTCACCATCTTTTTTATCAAACATATTTTAGCATGCACCTTCATATCGGGCACACCAATCAAAACTTTTACGCCGGCTTCTTCCAGTTCTTCTTTCCATTCAAGATTGGCTTCTTCATCAAAACGTGCTCTTAATTCCAATACTGCTGTTACCTGTTTACCATTACGAACTGCGTTGGTAAGTGCATTAATGATTTTAGAGCGGGGAGCCAGCCGGTAGCAGGTCATTTTGATGCTTACTACTTCGGGGTCAATAGCTGCTTCTCTCAACAGGTCGATAACGGTATCAAAACTGTGATAAGGGAAATTGAGCAGTATATCTTTTTCAAAAATAACATCCGTAGTGCGGCTTACATTTTTTAATGCCGGATGAATAAATGGTTTTTTGCGTGGATTTTTTTTAGCAAATACTGACTCCGGAAAATCAATAAAGTCTTTAAAATTGTGTATACGTCCGCCGGGTATAAGATTGTCTTTATGCGTTAAACCTAAACGTTTAACCAGGTAAGCCAATAAAGAAGCATCAATTTCTTTATCGTAAATAAAGCGAACCGTTTTTCCTTTCTTACGGTTCTTTAAACCTTTTTCAATTTTTTGAATGAGGGAAGTAGATACATCATTGTCAATATCAATTTCTGCGTCACGGGTAACTTTTATAATAGCAGAAGAAAAAGTGTCATAGCCAAAGAAAGAAAAAATATGTGGTAAGCAAAAGCGAATGATGTCTTCCAGTAAAATGATATGCTTTTCATTTTGCTTTGAAGGCAATATAACGAACCGGGGCAAACGCCTTGCCGGTACCGAAACCAATGCGAATTTTTTTGCAATGCTCTTATCTTTTTTAGAAAGGGTACAGGCCAGGTAAATAGATTTATCACTAAGGGTAGGAAATTCCCTGATGCTTTCCATCATCAGCGGTACTACATTGCTGCGGATCTCTTCATTAAAATAATCGAGTACAAATTTTTGCTGTACCCGGTTTAGTTTTTGTTCGGTAACTAAAAATATTTTTTCTTTTTTCAGTTCTCGCAATATTTCGTTCCAAACCCGGTCAAATTCTTTTTGCTGTTCTAATACCTTCTCCTGTATTTCTTCAAGAATTAAACGGGGATTAATTTCAAGATGCATTTTCCCTTTTTCACCTAAAGCGATCATGCGGTTTAAGGTAGCTACCCTTACCCGGAAAAACTCATCCAGGTTATTGGAAAAGATACCGAGAAAGCGGATACGTTCTCTCAAGGGTACAGTGTCGTCTGCTGCTTCCTGTAATACCCGGCCGTTAAATGAAAGCCAGCTGATATCCCTTATGATCGTTTTTTGTTTTGGCACTGAAAGAAAAATTTAATTGTGCTAAATTATAGGGAGTAATGTAACCAAATTATAAATGCTATGTTAAGTTATAATGATATTTTATGACGGCAAAATTCAGGTTGTTTTCATACGCTCAATAATACCAGTAGTAGAAAAACCTTCAAGGATAGGGGCTATAATTACTTCGCCACCATTGGCAATGACTTCTTTTGCCCCTACAATTGTTTCAATCGTATAGTCGCCACCTTTAACCAACACATCAGGTAGTATCGCAGTAATTAAATTATAAGGGGTGTCTTCTTCAAAAATCACTACCGCATCCGTCATCACCAGCGATGCTAAAAGCAATGCCCTGGAATTTTCATTATTTACCGGGCGGCTTTCACCTTTTAATCTTTTTACAGATGCATCAGCATTTACACCCACAATTAAAACATTGCCGTTTGCGGCAGCATCACTTAAAGAAGCTATATGCCCTTCATGTAAAATATCAAATACACCGTTAGTGAATACAATTTTTTTATTCAGCAGCCGCCAACGTTTTAGTTGTTGCAATAAAGCGGGCAGGGTGAAAATTTTATTGGGTATTGACTGTACTGATTTCATTTTTCGTTTTATTTAAATAAGGCAGCACTGCTAAACATATAAATCCAACAACCAGTATTATGATAAATTGTGCCGACCATTGTAACCAACCGTTAGCACTGCCAAAAGCTTCTTCTACATTATATAATAGCATGGCTTTCATTAATAATTCGGGATAGGAGCCAATGCCCCCGGGAGTGATCATTGTGGCAACGGTACCAAAAACTAAGACAGGAAATGTAGATAGAACGGGCAGGTGGCTGGTTTGTTCGATAGCAAAAAAACCTACGTATGTGCCGGCCAGGTAGCAACTCCAGATAAAAACACTGTGAAAAATAAAGGCCCATTTGTTTTTAAGCCGCTTTACGCTAAGCAAGCCGTCAATAACACCATGGTAAATATTCTTCAGCTGCTGTACAAATTTTATGTGCAGGTACTTTGTAAAAATAAACCTGGTTATAAAGAATATAGCAACCAACGATACCAGTATAATCGAAACTTTAAGTATGGCAGTACTGGTATCCTGCGACAAAAAATATTCATTAATAAAATCTTTTGCATAGGTACCCACAATATGGGCTTGCGTTAAAAGAGAAATGATAATGACGATAAAAAAAGAAAGAACATCAACGGCTCTTTCTACCAGTATGGTGCCTACTAATTTATCGGTAGGTACTTTTTCGTATTTAGCCAGTATGGTACATTTTAATACTTCTCCCAGGCGGGGAAATGCAAAATTGGCCAGGTAGCCTACCATTACTGCACAAAAAGTATTACTCAATTTGGGGTTGTAGCCCATTGATTTCATCAGTATTTTCCATCTTATAGCCCTGCTGATATGGCTGGCAGATAAAATAAAAAATACGGGGATCAAAAGATAATAATTGGCGGTTTTTAAAGCCGTGATAAACTTCTGGTAGTTTTCATCACTCATTTTATGAAGGCTCCACCAAACTAAAAAAATACCTAACCCTAAAAAAAATGCGTATTTAAGTATTGAAATTAACCGTTTTTGCATACCGGCTCAAATTACGAATAGATTATTTAATACAATTGAAATATAAAATGATAATGATTATTTTTTTATGGTATAAGCATGTTATCTATCAGCCTTACTTCGTTTAAATATGCAGCAGCCAGTGTAACCAATGGAGTTTTACCATCCCAGTTTTGTACGAGTGCCAAAGTATCGGCAGTTGCAATTTCAACATAGTCTACTTTAAAACCTTCTGCAGTTAAATATTGTACAGCCCTGTCTTTTAAGTCTTCTATATAACCGGGCCTGATTTCTTTTTTTATAAACTGTAATGTCTCGGATATTTTAACGGCCTGATTTCTTTCCACATTATTTAAGCGCATATTCCGGCTGCTCATGGCAAGCCCATCAGGCTCTCTTAAAGTAGCACCAATAACAACAGTTATTTTCAGGTTCTCCAGTTCAATCAGTTTTTTTATTACCATGCACTGCTGGTAATCTTTTTGGCCCAGGAATAATTGATCCGGTTGCACGGCATGTAATAGCCGGTGCACTACCTGGCAAACACCCTGGAAATGCCCGGGGCGGTATTTGCCTTCCAAAACAGTTTCTAAATAACCCAATTGATAATGAGGCAGGTTGGCTACACCGTCAGGGTACATCTCTTTAACCGATGGCAGGAATAATACTTCACAACCATTTTTTTCTAAAAGGTCGATGTCCTTTTCCAGCGTTACCGGGTACTTCTCAAAATCTTTGGCATCGTTAAACTGGGTGGGGTTTACAAAAATGCTGCTCACTACAAGCTGTCCCAGTTGTTTTGAATTATTTATTAATGATATATGGCCATTGTGAAGCGCTCCCATAGTGGGCACAAAGCCAATAATCCGGCCTTTTTTTTTCTGTTCTGCAATAAAAGCGCCCAGTTCGGCAATTTTCTTAAATAGTATCATTTTAGTGATTATTAGGCTTCAAGGGCTTGTGCAATCTCAATTTCCCAAATAAAATTCGTACTTTTGCACTCCTTTAGAAAATTAAACGAGCAACTAACTTAGCGCAAAATGTCAACAAAGAAAAGAATTTTATTTATTGCCAATGAAATGTCGCCTTATCTGGAGCTTACGGATTTTGCAGAGATTGTGAATAAGCTGGCTGTAAAGTCGAATGACAGTGGTATGGAAGTAAGGTGTATCATGCCTCGTTTTGGTACTATTAATGAAAGGAGGCACAGGTTGCATGAAGTGGTTCGTTTATCGGGTATCAATGTTTCTATTGATAATGATGATTACCCTTTGATGATCAAAGTGGCTTCTTTGCCCAACGCCAGGTTGCAGATTTATTTCCTGGATAATGAAGATTATTTTAAGCGCAAATCGGTATTTACTGATGAAAAAGATAAATGGTTTGAGGATAATGGATTAAGGACGGTACTATTTTGTAAAGGAGCATTGGAAACGGTGAAAAAATTCGGCTGGCCTCCAGACATTATTCACTGCAGCGGATGGATGACCGGTTTAATTCCCATGTTCATTAAGAATGCCTACAAAAAAGAACCTGTATTTGGTAATTGCAAAGTAGTGTATACGATTGGTGAAAATACATTTAAAGATAAACTGGGTGCCGACTTTTTAAAGCTGGCTACCATTAACGATTATGTTACCAAAAAAGAACTGGAGCCTTTTAAAGATGCAAATAATGCAGCCATGTTTAAAGGAGGTGCAACTTTTGCAGATGCGGTAACTTTTGGTACGGATAAAGCGGATAAAAAACTGGTAGAAGAATTTTCAAAAGTAAAGGGAAAGAAGATTGTGAAGTATAATGCTGAAAGTGATTTAACAGACTATTTGCAATTATATGCCGACCTTGCCAAATAGAAAAAACCAACACATTTTATTAAATTTTTTTTTGTGCAAAAACGTATTCTGTCGATAGCAAGTACTGCTTGTTTGTTTCTTATATTTATTAACTGGAGCTGTAGTAAGTTGGATACCACTGATATTGGCAGTGATCTTTTGCCTGCGGTGGATAATGTTAATACTTTTGATACTCTTCTTACCATTAACACCACACAAGGTATTTTTGACCAGGATTCCACTATAGTGAATTATTCTGACGATCATGTGTTGGGTAAAATTCCTAATGACCCTTTATTTGGTGCAACCACCGCAAACATTTATACACAATTCAAGCCTGGTTTTTATCCGTTTTATTATGGCAATGCCAAGGATACAATAGTAGGATTTGATTCTGTTGTACTTTGTTTGAGTTATAAAGGGTTTTGGGGAGATAGTACTGTTCCGCTTCAGTTGCAGGCAAATGCTATTCAGAATATTTTTCACAATAACGGGTTATGGGATTCTATCAGCCAATCAAGAAATATTAATTATGCACCAAATGTAGCTGGCGTGTTGGGCAATGCCACCATTGATGTGAGAAAATTGGGTAACTATGTAAAATATGCTAATGGAAAGGATTCGGTAAAAAATCAGATCCGTATCAAATTTACACCTTCTGTGGCCAGCCAGTTTTTTGCGCTCGACACCAACGTATTAACTAATAATTTTTTCAGGTCTGATTCTCTTTTCAGGCTTTTTAATAATGGTTTTGCTGTAACAGTAAATGGTAGTGGAAACGGGTTGCTTTATACAAATTTTACCGATAGTTCCTCTAAACTGGAAGTACATTTCAGGAGAAAAAATGGTGGGGTTGTAGATACCACATACACTGCTTTGCAATTGATCAGTAGTGGAGATACCCGTTCTGTTACTGCCAATAATGTTATCCGCAATCGTTCGGGGCATCCTGTATTAACGCCAGCACCCAGTGAAATTTATTTGCAAACAAGTCCGGGTACTTATGCAAATCTTGATATTCCTGCTTTAGCAACTATTTCCAACAGGATAATTCACAGGGCAGAAATTATAGTAGAGCAGATACCGGATCCATCCAGCGTAATTTATACGCCAACTAATTTCTTGTATATAGATTTAAAAGATACAGGAACCACAAAATGGAAACCTATCTATTTTGACCTGAACCCAAATGTTAGTTACGACCCGGATTTTAAATTGAATACTTTTTTCCCTTCAGCCGGAGTTGACTTTTTATACCATGGCGGATATGCAAAGGATAAGACTGACCAGTTTGGTAATACCATTAAGGCTTATAATTTTAATATAACAAGATACGTACAACAGATAGTTACAAAACATACAACTAATTATCAGCTGAGATTATATGCACCCTATATGGCTGAATATCCTCAATATGCCTCTCCATTTGATGATGCCAGGCGAAGCGGAAGTAACCGTTTAGCTTTTGGCAGGGTTAAAGTAGGAGGTGGTAATAATGCGAATTATAAATTGCGCCTGAGGTTGGTGTATTCAAAAATTTAAAATAACTTATTAAGATAGGTGTATAAGTCTCCCTAAACTTCAGGGAGACTTTGTTCTTTAACTACAGCACCCTTATCTTTGCAATCTTAAAAAAAACAATATGCCGTATTTATTTACATCAGAGTCTGTTAGTGAAGGACATCCTGATAAAGTTGCTGACCAGATCAGCGATGCATTAATTGATAATTTCCTTGCTTTTGATGCCAATAGTAAAGTAGCCTGCGAAACTTTGGTTACTACAGGCCAGGTGGTATTAGCAGGTGAAGTAAAAAGTAAAGCTTATTTAGATGTGCAGGAAATTGCACGTGGTGTTATCCGCAAGATCGGGTATACCAAGAGTGAATATATGTTTGAAGCAAGCAGTTGCGGTGTATTATCAGCCATTCACGAACAGAGTGCTGATATTAATCAGGGTGTTGATAAGAAAAAGAAAGAAGAACAGGGTGCCGGCGACCAAGGGATGATGTTTGGTTATGCAACTAATGAAACAGAACATTATATGCCAATGGCGTTGGATCTGGCTCATAATTTATTGATTGAATTAGCAGCTATCCGCAGGGAAAAGAATTCTAAAATGCCTTACCTGCGTCCGGATGCAAAAAGCCAGGTTACATTAGAGTATGATGATAATAACCAACCGGTACGTATTGATGCTATTGTAATTTCTACACAGCATGACGATTTTGACAGCGAACCAAAAATGCTGGCAAAAATTAAAGCTGATGTGATCAATATCTTAATACCAAGGATGAAAACCAGGTATAAGAAATACGCTAAACTTTTCAATGGCGATATTAAATACCACATTAACCCTACAGGTAAATTTGTAATTGGTGGCCCTCACGGTGATACCGGTTTAACAGGCCGTAAAATTATTGTAGATACTTACGGTGGTAAAGGTGCTCATGGTGGTGGTGCATTCAGTGGTAAAGATCCTTCTAAAGTAGATCGTTCTGCAGCTTATGCTACAAGGCATATTGCTAAAAACTTAGTAGCGGCAGGTTTATGCAGCGAAGTATTGGTACAGGTATCTTACGCTATTGGTGTGGCAAAACCAACCAGTATCAACGTAAATACTTACGGTACTGCAAAAGTGGGCATGACTGATGGCGAAATAGGCAAGATAGTAGAAGGCGTTTTTGATATGCGTCCTTACTTTATTGAACAAAGATTGAAATTGCGTAACCCGATCTATAGCGAAACTGCAGCTTATGGCCATATGGGCCGTGTACCGCAGATCGTAGAAAAAACATTTACTTCTCCTGATGGTAAAAAAGTAACTAAAAAAGTAGAATTGTTTACCTGGGAGAAACTGGATTATGTAACAAAAGTGAAGAAAGCTTTCGGTTTATAATTCCTGAATTTTTTATAAATGAAATGAGAACCATCCCGTCCATTTTGGCGGGATGGTTTTTTATTGCCGCAATAAAGATTAATTTTGAACTGTGAGAAATTTTAAACATCAACATCAGCGCCCCAAAAAAAGCAGCCTTGTAATTGGCCGTAAAGCCGTTATTGAAGCTATGCAAACCGGCAAACAACTGGAACGTATTTACATGCAAACCACGGTGCATGGCGAAGTGATTGATGAAATAAAAAAACTAGCCGATGAACACCTGGTACCCATTAATAAAGTACCGGTGGAAAAGCTGAACAACTTTAATGTGAGCAATCATGAAGGGTGTATAGCGCTGATCTCAAAAATACAATACCAGGATCTGCAGTCTGTAATTTCTTTTATTGTTGATAAAGGTGAAACACCCTTGTTTTTAATTTTAGATGGCATTACTGACATCAGGAATATTGGCGGTATTGCCAGAAGTGCTTTTTGCTTTGGCGTAAATGCCATCATCATCCCTGATAAAGGAGTGGGGGCATTAAACGAAGATGCGATTACCACATCCGCCGGTGCATTGGAGCAGATTGCAGTATGCCGTGTTAATAGTTTAATGAAAGCAGTTGATGACCTGCACCTCAATGGTATTAAAGTATATGCCAGTGAAATGACTGCAGAAAAAAATATCAGCGATCTTGATTTTGTAGCACCTGCGGCAATTGTAATGGGCAGCGAAGACAAAGGGATTTACCCAGCCTTAATGAAGATCTGCGACGAACAATTTAAAATACCTATGGCAGGAGATTTTGAAAGTTTAAATGTGTCCGTTGCCACAGGCATCATACTATATGAAGCCATGAAGCAACGGGGATAAGTAAAGGCTGCCAGTTTAAAGCGTCATTTTACTGAGGCTGGCAGCTGCAATAAGTGCCACTATTACCGCAGCAGAGCCAATACCCAAAGCCCAGCCAACCACGTGATGCCTTCTTGTTTTTTGTTTGTCTTTTTCCAACACTTCTATCGTATTTATTTTTGCAATTGCAATTTCGGCCAGGCCGGCTGCAAAAGTATTACCCGTTGAAAGGTATAAGTGTACTTCTTTTAAAATTACAGCTCCGTTATACTCATCGCCACCCATCTGGTATTTTAATTTTTTAGGATTGCTGCTACCCGGATATAGTGTATGCATCTCAGGTAGGGCAACCAACGAACATTGTATTTTATTCTTATTGTCAGGCAATGAAATATTTTCCATTGCAAAAACCGAACTGTCGCTATGCAAAATAAAATACCTGTTTTTCATTTCCAGGGTATGGATGCAATCAGCTGCAGCAGTACTTTTTACAGTTAGCACTTTGTAGTACCCACTGCAGGAAAATAAAACAATGCTGAGCATAAACAGGCCGATGATCCTTTTCATAATTAAAGTTTTAAGTTGTAGTGAAAAACAACTGAGCAATTTGTAAAAACCGGTATTGAAAAAGAGGGCAGTAATCACTTGTTTCCGGGGAAGAGATATATTGAAGGTAAGTACATTTATTCAGCAATACCGGAAATTATAATTAAGCCCTCAAAATGCCTGCAGGCAGGTATTTGAGGGCTTGATGGTATTTGTTGCCACGGGGATAATTCAGTAGTAAAAAGATGGGGGTATAGTTTTGTAACCAATCTCTTTTATATCAGCATCATGCAGAACAATACAAGCAGGTAGAATCTTCTTTTATTTTTTTCTCTCAGGTACATGTTTTTAATTTTCGTTTGTTGATGATTTTTGATTGGCGGCTACTTCCAGTTTAGCCAGATTCTTTTGCTGTTTGCGTTTGGCTTTGTCCAGTTCCAGGTAATTTCTGCTGCGGATATTGATATTGCCTTTTTTATCCAGCGCCACAGTATTTACACTCAGCATTTGTTCAGTGCTGTTATTATATTTTTTCCAGTTGCCCAGGTAATTCCAAACCGGCATCCAAACTGATTGTTTATATTTTTTGCCCCAGGGATAACCGGCAAAGGCAAAGTTGTCGCCAAATATTCCCGGCTTATTCATTACCCAACTTTCACTTGCATAAATAGTACTGTTGCTGAATATTTTTCCAATACCCATCATGAGCGAATCGCCATTCATTCTTCCCGCAGGGGCATGTTCATTACCGGGAAAGGTAAATGTGGCGCCACCATAGCAACTGCCAATACCAATATTGGTATTTTGATCGCAATACACTTTCAACTGTTGCAGGCAGGTAGTAGCCGTACTGTCATTAATATTTTTATAACTGAATTCGTTGCTGCCAATATGAAAAGAAGAGTAGCCTTGTTTGTAAAGGCCGTGGCTGTCGAACCATAATGAACCGATCATCCCATGATGCCTGTTTAATATCCTGGCTATTTTTTGAGTAGCTTCTGTATCTGAACCAGCAATAATGAAATGGAATTTTTTATGGAATACATCATGAAAAAATGCCTGCGCTTTTACGGTTAGTGAGGAAAAATGAAACCCTTTATCTTTTCCGGTAACATAAAAATTATGTCTTTCGTTTTGCGCTGCGGCAAAAAGCGAGATGAGAAGTGTTGCTGAGAGGAATAATTTTTTCATGATGCTGCTGTTTAATTACCTGGTAAAACTAGCAGCGGTTGCTGCGGAAATATAATTGATTAAGCAGGTGTTGAAATCAACAGTGTGGTTTTTTACCAGCCGGTGCACATAAGTGTGGCCGCAAAACGAGATTGCAGAAAAATATGATTTATTCTGCCTTGCAGCTGCATTTTATGATAAACAAAATTTTATAATTACGGAAAATCCGTAAATTTAATTTGTATGACAGAGCCTAACCTGCAAAAAGAGTTATTTGCCTATATAAAGGAAGGATTGCCTGCACATATCTCATTAGTAGATACGCTGGCTGAATTACTTGATATCAGCTATGATAGCGTTTACCGGCGCCTCCGTGGCGAAAAACCTATTACGCTGGATGAATTAAAATTGCTTTGCGAAAAATTCAATTTATCACTCGACCAGGTATTGCAATTGCGGAGCAATAAAATTTTATTTACCGACCCTGAAGCTGATAATGATGTAAAAGATTTTAAAGAATATCTTGGTGGATTGCTGCAGGTATTTGAACAATTTAAGCAGGCCAAACAAAAGGAAATGTTGTACCTGAGCAAGGATGTACCTTTCTTTCATTTTTTTTATTTTAAAGAGCTTGCCGCTTTTAAGGCATTCTTTTGGGATAAGAGCATTTTAAATAATCCGGTATACGATGGCAAAACCTTCAGTATAAAAAACTACGACGTGTCAGAATCATTTGCCATGGGGCAAAAAATTCTGCAGGGGTATAATGAGATGCCTTCATCTGAATTATGGAATTACGAAAGTATCAACAGTACCATTTTGCAAATAGAATATTATCGTGATGCAGGTATTTTTGATACTAAAGAAGATCTTGCTTTGGTTGTGGATAGTTGTGATGCCATGCTGCAACATTTACAAAAGCAGGCAGAAAAAGGTATTAAGTTTTTACCTGGCGCAGGAGAGGCTGGTTACAAAGCCAGTTTAAAATTATATATCAACGAAATTATTTTAGGTAATAACAGCATTATGGTGGAGTTAGACGGGCATCGCATTTCTTTCATTAATTATATTGTGCTGAAGTACATCAGTACAATGGATAAAAAGTTTACTGAAAAAACATTTGATAATTTTAATAATCTCGTTAGCCGTTCGGTAATGATAAGTGGTACAGGAGAAAAAGAAAGGGTTAAATTTTTTAAAACACTAAGAGACAGGGTACAGGCATGCAAAAAATAGATAAGAAAATTAAGTTAATAGAATGCCCCCGCGACGCTATGCAGGGCTGGCTGCATTTTATACCCACAGAAAAAAAGATTGAATATATCAATGCATTGCTGAAAGTGGGTTTTGATACGATTGACTTCGGAAGTTTTGTATCGCCAAAAGCAATTCCGCAAATGGCAGATACCGGTAAAGTAATTGGTAATTTGGAATTGGGAGGTAGTACATCAAAACTGCTGGCTATTATAGCTAATGAAAGAGGTGCAACAGATGCAGTGGTGTACGATGAAATAACTTACCTGGGTTTTCCATTTTCAGTTTCAGAAACATTTCAAAAAAGAAATACCAATTCAACTATTGCTGAATCATTAGCAAGAGTGGAAGAGATACAAAACCTGTGCGTTAAAAATAAAAAAGAATTGGTAGTATATATTTCTATGGGTTTTGGTAATCCTTACGGAGATGAGTATAATGAAGCCATTGTTTTTGATTGGGTGGATAAACTGGTGGCGATGGATATAAAGATAATTTCACTGGCTGATACTGTAGGACTGGCAACAGCAGCGCAGGTGAGCAGCGTAACAAAATATTTAGTAGACTCATTACCGGATATTGAAATTGGTGTGCACCTCCATTCAACAGCATTACACTGGAAAGAAAAAGTGGATGCGGCACTGGCAGCAGGCTGTATACGTTTTGACGGCGCTTTAAAAGGCATTGGCGGTTGCCCCATGGCAGATGATGAACTGGTGGGCAACATGGATACAGAACTGATGATACCTTACTTTGAACGGTTGAACTTACTCTTAGGATTAAATACGGAGGCATTAGAAAAATGCAGCAGGATGGCGGCTGAAATTTTTATTTAGCCACAAATGTCGCTAATGATCACGAATAAAAAACATTAGTGTAAATTCGTGCAATTAGTGGCAACCATGAATTTTCATTTAGAATTTTCTCCAAAACAGTTATTACAAAAAATAAACCATCAGCATAAATTGTTGCTGGTGGGCAGTTGCTTTACCGAAAATATCGGTGATAAATTAGTTGCACACAAATTTTCAGTGTTGCAAAACCCCAATGGTATTTTATTTAATCCCGTGAGTGTAAAGGAAGCACTGGAAAATTATATTGTAAATAAAATAATTAAGGAAGAAGATTTGTTTTATTTAAATGAGGCTTACCATAGCTGGCAGCACCACAGCCGTTTTTCGGGCATTACCAAAGAAGAAGCGGTGAATAAAATAAATGCTTCAACCAATGTGGCACACAGCTATTTAAAAAAAACGGATTTTGTAGTAATTACTTTGGGCTCAGCATGGGTATATGAATTATCGGAAAAAGCGGCTAATGCAAAACAAGGAGCCGTTGCAGCCAATAATCATAAAGCACCGGCAGATTGGTTCAACAGAAGATTGCTAAGTAATGCTGAAGTAACTGAATTGCTAAATGAAATGATTAAGCAATTACAAAACTTTAACCCTTCAATAAAGGTAATTTTCACCATCAGCCCGGTGAGACATTTAAGAGAAGGTTTTGTAGAAAATAACCGCAGCAAAGCGGCTTTAATCAATGCCGTTCATCTTGTAACAGAAACATTTGCTGATGTCTTTTATTTTCCTGCTTACGAATTAGTGATTGACGATCTACGGGACTATCGTTTTTTTGCAGAAGATATGGTGCATCCGAATTATGCTGCTACTAATTATGTGTGGGAGAAATTTGTTGCATGCTGTATTGATGAAACTACGCAGGAGTTAATGATAGCCATCAATGAGATCAATGCCGCAATCAGCCATAAACCATTTAACTCAACATCCGAAGCACACAAAAAATTTCAGCAAACTAACCTCACTAAAATAAAAAATTTACAAAACAAACATCCCTATTTAAGTTTTGCAAAAGAAGAGGAATACTTCAATCCAAAACAAATCTAAAATCGCAAATCATAAATCCGAAATCCTAATGTATTCTGTCTCCTCTCACTTCCGCACTCTCCATTAATTCCTTCTCATATTTTAACCACTCACTCCATCGCTTCCGCACTTTTGGCTTAGGTAAATACAGTTCTGATAAATTGATGAATAAAGTATAATGGCCGGCTTCACTCTCCATAAATTTTCTGTAAAAATTACGCATGTATTCATCATCTAATCCTTCACTCAATCGTTTAAAACGTTCGCAACTCCGGGCTTCAATTAATGCCATTGTTAAAAGGCGGTCTAAAAAACGATCTTCCACACTGCCATCTTTTTTCTGAAATTCAAGCAATTTATTTACATAAACATCTTTGCGTTGTTTGCCCAATTGTAAATTTCTTTTCTTCAGTTCCGCCAATACCATTCTGAAATGTCCCCATTCCTCTGTAACAATTGGCGATAGTTCCTCCACTAATTCAGTTCTGTCGGGATAACGCTGTATTAAAGATATGCAGGTAGTGGCTGCTTTCTGTTCGCAATAAGCATGGTCGGTTAGTATCTCTTCCAGTTCTATTTCTGCCAGGTTTACCCAGCGGGGATCGGTAGGTAATTTTAAGCCCAGGATATTTTTTACATCGATGGTTTCTTCTTTCATAATACAAAAATAAAAAACTGCCTTGTTAAAAGGCAGTTTTTATTTTTTTGCTATACAAAAGGAGTACGGATAAGAGTCCCCGTTTTTAAGATGTTATTGCTGTCTGTATTTGTGGTATAGTTGCCACATTCCGGGAGCTCTTACTGAAACTGAAAGCGGCAGACAGCATATTGTGATAGGTTTAGCGATTACTTATTAGCTGATGTAAAATTGCTACATCTTTTAAACCCGTACAATACCCTTTTAGTTGTATTTTTTACAACAAACTATTATTGCACTACCTGTTTGCAGTATTTTTCATGGATAAATTATTTTCGTTAAATTACACTACAATAAAAATACTTTATGAGGATTGCTTTCTCCATTATTACTGCAGCTATTACTGTAGTATTAATAACTATATTGAATACCACAATGCTTTTGCAGGCACCATTAGGTAAATTATTAAGTCCGCAACATGGTATTTGGCAAAATGCCGAAAAAACAAACGAAGATTTTACGGCTGATCTTAAATTTCCACAATTAAATGGTAAAGTAAATGTTTACCTGGATGATCGTTTGGTACCGCACATTTTTGCAGAGCAGGAAAACGACGCCTATTTTGTACAAGGTTACCTGCATGCAAAATTCCGTTTGTGGCAAATGGAGCTCCAGACTTTTGCCGCAGGGGGAAGAGCCAGTGAAATACTGGGTGAAAAAGGGTTGAATCATGATCGTGAATTCAGGAGACTGGGAATGGTATATGCTGCTGAAATAGCACAAAAAGAAATGGAAAAAGACCCGGTGATTAAAGCTGAATGTGATGCTTACACTGCAGGTATCAATTCCTACATCAGTTCGTTAACAGAAAGTACATTGCCAATAGAATATAAAATAATTGGTTATCAGCCCGAGCCATGGACAAATTTGAAAACATCTTTGTTTTTAAAATACATGTGTTACGAGCTGGCCGCAACTGAAAATGATATGGAGATGACCAATGCAAAAAGTTTTTTTAATCAAGCTGATTTTGCAAAACTGTATCCTGCAATACAGGACTCTCTGGATCCCATTATTCCTAAAGGGACAGTCTTACCAACACAAAAAATATTCCCCAAAGCACCGGTTGCAGCAGATTCAGCTTATTTAAATACTTCGGTTGCAGCAAATGAAACAGAAAAACCAGACAGGGAAAATGGCAGTAATAACTGGGCGGTCAGCGGTAAAAAAACTCAAAGTGGTGCGCCGATTTTATGTAACGATCCGCATTTAGGATTAAACCTTCCTTCGCTTTGGTACGAAATACAGATTTCAACACCGCAGTTTAATGCTTATGGTGTTTCTTTTCCCGGTTCTCCCGGAGTGATCATTGGATTTAATGACAGCTGTGCTTTTGGTGTTACCAATGGGGGAAGAGATGTAAGAGATTATTATGAAATACAGTTTAAAGATGATAGCCGCAAAGAATATCTATTTAATGGTACTTATCATGCCACAACATTCAGAGTAGATACAATTAAAATAAAAGGCAAACCTGATTTTATTGATTCAGTAGCGTATGTACAGTTGGGTAATGACTGGTGCCCGGTTATGTTTGATAAATCTTATGGCGGCGTTAGAATTGATAACCATAAATATTACGCCGTGCGTTGGAAAGCACATGATGCCAGCAATGAACTGAAATATTTTAATTTAATTGACCGTGCAAAAAATTATGCCGATTATGAAGAGGCAGTGGTTAATTTTCATGCACCCGGACAAAACTGTGCTTTTGCCAGCAAGGGCGGAGATATTGCAATTCGTACACAGGGCGATTGGCCGGCCAAGTGGAAAGGCCAGGGCGATTTTATAATGCCGGGTACAGATAGTAGCTATTTATGGCAGGGCATGATTCCGCAGGATGAAGTGCCTTATCAATACAACCCGGAAAGGGGCTTTATCAGCAGTGCCAATCAAAAACCGGTTGATGATAAGACTTATCCTTATTACCTTGGAAAAAGTTACCCGATGTATCGTGGTATTGAAATTAATAAGCGGCTTACTGCAATGAGCAATATAACACCGCAGGATATGATGGCTTTGCAAACTGATAATCATAATACAGTAGCAGCAATGGTAATGCCTTTGTTTTTAAAGTCAATAAAAGAGAATGAATTAAACAGTGATGAAAAAAAGTATTTTACATTGTTACAAAACTGGAATATAAGGAACGATGTCGGTTCAAAAGGTGCAACAGTTTTTGAAGAACTATGGGATAATTTTAAAGATACTGTATATGAAGACGAATATGCAAAAGCGCCTAAAAATACATTGCTACCTGTGGAAAGCACTTTACTGGAAGGAATACTAAAAGATTCTGCTTACAAATTTTTAGATAATATTACCACACCACAAACAGAAACACTTGCAGATGAAGTAACAGCAGCATTTAAAAAAACTGCGGTGCAATTAAAGCAATCAGAGCTTGAAGGTAAACTGGAATGGGAAAAACATAAAGGAACGCACCTTACTCACCTTGCCAGGATACTGGTACCATTTAACAGGATGAACTTACCAATTGGCGGCGGCACACATTGTATTAATGCAGCAAAGCCGGAACACGGGCCCAGCTGGCGTATGGTAATAAGCCTGACACAAAAAACAGAAGCTTATGGTGTGTATCCCGGTGGGCAAAGTGGCAATCCCGGCAGTAAATACTATGATAATTTTGTTGATCAATGGGCCAACGGAAAATATTATACACTGTGGATGATGACAAAAGGTGAGGAGAAGGACAACCGTGTAAAAGCAGTAATGAGTTTTAGTAAAAGCTGATGTGGCTTAAATAGTTCTTCCTGATTAACCAATAAACCAATTAACAAATTAATTTACCTGAAATGAAATTCATCACTTCTCTTATACTTACTGCATTGTTAAGTTTTGCGGCCTGTCTTTTTCTTCCCTGGTGGAGTATAGCTGTTGCAGCATTTGTTGTAGCAGCTTTAATCCCTCTGCAGCCGGGTAAAGCTTTTTTTACTGCTTTTTTAGCATTATTTTTATTGTGGGGAGGCTTAAGCTATTGGATGAGTAGCAATAATGATCACATATTGGCGCAAAAAGTTTCGCTGCTGATTTTAAAAATCGATAGCCCTTACCTGTTGATTTTAGCCACTGCAATAGTTGGCGCACTGGTGGCTGGCCTTGGAGCATTAAGCGGTTCTTTGCTTAGAAAATCAAAATAAATTGTAACTATGAAACAATTATTTACTGTTGCGTTAATTGCTTTAACTGTTTCACTTCATGCCCAGGATTCTGTAGTAATTCCTAAAGGAGTGGCATATAAAAAGAAAGAAGCAGCGGTTAACAATAATGCCCGTACATTATTACAAATGGAACTGAACAGTGCAACAGCAACTTATTCTTTATTCGACGGCATTGTTTTTATGGGCCCACGATTATGGAAACGTTATAAAGAGAATCCTACCATAGGAAAGATAAAAGCCGGTAATGTACAATTTCGTGTACCATTTACTGATACCATTACAAAAAAACAAACCCTGGAAGTATTAAATGGCAAACTGATCCAGGATAAGGAAGATTTTAAGACGCTGTGGAAACAAATTATCACAGATGTAGGCAATACCACTCCACTGATAAGAAAAGTAAAAGAAAAGGAGCTGAGCTATTACTGGGCTATTATTAATTTTGATATTGAGGAGCCGGTATTTGTGGTAGAGACGGTTAATTTTAATCTCCTGGTACAATTTTCAAATAAAAAGATGGTGATTTACTGGCTGGAAGAAATGCCAAAGAATGGATAATAATATTATTCCTTTCACAGCTTTGTAACAATCCCGGTTTTAATTTCGTCTAATGTTAAAATCTTCTATGCGTTTTATACTATTATCGGGTTTCGTATTCCTTAGTTTCTATTCTTTAGCGCAAAAAATTTCCGGAACTGTATTTAATACTAAAGGAGATTTGTTGCCTTATGCTTCGGTTACAATTAAAGGAACCTCTGTTGGGGCCAGTGCCAACAACAGGGCCAAATTTTCCTTTAATGTGGCGGCCGGTACGTACACCATCGTTTGTCAGCATATTGGTTATACAAAGCAGGAAAAAACAGTAACTGTTAAGCAGGATGATATTGGCGTGCCTGACCTGCAAATTGCTTTTGTACTTACGGAACAGAAACTGGACCTGAAGGAAGTGATTGTAAAAAGCGGCGGCGAAGATCCTGCTTATGCTATCATCCGGCAGGCGATTAAAAAAAGAAACTATTATAATAAACAGGTGAATGCTTTTGAGTGTGACTTGTATGCTAAAGACCTTATCAAATTACGTAGCCTGCCTAGAAAAATAATGGGGCAGAAAATTCCTGATGGAGACAGAAGTGAAATGGGATTGGATTCTTCGGGACAGGGTATTATTTATTTATCGGAGTCAGTAGCAAAAGTGCACACCAAACAACCCGACAAATTTAAAATGGAAGTACTCAGCAGCAGGGTAAGTGGCAGCGGAGGTTTTGGTTTTACTTTTCCTACATTTATCAGTTTGTATACTAACAATGTAAAAGTATTTACAGAAAAACTGAATCCACGTGGATTTGTTTCGCCGATTGCCGATGGCGCAATCGGGTTTTACAAATATAAATTCCTGGGTAGTTTTTTTGAAGATGGCAAAGAAGTGAACAGCATCAGGGTAACACCAAGAAGAAATTATGAACCTTTATTTTCCGGTGTGATTTATATTACTGAAGGAGACTGGCGCATACATAGTTGTGATTTAAAGCTTACTAAAACTTCGCAATTAGAAATTTTAGACACCCTGCAACTGACACAATTTTACGTGCCTGTAGGCAATGATGTATGGCGGGTGAAAAACCAATTGCTGCATTTTAATTTTAAACTGATTGGTATTGATGCTATTGGGAATTTTGTAAACGTTTATTCTAACTATGTCATAAATCCTTCTTTCAGTAAAAAATATTTTGATAATGTGATTATAAAATATGATACGGCAGTAAATAAAAAACCAAAGGAATATTGGGATACGATACGGCCCGTGCCACTTGAGCCCGAAGAGAAAAAAGATTATGAAGTAAAAGATAGTATGTACCTGCTGCAGAAAGATTCTTTGTTAAGTAAACGATCAGTGGATTCTTTGAATAAAAAACAAGGCAAGATAAAAGTGCTGGATATTTTCTGGACTGGTTTAAACAGGAGGCACTATACAAAAACGGGTTCTACCACTTGGGGGGTGGAATCGTTAATAAAAAACCTTGAATACAATACTGTAGAAGGAGTAGTGTTGAATACCAACATTTATTATAACCGGTACCTTAAAAAATTAAAATCTAATTTTTCCATCAAGCCACATGTGAGGTATGGTTTTAGTAATACGCATTTAAATGCCTGGGCCGATCTTAGTTTTAGTACCAGAGACTGGAGCAGTGATAAAAAAATAAAACGTCAAAGCTGGTCCTTGTCTGGTGGTAAACGTGTGAGCCAGTTTAATAAAGAAAGTACTATAACGCCATTGAACAATAGTATTACCACTTTATTGTGGGGGGATAATTTTTTAAAAATTTACGAGAATTATTTTGGCAGCGTAGGTTTTAATAAAAGGTATGAAAGTGGGCTAAGGTTTTCTGTTAATGCCTTGTATGAAGATCGCATACCGGTAGAGAATACCAGCAAGTTTACCATCTTTAAAAAAGATTCGGTTAACATTACACCAAATTATCCTTACGAAAGAATTGCTCAGCAGTTCAGCCGCCACCAGGCAGTTATTTTAAGCTTTGATGTCAGTATAAAACCCGGGCAAAAATATATTGAATTTCCCGGGAACAAAGTGGCTATAGGATCTAAGTATCCTACATTCAGTTTAAATTATACCAAGGGCATTGAAAATATTTTTGGCAGTGATGTGAATTTTGATAAATGGAAATTTACTGTTAGTGATACAAAGAATTTTAAGTTAGCGGGAGAATTAAAATACAAAATCGGGGTAGGAGGTTTTCTGAATAACAAAAAAGTATTTATACAGGACTTTCAGCATTTCAATGGCAACCGTTCCACTGCGGCAAGTGAATACGTAAACAGTTTTCAATTAGCTTCTTACTATGCCAATAGCACAGCTGCCGATTTTTATTCGATAGTTCATCTTGAACACCACTTAAACGGGTTGCTGACCAACAAAATTCCGATGTTTAAAAAGCTTAACTGGAATTTAGTGGTTGGGGGCAATGCTTTTTATGTCAACAAGAATAGCAATTACGCCGAAGTATTTATGGGGCTTGAAAATATCTTCAAAATTTTACGGGTTGATTTTGTTACAGCCTACGAAAATGGAAAGAAAGGGACAACCGGCATCCGTATAGGGTTTGGCGGCATTATTGGTAGCAGCATAAAACCCGGTGCAGGTGGCAGGGGCGTTTCATTAGGTTTATAATTTTTAATTTATCTTTGCCATAGTAATTTGGTTTGCCCTGCAAGCATCCAATCAAATAAATGACCGGGCATTTTCCCTGGTCATCAAAAGATTTCCTGAATAGAGCGTACATGGTCAGACGAGGACGTCAGACCATATGTGCAAAAACAGGATCAAATTTTAAAACTATGGCAGTATTACACAACCGTATTTCCCAGGCGGAGCTAAAAAAATTATTGTACCAGGAAACGGAGCACCGCACCACCATTTCATTTTACCAGTATTTCCCTGTTATTGATCCTCAACAATTTCGTGATGAACTGTATACGGCTTTAAATGCATTAAAAGTATTTGGTCGTATTTACGTGGCACATGAAGGTATTAACGCACAGATAAGCGTGCCGGAAAGTAATTTTGAAGCATTAAAAAATTACTTGTATTCTATTGAGCCACTCAATGGATTAAGATTGAATATTGCTGTAGATGACGATGGTAAATCGTTCTGGGTATTAAAAATTAAAGTAAGAGAAAAAATTGTTGCCGATGGTATTACAGATGCCAGCTTCAGCATGGAGAGAAAAGGAAAGTATGTGAATGCTGAACAGATGAATGAATTACTGCAGGATGATAATACCGTAGTAATAGATATGCGCAATCATTACGAATATGAAGTAGGCCACGTTGAAAAAGCCATGGAAATACCCAGCGATACTTTTCGTGAACAATTGCCCATGGCAGTAGAAATGATGCAGGATAAAAAAGATCAGAATATCATTATGTATTGCACCGGGGGTATCCGTTGCGAAAAAGCCAGTGCCTACATGTTGCACAACGGATTTAAAAATGTTTTTCACCTGGAAGGCGGCATTATCAATTATGCACAGCAGGCTAAAGCGAAAGGTTTACAAAGTAAATTCATTGGTAAGAATTTTGTGTTTGACGACAGGCTGGGAGAGCGTATTACAGAAGATGTGATTGCCAAATGCCACCAATGCGGACAGCCGGCCGATACCCACACCAATTGCAAAAACGACGGCTGTCATTTATTATTTATACAATGCGAAGCCTGTGCCACCCAATACGATGGCTGCTGCAGCCAGGCCTGCCAAACCGTTTATAATCTGCCTGTTGAAGAACAAAAAGAACTCCGCAAAGGAATTGATAAAGGCATGATGGTATTTAATAAAAGTAAGAAACGGTTGCGGCCAAGATTGGATGAGATTAATGGGATATAATTAATACTGTAATAATCAGTACATCTTTTATTGCCTGTACTATATTTTTGAATATACCTGTAGTATGTGTAAGTATTTATGGTGCTTCCAATAGGTTACCAGAATGCCGCCCTGGCTTGCTTTTGTGGGTTTTATACGCAATATTTTCCCGTTTACAACGTTCTGCTACCGTAAAAAGAATTTAAAAAATATTTAACCCTCTGTTAAACCCTTTTGCAGGTCCACAGTCTATGAGTGGTATTAATTCACCACAAAAAATTATAAATGTTATGAAAAAAGTTATCATCGTCTCTATGGGGCTTTTATTAAGCTCATCCGTTTTGTTCACGTCTTGTAAAAAAACTAACAACGACAACAATGGCACATCAGAAAATGTGACCGAATCAAAAATTCAGTCTGATGACCAGGCTAATGTATCTAACCTTATGGATGAGGTGACTACAGATGCCAGTACTTCAGTAGAAAATGTAATGGCAGTTACTGGCGGCAACCTTTTAAATCACTTTTTAAGCCCTTGTAACAGCACTATTACTTACGATACTTTAAATGCCGTAAGAACTTTGACTATTACTTACAATGGTTTAAACTGTGCCGGTACACGTACACGTACAGGTTCAATTACTGTTTCTATTCCTGCAGGAGATAAATGGAAAAACGCAGGGGCTCAGTTAACAATTACTTACAACACTATAAAAATCACAAGGGTAAGCGATGGTAAAAGTATCACCATCAATGGTAGTGAAGTAGTTACGAATGTTACCGGTGGTTTATTATATCAATTACCAACAATCGGCACCATCACCCATACATTGTCAAGTCCTGGTATGTCTATCACATTTGATGATGGTACACAACGTAACTGGCAGGTGGGTAAACAAAGAGTGTTTACTTATAATAATGGTTTAGTCATCAGCACAACAGGTACCCATACTGATGGTGGAATTACAGGTATTTCTGAATGGGGTACTAACCGTTTAGGCAATGCATTTGTTACAGCCATTATCGACCCGATGGTAATTCGCCAGGATTGTAATTTCCGTTTAACCAGTGGCCGTGTAAAACACAGTAAATTATTGCGCCAGGTAGATGTTACTTTTGGTTTAGATGCTACAGGTAATCCAACTTCCTGCCCAGGTACCGGCACTTACTACATGAAGATTGTTTGGACTAATGCTGTTGGAGTAAGCATTACAACTATCTTACCATACTAAGTAAAATATAAAACTTATAATAGAAGCCGGATCAAAACTGATCCGGCTTTTTATTGTTATTTTATCAACTACAAATCAGGTACCCGTTTTCGGAAGCGGTATAACCCTGAAAATAATTTCTTTTTGTTTACAGGTATCAGGCGTTGTGCAGGTTGAAATGGTAATTTTTACAGGGGTTTCTTTTTTAATTAGTATTTTATAATTGCCTAAGGCCTCTGAACGTGTTGCTGTGGCTCCACTAACAGACACAGTTGTCATATCCCAGCCAACTCCAAGATGGGTTATTTTAATCTCGTTAGAAAAACCGGAATATAAAACGGGAGTGTTTGAGGTATCTCTTAAATCCAATACCGCACAATTTTTCCCATTACGATCGTCGTAATATTTTTGTGTAGTGTCAACTATCTTTCCTGCAACTGCACATTTGTAATAGATCTTATTGGTTAATATTTCAACTTCAGGTGTTTTTTCGGGATCTTTTAATTCAACAACTATTACCCCGTTTTTACCCTTTTTGCCAAATGCCGTGTTACCAGCATTAGGTTGTATCACTGTTATCTTTTTTAATTCTTCCCGGTTGTAAAAAGCAATAGTGGCAACTTCTTTATCATTCACTAAAAATAAAGGTTGCTTATTTTTTTTAAACTCAAAGGGGGTATAAAAAATCATTTCATTGGTAATGACTTTTTGATTGTTTATAATTTCTGTCCCTTGCGCATTACAAATGTAAAATGAAGCCAGGTAGAATAATGAGAGCACTATTTTTTTCATTTTATCCATTTTAAACAAACCGGGCTGCCCACACTTATTTTCTTTCCTGTGTCAGTTAACATACCGGTTTTCTTATCTACTTTAAAAATAAAAATATCATCTGTGTTTTGATTGGCCACCAGTAAAAAATTGCTTGAAGGATCGAAATTAAAGTTCCTGGGTGTTTTACCCATTGTAGATTGATCTCCTTTTAAAGTTAACTTTCCCGTTGTTCTGTCAACAGAAAAAATACTGATGGTGTTGGCATCGCCCCGGTTACTGCAATACAAAAATTTACCATCAGGAGAAACATGTATGTCGGCGCTGCCAATGGCACCTTTAAAATCAGCAGGCAATGCACTGATGCGCTGCTGCATTTGTAAACTGCCATTATTTAATTTATAACAAACTACGGTGCCGCTCATTTCTTCCATCAGGTAAGCAAATTTATTATCGGGAGAAAAGGACATATGCCTTGGGCCATTGCCGGGAGTGGACGGCGCTTCAGTTTTATATTTTAAGACTCCTTTGGTTTTATCAAAACTATAGATCATCACTTTATCAATACCAAGGTCCGGCACGTACAAATATTTATTATCTGCAGAAAGATTAGTGGAGTGTACATGCGGCCCTTTTTGCCTGTCCGTATTTGGCCCCGATCCATTGTGTTGTATGGTTTGTTTTAATGTGTCTAGTGAACCATCTTTATTAGCATGTAATAAACCAATACTTCCACTGGTGTAGTTGCCGGCAAAAACCCATTGGCCTGTTTTATCAATGGCAACATAACAGGGATGCTTACCCCCTGACGGTTGTTTGTTGATCTCGGTTAAAGTACCATTTTTTTTGTTGAAAGAAAATGCCGAAATATTACCACCCACAGTAAACCTTGTGCTATCAGCATTTTCATTTACCGCATACACATATTTCTGGTTGGGAGAAATGGCCAGGAAAGAAGGGTTGGAGCTTTTAACAACACTTACAAAACTGTTATCACCGGTCGTAGAATTAAATTTATACACGTAGATACCTTCGCTTTTGCCACCGGTATAAGTGCCGATCAATAAATAATTTTCCTGTGCCATAATGGCCAGCGGAAAAAATAAAAATAACGAAACAATAATTTTTTTCATTTGATTAATTAGGTTGTTTAAAAAAATAAAGGGATGCCTTTTATTGCCTGTAGAAAAAGAGCTGCTGTAAACATAAAGTAGATAGCCGTGTATAAAAATAGTTGATTTTTATTTCTGGCAACATAATACCCTAACAGCGGTATAACCTGTAATGCATGTATTCCCATAAAATGTGCAATCCGAAGATCGCCATATTTCTTGCTCCAGTTTAAAACAGGAAGGCCTTCGCTGCCATCTGCGCCGCCAACGGTATGTTTAAGTAATGCCACCATCATACCACCTTCTATTGAAAATATAAGAAACAATACCAATCCAAGCCGGATGCCCCAAAAATAGGCAGGTGGAATTGTAAATTCTTTTTGCCTGAAAAAACTGACGGTGATGAAAATACAAACAATAGTAAATAGGAGGATTAATAAACCCATGATGGAAAATACCATACCATTAAATGAACTGGTAATATTAAAATGAGAAGTGGTGTGTCTTATAGCCTGCATTAAAATAAATCCATTTTCAAAAAGCATAGTGATCACAATAAGCCAGGAATAAATTTTTATTTTTTTTGGATTATTTAAATAAAATAACAACCAGTCAAAAGTTAATACCATTATACCTACAGAGAGATAAAATTTCATTGGCTTTAACCAACGGCTTACATGGAGTATTTGTGTGTCATCAATAAATTGTAACATAATACAAGCAAGGCCAACTGCAATATTAAACAAGCCAAACCAGTAAAGTAATTTGTTTCTGCGATGGAGTTCTGCAAAAATTTCCATTGTGAATTAATTATAATTTGCTGCAAAATAGTTTTTAGTTTTTGCAAATCGTATCAAAAGATAGAGTAGCAAACCTACTGGCCCCAGCATAAAAGTAAAAAATAAAGCCGGCGTTATTAGCCAATGGTTAATGCCGTATTGTTTGGCATTGCTGGTTATCCAAATGCCGGTCATTAAATCAAAAGCTAAGTAATGCACCCAGCCACCAACTACTACTGTTTTATCAGCAAACAAACTTACTACACCATCAAGGGTGCTGAATTTCTGAAAATCAGCAGCATGAAAATTAGTACATATCAACCAGGAATATACCAAACAGAAAAGTGTGATCACAATACCAACTAAAAATTTGTGGGTATGTTTCCAGAAAGGAGTTGCAAAGATAAGAATGACCCATGCCAGTAAAGCAATGGTATTACAAAGTTTAAAAATAGTATCCGGGATCATGGTAATAATTTGAAATGACTAAAAATATAAGAAGCAGAAAGCTACAAATAAAATCAGGGAGTATAAACTTATCAAACAGAAAAATAAATCAACGCAACTGCTGCCGCAGTCATTAAAAGTAAAGAAAGAATACCAAATATGTTTTGAAAAGGTTTGTTGGTGAAATGGCCCATGATCTTTTTATTATTGCAGATATGCAAGATCAGGGCAATTAAAACCGGGGCTGTAATACCATATAATACCGCAGTGTAGATTAACGCTTTAATGGGGCTGATGCCTAAAAAATGCATCAGTAGCCCGAGTATAAGCGAAACGATCATTGTGATATAAAATCCTTTTGCTTCGTTAAATTTTTTACTCAATCCTTCTTGCCAGCCAAAAGTTTCGGCCATCATATAGCTTAAAGCACCTGCCAGTACAGGTATTGCCAGCAAACCAGTGCCTATTACACCCATTGCAAATAAGGCATAAGCCATATTGCCTGCCAAAGGTTTTAAAGCCTGTGCAGCTTCTTCTACGGTGTTGATGTTATGTATGCCGGCATTAAACAAAACAGTACCGGTAGTAAGTATCATAAAAAAGAAAACAAAATTAGAAAACGCAATACCTCCTTTTACATCAAACTGCATATCTGCAATGATCAGCTTATCTACAATTATTTTTTTCTCCTGCACTTCTTCTACTTCCATAGAGGCTTGCCAGAAAAATAAATAGGGAGAAATGGTAGTACCTAAAATACCAACAAGTGCCATAAAATATTCTGCATTGTTTTCAAATTTGGGTATCACCGCACTTTTTAAAACGGTGAGCCAGTCAATATGAATTAAAAAAGGGATAAGAATATAACTGAATAAAACAATGCAGAGCCATTTTAAAATCGTGGCAATTTTACGGTAGCTGAAAAAAATAAAACTCACCATCAATAAGATGGTAAAAAATATAGAAAAAATAAATGGAGGAACCTGCGGCACCATCAGGCTACCTACAGCACCCATGCCTGCAATATCTGCACCAACATTAAGTGTGATGGAAGGAAAACTAATTAAAAGAATGAGGTATAAAATGGATTTACTGTAGTAACGTTTTATCGTTCCTGTTAATCCCTGCCCGGTAACTAACCCGATTCTTGCACACATCTCCTGCAGGGAAGCCATTAATGGATATGTGAAAATTGCAGTCCATAAAAGTTTAGTGCCAAATTTTGCCCCTGCCTGGGAATAGGTGGCAATACCTGAAGGATCATCATCACTTGCCCCGGTAATCAATCCCGGCCCCAGTAGTTGCCAGTATTTTTTTATCTTTTGTGCAAATGAATTTGTATGCTGCATAATGCGTAAAGGTAGCACTTACAAAATGCAATCAATTTTATACCAGCTTGTTTAATTCAGCAACAATTATTTTTTCTGTTTCTTCTTCACTTAATTCCTGCGGCACAAATTTTTCGCCAATTACTTTTTCATACAACTCGATATATCTTTTGCTGATCACTTCCACCCATTCGTCGCTCATTGCAGGAGCGGTTTGTCCTTCCTTGCCCATAAAATTATTTTCAATCAGCCATTCTCTTACAAATTCTTTACTCAGTTGTTTCTGGCGTTCACCTTGTTGTTGCCTTTCTTCAAAACCATCAGCATAAAAATACCTGCTGCTGTCGGGGGTATGAATTTCATCCATCAAAACAATATTATCACCCAGTTTCCCAAATTCATATTTTGTATCTACTAAGATCAAACCTTGCCTGGCTGCAATTGCTTTACCTCTTTCAAAAAGCTGCAATGCATAAGCACTTAATATTTTCCATTCGGCTTCACTAGCTAAACCTTGTTTAATAATTTCTTCAGCGCTGATATCTTCATCGTGTCCTTCGGCAGCTTTGGTACTTGGTGTAATAATTGGTGTGGGAAAATAGTCATTCTCTTTCATGCCTTCGGGCATTGTTACCCCACACAATATTTTATTGCCCGAGGAATACGTTCTCCATGCATGGCCGGTAAGGTTGCCCCGGACCACCATCTCAATCTTAAACGGTTCGCACTTTGTGCCGATACTAACATTAGGAGCCGGAGTAGATAGTAACCAGTTGGGGCATATATCTTTGGTGGCTTGCAGCATATATGCAGCAATTTGTGTTAATACTTGTCCTTTAAACGGAATAGGGCGGGGCAGGATAACATCAAATGCGGAGATGCGATTGCTGGCTATCATTACCAATAAATTGTTAGAAATGTAGTACACATCTCTCACCTTGCCTTTATAAAAAGCGGTTTGATGGGGGAATTTAAATGGGCTCATACCGCTAAAGTACCATCAAGTGTTATAAATGCCTAAATTTGTTACAATTAGTATTCAACAGGCAGTTGGAAAGAAAATTTCAATAAAAAAATAACAATGCTTATTTTGCCTTATATTTTAACCCAAATAAAAGCTATATGAGAAAATTTGCAAGCTATGCGGTTGCTTTTTTACTGGCCAATGTTTTAACGATTGCGGCCTTTGCACAAAATGTAACTGTAAGCGGAAATGTACGTAACAGCGCTTCCAAAGAAGGTGCTGGTGCCGTATCCGTAACCATTAAAGGAGCATCCACAGGAACGTTTACAGATGATAAAGGAAATTTTAAATTATCGGTAAAAAGCTTACCGGTAACTCTGTTGATTTCCTCAGTGGGGTACGAATTGCAGGAAGTAACGATAAGTAGTGCGTCGTTTACCCAGGTCGAATTTAAACCAACATCGGCATTAGGGCAGGAAGTTGTGGTATCTGCAACCCGTGTGCCACAGAAAATTCTGGAATCCCCGGTTTCTATTGAAAGGGTAAGTGCGGCACAAATACGCAGCGCCCCGGCTGCAAACTTTTATGATGTGGTGATGGCACTTAAAGGAGTGGATGTAACTACCTCTTCATTGACTTTTAAAACACCTACCACCCGTGGTTTTAACAGTAGCGGTAATACCAGGTTTAATCAATTGGTAGATGGAATGGATAACCAGGCGCCGGGACTTAACTTTTCTGTAGGCGCTATCATTGGTTTAAGTGAACTGGATGTTGATAATATAGAATTGCTATCAGGTGCATCTTCTGCATTATATGGTCCTGGCGGTATGAACGGTACTTTACTGATGACCAGTAAAAATCCTTTTAAATACCAGGGGCTGTCTTTTTTAGTTAAAGAAGGTATGATGAATACTGATGGCAGGCAAAGGCCTTTATCACCTTACCATAACTGGAATTTACGTTGGGGTAAAAAAGTATCCGAAAAATTTGCATTTAAGATCAACGCAGAATTAATACAGGCAAAAGACTGGCAGGGAACAGACAGCAGGAACTACAGCAGGACAGGTACTACTGGTGCTGTAATTGCGGGCGACAGAAAAACTGATCCTAATTATGATGGTATCAATGTTTATGGAGATGAAACCACTGTTGACATCCGTGCATTTTATGCCAGCATTGCAGCAAGTTTACCGGGTGCTGCCAACTTTATTGCAGCTAATAATTTATTGGCTACGCCACAAAATGTTTCCCGTACAGGATATTCAGAAAAAGAATTGTTGAATCCTAATACCATCAATTTCAAGCTGGCAGGATCTTTACATTATAAATTATCTCAAAACACTGAAGCCGTATTAGCAGGATATTGGGGTACAGGTAATACTGTTTATACAGGTAGCGACAGGTATTCATTGAAAGATTTTAAAATGGGCCAGTACAAATTAGAATTGAATAATAAAAACTGGTCTTTAAGAGCCTATACTACACAGGAAAATGCAGGAGAGTCTTATAACGCCACTGCAACTACAAGGTTGTTTAATGAATCATGGAAAAAATCAGTTACTACCGATGCGGCCGGTAATCCAACACCACTGCCAACTGACTGGTATATTCAATATGCGTTTTCTTATTTAAGCAACCTGATGAACGGGATGACACAGTATGATGCTCAGCAGGCTTCAAGAGCTTTAGCAGATGTGGGAAGGCCGACCGCAGGTACACCTTCATTTAATGCTGCTTATGATGCTATCCGCAGAAGGCCCATCTCTCAGAATGGTGGTTTGTTGTTAGATAAATCTGATCTGTATTCTGTAGAAGGTAATTATAACCTTACCTCAGTTACAAAAGATTTCGCTGATATCTTGGTAGGTGCAAACTATAAAAAATATGTGTTGAATTCACAAGGAACTTTATTTGCAGATTCAGCTGGTACCATTGGTATAGCTACTTATGGTGCTTATATTCAGGCAACAAGACAAATTATTGATCGCCTAAAATTAACGGTATCCGGCAGGTACGATAAAATGGATAATTTTAAAGGCCGTTTTACACCAAGGGTAACTGCTTTGGTTAAACTGGCAGAGAATAATAACTTACGTTTCTCTTACCAGACTGCATATCGTTTCCCCAGCAGCCAGCAACAATATATTAACCTGCAGGTGGGTAGTACCCGTTTAATCGGTAGTAACCCAACATTTGCAAATGCTTTTGGTTTCCCTGGTAATCCATTGTACACTTTCAGTACTACAACAGGATCGTCTACACTAAGTAATTTTAAAGCATTTAATCCACCGGCAGTAAAACCAGAATCAGTAAGTTCATTTGAAGTGGGCTACAAAGGATTAATGTTAGGAAGCAAACTATTGATTGATGTATACGGTTATTATGGACAATACCAGGATTTTACCGGAAGAGTAAATACTATACAGACTACTTCGGGAAATGCGGCTGATACTGCTAACCCAAGTAAGAGAAGGAATATTTCTGTAGTGGTTAATTCTACCGACAAAGTAAAAACCTATGGTTTTGGGCTTAGTGTAGATTACAGGCTGCCTTTGAATTTTACAGTGGGTGCTAACGTAGCATCTGATGTATTAAAAGATGTACCTGCAAATTTTGTAGCATATTTTAATGCACCAAAATATAAAGCGAATGCCAGCTTTGGTAATTCAGGATTTGGTCCTGATAAACGCATGGGCTTTAATGTAGCGTACAGGTGGCAGCAGGCATTCTACTACCAGGGAGATTTTGCCAGCGGTAACCTGCCTGATGTACATACTTTAGATGCACAGATAAGTGTGAAATTGCCAAAAACAAAATCAATAATAAAATTGGGTGCTAATAATCTGCTGAACCAGTATTATTATAATGCTATTGGAAACTCACAGATCGGTGGTTTATACTACCTGAGTTTTGGATACAATGTTTATTAATACTTAAACCGTAACCAAATTTTAAATTTTAAACTTACTATAATGAAAATAATAAATAATAAACTGAGGGCTTTTTACTTAGTTGCTATATCAGGTTCGTTGCTGTTAACGGCATGTAATAAGGACCTGGAGCAATTGGCTCCGATTGCTAAACCAACTTATCCAAGTGGCTTGAATGTAGCAGCAACAATTGCAGCAAATCCAAATGACAGTTTGTTCTATAAAATGATAGTACGTACAAAAAACATTTTGTCTACTACCTTGCCAGACAGTAATTTAGTTCCTGTATTATCAGACTCAACTAAAACCTTTACGATCTTTGCGGTAGATAATGCCGGGATGAAAGTATTTGTAAATGCGGCATCTGGGGGTGCAATACCAATAAATGCTCCTGATGCAGCTTTTGTAAGTTTTATCAATAATAATGCTTTTCAAAAGTCTGCTTATAGTATTATAAAATATTTGATACTTGGCCAAAAAGTAACTGCGGGTTCGATTGGAGTCGGTTTTCCTAATTACCCTTTTACCACTCAGTTTATTTTAGATACAACCCAGCAATTTGTAAGGATGAACATTTTTCCGGCAAGAGGAACACCTTATTCATATGTAAATAATATTCCTCTTACAGCTGTGGATCAGGGGGCATCCAATGGGATAATACATCATACTTATACAGTGGTTGCACCACCATCTGCTACATTAAAAACAATGTTAGCTGCAGAACCTTCCCTGTCTTTTTTCAGGGCTGCAGTTGCACGTGCTGATAGTGGTTCTGTTGGATTATCTAAATTTGATTCTCTGTTAAATTATGGGGTAACCAACATGACTGTTTTGGCACCTAATGATGTTGCTTTTCAGAATTTACTTATACCAACCATTACCCAGGCTTTAATTGCACAAGGAGTGCCTCCCGCAACTGCTGCTGCACAAGCTGCTGCATTGGCATCTACTCCTGCTGTGTTTTCTAATCCTGCGTTGTATGGTGCCCTTACAGCTAGTACAGTAAAAAGTATCATTGCTTATCATTTGTTAGCATCTTTAACCACCAGCACTACAACGCCATATCAACCTAATATCAGGGTATTTTCTAACAATATTTCCGCAATTCCAATTTTTATAAAAACATTGGTAAATAATGTTGTTGCGGTTCACCCGGGTGTAATGGCGCAATCAACTTATGCAGGGCCTGCGGTTACCAGCTTAAAGTTCTCCAGCTATGGTACCTTCCCTCCGGGTGGAGCTCCATTTAGCTACACTGCTACAGCAGTTACTATGGATAAATTTGCAGTAAATGGTGTGTATCATATTATTGATAAAGTTTTATTGCCACAATAATTTTTCAACTTACAATTCTTACAATAAAGAGAACGGGCTTCAATTTTGAAGCCCGTTCTCTTTTATAAACTCTATAAAACTTTATTTACTCTTCGCACCTTACACATTAAACCTGAAGTGCATCACATCACCATCCTTTACTACATATTCTTTTCCTTCAATTCTTAGTTTACCATTTTCACGGCAGGCAGCTTCACTTTTGTATTGAATAAAATCTTCGTAGGCAATTACCTCTGCTTTAATAAAACCTTTTTCAAAATCGGTATGAATTACACTGGCAGCCTGAGGCGCTTTCCAGCCCTGATGAATGGTCCATGCCCTTACTTCCTGTACACCTGCAGTAAAGTAGGTGGAGAGGTTTAAAAGTTTGTAAGTGGAATGAATTAAACGATCTAATGCAGGCTCCGTCATTTTATATTCTTCCATAAACATGGCTTTGTCATCTGCATTTTCAAATTCTGCAATCTGTGCTTCAATGGCATTGGTCATGATGATCACTTCATTGCCTTCGTTTTTTACTGCTTCAATTAAAGCGGCAGAAAATTTATTACCGGTGTGCATGCTGGCTTCATCAACATTGGCCACATACAAAATAGGTTTATCTGTCAATAAGAAAAGATCAGCAATAGCTACTTTGTCTTCTTTACTTAAGCCAAGGGATAAAATATTTTTTCCTTTGTCTAAATGTTCTTTACATTTTGTAAGAATCTCCAACTCCACTTTCATTTTCGGATCTGTCTTGGCCATTTTTTCGGTACGCTGCATTTTCTTTTCCACGCTTTCCATATCTTTCAACTGCAATTCAGTTTCAATAATTTCTTTATCGCTTACCGGGTTAATAGGGCCTTCATCACGTAAAATATTTTCATCTTCAAAACAACGGATCACATGAATGATGGCATCCACTTCACGGATATTGGCCAGGAATTTATTACCCAACCCTTCACCTTTGCTGGCGCCACGTACCAGGCCGGCAATGTCCACAATTTCAATCTGTGTAGGCACGGTTCTGTCAGGAATTACCAATTCGGCCAGTTTATCCAAACGGGGATCAGGCACATTTACCAAACCGGTATTGGGTTCAATAGTGCAAAAACGGTAGTTGCTTGCCTGTGCTTTGGCGCTGTTACTCACTGCGTTAAATAAAGTTGATTTACCTACATTGGGTAACCCCACGATGCCTGCTTGTAATGCCATGACTGATTTTAGATTTTAGATTGACGATTGCAGATTTTTACAGGATTTACTCATTCACTAATAATGACTTCCTGTTTTAAAATCGGCTGCAAAGGTAAGTGGTGATTTCTGATTTTGGATGTATGATTTTTAATTGCCAATAAAATACTATTTTCATAGCTAATTGGAGTGCTATGAGGTAAAAAAGATCATAAATCTGCAATCAAACATCTAAAATCGTACTATGGCTTTAAGCAGAATATGGAGCGCTTTTATAATAATTGCAATTTTTGCTGCAGGCATCAAGTGTGTTACATCGGCCGATAGTAAAATGATCTTTAATAAAATGGTGGTAGGCAAAAGCGGCGATACCACTAATACCAAAGCTATTGACAGTACCAGCCTGCCACCGGCAATTGCCACATTACTGCTTACAAACAAGGAAACTAAAATTGGCGAAACAAAATATACAAAGCTTGCTGACGGGAAATTTATTACTTATAAAGAACAAAATGCCAACGGTATTTTAGCTACCTGCAATGATGCGGTCACTATTTGTATCGGGCTGATTGGCATTATGGCTTTGTTCATGGGATTTATGAGTATTGCTGAAAAGGCAGGCGGAATTAATTTTTTATCCCGGATCATAGGCCCTTTTTTCACCAGGCTTTTTCCTGAAGTACCTAAAGGCCATCCTGCATTTGGCCATATGATGCTTAATTTTTCGGCCAACTTATTGGGGCTGGATAATGCAGCCACGCCTTTTGGCATAAAAACCATGGAGACCTTGCAAACACTTAACCCTGATAAAGACAGGGCAAGCAATGCACAGATCATGTTTTTATGCCTTCATGCATCGGGATTAACACTAATACCTGTAAGCGTAATTGCTGTACGTGCAGCTAATAAAGCATCTGTACCTACTGATATTTTTCTTCCCTGCATGATAGCCACTTTTATGGCAACAATGGCGGCCTTATTTATTGTTTCATTCAAACAAAAAATAAACTTATTGCAACCCGTAGTGCTGGCATGGATCGGAGGTTTGTCTGCAATTATAGCTGCATTGGTATGGTACCTTACTACTTTAAACAGGGAAGGGCTGGAGCAATTTTCCGGCATTTTCAGCAATGCATTTATTCTGCTGATTTTTTTATTGATTGTAATTGGCGGTTTAATTAAAAAGATAAATGTGTTTGATGCTTTTATTGAAGGGGCAAAAGGCGGTTTTGAAACTGCGATAAAAATTATTCCTTACCTGGTGGGCATGCTGGTGGCCATTTGTATGTTGCGCAATAGCGGTGTATTTGATGTTATAATTGATGGGGTAAAGGGCTTATTTGGATTAATGGGTTTTGATACCCGCTTTGTAGATGCTTTACCAACGGCTTTAATAAGGCCTTTAAGTGGCGCAGGCGCAAGAGGAATGATGGTGGACACAATGAAGACTTTTGGGCCTAATTCTTTTGCCGGAACATTGAGTTGTATTATGCAGGGCTCATCCGATACTACTTTTTACGTAGTGGCCGTTTATTTTGGAGCTGTAGGTATTAAAAATACACGCTACGCAATCGGGGCAATGTTGCTGGCAGACCTGGTGGGCTTAATAACCGCAATTAGTATTTGCTATTTATTTTTTGGATAAAATATCTGTCATGATTGCTGAAAGAAAAATACCTCTTCAAACAATTTTGCTTGCAGGCTTGCTGGTGGGCACATTGGATATCCTGTCTGCATTTGTAGATGTGTATGTTAATACCGGTAAAAATCCATTGATTGTTTTAAACTATATTGCCACCGGAGCTTTTGGTAAAACTGATTTTACTGCCAGCAACGGGGGAGCAGCAGTGGGTTTACTGTTTCACTACATTATTGCATTCGCATTTACTATACTGTTCTTCTGGTTGTATACTAAAAGTAATTTTCCATCGAAGAATTGGGTTCTAACAGGCATTGTGTATGGTTTATTCATCTGGGCAATAATGAATTTTATTGTAGTGCCTTTAAGCAATGTACGCACGGCTCCTTTTACTGCGTTCAGATTAATAAAGGCAGCGCTTATACTTATTGTGATGATAGGATTGCCGCTTTCGTTTATAGCAGGCAGGTTTTCAAAAGGTTGATAAATTTCCCTGAATTCTTATAATTAAAAAGAGGCCGACTTATTAAGTCGGCCTCTTTTTAATTTATTATGAAATCTATTTTACTGGTTTAATAAAAAAGAAATATAAGGTTTGGTATTTGCGGCTGTTGCTCCTTTATAACCAGAAGCAAAAGCAGTGTATACTCTTTGGTTAGTTGATGTGCTAAGACTTGAATATGTTGCCATAGCTGTGCTTGTAGGCAAAGTGCCTGTTTCTCTTATGCTCCAGGTACCGGCAACAGTTTGCACAGGATAACTAAAATAAGCACTGCTACCAAGGTAAGGAATTTTTGTAGCTAACAATGTAGTGTTATAATAAAGGTCTACAAAAGGGGCATTCGGCATCATATTTACAAACCTGTACTTACAGGTATTACCATCAGGAAGCGTAAGGTTATCTTCAATAGATAAAGCCTTAGTGTTAGTAAGGGTATCAGTAACATGCACGGTATAATTTTTATTGGATGCAAGTGTTATTGATGTAGTAAACAGCACTACGGAATCTACATTAGTATTTTTTTTAGGTATCGCAATAGAAAGCGTATTTGTTCCCGGGGCTACCGCCAGATAGTCGGGAAAATTTGAGCCATTGGTATTATAACCGCCTCCGGGAAAAGGAGTTCTTCCCGTAATTAAACCACTTACCCTTTGGCTATTAATAGATAATTGAACACCCGGATTATTCACATAGGCGCTTAAATAATTGATCTTTATTAAAGCATTATCTGTGGTTACAAATATTCGTTCAGCATTGTACTCGATTTTTTTTGTACAACTGCCGGCAGCAATAATTATTGAACCCAACAGTATATTTTTAATTATTTTTTTCATTTGTTACTTATTTAAAGTGACTGAATTTATTAAGGTTCTGTAAACCACATTTTAACAGTGTGGTAATCATTATTAGTAGCACCTATACGTTGTAATTCCAGTATGTTCCATACATATTCAGAATTAAAACGAGGCCTTACTCTATATACCAGTTTAGTGGCGTTATCAGGAAAAAGGTCACCGCCACTAGGCACAACAAAATTGGTATATACCTGTTGGCCTCCATAGGAGTCAATATAATGAAAGCGCCTCATATCAGCCCATGTTTCTAACGTACCCCAGGCAAACATGGCAATATATTTTTGTAACATAATTTTAGACATAGTTAAGCCAGCGGAAGTTGCAGGTACTACAGCTGTATTCGTCATGTAAGTATTCTTGTTAATAGCGTTAATGTCTTTACCGGTAGGAATATTTACATTGTATGTTGATGAAAGCATGTCAAAATTTAAGCTGATACCATCCTGGTAGGCCTGGTATGCCAAAGCTTTATCTCCTTTTCTAAAAGCTGCCTCAGCAATCATAAATTTCACTTCACTTGCCGTCATAACGGGAAAGGGTGCACTATTACGAAAAAGATAGCGGCAGTTAAGATCGTTAGCAGGGGCAGTATTACTGGCAGTACCAGACTGGCTTACTCCCCAGAAATTTTCAGGCCTGTCGTTAGCCGCCATTACTGCCTGGCCTTTGTTTGGATCTAAACCTTTAATAGTGCCGTTAGTATTACCTCTTAAAATATACCAGCCTCTTGGATCTTGTACACCTGCAAATTCGGTGTTAGTACCATTTACCAGGTTGGCAATATAAGCGCCCTGGCGAATTGCTGTAGGATTTGTAACCCCTGTTCCGGTTAAATTTCCTCTGAACGGGCCAAAGAAATTATTGGTTGCACTTAACGAATTAGCAGTAAATTTTACTACCGCATTATCATTGTTATTAGCCATAGAAAGATTGCCATAGTAAATAACTGAATCTGCCTTGTAAATAGATTTGTTAGAAAGATGGTTATGATACCTTGCCAAAATACCGTACACAAATTTTTTCCATTTAGCTACATCGCCATTATAAAAGAATGCATCACCTTTGGCAAGGTTAGCCTGGCTTACAGCATCACCTGTTTTATTTAGGTTATCTAAGGCTTCAAAACAAAGTTGTCTAACATAATTGTATACATCTTCTTGTGTATCGTACTTAAAGGTTATTTTTTCTGTTTGAAATGCTTCTTTTAGAATTACATCACCATAATAATCGGTTAAGGTTAACCAGCTCCAGGCTGCAATAGCTTTACCAACCCCTACATAATCCCATTTTTTTTCCTCTGCAGCCCATGCCATCATCTGCATATTATTCTGCCCGATATCATAGTAATGCATACGCCATGTGGATTGCCCGATATCTGATGCGTTATTAGTGTAGCCCATCTCGTCGTAATTACTTAAAGGAAGGTAGAACTGGAAACTCTGTACATAGGCACCTATATACCTGATATCGTTCATCGGGCCATGCCCTGCATAATTACCAGCCATGGAAGCAATTATATTGGGTAATAATTCTTCAACAGGAACCCTTACCGGAGCATTAGGGTTTTGATAAACATCATCAATTTTTTTTGAACACGAAAAAAACGAAATCACAAGTGTGCAAAAAAGGAAAGTTTTTAAAATAATATTTTTCATAATCATTTCTTTTTTAAATTTAAAATCCTGCTTTAATACCAAAGTTTACACTAACAGGTGTACCTACGTTACCATAGTCAAATCCAAATGCACCAACGCCTCTGCTTCCCGCAGTATTGCCATTTACCTGAGGGTCGGCGCCGGTATAATTCGTAATTAAAATCAGGTCGTTAATAGTTACAAATGCACCTAATGAACTAAGCAATTTTATTTTTTTAACAGGGAAAGAATATGATAAAGACACATCCCTTAATCTTAACCAGTTCACATCTTTTTCTATAAATTCTTCTTCAGGCATCGTGGTATAATATGCCTGATTGTAATAAGGAGTTATTGAAATAGTGTTTTTTGTAGGTGTGGCAGTGTTTTCTAAGCCATCCTGTAATACACCTTGAATTACACGTGGGTTTAATCTGTCTAAGGTTCTCAAGCTTCTGCCTTGCGTAGTAAGGTATCTGTCTGTAGCGTTAAATATATCGCCACCTACTTTTAAATCCCAAAGAAAACTGAATCTAAACCTTTTATAACTCATGTTATTAACGAAGCCAAGTGTAAAATCAGGGTTTCTATCACCTCTTACTCTAAAGTTATTATCAAGTACCGGTAAACCTGTTGTTGGGCTTATTAATAAAGTGCCGGCATCATTTCTTGCATAGCCGTAAGCTGTAATTGTTGTTGTTGGTCCTCCAACTACCAAGCCACCACGTGCGTTGGCATAAAGCCATGTATCTGACTGGTAAAATTCTGGTACGTTAGCTGGCAGTTCCAAAACCTTATTCCACATTTTATTAAAATTCAATCGACTGGTCCAGGTAAAGTTTTTATTCTTTACCAGATCGAGGCTTGCTGCAATTTCAACTCCCTGATTTTGATTGGCTCCTACATTGAGTGTGTTCAAAACAAAACCAGTACCATAACTTGCCCTGAACTGTTCTACAATCAGGTTCTTGTTTTTGGTGTTATAGTAAGTAGCTTCTAATGAAATGCGGTTATTATTAAATCTCAATTCTGTACCTACTTCAAAAGTTTGTTGTTTTTCGGGTTGTAATAAAGGATTGTTGTTGGTAAATCCATAAGCATATCCCAGGCCACTTGAAAGTACCTGGTTAAAAACTGATTGGTTGGCATAAGGCTGACTTGATCTTGCAGTACTTGCCAATGAACCTCTCAGCTTCCAGTAACCTAAAATATTGTTTTTTAAAGAAGGTATTAAATCGGTAACGATTACACTTAAACCAGCTGCAGGATAGTTATAATTCCTGAACTGTTTAGGAAAAATGGAAGATTCTTCAAAGCGGTGAGAATAATTCAAAAACACAGCCGACTTCCATCCGATCGATACTTCTCCAAAATACGCCATAGACCTTCTGATATTATAATTCGGTAAACCTTTTATGGCGTTGGATAAACGAACCCTCGTTGCAGGGTCAGTATTGTTACTATCTGTACGGTTTGCATCTGTAAGATTGTTACCAACTACGGCCCATTGCTGATATTCATAATCCTGCCACATATTACCAACCATTATTCTACCGGTAAAATCACCAACAGATTTTTTTGCAGTTGCGGTAATCGTATGGTTATAGCCATAATAACTTCTGTAATAATTATCCTGCTGCCCTTTTTGAGCACGGGTTAGATAAAACGACATAGAATCGTACCTGGTATATCCATCATTTTCATAGGTATCATAACCAAATCTTCCCGCAATAGATAACCATTTTGTAGGATTGATATTGATGCCAAATGTTGCTAACCAACGATTGGTTTTATCTGAACTACGATTCTTGTATACATTATAAAAAGGATTATCTAAATCTGAATTGGGATTAGAACTGAATAGCGGTTTTTTAAGACCACTTGCTGATTGCCAATCTCTGATATCGTCTGTAGCCGGCCAAACTAAAAGGTTTAACAAATAACCACTTGCTCCTCTTAACGGCTTGTCATTAACTGTGTTGATATAACTAATAGACGGCATGATCTCAATATATTTTCCAATTTTTGTGGTATTACCAACTCTTAAATTATACCTGGTGTATGTATTAGTTGGAATAGTTGATTTCTGATCAAAAAATGAACCTGAGAAAATAAAGCTGGCATTTTTTTTACCATACGATGCAGAAAGATTATGGGTTTGAGAAAAACCATTTCTGAAAAAATTATTAAGATTATCGTATTTGGGAGTACCTACCTGGTATGCAGGACCAAATGCTGCAAAAACGTCCTGCGCAATGCCATTGGTTCCTCCTGCAAAGGCAGAAATATTTTGAGGGTATCGGTTCAGTGTCTGAGTCCTGAAACTATTATCATAGCTAAGGGCCAGCTTTCCAGTTGGCTTTGCTTTTTTAGTGGTAATTATAATAGCACCAGAGCTGGCTTGGCTACCATACAAAGCAGTTGCTTCCGGTCCTTTTAAAACAGTTATTGATTCAATATCATTTGGGTTAATATCAGAAATTCTGTTGGAATAATCGTTGCCTCTGTTTGGTCTGTCAGACGCAAGGCCTAAAGAAGTACCACCATTGCTGGTTTCATTAAGTGTAGAGTTATCTGCAATTACACCATCAATCACAAAAAGCGGTGTATTATCTAATGATAAAGAGTTAAAACCACGCAATACAATTTGTGAGCTTGAACCAGCAGCACCACCTGTTTGGTTAACCGTTAAACCAGCTACACGACCCTGAAGGGAGTTTACAAAATTTTCTCTTTGCGTTTCCTGCAGTTCGCTACCCGATACCTTTTGTACAGAATATGGAAGTTCTTTTGGATTTCTTTTAATATCCATTGCTGTAACAACTACCTCATCAAGCGTTTTGTCGGTAAGTCTAAGCTTTACTGTTATGGTGGTGGCATCTTTAACTGTTACCTGTTGTGTAACAAAATCAACAGACGAGATAACCAGTACATCACCCTTGGCAGCATTTATAGTAAAGTTACCCTGGGCATCTGTTTTAGTTCCGGTACCCTTTCCTTTTATAGTAACAGAAGCACCTTCGGCAGCAGAGCCGTCATCTTTCAATACCCTTCCGGTAACAACCGTTTGCGCCTGCGAAACAAGCGGAATCAGAAAAAACAGAAATACAATTAATCTGTTTGCAAATTTTCTCATATTGTGTAGTTTAGTTGGTTTAAAAAAATTAAATACATAAGTGTACAAACAGGAAGGTTCTTTGAAGGAGATTGGAATTCATAATAGCAAGTCAACAATATAATCATAACACGGTTACCCCTGCATCTTTATAAGGCTGCAGCATGGGATGGTCGTGTGGCAATTCTGTAATCAAAACATCTATCTTATCTAAATCACAAACATGAATGGGTTGTATGCTACCGATCTTTTCAGAAATAGTGAGGCACACAGTTTTTTGCGAAGCCTTTATCATCGCTTGTTTTAAATGCACCACGTCCCAGTCATTATCAGTTATGCCATGTTCCGGATCGATGGAGTTAATGCCTAAAAAACAAAGATCAGGTTTTAAGCTTTTGATACGGGTAAGCGCATCTGCACCCAATGTTATTTTAGAATTTTTCGACAGCTTATCACCAATAACAATCACTTCAATATTGGGATGGTGCATGTATTCAACGATAGCAGGTATACTACCCGAAATAAAAGTGGCCGATAATGAAACCGGCAACGACCTGGCTAATTCTATAATGGTAGTGCCACCGCCGGTTAACACAAACATGCCGTCTTTAATTAACTGCACTGCTTTTTCGGCAATGATCTTTTTGTTATCCTGCGAATACACTTTTTTGGATGGGTAAGTGATATCATTGAAAGCATGAGACAGGGCGCCGCCGTGTACTTTTATTAATTTACCTTCTTCTGCAAGTTCCTGTAAATCTCTTCGGATGGTGTCTTCAGATACATCTATTTCGGTGCTCAGGCTGGCAGACAGCACTTTATTATGCAGGTTTACCTGGTGTACAATATACGCCTGTCTTTCTTTTTTGAGCATTAGCCTGGTAATTACTCTTCAAATTAAAGGAAATTATTGCAAAAAGCCGCAAAAATAACTCACTATTATTGCACATTGTTTGCAATAACCTGCAAAAAATGCAAGTTTAGAGGCGTTTCAGATAAAACTGCTTCACAAAAATGCCTAAAGCCGCACTCCTTCAATCATACATCTAAAATCATACATCTGAAATCCTAATGCTTGTTTACTTTGTTCTTGTCTTTAAACAACTTTTGCATTTTGCCATTCTTTTTTGAAAGTTCCGGGGCTGGTGCTTTAACCGCCGCAGGTTTTGCAGTTGAGGAGTTGTCAGTAGTTTTTGCGGCGTCACTTTCCTCATCCTCTTCACCGGTATAATAATCACCAAACAGGTTGGATAAAATTTTAGCGTGATAGATAGAACGGAAATCTTTATTGCTGATGAGAATGATAGTGGCATCTTCTTTAAGCAGCCTTATAAACACTGCACGGCTGCCGTGCCACCAGCCATTGTGGTAGATCATTTTTTTACCATCGGCATAAATATTCATGCGCCAACCCAATCCATAATTTCTTACGCCTGGTTTTTCGTTGCTATAGGGAGCATAAGCTTGTGCCAGCGTTTCTTCAGTAAATATTTTTTTGCTGGATAAAGCCCTGTCCCATATCAGCAGGTCTTCGGGAGTGGTGTATACATTTTTATCTCCATAAACACCATCCGAAGAATTGAAAGGAATTAAACCTCCTCTCCAATCGTAGCTGTAATTTACTTTTACAGAATCTGAAGGCAGGTAAACAAAAGTATTTTTCATTTGCAATGGTCCAAAAAAATGCTGTTGCAGGTACGCCGGAAATTTTTCGCCTGTAACATTTTCAACCAGCAAAGCCAGCAAGGCATAATTGGTATTGCAATAAGTAAAGTGTGTATTGGGAGATGTGATATTTTCAAGTTCCGCCTTTTTGGTAACCATATAATTCAGCACATCTTCGTTGCTGGCAATTTTCTTTTTATCCCAGCCCAGCTTTTCCATAAAATACAGGTAATTGGGCAGGCCGCTGCGGTGATTTAATAAAGAACGTATGGTAACACCGGGGTAATTAAAAATTTTAATGTACTTGCTCAACTCGTCATCAATATTCAATTTGCCTTCCTGCCATAGTTTTAAAACTGCCATGGCAGTAAATGTTTTGGAAGTAGAAGCAATTTGTAAAGGTGTAGAGGCGGTTAGCAGGTCGTTGCCAGGTAAATGTCCTGTGCCGGTATATTTTTCAAAAACGATGTTGCCGTTTTTAGCCACCAGCATACTGCCGTTATATCCTTTATAAAGTAATGCAGAATCAAACCATTGTTCGCAGCCTATGCGTAAACGCTCTGCTTCAGCTTTTGCGAGGGGAGCAGGCTTGGGTAATTCAATAATTCCGGTAGTATCTTTAAGGGTGCCACCGGCCGTTTTTTTTGAGCTTGCCTGGCAGGAAAATAATGCAGGAATTATAATAAGTACAGCAGAGATTTCACGCAAACGTTGCCATTTCGAATTAACAGCCGTTTTATTGAATAAGGTCGAAAAAGTTGGTATCATAAAAATATTAAGACATAGATAGAATATATTTGCACAAAATACGGCGTAAATATCATGGCAGAAAAAAAAATCACCAGTTATCCCAAAGAAAAAATTAATATCCTTTTTTTAGAAAATATAAGTGACGTAGCGGTAAAGTTCTTTAATGCAGCCGGTTATGCTACGGTAAAAAAAATAAATGGAGCTTTATCAGAAGAGGAATTGATTGCTGCGGTAAAAAATGTGCATTTGCTGGGTATCAGAAGCAAAACACAGATTACTAAAAAAGTACTGGATGCAGCTGAAAAACTGCAGGCAATTGGTTGCTTTTGCATTGGCACTAACCAGGTAGATTTAAAAGAAGCTACCAATAAAGGTGTGGCTGTTTTTAATGCGCCTTACAGCAATACCAGGAGTGTAGCGGAATTGGTAATCGGCGCTTCTATAATGCTGATAAGAAGAATTGTAGATAAGAACAGGGCCGCACATGAAGGAATATGGAATAAAGATGCCAGCGGCAGTTACGAATTGCGGGGTAAAACATTGGGCATTATTGGTTATGGAAATATCGGCAGCCAGTTAAGTGTATTGGCTGAAGGCCTGGGAATGAAAGTGATTTTTTATGATGTGGAAACCAAACTGCCATTGGGTAATGCAGAAGATAGAAAAACATTGAAGGAACTGGTGAGCCATGCAGATATTGTAACCTTACACGTTCCTGAATTAGCGAGCACTAAAAACCTGATCAACAAAGGCAACTTAAAATATTTTAAAAAGGGCGGTATACTTATTAACTACGCCAGGGGTGAAGTGGTAGACCTGGATGCTTTGGCCAAATCTTTAAAAGAAGGGCATTTAGGTGGTGCAGCTATTGATGTATTTCCATGGGAACCTGAAAAGAACGGCGATAAATTTACCACACCACTACAGGGATTGAGCAATGTGTTGTTAACGCCACATATCGGGGGCAGCACGCAGGAAGCTCAACAGAATATCGGCGAAGATGTAAGCAATAAATTGTTTAATTATTTAGAGAAAGGTGCCACTTATGGTTCTCATACCGTGCCTGCATTAAGCCTGCCGCCGCAGGAAGGTACGCACCGCATATTGCATATACACAATAATGTTCCCGGTGTGTTATCAGAAATAAATACCCAATTAAGTAAGCATAAAATAAACATCTTAGGGCAGTACTTAAAAACAAACGAAGCCATTGGTTATGTGGTACTGGATGTAGATAAAGGGCTAAGCAAAAATGCAGTAGAACTGCTGCGTAAAGTGAAAGCGACGATTAAGGTGAGGGTGCTTTATTGATGTAAGGTTTTTTAGTTACGGGTTAAAGAAGTTACGGGTTAGAAGAGTTACGGGTTATTTGATTGTTGGTTTGATAAAAGGAGTTCATTCCTTCGCAAACAATCAAATAACCCGTAACCCGTAACTTCTTTAACCCGTAACTTCTTTAACCCGTAACTCGTAACTCCTTTAACCCGTAACTATTTAGTAATACTTAACTCTATCGACACACTCGTCCCAATTCCTTTTTCACTGCTGATCTGCAGTTTTGCATTCATCGTTTTTATCAGGTCTTTAATAATAAGGTACCCCAGGCCGTTACCTTTTCTGTTATCAATATTGGCAGAAGAAATAATGAACTGATCGGCCATAATATTTTTTATCTGGTCAGCTGTCATTCCAACGCCTTCATCTTTTACAGTAATAATTAATTTATCTCCAACCGGCTGTGCGCTGATGATGATGCTGCCTTTCTCTGAAAAATTAATGGCGTTGGTAAAGAGGTTATAAACGAGGATCTTCAGTGGTTCAAAATACTGGTATATCTTAAGTTCAGGGTCAACAGTGTTTTCCAGTACCAGGTTTTTCTGTTTGGCTAAAGAAAATAAAACACCCAATACCTGGTTGATCATGTCGTGTAATGTAAAAGATTCTTTTACCAGGCGCCTGTTTTCATTCTGGTATTTTATCCAGTTTAAAATATTGGTAGATAACAATTGCAATTCCTGCGATGTATTGGTGATTTCCTGAATAGTTTCCTGTTGCAATTCTTCCGACATCAGACTTCTTTTTTCAATTAAATTTTTACCGGCTACCGTTACAAATCTTAACGGTGTAACAATATCATGACTGATGATAGAAATCAACCTTGTTTTAATGGTGTTATTTTTTTCAAGTATTTCATTTTGGGTTTGTAATTCCTTTGTCTTTTCTGCAACCTGCTTTTCCAGTTTATACTGCCTGATTTTGTATTGCCTTGTGCGAAACCGGAAGAAAAGTGCGATGACGCCCAAAAAAGCCAATACGCAAAGCAGCACAAACCACCAGCGTTTATACCATGGCGTATTGATAGTAAACTGAACAGTGGCGTACGAAAAATTATGCTGCCCGTAACCGTTCATTTTTCTTATGCGGACAGTATATTTTCCCTGTGATAAATTAATAAGGCGAATGACACCATTGCTCTCGGGTGTTACCCAGTTCCAATGTGTGGTATCATTTACCTGGTATTGCAGATAAATATTTTCGCTGCCGCACCAGGCTGCAAATTGAGGCCTGATAATTATTTCACCGGTATAGGCATCCAGTTTTATTTTTGAAACCGAATCCGCAGGTATTCTTTTATTGTCTGCAACTATTTCATCAATATAAATATCACCAGTGGGTAATACTTCCTGTATCTGGTCTGGTTTTATCCATTGCAGCCCATCCATCGACGGAAAGGACACTGTTTTATCCTTCATATACAAAGCGCATGGTGTGCAGCCTCCATTGAGCTCGGTCATTTTCATGCCATCCTTCTTGCCAAAATAGTGATAGTACACCGGCTCGGAAACTTCGTTTTCAAAATAATTCACCAGGTCGCTTAACAGGCATTTATATATTCCTTTGTTGCTGCTTATCCAGCAAAAGCCTTTGTCGTCAGGTACAAAACAATTGGTGAACAATAAAGAGTTTTGTTTATCAAGGGGCATTGCTTTTACCTTATTGCCCTTGCACATATAAAATCCTGCGCCATTACTGCCACACAAAACATACTCTTTGTATAGCCAAACATTGCCAATGCAAAACCCCGGCCGTGATAATAGCGTGTCTAACTTTTGCAGGTGCATATTATAACGCAGCAGGCCACCGCAATTAGCAATATAAAAAATACCCTTTTCATTGCTTTCTACAAAATCATAGGACTCCAGTCCGGGTTTTGCCTGCGTTTTAAATTTATATATGTAATCCATACTGTCTGCCTTAAGCAGGCCTATGCCAATATGATTTACAATGTACAATTGCTCACTGTTGGTTACAACAAGTTCGCTATGCGACAGCTTATTGTAAACTATTGTTTGTTTAGAAGCTGCATTATATTGATGCAAAGTTGCAACAGGCTGGTGAGGCTCCTGCTTGCTGTACCAAAGGCTGCCATCGGGGGTTTTAGTTACGTTGTATAAAAATTTACCGGCAATGGGCAGGTCACCGGGTGGAAAATTTGTTTTACCAATAATATCGCCTTCATTGGTAAGTACATTTCCATTGTTTAATTCTACCTGCGAAAAATAACTGTTGCGGTTCTTAGGGTTGCCATTTTTTCGCTGCAGCGATTCAACTTTATTAAGGCTGGCCACTATCAATCCGGATGATTCTGTACCAATAAACAGCAACTGTTTTTTTTTGCTGTACTGTACAGATTTTATATAAGAATCTGTAGGCACGCCCACAAACTGTAATTCAGCTTTTAAAACACCGTTTTCATATTTCAATACCCATACTTTGTCATCTTCTATATAAACAGGTTCAGTCATACCGGGTTGCCAAAACAATAAGTTGTTATCGCCGGCAGGTTTTAATAAGCCTGCATTTGGGCCGGCAATGGGTACAGGGCTAAGGGTATTATCATTAAAATTGATCTTGTATATTTTTTCATTGGTATCAATTAAAAAATAATTTTTATCAATTTCGAATATATAATTTACCTGTTTAAAAGGCAATATTACCGGTGATGGCAAACTTTTGGAATGGTAATACAAATTATTTTTATTCAAAACAACGCTTGAAGTATCGCTCAGGCAAAATAATTTATCAATGCCTTCAGCAAAAGTTTTATTGCTCTTCTTTTGAAAAAAAGTATCGGCATCAGCAGCAAAATAGGGAAACTGACTACTGGGTTTACCAGATGCTGCAGCAGTCCGCCATAATACCGGTTCATTTTTTTGTATCACATACATATTGCCTAACTGGTCGGCAATATGTATGCTGCCGGTATTGTCATGCAGGGCAAACAGCATCCGGTTCATTGCCATTTGCGGAATATTTTCTTTGTTGAATACTTTAAAATCTATGCCATTAAAACGCACAATACCAATACCGGTAGCCATCCACAAAAAGCCGGTTTCATCATCCCATTGCAAACCACTGATCACATTGGAAGGAAGGCCATTCTCTGTAGTAAATTGCTGCACATAACAATTGGGCTCATTTTGTGCAAATGATATTGTAAAGGCAAATGCAAAGAAAAGAAGGAGTAAAGTTTTCTGCATAGTCAACTACAAATTACACTAATTTAATTCATAAGTTATGCTAATTTCATTTCCCAATCCGGCGCATTATTTAAAAATTTCAATAACTGCCATCAATTAATAACTCACATTATACAAAGTGGCCAGTTCCATCAGTTCTTTAATGTTACCGGCATTGGTCTTTTCAAAAATGCGGTTCTTAAGGGTGGAGATGGTATTCATTTTTAAATTAAGGTTATCGGCTATTTCTTTGGTGCCGATGCCCTTCAATACATAGTGCAGAATTTCCAGTTCTCTTGGCGCTAAAGCCTTAAAAGGGTTATCCTGGTGCTGGATATTGTTTTGACGAACCGGCATTTCATTATGCATGAATTTATACAGTATCTGCACCATTTCTTCTTCGCCTACCGATTTAGACATGTAGTAGTTAATGCCATACTGCTTTAATGCTTCGCCATAAATTTCTGCCGGCTGCATCGAAAAGATAAGGATATTTAAAGCGGGATATACTCTGCGGATGTTAGGAATTACTTCCAGCGTACTGCCATCCGATAGAATAATATCCAGCACCAGGTGGGTGTATTTATTTTTTACCAGCTCCTTCATCAACTCATTACAGGTAGCCACTTCCTGAATGTCAGTAAAGCCCAGTGTAAGCTGCATGTGCAACTTAAGGCCCTTCCTGATCATACTGTGATCATCTGCTATTAAAATTTTTGGCTGCATCGTTCTTTTATTCTTCTGTTTGTTATGCTAATTTCTATATTTTATCGGAGCTTCTTCTTTTTATTTTTTTACTTACCGGATAAGAATAAAAGTGCCTTTTACTACTTTTAATTCTGTGGAGCTGCTTTCTTTAAAACTAAGTAAATAAATAAAGCCACCGCCGGGAGAGTTGGTACCATTCAGTTTACCATCCCAGCCTTTATTTTTATCACTTGTTTCAAAAACAATTTGTCCATAGCGGTTGAAGATCTTTAAATTAAAATCAGTAACCAGTTCGGTACCAAAAACTTTAAACAAATCATTTTTACCATCGCCGTTGGGGGTAAATGCATTGGGTATAAATATGGTGCAAAGCCCTTTTGAAATAATGATATCATCTGTAGTTGAACCGCAGGTATTGGTGGCGGTCAAAGCATAGTTTCCGGTTTTGGTGATGGTATACACCGGGTTGCTTGTTCCGTCCTGCCATTGTAATTGCCATAGCGGATCTGTTACAGGATTGAGTGTGATAGTATTACCCGGGCAGATCAACTGATCGGGCCCTAAAGTAAATTTTGGTTTTAAATTGTAATTGATAACTACCGTATCAGTTTTTTTACAACCATTTAAATCCAGTTTTACAATATAGGTTCCTGGTTTGCTTACAGGGTAAATGGGATTGGTATTGCCATCCTGCCACAGGTAAGTGGCGTTTGGATAGGTGGCATCCAATGTTACTATAACGCCTTCGCATACTGTTTTATCAGCGCCTAAATTTATTACCGGCGATGGCTTAACTGCTGTGATAATTAAACTATCCCTGTAAGAACAACTGCCTTTGCTTACTTCGCACCAGTAAAGGCCGGCCTGGAATGCTTTTATTGTAGCAGCAGTGGCACCGGTGTTCCATAAATAACTGGTAGCATTAGATACAGAAGCATTAAGTGTTAAACTATCTCCTGCACAAATAGCTGCATCGGGCCCAAGGGTAAAAACAGGCGCAGCAGTAAACAGTACATTGATGCTGTCTCTTTTTTTACAACCACTGATGGTGTTACTTGCTTCTACCCAATACAAACCAGAAGTGATTGGTGTATAAACAGGGTTAGTTGTTCCATCCTGCCATAAATAAGTTGCGTTAGGATTAGTAGCATTGAGCGTTACAGGAACTCCCTGGCAAACCGTAATATCATTGCCCAGGTTAACTACCGGTGCAGGTTTTACAGCCGTTATAGCTAAGCTATCCCTGAAAACGCAACCGTCTTTATTTACATCACACCAGAAAATACCTACCTGGAATGCTTTGATGGTGGGAGTGGCAGCGCCTGTATTCCATAAATAACTGGTGGCGTTTGCCACAGTGGCATCAAGTGTTAAAGAATCACCGGCACAAATTGCCGCATCTGCACCAAGATTATATACCGGCATTGGTTTAAAGGTAACATTGATACTGTCTCTCTTCATGCAGCCGGCACTGTTACTGGCCTGCACCCAATATAAGCCGGAAGCAGTTGCTGTAAATGTAGGATTGGTGGAACCGTCCTGCCATAAAAAAGTATTGGTACTTCCAACACCCGATGAGTTCAGTAATAAACTGGTAGCGCCGCAAACCAAAGTGTCGTTACCTAAATTAATATTTATAGCATCGGTGCTTACCTGCTTTTGTAAAGTATCTGTTCCGCAGTTGGTGAATTTTACCAGCTGTACAGTATAATTGCCGGGGGCAGAAAATATATGTACTGCATTGTTTTGTGTAGAGATGTTATTAGCGCCGGATGCCGGATCTCCGAAGATCCATTTTACTGATACTACATTTGACGCAGGTGTGTAATTAAAAGTACCTGTTAAAGTCTGACAACTAACGGTATGGGTGAAACTATCTACAGGATAAAAATAACTTTGGATAAAAGTAGGTAAGCCAAATGTTGACTTTTGGTTTGATTGCGACCACTGTATCGCACTATTGGTAAAATTGCATCCGCTGCCGTAAACATTAGGGCTGCTGATTGAGGAAATATATGTAGGAGAAGTAAGCGGGGATAAATTTTGTGCCATATACATTTTTCCGTCAGGAGCTATCTGTAAAGCTGCATATATTTCACCCGGATTAAATAGTCCTGATATGATTTGCCTGGATGCTCTTATTGCAGCAGGGGAACCAAGGGTAATATCATATTGATGCAGTTCGTTTTTACTAAACGCACTAGTTGCATCACGCCAGACAGTGGTGTATAACAGATCGCTGTTTGGCGAAAACTCAACGCCATAGGACAGGTAATGAGGATCGGTTGGCTGGAATAAGCTTATGGAGTTGGATACAATGCCTGTTGCATTGTCAAAATCACTTACATCAACGTTTACATTCCAGAAAGCAGTAGCTATTTTTTTTCCATTTGGCGAAGCTTTCATATAACCAAGAAAAGAAGAATCAATACGTGTAGTAGGTGTGCGGGGAAGGCCTGGTAGTACTGTGCCGGTATGGCTGATAATTGGTGTGGTGTTTACACCTGTGGCATTCACCAGGTAGGCATAATAACCATTTGAGGCCGTATCATGAGCCAATACCCAAATATCCTTATTGTTACAATGTTTTACGGCAGTAATTTTTTCTAAGCTGTTTTGTGTGAGCGGCACATTTTTTATCTCCACATCTCCCTTACCATTATCCAACGTCATGTTCACGACTGAATAATTTAATCCCTTGGTGGGGGTAAACGTTCCGGTAGGTGGCACAAACTGTACTGCATCTACAGTAAAAACATAATACCTTGCAGGGTCCCCGATTTTTGGAACAATAACTGCCGACTGCGTGGAAGAAGGGTCACCAAATAAACCAGTACCATTAGGCATTACCTGGTGTACTTTGTTCCAGATACTAATACCATCAGTATAAAAAAGTAAACCTCCGTTTGCATCGCAGATAGTAGCCACACCTTCAATTGTATGTAATTGCCCATTATTTAATGGAACGGGAGTTCCACTATTAAAGTCAATTCCTAAATAATTTCCAAAGTACCAGATATTCGCTTCCTTCTGAAAATTCTGCGCAAACAGCTGCTGCTTTGAAAAGGAAAACAGTAAAATAATAAGGCTTAATATATACCGCATCATAAAAAGTAAAATGACTGGTGACGATCAATTATACATCAAAAGAACTTCAAAATAGTTTCAGCACCAGTAGAGTTAATTCTACAAGCCTATCCTTTACCAGTAGATAATATTGCACTCTGAAATTTACTCCTGCCCTCATTCACCAAAACATTAAACGCTAAAAAAAATGGCAAAACGCAGCTTAAAAACAAAATTCAGTTCATTGGCAGTTATCATTCTTATGATTACAGGCCTGAACGTTAAAGCACAATTAAACCCGGCTGTTGGTGCAGGCCCCTGGAAGTATGTGGTTCCTTTTCAACATGGCTTTAATTTAACCGACATGTCTTTCATTGATAATAAAACCGGCTTAGCTGTTGGTAACAATGGCGCTATTGCCAGAACAACAGATAGCGGCCGCAACTGGCAATACATTCCCTTTAAATTTATCAATGCTTCCAACACATTGGCACTGGCACAGTTTAGTGATGTACAGTTTGTAACACCAACTATTGCGTACGCAGTTGGCGGCAGCGGTTTAATGATAAAGAGTACCGATGGTGGTTTAAACTGGGCACAGGTTACCACTCCTCTTACAGCATTAAGCAGGAATATTAATGCATTACATTTTTTAAATAAGGATACAGGGTATATTGGTGGTGCAGCAATTAACACTACCAATACCACCAATATTAACGATGCACCAAAAGTATATTTTACAAGAAATGGTGGTACTACATGGGATTCTTTAGCAAGCCCCTTCAGGCCGCAACAAAATAATATTACTTTAAGCGGTTTTAATTCTGCCGAAATACAACGTATCATGTTTGTGAATGACTCTGTAGGTTATGTGAGTGGCTCCTGCGGACAGTCTGTGCCTAACTACAGCGCCATACTCTGGAAAATTGAAAAAAATATTGTAAAAGATTACAGTTTGCATCGTACAAAATTTGGTGTATCGATTACTACCGGCACGGGAAGTAACCCTACACAGTGTACGCAAACTTATAAAGGGCTGTTGGGTATCAATGATTCGCTGGTGCTGATCTCCAGTAACTCAAATGGTATTGTTGTAAGAGTAAGAACGGGTAAAAATGATAGCACTGCTAATGCAGTACCACTGATATACGGCGCTTATGAAAGAGGTGTATATGAGGTAGTAGCCATTTCAAATACTTTTCCAACCACACCACCTAACTCTCCTTTAAATACTGGCGCTATGTGGCATATCAGAAAAGCACCGGGAGGAAAAATTGTGATGAGTGATGGAAGAAGCATTGCATTCTCTACAGATAATGGTACTAACTGGACGGCAACAAATCCTGTACCTGCCAGCAGCAATATTGCGCACTGGGGATACCAGGCAATGGATATAACACCAAATGGCAGAATAGTAGCTGCAGGGTATAATGGTATGACCTATGATTCATTACCGGGAGCAGCAGGATGGAGCACCGTATATAAAAATATAAGGCCATTATTTTACAGCTATTCTGATATGGATTGGGCTGATAATTGTAATGGTATTATTGTAGGAGCCAGCGGAACTATTGCCAAGACAAGTGATGGTGGAAAAAATTGGGTGGATGCTTCCAATGCGGTATTTGATGCCAATCAAATCAGTTTAACCAATGTATTTTATCCTGCAGTAAACAGTATGTTTTTCAGCACCAATACTTTTGGTTTTATTGGCATTCATAAATCTGCAGACCAGGGCCAAACCTATACACCAATATTTATTGAGCCTAATCAGAATACCGGTGGCATTACCAATTTTACAATGGTAGGCAACAGGGCATGGGCAGTAGGTTACAGGTTTAGCCCCGAAGTGCAAAGAACAGTGATCTTCCGTAGTTTAAATGTTAATGCAGCTACTCCTGTTTGGGATACTACGAAAACATTTCCTATAGGCACATTTGCACCACAATTAAAAAATATAAAATTTGCTAACCAGGATACAGGGTATACCTGCGGCAACAGAGGTAAAGTATACAGAACAGTTAATGGTGGTACTACATGGACAGATGTTAGCCCGGATACAACAGCAGCGGGTAATGCTACTGCTACTTACAATGCATTAAGCGTAATAGATGGTAAAACATTGTATGTAGGCGGATCAAGCAAAAAATTATTCAGATCAACAGATGCCGGTGCAACCTGGACGGACCTGACGCTGGTACAAACTACTAATCCAATAACAATATCTGCATTTACATCTATCAGTACAATAATAATGAACGATGTGAATAATGGTTATATAAACGCAGGTAGTCTTCTTTTAACCACTACCAATGGCTGGTCTACCTGGACGTATGATCTGAGCCCCCAGGGTATGTCGAATATTTCCATCTATCCTAAAATGGTAGCTCCAATACAAAATAAGAAATTGTATGCAATGCCATTGGTTGCCGGCTTTGGTGGCCCTATCAGTACTTCATCTGCCATCTTACTGGAATATGGTAATACTGCTTTTACTACAGTAAATTCTTCTGAAGTAGTTACTAATGCTACCTGTACAAATCCTAACGGAGGTAGTGTTACTATTAATACAACAGGCGGTATTGCACCATACACCTATACTTTAAACGGAAGTGCATTACAGTCTTCAAATGTATTTACAGGTTTAACGCAAGGTGTAAAAACAATTGTGATAAGAGATGCAGCCTGCCAGGTATTTACCAAAACTGTTACCATTGGTTTTACCGACAACCTTACCTTAACCACCAGCAATGATACAGCAGTATGTGCAGGTGCTCCGGTGCCGATGATTGCTACCAGTGCGGCCAATGTGTATTCATGGAGTCCTGCAGGAGGATTGTCAAACTCAACAATCAGTAATCCTGTAGCCACAGTTAACAGCAATACTACTTACACAGTTACGGCTACACTAAATGGTTGTGTAAGAACAAAAGCGATCAATATTTCTACCAAAGCCAATCCTGTAATAAGTGCAGGCCCTGACAAAACTATCATCAGTGGTGATGTGGTAACATTGGATGGTTCATCTCCTAATACTAATGTTACAAGCATCTTATGGTCGCCGGCAACAACTATTACAAGCGGTGCCAATAGTTATGTAGCTACTGCACAACCAACTGCAACCACTACATATACTTTAACAGTAAAAGATAATAACAGTTGTACTTCTACTGATAATACCGTGATCACAGTAATTCCATATTGCATTAAGATCATGGATGCCTTTACACCAAATGGTGATGGTATCAATGATAAATGGATCGTTACCAGTGGTGGTGCTTGTACCAGCCAGGTAATGGTAAATGTATTTAACCGTAATGGCGACCTGGTATACAGCAATGAAAATTACCAGAACGACTGGAATGGAACGTACAAAGGAAAAGCTTTACCGGATGCCACTTACTACTATGTTATCAGGTTTAAACTGATAACCGGTAATGGTTTGCAATTAAAAGGTGATGTAACAATTTTAAGATAATCTATTTATAATACTAATTATGAAACATAAAATATTAACAGCCCTTTTTGTAGCTTTTGTTGCCACAACAAATGCACAACAATTGCAAACTTCATCTATGTATGATATGCAGGGCGTTTTGCACAACCCTTCTACAGCAGGGGTTTACGAAAACAATTTTGTTGGTGTAAGTTACCGCAGCCAATGGGCAGGTATCAGTGGCAGTCCTAAAACTGCTACCGTGTTTGGTTCTTTTAATCTGCCTAAACAAGCCATTGGTATTGGTGGATATGTGTACCAGGATAAAACCGGGCCTACATCAAGAACAGGTATTGATCTTTCATTAGCCAAACATATAGTAATGGGAGATAAAGGAGTATTTTCTTTGGGATTAGAAACCCGTTTGCAACAATATGCATTAAACACTTCTAAACTGTATGCAACTTTAGGTAATGACCCTGTATTAGGTGGCGCAGACAGCAGGTTTAAATACGATGCCGGCTTTGGTGTTTCGTATACCAGTAAAACAATAGAAGTGGGAGCATCAGTATCGCAGCTGGTACAATCTAAATTAAATTTCTACAGTGGAAATTTAACCAGGACGGAAGAAGCCATGTTGTACAGGCATTATTATGCACATGCAGCTTATCATATTGATGTGGATGGTTATACCACTATTACACCAAATGCCATATTGGTTTATCTACCCAACGCCCCGGTGAATTACCAGGTGGGAGCAAGGTTTGAGCACAATAAAATTTTCTGGTGGGGATTAGGGTACAGGTCTCACCAGAGTTTTATGATCTCTGCAGGTATCAACATCAATAAGAAATTTACAGTGGGCTATGCTTACGATGATTATATTAATCCGGTAAGTAGTTTTGATAATGGTGCAAATGCACATGAAGTATTGATAAGATACAATTTTATAAAATAAGTAGTTTGTTTTGGTTAAGTTTAACGAGCGGCTGTTGAAAGACAGCCGTTTTTTTTGTTCTTTTTTATGCAACACAATAGTATTAAAACCCGTTTATAATAGCTTCTGCAGAAGTATCACTTGCCATACCATCACAGGGTTTTTGTCGTATTTCAAAATCTTCTTTTTTATTCAGGTCAATAGTAATGCCATCGATATTGTTTTTCAGAATAAAAGATTTTAATGCAGCTTCCGTGGTTTCTTTTACAGTAATAGGAATCAATTGCTCCGTTTTTATGTTGAAAGATGCGGTGCCGTAAAACATTTTATCTCCCTTGCTTCCAAAAGCAAGTATAACGGCTTTATCTGTAAGTGCTAAAGAAATGGTACCGGTATTGTCTGCAAAAGAAAAAATATTACCATCATTGCTGTTTGCTTCCGTAAGTAATCTTTTACCTGGGCAAAATAAAAATACATTCATGCCAGATTCAATTGGCGTCTGCAATTGTACCTTAAGTTTTACGGCAGTTAATGCAGGATAAGCTTTTAAAAAAACATCAAGATTGTACCAGCCCAAAGCTTTGATGGAAATATCGTACATGCCGCCGGTGCTGCTTTCATCTGTAAAGTCTAGTGGTATTGCCGACTCTGTGCCACTACTGAATTCATTAACAAAATCTGCTACTGCGCCACTGTCAGGAAATGCAGTTTGTTTTACAGTAGTATCATCAGGTATGATGGTAATTCCAGTATCAGCTCTATTGTAATACACGGTATCAAAACCACAAGGTGTTGCAGGTTTGGTAGCGACGGGCATTGGGGTTGTGGTGTCAGGTAAATTTATAGGAGGTATTAAAGTGGCCCTGTTATCACAATAATCAAAAATTGCGTGTATGTCTTCTTTAGATAAAATAAACTGCATCTGCTTGCTTCCCCATTTTTTAACAAGGGCTTTTGCATACGGATCAGTTTCATACATACGGTTACAATCAACCACAAACCGATAAGGCCATTCCCTGCTAGGTGCCCTGTCTCTGCAGCCTGCCAATGCCGGCCCGGTAAAATCCTTGTTTGGTTTATGACAACTGGAACAATTGGCTTTAAAAAGCCTTTCGCCTAAAAGTAATTTTTTTGCAGTAAGCCCGGTATCCAATGGTTGCGGATCTACCCAATTGATAGTGCTATCACTTTCCACTTGGCCTTTAAATAATTCCATATTATCATCATAAGCGTTTGTGGGTATTGATATTTTTATTGGCTTCAGCAATTCAAGCGCTTTGCCATCTGCTGTAGCGTTAATATAAAACATACCGCCACTCTGAAGTGGATTGCCATTACTTTCTGTTTTTAAGCCAGCCATAATAATGTCCTGCAAGCTATAAGCTTCTTTAAATTCTAATTGCACTTTACTGGCATTACCTGCAATAAATGCATGAGCAGGAATTTTTATTATAGCACCTTTAGGGGTTTTTAAAGTGTATGCCGCCATCGCATCTAAAGTGATAAAAGTACTCTTAAGGTTTTTGGCGGTTAAAAGGGTTTGTGTTGATTTACTGCTGTTTTTACAAGCTGCAAATAACAGCAACAGCAGGGGAGTAAGTATAAGAATACGTTTCATTAAAAGTAGTTTAAGCATTTGGCAAGATAGTATACCGTAATCAGGTTATTTATACATAAATGTAGTTTTTGTAACGGGTTTGCCGGAATAATTTATTTCCTAAATTTTCAAAAATTATTGAAAATAGTGTATCTTTGTGGTGTAAATTAAAAGATCATGAAACTAATTATAATAGGAGGTGGTTTTGGCGGGCTCAGGTTAGCCCGTAACCTCAGTAATAAACCCGGGTTTGAGATTACCCTTATTGATAAATTCAACTTTCACCAGTTTCAGCCCTTGTTTTACCAGGTAGCTACAGCCGGGCTGGATGCCAGTAATATTTCATTTCCCTTGCGTAAGGTTTTTCACAACAGTAAGAACATACGCTTTAGAATGGCGGAAGTGCAACAAATAATCGGTGCTGAAAATAAAGTGGTGACCAATATAGGTTCATTTGAGTATGATGCCCTGGTAATTGCCACCGGTGCCGATACTAATTTTTTCGGCAACCAAAATTTAATGAACCATGCTTTGCCCATGAAGAGTACATTGGAAGCGTTGCAATTGCGGTATAAGTTGTTGCAGAATTTTGAAGCAGCAATCAATACCAAAGATGAAGCCCTTATAAAACAACTGATGAACATTGTAGTTGTAGGCGGCGGCCCTACAGGAGTAGAGTTGAGCGGTGCTATTGCCGATATGAGAAAATATGTATTGCCTAAAGATTATCCCGAACTGGATTTTTCTCAAATGAAAATTTATTTGCTGGAAGGTACCGGTAAAACATTGAGCAATATGAGTGAAAAAAGCAGCAACGAATCGGGAAAGTATTTAGAGAAATTAGGTGTTACTGTTTTAACCAATACTTTATTAAAAGATTATGACGGCGAGAAAATTACTTTGCAGGATGGCAACACTATTGATACAAAAATTGTGATATGGGCTGCAGGTATTAAAGGCAATGTGCCCGAAGGCGTAGATAAAAATTTAATTGCAAGAGGCAACCGGATTAAAATTGACAGGCAGTGTAAAGTAATGGGCACCACTAATATTTTTGCTATTGGCGATGTGGCGTATATGGAGGAACCTGCATGGCCTAACGGGCACCCGCAGGTAGCACCTGTGGCTACGCAAATGGCAGATATGATTGCAAAGAATTTGCGTAACATAGAAATGAAAAGCAATACAAAAGCTTTGGAAGAATTTGTGTACAATGATAAAGGTAGTATGGCAACAGTGGGCCGGAATTTAGCAGTGGTGGATATGCCTAAACCTAAATTACATTTTAAAGGTTTTTTTGCCTGGATGATCTGGATGGGATTGCACCTGATGCTGATACTGGGCGTGAAAAACCGGTTCTTTGTTTTTTGTAACTGGTTGTATAATTATTTTACCTACGATCAGAATTTGCGTTTGATATTTAAAGAAGTAGATAAAAAGAAAAGTTAGGTAAACCTTTCCTTTGTAAATCTGTTTATAAAAAATATGTCTGCTACATTTTTAACTGCCGAATGGAATAATCTTATCATGGCGAATTATATTACAGATCCTGCCATTTTAAAAAAATATGTACCTGATAAAACAGAACTGGATGTGTACAATGGCAACGTGTATGTAAGCCTGATTGGTTTTATGTTTCAAAAAACAAAGATCTTAGGTGTTAAAATTCCTTTTCATGTAAATTTTGAAGAAGTAAACCTGCGCTTTTATGTACGGTATAATGATAACGGGCAATGGAAAAGGGGCGCTGTTTTTATAAAGGAGATCGTTCCAAAACCAGCGATCAGCATTATTGCCAATACTTTATACCACGAAAAGTACAGTACTATGCGGATGAAACATTTCTTCAAACAAACAGCAGACACTATCAATTTAGGGTATCATTGGAAACACAAAGGCAAGTGGAATAAGCTGGAAGCTACAACTGCAACTGAGCCTTTACCCATGCAGCCCGGCAGCGAAGAGGAATTTATTGCAGAACATTACTGGGGGTATTCACAATATAATACAGCCACCACTTTTGAATATAATGTGCAGCACCCGGCATGGAAAGTATATCCTGTAAAACAATACATTATTGATTGCGATTTTAAAACTTTATACGGTGATGAATTTGCTTTCTTACAAAACACTGTGCCCAATTCGGTTTTTATGGCACAGGGATCTGCAATTGCTATTTTAAAAAAGCGACGTTTGTAACCAGAACTGTATAAACCTGGTGTATGAGTGGGAGAGCAGCGGCAATATTTTAAATCGGCCTTACTTACCTAGCGGATCAATACAGAAGTACCTTGTTTATTGATCACCCTGCCATAAATATCCACGGCTTGCACCATCCAGGCAAAAGAACCAATAGGCTGCAACACGCCACTGATCCTGCCATCCCAGCCTTTACCTAATTCTTTGGTGCTGAAAAGTTCCTGGCCAAAACGGTTATACACTTTAAAATAATTGATATGGTCGATGCCAATTGGCGAAGGCCGCAATACATCATTGCTGCCATCGCTGTTAGGTGTAAACGCAGCTGGAATATAGATATCAAAAACGGGCACTACTTTTACCAGCACATCATCTGTTGCTACGCAACCTTCTGCACTGGTGGTAGTTAATATAAATAACTCATTACTCTTTAAACGGGCAATGGGATCAGGAATGGAGGGATCATTTAAATTAGCGGCTGACCTCCAGCTATAAGTACCGCCACCACTACCATTCAATTGTATGGGCTTATCAAATAGCGTAATTGTATCCCGCCCTGCATTGGCAAAAGCTTTTATTACAGTAATTGTTTTTGTTAAAGTAACACTGCAGCCATTCTGCGTAACCAATGTAAGGCTTACAGCAGGATTGCCTGCTTTAGTGTATTGATGCACAGGATTTATAGAAGCCGAACTGGTATTATCACCAAACAACCAGGTATTGCTTATGATTGTGCCGAATACATTAGAAGAACCATTTGTAAATAATGTGGCTTTATCCAGGCAGGGATATTGATAGTCAAAGAGCACATTGGGTTTACTGTCTATCACTACCGGGTGAGTGACAATTGCCGGCGATAAACAACCGAAAGAAGCCACCTGCAACTGCACGGTATAGTTGCCATAATTACGATAGCTATGTAAAGGATTTTTTAATTCAGAGGAATCACCATCTCCAAAAAACCATTTCCAGGAATTTACAGGTGTGGTACTGCCAGCAGATTGATCGGTAAATTGCAAAGGCGTGTTTTCGCAACCGCTAGTTATTGAAAAGGCGGTTGCAGGCGGGGTTCCGATATATACATCCTTTACCATGCTGTCTGTTTTACAAATGCCGCTGGTAGTTACTAAAAGTTTTACGCTGTATTTTCCGGGAGCAGTATAAGTGTGTACAGGGTTAAGCAGGTTTAATGCCGTAAAGCCATCACCAAAATCCCAGGTGCTGCTGGTGATAGTACCGGTGCTTAATACCGTACTGTCAAAAAATTTCGTGGGCTGGTTTACACAGTTACCGCTATAGCCATAGTCCACCGCAAAAATATTATTGGTAATGGTTACCTGTTTGGTTACTGAAAAGCTATCTGCAATAAGTGGTCCGCAGGAGGAGGAGCTGGTGATCACTTTTAAAGTAACATCATAAGTACCTGCCTTTTTAAAAGAGTGGTTAATGGTTTGGCCGGCACCAACACTGCCATCTCCAAAATCCCATTTCCATTCCAGGTTGCCTGCCAGGTCGGTAGATCCGGTAAACTGGCTATGGCAATCAATAAAGGCATGAGTAAAATCAACATGGCTGCTGTTATCAAAAAGGCTGGCAATAAAAGAAGGCAGTCCTGCCCAGCAAAGCTTGTCGTTGAGGTCAACTGCTGCATACGCATAATTACAACCCGGGCCATACACATCCGGGTTATTAATAACACTCACATTAGTATTTTGCGCAAAGGCCACAAATATCCTTTTATCAGGAGAAAGCTGTAATGAATTAGGAAGAAATAATGATGTGCCGATCACATATTTAGAAGCATTAATGGTTACCGGGTCACCGGAAGTGATATCGTATTGGTTAATGCTGTTATCAAACACGGTAGAGATATAAAGCAGTTTACTGTTGGGAGAAAATTCTACACCATAAATATGTCCTACCCCTTGCGTATACCCGCTAAGATCAATAGCGTTAGACACTTTGCCGGTAATATTATCAAAATCAAATAACTGGGCCTTGGTAACCGGCCAGGAAATAGGTAAACATAATTTTTTGCCATCAGGCGAAACTTTCATTTGCCCTGTGCCTACATACTGGCGTGGGTCAAATGTATGTACAATACCTGCATTGGATAATACGGGTGTGAGGTTTACGCCCTTGCAATCTACTTTGTAAGCGGCAAATTGATTATTATTCAATCCTTTCGTTATTACCCAATAATCTATTCCGTTAGCTGCTTTTACAGCAGCCAGTCTTTCTGTACAGGGTTTGTAAAGGTTTATGTTTTTTTGAGCTGTTACATTGCCTAATCCTCCATTCAGCCTCATGTCTACTACAGAAAAATTATAGCCTTTTACAAAAGAATTTTCTGAACAATCGGAAGTGAAAATATAATAAATGTCAGAGTCGCCGGGATTAGGAATGATAATGGCTGCCTGGGTGGAAGAATTATCACCTGCAAGGCCGCTTCCGTTGGGCATGATGGCGTGGTTCCTGTTGTATACTTTTGTTCCGTCGGTGTAAAATAAAAGCTGTCCTTTTTTATTACAAAAACTGGCACAACCTTCAAAAGAAATTAAAGCGCCACCAGTTAATGGCTGAGGTGGATTTACATTAAAATTAAGACCGGCATTTATTCCAAAATGCCATACATTGGCTTGTTGCGCAGCAACCTTATGTACCATTGTGAAGGATAAGGCCAACAAAAACACTATGGTAGTTTTAAAAGCAGCCATAGTGTAATTTACAAAAATTAGTGGTAAACTTATAAGATTATTATTACATAAATGAAGACGGTTGTTTACTTCATTTTTTCAGCGGCTTCTAAAAATTTTCTTGCCCTTACTTTAAATGCTGCTGTTTCCCTGCCTTGCTGTGCCGCTATCAGCAATTTTATTTCCGCAATAATTTCGGGATATTGCTTGGCAAGCCCGGTAAGTATAGTAAGCGCAAAAGCTTTAACAGCAATTGCTTCCGTCGGGCTTTCAACATATTTAAAACAAAGGTCCATTATAGGGCCCTGGTATTTTTCGGGAATAGGAATGTCTGCCAATAACCTCAGGCTGTTACGTTTTACGGCATTGTGTAAATTGGGCTGCTGTAAATTTTTTACCAGGCCGTTCCAGTGTTTTTTAATAAACTCCGGGTGAGCAATAACACAATAACTTACCGGCCAGGCAGCTCTTTGCACCACACGGTATTCATCTTTTAAAAATAAATGGAACAGCTCATCAAAACGCTGTTGCGATGCACCTACCCAATTAACAATAAGTGTGCATTGCGCTTTGGAATGTTCTTTTAATATTTCATCACGTAAAATAAATTGTGCCACCAATTAAAAGGTTTATACAAATGTAGTTTTTCAAAAACAGATATAGAAAAAAGCAGGCTTTTTAAATTTATACTTCTGTGTAATTGGTGTAATCTGTGGCAACCTCTAAAAAGTAAACGCATTCAATTTAAACCTGCCATTGGAATATTCCAGTGAAGGCATGGGGAATTTTACAATATTAAGAATATTGAGTGCTACTTTAATTCCCTTTCGGTTGGTTTTAATTTTAGTAAGATCAATATCCGGTGCCAGGTACCATTGGCGGTAACGTTTAATATCGGTACGGTTAAAAATAATATTGCCATTGGCATCTTTACCAATATTTTCATTGGCACCAAACATACCTTCTGCACCGGTACCAACAGAAAGCATCAGCCATTCAGGTATTTTACTTTCAGGAAAAAAAGATTTTATGTTAGCGCTCAGCCAATACGTTTGTCCGTTATAGTCTTTTAAAAAACGTTCGGCTGTACTACTGCCAAAAATTTTATTGCTGCGTTGTATCAGTGCAGGATCACTATAAGTTTTGTGATGAAACGAAAATTTGAATTGAATGCGTTGTTCACCCCAGGCCAGTTCCTGCGATACTAACATACCACTACCAACAATGTTTGCCGCAAAGTCGCCCCAGCTCCAGCCCCATTCACTGCTAAAGCCATCCAGTGTTTCAATTACCGTTTGATAAAATGCACCGCTCATACCACCCAGCCAGATCCTTTTTTTTCTGTCAATTCCAGTCCATCGCCACAGTTCCATACTGGCCTTGCTTTCGGCATACGCACTGTATGCATGGCCAATCTTATCAATGCCCTTCCATTCGCTGATATCATTAAAAGCATGAAAATTACTTTGCGGATAATTTTTGTACCAGGCTGAATAAAGTCCTACCATCGCACCGCTGTAGCCAATGATGTTGGTAGCAGCAATGATCTTGACTCTATGGTCAATCTGTTTTTTTGAAAGAGGCTTTTCTTTTATTTTATTTGAATCAGCAATACTATCGCCGGTTCTGAAATAATAATTTTTTTGAGGAAGTAAGGAAGCTTTTGCAGAAGAATCCTGGGCTTCAACCGAAGTAGCACCAATCTGAAAACAAAAACTCAATAAAAAAACCATAGCAGAAAAACTACAGGATAACCGGGATGTTATTTGCGACGCCAACGAAATCGATTTATGATCTGGTGTTTGGTTCATAAAAAACAAAAATAGCCCTATATGTTGTTAATGAGATACGAAAAATGCAATGATAAAGATCTGTTGAAAAAGAAGGAGTTTAAAATTTGGGTACTACGGCCACTTTTGTTTTCTTCTTCAGGATATTAGTAATAATATCTTTTGCAATTACAGAAGAAGGTTTGTTCTCCTGCACATATTGCCTGCGCCTGCGTTCAAATTCTGTTGGCGTTAAGGGGAAATTAGGCCAGCTCATCAATTGATTATTGGGCCTGGTATAATTGATATGTGTATAAGGGCGTGTGGTTGTTTTAGCACTGGTAAATGAATGGTAAAAAGATAAATTGTTGTAGGTATTGCTACTGTCTTTTTTAACAGTGGTATTTTGTGCCGATGTTGTAATGGAAAGCAACAAAAATATAGGCACGCCCAACAAAGGCTTCCTTATGCAGCAAGGCAAATATTTACGTTGGGTAAAAATCATAAAACAAATTTACATAATTTGCTTTATTGAAGCCTGAAACATTTATTTTTGGATTATATAAATTATAAAATATGGAAGCAACTACCCTTAAAAGAATTAACGACTGGCTTAGCGGTAATTACGAGCAATCAGTTAAAGACGAAATTACTAAGCTGCAACAAGATAATCCTGCGGAGTTAGAAGACTCTTTTTACAGAAATTTAGAATTTGGTACCGGTGGCCTCAGAGGCATTATGGGCATTGGCACCAACCGGATGAATAAATATACAGTAGGTATGGCTACACAGGGCTTTGCCAATTATTTAAAAAAATCTTTTACCGGTGAAGTAAGCGTGGCTATTGCACACGACTGCAGGAATAACGGCCGTTTTTTTGCCGAAACCACCGCTAATATTTTTGCTGCCAATGGCATAAAAGTGTATTTGTTTGAAGCGTTGCGCCCTACACCAGAATTAAGTTTTGCGATACGAAAATTAGGTTGCCAGGCTGGTGTGGTGTTAACTGCATCGCATAATCCAAAAGAATATAATGGCTATAAAGCTTATTGGGATGATGGTGCACAATTAGTGCCACCACATGATAAAAATGTAATTGTGGAAGTGGAAAAAATTGCCAGTGTTGACGAAGTAAAATGGACTGGTGGCGAAGCTAATATTGTAGCACTGGGAAAAGATCTGGATAATGCTTACCTGGATATGGTAAAAACATTATCGGTATATCCTGATGTGTGTGCAGCACAACACGATTTGAAGATTGTGTACACACCTATACATGGCACAGGCATTACCCTTGTACCTGCGGTATTGGAACGTTTTGGTTTTACCAACGTTACCATAGTTACAGAGCAGGCAACCCCGGATGGCAATTTCCCGACTGTAGTATATCCCAACCCCGAAGAAAAAGAAACCATGGGCATTGGATTGCAAAAAGCAAAAGAACTGGATGCTGATATTTTATTAGGTACCGATCCGGATAGTGACCGTGTGGCTATCGGTGTAAAAAACAGCAAAGGCGAATGGATACTGATGAATGGTAACCAGACTGCAGTACTGGCTTTTAATTATATGATTGAGGCAAGAAAAGTAAAAGGTATTGCACAGGCTAATGATATGGTGGTGAAAACGATTGTAACAACAGATATGATTGATACTATCGCCAAAGCAAATAACATCAGTTGTTATAATGTGCTTACCGGTTTTAAATGGATCGCTGCCATGATAAAAGATAAAGAAGATAAAGAGAACTATGTAATTGGCGGTGAAGAAAGTTTTGGTTTAATGATAGGAGACAAGGTAAGAGATAAAGATGCGATAAGTGCTGTAGCGCTGCTTTGTGAAATGGCAGCTTACGAAAAAAATAAAGGCCGCAGTTTATACGACAAGATGATTGATATGTACCTGCAATACGGTTTGTATAAAGAAGACCTGGTAAGCATTACTAAAAAAGGCATGAATGGTGCAGCAGAAATTGCCGACATGATGAAAGGCTACAGGGATAATCCGCCTGCAATGCTGGATGGCGTTGCCGTAAATGAATTGCTGGATTATGAAATGCAGACCGGTAAAAATTTAACCACCGGCAAAAGCTGGACCATTGACCTGCCGAAAAGTAACGTACTGCAATTTGTATTGGCAGATGGCAGTAAAATTTCTGCAAGGCCAAGTGGTACCGAACCTAAGATAAAATTTTATTTTAGTGTAAAGGGAGAATTAAAAAGTGCTGCTGAATTTGAAGAAGCACAAAAATCATTGGATGATAAAATTGCAAGGATTGTGAGTGAGATGAAATTGAAATAAAATCCGGATAGGTGTCTGACGGTTCAAAACCGTCTGACACCTAAAACCGTCTGACACCTAAAGCCGTCATGACACCTACACCAAACCAACTGCACATGAAGAAAATCTGTACACTCTTATTCCTCTTACTGCCAACACTGATATTTTCTCAAACGGATTTTCGTGCCAAAACACTTACGCTCCGCCGCTTTTTAGAACAGCAGCATTATAAACCATTGCAATGGAACGATACATCATCAACCATGCTGTATAATAAATGGATGAAGGAATTAGACGAAGAAAAATTATTCTTTACCCAGAAAGAAATAACCGTTTTAGAAACGTACAAAACAAATCTGGATGAAGAAATAATGGGCAAAACTACTATAGCAAAGGGGAAAGATTTCTTTAGCCAGTCAACCAGCCTGTACAAATTGCGTTTGCAAAAAGCAGACAGTATTATTAAAGCACTTACTGTAAAACCATTTGACTTTACTAAGCCTGATAATATTACCTGGCCATTTACAACTTATGCAGTCAGCGAACAGGATATTGCCCTACGTTGGTTACGCTATTTAAAATGGCGGGTATTGAACCAGGTAGCGGAAAAAGTTTCAGACTCTACAGGAACAGATACCAAACTACCGGTAAACTTTGCAAAATTAGAATCTGATGCAAGAGAAAAAATAAAGCAGCGTGAATTGGCGTACGTCAATAATCTTTTATCAACACCTGCAGATTTTACGCATGATCTAGAAGACGAATATTTAAACAGCATTGCATGGTGTTACGATCCGCACACGAGCTACATGAACTTAAAAGAAAAAAAAGAATTTGATACAGAATTAAGTGGTACAGAATATAGTGCCGGCCTGGATTTGGAAGAAGATGAAAAAGGAGATAAGTCCATCAGTTATTTGCAACCCGGCGGCAGCGCATGGCGCAGCGGCCAATTGCACAAAGGCGATATTGTAATTGCCATTAAAGCAGATGGTAAAGAAAAAAACGTAGCAGATATTTCTGACGAAGAATTAAGTAGTTACTTAAATGGTAATAGCGAAAGCGATGTGGCAATAACTGTAAAAACATCTGCAGGCGAAACAAAAACTGCTATTCTGCATAAAGAAAAAGTGGATGCTGACGAAGGCATTGTAAAAAGTTATGTGTTGCATGGCAAACAAAATATTGGTTACATTAACCTGCCGGGTTTTTACAGCAGGGAAGATGAAGCTATCAAAGACGAAAACGATATTAAGTACGATGGTTGTGCCAATGATGTAAGTAAGGAAATTGTAAAACTGAAAAAAGATACTATCGGAGGATTGATCCTGGATCTGCGTTTTAATGGCGGAGGCAGTATGTGGGAAGCCATGCAGCTGGCAGGTATTTTTATTGATATCGGTCCTGTAGCTTCAGTAAAAGATAAAACTGCCAAAGTACAATTCTTAAAAGATCCTAACAGGGGGACTATTTATGATGGTCCGCTGATTGTATTGGTAAACGGTGCCAGCGCCAGTGCCAGCGAATTTGTGAGTGCAGTTTTACAGGATTATAACAGGGCATTAATTGTTGGCGGTACTACTTATGGCAAAGGAACTGCACAACAGGTATTGCCATTAGATACTATTAAACCAGATGAAAGAAAAAAATATGAAGACTATGTAAAAGTTACGCTGGAAAAATTTTATCGTGTTAATGGCAGCACCACGCAGTGGAAAGGTGTGGTGCCGGATATAGCATTGCCTGATATGTATTCGGATGATGAGTACAAAGAAAAAAGTAATGCCAGTGCCTTACAACCCGATAACAGTAAAGCAGGAATGTACCAGGCTTTACCGGTTTTGCCGGTTGCAACCTTAGCTGCCAAAAGTAAACAGCGCATTGATGCCAGCAATTATTTTAAAAAGATCAGTAGTTTTATCAGCTGGATGCAGCAGTATAAAAAAGAAAGGAATATCAGCCTGCAATGGAGTGGGTATGCGGCGCAATATACTACTGCAATTAAAATGTACAAGCAATTCAGCAGTGAAGAAAAAAGTAATACCGGCATTGTGGTAACCAATAATGGTTTCGACTGGCAACGTATTGCACAATCAGCACAGCGTAGTAAAGAAATAAATGACACTTATCTGAAGCATTTGCAAACTGATGAAACATTGGCAGAAGCCTACAGGATATTAATGGATTGGAACGGGAAGTAGCGTGAGACGTGAATGGTGAGTCGTGAATGGTGAATCGTCAAGGGGTTAGTTGTTGAAAGAGTCCTTTAAAAAATTTTACTCGTTAGCAGTTATAAATATATTTTATCTTCATTTTCTAAATTAAAAAATCACCCGGCATGAAACAATTATTTACCCTTATTATTTTATTAGCACTCAGTACAGTTGGCTTTGCACAAAATTTTGATAATGCAGGCGACTACATGAGTTATATCGGCAAACAGCAGGAAAATATTTCTAAAAAATATTTAAGCTATACCAGCGCTTCTGCACATGGTAAAAAAGAAAAGAAAGTAGAGGCATTACGTAATAAACTTATTAACGAAGTGGATGAATCGAGGATGAATATTTCCGGTATGCCTTCTTTTAAAAATGACAAATCCTACAGGGATACTGCGGTTAATTTTATGAAGCTGTATTATAGTGTACTGAATGATGATTACAGCAAGATCATCAACATGGAAGAGATAGCAGAACAGAGTTATGATGATATGGAAGCGTATTTATTAATGCAGGAAAAAGTAAATGAAAAATTAGAGCAGGGTAATGAAAAAATGCGCCTTGCTGAAGCAGCATTTGCGGCAAAAAATAATATTAACCTCATCAGTCAGAAAGATGGATTAGGAGAAATGATGGAACAGGTACACCAGATGAATGTGTATTATCACCAGGTGTATTTATTGTTCTTTCGTCCTTATAAACAAGAAGCTTACTTATTGGAAGCTATTCAGAAAGGCAATATCACAGGTATTGAACAAAACAAAAATGCTTTGTTGAAATATGCACAGGAAGGATTGGATAAATTGACTGCCATAAAACCCTTCCAGGGCGATAACAGCATTGCTGCTGCCTGCAAAACCATGCTTACGTTTTATGTAAAAGAAGTGAATGATAAGATGGGTACTATCAGCGATTTCTTTTTAACCAAAGAACGGTTTGAAAAAATGAAAAAAGATTTTGAAAAGAAAAGCGATCCTTCTAAAGATGATGTGGCGGCTTATAATAAAGGGGTTGTTGATATCAATAAAGCATCTGATGCCTACAATAAAAACAATCAGACTTTAAATCAGCAACGCCAGGAAGCATTAAATAACTGGAATGCAACAGAAAAAACTTTCTTTGATGAACATACACCGCATTATAAATAGAGATTAATAAGAAATAAATGAAGATGTCAGGATTTACTCCTGACATTTTTTTTATCTTGCACTCACCAGGGTGTCTGACGGCTTGGAGCCGTCTTGACACCAGAACACTTATGAGAAAATACGAAGATACTTACCGGCACAAAGGCCTTAGAAAAAAACTGATTGATATTCTTAAAGAAAAAGGCATTACAGATAACAATGTGCTGGAGGCTATTAATAATATTCCACGCCATTATTTTTTAGACAGTGCCTTTGATGAAATTGCTTATGAAGACAGGGCGTTTCCTATTAGCGACGGGCAAACTATTTCGCAACCTTATACTGTTGCTTACCAGACACAGTTGCTGCAGATAAAGCCGGGTGAAAAAGTTTTGGAGATAGGAACGGGAAGTATTTACCAGGCATCTGTACTTGCCGAAATGGGCGCCAAAGTATTTACCATTGAGCGACAGAAAAACCTGTTTGAAAAAACAAAAAGTTTTGTATTAAAATCTAAATACCCAACGCTTAAATTTTTTTATGGCGATGGTTTTGAAGGGTTGCCTACCTATGCACCATTTGATAAAGTGATCATCACTGCTGCTGCACCTTTTGTGCCACCCAAATTAATTGCACAATTAAAAACGGGCGGTAAAATGGTGATACCTGTTGATGAAGGGCCGCACCAGCGTATGCTGCGCCTTACTAAAAATGCTGATGGCAGTTATGAAGAAGAAGCGTTTGAGAATTTTTCTTTTGTACCCATGCTTACCGGTAAGAATGGATAATCACACAAACTATTTATATTTATAAAAAATACGGATGAAATTTTTTTCGAAATTTGTTTTACTCTGTAACCTTTGTTTTATTGTAACCGTGGTAATGCATTTTGTGGAATTGCATGATAAAGTAAAAGGGAAATCAGACGTTGCTGTTCCATTACAATTTGTGGAAGGCACAATGGCTGTGCTGGGTTTGATATCGATAATGGTAAATGCTGTTTTTTGTTTGATTGCATTGGGATTGATGGCTGCAAAAAAAATAAAACAAATTCCACTTTGGATTGTTGTATTTAACTTTATAGCACTACTTGCAGAAATCTATTGGTACTTTATCAGTAAATAACACATGATACAAAACATACTTAAAGACAAGCCGACAAAGATCTTTGTCATCTTCACTGCCTTTTTTGTAGCCAATGCTTTGATAGCAGAATGCATCGGTACAAAAATATTTTCGCTGGAAAAATTATTCGGCATGCAGCCTTCTGATTTTAGTTTGTTTGGCGAAAAGCATTTGTCCATCAGCCTTACCTGCGGGGTTTTGTTATGGCCATTGGAATTTATAATGACAGATATTGTGAATGAATATTACGGCCCTAAAGCAGTGCGCCGCATCTCTTATACTGCCATCGCTTTAATCGCATATGCATTCTTAATGTTTTACCTGGCCATGGGGGTACCACCGGCAGCATTCTGGTACGGTACCGGTGTGCAGGATGGTATTCCAGATATGTCAAAAGCATTCAATGGTATTTTTGGCCAGGGTATGTGGATCATCTTTGGTAGCCTTACTGCATTTTTAGTAAGCCAGATAGTAGATGTTACTGTGTTTCATAAAATAAAAAAAGTAACCGGCGAGAAAAAAGTTTGGTTAAGGGCAACAGGCTCTACACTGGTGTCTCAACTGGTAGATAGTTTCATCGTATTGTTTATCGCATTTAAAATAGGGAAGGGCTGGAGCTGGCAACTGGTATTTGCCATTTGCCTGGTTAACTATGCCTACAAAGCCACCATGGCAATTATTTTAACACCCGTTATTTATTTTGTAGAAGGAAGAATTGAAAAATACCTTGGTCATGAAACAGCTGCAAAAATGAAACAGGCGGCAATGGGAATTGAAAGTGAGTAATATCATTTATTCTTCGCAAAATTTTTATTGATCCACACCACTGCTTTTTTTACATAGTATTCGCTATCATTTTCTAAAGGGGCGATCAGTTTTTTTATTGCTTCATGATATGTTTTATCCCTGGTGTACCATTCCACTAATACTAAACTTAATCGTCGCTCCCATAAATTAGAAGACCGGTTGTACTTTTTTGCCAATGCAAAAATTGCCGCAGCATGCGTTTTTGTAATGGTTTGCAAAGCCTGCATACCAATTGCATCACATACAGCCCAATTGTCAATGCCCGGTGCAAAGTATTGCACTAACTGTAATGATTGTTCAGCATCCTGCCTGGCAATTTGCTGTAATATTTTTACCGCCAGTAATTTTTCTTCCAGCGCCCCGGCATCCCATAATGTTTTTATCAACTCGAATCCGCCGGGCTTAAATTGTTTGCTTAATTCATTAAGTACAGGAGTACGAACACCATAAATTTTCATGTTGCCGGGCACAAATTTTTTAAATGCGGCCAAAGCTTCGGGAAGGCTTTTGTTCCGGAGAATTTTTTGTATGGCTTTTAATTCATTGCTCATTTTGGGTATTACCGGCAGTTTGACAAGTCGTATGGTGATTTTTAAAAATAATTAAATTTTCCAGGTACCAGGCAGCATATTCAGAATTGTTGTAATCATAAACCTCTGAAGCCCAGTAAACAAAGGGTTGTGAACGAGATGGGCTTTTGTTTTCAGGTTTTTTGCCTTATCTTCATACTCAATTCTACCAACCATTACTACGCATGCAACAAATTTACAGAAACTACCCTTTACCGGGCCTTAAACCTGTTTTACGTACTCTCATCATCGCTTTATTATTTTCATTTCAAAATTTTAATGCAGCGGCGCAGTGCCCGGTTAATATAGGTTTTGAAGATGGAACTTTTAACGGATGGCAATGTCTGACCGGGACATTTAATGCAGGAAACATTACTGTTAATCCCACAGCGCCAATACCCGGAAGGCATGATATTATTTCAGCAGCTACTCTGCCTGCCGTTGATCCCTACGGAGGGTTTCCGGTGTTATGTCCCAACGGAAGTAACTATTCAATCAGAATTGGTGTACAAAATACAGGTACCAATGCCGATGGTGTTTCTTATACTTTAACCATTCCTCCGGGACAAGATAAATTCAGGCTAATTTATAATTATGCACTTGTAATTAATAATGGTGGCGGACATGGTGCAATTGATCAGCCGAGATTAAGAGTAGTGGTTAAAAACCTTACAGATAATACGGTCAATTACGGTTGTGATTCAATGGATATTGCTTATTCAAATGCAAACCCATTACCTGGTTTTCAACCAGAGCCCAATATACCGTCGCAGTTTAGATGGAAACCATGGGCTGCCAGGTCAATCAACCTGGATAACAATGCTGGTAAAACCATACAGCTTACCTTTATCGCCACCGGTTGTGGCCTTACAAATGGTACACATTTTGGCTATGCTTATCTTGACCTGAACTCTACTTGCAGCGGCTCATTCGATGGAGCAATATTTTGTCCTGATGATGCTTCTGTTACTGTAAATGCACCTCCGGGCTATCAATCCTATAACTGGTACAATGGCTTGATGACCCAATTATTAGGTACCGGTCAATCCATTACTTTATCTCCGCCACCATTGTCTGGTGATTCGTTAAAAATAGAATTGATACCTTATCCAACTTATGGTTGTACAGATACACTTACCGCTTATTTATGGGATACTTTAACGGTACATTCTTATGCAGGGCCCAACAGGCAAACATGCGATAATAATCCTGTTCAATTGGGCTATCCTCCTGAACCTAATCGTTTATATAAATGGACTCCCGTCACGGGGCTAAGTGATCCCAATATTTCCAATCCCATAGCAACGCCATCAGTTACAACAACCTACACGCTCACGGTAACCACAGCAGGAGGAGGTTGTGCCACCCAGGATGAAGTGGATGTGAAAGTTGATATCCTGAGTGATTCGATACAACAGATAGGCCCTTCTTCTCATTGTGCCATAACAGGGGAAACGGTAGAATTAAAAGTGTTACCCCATGATAAAATACAATGGTATAATAGCAGCGGGCCAATACCAGGCGCTACATCCACCTCGTTGTTTGTAACGCAAACAGGGGCTTACTATGCCATTGTTTCCAGCAATACGGGTTGCAGCCGCACTACAAAAACAAAACAAATAGATGTATGGGCATCACCGGTAGCAGGTTTTACCAACAACGCTGCTACACAGTGTGATAAGGGGCACCAGTTTGTGTTTACCAATACCAGTACTTTAGCAACTGGTACCTTGCAATATTTATGGGATATGGGAGATGGAAATACCTACACAACAGCAGATGTTACACATAGCTATGCTAAGCCAGGCGCTTACAATGTAAAATTATTAGTTACCGCACCGGGCGGATGTACCGATACCCGTAATATTGACGTACTGGTAAACCCAAGCCCCGTTTCGGCATTTGTGGTGGATGAACCTATACAATGTTTTAAAGACAACTGGTTTATATTTAATAACAGGAGTACAGTATCAGCTGGTGTATTAACCTATACCTGGGATTTTGGCGATGGTAATTTTGATTACTCCAATGATATTGCACATCACTATGCTGTTGCAGGAACCTACAATGTAAAACTAAGTGCTAAAGAAACCAGTGGCGGTTGTACTACCGATAGCATTTTTAAAGTGCTGGTACAGCAAAGTCCTGTTGCTAATTTTACAATTGATAATAACATCCAGTGTTTTCCCGGCCATGTATTTACATTAACTAATGGCACTACTATTACATCCGATCCTTTGGCTTATACCTGGGATATGGGAGATGGAGTAATTAAAACAGGAACTAACCTTACTTACAGTTACGCAAAAGCAGGTAACTACACTATAAAACTATTAGCGGCTACGCCTGGCGGTTGTAATGATAGCATCAGTTATAATGTAATTGTGCATCCTGTACCTGCAGCAGATTTCACCATTCGCCCGGTGTGCGAAAATTTACGGGTGCCTATCATCAACAGAACATTTAATAATACTACTTCTACTGTTAACTACCTGTGGGATTTTGGAAACGGGCATACCGATAATGTAAAAACACCGGTATACAGTTATCCTGCAGCAGGTACTTATATTGTTAAGTTGTCAGTAAGCACAGCAGAATGCCCGGTATCTTTTGATGTAAAGACAGCAAGTGTTACCATTGACCCAACTACACCGGGAGTTGTTTATCCTGATAAAGATGCAGCCTTTAATTTTCCTGAACAATTACAGGCAAGATCAATTGGTACTACTGTTACATGGACACCACCGGTAAGTTTAAGTAACCGTTACAGCTTTAGCCCGGTATTTAAAGGTATTGCACCTCAATTGTATACCATAGAATTAAAAACTGCTAATGGTTGCATTACAGTAGATACACAATTGGTGAAAACACACAAGAAGATCGAGATCTATGTGCCTACAGGCTTTACGCCAAATGGCGATGGAACAAATGACAGGTTGAGGCCAATACTGATCGGTTTTACCAAAGTAAATTACTTTAGAGTGTACAACCGCTGGGGTGGTTTATTATTCAGTATGAATAGTGATTTACCCGGCTGGGATGGTAAAATAAATAATAAGCCGGCAGAAACGCAAACCGTGGTTTGGATGATTGAAGCGGTGGATGTGGATGGCGTAGTGCATAGCAAGCAAGGGACTACGGTTTTGTACCGGTAAAATAATTAATGATTATTAATTAATGATTATTGAAGGCAACTTTTAAAAAAGTTGCCTTTTTTTATCATTTTTTTAAAAAGATATCGTACCCAAAACGGATGATGGTTCCTGCCACTACAATTAAAAAAAAGATACGGATAAATTTATTGCCTTTTAAAATTGCCAGTCTTGAACCGAGCAATGATCCGCAGAAATTAAAAATAGCCATAGGGATAGCGTATTGATATAAAATATGTCCGCTGCCACTGAAGTAAATAATGGAACCAAGATTAGTAGATACATTCAGCAGTTTGGAGTGAGCACTGGCCTTTAAAAAATCAAAACCCAGAACGCTGATAAAAAAAAGCACCATAAAACTTCCTGCACCCGGGCCAATGAAACCATCGTAAAAACCAATCGCTAAAGCGAATAGTAGCGAATAAATTAATTCTCTTTTACGGCTTAAAGATGTGGTAACAGCGAGGCCGAAATCTTTTTTGGTATAGGTATAAATGGCAACTGCGATCAGTACACAAAATATTACGGGCTTCATAAAACTATTGCTTACTAAAGCCACCGTACGTGAGCCAGCGTAAGCTGCGGTTAATGCAATGCTGCACATGGTGGCTAGTAAGCGCCAGTTCAGTTTTACTTTTACACTGTACTGAAATGCTGCAATACCGGCACCAAAGATGGAAGGGATTTTTGTAGTACCTAAAAGTGTTGCCAGTGGATGCTGACGTAAGGTTACTAAAACCACGGGAGTTTGCACCAGTCCGCCACCACCTACAATAGAATCGATAAAACCTGCTGCAAACGCCGCGGCGCAAAGGATAATTATTTCCTGGCTCATCAATGCGTATAATTTCTTTCGCCAAATAATAAACTGCCAATGCGAACCATATTGCTGCCTTCTTCTACTGCGATGGTATAATCACCGCTCATGCCCATGCTTAAAGTTGAAAGTTGAAAGTTGAAAGTTGAAAGTTGTGCCTTCTCAGTAAATATCGTTTTTAAATTTCTGAATTCTTTTCTTATTAATGCCTTATCATCAGAAAAAGAAGCCATGCCCATTAATCCAATAATACGCATGTTTTTTAATGCTTCTAATCCTTGTAATTGTTTCAATTCCTGTTCATCAAAACCAAACTTCGTTTCTTCTTTTGCTATGTGGATTTGCAAAAGGCAATCAATAATGCGATTGTTTTTTAACGCCTGTTTATTGATCTCTTTTAATAAACTAAAACTATCCACGCCATGTATCAGGTGCACAAAGGGGGCAATGTATTTTACTTTATTGCTTTGCAGATGCCCGATAAAATGCCAGCGGATATCTTTAGGTAAAGCAGCTTCTTTTTCTACCAGTTCCTGTACATAGTTTTCTCCAAAGTCACGCTGCCCCAAATCGTATAAGGTTCGTATGTCTTCGATAGGTTTTGTCTTGGAAACAGCAACCAGGCAAACGTTTTTTTCTTTCAACTGGTTATTAAGTATGGAATATGCTTCTTTGTTAACAGGCATTATAGAGATTTGAAGTGCAAAAATACCCACAAAATGGTATAGGGAAGGGGATATAAAAAACTATTTTACAGAAAATATGTTTATGCGCTTTTTCATCTTGTTTTTTATTTGTTTTCTTTTAACCGTTGCAGAAGGTAGTGCTCAGCAGCAATACAATGGCAAATTGGTGCTGTTGTATACTGATACCATTGCAGGAACTTTTCGTTTGGATATGCACGGCTCTAATAATTTGATGGTGGAAATGATTTCCATCGAGAGGAGGAAAAATAAAGATAGAAAAGCCAGGCAAAAAATTATTACTGATACAATACGGGAAAAATATAACCCTGGCATTATCACCAATATTTTAATTGGCAATACCTGGTATAAACTCCGTGACCTGAAAAATAATTATGGTGATAGTATGACTAAAAGAAACTGCTTTGTAAAAAGAATTGCCGGTACAGATACGCTGGGCCTGTTTGAATTTGTAAATGCAGCAGGGGCATCTTCTTTTTATATACAAACACAAAAGGATGGAGCACAAATTTACAATATCAGCCATCCTTACCTTGCAGGAGATTTTAAATCTTTTAGTTTACTGCGTTTTTATGATTGTGTTTTTTTAAGAGAAAAGATCAGCAGTAAAACTCCAGGCTACTTTTATGATGAAAGCGGAAATGATACAGGGGAGAGGGTTACAGTTTGGAAAAATATCATCAAAGGCTATTACGATAATTGCAATATTGTAAAGCCGCACTAAAAAGAGCAATGCTTACTGACCGCTGACTTTAATATTTTCTTACTAAATTTTAAAAAGATATTTTTACCCAGGATAAATTCTGTAACCGCTGTAACAAAAAATAACAGCCTGCAATTGAAAGCGGTACCAGGCACCAGCTTAACCAGGGGAGTGGTAAAATTAAATAATGCAAACCCACTAATCCTCCAATTAAGATCAACTGTAAAAGCGTCTTCACAAATTTGCCACTTTGTTGTTTAATATTCGGTTGCCTTGAAAAAGGAAGGTAATAATCGCTCAGGTTAGTAATTAATAAAAACAGCAGGATGGTATTGAAAAAGCCTAAAACAAAATCATCCACAATGGCAATTCCCCATACATACAATGCAAAGGCAAACATAATAAGGTAAATGAGCAGGAAGAATTTGATAAGGATCGCCTTTACTCCCCCGGTTATCAGATATCCCGGCTTAGCTATTGGTGTTGACTGGTAGATCCATGAAGCCTGGAAATTTTCATTAGTGGTTATTATTGCCATACTGTTGGCAATACTGAATACCGGCATGTAAATAAAGAATAAAAACATGTTTGTAGAGGGTAAATTGTGCCACAGGGTTTGTACATCCTTTCCGCTTTTAAACACAAATACAAAAACAAAAATCAATATGTAAGCAAGGCTGGGATAGAACTGCATTTTAAAATTCTTATCTCTTCCTGTTATTTTCCATACGGCTTCAAAGCTGCTGCTTTCTGTTTTGGTATGGCAGATAACAGCAGATATCTTTTCCGAAAGGCTCCTTTTTTGTTGCGTAAGTGTGGCGGCAGTTTTTTTATCTGAACTATCATTAGTTAGTGCGGCAAGTTTTTTTGCAAAGGAAGGGGCAAGGTAGCTGATCATTAACCAAAATGTAAACACGGGTAATATTACGGCGCAGGCAATCATTATTAAATGAATGCTGTCAAAATTAAATTGCTGTATAGCTTCCAGGGTCAACGCCATCCATACCGGTGGTAAAAAATATGAATAAGTGTGCAATTGAAAACCGGCTGACAGTTGGTTGAAATTGATAAGCCGTGGAATGATCTGGAAACCGGCTGCAAAAAAAATGGTCATGAATATCTGGAAATAGCCAACGATGTCTTTCACTTTTTGTTCGTTACTGAAACGGAGTATTAGTGCATACAGCAGGTAAGTTATGAATACTGCAAAAGCAACAGTTAATAAAACTGTAACAATGCCGGCAAAACCTGTTAACAATCCAAATTGTATAAAAATAAATATTACCGGAAAAATAGCTAATGCAATGGTGAATTGTAAAAGGTATACCAGTATATGCACCAGCCTGGCTGCAAACAATGTTTTGCTGCTTACGGGTTTAGGTAAAATGATCTGGTTATCGGTAGTGTCCAGCAACACAGAACTGAAATCGGTGATCATCGTCATGGCCATCATAAACAAAATGTAGGCATGAATAAAAATCATTGAGAGTACCAGCGATTTTAATGTAAATACTAAGGCCCCGATGAACAAACCAAAAAAAGCGTAGGTGATCAGTGTAAATAAAAGCGGGTTGCTGTTTTCTTTTTGCTGCCTTTGTTTCCAGCTCATGTATACCCTGCGGCGATCCATGAGTATCTTTGTTTCGGCAATTATTTTCAGCCTTTCAAAGTCCACATCTTTTTTCATTAAGATCCTGGCAAAGAATAACACGAATTTTAAAATCAGTTTATCCATGTTCAGCTGTTTAAAATGTCAATGAATTGTCCGGCAGTATTCTGGTGTTGTTCTGTTCCGCCGGTTAAAGCGGTGAAAATATTTTCCAGGGAACCTGCATGGGCATTATTCTTCAGCGTTTCAAAACTGCCATCTGCAATTACTTCTCCTTTATTGATGATGATGATCCTGTCGCTGATCTTTTCCACCACATCCATAATATGTGAGGAATAGAAAATTGTTTTGCCACTTTGCTTTAACTGTGCCAAAATCTCTTTTACAAGGATAACAGCATTAGCATCCAGTCCACTTAAAGGTTCATCTAAAAAAATAATTTCCGGGTTGTGTATCAGTCCGCTTATCAATAGTACTTTTTGTTTCATGCCTTTGCTGTATCCATTCATACGGTTGCCGGCTTTATCACTCAGTTCAAAAAGGTGCAGCAGGTCCAGCGATTTTTTTTCTATCACCGCATCTTCCATCTGGTATAGTTTACCCACAAAGCGCAGGTATTCCATTGGCGTTAATACGTCATACAATGCTGCCTGCTCCGGTATGTACCCGATCTTTTGTTTTATCTCAATTGGATTTTTTCTTACATCAAGGCCCAACACGTTGGCGTCTCCTTCAAAATCACCAATGATACCGGTCAGTATTTTTATCGTGGTACTTTTACCGGCACCGTTGGGGCCAATGTAGCCAACAATTTGCCCGGCATCAATAGACAGGTTAATGCCTTTTAAAACATAATTGCGGTTGTATTGTTTTTTCAGGGAAGAAATTTGAATGATACTCACAGGTTATATTTTAAGTGAACTTAAGAACACACAAAATAACATAAACTCATTAATAAAAGATGTGCAAACGAATTACTGTTTGCACATCTTTTATCAACTGTATGTCACATCTTTCTATTTTAAGATACTCCTGCTGATCACAATGCGCTGCACTTCACTGGTGCCTTCATATATCTGTGTGATCTTTGCATCTCTCATCATACGTTCTACATGGTATTCTTTTACAAAACCATAACCACCGTGAATCTGCACAGCCTCGGTTGCAGTCCACATAGCTGTTTCACTTGCAAAAACTTTTGCCATGCTGCCACTTAAAGTGTAATCGATCTTGTTATCTTTTTCCCATGCTGCTTTTAAACAAAGTAACCTGGCGCATTCAATTTTTGTTGCCATATCGGCTAACTTAAATTGTATAGCCTGGTGGTGCATGATCTCCTTACCAAAAGCTTTGCGTTGTTTACTGTAAGCTAATGCTCTTTCATAAGCGCCGCTGGCAATACCCAGGGCCTGCGATGCAATACCAATTCTTCCGCCGGCCAAAGTTTTCATGGCAAACTTAAAACCAAATCCGTCTTCGCCAATCCTGTTTTCTTTAGGCACTTTTACATCGTTGAATAAAATGCTGTGCGTATCACTTCCACGGATGCCCAGTTTATTTTCTTTGGCACCAACGGTTACGCCTGCCCAGTTTTTTTCCACAATAAAAGCATTGATACCACGGCTGCCTTTACTTACATCTGTTTGCGCAATCACTAAATATACCGAAGCACTGTTGCCATTAGTGATCCAGTTTTTGGTGCCATTCAATAAATAATAATCCCCTTTGTCTTCGGCAGTAGTTTGTTGTGATGTGGCATCGCTACCAGCTTCAGGTTCGCTCAATAAAAATGCACCAATATGCAGCTCGCCATCTTTTTTGCCTTGTGCCAATGGCGTTAAATATTTTACTTTTTGTTCTTCATTGCCATATTCCTGCAGGCCATAGCAAACCAGGCTGTTGTTTACGCTCATACAAACGCTTACACTGGCATCTACTTTACTTATTTCTTCCATGGCTAAAACATAACTCACTGTATCCATGCCACTACCACCATATTCCGGTTTTACCATCATCCCCATAAAACCAAGGTCAGCCAGTTTTTCTATCTGGTCTTTAGGAAATTTTTGTAGTTCGTCCCGTTCAATAACACCGGGAAGGCATTCGTTCACTGCAAAATCTCTTGCAGCCTGCCTGATCATTAGTTGTTCTTCTGAAAATTGAAAATCCATATGCAGTCGTTTTAGTTTATTAACAAAAATACGGGTTGGGGGTTGTGTTTGGAAAGATTGTGAAGGATATTTTTGAACACGGTCTGACGTCCTCGTCTGACCGTGTGTTACAGCTTTTGTATATTTGCACCCTAAATTTCTTCTTTTGCAAACAACTCAACAGAACCTGCGGCTACAGAAAATCATTACTTCCATCAGTATAGTTTTATTTGTGTTGAAACTTATCGCATGGTATCTCACGGGTTCGGTGGCTATTCTTACCGATGCCCTGGAAAGTACGGTAAATGTAATAGCAGGGTTAATTGGCGTGTATAGCCTTTATGTGTCTGCAAAACCTAAGGATTATGATCATCCTTACGGCCATGGCAAAGCTGAGTTCCTTTCTGCCGCAGTAGAAGGAACACTAATAACTGTTGCAGGGTTTGTGATTATTTATGAAGCCATCAATAACCTGCAGCATCCGCACACTATAAAAAAGCTGGACTCTGGTTTAATACTGGTGGCTATTACCGGGTTGATCAATTATATCGCAGGGGCCGTTTGTATTAAAACCGGAAAGAAAAATAATTCATTGCCATTAATAGCAAGCGGTAAACATCTGCAATCGGACACCTGGAGTACGGCGGGTATTGTTATCGGACTTTTATTGATGATATTGTTTCCAAAAATATCCTGGATAGATAGTGCGGTGGCGATTTTATTTTCGATGATCATTATTTACACCGGTTATAAAATTATCCGTAGCTCTATTGCCGGTATTATGGATGAAGCAGACGAAGCATTATTGAAAAAAATGGTGGAAATGCTGAATGCTAACCGCAAAGAAAACTGGATAGACCTGCATAACCTCCGGATAATAAAATACGGCGCAACAATACATCTCGATTGTCATCTCACAGTGCCCTGGTATTTAAATGTACATGAAGCACATGCTGAAATTGATTCACTCTCTGCCCTGGTGAAAAATGAATACGGAGAATCGGTGGAATTGTTTGTGCATTCTGATGGTTGCCTCGATTTCAGTTGTAATATCTGTTTAAAAGAAAATTGTAATGTGCGTAAACATCCATTTGAGAAAAAAATAGAATGGACGATGAAAAATATTTCCAGTAATCATAAGCATACTGAGTCAACCGCTTAATAATAAAGGAAGCTGATACATGTATAAAAAAAACTCCCGCTGGTTTGCAGCGGGAGTTTTTTATAACTATAAATAAAATTTAATCGTTGGTAAGAATATTCTTTACTGTCATTTCTCCTGCAGTAAATAATTTAAAGTAATAAATACCCCTAGATACTGAACTGATATTTTTATTTATCGTGTTCATTCCTTTTTGTAAAAGAACAGGTTCATTTACAAACAACCTGCCGTTGGCGTCGTATAAAGCAATAGTAGCTTTTTGATTTTGAGAACTAACTATAGATACTGCCATTTCTTTTTTGCCTGCAGAAACCTGTGCAGCAGTAATACTCAGCGACTGATCTTTTTTATTCATCACCGCAACAGTGTTGCTGTAATCTTTGCTGGCATCTTTATCCAGCATTACCAGGCGGTAATAATTTACACCGGCACCAGGAGTGGCATCGGTAAAAGAATAGCTGAGTTCTGATGAACTGAAGCCTGCTGCAGTTACCCTGCCAATAGCAGTAAAGTGCTGCCCATCGCTGCTTCTTTCAATACTGAAATAATCGCTGTTGCTTTCAGTGGCTGTTTTCCATTGCAATATATTTTTACCACTCTTTTCTGTGGCAGTAAAATCGAGCAATTTAACCGGTAGTATAATGCTGCCAAATTCGGCAAAGCCCTTATCAGGTGCTGCACCTGCATAAGGTATACCTACATATACGCCATTATCTATCATGGGTGATGCTACCTGCAAATGAAAATCGGTAGCTGAAACAAACATGGGAACTACATGCTGGTTATTGGTATTGGTATAGTTGGTTGGTGCAACACCATTAAAGTTTGGGTTGTTGCTGTTACCGTTATTGTAGGTATTGTTATTCTGGATATACACTGAATCCATACCTACAGCACCGCCTTGTACCAAAAAGCCACTGAGTATGTTCATGATGATATTATTCTTGATGCTGATGTTCCTGGCAGTACCTGCATTTAATGCCCCGAAATTTATACCCCACCATGGTGCTGAACCTGCTGTGGCTACCATCGTATTGTTAAGCACGTTAAAGTTATTGATGCTGAAGTCACCTGCATTGCTGAAAACGCCGATCAATCCGCCGGTGTTCTGTGCCATGGTAATATTGGTAAGCAGGTTTTTGCGGATGGTAACATCTTTGATCATATCACCCGAACGGGGGTTGAATTCAATGCCATGTGCTTTTTTATCAATGGTATTGTTTTCAATGATAGCACCATCAGTACCATATTCCAGTACAATGCCGCTTTCTATCCAGGTATTTAAAGTAGTTTGCTTAATTACATTATCGTGTATCCATACACTATAGGCATAACCATTTTTGGTTTGAAAGTTAAGATCGATAGAACCACCAGTGATGGTATTGCCATAAATTTCAAGGCCTGATTCATTAAATAATTCAATGGCAAAATTCCAGCCGGTATTACCGGTAGAGTTACCCATGGGTATTTTGTTGAGGGTATTGTTGTAGATCTTACAACCTCTTACATAGCCTTCGTTCCAGCCTTTAATAGGCCAGCCATTATAACCTTCGGGCCTGCTGGTTTGCGAAATGGTGTTGTTATAGATCAACATACCATCCTGGCCGCCGATATTTAAACAACCACGGCCATAGGCACCGGTAGATAAATTATAGGCAGCGCAATTGGTAACGGTATTATTATAAAAACTATTACCGGTAGCATAAATAGTTGGAGGTGCGCCATTGCCATCATTACGGCCGCCGAATAAAACACCACGGTCTTTAAAATCCACCATGGTAATATCGTGAATGCTTACATTGCTTCTTCCGCCTACATAAATACCCCAGAAGGTAGACAGGTTTTGTCCATCAAATTTTACAAAGGAAATGTGCTGGTTACCATTGGTGCCTTCTGCAGAACGCAGGGATAACATTTCTGTCCAGTCGGCAGTTAAACTGCTTTTAAGTATTGAAGTAACGCCATCGCCTTCAATACTTACGCCTGGTTTTACAACGCACTGTAATGTTTCAAGATAAGTACCTGCATTTACATGGATAATGTCGCCCACACCTGCAACGGTGTTAGTGGCTTTGTACAATGTCTTCCATGGATTGGCACTGCTGCCGGTACCTGTAGCATCATTACCCGATGGGCTGATGTAATAAGTAGTAGCAGAAACTGCAAAGGAAAAACAAAAAATAAAAGTGAACAGTGAGGCAATAGAGCGCATAGCTCTCCTGATAGAAAAGTCAACAGTTTTCATTGGGTTGAATTTAGTTTTTAACAGATATTGGTTTTATTTTTCGCCTGATTTCTCAGTCAAAAAACTTAAATGTAAAGCTACACAAGAGTGAAAATGCAAACTGTAGTAGTATGTACTATTTGCCAGTAGAAATAATTTTAAACTTCATGTATAAAGCTACTATAGTGGCAGCTTTACAGAAAATAAAAATTACTTACACCATTTCAAAATTGTGTCTGCTTTGCTGATTAGGAGGGGAGTAAAAGGGTAATTAAAAACTATTAGATTGTTGGTATTGAATAACTATTATTCAATCAGCGTTTTTTGATTTCGGATATAGTACGAATGATTTTGATGAAACGAAACAAACGAACCGTGTTTGTTTGCTGCTTTTTTGTAAAGATTAGTTTTCATTGGATTTTTATTTTTGATTTTAAAGCGGAACTGCTGAATTAGTTTCAAAAATTATACCAATTTGTTAAATAAATGTTGAAACATCAGATATAAATATTGCCCATATAAAAACAGACTTTTTTGCCTGTTGCAGTACGTATAAATAATAATTATTTATTGAATTTTTAAACAGTTATAACTTGCCTGTAATCAGTAACGTTAGATAGTAAATGATGATTATTTTTTTGCCAGTTATTTATGTAAAGCATAATGGTGGTTTTACGCTTGTAGTACAAAAAACTTTTTGGTGTAGTAAGATTACTACTTAGTGTTATTACTACACAATGTAATATTTACGATATAGGAAGGTGTAAATAACTAATTAGTTTAATTAGTGCTCAAAAAGTTTAGCCACCCCAAAGGCTGCTGCTGCTGCCATTGCGCCAATCAAGGTAACCCTTAATGCACCCCACCATGGATTAATACCGGTGATTTTGCTTTTAAAGAAACCGAATATAAAAAGACATACCAATGTTGCAACAACGGATATTTTTAATGCTTCAGTGGAATCGCTGATAAAGAAATAGGGGCTGAGAGGAATAATGCCACCTGCTATATATGACAGGCCGATATTTAATGCACTTTTGGTAGCTCTTTTAGGGTCGGGTTTTTCTAAACCCAGTTCGTACTTCATCATAAAGTCCACCCAGCGATCTTTGTCCTGGGCAATTTCTTCTGTGGCTTTATCCTGTAATGCGGGGCTTAAACCAATGTTGGCAAAAAACTCTTTGGTTTCTTCAATCTCTTTGTGGCGCAAATTTTCCACTTCATCATATTCCCTGCGCTGTTCACTTTTATAATGATCCTGTTCGGTTTTGCCAGCAAGGTATCCACCAAGGCCCATGGCAATACTGCCTGCACAAATTTCTGCAATGCCTGCAATTACAATAATACCGCTGCTGCTTACAGCACCACTTAAACCTGCTGCTAATGCAAACGGAACTGTAAGCCCATCGCTCATACCAATTACAATATCAGTTAAGGCTTCTGAACTTTTTAAATGTGATTCTGTATGGCCGTGGTGCAGGTGTGTATTCATAAAATAAATTGTGCAACAAATATAAACGTTTATGCAAGTAGCTGTAAACTCTTTTCAATAATTGTTACACAATCTGCAATCTGTGCAGCTGTAATTACCAGGGGTGGTGCAAAGCGTATCTTATCGCCATGTGTTGGTTTTGCCAGCAAGCCATTTTCTTTTAATGCCAGGCAAAGTTCCCAGGCAGCTTCAGGATTATTGTGTTTTATTACAATTGCATTCAATAAACCTTTGCCTCTAACTGTTTCAATAAAAGGAGAATTTAAATTACGTAACGATGTTCTTAATAATTCGCCCATCTGTTCAGCATTTTCTGTAAGCTTTTCATTTTTCAATACTTCCAATGCAGTAATAGCAACTTTGCAGGCTAATGGATTACCACCGTAAGTACTGCCGTGTTCTCCCGGTTTAATGGTCATCATAATTTCATCGTCGCACAATACAGCACTTACAGGCAACACACCGCCGCTTAATGCTTTTCCTAAAATTAAAATATCGGCACGAACAGCTTCATGATCGCAAGCCAGCATTTTTCCTGTTCTTGCCAAACCGGTTTGTATTTCATCTGCCACCATCAATACATTATATTCTGTACATAGTGTTCTTATCTTTTTATAATAACCTTCATCCGGTACCACAACGCCTGCTTCGCCTTGTATGGGTTCAAATAAAAAGGCTGCTGCGTTTTTATCCTGGAATGCTTTTTCCAAAGCCGCTGTATCATTAAAAGGAATTGCCTGGTAGCCTGACATATAAGGGCCAAAGTTTTTTGTAGCAGAAGTATCGTTACTAAAAGAAATTACACCGGTTGTGCGGCCATGAAAATTTCCTTCACAAACAATAATTTTAGCCTGGTTCTCTGCAACGCCTTTTACCTGGTACGCCCATTTGCGGCTTAACTTTATTGCGGTTTCAACAGCTTCCACGCCGGTATTCATCGGCAATACTTTATCATAGCCAAAGTAGGTTGTGATATACTGTTCGTATTCTCCCAGTAAATTACTGTGAAAAGCCCTTGAAGTAAGTGTTAGTTTTTGAGCCTGCTCAATTAATGCAGCAATAATTTTTGGATGGCAATGGCCCTGGTTAACCGCTGAATAACCACTAAGGAAATCATAATAACTTTTCCCATCTACATCATATAAAAAAACACCTTCACCACGATCGAGCACTACCGGTAATGGATGATAATTGTGTGCGCCGAATTTTTCTTCTAAATCAAGATAATGTTGGGATGTTGCTGATAAAGCAATAGTAGTGTGCATATGAAAAGTATAAAAAGTAAATAGAGAAAATAAAGAAAAAGGTAAATAGAGAAAAGTACCCCGCCGGTTGGGCAGAGTTTACAGACTACATACTTCGATGATTGAGCAGATCGAGGTTGCTGCGTAGAAAAGATACTATATTGTATAAATTACTGATAGTTGTAAATTTGGTGCAAGATAAAAAAAAAATATGAGTTATGCAATTCCGGCGCAGACCCATATCGGGCATGTGCATTTAAAAGTAACAGATCTTGATAAAGCATTAGGATTTTATAAAGATCTGCTGGGCTTTGAAATTACACAACGCTATGGCGATAGCGCTGTGTTTATTTCTGCCGGTGGTTACCATCATCATATTGGGTTAAATACCTGGCATAGTAAAAATGCAGGGCCTGCACCGGTGAGGGCAGCAGGTTTATATCATGTGGCTATTGTGTACCCAACAAGAAAAGACCTGGCCATGATATTTAAAAGACTAACAGATGCTGAATATCCATTGACAGGAGCATCTGATCATGGTGTATCTGAAGCCATTTATTTAAACGATCCTGATGGCAATGGAGTAGAATTATATTGGGACAGGCCAAAGGAGCATTGGCCCGTTAATACAGAAGGAAAACTGTGGATGGGCACTTCGGCATTAGACCTCGATTCTTTATTATTTGAGTTGGCTTAAACAATTGTTTTTACAAAATAACCAGTACCTGTAAATTGCGGAGCAGCCATTGCTTTTTCAAAAATACCATACACAGTACTTCCACTGCCACTCATAGATGCATATACAGCACCTTGTGTGTATAAGGCCTCTTTAATGTTTTTTATAGCAGGATATTTTTCAAACACCGGCATTTCAAAATCATTTTTTAATTCCTGTTGCCATGATGTTATGGGTTGTGTAATAATTTCCTTTATCGTTTTTTGCGGAAGGGCAGGAGTGAGTTGTGAAAAAGCCCAACCGGTATTTATATGAATACCCGGATTGATCAAAATGATTGTATACTTCGACAGATCCGTATTTATAGCTTCCAGTATTTCTCCACGGCCGGTAGCATAGCAAGGTTTATTGATGATAAAGAAAGGGCAGTCGCTGCCAAGCTGAGATGCATAGTTTAGAAGTTCAGGCGTTGAAAGATTTAGATTGAATTTTTTGTTTAATAGCATTAATACAAAAGCCCCGTCCGCAGAACCGCCACCTAAACCTGCGCCCATTGGAATGGCTTTATGTAAATGCATTTTTATTGCAGGTAATTCAGGAAAATCTTTTTTTAAAAGATGGTATGCCTTAATGCAAATATTATCCCCGTTATTGCCATCTACAATTAAACCGGATGAAGTGAATGTTATTGGTGAGGTAGTATTGTGAGCAGGGATAATTTCCACTGCATCTTTTAAACCAACGGGATAAAATACTGTTTCCAGGTTATGAAAACCATCTTCCCTTTTATTAAGAATATGTAAGCCGAGGTTTATTTTACAGTTAGGGAAAGAAAGCATTTTTAATTGATAATGGGATAATTGATAATGGATAATGTTTTAGAAGGAAACAGTACACTAAAAATAAATATTTTAGAAAATCAGCAGAAACCACCAATGGAAAACATTTTCAACTATCCATTTAATAATTATCCATTATTTCCCCTTCCTGCTTTTTATCTCATCTCTTATAGCAATGGCACGTATATAATCTTCGCTATCCAATACTTCGTTGAGTAAAGTATTCAATTCTTCGATGCTCATGGTTTTTAAATCGTCACTACCACCGGTTTCGGTAGTTACAGCCTGTACTTTTTTCTTTTTGCCATCATCTTCCATTAAAATACCGGCCTGGTCCAAAATTGAATCGTAAGTATACACCGGGCAACCAAAACGTACTGCCAATGCCAGGGCATCTGAGGTACGGGAATCAATTTCTACTGTATCGTTAGCTGAACTGCATACTAATTTGCTATAAAAAATGCCTTCCTGCAGATCATTGATCACTACTTCATGCAGTTCCACATTAAAAGCCAGCATAAAGTTCTTCATCAGGTCGTGTGTAAGCGGACGGCTGGGGCTCATACGTTCCAGCGCTACTGCAATGGCCTGCGCTTCAAAGCCGCCAATTACAATAGGCAAACGGCGTAAGCCATTCACTTCTCCCAATACAACGGCATAAGAATGCGTTTGTGTAATGCTGTGCGATAATGCTACTATTTCCAGTTCTATTTTCTTCATATCCTATCTCCGCTGAATGCGAAGTACTGATTATAGATGATTAATAAAAGCAAATATAAAAACAAAAGCCCTTAAAATACTAAAAGAATAGCTACTCTTTTCTTCTTGTTGCGGCGCTCTTTATACCGGCTTTATTTTTAACGGGCTTGTGGGGTGTTTTTTTCTTCAATTCTTCTGCCGCTGCTATTATCTTAACCGCACTGTCGGCTGCTTTCATCATCATCATTTGCGCAGAGTCAGTTATAGCAGAGTCGCTTATAATCGTTCTGTAATCAACAGTCTCTACAGTATAATCTCCGGGTATTTCAAATAAAGAATCCGGCAGGTGCATTGGTTCTACCTGCGCAGGTATTAATTCAAATACCTGTTTGATATTGCCAGCCTGGGTAGTTACACTAATACCCATGCCAATAGTTTTACCATTAGTAAAGAGTGTTACTTCATCTGATTGCAGATATTTTTCATCAATTGTGAAATATAATGAGTCAGCATACCAAAAGAGAAAATCCATTTCTCCCATAAATTCATTTTTACCATTACCAGTTATTGTAAAAGCACTGCAGGAATGATCGAGTATGGTTTTGTTTTTCCCAGGTAGTTTTAGTAATGTGCCGAAAACGGTATTTTTTTTATTGATAAAAGTGTCTGCACTATACGTTTTTGTAACTGCATTGATCTTATAAAGAATACCTTTTGTAAAATCAATTACCAGGTCGTCCGTACCATTTTCGTTTTCTTTGCCTTTTATTTTTTTGAGGCCTTTTATTTTCTGGTTGCCATAAAACACTTCTATCGTGCCGGTTTCATTTTCTCTTTCAGTTATAAATGTATGGGTAACTTTTCCTTCAAACTGTGTTTGTGCAAAAAGGGTTAAACCAAAAATTGCCAGTAAGATTGATAATGCTATTTTGTTCATTTGTTTTGATTGATAAAATTTCAACAGCGTAATTGCTATTCTTTTTTTGATGCCACTTTTGGTTTAATAGTAGCTTTGGTTTTGGCCTTGCCTTTACTTGCAGGCATTCTTTTTTTTGTTGTTCTCATCACTTTTACCGCACTATCAACCATCGCAGCAGTAGTATCAACAATTACAGGTGGTTCAAATGAAATGTTTTTCCTGTCGGTATAATCAGCAGGAATTATAAATTCATTTTCATCTATTGGCATCGGTTTAATAGAAACGGCTTCTACTGTAATTACCTGGTTACTTGTAGTGCCGGAATTAAATTCTTCCTCCGACGGCGGATTGGTCATTTGTAACTCGGCACCTAAAACTATTCTGCCCTGTTGAATATTTACCAACTCCATGTTGCCCCTGTATTTTTCAGGTATAAAATAAGTAAGGGAATCTGCCAGGTAAAAAGTAGCATTAGAAGAACCCAGAAGCCTCGTATACAAACCACTCAAACCATTTTTTTCAGGTTGAAAGGGAGTAGTGGTATAACCGCTGATTGTTTTCTTTTGCGGAGCAGGTAAAGGCAGGTTGGTTATCAATAATTTTTTCTTAAACATTTTATCAGCAGCGCTGAGTGTGTAAACAGCACCGGAATCTAAAAGGACTAAAAGCGCATTCTGCTCATATTCCTGACCTTCTTTAAAAAACAATTTTATTTTGCGTTCGCCAAACAATACTTTTAATTCAGCGTCTGTTTTTTCATCGCCACTGGCATGTAGCTTATAAATTATTTCTCCACGAAAATCTTTTTGTGCATGTACAAAGGCAGTAATGCAAAGAGTGGTAAGGATCAGAAAAAATACTTTCATTTTTTTTGTTTAGTAAACAAATGTAAAAAAATAAAGCCTTTCAAACATGATTGAAAGGCTTTGTATGATCCTTGTGTTTTAGTTTATGCTCCTTTTAACTTTCTTACTGCTTCAATTATCTTAGGCATCACTTCAAAAGCATCGCCCACAATACCATAATCAGCTGCTTTAAAGAAAGGTGCTTCGGGATCTTTATTGATCACTACAATTACCTTACTTCTGTTTACACCAGCCAGATGCTGAATAGAACCGCTGATGCCGATAGCAAAATATAAATTAGGCGCAATGGCCAAACCGGTTTGTCCTACGTGCTCGTGATGTGGCCTCCAGCCGATATCTGCAACGGGGCGGCTGCAGGCAGTAGCGGCGCCTAATAATTTAGCCAGGTCGGTAACCAGTCCCCAGTTTTCGGGACCTTTTAAACCACGGCCCCCACTTATTACTAATTCGGCTTCGTTTAATGGCACTTCGCCAACAATTTTATTTACAGCAGTTACGGTAACTTTTGGTGCATCAATTGCAGGTGCGAATGCAACAACTTCCGCAGTGGCATCAGTAGTAGTAATATTAAATGAGTTAGGACTTAAGGCGATAATTTTTACCGCAGTATTTAAAGCGATATTAGCAAATGCTTTACCGCTGAAAACATTTTTCTTTACCACAAATCCATTGCTGGTATCTGGCAATGCGATGGCACCACTTACCAAACCTGCTTTAAGTTTAGCACTTAAACGTGGTGCAATTGATTTACCATTAAGGTTATTAGAGAATACAACAACAGTAGCACCTGTTGCGGCAATGGCTTGCGCCATTACATTGGTAAATACCTGTGCATCTAAATGATCAAGTGCATCATTTTTTACGGTGTGTACTTTTTTTAATCCGTATTTTCCTAATGCTGCCAAGTCTTCGGTCACATTACCTAAAACAATTCCTTCTGCAGTTGTACTTAATTGTTCTGCAACTTTACTTGCGTAAGATGCAGCTTCCAAAGAAGATTTTTTGATATGGCCTTCAGATTGATCCAGAAATATTAATACTGACATATAAATAAGTTGACGGGTTAATTAAAATGCTTTTGCTTCTTCGTGTAATAATCTTACCAATTCTTCCGGTGTATCAGGAGATACTAATTTAACACCAGCTTTTGCAGGTGGCAGATCAAATGACACAACAGCAGTTAATGCATCAGCAGCAACAGGCTCCTGTACTTTTAATGGTTTGCTCCTGGCACCCATAATACCTTTCATATTTGGAATGCGTTGCTCTGCCATTCCTTTCTGGCAACTAACGGTAAGAGGTAGCCCAACTTTATTGGTTTCTTCCCCACCATCAATTTCACGAACAATTACTGCAGCACCATCTATCAAATCAAATTTAATAGCATGAGAAACATAAGGCAGGTCCAGTAACTCGGCCACCATACCACCAATAGAAGAGCCATTGTAATCTATTGTTTCTTTACCGGTAAAAATTAAATCGTAGCCACCTGTTTTGGCTACTTCGGCAATCTGCGAAGCGATATAAAAACTATCCTGGCTGTCGGCATTAATACGGATAGCTTCATCGCCACCCAATGCCAGTGCTTTGCGGATGATGGGTTCAGTATCGGCACCACCAACGGTTACCAAATGAATGACTGTGGAAGGATCAGCTTCTTTTAATTCGATAGCCCTTACCAAAGCGTACCATTCATCGTACGGATTGATGATCCATTGTACGCCGTCAGCAGCAAATTTCGTATTGTTATCGCTGAAGGCTATTTTTGCCGTTGTGTCCGGCGTTTTTGAAATGCAAACGAGTATCTTCATATTGACAATCTTTTAGCCCCTTTCAAATAGCGGGGAGTTAATTAGTTGTTTATGCAACTATTCGCAAAGATAAGAGCAAAAGACATTATACGAAGCAAAAACTAAAAAATATTTTTAATACCATGAGCAGGATAGAAAAATTGCTGGAATACATGAAAACATCTGATAAGGATAGCTTTCTGCAACATGCGCTGGCACTGGAATACATTAAGGTAGATAAAGATGAGGAAGCCCGTAAGCTGTTTAATGAAATTTTACTGCGGGAGCCTACTTATATCGGTTCTTACTATCATTTGGGTAAATTACTGGAACGTGCCGGGGAATTTGAAAAAGCCATTAAAGTGTATGAAAGAGGCATGTGGGAGGCTAAAAGATCTGGAGATAATCATTCTTATAATGAGTTGCAGGGAGCTAAAGAGGACCTGGAAGAATAAAAGCCTCCTGCCACTGAAATAGAACCTGGTTATGGACAAGATTGAAGCGTATCTGCCTCTAAATTTGAATAAGGTTCAATAAATAATAATAAGCAAGAATGGAAAAGGAGCTGATGACAATGGTTACTATTCTTTTTTGAAAAAAATAAAATGTCAAAGCAATCAAAAAGAGAATACCTGTGATAAGGCTGTTAAGCATTTGCTGCTTTACTATTAAAAGAATTGTTGATGAAGGGATGATCGGGGAAACCAATTGATAGTTAGCCTGGAAAAAACTAACATAACCTGACAAAGCAATAATGCAATTCAATACCAAAAAAATTCTGCAAGGCCATTCCAGTTTGTGCATAGATTAAAGATAGTATGATTTTACAAAAACAGTTTACTGATTATATAAAAAAAGAAAATCTTTTTCACCCAAAAGATAAACTGCTGCTTGCTGTAAGCGGTGGGGTTGATTCGGCTGTGCTATGTGCATTATGCAAACAAGCTGGTTTTGATTTTGCAATTGCACATTGTAATTTTCAATTGAGGGGAGAAGATAGCAAGAGGGATGAAGTATTTGTACAGTCATTGTCGGAGCAATACAGTGTTGCTTTTCATGTTATTTCATTTGATACAAACACTATTGCAAAACAACAAAAAAAATCTGTTGAAGAAGTTGCAAGAGATCTGCGTTATGCCTGGTTTGAACAGTTAAGAATTGATAACGGTTATAATTACATTGTAACAGCACATCATGCTGATGACAATGTTGAAACAGTGCTGATGAATTTTTTCAGGGGCACAGGTATTAAAGGTTTGCACGGTATTTTACCTAAACAAAATAAAATTATACGGCCATTGCTCTTTGCAAATAAAAAAGAATTAATAGCATTTGCAATAGAAAATAAACTACAGTTTGTAACCGACTACACTAATACACAAAATGATTTTACACGTAATTATTTCCGCAATGAATTAATTCCTGCTGTTCAAAAAGTATTTCCTGCTGCTAATGAAAATATTTTAAAAAATATCAACAGGTTGGCAGAAGCAGAGCAATTGTATAACCAGGCTATCGAAATGTATAAAAAGAAATTACTGGAAATAAGGGGCAATGAAATTCATATTCCTGTATTGAAACTGCAAAAACTAATGCCATTATCAAGCATTGTTTACGAGATCATTAAAGACTATGGCTTTACAGCACTTCAAACCGAAGAAGTTATTGGTTTATTGCAAAGTGAATCAGGAAAGTACGTTCAGTCTTTGTCTTACAGAATTATCAGGAACCGTAAGTGGCTGATCATTTCTCCCAATAAAACTGAAAACGCACAAAATATTCTGATTGAAGAAACAGATAAAAAAATATTTTTTGAAAGCGGTGTATTGGAAATTGAAAAATCTTTGCCACTATCCACTATCAACAATCAACTTTCAACTGCACAGCTTGATGCAAGCGAAATACAATTTCCGCTGCTGCTACGCAAATGGAAGCAAGGCGATTATTTTTATCCGCTGGGCATGCAAAAGAAAAAAAAACTGAGCCGTTTTTTTATTGATCAGAAATTATCCCTTACACAAAAAGAAAATGTTTGGGTAATAGAAACTAATAAAAAAATATTGTGGGTGATCGGGTTACGTATCGATAACCGTTTTAAGATCACCGATACAACAAAACAAATACTGCAGATCGCATTTAAAAAGACGGGTGAATAAGTTTCTCTATAAAACCTTTAAATAAATCCGGCCTTAATATGGCAGCAAACACAAACCCATATACGCTGCCCGAAAAGTGAGCATTGTGTCCGATATTGTCACCACCACGTTTGCTGCTGTATATGCAATACCATAAATACAATACCGCAAATACGATATTAGGAAGTGTAATTACGCCAAATAAGGCAACATTTTTTGCCCATGGGTCGAAAATAATGGAGGAGAACAACACTGCCGAAACTGCACCGGAAGCACCTAATGCAGCATAGCTGGGGTTGTTACGGTTTTTTATAAAATCATATACCGATGCTACAGCTAATGCTGTAATGTAAAGGATTAAATACTCTGACCTGTTAAATAAATACATCTCCACAAAGCGGCCAAAGGAGTATAAGGTAAACATGTTGAAGAACAAATGGATAAAATCAGCGTGTATTAATCCATGGCTTAAAAACCTGTAATATTCTGATGGAGCATTCATCCCGTAAGGATAGAATATGGCTTTATTTTTCAGGTCGTGATTATTGAACCCAAGCAGCGAAACAACAACAGTTAAAGCGATGATTGAAAACGTAACGGGAAATTGTGATAATTCTTCCATAAATGCGAATTAAATAATTTAAGTGTGGTGATATTTTTCATTTTTAATAATAGTACATGCCCTGTAAACCTGTTCTGCCAAAATTAAGCGCACCAACTGATGCGGAAAAACCAATGGCGATAAACTCCATTTGTAATTAGCTCTTTTCATCACTTCATCGCTTACACCAAATGCACCGCCAATTAAAAATACCATTTTCTTCACGCTTTCATTGGCCCGCATTTCAATAAACTTTGCCAGCTCTTCACTTTTTATCAGTTTGCCCCGCTCATCTAACAATATTAAATAATCATCTTTTTGTAAAAAATTTAAAATGGCCTCGCCTTCTTTTTTCTTCAGGTCTGTTTCACTTAGCATAGCTGTGTTTTTAGGCACGGGAATAATATTCCATTCTACCGGGTAATAATGTGAGATGCGTTTAGTAAACATTTCCACAGCTTCTTTTACATGTGGTTCGTGTGCTTTGCCTACCGACCAGAATTGGAGTTTCATTTGTGTGAGTGGTGAATGGTGAATCGTCAATGGTGAATGGTGAGTCGTGAATCGTCAGTCATCATTTACTTGCTTTTATTTTTGAAGTGGAGTCTCTTATTATTAGCTCTGTCTGCAGTGCTTTGGATTGAAAATCTGTGACCGGCCTTTTGCTTTCGATCATACTGATCAATAATTCAGTTGCCACCTGCCCAATTTCAAATGCCGGCTGGCGTACTACCGAAAGTGGCGGATTGAATAATTCGCCCAGGTTGGTATTAGTAAAACCTATCACTGCAATATCGTCTGGAATTTTTTTGCCCAGTTTTTGTAATGCCTGCATGCAGGTAGTGGTAAGGCGATCGCCGGCAGCAAATAAAGCATCTGCTTTTTGTTTTTGCTTGAATACTTTTTTCAGCGCCTCTTCCACTTCGTCGTATATCATTCCACCATGGTAACAATAGTGCACTAATTTTTCATCAAACTCAATATTGTTTTTACGCAGTGCTTCTTTGTAGCCTTCTAATCTTTCTTCGGAAATAGATAAATAGGGAGCACTGGTAATATGGGCAATTCTTTTAAAACCATTCTGAATTAAATGTTCCGTAGCATCATAGGCGCCTTTAAAATTATCAGCAATTACTTTGTGTGTATTGATCTCATTAACGATCCTGTCGAAAAAAACTATCGGCAGGCCTTTATCATACAATTGTTTAAAATGAGCATAATCCTTGGTTTCGCTGGAAACAGAAACCAGTAAGCCATCTACCGATCTTGACGCCATATGGTCCACGATCACCGATTCTCTTTCAAAAGATTCATGGCTTTGTGATATAATTACATGGTAGCCGCGGTTGTAAGCAATAGATTCGATACCATTGATGGCCTGGGAAAAAAAGTTGTTGGCAATTTCGCAAACAATAATGCCCAGGGAATGATTGCGTCTTTCCTTTAAACTCAGCGCAATAGGGTTGGGCCTGTAGTTGATCTTTTCGGCATACTCCAACACCATTTTTTTTGTTTCTGAACTTATCTCGTAGCTGCCACGCAACGCCCTGCTTACAGTGGAAGTAGATAATCCTAATGCTTTTCCTATATCCTTTATTGTAACCGGTTCAAACTTCATCTTTTCATTTTTGGCAAGTGCAAATCACCGTTATTTTTTTCAAGTTACAGCTTTTTAAGGGTATAAAATAATGTGGCAACGTTATCGGGAACGTTTGCGTAAAAATTCTAAGCCTGCTCAATTAGTGCAGTAAAAAAAAGTTCTAACATTGAGTATTGATTGCTGCAGCATTTGGTTGATTTTCTCCCCGAAAAAAGATAATGCTGCTCATAATTTTGTAAATTAAATACTGCTATATGAATAAGTTGTTAGTACTGCTCACAATCTTTTTTATTCTGCCTTTTACACTTTTGGCGCAAAATAAAACCATTAAGGGTAAGGTTACGGATGAAAATGGTGCGGCTATTTCCGGCGTCACCGTTGTTTCAAAAAATGCCCCGAGAGGCACTCAGACAGACAAGGAAGGAAACTTTTCTATTTCGCTTTCCAGCTCTAATGCTGTTAATCTTGTTTTTACCTCAGTAGGATATGGCAGCAAAACTGTTCCAGTGACTACTGAAACCTTTATTACAGTTCAGTTAAAAAAAGAAGCCATCACCCAGGAAGACGTGGTGGTGATCGGCTACCAGACCATCAGGCGTAAGGACTTGCTGGCATCCGTTTCGTCAATCGGAGCTAAAGATCTGAAAGACATCCCTATTAATTCTGCTGCTGAGGCGCTGAATGGCAGGTTGGCTGGTGTTACCGCCACTACTGCAGAGGGGTCACCTGATGCAGCCATCAGGATCAGAATTCGTGGTGGAATTTCTATTACACAGGATAATTCTCCATTATACATTGTGGATGGAATTCAAATGGAGAATGCTTTAAATGTTCTTTCTCCACAGGATATACAAAGTATTGATGTATTAAAAGATGCAGCAGCTACAGCTATTTATGGAGCTAGAGGTGGTAATGGCGTAATTGTAATAACCACCAAAAGTGGCAAACAAGGCAAATTAAAAGTATTGTATAATGGTTTTGTCGGTATCAAAAAGCTGGCTAAAGAATTGGATGTATTAAGCCCTTATGATTTTATTTATTACCAGTCTGAGAGGTCGAGAGGTAGTGGTACCGACAGTACCACATTCGGAAAAAACTACGGTACCACATGGGATACCCTGAATGTATATAAAAACGTACCGGCAGTTGACTGGCAGAAAGAGACGTACGGTAAAACAGGATTTACGCAAACTCATAATCTTTCTTTATCAGGAGGTTCTAATAGATTTACTTACAATATCGGCTATACTTTCAATTCAGACAAAGCTATTGTGATCAATTCATCCTACAAAAGACACTTAGCTAACTTCAGAGGCGACTATAAGATCAATAGTAAAATGAAAATAGGTATCAGCGCCAGGTTAACACAACAGGAAGTGCTTGGAGCCGGGATCTCTTCTGAAAACGGAACTTCGTATAACCGTTTGAGAAATACAATCAAATACAGGCCTTTCCTAATGCCTAACCAGGCACTTACTGATGCAGATCAATTTAGTGATCCCAGTGCAGGAAATGGGTTATTATTATTTAATCCTATTCTCTATGCTAACGCAGAATACAGGCAAAAAACTACTAAGAATAATAATATCAGTTTAACATATACCTATAACATACTTAAAAATTTAAGTTTAAGGTCAACGGTGGGGTATGTGTATAATAAATTTTACGACTGGCAGTTCAGTGATTCCAGTACATCAATTGCTATTACGCAGGGAGCGCAAAGACCTGTAACCAGCCTGGACAGTACATTTACAAGAACGTATACTAATTCGAATGTGCTGACCTATACCGTAAAAGGGTTCAGGAAAAAACATGATTTCAGTGTTTTGGCTGGCGAAGAAACTTACCAGCTAAATACAACAGTATCTAACAGGTCGTATAAATTATTTCCTCTGTTTATTCCCCCGGTTGCGGCTTTATTGAATCCACAGAATGGTACTTCATTTACAGGCTTTCCCAGACTTACGAAATCAAAATACACCAACCTATCATTCTTTGGCAGAATGAGCTATGGTTTTAAAGATAAATACCTGGCAAGTGTTGATGTTCGTGCAGATGGTGCATCTAAATTCGGGCCTGGAAATAAATGGGGGTACTTCCCTGCAGCTTCATTGGCATGGCGTGTGAAGAAAGAAAAATTTCTACAGAATGTTGACTTTATAACCGACCTTAAATTCAGGGCGGGTATGGGTGTTGCCGGAAATAACCGTATCCCTGATTACCTGTACATTTCTACATTCAGCAGCAACGGTACTTATTTCTATGGTATCAATAACCAGGCTGTATTGGCATATTATTCTGCCGGGCTTGTTAACCCAACTTTAAAATGGGAGTCAACTTTAAACAAAAACCTGGGTCTTGATCTTGCTATATTAAAGAACAGGCTGAGTTTAAGTGTGGATGTATACAGTAACGAATCGAAAGACCTGTTGCTGAATGTTCCCATTGCCTCTACTTACGGATATTCTACCCAATTACAGAATGTAGGTAAAACAAGAAATAAAGGGATTGAACTACAGTTGAATGGGCAGATCGTTAACAAAAGAGATTTTACATGGAGCGCTACCTTTAATATCTCCAGCAATAAAAATAAAGTAGAACAATTAGGTGTTAATCAAACCAGTTTCTTCCCTGCTGCAAGCTGGGGTGTTTCTGGCCAGCCAACAGATTATATTATTAGGATCGGCGACCCTGTTGGATCAATGTACGGATTGGTAAATGATGGTTTTTATACCACGGCTGATTTTGATTATAATTCCGCTACGGGTGCTTATACTTTAAAATCTGGTGTAACCAATGCTACTGGTGTAATAGGTGTAGTGCAGCCGGGAATGGTAAAATTTAAAGATATCAGCGGCCCTGCAGGCAAGCCTGACGGAGTAATAGACCTGACTTACGACAGGCAAATTATTGGTAATCCAACGCCTAAATTTACCGGAGGTTTAAACCAGCAGTTTACTTACAAGCGTTGGGAGTTGAGTGCCTTTGTGAATTTCTCTTATGGCAATGATGTGTACAACGCTAACAAAGTGGAATTAACTAACGCTTATACTAATAATTCAAACCTGCTTGCGATTATGGCTAACCGGTGGAAAATTGTAAATGCAAGCGGTCAAACTACACAATGGGTAATAGGAAATACTGCTTATGGTTTCAGCCCCGATCAGCTGAATGCATTAAATGCCAACGCCACAATATGGCAGCCAATAAAAAGTGCCGGCGCATTTTATCCCAGCAGCTGGGCTATTGAAGATGGTTCATTCTTACGTATTAATAATATCAGTGTAGGATATAATATGCCGGTTAACCGTTTAACCAGATTGCACATGAGTAAACTGAAGTTTTATTTTACTGCAAATAATGTAGCTATCATTACCAACTATAGCGGTTACGATCCTGAAGTTAGTGTGCGAAACAGCCCGTTAACTCCCGGTTTGGATTATTCAGCATATCCAAAGAGCCGTTCTTATATTTTTGGTATCAATGCTTCATTTTAATTAACGTAATAAATCTTTTTATATGAACAAGAATTTTTTTAAAATATCAATTGTGGCTATGGCAACCCTGCTGATAGTGATCAGCGGTTGTAAAAAATACCTGGAGCAAACACCTATTACAGAAGTGGATGCTTCCGTAGTATTTAGTGATGTAAACTCCACCTATAAAGCCATTGCCGGTGTGTACAGCAGGCTGGTAGGAGACCAGGGCTTTGGTATCCGTTTAAGTTTGTACTATACAGTTGATAATGATGAAATGCAGGGCCCAACCGGGGCTGGTGATGCAGACAGAAGGGATATAGCACGTTTTACCGCTACTCCCACCAATGCACAATTAAACTCTCCATTCAACCAGTTGTTTCAGGGTATTGAGTTTGCCAATAACTGTATTGATAATATACCCAACATGGAAATGTATAAAACCGGTAGTGATCAGCAAAAAAAGCAATTGCAAAGAATGTATGGGGAGGCGTTAACTTTAAGGGCACAGTTTTACCTGGAAGCAATGATGATATGGGGAGATTTACCGGCGCACTTTCAATCAGCTTCAGCAACTGCACTAACCAACCCGTTTCCTAAACGTACCAGTACGGATACACTATACGATCATTTACTTGCCGACCTGAAAACTGCGGAAGACCTGGTGCCCTGGCGCAACGAAGTGGCTGCAATAGGAGACCCTGCAGACGAAAGAATTACAAAAGGTACAGTGAAAGGTTTAAGGGCTAGAGTTGCATTGTTCAGGGGCGGGTATTCTTTACGCCAGAATTCTACTATGCAACGTAGTTCAGACTATTTAACTTATTACCAGATTGCGAAAGCTGAATGTACAGATATTGTGAATTCTGCCCAGCATAGTTTAAATCCTAGTTTTAAATCTTTGTGGAAAGACCAGGTTTGCGCTCATGCTCTTGCAGATCCCAACGGAGAACTAATGTTCCAGGCAAGCGCTATCGGATTAACAGGAGCCGAAGATACCAAACTGGGTTATTACAACGGACCAACAGTAAATGCACTTGGAAATAAAAGCATCAATGTACTGCCTAATTATTTTTATCTTTTTGATTCTACTGATCTGAGAAGGGATGTTACTTGCGCTCCTTATAATGTTGCAGCTAATGGTGCTACTAAAATCGGACAAGCTATTACTGCCATTTGCGATGGTAAATATAGAAGAGACTGGGTTACAAATCCAACTATTTCGCCTACCAATGCTGTGCAATACCTTGGCTTGAAGTGGCAGATATTGCGCTATTCGGATGTGTTACTTATGCTGGCAGAAGCTGAGAATGAAATTAATGGCCCAACAACAATCGCTTATGATGCAATTAACCAGGTAAGGAGAAGAGGATACGGAAAACCCATTGCCACACCAAACGCAACTATAGACCTGGCCGGTTTAAATAAAGCCACGTTTTTTGCTGCGCTGGTAAGAGAACGTTCTTTGGAACTCGGCGGCGAAGGAGTACGTAAATTTGATCTGATACGCTGGAATTTATTAGGGGCTGCAATTGCTGATTCAAAAGCTAACATGACAAAAATGTCTACATTAACTGCAATGGCAGATCCTTCCTACATGGCTGGTTTCCCTTCTTATTGCAAATCAGCAACACTTCCCATTGCCATGTATTATATTACCACAACAGTTTCGGATGATAATAATATCAATGGTATCTGGAAAAACTCTTTGTATAAAACGGCGCCAACAGCCACGCCTGCCGGTACTACCAAAGTAGTTTGGCTTAGCAGCGCTATTGCAACTGCAGGTACAACCTCATCTTTAGGCAGGTATGCCACAGGCTATACGGCTGGTAAATCAGAATTGAGCCCTATACCTCAGCCAGCAAGGGATGCCAATTTTAACTTAACACAAAACCCGGGATATTAAGATAGTTTTTCTCATTAATCGTTTATGTTTTGAAGGCTGCCCCAGTGGCAGCCTTTTTTAAAAAATACACAATGAAAAGGGGAGTAAAAAAAATGGTATTCTTATTTGGATTGCTATTTGCTTTGCAATCAACAGCACAACAAACCAAAAAAACTGTTGCACAAGATGGCAGCGGTGACTATACAACAATGCAGGAAGCATTCAATGCTATTCCCTTCAATAATAAAAAGCCAATAACTATTTTTATAAAGAACGGAATCTATAAAGAAAAATTATTGCTGGATACTTCGAAGAATTTTGTAACTATTATTGGAGAAGATAAATTTAATACCATTCTTACTTATGATGATCATACCGGAAAAGCATCACCAAAAGGAGATACCATTAATACAAGGTCTTCCTATAGTTTTTTAATTAAGGCCAATAGTTTTTCTGCCAGCAATATTACTTTCCAAAACGATGCAGGCTTTACAGCAGGGCAGGCAGTTGCTGTAGAATCGGATGGCGATAAAGCAATCTTTACAAATTGCAGGTTCATCGGTTTCCAGGATGTATTATTTACTAACAGTGATAAAAGCCGGCAGTATTACAACAACTGTTATATTGAAGGTACTACTGATTTTATTTTTGGCTCCGCAACAGCCTGGTTTCAGCAATGCCATATCCACAGTAAAAAGAATTCGCATGTTACTGCAGCATCCACTGCAAAAGAAAAAACATTCGGCTATATTTTTAATGATTGTGTAGTAACGGGAGATACATCTGTACACAGTGCTTCATTAGGCAGGCCATGGAAACCTTATGCAGCAGTGGTTTATATGCATTGCTTTATCGGTCAGCACATACGTGCTGAAGGATGGAGCAACTGGAACAACACAGACAGCTACAAAACTGCCCGTTATGCTGAATATAAAAATTACGGCCCATCGGCAGATATCACAAAAAGAGTGGATTGGAGTAAACAGTTAACGGACGAAGAAGCCAAAGCCTATACTTTAAAAAATGTTTTTGGAGATTGGAATCCGGAACAATAAAAGAAACTAAATTACAGTATCATGAAAAGAAATTTTTTACTTGTTGCATTGCTGTTTTTAAGCCATGTAAATATTTTTGCGCAAACCGCTAATCCTCAGCAATACAAATATATATTTACTGTTGCCAAAGATGGTACAGGGGATTATTTATTTATACAGGATGCTATTGATGCCATGAGGGTGTATCCATTGGCACCAATTACATTGTATATTAAAAACGGGGTGTACAACGAAAAAATTGAATTGCCGGCTAATAATACCGATGTGAATTTTATTGGAGAAAGTGTGGATAGTACCATCATTGTTTTTAATGATTATTCCGGCAAAGGGAAATTAACAACTTTTACTTCTTACACAGCAAAAATTTCCGGCAATCGTTTCCGGGCAGAGAATATTACTTTCGCTAATAATGCAGGCGCTGTAGGGCAGGCGGTAGCATTGTATGTTGATGCCGATAAAGCGGTATTTAAAAATTGTAAATTCCTGGGCAACCAGGATACCATTTTTGCCAGTGGCGAAAAATCAAACCAGTTATTTGACAGCTGTTATATTGAAGGCACCACAGATTTTATTTTTGGTCCCGCTACTGCAGTATTTAAAAACTGTACTATAAAAGGCAAGACCAATTCATTCATTACAGCAGCAAGCACAAGTGTTGGAAAATCGTACGGGTTTGTTTTTTTAGATTGTAAAATTATTACAGACAGTGCGGTAACAAAATTATATTTGGGACGGCCCTGGCGCACCAATGCCAAAACAGTTTTTATTAATTGTAATTTGCCAAAGGTAATAGCGCCGGAAGGTTGGGATAACTGGAACAATCCTGCCAATGAAAAAACTGTTTATTATGCAGAATATAAAAATACAGGTGACGGAGCAGTAATTACGAACAGGGCAAAATGGGCAAAACAATTAAATAAATCACAGGTTAATTTATATAATCTGCCTGTTATATACAACTATGTTAAGGCTGTGGATTCAAATGGCTATGCATGGTTTAACAGGCCGCTTATAAAATCTTTTGATAAAACTCTATTTGTGAATAAAGCAGCTTTGGAAATACCGTTATACAAAAATGGCGTACCTAATTCAACGGGTGCTGCTGACAGGGAAAATGCTACTTTTAAAGATAATGTAACAAGGATTGCAAAAGTGAGTACACCAACACTTACCATTTTTAAACCGGCAAAACCCAATGGTAAAGCAGTGATCATTTGTCCGGGTGGTGGTTACAGCATTTTAGCATTTGATAAAGAAGGTACAAAAGTGGCTGAAGAAATGAACCGCTGGGGTATTACAGCTTTTGTGCTGAAATATCGCTTACCTGATGATAGTTTTAATATAGATAAAAGCCTGGCGCCATTACAAGACGCACAACAGGCAATCCGGTTGGTAAGAAGCAATGCTAAAGAATGGGGCGTCAACAGCAAACAAATCGCCATCATGGGCTTTTCGGCCGGAGGCCATGTAGCGTCAACAGCAGCCACACATTTTAATTTTAAAGCAGATGCTAACAATAATGATACTACTTCTGTTCGTCCCGATTTTGCCATACTCATCTACCCGGTTATAAGTTTTGATAGTACGATCACTCATAAAGGATCCCGGAATAATTTAATTGGCACCAAAGCCACCACTGAACAAACAAATTTTTTTAGTAACGAATTGCAGGTTACCAAAAACACACCGCCCTCTTTTTTGGTACAGGCAGGAGATGATGGTGCTGTACCAGTACAGAACAGCCTGCGGTATTATGAAGCCTGCATAAAAAATAATGTACCGGCCGAAATGCATTTATATCCCAAAGGTGGCCACGGTTTTGGTATGAATAATAAAACCACCGACGATAACTGGCTGGAAAGATTAAGGAACTGGATCAACCGCTGGTAACAGCACAATTTCCTCATCATACAGGTACAGGATAGTGCAATGTCGTAAAATTGTAATCTTACAAAATAATTGTACGATTGCATACATTTTGCCTGCGCATTAAACTACATTTGAAGTATAATACAAACACATATGGATTTACATTTAAAAGATAAGGTGATTATCGTAAGTGGCGGTGCCAAAGGCATTGGCGAAGGCATTGTAAAAGTATTGGCAGCAGAAGGCGCTGTAACAATAATTATTGGCCGTAACGAGGCTGATAATTTAAAAACAGTTGCTGCTGTTGAAGCCACTGGTGGTAAAGCTTTCCAGGTAGTGGCCGAATTATCGGAGCCTGCTGAATGTGAAAAAGCAATAAAAGAAATAGTTGAAAAATTTAAACGTATTGATGGCCTGGTAAACAACGCCGGTGTAAATGATGGCGTTGGTTTAGAGAGCGGCAATTACGAAAAGTTTATGGCATCATTGCATAAAAATTTAGTGCATTATTATTTACTGGCACATCATGCATTGCCTGAATTAATAAAATCAAAAGGGGCCATTGTAAATATCACTTCTAAGACTGCTGATACAGGCCAGGGCAATACTTCAGCCTATGCAGCAAGCAATGGTGGAAGAAATGCATTAACAAGAGAATGGGCAGTGGAATTATTGAAATATGGTATCAGGGTAAATGCAGTAGTGGTGGCAGAATGTTTTACACCTTTGTATGCCAAATGGATTGAAACATTGCCTAATCCACAGGAAAAATTAAAAGAGATAGAAGCAAAAATTCCTTTGGAAAACAGGATGACGACAGCAGAAGAAATTGCGAATGCGGTAGCCTTTTTATTATCTTCTAAATCAAGCCATACCACAGGGCAATTAGTTTATGTAGATGGCGGCTATGTGCACCTGGATAGGGCTTTGGCAAATGCGTAGATTTTATTGCTTCGCAACAAAATAGTTTTGCCACAGATGGCACAGATTACACAGAAAAAAGCAATGAATTAATTTGTGTAATCTGTGCCATCTGTGGCGAACCAAAACCACGAAGTGGTTTCAATATTAATGGTGTATTAAACAACGATCATGCAAACTATTAAAACCGCATTGTGTTCTTTCGGAATGAGTGGCTGGGTCTTTCATGCACCCTTTTTAAATTTACACAAAGGCTTCGAATTATACGGTGTATGGGAAAGAAGTAAAAAAACGGCTGCAGAAAAATATCCTTCCATAAAATCTTTTGATACTTATGAAGCTCTATTAAGTGATGAAGCTATTGAGCTGGTAATTGTAAATACACCCAACTTTACACATTTTGACCTTGCAAAAAAAGCGTTGCTGGCAGATAAAAATGTAATTGTAGAAAAACCATTTTGTATTACCGTTACAGAATGTGATGAATTGATCGCTTTAGCGAAAGAAAAAAATAAATTGTTATCCGTTTACCAAAACCGCAGGTACGACAGTGATTATAAAATCATAAAGAAAGTAGTTAATGAAGGCTGGCTCGGCGATATAGTGGAAGCCGAATTTCACTTCGACAGGTTCAGTGAAATATTGAGTCCTAAAGTGCATAAAGAAACACCCGGTCCCGGTACAGGTTTATTGTACGATCTTGGCGCACACCTGATTGATCAGGCATTACAATTATTCGGTATGCCGGAAGCGGTTTTTGCAGATATCTACGCTGCAAGAAAAATTTCTTTGGTGGATGATTATATGGAGCTGCTCTTATTCTATACTTCAATGAGAGTGCGGATAAAAGCTAGTTATGTTGTAAGAGAGCCATTGCCTTCCTACGCATTGCACGGCACCAAAGGTTCTTTCATTAAAGCCAGGACAGATGTACAGGAAAAAGCTTTGCAAGCTGGCTTAAATCCGGATATGGACAATTGGGGCAAAGAACCGGAAAATGAAATGGGGTTATTACATACAGAAAAAGATGGCCAGCTGATCCGTGAATACCTTCCTGCTGCCAACGGAAATTATATGGATTATTATGATGGTGTTTATAAAGCCTTAACCACCGGCGCTGATTTGCCGGTGACGGCTGAAGAAGGCAGGGACGTGATCAGGGTAATAGAAAAAGCCTACCAAAGTAACCAGGAAAAAAGAGTGATTAACCTGTAAAACAAGAAGGTTTTTAGTTCCTTTTTTTGAATCGGTTACCTGGTATTAGGCGCTAAAAAAACAACAGGTTACAAGGGATTTATGGAAATAAAGTAAGATGCATTTTGTAAGTAAACGTTATCGGGAACGATTGCGTAAATAAAGCCCTTTTAATAGTTTTTTCCCTTGAAATATAGTGGTAAAATTGATGTTCCTAAACGATTGTAAAAATGAATATTTTAGACCATTTTAAGCTGAATGGAAAAACGGCATTGGTAACAGGATGTAATAAAGGAATTGGTAAAGCAATGGCTATTGGTTTAGCTGAAGCAGGCGCAGACATTATTGGTGTATCCGCCAATCTTGCCTTAAGCGGCAGCGAAGTAGAAAAAGAAGTGACTGCATTGGGCAGAACATTTAAAGCCTATCAATGTGATTTTGATGACAGGCCTTCCCTCAAAAATTTTACGGAAAAAGTAGTAGCAGAAAATCCTCAGATCGATATCCTGGTGAACAATGCAGGCACCATCATGCGCAACCCTGCAGCAGAACATAGTGATGAATACTGGGACAAAGTAATTGCCATTAATCTTGATGCACAATTCATCATTACCCGTGAAGTGGGTAAAAAAATGATTGCACAGGGGAGTGGTAAAATTATTTTCACTGCTTCTTTATTAAGTTTCCAGGGTGGTATTAATGTGCCCGGCTATGCAGCCAGTAAAGGCGCTATTGCCAGTTTAATAAAAGCTTTCGCTAATGAATGGGCATCTAAAGGTATTAATGTAAACGGTATTGCTCCAGGCTATATAGCTACAGATAATACTGAAGCATTACGTGCCGATCCTGTTCGCAGCAAATCAATATTAGATAGAATTCCGGCTAACCGTTGGGGTGAGACAGAAGATTTTAAAGGCGTAACAGTTTTTCTCGCCAGCAAGGCCAGCGATTATTTGAATGGCAGCATTGTTACAGTTGATGGCGGATGGATGGGAAGATAGAGGAAGTGCAAAGTAAATAAAGTAAAAAGTAAATAAAGTATAAAGTTTGAATATTGAAAGTGTAATGTGATATAAAAGCAGTAGCTATCAAATGCTACCACTCACGACTCACCTCTCACTATTCACGATAAAATAAAACACATGCAAATAAGATTCCACAACAGCCCGGCCGAAGTAAGCAGGATGAACGCTGAAGAATTACGCAGTAATTTTTTAGTACAAAATATTATGAAGCCAGGCGAAATAAATTTTGTCTATTCACATTACGACAGAGTGATCATTGGCGGCGTGGTACCCACCACTAAAGCAATAGCATTGCCAACATACGATAGTTTAAAGGCGGATTATTTTTTAGAACGCAGAGAATTGGGCGCTATCAATGTAGGTGGCGATGGTGAAATAATTGTAGATGGTAAAGCTTACGATGTAAACAGACTGGATTGCTTATACATGGGTAAAGGCAGCCAGAAAGTTTCTTTCAAAAGCAAATCAAAAAAAACACCGGCTAAATTTTATTTGTTAAGTGCGCCTGCTCATGCAGCTTACAAAGTGCAGCTGATGAAAAAAGAAAAAGCTTCGCCAACAGAAATGGGAGCGGTGTTTACAGCCAATCAAAGAACGATCTATAAATACATTCATGCTGACGGATTAAAAAGTTGCCAGCTGGTAATGGGCTTAACCATTTTAAAAGAAGGCAGTGTTTGGAATACCATGCCAACGCATGTACATGACCGCAGGATGGAAGCGTACTTTTATTTTGATGTGCCGGAAAATCAAAAGATCATTCACCTGATGGGGCAACCCAACGAAACAAAACATTTGGTGGTAAGTAATGACGAAGCCATCATTTCTCCGCCGTGGAGTATTCATAGCGGATGCGGTACCAGTAACTATGGTTTCATCTGGGGCATGGCCGGGGAGAATTTTATTTATACCGATATGGATCCGGTAAACATAAATGATTTACGTTAACGCAACCCCGTTGGCGGCTTTAAGCCCCGACGGCGGTTGAGAAAAGTTCTTTATTTTTTTTTGAACGGGCTGCAACGCTTTATTCATCTTCACCTGCCTGCCGGCAGGCAGGTTGGCGTCGCATGGAACATCCCGATTTGGCGGGACTCTTGTACATTAAATCTATATTGAACAATACAGAATTTATTAAATAAAAATTTGTGGCCTTTGCGCCTTCGTGGGAAATAAAAACATGAAAAAGTACATAACGATATTGCTTGTAACCTTCAGCAGCTTTGCTTTTATGCTGCCTGATAAAAAGCCAACCATTTTTTTAATTGGCGATAGTACCTGTGCCAACAAACCTTTAGAGGATAACCCTGAAAGAGGCTGGGGGCAATTATTTCCAAATTACTTTACTAATGATGTGGAAATACAAAACCATGCAGTAAATGGCCGCAGTACAAAAAGTTTTATTAATGAACATCGCTGGGATACTGTGATGAGCCGTTTAAAAGCCGGCGATTTTGTAATGATACAGTTTGGGCATAATGATGAAAAAATAGATAAACCTGAAGTTGGTGCACCTGCACATACTGTGTACAAAGAAAACCTGGTCCGTTTTATCAATGATGTAAGAAGTAAGGGAGCAACCCCTGTTTTAATCACCCCGGTAATGCGCCGCAGTTTCGATTCTACCGGTAAGTTTGTGGATTCTCATGGTGATTATCCTGGCGTGGTTAAAGAAGTAGGTACACAAATGAATGTGGCCGTAATTGATTTGCACCAAAGCAGCGAAACATTAATATTAAAAGAAGGATTTGAAAACAGCAAACGTTTCTTCCTGCATATTCCTGCTGATCATTTTAAAGATAAAAAACCAAAAGAAGATAACACACACTTCAGCGAATATGGTGCAGCATCTATGGCATCACTGGTTTGCCAGGCTATAAAGGATCAGAAGCTGCCAATGGCGAAATATTTGGCGCCATCCGATTTTAAGGAAAAATATGCTTTTGAATTACCGAAAATCTATACACCACATTTTAAAAAAGATACTTTCAATATTGTGAATTATGGTGCTATTGCTGATGGGTTGACTTTAAATTCAGCTGCCATTAATAAAACCATTGATGAATGTGTAAAGAACGGAGGCGGAACAGTAGTAGTGCCAAGAGGAAGTTTTGTAACCGGCCCTATCATTATGAAGAGCAATATCAATTTACATTTAGATAAAGGGGCATTGATTATTTACACTTCCGATTTTAATCAGTATCCGTTAGTGGCTTCTACATTCGAAGGTGTGGATGCTGCAAGATGCCAATCACCTTTTACAGCAGAGAACCTGGAAAATATTGCAATAACCGGCGAAGGGATCATTAATGGCAATGGTTTTTACTGGAGACCGATAGGTAAAGATAAAATGACAGAAAGCCAATGGAAAGCCCATCAGAAAACTTATGGCGGTGTATTGAACGAAGCTAAAAAAACATGGTACTCATCCGAAAAAGCACTGAAGGGTTCTTTAACCAATAACATAGGAAAATTAGCAGGCGGAAAAACATTGCAGGATTTTGAAGACGTGAAAGATTACCTGCGCCCTAATATGATCAGGATTTTTCAATGCAAAAATATTTTGATTGAAGGCGTAACATTTGAGAACTCTCCGGCATGGACAACGCATATCAATGCCAGTGAGCATATTACCATCAGGAACCTTACTGTAAAAAATCCATGGTTTGGTACCAACACAGATGCATTGGATTTAGAGAGTTGCAAAAGTGCTATAGTGGAAGATTGTCATTTTGATACCGGTGATGATGGTATCTGTATTAAGAGTGGCCGTGATGCAGAGGGCAGGAAAAAAGGGTTGCCAACAAAAGACGTGATCGTTAAAAACTGTGTGGTGTATCATGCACATGGAGGATTTGTAATTGGCAGCGAAATGAGCGGCGGCACCAATAATATGTTTGTAAGTAACTGTACTTTTATCGGCACTGATATTGGTTTGCGTTTTAAAACCACCCGTGGCCGTGGAGGTATGGTAGAAAATATTTACGTTAACAATATCAATATGAAGGATATTGCTGCTGAAGCCATCTTGTTTGATATGTACTACATGGCGAAAGACCCGGTGGTTTTAGCAGGAGAAAAAAGAGAGCCACCGGTTGTGGAAATGAAACCTGTCGATGAAAGTACACCACAGTTTCAGAATTTTTATTTTAGAAATATTACCTGCAATGGCGCATCAAAAGGAATTTTTGTAAGAGGTATTCCTGAAATGCATGTAAAAAATGTATTGATAGAAAATGCCGTATTACAAGCTGATGAAGGCATCGATATTCAGGAAGCCAGCAACATTACATTGAACAATGTTACCATGATCAGCAAGAACACGAAACCGGTTGCGTACATTTTAAACAGTGATAATATTGCAATCAATAACCTGAAGTATAAAGACAGTGCAGAGGTGTTGGCGATGGTGCAGGGAGATAGAACAAAAGCAGTGAGTATTTTAAATACCGATGTAACAAAAGCAAAGCAAAAATTGCAGGCCGGTTTTGGTGCTACTGATGCTGCAGTAAGTTGGGCGGTCCCTCAACCTGCAGCTGAAGTAAAGAAAAAGAAAAGCAAAGGGAAAAGTAAATAGGGTAGTAAGGGTGGGTCACTCCTTAAAGAGTGGCTCACCCGGCTAAAAATAAAAGAAGGGCGGATTTAAAAGGAACGCATAAGTGCAAAACATAATAAAAGCTCAATAGAATTCATGTCGTACAAGAGTGCGACGCCAATGAAGATGATAAAAGAAAAAATGTTTGTCACAAAAAATAAAAATTTCCCGAAGGGAATTTAATTATGAAAAAAATAATTCTGATTTTTCTAATTGCAGTTTCAGTAAACGGGTTGGCGCAAACACCCGGCGAAAAACTGGCTGCAACAGTTTTAAATATCTGGAAAGATACTGTCCCCATTGGCGGTACTAACAAATGGAGTTATGATATGGGCGTGGTGTTGAAAGGTTTTGAAGGTCTTTGGCAGAACACCGGTAATGCTGATTACTTTAAAGCCATCCAGAAAAAGATGGATTATTTTGTAAAAGATGATGGCAGTATTAAAGGCTACGAAAAAGAAGAATACAATATTGACCATGTAAATAATGGTAAACTGGTATTGTTGTTATACAGGGTTACCGGTAAGGAAAAATATAAAAAAGCGGCTGACCTGTTACGCAGCCAGTTAGCCACACACCCACGCACAAACGAAGGCGGATTCTGGCACAAGAAAGTATACACCAATCAAATGTGGCTGGATGGTTTGTATATGGGAGAACCCTTTTATGCAGAGTATGCGATGTTGTTTCACGAAGACAGTGCTTTTAATGATATTGCCAACCAGTTTATCTGGATGGAAAAACATGCCAGAGATCCAAAAACAGGATTGATCTATCATGCATGGGATGAGAGCAAACAACAACAATGGGCTGATAAAACAACAGGAACATCACCGCTTTTCTGGGCAAGAGCGATGGGTTGGTATAGTGATGCACTGGTGGATGTGCTGGATTATTTTCCGGAAAATCATCCTAAGAGAAAAGCCTTGATAGATATTTTGAATCGCCTGGTAAATGCAATAGAGAAACAACAGGATAAAACAACGGGCTTATGGTATGATGTGTTGAATTACAGCGGGCCGGGCAAGGAAAAAAATTATTTTGAAGCCAGTGCCAGTTGCCAGTTTACCTATGCTATTGCAAAAGCTGTACGCAAAGGTTATTTGCCTGCAGCAAAAATTGCGATCGCTAAAAAAGCTTATGATGGCATTTTAAAACAATTTATTAAGGAAGAAAATGGGCAAACGGTTTTAACAGGTACTGTAAAAGTGAGCGGACTTGGGGGTAGCCCTTACCGTGATGGAAGTTTTAATTATTACATGAGCGAACCTGTAATTACCAATGACCCAAAAGGTATGGGAGCATTTTTATTAGCCAGTAATGAAATGGCGCAAGTACCCACGCAATCAGCTGGTACAGGAAAAACAGTTATGTTAGACCGTTGGTTTAACAGCGAAAAAAAGAAAGATGTTACCGGTACAGAAATATACTGGCATTATGTATGGAATGAAAAAAGCAATTCCGGTTTTACCACTTTGCAAAGTATTATAGAAAGGTATGGAGCAACAGTAGCTTCATTGGATGTGGCACCAACAGCAGCCAATTTAAAAAAATCCTCCGTATATATTATTGTTGATCCCGATCATGTAAGAGATAATCCTAAGCCCAATTTTGTTACACCAAACGATGTAAAAGTGATCAGTGACTGGGTTAAGGCCGGTGGTACTTTATTATTAATGGCTAACGACAGTAACAATTGCGACCTGCAACATTTTAATTTATTAGCCGGTGCTTTCGGTATTAAGTTTACTGATAAAAGCCTGAACATGGTGAAGAATGATATTTTTGAACAGGGGGTGGTATATCCGGGGGCCAATAACCCGGTATTCAAATCACCGGGTAAAATGTATCTCAAAGAGATCAGCGCATTGGAAATAAAATCGCCTGCAACAGCTAACGCCGTAAAAGAAGGTGATGTAATTATTGCCACTGCAAATTTTGGAAAAGGAAAAGTATTAGCTGTGGGAGACCCCTGGTTATATAATGAATATGCCGATGGCAGAAAATTGCCTGCTGAATATGAAAATTATAAAGCAGCAGAAGATCTTGTAAAATGGTTATTAACGCAATCAAAAAAATAAATTGAACAGCATTAAAAAATTGATATTGATTCTTGCTGCAGTAACAGCTGTACAGTTTGGTATGGCTCAAACTACCATTACGGTGGCGCAGGATGGCAGTGGTAATTTCAGGTCTATACAGGAAGCTATTAATAGTTTGCCTAAAGAAGATAATAAAATACAAAGAGTTATCTCCGTCAAAAATGGAACTTATAAAGAGAAGATCTTTATTGATAATAATTTTATTACGCTCAGGGGAGAAAACCCGGAGCAAACCATTGTAACTATTTCTTTGGCAAGAGAAGAATGGCGATGCGATAATAAAGATGATTATGGCGTAGCCGCAATCAATCTGCGTGGCAGTGATATTGTATTGGAAAATATTTCGTTCCTTAACACTTTTGGAAAAGACAATACTGCAGATAAAGAAATTACATGTGCGGAAGAAAGTACAGGCAAAAAGACAATAAAGCCTTACGGGCACCAGATGGCATTGCGTTCTTTTAATACCACAAGGTTAATAGTAAAGAACTGCATCTTTCGTGCATGGGGCGGCGATACGGTAAGCCCGTGGAATACTGATGAAGGGATGTTCTATTTTAAGGATTGTATCATGGAAGGTGGCGTTGACTTTTATTGTCCACGGGGTTGGGCACTGGCAGAAAATTGTACATTTATTTGTCACGATAAAAACGCTGCCATCTGGCATGATGGCAGCAAGTATGAAAAATCAAAAACTGTGCTTTTAAATTGTAAATTTTCCGGTGATGACGGATTTAAGCTTGGCCGCTATCACCGGGATGCACAGTTTTATTTACTCAATTGCAGTTTTGCAAAAAATATGGCGGATGCTGATATTTATTTAGTGCCTACCGAAAATAAAATACAATGGGGTAGAAGAATCTATTATTACAATTGTAAAAGAGAAGGCGGTAAAGATTATGCCTGGTATAAAAATAATTTGCCGGCTGATTTTGGCATCAATGAATTTAACGAACCCTGGGTGTATGATTACAAATGGAATCCTTTAAAGAGCGAAAAAAATAAAGAAGAATCAGCTGCAATGGCAGCAACTGCTACCGGTTTGGTTGTTGGTGATGCTACTGATGCAGCAGCAAAAACGGCATCAGATCCCATTGCAGATAAAATGCTGATCTATCAACGCAAAAATGGTGGCTGGCCAAAACATTTCCAGGGCAACAGAAATGTTGATTACAAGCGGGTATTGAATGATGTAGAGTTAAAAGAATTGAGAAGTGGTTATGATGAAGGCATTGATGCAACAATAGATAACGAAGCCACTACAAAAGAAATTAAATACCTTGTTAAAGCATACAAAGCGTATAAAAATGAGGCCTATTTAAAAGCTGCCGAACAGGGTATTGATTATTTGTTAAAGGCGCAATATGCTAATGGTGGCTGGCCGCAGTATTATCCTGATTTCAGCAGTTACCGCAGCCAGGTTACGTATAATGACAATGCCATGATCAATGTGTTGAATGTATTGCAGAATGTGGTACTGGGTAAAAATGATTTTGATGTGATTGATAAAACTTACATCGAAAAATGTAATGCCGCTATTAAAAAAGGGATTGATTGTATTATAAAAACACAAATAAAGCAAAAAGGAAAACTGACTGCATGGTGTGCACAGTATAATGCTAAAACATTGGTACCGGAAACGGCAAGAAAGTTTGAGCTGGCATCCTTAAGTGGTAGTGAGTCTGTTGGTATCGTACGTTTTTTAATGCAGCAGCCCGATCCATCTAAAGAAATCATTACAGCAGTTAACGCCGCTGTAGAATGGTTTGAAAAAGTAAAAATTGTGGGCTACAATTTTGTAGAAGTTAAAGCGCCGAACGAAGCCAGTGGTAAAGATAAAGTATTGGTAAAGGATGATAACGCTGTAATATGGGCAAGGTTTTATAATCTTGAAATTAACGAGCCGTTTTTTACAGGCAGAGATAGTCAGCCTAAAAAAACAATTGCTGAGGTGGAGAATGAACGCCGTATTGGTTATGCCTGGTATGGAGTATGGCCGGAGAACCTGATCCATACTGAATATCCGAAGTGGGTGGAGAAGTGGAAAGTGAAGAAGTAAATAAAGTATCAAGCGTAAATAAAGTAAGAAGTAAATAAAGTAGCGGTAAATAAAATTTAAAACAATGACACTATCTAAATTCACCTTAAAAAATATACAGGGAGAGAATGTACCTGATGGAATCTTTGATCTGCCTGAAAAAGTATTACAATTTGGCACCGGCGTTCTGTTACGTGGGTTGCCCGATTATTTTATTGACAAAGCCAATCGCCAGGGTATCTTTAATGGAAGGATCGTTGTGGTAAAATCAACCAGTGGAGGAGATGCAGCTGCATTTGAGAAACAGGATGGTTTGTATACTTTGTGTATCCGTGGATTAGAAGATGGAAAAACGGTTAGTGAAAATATTATTTGCTCTGCTATCAGCCGTGTACTATCTGCAAAAGATGAATGGGATGCTATTTTAAAATGTGCTCATAATCCGGATATGGAGATCATCGTTTCCAATACTACAGAAGTAGGTATTGAGTTGGTGAAAGATGATATTAAACATCATCCACCCATTTCGTATCCCGGAAAATTACTGGCTTTTTTATACGAAAGATATAAAGCCTTTGATGGCAGCGATCAATGCGGAATGGTAATTGTACCAACAGAATTGATCAGTGATAACGGAAAAAAATTAGAAGCCATTGTTTTAGAACTGGCGCATTTAAACGGACTGGAAGAAAATTTTATTGAATGGTTAGAAAAGCATAATCACTTTTGTAATTCATTGGTGGATAGAATTGTTCCCGGTAAGCCAGCTGCTGCTGCTAAAAAAGCATTGGAAGATGAATTGGGGTATACTGATGATTTGATCACCATGAGTGAAGTGTACAGTTTATGGGCAATAGAAGGTAACGAAGCAATCGCTTCTGTATTATCATTTGCGCAGGCTGATAAAGGCGTTGTGATCACTCCCGATATTCATGTGTTTAAAGAACTGAAACTGCGTTTACTGAATGGTACACATTCTTTAAGCTGTGCTATCGCCTTTTTATCAGGTATTGTTTCTGTAAAAGAAGCTATGGACAACCCGGTGATCTCAAATTTTGTAAAGGAATTAATGACCAATGAAATTGCAAAAGCAATTCCTTATGAGCTGCCGCAGGAAGATGCACAGGCGTTTGCAGGAAAAGTGTTGGACAGGTTCCGCAACCCGAGCATTGAACATCACTGGATCAATATCAGCCTGAACTATACATCAAAATTAGAAATGAGGATTGCCCAGGTATTGTTACGTTATGCCGAATTGTATAAATCAGTTCCTGAGAATATGGCCCTGGGCTTTGCGGCTTACCTGGTATTTATGAAAGCAGTAAAACTTGAGAATGATATTTATTATGGTAACTTTAATGGAGCAGATTATCCCATTAAAGATCCTAAAGCAGGCTATTTCTTTGAACAATGGAAAAATTACCCGGTACAACAGGTAGTTAAAAATGTATTGAGTAATGCTACTTTATGGAATGCTGATCTCTCTGCAATTCCCGGCTTTGCAGAAAAAGTAACCGAGGATGTGGAAGATATTTTACAATACGGAATGCTGGAAGTAATACAAAATGAGAAAGTAAAAATTTAAAATTTATAATGAAGCAACAGGTTTTAAAAGTTAAGCCAATAGATAATGTGCTGGTGGCATTAACAGATCTTAAAAAAGGACAGACCATTGAATTTGGTGGCGAGACTTTTGTTTTGCAGGATGATGTAAAAGCAAAACACAAATTCTTTACAACAGATTTAAATGAAGGAGATAAAGTAATTATGTATGGCGTGCTGGTGGGTAAGGCGCAACATTTTATTGCTAAAGGCAGCTGGATGAATACTGAAAATATCAAGCATGCTGCTGATCCTTATTTTTACCGCAATACAAATTTTAAATGGACACCACCAGATGTTTCTAAGTATGCCGGTAAAACATTTAATGGGTATCATCGCAGTAATGGTGATGTAGGCACTGCTAATTACTGGTTATTTATTCCAACGGTTTTTTGTGAGAACAGGAATTTAGATGTAATAAAAGAAGCATTACATAATGAATTAGGTTATGCCGTTACGGATAGGTACAAACAATACACCCACCAGTTAATTGATGCTTACAAGAATGGGCAGGATATAAAAAATGTAGATATTTTTTCTACACCAGTTTCTCCTGCAGCTAACCGCCCTTTTAAAAATGTAGATGGAATAAAATTTTTAAATCACCAGGGTGGTTGTGGTGGTACAAGACAGGATGCAGGCATACTCAGCAAATTGTTGGCATCTTATGCTAATCATCCTAATGTTGCCGGTGTTACCGTGTTAAGTTTGGGTTGCCAGAATTTACAGGTGGCAGATTTTAAAAACGATCTGCAAACACTCAATCCCAATTTTGATAAACCATTATACATTTACGAGCAGCAACAATCGCAAAGTGAAGAACAATTGATTGCTGAAGCCATTAAAAAAACATTTGAAGGCTTAATTGAAATTAATAAACTGGAACGTAAGCCTGCACCATTATCTAAATTATGCATTGGCGTAAAATGTGGCGGCAGCGATGGTTTCAGTGGTATCAGTGCTAATCCTTCTGTGGGTTACCTGAGTGATTTAGTGGTAGCATTGGGCGGAAAAATTTTGTTAGCAGAATTCCCTGAATTATGTGGAGCCGAACAAAATTTAATTGACCGCACTATTGATGAAGCAGCTGCAAAAAAATTCATGCACTTAATGGGCACTTACAGCGAGCAGGCCGAAAGGGTAGGAAGTGGTTTTTATATGAACCCATCTCCGGGAAATATTAAGGATGGTTTAATTACTGATGCAATAAAAAGTAATGGTGCTGCATTAAAGGGTGGCACATCGCCGGTTGTAGATGTATTGGATTATACAGAACCTGTTACAAAGCCCGGTTTAAGTTTGGTGTGTACCCCGGGCAATGATGTGGAAGCAACAACAGGTAAAGCAGCAAGTGGCGCTACGTTAATTTTATTTACAACGGGACTGGGTACCCCAACAGGAAATCCTGTTTGCCCAACCATAAAAGTGAGTACTAACAGTAATCTTACCAAACGCATGAATGATATCATTGATATTGATTGCGGGCCGGTAGTAGAAGGAGATAAGACCATTGAAGAAATGGGCGAAGCCATTTTGGAATACTGTATTAAAGCTGCCAGCGGAGAAATTATTCCTAAAGCAGTACTGTTGAACCAGGATGATTTTATTCCGTGGAAGAGAGGCGTAAGCCTGTAAGGATCGGGGCGCTTTAAGCGACCTGAATCCTGAACAAAGTGTAGATAGTGTAATAAAAAAATACAACTATTCAATGCTCAATATTCAACATACAACGTTCAATGGAAACGCATAGCTTTTAGTTTGCTACCCGTTCTCAGAAAAGGGCAGCGTAATTTAATACTATGTATTTTTATTGAGTATTGAACATTGAGCGTTGATTATTGAATATTTGTTTTCTATATAAAAGATCGTTAACCAACAGAGAGTCATTATGAAAAGGTTCTTAGACGAAAATTTCCTGCTGCAAAGCAAAACAGCGCAAACACTGTATCATGAGTTTGCCAAATCAATGCCCATTATTGATTACCATAATCATTTACCGCCCGAACAAATTGCTAATGATGTGAACTTTGCCAACCTTACGCAGGTATGGTTATACGGCGATCATTACAAATGGAGGGCCATGCGTACCAATGGCATCAACGAAAAATATTGTACCGGTGCTGCAGGCGATTTTGAAAAATTTCAGCAATGGGCTGCAACGGTGCCTTACACTTTACGCAATCCATTGTATCACTGGACGCACCTGGAATTGCAACGTTATTTCAACATCGATAAAATTTTAAATGCAGATTCTGCAAAAGAAATTTACGAAGAAGCAACAGCTTTGCTGCAAACCAAAGCATATAGTGTAAGAGGATTACTTACAAAGATGAATGTAAAAACTTTGTGTACAACTGATGATCCGACTGATACTTTAGAGTTTCATAAGAAAATTGCAGCAGATAATTGCCCGGTTGAAGTTCGTCCCGCTTTTCGCCCCGATAAAGCAATGAATGTAGATGATGCAGCAATTTTCAACGACTATGTAAATAAAGTAGAAGCGGCTTCAAATATCTCGGTAAGTAGTTACGGAGACTATTTAAAAGCGTTAAAAAACCGCCACGATTTTTTTGCAGCGATGGGTGCTTCTGTTTCTGACCATGGCTTAGAGCAGATTTATGCAGAGGATTATACCGATGCGGAGATCAACACCATCTTTGATAAAATAAGAAAAGGCTCTACATTAAGCCTTGAAGAAAATCATAAGATCAAATCGGCCATGCTGATTGAATTTGCGAAATGGGATTGTGAAAAGGGATGGGTGCAACAATATCATTTAGGGGCATTAAGAAATAATAATGCAAGAATGTTGTCGCAACTTGGGCCTGATACAGGATGGGATAGTATTGGCGATTTTTCTCAGGCCAGGGCATTAGCAAAATTCCTGAATAAATTAGATACTACGGATCAGCTGGCAAAAACGATTTTGTACAATTTAAATCCTGCCGATAATGAATTGATGGCAACGATGATCGGCAATTACAATGATGGCAGCAGTGCAGGTAAAGTACAGTACGGCAGCAGCTGGTGGTTCTTAGATCAGAAAGATGGTATGACCAAACAAATGAATGCACTTAGTAACATGGGCTTGCTGAGTAAGTTTGTAGGTATGCTGACAGATAGCCGGAGCTTCCTGTCTTTTCCAAGGCATGAATATTTCCGCCGTTTATTGTGTAATATGTTTGGTGAAGAAATTGAAAATGGCGAACTACCTGATGATATTGCATGGACAGGAAAAGTGATTGAAGATATTTGCTACAATAATGCAAAGCAATATTTTGGATTTTAATAACTAATAAACCCATAATCAAAATGCAGCAGTAATTGCTGCATTTTTTTATTGCGTAATTTTTTAAACGTCATGGTGTTTTTTTATGATTGGCTGCAATTACTATGAGGCAAACAATCAGCAATGCGCTGAATTCAATTCCACCTGTTTGCGAGCCTACTACAAACCACCCGTTGCCGGCATGTATTAAAATGATCCCGAAAATATGCTGTAGTATAAACCAGAGGCAGATGATGCGTACCAAATGGCCGGATGCTAAAATAAGTCCTGCTAAAATTTCAAGTATCGTTACAGTCCATGCAATGAATACTCCGGCTGGCAAGCCTTTTATATCTAAGAGCTCGCCAAATTCATTAACTGTACCCAATGATAAGCGGGCAATGCCATGCGATACCATGATCAATCCAATGGCAACTCTTAAAAGTGTTTTGGTGTGCGGTGCACTGATAAATGGAAATCTGTTCACGTGACAAATATTGGTCACCTGAAATTAATAAAAATATTTTACAATTTATTTTGCAAACTGCTCCAGCCGCCGCCATTAAATACTTTAGTAAAACCACTTGTTATTAGTATGCTCTTTGCCGAAGCACTTCTCATGCCCGATGCACAACAGGTAATGATGGGCTGCTCTTTATTTTTTAATTTAGAAAGGTTACTGAGCAACTGGTCAACAGGAATATTTACCGATCCCTTAATATGCCCGCTTTCAAACTCGCCTTTACTGCGTACATCAAGTATAACTGCGCCTTCTTTTACTAATTGAGCATAATCTGTTTTACTGCCTATGCCAAATAAATTCTTAATTGTGTTTATCATTATCGTCTGGTTTTATTTTTTTATTGGTAAACATGCTGAAAATTAATCCCCCCATCAAGGCACCGTAAAGCGTTACATGCACAGGTTTTGATGTGATGATGCAGGTGCCCGATGAACAACCGGTGTTGCGCCAGTATACATAACCAGCTACTGCTCCAATTGTAATTCCAATAATGGTTAAGAGGTGTTTTTGTATAAAGGCAAACATGCTTTTAATTTTCAGCAATCAAAGCTTCAGGTATTTTGTTATTAAAAACTGACAAGCCATTATACATTACTTCCCAGGTTACAGGCAATGCCTTTTTCAGCATCTGGCTAACACCGCAATATTTTTCCTGCGAAAGCGTAACTGCTTCAAGCGCTGCATCTTCAAAAACCTTATCACCTTTAAATTCATAAACTACATGTATGGCGATGTATTGTATCGGTTGTTGTTTGCTCAGTTCTCCTGTTACCTTAATGTTCAGATCCTGTACTTCTTTTTGTGCTTTACGCAGTATGGCAACAATATCCATTCCTGTGCAACCAGAAAGTGCAGTAAGTACAAAAGGTTTTGGAATAGGTCCGTTATCTTCTCCGCCCACTCTTTCCGGAGCATCCATAATAACAGTATGGCCGTTCACCAATGCATTAAACTGCATTTTACCCATCCATTGTGTTTCAATTTCGTGTTGTGCCATTGTTAAGAATTTTTTGTTTTACAAGTATTGATGCCGAGTATAGTGTATAGCGGGCAAAAACTGATTAAGCTTGTTAATACAAATACACCGGCAATAATCAGCAATACAATACCCAAAGTGCCTGTTATAACATTGGTGAAATACAATACTGCAACTACAGCTGCAATTAACAGCCTTATGATCCTGTCGTATGAACCCATGTTTTTTTTCATTGTAATTTATTTTATGTTTAAAATAGGTAACAATAAAAGATGTAAGCCGGATATGGCATAAAGTACAGCAGCAGATAAGCCACTTTTACCTCTTTGATTGTAACACAAAACTACAATGCGAAAACTGCCCGTTATGTGACTTTAGTCACATTTGACGTTGACCTGACTCAGCAAACAGCTTTTAAAAATAGCAGGTGATTTCCGGTAATTTCAATGTTGCGGTGTAGGGGAGGGCAATAAACGCTTTTTTAACTGGGGGTGTAATGATACTGAGAGGGTGGTGTACAGGTAACTTAAATTGTAAGACGGCGATTGTGATTTGATCGCATTGGGGAATTCACAACCATCCATAATAGCTATACCTGTATCAGACAAAGAAAAGTTAGAGATGTCAACGCTTTTAAAACAGTAATCGTCTACTTCCCTGATAGCCCAGTCGTATTCAGACGAGTCGATTGCTTTGCTGTTCAGTTCCTCTTTTTCTTCTGTCTTGTATAGGGTCAATGCTTTTTGTTTATCTTTCAATACCATTTTTGTGAAATCAGCAATGTTGTTTTTGCTGATGATATCTTCTATCGTAATTGCCTTACCTGTCCTGGTATCAAAATTAAAATAAGTGTTCCATGATGAGCAATGGGCACCACAGCCTTCCTGGAAAATATTCAGGGAGAGTATATTATTTTTATTAAAAGTTACTTCATAAGATAAATTGATGAGCCCGTTTGCAGCCATATCTTTTAAACCCTGGCGGGTACTAACGGTGCTGTCTTCCGTTTCTTTTTCTACAATGGCAGTTTTTATGAAAGCATTAATTAATTTACCTGCAGTATTTTTGGTACTCACTACAGGATAAATAAGTGTGGCCTCTGTTGTGTTGTAGTGTTTTTTGTCAGGCAAACATTTTATTTCTTTAATGGTAACAGATTGTGCCACTGCCCGCTGGAAATGTAATGAGATAAGCAACAGCATAACAATAAACCAGCAGTGTATTCTCATAATAGTTTTTAAAAAGTAAAATAGTTATGCGGTATTAATTTACAGCGCTAAAGATAAACAGATTTATCTGTGCGTAAAATTACGGTGCAGGTAAAAACAGAAAGCAGATTTCAAATAAATCCTTAACAATTGTTAGCAGGTCTTTCTTATATTTGGTTTTATTTAATAAAACCCCCATTTTATGAACAATCAAATCGTTCCCGGAGCACAGGATACTATCTCTCTGAAAGAGGCAGAAGCCATTACTACCAACTGGCGTGCTTACATTCAGAATTACGAACCTGCAGACAAGTACATCAGGGCTTTTAACATTCCGATGGTTGACATTACCGAGCTGGCAGAATTTTACAAGTGCACTTCGGTAAGGGCCTATCTTGCAATGGAAATACCCGGCGATATTTCAACACTTAAGATCATACTGGTACCGGTTGATCCTTTAGGTAATGATATATTGAGTATTCCGGGAACTGATGATGGTGCTGTTGCTACCGAGCAAAGTACTATTTATGATCTTACCAGCCCATGCCCGCAGATATGTGATATTAACAGTCCGCTGTTTCAGAGTTAAGCTTTTGATTATTATTCAATAAAGCGTGCTGTTATACAACAGCCGCTTTTATTGTTTTCATAAAAATGTATGTTTAGTAAAGTATTCGTCTCGGTAATTGTGCCGCTCACCATTTTATTACCCATTGGCACCGGCGTAGTTTACTATAGCAAATTAAAGCTGTATGCAAAAATTATATTCTGGTACCTGGTCATCTCTGCTGTAGTGAATACAATAGGTACCATTTTAGGCAGGGGCTACCATATCAATAATTTGCCTCTCATACATTTGTTTACGCTTATCGAAATGCTGTTGCTTTTCTACTTTTACAGAACAATACTGGATATTGAAAAGAAAAATAAATGGTTTAATATTTTAGTGGGCGCTTTTGTATTGGCAAATTTCGCCAACATGCTTTTTTTTCAAAGTATTTTCCAATACAATAGTTATACCCGTACCATTGAAGCTTTTATCTGCATCCTGCTTTCCTTAAACTATTTTGCCAAGCTTGCAGCAACAGAAACAAAAGTAATAGCACAGCCCGGATTTTTTTTTAACGCAGGCATTTTTCTTTATTTTTCCGGGGCATTTATGCTGTTTATATTTTCTAATTTGCTGATCACAAAATTAAACACAGCGAATTTTCTGATACTCTGGAATATTCATGCGGTGTTATTTTTTATTATGTACATTTTCTTTACCATTGGCTTTGTATTATGCAGAAAGTAACGGACAATATTTTTTTACTGGTACTGTTTGCAATGACAGGTACATTTATTCTTGCTGCTGCATTTATTTTCTTCTTTCTCAAATACCAGCGCAGGGTAGCTTTGCAAAAAGAAGCCATGCAAAAAGCAGAAGTGGCCTACAGCGAACAATTGCTGAATGCAACACTGATATCGCAGGAAGATGAACGCAAGCGTATTGGCCGTGATCTGCATGATGATGTAGGCGCCTCCTTATCCAATCTTAAAATGATCATGGCACAAACGGTTACTGTTGCAGAGGGAAAACCGGAATACAAACCTTTGATCGATAAAATAATTACAACAGTGCGTACTATTTCTCACAGCCTTTCACCACCGGGGTTGGAACTTTTTGGATTAGAGTATACCTTACATGAATTATTTGATGGCTTTGCAGCAGGTGGCGTAATTGCCATAGATTTTCAAAATAACCTGGGCAAAGAATTAGATACATTAAACGATCAAACAGCATTGGCCATATTCAGGGTAATGCAGGAGTTGTTATCCAATACCGTAAAACATGCAGGCGCAAAAAATATCAGCATTAAAACTTTTGCAGCAGATAATGCGTCGGTAATTACTTACCATGATGATGGTAAAGGCATGGATAACGGCGCAGATAAAAAAAATGGTATGGGCATGCAGAATATTATGGCCCGGCTAAAAATGATACAGGCAAGCGGGGAAATAACAACAGCTGAGGGAAAAGGGTTTCTTATAAAAATTACAATACCACAACAAGCAATAGTTACTGTATGAACGAAATATTGATTTCACTGGTAGATGATCAGCAATTGTTCAGAAGCGGCTTAGCAGGCTTAATACGCTCTGTACCGGGGTTTACTTTATTCTCAGAAGCAGAAAACGGGAAAGTTTTTATCGACCAGTTAGCAAATAGTAACCAATTGCCCGACATTGCTTTAATTGACATGCACATGCCCGAAATGAATGGCGTGGAACTGAATGATATCCTGCAAAAAAAATACCCCGCCATAAAAGTATTGGTATTATCGGTGTACGACCAGGAAAGATTTATCGGAAAAATGATTGAAGCAGGCGCCAGTGGCTACCTTACTAAAAATTGTGAGATAGAAGAATTGGTTACTGCCATAAATACAGCACACAAAACGGGTTTTTATTTTAACCCTGCTACACTTAAAGCCATGCATAAAGCATTGCAGTTCCGTTCAGGCGATATCCGCAGCCTCAATAATATTTCTATTGAACTTACTACAAGGGAAAAAGAAGTGTTATCGTTGTTATGCAAAGAATTTACCAATACAGAAATTGCAGAAAAATTATTCATCAGCCCCCGTACAGTTGAGGGGCATCGCAATAACCTGCTCTTAAAAAGCGGCAGCCGCAATACCGCCGGCCTGGTAATATTTGCTATTAAGAACGGCCTCTTCGAAATTGGTTTTTAATAACCACGCTACCCCGTATAACTACGTGGTTGTAAAAACGTGATAACTACGCTGTTTTTTTAACTCACAATACTTTCTCTTTGTTTCTCAACGAGGTATATCTAAGGCCTGCTTCGTTGAGACGAGATCGCTGATCAGTATTTGAACGTACTAACGATTTCCTTTAAACCGTACTCAAAAGTTTCCCGCCTGTATTGTAACAGGTACAGGCTTTCAGTGGTTTTTTAAAAACACGAAGCCGCCCCATTCCTGGGGCGGTTTCTTAATGTATAATTTTGTAAACGGAAACAAACGGGTGTTCACAACCTTTTGTTTACAGATACAATAAATATTTTTTACGCATGGTTTTGTACTGTGATAGTTTTGGCTCCCAGGAATTTTGAATTTCTTTTACCGATTTGCCTGCAACGATCTGTTTTTTAAATTCAGCATCACCAGACAGGCCATCAATATTGCCTATCTGGCTGCTCTGTGAACGATCGAAAAACTTATCCTTGTAGGGGTAAGCTTTATACAATTCCATCATCCATTGCAGGTTGATTCTTTTGCTCTTTCTTAATTCGTTTACATCATATTTTCTCAGGTCGATACCATAGCAGGCTTCGTTCATGTGCAGGGGTGTTTCGCTCATGCCTGCAAGGCTTACAGGTGTAAAAGAAAAACTGTATTTATCTTTTAATGCCGGTGCGCCTAATACCGTAAACGGAAAATAGGTGCCACGGCCAAGATTAAGTATGGTGCCTTCAAACAAACAGGTGGAAGGATAGAGCAGTATACTTTGCGGTGTATTTAAATTGGGAGAAGGTTTTACAGGAAGTGTATAAGGCATATCATGTGTATAATTAGCTACAGGAATAATTTTGATCCTGCATTTCATTTTATTCAATAACCAGCCTTCGCCATTAAGCATTTGTGCAAATTCTCCAATGGTCATGCCATGTGCAATAGGGATGGGAAACCTGCCAATGCCCGATGTATAGCGCATGTCAAGCACAGGGCCATCTACCAGGTAGCCATTGGGGTTAGGACGATCTAATACCAGTAATAATTTATTGTTTTCTGCGCAGGCATCCATTACTTCTTTCAACACATTGATATAAGTATAAAATCTGCAACCCACATCCTGGATATCAAATATCATGATGTCAACATCTGCAAGATCTTCTGCGGAGGGTTTGTGTTTGGCCCCGTATAAAGAAATTATTTTTATGCCGGTGGCAGAATCTTTTTCGTCACGTACATTGGCGCCATTGCTGGCATTGCCTCTAAAGCCATGCTCAGGCCCGAAAACTTTTACAATATTGATGCCTCTTTTAAGCAGGCTGTCTACCAGGTGTTTTTTGCCAATAATGGTGGTGGGGTTGGCAAGAATGGCCACCCGTTTATTTTTCAAATCCCCAATATATTTTTCAGTTTGATCAGCACCGGTAATAATATTTTTTGAAGCCGCTTTTTGTGCTGCCCCACTAAAATGTAAACAGGTGCCTGTTAAAAACAACAATGCATAAAATAGTCTCATAGATAATAAATGTTTTTTGCCTGGCAGCATCCGTATAAAAGCACAAATGGATGAATTGCCTGATTGAAGTTAGGCATTAAAAATGAAAATTTTTGTATAAGCAGGCGATCAAAAAAATAACAGTACTTTATAGGTGTACAAAGGAAATTCTGTTTTGCATAATGTAAAAATGCTGTACCTTAAACCCGGAATAAAAAGTGTAGTTATCACAATTATTTTTCTATGGCCCTGAAAAGATTATTGCTCCTGTTGATGGTGGTATTGATTTCACCCGTTGTTTTTTCACAAAATAATATCAATGGTGTTTGGGAAGGTAAATTCCTGGCTGCCAATACCGACCTGGGCGAACCAAGGCTGGTAGTGGAAATTTATAATTTAAAAGATTCTGTATTTACCGGCATTACGCACCTTTATTACGAAGGCAATAAATACGAGCATTATAAAATGGTAGGCAGTTACAATAAGAAAAATGGCGTACTCATGTTTTTAGAAGCTTCTACCATTGCAGTAGACCTGGGTATTTATTCCAATTGCCTTGGCACTTATACCACCGTATTACGAAAGGATGGCGATAAAATGTTCCAGTTTGGTTATTGGGTATCAACTATAAAAAATTGTTCACCTACTACAAATGTCTGGTTACAAAAAAGAGAAGAAATAATCAATAAAATTCCGGAAGAAAATAAAAAAACTGAAGTAGTTAAAAAAACTGCAGTAACAGATAAACCTGTAGCTAAACCTTTAAAAGAAAAGACTGGTACACCGGCAATTGCCATTCCTTCGGAAGTACCTGTTGTAAAAACTGCGCCGCCAATAAAAACAGCACCAGTAGTAATGCCGGCAAAAATTGCACAGCGTGAAACTGATGTACAATCACTTTTAGAAATTGCACCTGCTGATAAAGATTCTATTAAGGTAGACGTGTATGATAACGGGGAAATTGACGGTGATTCTGTTTCGGTATATGAAGAGCATATGGTACGGGTCAATAAAAAAATGATCACCGCAAAGCCCATTACTTTCTATATAAGTCTTGATAAAAATGTAAACCCTATTGCGCATTTGCGACTGGTGGCAGAAAGCCTGGGTTCTATTCCTCCATGCACTGCACTGATGGTGATCACCACTAAATCCAAAAGATACGAAGTTCGGTTATCCAGTAACTTTAGTAAAAATGCTACAGTGGAATTCTTTTTAAAGGAGTAATCCGGTTTGCCGTATGATTTTATAATTTCAGTATTTTTTTTACTACAGCAAATAAGGGCTTTACGTACAGGTGAGTGGTTGCAAATGCTGTTACAAACCATCCGGTAATTAAAAGTGTAGGTTCCGGTGTTTTTTGTGTTATATGCCCTGCATCACGGGCAACAATTTCTGTTACAATAAATTTGGGCTGCACAGATAAAAAGCAACAGGCGATGCCTGCCGTTAAAAGCAGCAACGGAATAAACGGATGCCGGTACCACCAGTTAAATAGCTTCGGTATCAGCCGAATGGGCATACCAATTAAAAAACTAACTGCAATGGTGCCACTGATTAAAAGGAAAGGCAATACCAGTAAATATATGATCTCATTAATAAGTTCAACTTCTGTATAACGAGGTGGGCCGAACCACAGATACAAAAACGACAATACAAGCAGGGCCAGAAAAAGGCGGGTAAGCAGGGAAGTTGATGTATTGTCTTTTTCCAAAATAAAATTAAATTATGATGGTGTAGCTGTTTGTCTCCGGGCAATGGCAGTAATGCTTTTAATAAGGAGCATGCAAAGGATTATCCAGCTGGCAGCTTGCAGTAAATAATAAGCTATTGCTTTTGTAAAACTGATAAATGTAAAATGATCGTTGGTTACAGCAGCCTTGTTTATTATTGATGCTATAAGCAGCATTAAAACCATTACAATAACCAGGTTGATCCGGAAAAGTTTTACGGATATCATAACCTTTAAATACTGCAATACAACAAGCAGTGCTGCAGGTAATAAAAGAAATAATACAGCGCCTGTAATTATTTTTATTGGGTTGATTGTAATGGAAATATCATGTGCCCAGAATGCCTCGGATTCAATTACATAACGTAATGCATATAATATGCAAATGATGCAGGCAAGAATATAAGCAATAACTAATTGTAAAATTCGATTTTTCATCCTGGTGTAATACTTGGTATGCTATTTCACTTCATTATCTTTAATATATGGGCCACCGGTTTCACCCCATCCCCACACGGGCATCGGTTCGCTGGTATGCATTGGGTTTTCTGATAATTGAGAATTAATTATAGCGAGCCTGGTACCCCATTCGATATAACCAACAAAAGCAGAACGGAATTCAGGATCACTTTTTAAACCCACTTCATCTGCCGTTTGCAATAGCAGTTGCACCCAACGTTGCCGCTTTTCTTCGGTGAGCATTTTACCAATATGTTTGCCAATCATGTTGGCATGACTACCGCCGTCTTTTGTGCTATATAATTTCTCTCCACCAAATACTTCTGCAACAAAATGTGCTACATGGTGCACATGATCCGGCGACATAGTTTTAAAGACAAGACCTAAAAGATCGTCTTGTAAAACTTTGTCATAAAACTTTGAAAATAAATTTTCGAAAGTTTCCATATCGCCTGCCCATTGATAAAGCGTTGGAATATTTTTCATGGTATAAATTTACAACTATCCGATTGTACCAGATGTTCTGAAAATAATTTTGAAACAGATTACCTGGATAATTCCTTTTTCAGGTCCCATAATTCACTATAAGGAGCCCTGTTTTTACTTTCCCAGTATTTTTTTGCTTTGATGCGGTTGTTAATCGCTTTTATAGTAGCGGTTTTGTATTTTATAAAGATGGGTTGTATTAATGCCCTTGTAGGAAAATCGGTGGGGTCGTAATACATCCAGGTATTAAGCAGGATAGGGAAGTCTCCCGGCTGGCAGGATTTGGCTAATGATTTAAAAGATTTTGTCATCAACGCTTTGTTATCTTCACCATCAACACTTTCTTCATTTTTTACATACTCTTTAAATATTTTAGTGATCACCTGCCTTGGTGTTGCAGTTTTTTTTACTACTTGTGATGATGCAGCAATAAAAGTACAGAGTAACAATACAGTGAAAATATTTTTCATTTTTTTATACATTTAATATACGAGTACGGAATTTATCCGCAAATGATATGCTTGGATAAATAAGTGCCGGCAAGCATTTTTTGTACTACTTCAAAATCTATTTTACCGGGTTTGGTAAAACGGATACAGCCTTTGCCAATGCTTACACCTTTTAATTCCGGTTTGTATTGCTCCATCACATCCTGTTTAAGAATATAGAGTGCGATATTGTTTTTCTGGCTGGCAAATGAAACTTCGGTAACATTATTTTTTTCATAGCACGGCATGCCATAACGCATTATTTCTTTATAACCTTTTAATTCTTTAAGGCAAAGGTTTCTGATTGCAGTAAGGGCAGGCAGTCTCTCTGCAGGAACTTCCTGTAAGTACAGGTCTACGGTTGTTGCTTTACTTTGCATTTGCTGTATATAAATACAAGTTAAAAATTAAAAGTCAATCGGCACAGCAGATTCATAGCTCAAAACTAAATTAATAAGGATATTTTTCCTTCCGGTTATATTCCAAAAATAAGCCAAAATAATCTTTTGTGATCCTGGCAAATTGCACATCCACGGTGTACCAGGGATGATGATATACAAACTGCATACCTGTTGTTTTCAATTGGCTTCTGATTGGTGAATCAGAAAAAATAGTATCAATGCCACTGGTGCTTGTATCACGGGTACTACCCCTGAGCAACTGCAGTACACCATTATAAGCAGCTTCGGCATCTGCGGGCGATGTATAGTAATACCTTAGTTTAAGGATCAGGTCCCGGGTGTAGTCATCACTTTTCTTTCTTGTTGTACTTAATACACCACTATATCCCCAGGTTAATTCCACTTCAAGTGAATCAGGATTTATTTTCACCACACCATTATCGGTACTCAATCCCAAATAGGCTTCACCAAAAATATCAATAGAATTAGTAGTTGCGGTATCGGTGGAATGAAATCTTTTTTCGGACCTGAGTTGCTCCAGCATTAGTTTCCTGGAAGCATCTAAAGGCAGACCTAAAAATATCCGCCTTACCATTGCAGAACTTTGAGCCATTGAGGGTAGCGACAAACCAAGGATCAATAATAAACTGAAGACTTTTTTCATGAGAGTGATATTATGCAAGGCATTTTATCGTGCTACTCAGTTATGGCTTCAAGAAACATAAAAAAGCTGCTTTTGCATGTAGCTTTCTTTATAGTTAATGCCCGGGCATTAACCATTCCTGTTTTTTTGTTTTTAAGTCATACTTAAAAATCCCTTTTCGCATTCCAATGTAAACGATATCATTTTGTACAATCAGCGAAGTAGGGTAGAGGTACCTATGCCAGAAAGCATCAGCCACTACCGGATGGATAGCAGCAGTAACTGTAGCACTGTATAATCCTTTTGCTGTAACAATAATAAAATCTTTTTTCGAGTCAATGTCAATAGCTTCAGGCTCAGCATCAAATTTTAAGAACTCTTTCACTTTCCATTTACCATTGTCTTTATTAATACTGATCATTCTTCCGGCTGATATGCCAAGGTGTGAAAGCCCTTCAATAGCGTAGATCTTATTATCCTGCTTAATGAATTGATTTACCTGGTCTGTTGAAATTTCATACCGGTTGCCTCCGTCATTGGAAAACCAATATAAGTTTCCTCCCCATTCGCCCCTGCGAAAACCAATGAGATAACCATCGTCAACTTTAATAACAGTATACTCCTGTGAGAATTTGTACTGCTCTTTTTTTGAAGCCATAATTTTAAAAGGTAGTGATTCTGCAGGCTTAACACGGGTATTTACCGCAGCAATTGTATTATCAACAGATACAACTGTCCAGTCTGTATCATGTTGTAAGATGTAATTGCTCAGCGTATCTTTATTAGCAGGAACCGGGTAACTTTTCCATTCTTTAACAGAAGTTGTCACCTGCTGACAAAAGCCATTGCATGTTGATATCACAAATGCTACTGTTAAGATCGGTCGCATAAATGTATAAGTTTATAATTCCGGTTGATAGAGTAAAGCCTGTTTGTGTACCGTATAAAGTTTTATTGTATGCAATGTACACAGTTAACTGAAATTATTTTATGCCAGCGAGGCCGGGCATTTCAAATTCTGTGGGAAGAACTTCTTGTGTTTTGCTTAACACGATGAGATTTTTTTTCTCCAGTTCTAAAAGCTCCCAGATAATTAAATGGTCTAAGTTATAAGGAATAGTACCAGTATATTGGTCAGCAACAAAATATATAAATGCTTCGATGGTTTGTTTTCCGTCAGCAGCCATAAAAAGATCCCGTTTCCAGCCATTAAGGGTGATCATATCCAGGTTTTTAGGATCTGTTACCAACAAGCTTTCATTATCTACGATAGCCCATTCAGTATGCCTGTGGAAATAAAAACTCTTTTTATGAAAAGTATTTAAAATCCTGAAATCGGGGTATTTACTTTTCTTTTTAAATAAGTTGAACATGGTAAAAATAATGTTAGCTTTTTCTTGTTGAATTAACAGTAGCACAAAAATTATTTACAAATTCTTTTGTGTAAACACCTGAAGGATCAAGGTCTGGGTCCAGTATGGTGATCTGTAAACCAGTTGCTTTTGCATCAGATAAAAGTAAATAGAGTATTTCGTTAAACTCTTTGTAGGTTAATCCATCCGGTTGGCGGCTATCTACGGCAGGCATAATATTATCATTCAAAACATCAAGGTCAATATGAATCCAGAAACCGTCTAAATTTTTTATTGAAACCATTTGCAGAAAATCAGCAATGCATTTTTTTATGCCTTGCTGCCTGAGTTTATTAAGGTCTGTGTAATTGATATTGGAATCGGTTATCGCTTTTACATACCAATCTTCATACTCCCTGTTACCAACACACCAAACATGTTCCTCTTTAAAATAAGGTTTCTGTTGTAGAATATCAGTGAGTTTATCATGGCCATAACCGGTAACAATTGCCAGGTCCATTCCTGCAGCGCCGCCTGTTTGTGATAAAGCAGGCCACATAAAATCGGTATGTCCGTCAAGAAAAAATAAAGCAAAGGCTCCTGTGTTTTTTAATGCTACCGAATTACCTATTAAAATACTGCAGTCTCCTCCAATTACAATGGGAAATTTATTTTCAGAAAGAATTTTTTCTACAATCTGAGATTGGTCCTTTGCATATTGTACAATCTGGTCTGCATTTCTTACACCGGAAATTTCATCAAGCCTCATGCTATACGCTGGTGGGGTAAGGCTGAGAACGCTACCAGGGTTTAGCGATGCATGAAAATGATGCCGCTGTAAAAATGCAGGTAATTTTTTTACACCCGGCTCTCGTCCGGCAGCAGGTTCTTTTAAGCCAAGGTTAGAAGGAAACTCAATGATACAAATACTCTTTGTCATATAATTATACAGTTGAGAAATTATGCTAAATGTATAATTAAAATCCGATGTGCAGCATTACTGCTCCGTGATCTTTGGCCACTTTGAGGTAGTACAAAACTTACACCCTGAGCAAACCACGGAATGCCCTTGCAGCATAATAAGATTCTGCACCATTGTGGTATAAAAAAACAGTGTCGTAGCGGCGATCGCAAAACACGGCACCACCGAGTTTTCTTATTGGGGCAGGTGTTAGTATCCAGCTCGATGTTTTAGTATCGAAATTTCCCAATTGCTGTAATGCCCGGTATTGCTCTTCTGTTAAAAGTTCAATACCCATGTCGGCAGCCATTTCAACTGCGCTGTTTTCTGGTTTATGTTCTTTACGGGATTCCAATGCTTTATGGTCGTAACAAATACTCCTGCGGCCTTTCGGGCTTTCTGCCGAGCAATCATAAAAAATATATTCTCCTGATTTTTTATCCTGGCCAATAACATCCGGTTCTCCGCCGGTTATTTCCATTTCATTAAGCGACCATAACTTTTCTGTATTGGCTTCCAGCTTTGTCTGTATTGCAGCCCATTCAAGGCCGCTATGCCGATTCATGTTTTTTTCAAAACGGGTTTTCAATACGCTGAGTAATTCTTTTTGTTGCTGGGTTGATAATTTCTTTTTATTGCTTTTCATATTTTTATATTAAAGATTGTTAAACCTGTTTTTGAATATAAACTGAAATTGCACTTTTCATAATAACGTATATTCTTTTAAAGCATCTTCCCAAATAAATTCCCTGTTGTTCAATATGGTTTTCTTTACAAGGGCTGCCAGACGGGATTGATCAGGTAGTTCTGCTTTGATCATTTTTTTAAAAGTCAGTGAATCATCTCCGTTCATCGGTATTGCCCGGTCGCTTAATTCGCAGCATCCATATCCATCGAAAGAAATTCTTTTTAACCGAACAAGATCTTCTTTGTAATTATCAAAATCTATAAAAACAGCACCTTCCAGGTAACCCAGGCAATAATCTGCCGGCCGGGTATCCGGCATTGTTGTTACAAAAAATTCTACACCATCACCCATATTCTTCTCCATTATGTGGTTGAAATTTATTTTACTAATCATTCAACCCTTTTCCATCAAGAATATCCTGCATACATTTTTCAACTCTCAACTCCCTGGTTTTAGATTGTTTGGGTTGAGAAAAATAAAAAATATAGGCCCTTTGCCGCCCGGGTGTTAAGGCATTGAAAGCAGTTTTCAGAGTAGGTTGTTTATTTAATTTATTCTGAAATTCTTCGGGAATGATAAAATCCGCAGTCTTTTTAAGTTTCACTTTCAACCCGGCTTTTTCTACTTCAATAGCTTCGTAAATATAAGCGGTCAAAGTTTTTTTCAGCTTAGCTATTTCCTTAGTATTGGTAAACCGGGTCTGCCGTGCAGACTGTACATTTTCTGTTTGTTGAATAAGGATACTCTTTGGGTCATGTAACAAAGCGCCTTTAAAAAATAAGTATGCACAATATTCTTTAAACACATGTATCAAAACAATGTTGGTTTTGTTTAGTGTATAACAAGGGCAGCCCCATTTCAATTCTTCTGTCAGTCCGCAATCAAGAGCGATCGTTCTCAGTTGCCTGATCTCTTCCTGCCATTTGCTGGCTTTACTAAAATAAAAATCAACTTTAGGATTCATGTTGTTCATACAGTAAAATTAACTGAAATTATTTTTCTATCAGCCGGCCTTAAATACCAGGATACAACTGTGAGGATAATTAATAATATTGGGCCAAAAAATTCTTTGGCTGCATCACCGCAGCCAAGGTGCGAAAGCACAGCACCCGACATTGCAAAAAAGAAACCTGCATAAGCCCATTCTTTTAATAAAGGAAATTTTGGAAGAAGTATTGCAATAACACCCAGTATTTTCCAAACACCAAGCATGGGGAGTAAATAGCCGGGATAACCCAAATGTGTAAACATAGTTACTTCTTCTTTCTGTTTTAATAACTGTACTATTCCGGTGGATAGCATACCTAAAGCCAGCCAGCCGGTAGCGATCCAATAGATGATCTTTTGTTTCTTTGTCATGGCGTATTTTTTAATTGACTAACAAAATCCTGCAACCGGTTATGTGCCATATTTAAACCTTGTGCAAAAGGCAATTGCAGCATCTGGTCTCTCAATGCAACTGATTTGTAAACTATCTGCATGGTGAGTTTGCTGGTGTCGTCGGTAAGTTTTTCAAATACTAAAAATTCAAGCTGCACTGCAAAAGGCGTATTCTCCATTTCAAATGTCCTCGTGATCTTCTGGTTACTAACAAACTCTGCCATAACGCCGTTGGCTTTAAATACCACATTGCCCTTAGCATCACTGGTTTCAAATTGATAACTGCCGTGCTTTTTATTTTCCAGCTGCAGCACTTTTGTTCCCATCCATTGCTCAACAATTTCCGGCTCTGTATAAGCTTTAAATAATAATTCCAGGGGCAGGTCAAATTCCCTGGTGATCAGTAATTCCTGTTTGCCATCTTCGGCATGTATTTTTGTTTTCACTTCCATATTATTTGTGTTTATATTTTTTCATGATACTTTCTAATTTGTTGAACCGGTCATCCCACATCTGGCGGAAGGGTTCAATAAAGTCGGCAACGGCTTTCATTTTTTTTGCATTAAGGTGATAGGAAATTTCCCTGCCGTCTTGCTCCTGTTTAAGTAATTCGCATTCGGTGAGTATTTGCAGGTGTTTGGAAACGGTGGGCCTTGCCGTATCAAAATTGGCAGCTATGGCGCCTGCTGTCATGGATTGCGAAGCCACCAATAATAATATGGCCCTCCTGGTAGGATCGGCAATGGCCTGGAATACATCTCGTCTTAAATTCATTATGTAGCTATTTGGCTACAAATATATGTGTAGTTATTTGACTACGCAAATTTTTTTGAAAATTTTTTAAAAAAGATGGTTATGTGTAAGGTTAGAACGGAGGATTGTTGTGGAAAACAGCAGTGTATTTACCGGTAGGGCATTCAATGGATGTTTTGCAAAGTATTTGCAGATAGCTTTTTAGCGATCATCGTCCGGCAACTTCAATTTGCCAATCGGTGCTAAAATCTTTGTTCAGCAACAGGTTCAGGTCTATATATTTTTCCGAGCCTTTTACAATGAAATGCAAATCTGCCTGCCCGGCCGTGCCTTCAGCATTTGTCATCATAGATATACCTCCGAAAGGCACAAGAAAAACACCGTTAACGGTTCCGGTTTTACTTTTTATTGCCGGGTTAGTTTTTATAAAATTAACAGCCTTGTCAAAGGCAGTTGTTTGTTGTATGGCAAAAAATAAAATACTTTTTGTAATGATGATAAAAACGGAAAGGCCAATACCTATTTTTTCAATGAGTACTTTTTTCTTCTGCAGCCTCTTCTCTCTAATTCTGTCACGCAGAATAAAAATTATGGCAAACCAAAATAATACCCAACCGATTGTTTTGCTTTCCCAAAAAAAATAAAGTCCGGCAAGTCTGCACAGGTAGCCGTAAAATAAAAATGCTAAAGTCGCAAGTATTAGTTTTCTTGTTATGCCGGATAATGAATTAAAGTGTTTCAATTGTGTTTTTTAGTTGAGTGCTTAAAACCGTTACCAGTAAAGTCTGGGTTACGTTATTTGAATAATGAAGTTAACAGAAGATTTTTAAGTTTTGTATTAATTGTTTCAGCAATGATGTTTATTTATTTCTCCTCTTCATTCTTAGCAGCAATATCCTTTCCATCCAAATCTGCCCTTCCTGCCATTCCTCCAAAGAAATTTGAAAGGCCATACTTTTTTCTAACCTTCTCTGCAAAGAAAATGCCCAGTACTATTCCGCTGCCTGCAATAATTATTGCAAGGGCAAAATTTGATACATCTTTTAAATACAGCAGGTAAGCAACAAAAGATAATATTCCGGCAGGTACAATAAACAGCCATAACCAGTATACCGTATGTATAAAAAACATAAATACTTTCATCTTCAGATACTTTAAATAAAAATAGTTCCCCGTAATTAAGATATTAAATATCCGGCAAACTTACAGTTGGCATTAATGACATGCTGTTACGCTTTATTCCCCGTTTTGTTTTGTAAATATTGCCGGAAAGAAAAGTATAAAGAAACCAGGTAGCATATTACGAACAGCATTGCAGGGATGATGAATGCTTTGTAATTAAATAATTCAAGTGGCACAGCAGTTAACCGATTTATGATTGGCGATGCTAATAATAAAAAACATACAATATCCAGTAAAAGTATGTAAAAGGACCTGGGTTTATTTAGCGTAATGAAATTTATTATTATGCCCGCTATAGCTAATAAAGCAAAAAGCTGGTCCGTATCCCCGGGTTGTAACAAAGTAACTAAAAGCCATACGCAAAAAGGTATCCCGATCATTTGTCCATTAAGAATGATCAGCAGGTACGAAATGATAGCCAGTAACCGGTATGTTCTTTGTTGTTTCAATTTAACTTTTGACTGATAATTACCTTAACGTTTTAAACATGCGCTGCATGGGAAATTGCTGTACGAAAACCCGATACATTTGTAGTTTGTATTAATATCCGTTATACGGTAATAAATTAAACTGGTAATAAATTAATTTTCTTTCCTTATCAAAGCATTTTGTAAGAATGATTTGCAGATCGCCTTTTTTCAAAGGCCTGTATTGCCCGTACACGAAATGATTTCTTAATACACCCATACTTTCTGCATGGGCTGTTTCGATTGGTTTGAAATTTTTTGTTGCTTGTTGTTTCAGGCTCAGAAACTGTTGTTCATCATTAAGTACACTGCAATGAATGATTACTTTGCCGGTTTGTTTTTTCGCCAGTAATGAATCCTTGCCAAAATGTACAATAACAGTACTATCTCCCAAACGATCAGTTAAAAATACTTTGCCATTGAAGTCTTTCCCATTTTTCAGTATTTCAAATGCATGCCGCACAGAATTGGCGTTATATGCCTGGCTTAAAATTTTAAGGTCAAGGTTTTGAGTAAATGCCTCTGCCGTAAATTGTAACGTAATAAAAAGTAGCAGCGTTTTTTTCATTGTAAAAATTTTGATACAGAAAAATTATACCTTGCATCAGCCCGGTATTGTTTTGTAAATCTCTAAAAACAAATCTAAAGGTTCATGTTGGTGGCAGCCTTAGTCAACGTACAATAAAAGTTTGAGATAATTCCAAATCTTCAAGGTTTGAATTTGGGTTATCATTTAAAGCCTTATTAATAACATTAAATTCTGTACTTCTTCCCCCAATTTTGAATACAGTATCTCTGTCTGGATTATTAGCAAAATATTCTGTAGTTACATTCCATATTATTTGATAAGCTTTTGTTTCGCTATATTTTTTCTCAATTTGTTTTTTCTCGTCAACATATTCGACATACGTGTCTAACCATTTTGCTGTCGGAAGCCATTGCCTTACAAATGCAATTGGTAAGAATAGCAATATTTCAACAGCTGATGTATATTCAATTCCATTGTTTGTAAGATAGTTCAAGAACTTTTCGTCAGTGCTCACATCACCACTATGTTTGAGCAAAGAAATGGCTTGTTTAACTACTTGGTCAAAGTCGTGGGGTAACTCAGGTTTGATGTCTGGAGTTTTAGAAGAAAAGAGTGATTTTATACTTGTCCACATAAAGGATTGGAGTGTTGCATTAAGGTCGCCACTAACGTGCAGGGCATTTTAAAGATTGAAAAATTTTACTCCGGATTCATATACCAATGGGCTGCAGTTCATTTTTATTTTTTTTAAGTATAATACTCTGTCGATATCTGTAAGTTTGTCTTTAAGTGTATTCAAAAAATCAAGATTGATAGTTACGAAATCTCCGAAACAGCCACATTGAAAGTCAATTTCAGTCGAATCGAAAATTTGTTTTTCAAATATTTGTTTGGCACTTTTTGGATTTAATTCACAAAGAGCCTTAAACGCAAAATGTTTTACAACAGGTCCGCTTTGTTGGCAAAGCACTATAAGCTCCGGTTCAGAGAGGTTTTGTTTAAATAAAGCTGTTGGATTGATAACAGGGATTTTAGCTCCCGAATAACCGGCTACGCCGCAATAATTGAATCCATCCTTACTTGAAAGATCGTTTAATACAAATTGAATACCATGGTTGTTGAGTTTATCTGAATAAGTAGTATCGAAAAATTTAAAATAAGCCCCTGGCAGATTTGTTGATTTTTGTGATGATTTCAAAAACACGATGTATGTTGTCATCAGGAAAACTGATGAACATAACAATAATAATATGGTGTTTCTGTGTGAATGCATTGGCTTTACTACAACGGGCCGGGCTTTGTGCAGGTGTGATATTTTATAACCCCCAGGCCGGAACCGCTGCCAATTAAAAATATAAAGTTGAAGTTAATAATAAAAAGCCAAATGGATATTCTTCTGCCGGAATTAAAGTACAACGATGCAAACAGCCGAAGTTTCAACGTCCGGCCCCGGTTACAGCAATACCAATCCTATGTTTACAAGTCAATTAATTTTTGTCATGTTCATAAATGTAATGTGCATATGTCACGATATTTTCCTTTCGTTTTCTTACTGAGTTGTAATATTCTTGATAATAGATTTCAATATTATCACCTGTTGTTTTTAATCGACTTATTTCTGATTCTCCTGGTGCTATCATTGTAGTAAAATTAATGATAGTGTCATTTTTTGCAATAATCTGTAAATTAAAATCTCTATCGTCAATTCTGTCAATTCTATAAAATCTTCCTTTAATGAGCCTGGAGCTTTTTTTCGCATTTTCTATTTTTACATTAATTTCATCTGAAGTGGGTGTTTGATCAGAATCATTTTTGTTTTGATCAGTACATGAAATAAACGTCATTAAAAGTAGGGTTATAAATATTTCTCTTTTTTTCATGAAATGCTATTTTAATTGCAGTAAACCCTATGTTGGTAGCCGTTTTTTTTGTCCACTTATGCGTTTACTAATTGTTGAAACGAAAAGTCTGGATTACGCATTATTATTTCGTTTTTACAAGATTCGTCTTGTGCTTCTGTTGCATAAACAAACATTTTTTGTTCATAGTCGTCAATAGCACTTTCTATAGTTTCAAATTTCCCGTTCGTAAGATTGTCTGATAAAATTAGAGTGTCCATAAGTCCAATGTTTACGCCTTGTCCTGCAAATGGTGGCATTAAATGAGCGGTGTCGCCAATTAAAGTTATTGGTAAAGGACGATTACTTTTCCAGCTTTTGTCTAATGGAAATTTTCTTATAGGCAACCCAACAAAAAAAGTTGTTGAACGAATGAGTTGTTTGAATGCTTCGCTCCAATTTGAAAACCTATGTAAAAGAAATTCAGTAACACTGTCAATATTCTGAAAGTCTAAACCTTTGCCGTTGTTCCACTCTTTGGGTTTTTCAAAAATGATACCGTAAGATAACGCACCATTGTTGAATGGATTTGCAACTAATAAATTCCCTTGGTATGCAGTCATAAGTCTGTTGCTGTTGCACAACTGGAAAAATTCAGGGCAGTTGGTTTCAGGTTGATGAATATCGCCTTGAATAATAAAAGTGCCTGTTTCTTCTACCTCACTGTCGGAAACAAATTTTCTTGATTTTGATGTTCCGCCATTGGCTATGATAACAAAATCTGCGGTAGAACCTGGTTTGTTCTCAAAGTTCAAAATCCATTTTCCGTTTTGTTCTTCAAGTCCTGTGAGTTTTCTATCCCAAATAACTGTGTCACTTTTCAAACTGTCAAGCAACATTTTTCTTAAAGCATTCCTGTTTATTTCAGGATTGTCAAACTGGTTTTCGGGTGTTGGATTTCTCGTAGATAAAATATTGCCGTGTTCGTCTGCAAAATTTATTCCCATAGGTAACGCCAGGTCATAATAAGTTTGTAACAAACCTGCTTTTTTCATTGCCTCTTGTCCCGAACTTTTGTGAAGGTCAAGTGTCCCTCCCCAAATTCTTGCTTGTGGGTCGAAGTCTCTTTCGTAAACGGTTATGTCTATATTGTTTTGTTGTAACAATTTTGCCATTGTCAACCCAACAGGTCCGCCACCAATAATGGCAATTTTTTTATTGCTTAGTAAATTCATATTTCGTCTGTCTGTTAATATTTGTAGGGAGCCAGGTAAAATGGCACACAACGGGCAGGGCTTTATGCAGGTCGGGAATTATTCCGAATGCTTTCGGCACGTCTGCCCACAACCGCTGCTGATTGAAAATATACTGTTGAAGTTATGTACAAAAGCTGATAGTTATTCGTCTGCTGAAACTGAAGCTGGGATTTGCAATTAGCTGATGTTTCATTGTCGGGCCCAACTTGCATAAAACCCCATCCTATGTTTACAATTCAATAAATTTATAGTGCAATAAAAAAATCAATTTCGAAAGAACAAAAGGCGGAATAAGATGGTAAAACCCAATTGGCATAAAGCCATTCTAACATGATTATCCCCG
>NZ_JBODJC010000007.1:0-172261 GCF_050611765.1 Ferruginibacter sp. SUN106
CATCTACAACCTGTAATCTGAATGATAAACTGTAATCTTTTTGAGTACGTTTACTAACTCGAAATTGTCCTTTATTCATAATGGTGACACTGGGTTTGTGTCAACTTATTTTAGGACGAGGCACTATATAAAATAAAAGGAGGAAACCGTTCACCGGTTTCCTCCTTTTATTTTATAACTGAATTATTTAAGGCTTAATAACCTTTATACTTTGTTTATTAATGCTATCAAAATAAACCGTCATTAGATAGGTCCCTTTTGACAAAGTACTCATATTTATTCTTTCTTTAGTATTGTAAGTGCCGGTTACCAGTTGTTTTCTGTAAACCATTTTACCCTGCATGTCGGTAATAACTACCAGCAATGTTGTATTCGGTATGGTGGAATTAATATCTAAAGTTGTAAAATCAACTACCGGATTAGGATACACTTTGATACCATTATTGTCAGGTATTACCGGAGTAGCAACATGAACACTCACTGTATCTTTATCGGTAGCACCCCTGTTGTCTGTAACCGTAAGTTCAAATTTATAGGAACCATCTACCAGGTTTTGTAAAAAGGTAGAGGCGGTATTAATAGAAATAAGCTTGTCCGGAGGGCCGGATATTTGTCTCCAGCCATAGGCTATAATTGTTCCGTCAACGTCTGTTCCGCTACCAGTAAGCAACACATTATTAGCAGGGAGTACAACTGATTGATCAGGCCCTGCATTAGCAACCGGGGGAATATTTGCAGGATTAACCGTTACCTGCATATTATCGGTTGCAGTAGCGCCATTATTATCGGTAACTTTTAATTCAAACACATATATACCCGCTGTTAACCCTGTAACTGTAGTTGCGGCAGCAGCAGAGTTTGCTATTGTCCCTCCGGCCGGCCCTGAAAGTTTGGTCCATTTGTAGGCAACAATAGTTCCATCCACATCAGTTCCACTGCCGGTAAGGTTTGCTGTATTGGTAGGCAGTGTTATTGACTGGTTCAATCCTGCATCAGCAACCGGTGGAATGTTTGGAGCAAATACAATTACCTGCATGGTATCTGTATCGGTAGCACCGCTGTTATCTGTAACCTTTAATTCAAACTTATAAATACCCGCTACTAATGCAGTTACAGATGTGGCTGCTGCATTTGGATTGGTAATTGTTCCGGCTCCGGTTGGTCCGGATACTTTTGTCCACAAATAAGCAGTGATCGTTCCATCAGGATCAATACCCGATCCGCTGAGGTTAACAGAGTTGGTGGGTAAAGTGATTGATTGATCAACGCCTGCATTTGCTGTAGGAGGAATATTCGGTGCTGCATTAACTGTAACCTGCATGGTATCTCTTGCTGTAGCTCCGCTATTATCGGTAACTCTCAATTCAAATCTGTAAGTACCCTGCACTAATCCTGTAACGGATGTAGCTGCTGAAGCAGTGTTAGTAATTGTTCCTGCAACAGGTCCGGAAATTTTCGTCCACAGGTAAGCGCTGATTGTTCCATCAGGATCAGTACCTGAACCACTTAAGTTTACGAAATTGGTTGGTAAGGTAATATTTTGATCGGCTCCTGCATTAGCAACAGGAGGTATATTAGCAGCATTAACGATTACTTGCATGGTGTCTGTATCAGTGGCACCACTGTTATCAGTAACTTTTAATTCAAATTGATAAGTGCCTTGCACTAATCCTGTAACAGTGGTAGCTGCTGAAGCGGTGTTTGTAATTGTTCCTGCAACAGGTCCGGAAATTTTCGTCCACAGGTAAGCGGTAATCGTTCCGTCAGGATCAATACCCGATCCGCTGAGATTAACAGCGTTGGCAGGCAAAGTTATATTTTGATCAGGTCCTGCATTGGCAGTAGGTGCCACATTAGGCGCAGGATTAACAACCACTACCATAGTATCTTTTGCGGTAGCACCACTGTTATCAGTAACTTTTAATTCAAACTGATAAGTGCCTTGCACCAAAGCTGTAACTGTGGTAGCAGCAGCTGCTGAGTTAGTAATTGCACCTGCAGCAGGTCCAGCAATCTTCGTCCACAGGTAAGCAGTAATAGTTCCATCGGGGTCATTACCAGAACCGCTAAGACTAATAGTGTTGGCAGGCAAAGTTATATTTTGATCAGGGCCGGCATTAGCAGTAGGAGGAACATTAGGTGCAGGGTTAACTATCACCTGCATGGTATCTCTCCCTACGGCACCGTTATTATCGGTAACTTTTAATTCAAACTTGTAAGTGCCCTGCACTAAAGCTGTAACTGTAGTAGCAGCTGATGCAGAGTTAGTGATTGTGCCGGCAGTGGGGCCAGAAATTTTAGTCCACAAATAAGCAGTGATCGTTCCGTCAGGATCATTGCCAGAACCGCTTAAACTAACCGAGTTAGTAGGTAAAGTAATGGCCTGGTCGGTTCCTGCATTGGCAGTAGGTGCAATATTAGGATCGGGATTAACAACCACTACCATAGTATCTTTTGCGGTAGCACCACTGTTATCAGTAACTTTTAATTCAAACTGATAAGTGCCTTGCACTAAAGCTGTAACTGTAGTAGCAGCTGATGCTGAGTTAGTAATTGTACCTGCAGCAGGGCCAGCAATCTTCGTCCACAGGTAAGCGGTAATCGTTCCATCGGGGTCAGTACCAGAACCGCTAAGACTAATAGTGTTGGCAGGCAAAGTTATATTTTGATCAGGGCCGGCATTAGCAGTAGGAGGAACATTAGGCGCAGGGTTAACTATCACCTGCATGGTATCTCTCCCTACGGCACCGTTATTATCGGTAACTTTTAATTCAAACTTGTAAGTGCCCTGCACTAAAGCTGTAACTGTAGTAGCAGCTGATGCAGAGTTAGTGATTGTGCCGGCAGTGGGGCCAGAAATTTTCGTCCACAAATAAGCAGTGATCGTTCCATCAGTATCAGTACCTGAACCTGTAAGTGTAACCGAGTTGGTAGGTAAAGTAATGCTTTGATCAGGCCCGGCATTAGCGGTTGGGGGCACGTTTGGGTCAGGATTTACAATTACCTGCATGGTATCCCTTCCTACGGCACCATTATTATCAGTAACTTTTAATTCAAACTTGTAAGTACCCTGCACTAAAGCCGTAACTGTAGTGGTGGCCGAAGCTGAGTTAGCAATTGTGCCGGCAGTGGGGCCAGAAATTTTGGTCCACAAATAAGCAGTGATCGTTCCATCAGTATCAGTACCTGAACCTGTAAGTGTAACCGAGTTGGTAGGTAAAGTAATGGATTGATCAGGTCCTGCATTGGCTGTTGGTGGATTATTAGTCACACCACCATATTCAGCATATCCTATGTCCGGAGCACTGCCTGAATAGGTTAAGCCTACATAAGTACCTGCATCAATACACGGAGATAAAGGCTGCAGGAGAAAATTAGTAAGCGAAATAAATAACGGAAGAATGTGAATATTATTGGTATTGGTATAATGAGTTGGCTGCACCCCGTTGAAGATCGGATTGTTGCTGCTGCCATTATTGAAAGTATTATTATTTTGAATTGACAGCGAGTCAATACCCACAGCACCACCCTGTACCAGCCAGCCACTTACTATATTCGTGATAATGTTATTTTTGATATTTACGTTCCTGGCATAACCTGTGTTGAGGCCACCTAAGTTTATTCCCCACCATGGTGCAGAACCTGCTGTGGCTACCATTGTGTTGTTCAATACATTAAAATTGTCAATGCTGTAATCGCCTGCATTGCTGAAAATACCGATCAAGCCACCGGTGTTCTGTGCAATAGTTACATTCGTGATAAGGTTTCTTTGTATAGTAACATTTTTAACAATATCACCCGACCGGGGGTTGAATTCAATACCATGTGCTTTTTTATCAATGGTATTATTTTCAATGATAGCACCATCAGTACCATATTCCAGTACTATGCCGCTTTCTATCCAGGTGTTTAAAGCGGTTTGTTTAATTATATTATCGTGTATCCATACACTATAGGCATAACCGTTTTTAGTCTGAAAGTTTAAATCGATAGAACCACCAGTGATGGTATTGCCATAAATTTCAAGGCCTGATTCATTAAATAATTCAATGGCAAAGTTCCAGCCGGTATTACCGGTGGAGTTACCCATGGGTATTTTGTTGAGGGTATTGTTGTAGATCTTACAACCTCTTACATAGCCTTCATTCCAGCCTTTAATAGGCCAGCCATTATAACCTTCGGGCCTGCTGGTTTGAGAGATGGTGTTGTTGTAGATCAACATACCATCCTGACCGCCGATATTTAAACAACCACGGCCATAAGAACCGGTAGGTAAATTATAAGCGGCGCAATTGGTAATGGTATTATTGTAAAAAGTATTACCGGTAGCATAAATAGTTGGAGGTGCACCAGCGCCATCATTACGTCCGCCGAATAAAACACCACGGTCTTTAAAATCCACCATGGTAATATCGTGAATACTTACATTGCTTCTGCCACCTACATAAATACCCCAGAAAGTAGATAGATTTTGTCCATCGAACATTAAATTAGAAATATGCTGGTTACCGTTAGTGCCTTCCGGAGAGCGCAATGATAATAATTCTGTCCAGTCTGCAGTAAGTGTGGTTTTTAAAATAGAAGTAGCGCCATCGCCTTCAATACTTACGCCTGGTTTTAAAACGCACTGTAATGTTTCAAGATAAGTACCTGCATTTACATGAATAATGTCGCCCACAGCTGCTACAGCATTAGTGGCTTTGTACAATGTCTTCCAAGGATTGGTAATTGTTCCGGTACCGCTTGCATCGTTACCTGTAGTACTAACGTAGTAGGTAGTTGCATTGGTGATTGTTGATAGGAGGATACCTAAAAAAAATAGAATTAGTTTCATAGGAGTTTTAATAAGATATTAGTGGATATAATGGATGCTTGAATCGTTTTAGTAACGAATAAGGCTTTACTTTTATTGCTCATACAAATCTTCGGGGAATGATGGTTGCCCAAATTAAGAATATTAGATTTCACATGAGCATTTATCAAATACTATGCTAATTTTTATTTTTCAACATGATGTTTATAAGATGTTGGGATTTTAATAGCAAAAAATCAACTATTTTGTGTAGAAATTTAAATATTCTGGAAAAAATTAATCTTATATTTTTTCGTGATATAATCCGCTAGTTCAATAAGAGTTGTTACACAGGTATTTACAGTGTGTAAAACAATAAAATTGGCAAAAAATAGTTCTAATAGCCGGTTTTACACGTGCCAAAAAGCATTTTGTTAAAAAAATATTAAACAGTAGGGCATTTCTTTAAATCCGTTTTTAGCGAAAATGTTTCCTGTTTTGATGGATAAGTGGCGATTTTTGTAACAAAGACTGGTTTGAAACCAATTTAATCCTGTTTAAATAAAATTATTATTTCATTTGTACCAGAAACTCTGATATGAAAAGAAGAAACTTTATTATTTCTGCATCGGTAGTGGCTGTTGGTTTGCCCGTTGCGTATTACCTTAAAAAGCAGTGGTGGCAACCTGATCCCCTTATTACTCCTGATTTGCTAGGCAAATTCTGTAAAGAGAGTGAATTAAGAGAAATTGGTGCCAGGTACAGAGAACTTGTACCCATTGAAAATGAAAGGCAAAAACTAACTGATCTGATTCTTACAGATGATAAGAGTCAGCAACTAAAAACCAGTGACAAGCTACGGATGACTGAATTTATCAATAAAAAAATTCATGATGAATTTGTAGCCGCAAAAACGATTATTATAAAAGGATGGTTTATCTCAATAACAGAAGCACGGCAATGTGCACTTTTATCATTACACCAAAACCAAGCATAGTATGCATATTGATGCCAGGCAAATTGACAATCAATCCGTAATAGAAGGGGATATTTGTATTATAGGCGCAGGGGCTGCTGGTATCAGTATTGCTCTTGAATGGATGAATACACCATATAAAGTAATTCTGCTGGAAGGCGGCGGGTTTGATTATGATGATAAGGTACAGGAATTATATAATGGCAAACTAACAGGGCAGCCGTATTTTCCTATGAAAGCCAGCCGGTTACATTATTTTGGTGGTAGTACCGGTCATTGGGGAGGTATGTGCTCTACTTTTGATGAACTGGATTTTGAAAAAAGAGAATGGGTGGAAAATAGCGGTTGGCCGATTAAATTAAAAGATATAGAACCTTTCTATCCGAGGGCGCATCCTATTTTAGACCTTGGACCATACGAATGGGACGTAAAATACTGGCTTAAAAAAAATCCTTCTTTAAAAGAGTTGCCATTAGATCAAAATGTGATCTGGAGTAAAATGTGGCAGTTTAGCCCCCCTACAAGATTTGGTTCAAAATATAAAGAGACAATTGTAGGTGCAAAGAATATTCACCTGTATACGTATGCCAATGTAGTTGATATTACTGCTACAGAAAATGTTTCTGAAATTAAAGAAGTAGTTATAAAAAACTATGCGGACAGGCAACATACGGTAAGGGCTAAGTTTTTTATTATGGCTTGCTGCTCTATACAAAATTCAAGGGTATTATTGGCATCTAACAAGCAGGCACCAAAAGGGCTTGGCAATGATAATGATGTTGTGGGCCGGTACTTCATGGAACATCCGCATATTGAATCAGGCGAATTATGGCTTGCCAATTCAGATACCCTTGACCTGTATCAAATGGGGAAAGGTATTACTGAAAGAGTGGAGATGGCTATTACTGCAAAAAAACAGGAGGAGCTTAAGATAATGAATGGCACTATTTCTTTAACTCCGTTGGAATTATCTAAAAACAGGATATCAAATATTAAAATGTGGTCTGCCGATGATCCCAGGAACAGTCTTGACTCGTTTAAGAAATATAATAGTTTAGATAGAAGGAACTTTTTCGAGCGGCATTTTATGCCATCAAAATTATACAAAGCTTATGGACTGCTCACCAGGATGGAACAGGTGCCTAATCCGGCATCCCGTGTTGAATTGAGTACAGAAAAAGATGCCTTAGGTGTACCCCGTGCCAATTTAAACTGGCAGATGTCTCCGCCTGATAAAATAACAGTGACCAAAATAATTGAAGTATTTGCTCAGCAGATTGGTATATCAGGTGTGGGCCGTGTAAGAATTCCGGATTTTATGCTGGATACAAAAGATGAATCAGTTCCTTCATCACTGGTGAGTGGCGGCTGGCATCATTTAGGCACTACACGTATGAGTGAAGATCCGAAGAAAGGCGTAGTGGATGCCAACTGTAAAGTGCACGGTATAAGCAATTTATTTGTTGCAGGCTCTTCTTGTTTTGCAACAGGGGGTGCGGTAAACCCCACACTTACAGTGGTTGCGATAAGTCTTCGTCTTTCCGATTATATAAAAGACCAGGTTAAAAGTTCTGCTAAGCAAGCTTAAAGAATATCCTGGTATTCTTTAAATCAATTTTGTTTGTTTGCAATAACTTTGTTTGAAGACCTTCTTTTAGCATTTTTTCTTTTGTTCCATTTACGCAACCCCCATACACACATGGCCAGTAAAGCAAAATGATATATAGTCATCAGGAAATAATTCCTGGTAAAAAATAAAATCATTAAAACAATATTGGTGGCAATCCACCAATACCATGCTTCTGTTTTTTTTCTGGCAATTAACAACATTGCGGTTAATGCAGTAGCAACTGCAAATGCATCTATCCATGCAGATGCGCCTGTTGTAAACTCTTTTTTGAAATATATAAAAGACAGGGAAATGCCAACTAATGATATCATAAAAAATACCAGTTGCAGCAGCCAATCTTTTTTATCAGAACTGGTAACCCGGACAATGCGATGCTTTTTCCGGTCTCTTTTTAACCATATTTTCCAGCCATAAATGCACAACGCAATAAAAAGCAGGTCAACACAAATTTCCCCCACCAATTCTTCATCAAAGCCTAAGAATAAAAATACAGTTCGGTTAACTAAAAATGCAGGGTATGCATATACGTTCTCTTTACTGGCAAACAGCAAAGCCAGAAGGCCGGAAAGTACGGCAATAATTTCCAGCATGCCGGTATTTTTAAGCTCGTAGTAAAATGGTCTTACTATGCGTTGGGTAAAATTAAATCCCGGGCTTACGCCGCCATCTGATTTACTTTTAGTATTATTTTTAAACACATAATTATTAGGCACACCCCTTATGTAAAACGGGTTATTACCATTTCCATTCCCCGATAATAAATTGTTTTCGATAAGCATGGTATCAATTACAAACGCAGGGTTTGCTAATATACCGGCTACAGTAAATCCCTTAATAGTGTTATCGTGTATTTTGATATTGGTGGCATAAGCCGCACCTGCTATTCCTATGCCATAATAAGGTGCGGCGTTGGCATTGGCAATAAATTTATTACCATAAACAAAGAAATTAGAAATAAAATAGCTCTTGCCACTGCTTATAAAATTGATGGCATAGCCATGATGACTCTCATCGGTAACACCGATATTATCGCATAGGTTATTCTTTATAGTTACGTTACTTACAATACTGCCTTCACGTGGTGTAAAATAAACCGGCATTCCTAAATTTCTCAAATGATTGTTCTCTATAATAGCACCATCTGTTTCATATTCCAGGGTAATGCCAGTTTCTAACCGGGATTGTAAACTTGGCGGGCCAATTATATTATCATGGATATAAACGCTGTAAGCATAACTGTCTTTTGTCTGGTGATTGATATCAATTGCACCAATTATTGTATTGTTATAAATTTCCAGTCCGAATACATTAAACAGCTCTATTGCAAAATCCCAACTAATACCATCATAAGCTTCTTTAGTAATTATGTTGTTATATATTTTGCAAGCCTTTAAAAAGCCACCGTTGTAATATTTTATTGGCCAGCCATTGGTGCCTATTAATCTGCCTTTTTGAGTAATGGTGTTATTATAGATCAGCATTCCCTCTTGCCCGCCAATATTAAAACAGCCTCTGCCATAACCATCATATTTGGCACAGTTGGTAAGGGTATTGTTATAAAAACTGTTGCCGGTTGCATATATTTCAGGAGCACCTTCTTCATTATCTTCTCTGCCTGCCCATACTACGCCGCGGTCATCAAAGTCAGCAATAATACAATCATGAATACTTACATTTTTTCTTCCCCTTATTTCAATAGCCCAGGACCCGGTTCTGTTGGTTCCATCTATTTTTATATTACTGATGTGCTGGTTGCCATCTGTGCCTTCTTTTGAGGTAGCCACAATAATGGCTGCAAATTCAATGCTTAAAGTAGATTGAATTACCGATAATGGCCCATCTCCTTCAATGCTTACACCAACAGCAAGGTTACACCTTACCGCTTCGTTATAAGTGCCTGCCATTACATGAATGATGTCGCCTGGTGTTGTAACAGACGCAGTTGCTTTATATAAAGAATGCCAGGGGCTACCTAAAGTGCCACTACCATTTTGGTCGCTGCCTTTTGAACTGATATAATAAGTGTTGGCAAAACTGCAGTGAAAGATGATAAGCAGCAGTACGGTAGAAAGTAATTTCATTTGAAAGGCTTTTGGCTTATAGTTACCCGGGTGGTGATATATTCTGGTAAACGAAGATAACGGTTTCCTGAAAATGCTGAAATCTGCTGCGGTGTAAAAGCATATAGTTGGAAAAACTAAAACGCAATTTTAAGCAGGCTTAGCTTATTTGATCTTATGTATAAGGTCAAGGTCGTTATAAATATCTGTGCCTAAAAGATTTTGAAAAATTACTTTATTAGCCGGATGATTCAGTGCATCTAAATGTTTCTGATGATGCAGGTCGGTACCTACCATCATAGCTAATTTTTTTTCCAGGATAAACTTTGCAGCTTTTTCAGCACGCTTACCATAATACCCGGCTAACGATAAAATATTTACCTGTAAAACAAAGCCCATTTCCTTTAAATGATAATACTCGTCAAAATTTTGTTGGTAGTAATGATACCTTTCCGGATGTGCTAATACAGGCCTGTATCCTTCTGCTATAATACCCGCTGTAATTTCTCCAAGATTTTCAGGCGTAGAGGTGTAGGATATTTCTGTAAGTATAATATTTTCATGCAGTGTAAGCAAGCGGTCTTTCTTTTTTAGTAGTTCTAAAAAATAATCATCCAGCATATATTCTGCAGCGGCAGATAATTCAATGTCCAATCCTGCCTCGTAGCAGGCATCCTGCGCTTTCTCCAACGCTGCTGCAATTGTTTCGGGTGTATTCCGGTACATATCACCAATAATATGTGGGGTAGCAATAGATTTACGGATGCCTAAATTATACAATCCTTGTATCAAAGCTAATGATGTTGCTGTATCCTGTGCCCCATCATCAATACCCGGTAAAATATGAGAATGAATGTCTGTAGTGAAAGGTAAGTTGTCAGGTACGGCTGTTTCTTTTTTCTTAAAAAAATTGAACATGATTATAATGGCAATATTGAATCAAAAGTAGCAATCTAAATTTAGTATTGCCGTTAATTTTTGAAGAGTAATAAATTTATTTTGTAAACCAGGCCTGCATTTACTTCATGTTCTGTCTGCTTCAACTTTTTCAAGGTTTTTCTTATCAATAGAAGTGATCAGTTGCAAACCCATACTTTCTATTTTAACGCTGGCACGGTTGCCCGAAATTTGCAGCAGTATGCCATGATAATTCATTAGCACACCTTGTTTTATTTTTACTTTGGAATTTATCTCCAATAAGCCTTCCACCACTTCTACTGATTCAAATTCTTTCAAAAATTTACGAATGGTGGCTATCTCGCTGTCTTTAATTTTTGCAGGCTTACCCAGCCAGGTTACATAATTAAGTATGCCGGGAATATTCAGTAAATCCCATTTCTTATTTTCAGCAATCTGCACAAAAACGTAGGATTTAAAAAGAGGTTCCAGTACAGTTTTTTTTCTGTCGCTCCATTGCTTTGTCACTTTGTTTAAAGGACAATAGTATTCAATTCCTTTTGCTTCAAGCAATGCCGCCACCTTTTTCTCCCAGCGGGGTTTTGTGTATACAGCATGCCAGTAAATGCTATTTTCCATCAGTATAAATTTCTTTGGGTATTTAACTACTGCTGGCCTGTAATTAAATAATAATTAAATATACAAAGTTTACAGAAAGTATGATTGCAGAACTTGCTGGTATTGGTGGTTTTATATTCAGCAGCAGTAAAACATAATTTTAAAAAGGGCAGAAAATAAAGCATAATCTTCATAAAAAAATTACTTTTGCAGCCTTGCCCTTCGTTAAACTCAGGGCAGTAAAAATTATGAGCAAAGGACCCGTTTCAAATTTTATTGAACACCATTACCGCCATTTTAATGCAGCCGCTTTAATGGATGCTGCCAAAGGCTATGTAACACATTTGGATGAAGGTGGTAAAATGATGGTAACATTGGCTGGTGCTATGAGTACAGCAGAATTAGGATTGAGTTTGGCAGAAATGATTCGCCAGGATAAAATTTCCATCATCAGTTGTACAGGTGCTAACCTGGAAGAAGATATTATGAACCTGGTGGCGCACAGCCATTATAAGAGAGTACCTAATTACAGGGATCTTTCTCCGCAGGAAGAATGGGACCTGCTGGAAAATCATTACAACCGTGTAACTGATACCTGCATACCGGAAGAAGAAGCGTTCAGAAGATTGCAGCAGCATATTCATAAATTATGGAAAGAGGCTGATGATAAAGGAGAACGTTATTTTCCTCATGAGTACATGTACAAAATGTTGTTGAGCGGTGTGTTGGAGCAATACTACGAGATTGATCCTAAGAACAGCTGGATGCTGGCAGCGGCTCAAAAAAATATTCCTATTGTGGTGCCAGGTTGGGAAGACAGCACCATGGGAAATATTTTTGCTTCTTACATTATTAAGAATGAAATGAAAGCCACTACAATGAAAAGTGGTATCGAATATATGGTGTGGCTGGCAGATTGGTACAGGAATAATTCTGCAGGCAAAGGCGTTGGTTTTTTCCAGATCGGTGGAGGTATTGCAGGTGATTTTCCTATTTGTGTGGTACCAATGATGTACCAGGACCTGGAATGGCATGATGTGCCATTCTGGAGTTATTTCTGCCAGATCAGTGATTCCACTACTTCTTACGGATCTTATTCAGGGGCAGTACCTAATGAAAAAATTACCTGGGGTAAACTGGATATTCATACACCTAAGTTTATTGTAGAAAGTGATGCTACTATTGTAGCGCCATTAATTTTTGCATGGATACTGGGTTGGTAGGCTGAAAATATTTTTCGGCTTTGGGTTACCCTTAATACAATGACCAGGAAAATAGAAAGTTAGTTACTAAAAAGAATATGTAAAATGCCTGCCAAACTGGTGGGCATTTTGCTTTAACTTTAAAATAAAAACAAGTGATGAAGAACTTAATTTTTTCTATTTGTGTACTCTTTTTTATTGAGGAAGTACAGGCGCAAATAAATTTACCTATACCTGTAAATCTTAAAAAAGCATTTGATAAAAATACCCGGAGCAATGATGGCAAGCCAGGAAAAAATTACTGGCAAAATCATGCGGTATATAATATTGATGTGAATTTTGACCCCACTACAAGAATTGTAAAAGGCACGGTTGAAATCAACTATATTAATAACAGCCCGGATACGCTAAAGGAAATTGTATTTAAACTCTATCCCAATATTTATAAAAAAGGTTCGCCAAGGTTGATGAAAATAGAAGACGAAGATGCAACTGATGGTGTAAGCATTGAAAAAATTGTTCTTAATGAAGAAACACTTGCCGAAAAAAATCGCCGGATAGACGGTACTAATATGAGCGTTCGTGTAAAACCTTTTTTACCAAAACAATCCGGTAAATTTAAAATCAGTTATTCTTACCTGCTCAATAAAAAGTCGCATATACGTACCGGCCAGGTAGAAGATGGTGCTTATTTCATTGCATATTTTTTTCCAAGAATTGCGGTATATGATGATATTGACGGATGGAACCGCAATCCTTATTTAGGCACACAGGAATTTTATAACGACTTCTGCGATTTTACAACAAGAGTAACGGTACCTGCCAATTATGTAGTGTGGGCAACCGGAGACCTTACCAACAGCAATGCGATCTTTACTGATAAATTTCAGCAAAGAATTAAACAGGCAGAAACCAATGATAGCTATATCACCATAATTGACAGTACAGATATTAAGAATGAACAGATAACAAAATCAGACACCACTAATACCTGGATATTTGAAGCTAAGCATGTAACTGATGCAGTGTTTGCGTTAAGCAATCATTATATCTGGCAGAGCTCAAGCCTTGTTGTTGATAAAGCAACAGGAAGAAGAACAAGAGTAGATGCGGTGTTTAATCCTAAGCACAAAGATTATTTTAATGTTGCCGCAGATGCACATAAAACAGTGGAAGCAATGAGTTATAGTTTTCCTAAATGGCCTTATCCTTACAGTCACGAAACTGTTTTTGATGGATTAGACCAGATGGAATACCCGATGATGGTAAATGATAATCCTGTGGAAGACAGGGCAGAAAGTATTGAGCTGACCGATCATGAAATTTTTCATACCATGTTTCCTTTTTACATGGGCATTAACGAAACCAAGTACGGATGGATGGATGAAGGCTGGGCAACAATAGGAGAGTGGCTGATATCCCCAATGATAGATACCAGTATTGTAGATGAATATGGAATAACTGCCGTAGAAAGAAGTGCAGGTACAGAAGTTGATATGCCTATTGTAACACTTACCACACAGGAGTATGGCACATCTATGTTCATTAACAGTTATCCTAAACCTGCAATGGGCTATTTATTTGTAAAAGATATGCTGGGTGATGATTTGTTTTATAAAGGGCTACACAATTATTTTCGCAACTGGAATGGTAAGCACCCTATACCGTATGATTTTTTTAATAGCATGAATGAAGGCAGTGGTAAAAATATCAACTGGTTCTGGAAACGTTGGTTCTTTGATAATGGCGTACCGGACCTTGCTATTACAAAAGTTGCTGGTAAACAAATCACCATTCAATCAAAAGGAACAAAACCTGTACCGGTGGATGTTACAGTAACTTTTAGCGACGGCAGCACAGAAAAAATTCATCGTACAATTGCTGTTTGGGAAAAAGGAAATACAAGTGTATCAGTAAATGTTTCATCTGCTAAAAAAATAAAAACAGTAAAGCTGGGTAGTACTTATGTGCCTGATGTAAATAAAGCGGATAACATTTACGAAGTAAAATAAATGTAAAACACAATAAAACAAGTTCATTATATAAAAAGAGGAAGAAATTATTTTCTTCCTCTTTTTATAAACATATACTACTGGTCAAAGCCGCTTTTCTTCTTTTGCAATTTGTAACTGTTTGGCATCTTTTAAAGGACGTATAAGATTTATCAGTATAATTATACGTACTACAATACCACCTAAAAAGGCTTGCGCTATACTAATGTCATCGACATACATAAAATTGGTAACTATTACTAAAACCCAATGTGCAATAAAAAGACATAAACCAATAATAATAGCAGTATGTGGCTTACGTTTAGTCCATATACCAAGTATAACAAATCCAATAATAAAGGGAGCTAAAAATAAAAATGGTTCTAATACAAATTCACCTTCAGCCCTTACTGCAGCTATTATTTGCCATATTAATAGCAGCCCGGCCGTCCAGAATAAAGCATTACGTGCTTTTTTTACGCCAAGTTCGTATCCTTCCAGTTCTATCTGGCGTATATCATCATGATACGCTGCAATCTGGTCGTGTTTAATTTCTTCCGGTGGATTATTTTGATTTATTTCCATTGTACATATTTTATTAATACACTAAAGTAATGAACCCTGCCGAATAAAAAAACCACCTTGTAAAAAGGTGGTTAAAGTTTTTATCTGGTCCCCATATTTAAAGGAGTGTCTCGTTTCAGCATCTCATCTCTGTTAGCCATCAGCCAGGCTGTATGAAAGATCATGCGTACTCTTTTTTCATACAGATCCCAGGTTATTTTATCTACAGTATCAGTTGGTTTATGATAATCTGCTTTTAACATACCATCATAAAAGAATAAAATCGGAACACCTTTACGGGCAAAATTGTAATGGTCGCTGCGGAAATAAATACGGTTAGGATCGTTAGGGTCGTCGAATTTATAATCTAATGTAAGCCTGGTATAATTGTTATTGGCAGCTTCATTTATTTTAGGCAGGTCGCTGCTTATTTTATCGTGGCCGATTACGTATACATAGTTCATAGTGTCGCCGGTTTTTCTTTCTGTATCAATACGGCCTACCATATCAGTGTTTAAATCAACACTTGTTTTATCTAAAGGAAAAAACGGATGATCGCTGTAGTATTCACTTCCCCACAAGCCTTTTTCTTCGCCACTCACAGTCATAAAAACAATGGTTCTTCTTGGCCTGTGTCCTTCGGCTGCCGCTTTAGAAAACGCTTCAGCCATTTGTATCACAGCGCAGGTACCACTGCCATCATCATCGGCACCGTAATAAATTTTACCATCTTGTTTACCTATGCCAAGATGATCGTAGTGGCCGGTTAAAAACACGTACTCATCTTTTTTATCAGTGCCTTCAATAACACCAACTACATTGCTGGCGTTAATAGTAGTGCGGTATTTATTAAACACAAAGCTTGTTTTTATACCAGTTTCAACTGAATGGATCTGTAAAAGTTCGCTGGCTTTAGCTGATTTGAGATAGGAATCAAAATTGAAAAAATCACCTACAATTGATTTAGCAAATGCATGAGACAATAATGCGTAGTTAATAGTTTTGCCTGTTGTTGCAGCAGCTCTTGGGAAATACACGCCGGTTTTTTTACCATTGTCTACTGTACGTTGATTAAAAACTTCCTGGTTGGGATTGATCACCAATGCACCAATGGCGCCTTTAGCAGCAGCAGCAGCTAATTTTTTGGTGAGGCCCGGAAAGCTCCATTCGCTGGCACGTGTTGCAGAACCGCTAATGATAAATTTACCATCAGCTTTGGGCTCGCCCAAAAAGAAAACTACTACTTTGCCTTTTACTTTAATGTCTTTGTAATCGCTGTATTTTTCATCATCAATACCATAACCCACAAAAACTATTTTTTTACCTTTAAATTTTCCGGTTTCGTTGGTGTTAAGTGGTGCAATAAAATCTTTACCAAATACAGCATCTTTACCATTCAATTTAAATTCGGCAGTTACAAGGCTGTCCTGGAAAAGCGGATAATACTGCTGATAACCATTTAATGCAGGTACAGATTTTAACCCCATGTTTTTAAACTGCGATTCGATATAAGCAGCAGCTTTGCGTTGCCCCTCGGTACCGGTTTCCCTGCCTTCAAAATTGTCGCTTGCAATAATGGTAAGGTGCTTTTGAAGATTAGTGCCTGTAATAACCGATGCATATTTTTCAGCATCATTCATTTGAGCTGTTACCTGTAGGCTTATCAGCACAGTACATAAAAAGATCAATTTTCTCATGTTAAAAGTTTAAGTTTTAAAAATACGATAACCAGATACGCAGAAAAATAAAAAATGATAAATGGTTAAATGCTTTTAGGAGAAGTAATGCTGTAAAGCAGTTCTTTAAGGCTTTCCAGGTCCTGTTGACTGAAATTATCTTTATCTTTTTCCAATGTAAAATCAGCTTTTCTTTTGATGTAAAAATTAATCTCACGTACTTCACTTTTACGGGACTCTGAAATATCTAATTTAATTTCTGAAAAAGCATACTTCTCTTTCATTTGCCCCTGGTGAAAGTTGTAATAACTTATCTGCAATGTTTTTTTAACGGTGTCAATAACTATTTCATTGATAGAATCACGGGAAATGGAAAATAACTGCAATACTTCAGTTACCAAAAGAAAATAGAAATGAAAATTATCTTTAACTAATTTAGACTGGGGCAAAAATAACTGGAGTGCAACTACTAAAGTAATTGGCCAAAGCAATCGATATACTTTTCTTTTTAAAATACTAACAAAATTATGCGGCTGCAGGCTTTGGAAATTATAAAGCATATACCTGATTTAGCAAGCTATCTTATCAACCCTGTTAGCATGCCTGCCACCTTCAAATGCAGTGTTCATAAAAGTGTCCAGCATTTTTTCCGCATCGCCATCACGTACAAAACGTGCAGGAATACAAATGATATTAGCGTCGTTATGTTTGCGTGCCAGTTCGGCCAGTTCTTCTCCCCAGCAAATAGCGGCTCTTATGCCCTGGTGTTTGTTAGCAGTGATAGCAACGCCATTGGCACTGCCGCAAAGTAAAATACCAAAGGCAGCTTCGCCTTTTTCAACAGCGCTTGCAACGGGATGTGCAAAGTCGGGATAATCAACTGAGTCTTTATTGTAAGTGCCAAAATCTTTAAACACAATACCTTCTCCCTCTAAAAATGAGATCAGGTCTTCTTTGCAATCAAACCCTGCATGATCGCATCCTATAGCAACGGGTAGTTTTAAATTAAAGGGAGACATAAATAATGGATAATGAAATAATGAATAATTGATAATTCCTCAACGAAATTAACATTTATATTAGTTGTGATAATAAAAAACATTTTAGGAATAGTGCACTCTATTATTCATTATTAATTAAAAAATTATCCATTAAACCCTAGCTCCATTCTTTTTCTTCTTTGGCTTTCTGGCGATCAACCCTGGATACCAATAAAATACTGATCCAGTAAAGCAGTAATAATGGAAGTGCCACAATGATCTGGCTGGTCATATCAGGCGAAGGTGTAATAATAGCTGCCACCAGCAAAATAATTACAAAGGCGTACTTGGAATATTTTTTTAAAAAGCTGGCAGATATTAATCCAATTTTGGCCAGCACAAAAGCTAAAATGGGTAATTCGAAAGCAATACCACAACCGAGTATTAAATTGGTAAGGCTATCAATATAATCGTTAAGCGTAGGGGCATACCTGATATTGCCGCCGGTACCTAAATCAAAAGTGGCTAAAAAATTAAAAGTAAAAGGCGCCAGTAAATAATATCCAAAAGCAGCACCTGCAAAAAAGCAAAGTGACACCCACAAAATACTGCCCCTGGCGTATTTTTTTTCTTTGGTAGAAAGGGCTGGTTTTACAAAACGCCACAACTCCCAGAAAATGTAAGGAAAAGCAATAATAACACCTCCTACCATGGCAATATTTAAAGCAGAAGAAAATGTGCCATTAACTTCCATGATCTGAAAATTAATTTTTACCGGGGGCATGCATAAACCGTCTCCTAACCCAAGCCAGTGGCCAAACCTGCATAAGGCACCATAAGTAATAAATGTATCGCTGGAAGGAGCAATGATAATATTGTCGTACACCCAGTTTCTGAAAATAAAAATAGCAATGGCTGCGGTCAACCAAACAATTACCGAACGCATGATATGCCAGCGCAATGCTTCCAGGTGATCCATAAAGGTCATCTCTGTTTGTTCCGAATCAGCAGCAGGCCCCCCGTTACGGAGCCGCTTAAAAAAATTCTTCCTGTCTGAGTTTTCTGTAGCCAATGGTATAAAAATTTGTCCGCCCTGATGAAATCCTTTTTGAACGGGGATGGCAAAGGTAAAGCACTAAGCTGTAATTTAAGCAGCAGGTACCTGTTTTACGTTTCCGGTGCGTTTTAAAACGCCCCAACCCTGTAATTCTCCTTTAATTGCCTTGTTAAATGATTTGATTAAAATATAATACATCAGCTGACGATAGACCAACCGTTGTGGTATCATCCAGAGTAATTTTTTATAATCTTCTTTTTCAAACGCAAAAGCCAGTGCAGCGCCTGCAATATCTACCACAGAAAAAATGAGGTAGTAAAAAATGATGTGGCTTAAACTTGCAGGTACAATACCAAAGCCGGCCGCTATTAAACTCAATACTAAAATAAGGTCTGCCAATGGGGCTAAAAAAGGCAGTATCATTTGAAATACAAGAATATTGGGTAAAGCCACCATACCAAAATTCTTGTATTTAGAATTGAATACAGCATCACGGTGTTTCCAGAAACATTGTATAACGCCAAAGCTCCAGCGAAAACGTTGTTTCATAAACTGCTTCATGGTTTCCGGGGCTTCGGTGTAGGAGATAGCCTCATTGCAATTTCTTACCAGGTAATTATTGCGGTGCAGGCGCATGGTAAGGTCGCAATCTTCGGCTAAGGTATCGGTAGTAAAACCACCGGCTTTAATGATAGCTTCTTTTTTAAAAGCACCAATAGCACCCGGTACCACAGTAATACAATTCAACAGATCAAACGCACGCCTGTCAAAATTTTGGGAGGTGATATATTCTATACTTTGCCAGCGGGTGATCATGTTTATTTCGTTGCCTACTTTTACGTTACCGGCAACGGCACCAACTTCGCCTTTCTCTTGCGGGTTGGTGAATTTTTTCATTAACTGTGCAACAGCATCCGCTTTTAATTGTGTATCAGCGTCTATACAAACAACATATTCTGTGTCGGCAAGGTTAATACCATAATTTAATGCAGATGCTTTGCCCCCATTGGGTTTGGTGTGTACCTGTACATTAGGTACACCTGCAAAATTTTCGCTGACAATTTTATAAGTGCTGTCTTTACTGCCATCATCTACAAAAATAATTTGCAGATCAGGATAAGTTTGTTGTAACAGATTGCTTACAGTTCTTACAGCATTTATCTCTTCGTTATAAGCCGGTACAATAATGGACACTTTTGGAAAATTGGGTTGACTAATTACAGGTATAATTGCAGCATTAGCCTTGTTTTCTTTTTTTCTTTGTAAAGATGCCAATACCGCCATTGCCACCATGCGGAAAATAGATAACACAATACCCACAATAAATAAAGAAAATAAAATATTACTACCCCAGTAAGTTCCTTCTGCAATTATAAAATTCAGTTTATTGGCAAATGACGAAGGAACTTTTGGCATTACATCATCTTTGGTCTTACCCATTAAATCTGCTACGGTAGTAAACTTGCAGCCTTTCTTTTCGAAGTAATCAATGATTCTTGGTAATGCTTTTACTGTTTCTGCCCTTGTTTCTCCTCCGGCATCATGTAATAAAATGATATTTGCATTTCTTTCTTCTGCCTGCTTTATAGTTCGGGCTACAATGCTATCAGCTTTTATACCAACTTCCCAATCTTCCGGGTCAATACTTTCGCCAACAGTGATGTAATTATCCTTTTTGCTTCTTGCCAGTGGTTCAATTTCTTCAAAGGTTTGCGGTTCACTATCAGCGTTATAAGGCGCCCTGAATAAAATGGTTGATCTTCCGGTAATGGTTTCAATTAGTAAACGGGTTAACCTTAATTCAACTTCTGCCCGTTCGGGGCTCATCTTTGCAATATTACCATGAGTAAAAGTGTGGTTGCCAATTTCAAAACCATCTTTATTAATGCGCTGTAAAAGAGGAATATTTTTTTCTCCCTGCAAACCCACAATAAAAAATGTAGCAGGAATTTTTCTGCTTTCCAGGATGTCTAAAATCTTCGGTGTCCAGGTTGGGTCGGGCCCGTCATCAAAAGTAAGAATGAGTTTATGCCCAGGGCCAATTGCCGAAGTATCTTCTGCAAATTTTTTATAAACATAACCAGAGGGAAGCTGAACATAATTCTGCTCAGCAATTAATTGTTCGGTGCTGTCAATTTGTAAATCAATCTTTCCTTCCTGCGGAGAAAATAAAAAATCGAGTAGCTCGCCACCGCCATTATTAACTGCAGTAGGTTTACCGTTGTTATTATAATCAACTGTAGAAAGGAGGTTAAAGTTAAAAGGATTTAATTGTAAGGCATCATTGCTTAGATCCTTGTTGTAATATTTCCACATACGGGTGTCCTCACTACCTATACGCCATAAAGCTGTGCCTGCAGTAGCATACTCGTCGCTAAAACGAAGGATATTAAAAGTGGTGGCTGCGTCAGTAAACCAAACTTCGTGTTTAAATTTTTCGCTTGTGCCATCTTTATTTTTAACTTCTTCGGTATAACTATAATGCAGGTTATAACTGTCATTATCATAGTCAACAACAGCATTTACGTTTTTTGCATTATTAATGGCTTCAGAATATGTAACGTCATTTACTTCATCTACTTTACCTTCTTCATCTAGTCTCCAATCGTACCCATAACCTGCAATACCTAAAATAATTTTTTCACTTTCTATTTTTGCTGCGGTCCAATCTATAGCTTCTTCAATCCATTTTTGTGCACTTAAAGGGCCCGGCATTGTTGTGTTGCTAAACTGATCATAAGCCATTAAGATGATATAATCATTATAGTCAGAAAGTTTTTCATAATCATAGTCGTCATTTTTAACTGCTACATCCATAGTAACAGTCATCCCCAAAGGATGTAAGGCTTCATATAATTCTTTCTGAAACCGGGTAAGTGGTTCATTTGTCTTTTCAATTAACTCTTCAAAATCTATATTGATGCCCTGGAGTTTATAAAAACTTAGCGTATCCACTAATTGCCTGATGATATTTTTTCTTTTGATACTGTCGTTGAGAATTTCATGTAAAAGTGAGCCGTCAAAATCTTTTCCGGTATGAAAGTTATTGAAGATGGGCATAATCTGCAATTGCTTCTTCTTCATTACAGCAAGTCCGGCACTGTCAATTCTTGTTTGCAATTTATAAGTAATCGTATCTATAAAGAACCATTCCGGGAAAATAGTATTTAAATTATCACCGTATTCTTCAAGACTGGGTAATGATGCAGTTTGGTTCCATGGAGTGTAAAATGCAGCTCTTATGTAAGGGTTTTTATTAGCCGTATCTGCATAAAAACGATGAGCATTTTTTAAAGAATCTTCAATTGTTTTCTTTTCTAAAAAATCTTTAAAGCCTTTATATTTTTTATTTTGGCTGTGGGCAAAAGTTAATGGCTTAGAAGGATCTAAAGTATTAGCATATTCTTTTGATTGCTGATCGTAATTTAATTGAGAAGGGATGGCTGCTCTTACTAAAGCAATAATAACTACGGCCATTAAAAAAAGAAAGACCATTAAAATGATCCGGGTGGTCCATTTTACTTTTTTCCAGCGGGAAGGGCTATTAGTTTGAAATATCTGCGATTGCATACTCATAATACTGCAAAAATATCTTAATTAAAGATAGTGCACCGTTAAACATTGGCAAAGGCAGTTGCCTTTTTTTGGCATTGGTACAAAAGAGAAGCCCCTGTAGAAACAGGGGCCGTTTACCAAAACTAACTGCTTATGAGAAATTTTTGAATATTTTGTTGTTGTGTGTTCTATTTATAAGTACGCAAATCAGGTGCCAAAGGTTTTAATGTTTGTGTTAAGAGTTTCTTAATACCCAAACAACTTTGTTTTACTTATCCTGATAACGAAAAAAAGAACTGTTTATTTCTTAAGAAACGAGCTTTAAAACTTTTATTCTAAAACCGCTTCTTGTAATATCAGACACAAAGTTATTTATTTGGTTTAATCAAAATAAAAAAGCGCCCTGTTTACAGGACGCTTTAACAATATCTTAATCTTTACTACTTAATAAAGCCTTTTATAAGATCCATTAAGCCACTACCGCCATTTTGCTGTTGCTGGCTTTGTGCACCACCAGCTAATTGCGATACAATATCCATTAATCCGCCGCCTCCGCTAGTGCCGCCGCCTTGCTGGCCGCCGCCGGTAAACTGGCTGATCAAATCCTGGAAATTAAAGCCGGTATTTCCCGCTGCCTGCTGTTGCTCTGCCACTTGAGTACTTTGGCCACCAGTGATAGAGTGTAATAATTTATCTATGCTAAAGCCGCTGTTATTTGGATCATTGGTATTGCTTACCAGGTTGCTGATAACACTTGGTATTAAGCTGCTGGCAACACTGTTAGCCTGGTTACCACCAAGGTTGAATTTGCTCATTAATTTGCTGGCAAAATGCCCTATCATCATATTTACGATAGGGTTGCTCATAAGGCTCTTACTATCTTGCTGACCATTATTACCGCCAAATAAAGACAATATATTTTGTAAGCCACCACCAGCAACCATATTACGCAGACCCGATGCTACTGTATTGGTAGCTTCTGCAATTACTTCGTTGTTTTGATCGTTGGGTACAGCAGGGTTGTTGATTACGGTTTCGTCGGCGCTCCCTTTTACCAGGTTGAATAATTCTTCTAACATAGTTTAAGTTTTTAATTGTTGATGGAAAATTTCCGCAATGAAGATAGCAGAAATTGCAAAATAGTTGCAACCCTGAATATTAATTTTGTGTGGCCAGTTTTTCCGCATTTTCGGCAAATTGCAGGGCATCTAAAAACTCCTGTATCTCGCCGTTTAAAACGTTATCCAGGTTATATACAGTAAGGCCAATTCTATGATCAGTAACCCTGCCTTGCGGAAAATTGTAGGTGCGTATTTTAGCACTTCTGTCACCGGTGCTTACAAGGCTTTTGCGTAAATGAGAAATTGCTTCTTCCGCTTTTCTTACTTCCTCATCGTACAGTTTTGTACGCAGCATTTCCATAGCTTTTAGTTTGTTACCCAACTGCGACCGGTCCGTCTGGCACATTACCACTATGCCCGTAGGTTTATGAGTAAGAAAAACCTTGGTTTCCACTTTGTTTACATTTTGTCCGCCGGCGCCACCACTTCGGGCAGTTTCCATTTTTACGTCACTTTCCTTCAACTCAAAATCCACCTCTTCTGCTTCAGGCATTATAGCTACGGTTACTGCACTGGTATGTACACGGCCCTGGCTTTCTGTATTAGGTACCCGTTGTACCCTGTGCACGCCACTTTCAAATTTTAAAGTGCCATATACATCATCACCCACCACTTCAATCTGTACTTCTTTATAGCCACCTACGGTACCTTCACTTTCACTCAATAGCGCTGTCTTCCAGCCCTTCTTCTCAAAATATTTTAAATACATTCTTAACAGGTCACCTGCAAAAAGCGATGCTTCGTCGCCACCTGTACCGGCACGTATTTCTAAAATGGCATTTTTTTCATCAAAGGGGTCCTTAGGTATCAGCATCTGGCGTAAAGTAGCTTCCAGCTGCGTTTTCTTTTCTTCCAGCGCAGGCAATTCAAGTTTGGCCAGTTCACGCATTTCGGCATCATCACTCTTTAAAACCTCTTTATTAAATTCAATATCATCCAATAGCCGAACATACTCGTTCCGGCCATTTACAATTTTCTCCAGGCTGCGGTACTCTTTACTGATGGCAGCAAATTTTTTATTGTCGCTTACAATTTCCGGATTGGTAAGCGAAACGCCCAAATTATCGAACCTTCCTTTTATGGCATCTAATTTATCTAACATACTTTTGTCCCGCTAAAAGGGAAATTTATTTTTTGTGATCAACTTTTCGCTGGCGGCAAATTTACAATTTATCAACCAATCATTTTGTATAGAAAATTTACAGGCAATAATATTTTTACCGGGCAACAAATACTGCCCGAAGGCAACGTATTAATTACTAATGAAAACGGGGTAGTAGATGGCATTGTTGCTGCAGCAGATGCAGGCGATAATATTGAAACATTCAACGGGATTATCAGCCCAGGCTTTGTAAATGCGCATTGCCACCTGGAATTATCGCATTTAAAAGGGCGGATACCTGAAAAAACCGGGCTGGTGGAATTTGTTTTTAAAATAATTACTGAAAGGCATTTTGCAGAAGATGAAATTGTAGCAGCCATTGCCACTGCCGAAGATGAAATGTTGCAGAACGGCATTGTAGCCGTGGGGGATATTTGTAATAATGCATTAACCATTCCTCAAAAGAAAAAAGAAAGGCTGTACTATCATAATTTTATTGAAGTGAGTGGCTTTGTACCGGCTTTTGCGCAAGACAGATTTGACAGATCAGTAACTATTTTAGAGCAATATCGGTCAGCGGCAAAGGAAAATGATCAATATTCAATATTCAATGATCAATGTTCAACTTTAAGCCCACATGCACCGTACTCTGTTTCACCGCAATTATTTGAATTGATTAATAATGCAACTGAAAATAAACTGGTAACAATACACAACCAGGAAACGGCAGCAGAAGAAGAATTTATAAAGAATAAAACCGGTGATTTTTTAAAGCTGTACGAAAAGATGGGTAGCGATATTTCATTCTTTACACCCACAGGTAAGAGCAGTTTGCAAAGCTGGTATCCAGGGCTCAATAAAAATCAATCGACAATACTGGTACATAATGTAACCACTTCAACTGCAGATATTTCATTCACTAAAATCCAAAATCTAAAATCTGAAATCAAAAATTGGTTTTGTCTTTGCCCCAACGCCAATCTTTACATCACCAACTCATTACCTGATGTAAACATGCTGATACAAGAACAATGCAATATTGTTTTGGGTACCGATAGTCTTGCATCCAATCATCAATTGAATATACTGGAAGAGATAAAAACATTACAAAGCAATTTTCCGCAATTGAAACTGGAAACCATGCTGCAATGGGCTACCATTAATGGCGCTACAGCTTTGCAAATGGATAGCAGGCTCGGCAGTTTTGAAAAAGGTAAAAAACCGGGCGTGGTGTTGATTGAAGGAGTAGAAAATCAGCAACTTGATAAAAATTCAATTTCGAAAAGGATTTTATAATTGGCCCGCAGAAAGTGCAGAAATTCGCAGAAAAACTGCACTGTATTCTCTTCAGCGGCTTTCTGCGATTGCTGCAGGAAAATTCCTAGAGTACTTCATGCAAAACCATCAGCGTTTTCATTTGCCCAAACTCAGGGATATGCAAAGCATAATAATCATGAAAATGCAATAATAACTGGCGCCGTATAATATGGTTCAGGCTAAACTCTTCCAGCTCGTAAGGTTGCATTACTTTTAATAACTGCGAAGTGAGTGCTGCCTTTTCACCCTCAATAAAATGCGGATGCACCGGTTGATGATCAATAAACATGCCTTCCTGCAGATCTAAAAAACAATTCCCGCTATCAAAATCATCTGCCATTCTAAAGCCAAAAAAATGCGTAAGGTGCAATGCAAAAAACAAAGGAAAGTTGGCGGCTACTTTTTTGCTGCAGCCATCTAATTGCAATAAAGCAGCTTCACAAAAATTAAAGAGATCAGCATTGGCTTCAGGCTGTTTAAGGCATTTCTGCAGCAACTCCATCATATAAGAGGCAATACTGTTTTTAATCACATCTGTAAGTACCGAATCAAATAAAACAGCCCAACCAAATTCCTTAATGCGATGCATGGGTTTGTTTTCGCTGTGGTAAACGATAAGGTCTAAAATTGCAGCGGGCTGAAAATAATTGGCTTTTGCAGAAGCTTTTTTTGCTGTGCGTACACCATTTACCATATAGGTTTGCACACCAAACAATTCGGTAAATATGGTAACCACCAAACTGGTTTCACCATATTTTATGGTGCGTAATACGATGCCTTTTGTTTTGTGTGTCATGGTGTTTTGCCACAGATTGCACAGATTTTCACAGATAAGAAAAAAAGAGAACTTGCGACAGCTTGTATATAATTAAGGCAAAAATGAGTTTTTAAAATCGCAAAAAAAAATCATTGAAAGGGAATAGCGGCTTACAATTAGGTATAAATTGGTTTTCTTTGCACAATCATAAATTTAAAATCATAAATCCAAAATCGAAATGTGGCAACGTTTAGGAAGTTTTGTAATTAAGAACAGGTTAGTGCTATTAATCATATTATTTGCAGCTACTGGCGTGATGGGCTTTTTTGCAAGCCAGGTAAAACTGAGTTATGAGTTTGCAAGAGCTATCCCGGTAGATAATCCCAAATACAGGGACTATAAGGATTTTCAGCAAAGATTTGGAGATGATGGTAATGTGCTGGTGATGGGGGTTAAAACAGATAATTTTTTTAAGCCTGATGTTTTTGCAGCCTATTACAAATTACATAAACAATTAAGAAAAGTAGAATATGTAGAAGAAATACTAAGCATTCCTGCAGCAATTGGCCTGGTAAAAGATACACTTACTGATAAATTAGTACCTGCCAAAATATTTTCTGACTCCGTAATTGAAAAAGGCTTGCTGGATTCAGCAAAAAATGCTTTCCTCAATTTGTCTTTTTATAAATACAAATTGTACAATCCCGATGAGCATGCTTATTTAATGGCAGTAAGGATAAATAAAGTAGCGCTCAACTCTGCCAAAAGAACAAAAATTGTAGAAGACATAACCACTGCGGTTAAAGCATTTGAGACAGAAACAAAAATTGAAACTCATTTAAGCGGATTACCACTGATAAGAACAGTAGTAGGAGACAGGATAAAAAAAGAAATGAGCTTTTTCCTGATTGGCTCATTGGTTTTAAGTGCATTGATCTTGCTGATATTTTTCCGTTCTATCAGTACTACATTACTTTCTTTACTGGTGGTGTTGTTTGGTGTGGTGTGGAGTTTAGGGATTTTGGAATTATGCAAATACAAAATCAGTCTGCTTACTGCGTTAATTCCACCATTGGTGGTGGTTATTGGTATACCCAACTGCATATACTTTATTAATAAATACCACACTTCTTATTTAAAAAGTAACAATAAAAATGGTGCGCTGGTTGATATGGTAAGTAAAATGGGCGTGGTTACCTTATTCTGTAATATTACCGCCGCCATTGGCTTTGCCGTTTTTGCACTTACTAAAAGCGCTATTTTAAATGAATTTGGTGTGGTTGCCGGCATCAGTATCATGGTAATATTTTTTGTATCCTTTATTTTATTGCCATCGGTATTAAGTTATTTGCCGGCACCTAAGGAAGCGCAAACCAGGTATCTAAATAACCGCTGGCTCACGTCTTTTCTATTACGCATAGAAACATGGGTGATGCACCACAAAAAATTTGTTTACGGTATAACTATCGTTGTACTCATTTTTTCAGTGATTGGTATTTTAAAAATTAAAAGCGTAGCCTATATTGTTGATGATTTACCCAAAACTGATAAAATTTATACCGACCTTAAATTTTTTGAAACCAATTTTAAAGGTGTAATGCCCCTGGAAATTGTGCTGGATACCAAAAAGCCAAAGGGAATTTTAAAATCAACTGTTGATATTAATAAAATTGCTTTTTTCCAGGATTCATTTTTAGCAAAGCAAAATAATATTGCCAAACCACTTTCCGTAATTGATGGTATAAAATTTACTTACCAGGCAATAAGTGAAGGCCAGGGCGATTCAACTTATACACTACCTGCATTTGGTAATCCTTTAAAAGATCTGCATGATAAGTTAAGGCAGGTAAATGTGCGTAAGGAAAATGCCGCAATGACTGCAGCAGATTCGGCTACCTTAAAACTCATTGGTTCTTTTATTGATTCTACAGAACAGTACTTACGCATCAGTATGAACATGGAAGATATCGGTACGGCTGCATTGCCATCTGTTGTTGATTCTATAAAGCGCAATGCCAACAGGATATTAAACGGTATTGATAGTGTGGATGTAAAAGATACAGCAAACACAACTTACAATGTTACAGTAACCGGTACCAGTTCAACTTTTTTAGAAGGCAGCCGTTTTATTGTAAATGGTTTAAAGGAAAGTGTTTTCTGGGCATTTATTCTCATCTCTTTTTGCATGCTATACCTTTTTAAATCGGCACGTATTTTATTATGTTCATTAATACCCAACCTTATTCCTTTGGTAATAACCGCAGGCGTAATGGGCTGGGCCGGGGTGCCGTTGAAACCCTCTACAGTGCTGGTTTTTAGCGTGGCACTGGGAATTGCTATTGATATAACCATAAGATTTTTAGTAAATTATAAACAGGAATTGCCAGTATATAATAACGACATTAATGCTACCGTTAGTGCTACCATAAAAAATACCGGGTTAAGCATTGTATATACTTCCCTGGTGTTAATAGCCGGCTTTGTTATTTTTTGTTTCAGTGGCTTTGGAGGTACCAAGGCATTAGGCTGGCTTACTTCTGTTACATTATTTGTTGCCACCTTAACCAACCTTATTTTATTGCCGGTGTTACTACTGCTTGTAGGATCTAAAAAAAAATCATATAAGGACTAAAGTTTTGAAATTCTAAAAAACACTTTAAAATAGTAACTAATAAGGTAGAAAAGCAGCTAAAAGGGTAACAAACTTGTCCTTGCATATGAATATTACAATAATTGTGAATTATCTTTGTTATAACATTAAACTAATAAGCAAATGAGAAAATTGATCTTAACCCTGTCGGGAGCATTACTTCTTTGGATGAATGCCTCCGCACAGAACCGTCCGGTAAGCGGAACGGTTACCAATGAAAAAAATGCTCCTTTGGAAGGAGTGACCGTCGTTTCCCCGGACGGTAAATTTGGTTCACAAACAGATAAAGATGGTAAATTCAGCCTGTCTTTACCGGCTACGGTAAAAACGCTGGTTTTTTCTGTTATCAATTACCAGACTGTTACACGCAGTGTAAAAACAGTAATGAATGTAAGCATGAGTTTAACCGACACCAAGCTTGAAGAAGTGGTGGTAGTAGGTTATGGTACGCAACAAAAGAAAGCCTTTACAGGCTCTGCTTCAAAAATTGATGCAAAAGAGTTTGCTACTCTTTTAACCCCATCAATTGACAGGCAGCTTGCTGGTAGGGCGCCAGGTGTTCAGGTAACTACTTCAGGTGGTTTGGCTAATACACCTGCTGTAATCAGGATCAGGGGTATCCAGTCAATTACAGGTAATAACGGCCCATTAATTGTTTTGGATGGTACACCTATTATAACAGGTAATTTAGCAGGTGCTACTAACTCCAATGCCTTAGGTGATATTAATCCTTCTGATATCGAGTCAATCGATGTATTGAAAGACGGATCTGCTACAGCCATTTATGGTTCAAGAGCCGCTGCCGGTGTAATTCTTATTACCACTAAAAAGGGTACAAAAGGTAAATCAAAAGTTACTTATGATGGAATTGCCGGTTACAGTAATCCACTTAAAAAATTCGATTTATTGAATGCATCTGAATTTGTAACTATAGCCAATGAAAAGCTGACCAATGCAGGTTTAGCTGCAAGGGCCGGCGTTAACACTACAGCGCAATCTTACAATACAGATTGGCAGGACCTGGTGATGAATAAAAATGCTTCTAATCAAAGCCACACTATCGCTTTACAATCAGGTAGCGATAAAACCACTTTCTATTTTTCAGCTAACTACAACGACCAGAAAGGTATTGTAATCAGCAATTATAATAAAGCATACAGGATCCGTTTAAATGTGGATCATGAATTAAATAAGTTTGTAAAATTAGGCAATAACTTATCTGTAAGCCGCCAGCAGGATGGTGACCAGAATAATGGTTCTAACGCATTAGGCGGTGCCATTGCTTCATCTTTACGTTTATTACCTAACGTTTCTCCATTCTTATCTACAGGTTGGGATGGCTATAATATTACTTATAGCCCCACAGGTACAAGTACCAACTCTATGTTTGTTGGTCCTAACTCACAAAGTGTGGATGATAACTTCTTCAACGTATTGTACACAATGAAGAAGAATAAACTGTATTCAGATAAATACAGGATCATTGACAACGCTTATATTGAAATTTCGCCATTAAAAGGTGTAAAATTCCGTAGCCAGGTAGGTATGGATATGTTTAACGATTACAGTTATACCGGTCAAAATGTTTTCCATGGTGACGGCTATAGTGTAGGTACATCAAGTAACTCAGATTTTAATATCCTGAGGCTAGTATGGTCAAACGTTTTGAATTATAACAAAACCTATAAAGGACACAGTGTTTATTTAACAGCTGGTAACGAAATACAAACAGAAACAGCTAAATCATTATCTGCAAACGGCGGATCATTAACCGATCCTTTCTTTATTGCAGAAAATTATATTACTAACTCTGGTACCAACAATACTATCAATGGTACTTATGATGTAAGAAACGGTTTCTTGTCTTATTTCGGCAGGATCAATTACGATTTTAAAAACAAATATTTTTTACAGGCAAGTATCAGAAGAGATGGACAGAGTTCATTAGCACCAGGCCATAAATATGGTTCTTTCCCTGGGTTTTCTGTGGGTTGGAGACCATCTGAAGAAAAATTCTGGAATAAACGTTTCGTAAATGAATTAAAGATCAAGGCTTCTTATGCAAAAGTAGGTAACCAGGTAGGTGGATATCCTTACCTGACTAATTTTGGAGCACGTAACTATGGTAACCTTGGTGGCCTTGGCCCAACAGGTGTGGGAAACCCCGATGTATCTTGGGAAACAAGTGCTAAGTATGATGTAGGTTTTGACCTGGGATTACTTAAAGACAGAATTACTTTTACAGCAGATTATTTCTTAAATGATGTTGACAACCTGATCCTTGATGTACCGCAGCCTTTAAGTGCTGGTATCCCGGGTTCTATTGACTTAAATGGTGGTACCATTTCTCAGAACATAGGAAAGTTACAGAATAAGGGTATTGAATTAGGTTTGAATTTTGGTATTATCAGAACCAAAGATTTTTCATGGGACTTAAACGTGAATTATTCTAACGTTCAAAATGAGATCAAATCTTTATACAATGTTGGTGGTGTTCCTGTAACACAGATCCCTAACGGTAACTATAATGTTATCCAGGTAGGTGATCCAATCAATATACTTTGGGGTTACCGTTCTGCCGGCGTTAATACTGCTAACGGAAATCCATTGTTCCTTAAAGCGGATGGTTCATTGATCCAGCTTAACCTTTCGAGAATAACTGGTTTTACTGTGGGTAGTTTTTATACTGCAACAGACAAAAACAATGGTGCTTTAGGTACCGCTGCAACATTAACAGCTGCCGATAAAGTAAAATTGGGTACCTCTACACCAACTTATTATGGTGCATTTACCAATACTTTTAATTACAAAGGATTGGAACTGGAAGTGATGTTCCGTTATTCTGGTGGTAATAAAATCATGAACTATACAAGACAGGAAGTGATCTTTAACCAGAGTTTCCAGAACAATGGTAAGGAGATCTTAACCAGGTGGACTACACCAGGCCAGGAAACTGAAGTTCCTAAATTGTATTATGGACAGGCGGCTAACATCAACCAAACAGCAAGTGCCACTTCAAGATTTGTTGAAAAAGGTGATTATATCAGGTTACAGAATTTGTCTATCAGTTATACATTTAAAAATGGCAGCTTAGAAAGAGTTACCAATGGTTATGTAAAATCAGCAAGATTCTTTGTACAAGGTCAGAACCTTGCAGTTTGGTCAAAATACAAAGGTGCCGATCCAGACAATATCAGCACACTTGGTATAGATGCAGCGGTATCTCCGCAGGTACGTAATCTTTCTATGGGTGTTTCTTTAGGTTTTTAATGTATACTATAAACTCAATAATCATATTAAACGAATACAGTTATGAATAAAATAAAAATGGGATTAATACTGTTTCTTCCTTTACTTTTTAGTTGTAAAAAAGTATTAGATACAGCCCCCTACAGCTCATTAACAGATGCCAGTGTTTTTACCACTGCATCAAAATGTGCCCTTGCATTAAACGGTGTTTATGATGCGGCACAGGGAGATTATTATGTAACGGGAACAACTGAAAACAGGGGTTATCCATTTGGCGCAGCCAATATTTATCAGTCTGATGCCCGTGGCGAAGACCTGGTAAATATCCAGGCATTTTTACAAATCACTTACCAGGGTACTTACAATTCCACTTCTGCCAACTGTGTGGCTATGTGGAAAGGTTTGTACGAATTGATCAATAAAGCCAACGTTTCAATTGCTGGTTTCAGAACAGCTGGCGCCGGTGGTGTAATCAGTCCTACAACTGCATTACAATATGAGGCAGAATGTCGTTTTTTAAGAGCAATGGCACACCACGAAGGTTTATTATTGTTTGCAAAACCTTATGCGGATGGTGCTGGTTCAGCTTTAGGTATTCCATGGAGAGATTTTCCTATCAATACCACCTCTGCTGTAACCTCTATTCTTACCAGCCCCCGTATGAGTGTTGCAGGAGTTTACACAAACATTTTGGCTGATCTTGATTTTGCAGAAGCTAACTTACCTGCATCTATTGCTGTTACTGGTTTCACTGGTCCAATCAGCTTCAGGGCAACCAAAGCTGCTGCCATAGCATTAAAGATGAGAGTAAAATTGCATAAAGGTGATTGGGCAGGAGTTATTACAGAAGGAGCAAAGATTGTTCCCACTGTTGTTACTCCAGCTAACCCAGCTGGTACAGTATCTCCAATTGGATCTTATGCTTTGATGGCTTCACCTGAAACTCCTTTCATAAATAATAATTCTCTTGAAAATATCTTCTCTATCAAAAATGATCCGGTAGATGCACCAAGTACTAATGGTGGTTTATCCAGGTTATTAGGGGCAGCAAGCTTGAACGGCAGGGGATTGGTTTCAATATCTCCGATCATTTACAATAATGCTGGTTGGTTATGCGATGATAAACGCAGAAGCCTTTTAACTGTAGCTGGTACAAACAGTGCAGGTACGCAAAGTATATTTACCACAAAGTACAGGGACTATGCAACTTATGGCGACTATGCTCCGCAGATACGTTATGCTGAAGTATTATTGACATTAGCAGAAGCTGAAGCAAGAAATACTCCTGCTGTTGTTTCTTCCCGTGCAGTTGATCTATTGAATGTGGTTAGAAACAGATCTTTAACAACACCTGCAACACAGCAATATACCGTTGCAAGTTTTGCAACTTCAGTTGATTTAATTAAAGCTATTTTATTAGAAAGAAGGATTGAACTTTTAGCTGAAGGAAGACGTTGGGGTGATATCAGCCGTTTAGCTGTTGATGCTAATTTTACAACCGGCGGTATTCCTGCTAAAGCATTAAACGGAACTGTTGGTTTAGCTACTTTTGTTTGCGGTGCAGGATATACACCTGGACAAACAGCAATACCTTATAGCGATTACCGCTTCCTGTGGCCGATCCCGGCTTCTGAAGTGGTTTCTAATCCTATAGTAGTGCAGAACCCTGGTTACTAATAAGAACAAACTACAATAAATAAAAAGAGGCTGCATCAATAGATGATGCAGCCTCTTTTTTTATTATGGCTTTCTGTATCATTATTTAAGATGTAAATAGGTACAATAAAGAACCGCCTCATTTTATAATGAGGCGGTTCTTTATTCTTAGAAATAATTTGTATAAGTATTATTTTACTTCAACACTTCCCTCAGCTTATTTATCAGGTTTTCTCCTGTTAAACGGCTGGCAATAACTTTGCCTTGCGGATCAATCAAAACATTAAAGGGAATACCGTCAATGCCATATAAATCTACAGCTGCGCTGCTCCAGTATTTTAAATCGCTGATATGTTGCCAGGTTAGGCCATCATCCTGTATAGCTTTTAACCATGCGGCCTTATCCTTATCCAACGATACACCCAGCACGGTAAAGTTTTTATCCTTAAACTGGTTGTATGCCACAACTACATTTGGATTTTCGTGGCGGCAGGGGCCACACCAGCTGGCCCAAAAATCAACCAGCACATATTTCCCTCTTAGCTGGCTTAATGAAAATGGTTTGTCATTCACATCATTCATAGTAATATCAGGTGCCATACTTCCTACCAGGGCACCCGCTTGCTGAGACTTTAATTGCTGCTGCTGTTGTATCAGTAATTGTTGCTTTGCAAGATTAGTAACAGTAATGATGCCGTTATGGGTAGAAAAACGTTGTGCCAGTTTTTGCAAGGGCACTTGAAATTTTTCTATCTCAACCGGGGCAGCCGTGGTGGTGAATAATGCCAGTGCAGGGCTTTTTACTGTATCAGCATATTGAAAACAAAATTTTGCCATAGCTTCCTTCGTCATATTGAAACTGGTTTCTGCAGCTACACACAAACTGTCTTCTGGTTTAACACCATTTTGTTTAAGTTGATTTAATGTAGCAGATGTTTCCTGTAATTTTTTCCCCAGGCTATCATTGATGCTGAGAAAGTTTTTTAATGAGCTATTGGCCGGGGTTGCAAAAGCAGGTCCTTGCAAAGTAATATTGTTAAGATCGGCGGTAAAATTAATGTTGCTCTTATCATTAATAAACAAGAAACCTTTATTTAATTTCTCAAACCTGATGCGGTAAATGCCTTCTTCGGCAGCAATACCATTGAGTGTAAACTTTCCGTCTTTAACATCGGCAGTATCAATCACCTCCGGATCTTTCTGGCTATATAGTTCTTCCAAATATATTTTTTGATCCGGCGCATTTTTTACCTGCCCGTTTACAGTAAATTTTCCTTTATCACCTTCATTGGCGCAGGAAAATAAAAGGACAGATAAGGATAATAAGGATAGTATTTTTTTCATGTTATTTTTTTCAAATTTTTTTGTTACTGCAGCGATATTTTACGGGTGAGCCACCCTTTTTGGGGTGACCCACCCGTAAAATACTTTATTATAAGAATGACCCACTTGGTGCTTACCCAAGTTTTTCACTTAATAATTTATTTACCACCTGCATGTCTGCTTTTCCTTTACTCAGCTTTTTTACTTCACCAGCAAATAAGCCGATCAAACCTTTTTTGCCACTTTTGTATTCCTTTACTTTATCGGGCATCTTAGCAATGGTTTCATCTACCCATGCTTCCACTGAACCGCTATCACTTTCCTGTAAAAGATTTAATGTGGTCGCAATTTCTAAAGCTTCTTTTTTAGGATCAATAACAAGGGCATTAAATATTTTTGTGGAAGCATTACTGAAATTCACTTTGCTTTCGTCCACCAATTGTATCAAGGCTGCAATTTTTTCGGCAGGTACAATAAAATCTTTAATGTCGGTTGTATGATCGTTTAAATAACTCTTTACCGGTCCTAATAAAAAATTTGCTGCTGCTTTATAATTAGTGGTATGTTTTATTATAGCTTCAAAATAAGCAACGGTTTCTTTATCGCTGCAAATTACGCCGGCATCATATGCAGGCAGGTGTAATACTTCCTGGTATTTCTTTTCCAGCGTTTCGGGTAAAGCCGGTATGCTGTTTTTTATTTGTTGTAAAAAATCATCAGCAATAAAAAATGGCGTAAGGTCCGGCTCAGGAAAATAACGGTAATCATCCGCTTCTTCTTTACTACGTAATGAAAAAGTAGTGTTATTGTCTGCATCAAAACTTCTTGTTTCCTGTATGATTTTATTGCCGCTTTCTGTAATTTCTATAAGCCTCGCCACTTCAATTTCAATGGCTTTTTTTACGTTGCGTATACTGTTTAAATTTTTCACTTCCACCCTTGTACCTAATTTGGTTTCGCCTTTTAAACGAATAGAAATATTGGCGTCGCAACGCATGCTGCCTTCTTCCATATTACCATCACAGATATCCAGCCAGCGTACTAATTTTCTTAATTCGGTGATATAGGCAAAAGCTTCTTCACTGCTATGCAGATCGGGTTCGCTAACAATTTCCAATAAACAAACACCGGCACGGTTTAAATCGATAGAGGTAAAATTTTCATCCACATCATGTAAACTTTTGCCGGCATCTTCTTCAATATGAATCCTGTTCAATACAATATTTCTTTCGCCTTCGGTAGTTTTAATGGGCACATAACCATTTTTACAAATAGGCGTAGTGTGCTGGCTAACCTGGTAACCTTTTGGCAGATCAGGGTAAAAATAATTTTTACGGGCAAAATAATTGTGCTGTTCAATATCGCAATGCAATGCAAGGCCAAGCTTAATGGCATATTCAATGGCTTTGCGGTTCATCCTGGGCAATGTGCCCGGATGCGCCAATGTTATCGGGCTGATATGCGTATTAGCCTCGCCACCAAAAGCCGCACTGTCGCCACAAAATAATTTGCTTTTAGTAAGTAACTGGGCATGCACCTCAAGGCCAATTACAACTTCGTATTTATCATCATTTTTCACGGGGCAAAGGTAAGTAAAAAGGCGTCAGACGGATTCAAACCGTCATGACGCCCTTTTACACTTGTTTTACTATGGCTTATAAGTTGGCAGTCTTTAATTTCTTTGGAATTTTTATATCGAAACTCATTTCGCTGCCATTGCGTTTGGCTTTAATGGTATAAGTTGATTTCTCAGCATTTTCCATCAGCTGTTCCCTGGCATCATCTGTATTAGTAACTTTTTTGCCACCAATCTCTGTTACCACATCATCTTTCTTCAGCCCGGCTTTTTCAGCAGGAGATTCTTTATCGATGTCTAAAACTTTTACACCATCACCTTCTTCGGTATCCTGTATCTTTAAACCTAATTTTTGCTGGCGTGGAAACATGCTAAATCCATTCACCTTCATATCACCCAACCCTGTTATATCATCACCATTACCCCATTTTGGTATACTCTGAACATAAGGAACACCTTGCACACGTGGCATAGTAAAAGAACGTGTCTGGCCTCCCGGTCCACTAAAAGAATAAGCCATTGCCGTAGATGAATTATTTTCTCCCAATACTGCTTTGGCAGATTTTTCTTTCCCTTCTCTTTTATAGTAAACTGTTACTTCATCTTTTGGTTTAAAAGAAGTTACCACGTCTGCTAAAGATTCAGGGCCTTCTACTTTTTTATCGTTAATTTTTGTAATGATATCGCCTTCTTTTAAGCCTGCTTTTTCGGCAGCGCTTTCTTTAGTAATATTGGTTATAATAGCACCTTCAGATTTTTTATCATCATTACCTTCATTAGCAGTCTCGGTAGTTACACCTAAAAAAGCACCTTTTTTGCCAAAGAAGAAAGGATCTGCAGGATGGCCCTGTACTGCTATATCCAAATCTTCAGGAAACGAAAAACTGTTATAACCATCCCAGATTTTAATGCCTCTTTTATTGATAGTGATATCGCCATCTTTAAATTCGCTCAGCGGTTTTCCATTAATGGTTACTTTATCACCTTTAATTTCTACGGTAATTTTAGTGTCTTTATCTCCTTTTTTACGGATAACGATTTCCTGGGTTTCTTTCCTTTCTTTTTTTTCTGCCTTTTCTTTTTGTTCTTTTGCTTCCGCTTTTTCTTTTTGTTCAACCTTTTCATCCTGTGCAGTTGCGGTGTAAGTAAGTGTAGTAAAACCCATAACAGCAGCAATCAGTAATAACTTCTTCATGACTTGATTTATTTAATGTACGAAATGTTTAGTAGGTCAAATGTAGCTCAAATTCCTGAATTACGAAATTCTTCGCAGATAATTTTTTGGCTTTAACATTTTTTTGGTTTTTACCTGCGGCAAAAAAGCTTTGGCCACAGATTGCACAGATTACACAAATTATTTTATGCAAACTTTAATAGCTTTCTTTAACGCATTTTTGATCTTATATTTTTCTGTGGAATTTGGATAATCTGGCAGAGAAAACCAAGCCGCAGGCTTGAAGCTTTATTTGGAGAGCATAAATGTTTTTACCGGGCAATCATCCACCACTTCTTCTTTTATGAATTGCAACCCGACTTTTCCCAGTATCCTTAAAGAGGCGGTGTTTTCGATATGGGCACGGCCGGTAATAGTTTTTAAATGCAGTTGGTTAAAGCCATAGTCTACCGTATGCTTTGCAGCTTCAAATGCATAACCTTTGCCCCAGTATTGTTGCATCAACCTGTAGCCTAAATCTATTTCATCTAATTCCGGCCGGTATTTTAAACCACACCAGCCAATAAACTCGTTGGAGGTTTTTAAATGTATGGCCCAGCGGCCGAGGTTATTTTTGTATTGTGGTAAGATGATGTTTTGTAAAACATGCATGGCCTGTTCTTCAGTTTCCAATAAAGGTTCGTGTAAATATTTTAATACTTCAGGATCGCTGTTGAGTTGCAGTAATAATCCGGTATCTGCTTCGGTAAAGCGTCGGAGAATGAGGCGTGGGGTTTCAAATACCATGTGCATATTGTACCTGGAAGCTCCAGCTTCGGGTAGTTTATTTTAAAGCTGGAAGCTGGAGCTTCCAGGTACTAAGGTTATACTGTTTGCTTTTTTCTTTTGTAAATAAATAAGCCTGATAATACGGCAATACTGATGCCAAGAACAATAAAAATATTTTTTTGCCGCTCTTTTGCCGCTCTTCTTTCTTCCTGGTCCTTAAAATAATTAAATCCTTTTTCAAGCACTGTTGATGCAATCTTAGCAGGATCATCTTTTATAATTTGTGCAACAGGATCGAGGTAGTAGTTATTTAAAACCGGAATTACTTCGTGGTATTTTTTAAAATACGGCACAAGTGCATCCCGTTTTTGAGCAAGTTGTAAAATGTTGTTTCTGTCATAATCCATTCCAATTTCGTAGATCAGATAAGCTGCTTTAATGGAAACACTATCCGAAAGAAAATCAGCAAATTCCTGCAATACTTTTGCCATCATGATGTTGGGGGCAGGCGTAAATGGAATTCTTTCTACCAGCTGATAACTTAATTCATCTGCAACCGTAGATGCAGGCCTTTTAATTTCAGCAAGATTCAAAATGTTTTGTGCTGCTACTTTATCTTCCGGAATGTTTTTTAGTTTGTACTCTAAAATTTTGATGTGAAACCATTCACTTCCTTCATGCGAATCCGGATTAATGTCAACCGATTTTTTTATCAGCCGCAGTGCTTCTTCATTCTTTCCCTGTAATTCGTATAAAGTGCCAAGGTTAACATTGATGCTGTAATTGCCGGGATATTCTTTCTGAAGCTCCAGCAGCATTTTTTCAGCTTCTTCTAATCTGCCCAGTTTAATATATTGTACTGCAATATCATTTTTAATAGTACGGATATCATCTGTAGTGTTGGACGTTTTTGATAGTAAGGATTCCAATACTTTTAGTTTGTCCTGAATTTCACTGGTATTCTGTCCTTTGTAAAACGTTAACCCACGCAATGTAATGGCATCAATAGTTTTTTTGCCGGATTTTGTTACATGTTCTTCGTTTAAACATGCATACGATGTACAGTTGATTACAGAAAGAAACACGAGGAGAATGTATTTCATACTTTATGTTTTATATGGCGGGAAGCTACAGCTTCCAGCATTTTTAAGCCCTTAAGCCGGAGCTTCCGGTTACAATAAAGATTTCACTTTCTCAATCACTGCTTTCAGATTGCTAATATCCTGTCCGCCCGCCGTAGCTAAATTCTTTTGTCCGCCACCGCCGCCTTTTATTAAAGGAGCAATATGCTCTTTAATGATTTTGCCGGCGTCTAAACTTTTTGCTGCTACAACCGTATCGCTGATGCCCACCGCAACAAATGGTTTGCCATCAATATTAGCACACAACACCGCCACATGATCGTGCAATTTATTCTTCAGGTCGAAACATAATTTTTTTAACGCATCGGCACTGCTTACTTCAACTATAGCACCAATAAAAGTTACATTATTAATGATCTCATCCTTTTGTAATAATTCATTGCGGATGATCACCAGTTGCCTTGCTTCCAAAGCCTCGATATGTTTTTTTAAGGAAACGTTTTCAGTTTGTAAATTCTCTATCGACTTACTGATGTCTTTCGGATTTTTTAATAAGCCACTGATAACACCAATTTCCAAAAATGTGCTGTTGATAAGATCTTCTGCAGCTTTACCACATACAGCTTCAATTCTTCTTACACCTGCGGCTACAGCGCCTTCGCTTTTAATTTTAAACAAACCCAGTTCGCCGGTGCTGCCCACATGTGTACCCCCGCATAACTCGATGGAATATGCAGGGTCCATAATTACCACACGTACCACATCGCCATATTTTTCTCCAAACAAAGCCATCGCACCTAAGGCAACTGCTTCGTCTTTTTTCATTTCCTTAATTACAACAGGAATGTTTTGTCTTATTTTTTCATTCACCAGTTTTTCTACTGCACTTATTTCCTCATCAGTCATTTTTGCAAAATGACTAAAATCGAAACGTAAATGTTCTTCGTTTACCAAACTACCTTTTTGTGCCACATGTGTGCCTAATACATTGCGTAAGGCCGCATGCATCAGGTGCGTAACGCTGTGATGAACGGTGATATTCTTTCTTCTTGTGGCATCAACTTTTGCAATTACTTCACCATTTAAATCAGCAGGAATGGTTTCTGCAAAATGGATGATGAGGTCGTTTTCTTTTTTGGTATCGATGATCGTGAGTGGTGAGTCATGCCCTTCGGCGCCGCTCAGGATGGTGAGTGTGCCAGCGTCTCCAACCTGTCCACCGCTTTCGGCGTAGAATGGTGTGGTATCTAAAACTATTTGGTACAATTCTTTTCCCTTGCCACTTACTTTTCTGTACTTGATTACTTTGCTTTTGGTTTCCAAACTATCGTAACCTACAAACTTTGAATTTGGAATATCATTTACTGTAACCCAGTCTTGTGTTTCTAAGGCAGTGGCTGCACGGCTACGGTTTTTTTGCTGGTTCATTTCTGCATTAAAGCCAACTTCATCAACTGCTAAATTATTCTCTGATGCAATTAATCTTGTTAAATCAATAGGAAAGCCAAACGTGTCCAGCAATTCAAACGCAGCAGTACCACTGATCGTTTTTGTTTGCTGAGATTGCTTCATCACTTCATCGATAGTTTTTAAACCATTGGAAAGTGTTCTTAAAAAGGCTTCTTCCTCTTCCTTAATTACTTTACTTACAAAATCCAGTTGCTGATTCAACTCAGGAAAAACATTTTCAAACTGTTTTGCAATCACAGGAAGTAATTGATGTAGCAGAGGCTGCTTAAAATCCAAATAAGAATAATAATAGCGTACTGCACGGCGAAGTATTCGACGAATTACATAACCTGCACCAGTATTTGATGGTAATTGCCCATCAGTAATAGTAAAAGAAATAGCACGGATGTGGTCTGCAATTACCCTAAAAGAAACAGCTTGCTTGCTATCACTAAAGTCATACGTCTTACCTGTTATCTTCTCTGTTGCTGCAATTGTTTCAGTGAAAACGTCCGTATCATAATTGGATGTTTTTTTCTGAATTACTCTCACTAAACGCTCAAATCCCATTCCTGTATCAACATGTTTGTTTGGAAGTGGTGATAATGATGTTAATTCTCTATGCTTATCAGCTCTGCCTTTTTTATATTCATCCTGTTTTTCTTTTTCAGTGCTTAAAACTAATTCAGCATTAGTTTCTTCCCACTTTTTCAATTCACTTGCGCCACCCTTTCCTGTACTCCAGATTCTATTAAATTCCATGAATACATTATTCCATATCTCAATCACCTGCGGATGATCGTTATTCACCAATGTTTTTCCATCAACTGTTTTTCTTTCTTCATCTGTTCTGCAATCCACATGTATTTCGGTGCAGGGGCCGCAGGGGCCGGTATCACCCATTTCCCAAAAATTATCTTTTTTATTGCCCAGTAAAATCCGGTCTTCGGCAATTACTTTTTTCCATTCATTATACGCTTCTTCATCTTTAGGCAAGCCTTCTTTAGCATCGCCTTCAAAAATGGTTACATATAAACGGTCCTTATCTAATTTGTATACATCAGTCAATAATTCCCAACTCCAGGCAATGGCTTCTTTTTTAAAATAATCGCCAAAACTCCAGTTGCCCAGCATTTCAAATAAAGTATGGTGATAGGTATCTACGCCCACTTCTTCCAGGTCGTTGTGTTTACCACTTACCCGTAAACATTTTTGGGTATCGGCCACTCTTGGGTTGGGGGCAGGTTTATTGCCTAAAAAATAATCTTTAAACTGGTTCATGCCGGCATTGGTAAACAACAATGTAGGGTCGTTTTTAATCACCACCGGGGCCGATGGCACTATAATATGGCCCTTGGATTTAAAGAAATCAAGGAATTGTTGTCGTATGGCTGCACTTGTCATCATATACCAATCTATTTATTTGGGTTGATTTTTGTTGTGTAACGGGCTATATTTGTACACTTTTATGTAACGGCTGCAAAGGTAATAAAACAGCTTCAAGCCGCAAGCCATAAGCTAAACCATGTTACTGAAGCTTACGGAAAGCAACAAAAAATTACCTGGAACGTTTCCCTTTTCAGGACAAGCATGAAGAAAATAAAATATTTCTATAATACCAATACACTTCGTTACGAGAAGCTGGTCACTCCATTGAGAGTGAAACTGTTGCGGATATTTGGGTTTCTTTCGGCACTTGCCGTAAGCTGTTTGATCATCATCAGTTTATACACTAAATTCTTTCCCAAAGCAACTGACCGTGAGGTGCAGTTGAAATACGATAATTTAAAAGATAATTATAGCTTACTGGATGGCAAGGTAAAAACCATGCAGCAGCAAATGGCCGAGCTGGAAAAAAGAGATAACGAGGTGTACCGTTCTATTTTTGAAGCTACCCCGGTAACAGACAGTGCCCGTACCAAGCTGATTGAACATAAAAAAGAACTGGAAAAAGTGAGCTTGAAAAATGAAGACCAGCTTGGAACAGATATTGCCAACACACTGAATAATCTAGAAGCCAGGATTACTTACCAGTTTCAAAGCTATGGGGTAATTGATAAGCTGATCAAGAACCAGGGAGAGAAATTATCAAGCATTCCTGCAATACAACCGGTAAGCAATAAAGAATTAACCAGGATCGCCAGCGGTTTTGGTATGCGTATTCATCCTATTTATGGTATAGCCAAAATGCATAATGGCCTCGATTTTACTGCGCCACAGGGCACACCTATTTATGCCACTGGTGATGGAACTGTAACCACCGCAGGTATGGGAACAGGTACGGGAAATCATGTGATCATTAATCATGGATACGGATACGAGACTGTGTACATGCACATGGTACGGGTAAAGGCAAGAGAAGGGCAACATGTAAAACGTGGTGAAGTAATTGGTTGGGTAGGCAGCACCGGTGCCAGTACCGGGCCGCATTGTCATTATGAAGTGCACATCAATGGATCACCTGTTGACCCTGTTTACTTTTTCTTTAATGATCTTAATGCAGAGCAATACGACAGGTTGTTAAAAATTGCGGCTACGGGAAGTGCCAAAAGTTTTGATTAATTTTAAATATGGGTTTACAACAAATAGCTTTTGATTTTGATAGTATTCCGCCGGCCAAAGAGCCGGAGGTTAAACCTGTTGTGGATACAATCACTACAAATGAAATAAAAGTTGCTGCTGAAAATGTAGTTGCAGAGGAGGACCCAGAGATCATTGACCTTACAGAAATACCTACTGTAGCTGCAAAGCCACCCAAAAAAAATAATAAAAAGCAAACCCGTGGCCGCATGAGTTTGAAAGATATGGATGCAGGGGTGGACCTGATTGAAGTGCCCGAAGATGAAGTGTTGTTCGAAAAAATGTATTATTCAATAGGTACGGTAGCAGATATGTTTAAAGTAAACCAGAGCCTGGTGCGTTTTTGGGAAAATGAATTTGATATTTTGAAACCTAAAAAAAATGGTAAGGGCGACAGGTTGTTCAGGCCGGAAGATGTGAAGAATTTAAAACTGATCTATCATTTATTAAGAGAAAGAAAATATACCATTGAAGGCGCTAAAGATTTTTTAAAAAATAATAAAAAGGCAGATGAAAAATTTGCCATGATAGAATCGCTGAAAAAATTAAAAAGCTTTTTAAATGAATTGAAAGCGAATCTGTAACCCATTATTAACAAAATCCGGTTTCTAAAAAAGTGATTTTATACAGAACTTTAGCCCACAGCATATTTCCACCAATTAACTTTAAAGGAATGAAATTTTTAACCGCATTTTTATTTTGCAGTACCCTTAGTGTAAACGCTTTCAGCCAGGCGCAATACGAAATTTTAAAAGATGAGAAACATCCGGAGCAGCATATTCTGCGGGGCATCATTAATAAATACCTTGTTCAAAACGACAGTACTTACAATTGGTACAATAGCAGCGCTGCCAGTTACAGGCCAGATACTGCAACGCTTTCGGCATTTGAAAAAGCAAAAAGCAAAGTACAGTTTGTTTTATTTGGTGGTACCTGGTGTGAGGATACACAATTTATTTTGCCGAAATTTTTTAAGTTGCAGGAAATGAGTGGTGTGGCAGATAATAAGATCACTTTTTTTGGTGTTAACAGGGAGAAAAAATCTTTAGCCAGTATTGCAGACGCCTTTAATGTAATTAATGTGCCTACTATTATAGTGATGAAAGATGGTAAAGAAATTGGCCGTGTGGTAGAGTATGGCAGTACCGGAAAATGGGATAAAGAATTAGCTGATATCCTCAACAAATAATGACGCATTATGGATCATCTTAAAAAACAGCATGAAAGCTTTTGTGAAAACGCAGGTTTATTTGGTGTATTGATCTCAGTGGCTTGTTTAATTCAGCACCTGTATTTTATGATCCCTCATTGGGTAACTTTTGCTGCTATTGGGGTATACGTGGTATGCATCACAGGGTTTATTTACCTGATGATGAAGTCTGTAACAGCTTTACCGCTTCTGCTTACAGGCGCTATATTAATTTATGCGTTGGAAGTATTTATGATATTGTCGCTCACTTTTTCTTTGGTGGTGTTGATATTTTTATTGTACCTGGCGGTAATTGTAATATTACTTTTTACCGGAGATATTCAACAACAACTAAAGCAAAAGGAACTGGCCGAAAAAGAAGAGTTGGATAAATGGCAGGGTATTGTGTAATTATTCCGATGCTGTAGCAGCCCTTGTTAAAAGATCATCAATATTGCTGCTGTTGCTCATTACAATCTTATTTTCTTCCAGCATATTCTTAATAAAAAAATAATACTCCTCTTTAAGTACAGTAAAATCATCCATCGTAACAGGATGCGTAAAATATTCTGCCTTTATAATATTACCGGTTTTGTTTACATCAGTAAGATGAACAGAGTAGCTGGTAATATATTTTGTGTCCGAAGTAAATTTTTCTTTAATAGTTTTTATTACAGTTTGCAATAAAGCAGAAGATGTATCTGAAGCAAGTTCCAGTTTTATTTCTGCACGGCGATGCGTACGCATACTCCAGTTATCTACCACACTATCTACCATTAATTTGTTGGGAACAGTAACTAATGTTTTATCTCCTGTGCGGATACGGGTACTGCGTAAACCAATTTTTTCTACCGTACCGGTTACATTGTTGGCTTTTAAAGTATCGCCAGCGGTAAAAGGTTTATCAAAGAAGATGATAAAGGAAGCGATTAAATTTTCCAGGCTTTCTTTTGCCGCCAACGCCACTGCAGCACCAACAATACTAAGGCTGGTTAAAAGGTTACCAATAGGTTGATTAAAGCAGGCTTTTATCAACATCAGTAAACCAATGATACCAATAACCACTTTTAAAAAATCCCTGAAAAAAATCACCAGCTGGTCATCAGTTTTATCGGCAGTGATGGCGGCATTGTGTTCCAGCACCAGTGCAATAAAATCAATCACACGCAGCATAAACCAGGTAAAAGAAACGATGATGATACCAATGCCCAGCCGGGTTAAAATATCATCTATTGCATGCCCGTAAATTTTATATTGCCAGGCAACAGGAAAATTTAATTTATCAATAGCAAATACCGCAATGATGATCAGGAGAAACCATTCCAATGGTTCCACTACCAGGTCAATAAAATTCTGTTTGGCAACATTCTTCCAGATGCGGTGGAATAACCGGAACAATACTGCTGCGATATAACGGGAGAAATATCTCTTTAAAAAAAGCGTGAGCAAAATAGTGCCGCTTACAATGCAGTAACTTTTGATGGTATTATCTAAAATGACCTGGTCTAAAAAATCCATGGAATAAAATTACGACAAAGACGTGAGACGTGAATCTTCAGGCGTGAGTAAGCGTAAGATAGTTCCCAGTTGCACTCACTCACAACAGACGGCTCTCCACTCACGACTTTACCTGGTAAATATAAATGCCATCATCTTTCAGCAAATACACTTTTCCATTGATCGCTTTTATGGCATTGTATTCTCCAAAGATGGCAGGGAGCTTGTATTCTTTTAAAGTAAGAGAATTTAATTCGTAGCTGAACAATTTGTTATTACTAAAGCCGTACATATTTTTTTCAGAAACAGCCACGCTGGTCCAGTTTAAAAAGGGCAACCTGTTTTTAAAAGAACCGTAATAGTCAAAAATATAAAATCCTTTTTCGGGATCGTAGAGGTACACAAAATTTTCTTTGTCGGTTATTTGTATTGGCGAAGGCACCGAATCAAAAAGCATCCTGAAGTCGGTGGTTTCCTGTAATGGTTTACCTTCTTCATCAATTTTTTTCAGTTTAAAATCCTGGTCATCAAAAAACCAGATATTATTATCGTAAGAAGTAGTGATACTTTGTACAGAGAAAATATTTTTTTTGCGGAAGTTGATGGTGTTGCGGATATTCAGAAACCGGTCTAACACTACCACTGTTGTATAGTTTTTATAGTACAGTAATATTTTTAAAGGATTGGTAACATCAATAGAGGAAACATTGCCATAGCGTTTCACATCGTTAAAAACTCCGGCAGAGTCGCCATTGCCGTTGATCTTTTTTAATTGATTGGTGGAAGTGATGAGGTAGATATTGTCGAGATTGTCAACATTAAAATCAGCAAAATCGCCTTTAATAGTTTTTAAAAATGTAAAAGCAGTATCGCTTTGAGCATGTGTTGAGGTAACCGCACAAAAGCATAGAAGAAGCAATATTGATTTTACTTTTTTCATTTGTTGTAATACTTCAGGTCAAGATCCGTGCCATCAAACACAGCATAACTATCATACTTTATCCAGTCGCCCAGGTTAATATAAAGGCTGCCTGCAGGTAAGTTAAAGTTAATAGGCAAATGACGGTGGCCAAAAATAAAATAATCGTAATGCTGTTTTTGCAATATTTCTTTGCAATAAATGATCAGCCATTCTTTATCTTCTCCTAAAAATATTTCATCGGTCTGCCCGGTTTGTGCCCTGCTTTTACGACTGAAATAATTAGCAACACCTATACCAACAGCTGGTGGTAAAATGCCAAACAGCCACTGGCAAATTTTATTGCGGAATATTTTTTTCATGAATTTATAACCATGGTCGCCAGGGCCAAGGCCATCACCATGGCCTACTAAAAATTGCTTGCCATTAAATTCAAAAGATACAGGTTCGTAATATACGGGTATGTTCAGTTCTTTCTGAAAATAATCTCTCATCCACATATCGTGATTGCCTACAAAAAAATGCATGGGAATACCACTGTCGGTAATTTCGGCCAGCTTGCCTAAAATTCTTACGTAACCTTTGGGAACAACAGATTTGTATTCGTACCAGAAATCGAAAAGGTCGCCAACAATAAAAATTACCGCCGCATCTTTTTTTATCTCATCTAAAAACCGGATGATCTTTTTTTCTCTCACCAAACTTGCTTCAGCATTGGGTGCACCGAGGTGAAAATCGGAGAGAAAGTAAACTTTTTTGTAAGAAGGAATATCCATTACGCTTACAATTTATTTTGCTGTTGTAAGTATAATAAAACATCGCCGGTTGCAATTTCAGGAAGCCCGTCAACGCTGCCATTAAACCAATATATCCATGCGGTATACTGCTGATTGTTGCAATGTACCATTACAGTTTCTCTTTTGAACAGTGGTGTCTCACCCGCTTCCACATATAGGCCTTCGTAATCATCTAGCTGGCCGATTGCGTATGAAAATTCTGAAGGATTCGTTATACCATATAATTCTCCAACAATAAATTTTTCTTCTGTTGCAGGTACTGCTACAGGATAGTCTCCCTTATCATATAATTTGCCATTCACTTTGGCATCGCCAATTAAATGAAAATACCTGGCAATATATTGATAGGCTGCATGCTGAAATCCGCTGCGGAGAGAGCCATATACAAACAATTGATAAGTTTCGTTATTCATCTTGTTGTAAAGGTAAATGTAAAAAAGGAATTATGCTTCCACCAAAAAGCAGTACACTTCTTTAGGCCCGTGTACACCTGTAACTAAGGTCTTTTCAATATCGGCGGTGCGGCTGGGGCCACTTGCAAAAGTGATGAGTGAAGGAATATTACCGGCGTATTTTTCCTTCATCAGCTGCAAAGCATCTTTAATGTCGTACACCAGCTGATTGGTGTATGCAATACAGATATGAACAGGTGCATACACACTTACTGTGCGGCCGCTTTGTTGTGCGGCACTCATTACAATGGTTCCGGTACGGGCTACTAAAAATTCGCAACCGGTAACTGACACGTCGCAGGTAGGCAGGTTAATGGTATTACTGAAGTTGTCGTTCCATTTATCTTCGTTACAATAAATTTTTGTCCATTGTTTTTCTGCCACCAGTTTTTGTATTTGCTGTACCATATCTTTTTCATCGGTACAAAAAGCAAACTTACCCTGCAGGTTTACAAATTCTTCTGCAAACACTACTTCCAGGTCATCGGGGGCAGGATGAAAAATAGAGGCATTGCCTTCACTTTGAGGAAACGGCAAAGGCGCCGGATTACTCAGCGCCTGCCTTATGCGTTTTAAAATATTTTCCTTTGCCGGAGTTACTCCCATTGTTTTTAAATTTGCGGCGGATTTTTAAGTTCTTCAGAAAACGGCGCTTGCGGATCTTCTGTAATGGCTCCTTCTTCTTTTTTTACTTCCACATCCAAAGCTTTCTTTTCTTCATAAGGCCTTTTACCAATCAATGCCTCTACATCACTTTTAAACAGCACTTCTTTTTTTAATAATTCTTTTGCCAGTTTCTCTACATCTCCTTTTTTCTCAATCAGTAATTTTTTGGTGATCTGGTAAGCATTTTCTATAAGTTTACGAACCTCTTCATCAATCATCTTACCCGTTTCTTCACTAAAAGGTTTTGTAAACATATTTTCCTGGCTGGGGTCGTAATAACTGATATTGCCTACTTTTTCATTCATACCATATACAGTGATCATGCTGTAAGCAATTTTTGTTATCTGTTGCAGATCGTTACTTGCACCGGTACTTATTTTGCCAAAGAAAATATCTTCACTTGCCCTGCCACCCAATGTCATACAAATCTGGTCCATCAATTGATCGGTATTATACAGGTATTGTTCTTTTGGTGTGTACTGGGCATAGCCTAAAGCTGCACTGCCCCTTGGCACTACCGTTACTTTTAATAAAGGATAAGCATGCTCCAGGTACCAGCCGCAAATAGCGTGACCAGCTTCGTGATAAGCGATAATTTCTTTTTCTTCAGGAGAAATGATTTTATTTCTCTTTTCTAATCCGCCAATTACCCTGTCAATAGCATCCTGGAAATCCTGCATATCTACCGCTTCTTTATTATTACGGGCTGCAATTAAAGCAGCTTCGTTACAAACATTAGCAATATCAGCGCCGGCAAAACCCGGTGTTTGTTCCGCCAGCTTATGAATATCTAAAGTTTGAGAAATTTTTATTGGCTGTAAATGCACTTTAAAAATCGCTTCTCTTCCTACAAGATCGGGCCTGTCAATAGTGATCTGCCTGTCGAACCTGCCCGGGCGCAATAGCGCTGTATCCAATACATCAGGCCTGTTGGTAGCGGCCAAAATGATAATACCTAAGTCGGTACCAAAGCCATCCATTTCCACCAGCAACTGGTTCAGAGTATTTTCTCTTTCATCATTGCTCATCATCACATTCTTTCCTCTTGCACGGCCTATGGCATCAATCTCATCAATAAAAATGATACATGGTGCTTTTTCTCTTGCTTGTTTAAACAGGTCTCTTACACGGCTTGCACCCACACCTACAAACATTTCCACAAAATCACTACCACTAAGGCTAAAGAAAGGCACCTGTGCTTCACCGGCAACAGCTTTTGCCAATAATGTTTTACCAGTACCCGGAGGGCCTACTAATAAAGCACCTTTAGGTATTTTACCTCCAAGGGCAGTATATTTTTTAGGATTTTTTAAGAAGTCAACAATTTCCATCACTTCTACTTTGGCTTCATCCAAACCGGCTACATCATTAAAATTGATATTAACCCTGGTGCCTTTTTCAAATAAAGTGGCTTTAGATTTTCCGATATTAAAAATGCCGCCTGGTCCGCCGCCACCGCCTGGTCCGCCTACTTTACGCATCATTAGTACAAATAATAAACCGATCAATAAGATAGGCAACAATGTGGTGATGATCTGGCCGAATAATTCACCTTCGTCACCCGGTACATCAGCAACTTCTTTTAACTGGGGGTTCTTGGCATAAAAGTCCCGTAACTCATATGAAAAAGATGGGATGTCTTTAATACTAAAATACAACTGTGGCGCATTGGATTTTGCAGCATCCTCGTATTTTTTAGGATTTTCTTTATCGTTTAAAAGACTTTTATAGAAAGCAGCTTTTTTAATTAAACTGTCTTTGTAAATAAATATCCTTACTGATTTAGTGTTGCGTATGGTTTTAATTTTTTCTACATCACCTTGTTTTGCCATTTCGTAAAACTTCTGCTGATCAGTTTCCACACCGGCAGAGCCAACACCACGAACCATATTATACGCTACAATGCCTATAAAAATAATGCCGTATATCCAATAGATATTAAAACGATTTTTCTTTTTTGGGTCCTCACCGGTAGGTGGAATATTATCTGGAGTGGTTTTTTTATTACTATTTTGCTGATTCATATTGATTGCCATTATTTATTGAGTGCTTAAAACTTATAGTTTGTTTACTTAAGCTAAAGACGAATGAGGTTGCTTATTATTTTAACTAAAGCTAAAAAATATTTTCTTTGTATTAATCATTATGCTCCATTCCTGCAGCATCACTCCACATTTCTTCCAGCTGGTAAAATTTCCTGGGTTCGGGCAGCATTATGTGCACTACAATATCAACATAGTCAATCAGGATCCATTGCTGTGCCTGCCTGCCTTCATGCTTATAAGCTAATTCACCACATTTATCCTTTACTTCTTCTTCCACAAAATCGGCAATAGCTTTTATTTGTGTATTGCTGTTGGCCTGGCAAATGATAAAAAAATCAGCAACCGCCTCTGGTATTTTACGAAGATCGAGGCTGATGATGTTTTCACCTTTTTTATCCTGTATGGCCTTAATAATGGTTTTGAAAATTTTGCTGTTACGGGTAAGCCTGGTTACGCTGCTTTTTTTCCGGGTATTTAAAACGTTAAGATTGTTCAAATTGAAATTATATTTTTTGATTTATCGCTGCATTTTTACTGAAATAACGCCAATATTAAACTTTTGTTATTTACCAAGTAGCATGTAGCTTGCAATTAATGACAAAAGTAACACTTCTTTACCATTTGATATGACTATACAAAGCGCCAGTTTTTTTAAAATTCTTGACAGTGTGGATAGTACCAACAATTATGCCATGGCAATGGTACGTGAAGGAATGGCAAAACACGGAATGGCTATTGTTGCAAAAGAGCAAACAGCAGGCAAGGGGCAAAGAGGAAAAAGCTGGCAAATGCGGCCGGGCCAAAGCATAGCTATGAGTATAATTTTAAAGACCGACAAGCTAAGAACCGACCAGCAGTTTTACCTGAATATGCTTATTGCACTGGCCGCTAATGATTTTTTAAAAAAATATGCCGGAAAGGAAACGACTATTAAGTGGCCCAACGACCTGTATTGGCGTGACAGAAAGGCAGGGGGTATTTTAATTGAGACCGTTTTTAAAGGTACAGGTTGGAAATGGGCAGTGGTAGGTATTGGTATTAATGTTAATCAAAACCGGTTTCATAAATCGTTGCCCAACCCGGTTTCTTTGCAACAAATTACCGGTAAAGAATACGATGTAATTGTGTTGGCAGAAGAATTGCATACCGCAGTAATGAAACGTATAGAGATGATTGCTGTAACAGCTGCAGATAAAGTAAAGAAAGAGTATACCAGGCATTTGTATAAAATGGATACAATTGTAAAGCTAAAAAAAGCCAGTGCAGTATTTAAAACAACTATTAAGGGAGTTACAGAACAAGGACAGTTAATTACTGCTGATACAATGGAAAGGCATTTTGATTTTGGAGAAGTGGAATGGGTGATTTAGCAACAAAAGTTATAGATGTAAAAATGCCCCCAACTTGCTGGAGGCATTTTTATAAAAAAGTTACCCGGCTTATTTGTATAAATAATTCAGGCCGATAATATCATTGCTGTTAAATGTGCGGTCGCCGCCATTAGAGCAAGCCAGCATCCATGACCCTGCATTAGCAGTTGATGGCGTACCGGGAATTAAGATAGCGCCAATATTTGAAGCACCTTCATTAACTGCACTACCACCGCAGCTATAAGCCCTGTTATAATAATCGGTGTGGCGCATACCAATACAATGGCCAATTTCATGCTGAATAACACTGCCCACATAATTTACATCAGGATTGCTGCCGTATGCTTGTGCATTAGTATTCATTTTTATAGTACCATAAGGGTTACCGTTGTTGGTAGGAAAACCGGAAGAACCTAAAGTAATAAAGCCACCACTTGGTCCCTGGTTAAAACCTTGTATGGTAATGTTGGCTGTACCTGAAGTGATACGCTGAAAAGTAATTTTTAAACCTAGTGCATTGTAACGTGAAATTGCAAGATCGGTACCGGAAATAAAAGCAGTTCCTAAACCAGTCACTTTAACTTTAATAACACGGGGCAAACCGGTTACTAAATTGGTGGTGCGGTATTGCTCATCGCCTGCAATACGCAAAAGCGTTTGCGCCGGAGTGCTGTTCAATAATTCATCGGTTAATTCAATATCACCTTCTACCAAATAACCATCATCTGTTTTTTGAACATTGGCAGAAGAAAATCCGAGATTAGTAATTTTTGCCTTTACCTCGGCAGAAACAGGGTCAACCGTTGTTTCTGTATTAGCTGTCTTTTTACAGGAGTACAGCGAAGCTGTGATCAATGAGAATACAAGGATTTTTTTAATCATCGTTTTAGTTTTTAGTGTAAAAAAATAATTTCATCAAAATTTACGAAAGGGTTATGAAAATGTTAAAACTATTATTGCTACAAAGTTGCAAATTATTTAATGTTGACTGTTTTGTATAATCATTACTAAGCCTTTATAAACTATTTAATAAACAAAATAATTTTATAAGAAAATAGCCTGCCAGCAGTGATTACTGAATGATGATTTTAGAAAATTGCTTTGTATTATTTTCCGGATCAGTAATGGAGATGATATAAAGCCCTTTGGCAAAACCTGCTTTAAAAGAAAGATCTGTAGTAGTTAATTTCTGTTGAAAAACTTTTCTGCCTGATAAATCCAGGATGGTTATCGTTTGGTTGTTCAGCAATTTAAGTTGTATGGTAATAGTATTATTTTGAAGCGCCGGATTGGGATAGATCAACACATCAGCATCCGCAAAATATACAACATTTACCAGGTCACTGTAAATGATTTTTCCATTGCTTAAATAGATAACTACCCTGTAAGTATTTATACCTTTTTGTAAATGTGTATCGGTAGCAGTATAATTTAATCCGTTAATGCCGGAGGTTTCAAAAATGCTGTTATAGCTCACTCCATTTAATTTTTCGAAAACAATTTTATTAACCAGGTAAGTGGAGCCGATATCGAGTTTAATAACAGCATCGTTGCTAACCAGATCTGCAAGTAAATTTTTGATATAACAATCAACACCTTGTGTGCTGTAATTGGTAGCATAACTTTTTATTCCAATGGTTTGATTTTTTATAATTGGCGCTACTGCAAAATTCAGGTAGGGCAAAGCAGCTTTATTAAAAACAAATTGCGTGTCTTTAATTACAGAAAGTGGTTGTAAATATTTTGCGCCCATGCCATACAGTTGGTAATCTGTAATGCCTTTGCTTTTATTCCAGTACAACAAAGCAGAATCACTGCAATTAAAACCAATACTTAAATCGGGCTTGGCACTTATAGTAAAAGGATCACTTACAAATTGCTGGCTGCCTACGGTCATTCTCAGCAACGCAATAACATTGGTATCCGGTGCTGTCCAACGGAAATGATTATTGTTTAAATTGATAGTTCCGGGAATCAATTGCCAGCTTGCACCATTATTTATACTGTACTCCATACTTGCACTGCCTGCACCAAAGGAGGCACTCCAGCGGAGAAGATTTGTAGCAGCAGGAAAAATGTTATCTGTTGCGGTGGGAAAAACCCAGTTAAAAACATTGGCAGTATCAAACTGGTAAGCAATAGCAAATGGCTGTGTGGTATTGCTTACATCAAAACCTTTTACGGTAATATTGTAATTGCCGGCGGTTGGATTATCAATGGTGATTTGCTCAACAGTATTCAGGCTGTCACGTTTTCTTACAGGCAGCAATTGCAATGAATCTTTGTGCGGAAAACTATTGAGTACCCAGGGCAACCATGTTTGCGAAGTAGCCACTGATTGAACTTGCAGATCGAGATCATTTTTTATTGCTTTAAATGCATTAGCAGGTGCTGCAATATCATTCCAGACCAGGGTGAACTTTGCCCTGCTTAAATTGGAGGGAATAGTTACCCCAAATGTTTGTGTAGCATTATTGGCAACCGTGCCGGTAAAATATTTTTGCGCCAACATTCCTGCTGCTGCTTTGTAAGCATTTAAACTACCAAAGCCCGAAGTAAAATCAATTCCATTATTGGCAACATCATCACAACTGTTTAATAAAACGGCTTTTACTAATGCTGATGAGGGTAGCGTTCCATTGTTATTTTTATACGCCTGCTGCAAAACAATAGCTGTGCCTGATACCAACGCTGCTGCGCCAGAACTGCCATCTTCTCCATAAGCCACCATCTCCGGTTTTATTCTGCCATCATAAGCCGGGCCTTTAGAGCTGGGGCCGGCAACGGTATTAAAAGAATCCACCGCCCCAACAGTAATAATATTTTTTGCCATTTTAAAACTTCCTGTAAGATTAGCTACACCTGCAATGCCAGCGTAATTACCTGTTGCAGGAGTGAGGGCACCGGAATTGCCTGCAGAAAAAACGAATAGTAATTTGTCATTCGTTAATGCACTGGCATCATAAGCAGCAGCATCAGCACCATAAAAATTTTCTACGCCTACACCATAGGAATGATTTTGAACGGTGATATTATTTTGCGTATAATTTAAATCAGCATCAGGTAATAAATTACTGAAGCTGGAAGAAGTAATTGCAGCTGCCCACGCCACACCTTGCCCTAAATAATAACTGTTGCCGGCACCGGCAGCCATGGTAGCCATAATGGTAGCATGAGCATTAACTGCAGTAGCTGCCAATGAATTTGAAATATATCTTCCCGTAAGATCAATATCATTGGTATCCGGCCTGTTTTCTTTTATAGAAACTACAAAACCATTACCATTCAGCAATGGCATTTTACTGTGCAGTACATTTATTTTATTGGTGCTCAGATCAAGATTATTGATCTGCAATTCTTCTTTAGGATACCTGTTGTATGCTGATATAAAATTTATTGCATCCTGTTGCAACAAAGCTGTAAAAACAGCTTGATTTTTTACATCAATTATAAAATTATTTTTTACGCTGGTTAAAGTAAGTGCAATTTTATTTGCCGCTGCCCAATTAGTGAATTTAACTTCATCGGTAACAGTAATTAATGCTGCCAATGGCCAGTAATATTTTTCTGTAGTTGATAATGCAGGAGAAAGTTTCCAGTTATTATTGGCAGCATACATTTGTTTAAAAGAAGGCAAAATACTTTTATCATTTACCTGTACTATAAAAGCCGTATCGTTTAATTGCCTTGCAATCAATAACTGGCCTTTTTGTAAAAATGATACCAATACTTTTGAAGAGGAATACAGAAGAAAATAGGTACTGTTACTATTGTTATCGCCTGGTGCAACAAACGAACGGTATGCGGAAGTTTCAGCAGTTTGTTGTTGTGCAAATAAATTATTCAACAGCAGTATGCCAATTGAAAATACCAATATTTTTTTTGCAATACCTTTTTGCAACATAAGTAATTGAAATTTACAAAAAGCGATTACTTGTTTTCAGCTTGCCTAGCCTCCACTTCGTACTTATTATTGTAGTAACCCACTTTTATACTTTCATAAAGGTATTTTATTACAAACATAAAAAAGCCGTGTTGCTTAAATTGTTGCACATGGCACAACTCGTGCTTTACCCATGTGGGATTGTTCAAAAAATCTTCTTTGGTAGTATTGTGTAAATGAATGGTTTTGCCCAGTACAAAAGCTACACTATCGGCGCCTAATTTTTTTGCGGCTATATATGCCAGCCAGGAATTTTCTTTTATTTTAAAGTTAATATCGTTCAAGTCAAAATATTAATTATTAGCAGCACCAGCATCAATCCAGCAAATAAATGCATTGATCTGTGCCTGCGTGATAGTGCCACTTTGCGGCATTACGCCTGCAAGTATTTGTGCACGGATATTTGATTTCTTTGCACTCACTTCTGCAAATGTAGTAAGCGGCCCGCCGGAATTTACACTGCCACTTGCATGACAGGTACTATTAAAAGAACAAACCGTATTGAGTATAGGTTGTACATCGGCAGCAAATTTTGGTGAAATATTATTGCAGCTAAATGTTATGCCACCACCCCCGGTTCCCCCACCATTTGCTGTGGTGCTGCTTTTACTGCATGCTGTAAATATGCATATACCGCTAATAATGAGTATGGAAATCAATATTGTCTTTTTCATAATTGAATTTTAAAGCTGTTACACTTTATCAATCGCAATTATTGTTCCAGTAGTTGCCAGGCATTTAAAATTTCTTCGGTATGCTGTTTGCTTTTGGGCTTCAAAAATATTTTTTTTATAACCCCTTTTTCGTCAATTAAAAAAGTAGTGCGGTGTAAACCCATATATGTTCTGCCATACATTTGCTTTTCTCCCCATACACCGTATTTATCAATGATAGTATGATCTGCATCTGCAATTAAAGTAAAGGGCAAATCATACTTGGCTTCAAACTTTTTATGTTTTTTTTCTTCATCAGGACTAACACCTAGCACCACGATCCCTTTCTTTTTCAGCAGTCCAAAATTATCTCTCAGGTTGCAGGCTTGTACTGTGCAGGTTGGGGTATCATCTTCGGGATAAAAATACAAGACTACTTTTTTGCCTTTGTAATCTGCCAGGGAAATTGTTTTGCCATCCTGGTCTTTGCCTTTAAATGCCGGTGCTTTTTGACCCTCTTTTAATGCTGTCATCTCTGTTGTTGTTAATTGGTTTATTAGTTAGCTGGTTAATTGGGCAAGGTATTTTATACTGGTCAACCAATTAACTAACGTATAAAATGATATATTTTTTCCGTTACATTTCCCACCTGGTCTGTTGCAACAATTTTTAATTCATGTTCGCCCGGTTGGCATTTATCATCAAAAAGATAAACAAAGGTTCTGCCTTTATCGTTGCTGAAACGCAACCAGTTGCCGTCTAATGTTGCTGTAAAATTTTCAATTTCTTCGGTATTATCCAATACAACAAATTTTAAAGCAGATAGTTTACTGCAATTCATCCCATCTTTAAAACCAACAGGAGCTATTGTGGGTGGTATAGTATCTATCATCAGTTGAAAGTTACCAAACTCCCTGAAGCTGGCTTTGTACCAGCCATTTTCATACACCGCCTTTACATAGTCATGTTTGCTATTCACAAAGCGGTGCATTACCATTTTATCAGGTAAAGGAGATGTTGCTTTTATTTTTACCGGAAAGTAACTGTGTACCGGCACGCTGGTATTATGCAGTTGGTAAATAGTGTACCCACCGGCTGTTGGCATTTCTTTATATTGAAAATGAATAGTGTCATACAAGGCATTTTCCGGCAAATAAAAACTGATGCTGCTGTTTTCAAAAAGATTAATAAATGATGGGATGAATTTTTTTGCAAAAGGAATGTTGCTTTCATTTGTCTTAGGTACAAAATTGGCGCCACGCCTTACCTGGAATTGTAAGGTAGAAGTATTGCCAAAAGCATCTTTAACCACGATCCTGATATTATGCGTACTATCATCTTCCAATGAGACCAGGCCATCACCGTTAAAGGTTTTGTAGATGCTGTTATTATAGCCGGGCAATCTTGATAAGTGTTCTATAAATGGGCCACCACTGCTTCTCAGCTTGTAATCAATATGAGCATTCAGGTACCTGGTTTCATCATAACTGATATTGTCTATCTGGAAACCACTTACCGGCCTTTCATTATCATATACCATCGCTTCATAAATGCCATTACGGTTAGCGGAAGCATTGTACCTGTCAAAAGCACCAATGCCAAAACTTATTTTATCGGTATTGGTGACCATTAAAGCAGGCGATACAGTATAAACACCTTTTACTTTTTTAACAGCATACATTTTTGCTGTCTGCTCGTAAGTACTTACACATCTATCGTATACCGCTAAACGTACAATATCCGGCGCTACATTATCCGGTAACGGAAAGCCAAATAAAGAAGGGTTTAATACTTTGTCAGTTTTAGTGTCCCGTATTTCAAAATGCACATGTGGCCCCTGCGATCCGCCGGTGCTGCCGCTATAAGCAATGAAGCTTCCTTTTTTTACCGGAAATAAATCAGCCGGGATATCTAAAAAAACTTTCCAGCTTTTTAACTGGTATTGTTGCTCCGTCACATATTTTTCCAGCTCGGGATTAAAATTATTTAAATGAGCATAGAGTGTTGTGAGGCCATTGGGGTGATTGATATAAATAGCACGGCCAAAACCAAAGGGTTCAATTTTAACTTTAGCAATATAACCATCAGCTGCGGCTACTACCTGCAGGTTTTGTTTCTGGTCTGTTCTGCAATCCAATCCCATGTGGTAATGATTGGGCCTTAGTTCGCCAAAATTGGCCACAATACCTTTTGTAGCAATCACCACCGGCCATCCAAAATATTGCTGCGGATAATTTTTAGCGGGAAAAGATTGTGCCTGCACAAAAACGGATACCACACATAATAATACCAATGCAACTGATCTGTATAAATTCATATCTTCAATTATAGTGCAAATCTAATTTTAAATCAATATTAAAAAACATTTATCATGAGTGTCAATTCAAAACATATGGCTACTTTTTTGCTCGGCGCAGCTGCGGCATTGGCAGCGGCAAAATATATGAGCATGACACCGGAAGAAAAAGAAAAACTTGCCGGCGACCTGAAAGACAAGGCCAATAAGCTTAAAACCGAAGCTGAAGGCTTTGCCGACAAAGCAAAGGATTATTTTGAAGAGCTGAAAACCAAAGGCGCAGCGGCATTTAAAGAACATTTAGGGGATGCAGAAAAATTAATGAGTGACCTGTTTGGGAAGAAAGACGGTACTGCATCGAATCCTTCGTAGGTAGGTTCATGCAAACGTTCCCATAAAAAAACTGTGCATATTATGCACAGTTTTTTTATTTCCCCTATTTACAATTACTTTTGCACGCCTTTACAAAGGCAAACTACATATGCCAAAAGACAATTCCATTACATCAGTACTAATTATCGGCAGCGGCCCCATCATTATTGGCCAGGCCTGCGAATTTGATTATAGCGGTACCCAGGCTGCCCGAAGCCTGAGAGAAGAAGGAATCAAAGTGATCCTGATCAACAGTAATCCGGCAACAATTATGACGGATCCCATGATGGCAGATAAAGTGTATTTACTGCCGCTGACTGTAGAAAGTATTGAACAGATCTTAGAAGAAAATGATATTGATGCTGTTTTACCAACCATGGGCGGACAAACAGCATTAAATCTTTGTAAAGAAGTGGATGAACTGGGCATCTGGGAAAAACATAATGTAAGATTAGTGGGTGTGGACATAAAAGCCATTGATAAAGCCGAGGACAGGGAGAAATTTCGCCTTTGGATGATTGAAATGGGCATACCTGTTTGTCCTGCTAAAATTGCCAACTCCTTTTTAGAAGGAAAAGAATTTGCACAGGAAATTGGTTTTCCACTAGTACTGCGTCCTTCCTTCACATTGGGTGGAACCGGCGGCGGTATTGTATTTAAGAAAGAAGAACTGGACGAAGCACTGAACAGGGCACTGACCGCAAGCCCTATGCATGAAGTACTGGTGGAACAGGCAGTATTGGGGTGGAAAGAATTTGAACTGGAATTATTAAGAGATGCTGCCGATAATGTGGCCATCATTTGTACGGTGGAAAATTTTGACCCCATGGGTGTGCACACCGGCGACTCCATTACTGTGGCACCCGCTATGACGCTCAGTGACACTGCATTTCAGCTGATGCGTAACACTGCTATACGCATGATGAGGGCTTTAGGGAATTTTGCCGGCGGTTGTAATGTCCAGTTTGCACTTAATCCGCAAACTGAAGAAATTATTGTGGTGGAAATTAACCCCAGGGTAAGCCGTTCTTCTGCATTGGCCAGTAAAGCTACCGGTTACCCCATTGCTAAAATTGCAGCAAAGCTTGCGGTGGGATATAATTTAGATGAATTAAAAAACCAGATCACCCAATCTACCTCTGCATATTTTGAACCCGTGCAGGATTATGTGATCGTTAAAATACCCCGCTGGAATTTTGATAAATTTAAAGGTGCCGATGATACTTTAGGTTTCCAGATGAAATCGGTGGGAGAAGTGATGGGCATTGGCAGAAGCTTTGCCGAAGCAGTGCAAAAAGCTTGTCAGAGTTTAGAGAATGAATCAGTGGGTTTAGGATATTATGGCAAAAGTTTAATGCATGCCGACGAACTATTGGAATATATTAAGATACCAAAGTGGGACAGGATATTCCGCATTAAAGATGCGCTAATGGCAGGAGCCAGTATCAAGCGTATTTGCGAAAGCACTAAAATTGACCGCTGGTTTATTTACCAGATACAAAAGATATGCGACTGCGAAAAGGAAATTGCAAAATACGACCTGAAAACATTACCGGATGAACTGCTGACCGAAGCTAAATTTTTAGGCTTTAGTGACGAACAGATCATCCGCATTATGAAAGAAGAAAATGCAGAACTGATCTACGAAAGAAGAAAAACAATGGGTTTAACCCGTGTGTTTAAAATGGTGGATACCTGTGCAGCAGAGTTTGAAGCAAAAACACCTTACTTCTATTCTACTTTTGAAAATAAGCCTGCAGGTGAAACTACTTTGATCAGTAACGAAAGCAAATTATCTGCAAAGAAAAAAATAATTGTACTGGGTAGCGGACCTAACCGAATTGGACAGGGCATTGAATTTGATTATTGCTGCGTACACGGGTTACTGGCAGTAAAAGAAGCCGGCTTTGAAGCGATTATGGTGAATTGTAATCCTGAAACGGTTTCTACAGATTTTGATATTGCCGATAAATTATATTTTGAACCTGTTTTCTGGGAACATTTGTGGGAAATTATTGAACATGAACAACCCTATGGAGTAATTGTGCAGCTGGGCGGACAAACTGCTTTAAAGCTGGCAAAAAAATTACATGAGAAGGGCATTAAAATAGTCGGCACATCTTTCAACAGCATGGATATTGCTGAGGATAGAGGAAGATTTAGCGACACCTTAAAAGAGTTAGGTATTCCTTATCCTAAATATGGTACCGCTTATAATACTGATGAAGCTATTGAAGTAGCGAAAGAAGTGGGCTATCCTGTACTCATACGCCCCAGTTATGTAATTGGCGGGCAGCGTATGCGTATTGTATTGAATGACGAAGAACTGGAAAAAGGTATCTTAAGCCTGATCAAACATTTGCCCGGTAACAAAATTCTGATCGATCACTTTTTAGATCGCTGCCAGGAAGCAGAAATTGATGCTATTTTTGACGGCACCGATTTTCATGTGATGGGAGTAATGGAACATATTGAACCAGCGGGTATCCATAGTGGTGATAGCAATGCGGTGTTGCCACAATTTAACCTAACGCCATTAGTGGTGCACACCATGGAAGAGTATGCAGAAAAAATTGCACGTACACTGGAAATAAAAGGGTTGATCAATATTCAGTTTGCCATTAAAGATGGTAATGTATTTGTGATAGAAGCTAACCCACGTGCCAGCCGTACCACACCGTTTATTGCCAAAGCATATCAAATACCTTATTTAAATATTGCTACTAAAATAATGATGGGTGTAAACAGCTTGAAAGATTTCACCTTTGAGAAAAAGATGACGGGTTTTGCCATTAAAGAACCGGTATTCTCTTTCAATAAATTTCCTGGTGTAAATAAAGAGCTGGGGCCAGAAATGAAAAGTACAGGCGAAGCGATACGTTTTATAAAAGATTTGCGTGACCCTTATTTCCGACAGTTGTATAAGGAAAGAAGCATGCACCTGAGTAAATAGAGTCGGGACGCTTCAAGCGGCCTGAATCCTACTGTAGAGAGGCTCACCTAATAAAAATACTTTGAGGTCACAATTTGTGACCTCATTTTTTGTGCTGTAATTACCAGGATCAAATGTTCAAGGTCACAAATTGTGACCTTGAACATTTGATGGCTTCTCCTGGCAGGTGTCTCTGCGACCTGAATGTTTTTATAAATTGTATTGCTGCACTATTTTGTATTTGTTGCCAACCTTTTACATCTCATCAAAGTCTCTTTCTTAAACCCTTCCCCCAATATGCAAATAATACAAAGCATCCAAAACAGGATTTATGAAATAAGAGGCGAAAGAGTTATGCTGGATAGAGACCTGGCATTTCTATACGAAGTGGAAACCAAAGTTTTAAACCAGGCAGTAAAACGTAATATCAAGCGATTCCCAGAAGATTTTATGTTTCAACTTACCAGGGAGGAATTTGAAGATTTGAGGTTACAAATTGAAACCTCAGACAATCATGATTCTTTAAGGTCACAAATTGTGACCATAAAGAATGGCCGGGGTCAGCACCTGAAATATTTACCCTACGCCTTTACCGAACAAGGTGTTGCCATGCTAAGCGGCGTTATCAACTCCGATAAAGCTATCAATATGAATATTGCCATTATGAGAGCTTTTGTAGCGGTGCGCCAGGTTCTATTGAAGCAAAACGACATTAAAGAACAGCTGAAAGAAATTAAAGAACGCATTGGAGAACATGATGTGCAGTTGAATCAAATCTATGATGCGATGGAAAATTTATTAGATGAAAAAGCTGCTCAGCGAAAATGGGAGGACAGGGATAGGATTGGGTTTAAGTAATAAATCGGGTGAATCACCCCTTTAAGGGTGGCTCACCCAGGTAAAAGAATGTTTGATGTCACAATCTGTGATATCAAACATTTTAGGCTGAAAATATTTTTGAATTTTATGTCATCACAATTTGCGACGGCATATTTAATTATCTCTCCCTGGTCGGTGTCTCACCCACCGGAATAGTACAATAAATGATGTGGTAATTTGTATGTAATAGCACCAGCCGGCAATAATACAATGATTACTTCTTTTTCTTCTTTACCTCCGGCTTTTGTAGAATTGTTTTTAAGCTGGCAATTTCCTGTTTTAATTTGTTGACGATTTGGGTTAATTCTTCTACTTCGTTTTTGGTGGCAAAGCCGTAAGGTTTAGGGTCATCTTCGGTTTTGGTGATCAATGTAGTTGATTCCTGAAAAAAGAAAATAATATCTACTTCCAGTATTTTAGCGATCTCTCCAATCCTTCCCACTGATGGGTCAGTTATACCTCTTTCTATTTTAGAATATGCACTTGTTGAAATACCTAATTCGCCGGCCATATTTTCCTGGCTGTAATCTTTGCTTTCTCTCAATTTTCTGATGCGGTATGCTATGTTATTTTTCACATAACAAATTTCCAATCCATGCTGCATAAATATTTTACCTAAAAGATTGTTATACGGCTTTTAAATACTTAATTTGTCTTTTAAGTATAATTATCTCCTTTAACGATATAAATTCAGCTTTTAACCTTACTCATGTCTTTTAATAAAATACTAGCCAAATACCGCAAAATATCTTTTTCTGAACGTGACAAAGGAGATCGCTTTGAACGACTGATGCAAGCATACTTGCAAACCGATCCTAAATATGCTTACCGGTTTAAAAAGGTTTGGTTGTGGAATGAATTTCCCGGAAGGAACGATTTAGGTGGAAACGATACCGGCATTGATCTGGTAGCATTAACTCCTGATGGTGATTACTGGGCTATTCAATGTAAATGCTTCCAGGAAGGTGCTGTAATTGATAAGCCTGCGGTAGATTCTTTTCTCTCCACATCAAGCAGGGAATTTAAAAATGAGCATTTACAAACAGTTAGTTTTTCACAAAGGCTTTGGATTTCTACAACCAATAAATGGGGGCCAAATGCAACAGAGGCAATTAAAAATCAAAATCCACCGGTATCCAGGTTAAACCTTTATGATTTACAGGAAGCACCCGTTGATTGGGAGAAATTAGAAAAAGGTGTTCATGGCGATGCAGCAAAAACAGGTAAGAAGAAAATATTCCCTCATGTTTTAACTGTAAGAGATACAACCAATACTTATTTTAAAACCGCAGACAGAGGTAAACTGATAATGGCTTGCGGTACAGGTAAAACAATTACTGCATTAAAAATTGCAGAGAAAGAAACAGATAATAAAGGGCTGATACTTTTCTTAGTGCCTTCTATTGCTTTACTCGGTCAAACATTAAGAGAATGGTCGGCGCAGGCAGATGAAACAATTAATGCTATTTGTATTTGTTCCGATCCGGAAGTATCAAAAAAGAAAACAAAGAATGATGATAGTGATAATTTCAGTACTGTAGATCTTGCAGCACCGGCATCTACCAATACCGATGATATCATTCATCAATTCAACCAATTTAAAAATAATGGTAATAGTGGAATGACAGTAGTGTTTTCTACTTATCAATCTATAGAAGTAATTGCCCGTGCTCAAAAGGAAATTATTAAACATGGCTTTGGCCAATTCGACCTGATCATTTGTGATGAGGCACATCGTACCACCGGTGTGTCATTAGCAGGCGAAGATGAGTCGACTTTTACTAAAGTGCATGACAATGATTTTATAACAGCAAAGAAACGTTTGTACATGACTGCCACGCCAAGGTTGTACAGCGATGATAGTAAAAGTAAGGCGGCGCAAGCTGATGCTGTTTTATGTTCGATGGATGACACTAAATTGTATGGGGAAGAAATTTATCGTATTGGTTTTGGCGAGGCTGTAGAAAAAGATTTATTAACAGATTACAAGGTGTTGATATTAACGCTTAGTGATAAAGATGTACCGTTGGCGGTACAAAAAATGATTGCAGATAAAGAAAGCGAAATCAATACTGACGATGCTTCTAAATTAATTGGCTGTATCAACGCTTTATCCAAACAAATCTTAGGTGATGAAGGAATTTTAAAAGCTAGTGATCCGGAACCTATGAGGAGGGCCGTGGCTTTCTGTTCAAGCATAGCCGTATCTAAAAAAATAACGGCAACCTACAATACTGCTACAGAAGCTTATATCAGCTCTCTCCCTTTTGATAAAAAAGGCCAAATGGTTTCAGTATCATCAAAACATATTGATGGAACAATGAGTGCCCCTGACCGTGACGACTTGCTGGGCTGGCTAAAAGAAGATACTGAAAACAATGAATGCCGTGTGCTTACGAATGTGCGTTGTTTAAGTGAAGGCGTTGATGTGCCTTCATTAGATGCAGTGATGTTTTTGTCTGCCCGTAACTCACAGGTGGATGTAGTACAATCCGTAGGGCGAGTAATGCGTAAATCGCCGGGTAAAAAATATGGTTACATTATTATTCCGGTTGTAGTTCCTTCGGACGTAGATGCTGCAAGTGCATTGGATGACAACGAACGTTACAAAGTGGTGTGGACAGTATTGAATGCCCTGCGTGCACATGATGATCGCTTTAACGCCATCGTAAATAAAATAGAACTGAATAAAAGCAGACCTCAGCAGATTTTAGTTGGTAGACCTGAATATTCTTTTGATGGAGACGGTATGCCGACTGTTGCCAATGAAGACGAAGCACCTTATGGTAACAGCAAAAATATCAGCCAGCAAATAGCATTACAGTTTGAGCAATTACAAAATGTAGTGTTTGCTCGTATGGTGCAAAAAGTTGGCGACCGAAGGTATTGGGAACAATGGGCAAACAATGTTGCAGAAATTGCAGAACGGCAGATGGAACGTATCAGCCGCCTGATAAAAAATGATATAGTACACCAACAGGCATTTGCAAATTTTTTAGGTGGGCTGCAAAAAAATATTAACCCCAGTATTACACAGCAGGAAGCGGTAGAAATGTTGAGCCAGCATATTATTACTAAACCTGTTTTTGAAGCTTTGTTCGACGGTTATTCATTCGTAAAAAATAACCCTATTTCAGTTTCCATGCAAAATATGCTGGACTTACTGGAAGACCAGGCATTTGATAAAGATGCAGAAACGCTGCAAAAATTTTACGAATCAGTAAAAATGCGTGCCAGTGGTATTGATAATGCTGAGGGCAAACAACGTATCATTATTGAATTGTACGACAAGTTTTTTAAAACTGCTTTCCCAAAAATGGTGGAGCGACTTGGTATTGTGTACACACCCGTGGAAGTGGTGGATTTTATTATTCATTCGGTAAGTGATGTTTTGAAAAAAGAATTTGACCGCAGTTTTGGCGATGAGAATGTACAGATACTGGACCCTTTTACGGGAACGGGGACTTTTATAACACGATTGTTACAAAGCGGATTAATAGATAAAAAAGACCTGCAGCGTAAATACCAAAATGAGATTCATGCAAATGAAATTGTTTTGCTGGCATATTATATTGCTGCGGTAAATATTGAAAATGCTTATCACGATGCAATGGGTAAGACTGACTATGTGCCCTTTGAAGGTATTTGTTTAACAGATACTTTTCAATTGGGTGAAAGCGATAATAGTGAAAAAATGTTTGCTGAAATGTTCTCGCAAAACTCTGCAAGGGTAGCGAAGCAAAAGAAAGCCCCTCTTCGAGTTATTATGGGAAATCCACCTTATTCAGTCGGCCAAAAATCTGCAAATGATAATGCACAAAATCAAAAATATGAACAGTTGGATGGACGCATTGCTAATACTTATGCAGCTTTAACAGATGCCACAAATAAGAACTCTTTATACGATTCTTACATCAAAGCATTTAGGTGGAGCACTGACAGGTTAGATAAAAATGGTGGAATTGTATGCTTTGTTTCCAATGGTGCATGGATAGATGGAAATAGCGCAGATGGCTTTCGGAAATGCTTAGAAACCGAATTTAGTTCTATATATGTTTTCAACTTACGCGGAAATCAACGTACCAGTGGTGAGTTGAGTAGGAAAGAAGGGGGTAAAATATTTGGATCAGGTTCAAGAACTCCTATAGCAATTACTCTGTTAGTTAAAAATCCTTTAGCAAAAAAAGAAAGAGCAATTATCCATTATAAAGATATTGGCGACTACCTTACTAGAGAAGAAAAGCTAACCATTACAAAAAAAAATACTTCGGTTTTAAATGAGATAATGAACTGGAAAATATTACACCCAAATGAACATGGAGATTGGATTAGTCTCCGCACTAACGCATTTGGTCAATTTATTTCCTTAGGAGAAAAAGAGTATTCAAATAGTTTTTTTAAATCCGGACTATATTGTCGTGGTTTAGAAACTGCGAGAGATGCTTGGGTTTATAATTTCAATATAAAAGAACTTTCGAAAAATATTAATAAAACAATTGATTTCTATAATGACCAATTACTAAATCTATCATTATCAGAAAGAAAAACAATTGAATTATTAAAAGAAAAAATAAGTTATGATGATACTCAGATTAGTTGGTCAAGAGCTTTTATAACTGATATTTCTCAAAGCCGATCAAAAAAATTTGAAAATAAAAATATTTTCATTTCTTCTTATAGACCATTTGCGAAACAGTATCTCTATTTCAGTAGAGAATTAAACAATGTTGTTTCTAGAATGGATTCCTTCTTTCCTACTCAATCTCTAAGTAATTTTGTTATTTGTGTATCAGGTATTGGCGTAACAAAAGAATTTACCACATTAGTTTCGAATTCTATTCCTGACTTAGAATTAGTTGGCAAGTCGCAATGCTTTCCGCTCTATTATTACGAAGAACGCCAAAAACAAAGCCCTGGCTTATTTGATGCGGCAGGCGATAGCGAATACATTCGCAGAGATGGCGTAAGTGATTTTATTTTAGAAAGAGCGAAAGCCATGTATGGCAAAACTGTAGGTAAAGAAGATATTTTCTATTATGTATACGGTTTTTTACACAGCCCGGAGTACAGGGAAAAATTTGCCAATGATCTGAAGAAAATGTTACCCCGTTTACCTTTAGTGGAAGATGTAAAAGACTTTTGGAAATTCAGCAAAGCAGGCAGGGTATTAGCAGACCTGCACATCAATTATGAAACTATTGCGCCTTTTGATGGCGTGAATGTAACAGGTGCTGATAGCGGTTTTTATAAAGTAGAAAAAATGCGCTTCCCAAAAAAAGATCAAAAGGAAACCATTTTGTACAACAGCAAAATAACCATCGAAAACATTCCTGCAAAAGCATACGAATATGTGGTAAATGGAAAGAGTGCTATTGAATGGATAATGGAACGTTACCAGATTACTACACATAAAGAAAGTGGTATTACCAACAATCCCAATGATTGGGCAGATGAAGTGGGTAATCCAAAATATATTCTGGATTTATTATTGAGCATCATAAACGTGAGTGTGCAAACTGTTGATATTGTAAATGGGTTGCCGAAAGTTGTATTTGAGTAATAAGTTTACTCCCCAATAATCGTCGTCAATTTGTCGACAGTTCAAGTTTGATATCTCACCAGGCCACGTTTTTCAGTATTCCGTTATTTTTATTAACTTTAATGAAAATATTTGAGTATGAATACCCATGATAAAAAAACAGAAGTACTGGAATTACTCAGCCAGACTAATGATAGCACTTTGATTGATGAAGTATATGATATTCTGCATCCGGAAGCCACACTTGAAAATATCAATATGCAAGAACTTCCAGGCGAGCTACAGCAAAAAATAAATAAAGCGCTTGATGATTATAAAAGTGGTAACTATATCACACATGACCAAATGAAACAAAAAGTGCAGCAATGGCTTACCAAATAATCTGGACTGCCGAAGCTGACAATGATTTTCATTCTATAATCCATTATTTAAAAAAGCATTGGTCTGATTATTCGGCGGAAAAATTTGCTGTAAGAATAATGAAAAAATTAGAGCGAATTGCTGCAATGCCCTATACCCCAAAGTTTACTTCACAGCCCAACATTCAAATAATTAAGCTGGATAAAAAGAATGTCTTGTTTTTTACAATTGAAAATAATTATATGGTGTTGTTGAGTATTTATGCTTATAAAAAAGATATTACACAAAGTAAGTACTATTAATGCCAGAGTGAAAATTTTAAGTAATTAATTTTTTTGCTTACTTCCTTTATTTTTCTATCTTAGGGTATGCCCCAACCCTTCAGCATACCCGTTTATAAAACCGCTCCATTCATCCGCCTGCTACTCCCATTTATTGCAGGCATTATTTTACAGTGGTATATTCAAATTGATTTTCCCATAATTGTAACAGCGATCATTGGTTTTGGTATTGCTACTAAGTTGTTTTATTTTTTGCCATTAGCAGTAAGATTTAAGTTGCAGGCAGTACAAGGTGTGCTGATCAATTTATTACTACTCAGTTTTGGATTAGTAGTTACCTGGCAAAAAGATATCCGCCATAGTAATAACTGGTATGGCAATTATTATAAAGATTCCAATTATATTATTGTACAAATTGCAGAGCCGCTTATTGAAAAAGCAAAGTCTTATAAAGCTGATGCTTTTGTAGAAACAGTAATGAATAATGATACTGCCGTAAACTGTAAAGGAAAACTGTTATTGTATTTTGCTAAAGACAGTGCAACGCAACAACTGCATTATGGTGATAGGATACTGCTCAATAAAAATTTACAAGCCATAAAAAATTCCGGTAACCCCGGGGCCTTCAATTATGAACGTTATGCTGCATTTCAGCAAACCTTTCACAATGTATTTTTAAAAGAGAAAGATTGGGTGTTGTTACCGGAGAAAAAAATAAATGGCTTTAAACAATTTATCTTTTCTGCAAGAGAAAATATTTTAAATAATCTCCGTAAAAATATTAATACCGGTAAAGATGAACTGGGTATTGCAGAAGCCCTGCTGATTGGTTATACAAACGATTTGGATAAAGATTTGGTACAGGCTTACAGTAACACCGGCGTGGTGCATATCATTGCCATATCCGGTATGCATCTGGGATTGATCTATGTAATGCTGGTATGGTTGTTTGCAAGAATTCCTTTGGTAAAAAGATCAAAACTGGTGCAGGTAATTTTAATATTAAGTTGCCTGTGGTTATTTTCCTTGCTCACCGGAGCTTCAGCTTCTGTGTTACGCTCAGCAGTAATGTTTACTTTTATTACTATTGGCAATAACCTGGCAAAAAAATCTTCTATTTATAATTCATTGGCGGCATCGGCTTTTGTGATGCTTTGTTACAATCCGTATTTTTTGTGGGATGTCGGTTTTCAGTTGTCGTATTTAGCAGTGGTGGGCATTATTGTTTTTCAAAAAACCATTTATAATTTGTTGTACATAAAAAATAAATGGATTGATACTATATGGAAGCTGATGGCTATTTCACTGGCGGCACAAATACTTACCTTCCCAATCTGCATTTATTATTTTCACCAGTTTCCTAATTTATTTCTGATCACTAATATTATTGCGGTACCATTGTCCAGTATTATTCTTTATGCAGAAATATTTTTAGTAGCTTTTTCATGGCTACCATTTATTGGAGTATATGCTGGTAAAATAACGGGCTGGCTGGTTTGGCTGATGAATAAAATTATCCTTACAGTTAATGATATTTCATTTGCCGTATGGGATAAAATTCCGGCAACCATTCTTTCTACCTGGTTATTGTATGCCGTTGTAATCGGACTGGGTGCATGGCTGATGAAAAAAAATAAAACGGTATTTAAATTTTCATTATCGGCACTCCTGTTTTTTGTAATGGTGCATGCTTATGGCAAATGGCAGATCAAAAATCAGGAGAAGCTGATTGTGTACAATGTGCCGCAGCACCAGGCAATTGATTGGGTACAGGCAAATGATTATACTTTCACCGGAGACAGTGCTTTACTGGAAGATGGGATGTTGCAAAATTTTCACCTTAAACCAGGACGCATTGCTTTGCAACTGAATCACAGAACAGATACTATCCAAACCCTTTTCAGCAATCCTCCATTTTACGAATTCGGCAATAAAAGGGTTTTAATAATAGATAAGCCTATGGTTTTTGAGCCTATCCCACAAAAAATAAATGTTGACATCATCATCATTTCTAAAAGCCCGAAACTCTATATTCCGAAATTGGCGGCGGTTTTCAACTGTAAGCAGTACGTGGCCGACGCTTCTAACAGTTTGTGGAAAATTGGCAAATGGAAAAAAGATTGCGAACAACTACATTTGCACCTCCATTCAGTTCCCGAAAAAGGAGCTTTTATTGTAGACTTGTAATCAGATTTCAACATGCAAAAAAAAATCAGCGCTGCGTTAATCTCCGTTTTTTATAAAGATGGATTAGAAAATATTGTTACTGAACTCCATAATCTGGGAGTGACTATTTACAGCACCGGAGGTACCCAAAAATTTATCGAAGATTTAAAAGTGCCTTGTGTACCTGTTGAGTCATTAACCAGCTATCCTTCCATTTTAGGCGGCCGTGTTAAAACATTGCATCCATCTGTTTTTGGCGGTATTTTAGGAAAGCGTGATGATGCTCAACATGTTTCGGAAATGAAACAATACAATATTCCTGAGATCGATTTAGTGATCGTGGATCTGTACCCTTTTGAAGAAACAGTAGCTTCAACAACAGATGAAACTTTAATTATAGAGAAGATTGATATCGGCGGCCCGAGTATGATTCGTGGTGCAGCCAAAAACCATAAAGATGTGGTGGTAGTTGCTGCAAAAAAAGATTATCATTTGTTGGAACAGATATTAAAAGAACAAAAAGGCGAAACTACTTTAGAGCAACGCCGCATGTTTGCCATCAAGGCATTTGATGTTTGTACAGGTTATGATCTTGCTATCTCTAATTATTTTAATCATACAGATTTTATCAATCCATTTAATAAAACAAAAACGGTGTTGCGTTACGGAGAAAACCCTCATCAGCAGGGTATTTTCTACGGCAACCAGGAAGAAATATTTGACAAGCTGCACGGCAAGGAATTATCGTATAATAACCTGGTAGATGTGGATGCTGCGGTGCAAATTATTTCCGAATTTACGGATACTACTTTTGCTATTATTAAACACACCAATGTGTGCGGCGTGGCACAAAGGCCAACCGTGAAAGATGCATGGGACGTGGCTTTGGCTGGTGATCCTGAAAGTGCTTTTGGTGGGGTATTGGTTTGTAATGCAGAAATTGATAAAGCTACTGCTGTAGCCATCAATGAAATATTTTTTGAAGTATTAATAGCACCTTCATTTGAAGGCGAAGCATTGGATATTTTAAAAACTAAAAAGAATCGTATTCTTTTAATACAGAAAAAAGGGTTGGACGCAACGCACCAGTATAAATCAGTATTGAATGGTTTATTAACTCAACAAAATGATGTGGGTAATTATACCGAATGGAAAGAAGTAGGTGGTGTGGAAACTACTGCTGCTGAAAAAGAAGACCTCATCTTTGCTAACATTATTTGTAAACATTTAAAAAGCAACTCCATTGCTTTGGTAAAAGGCAAACAATTAATAGGTAAAGGTTGCGGACAAACATCACGTATTGATTCATTGCGTCAATCCATAGAAAAAGCAAAGCAATTTAATTTTGACCTGAACGGTGCTGTGTTGGCAAGCGATGCTTTTTTTCCATTTGATGATTGTGTAAAGATTGCACATGCAGCTGGTATCACTTCTTTTATTCAACCAGGAGGTTCTATACGTGATAATGATTCTATAGAATTTTGCAAGCAACATCATTTAGCTATGGTGATAACGGGCTTGAGACATTTTAAACATTAATTCCTTCTAACTCCAGTAGTAGGAGAAAACGAATGCTATCATCTAAAACATCACGGCAAAAAGCACTGCTTGCTTTAGCGTGGGTATGTTTTTTCTGGGGCACTACATGGCTGGCTTCCAAAGAGGGTGTACAGCATATGCCGGCAATTCAATTGTGTGCTATACGGCAATTATTGGGCGGTTCCGTTTACCTGATTTATTTTATTCTTACTAAACATCCGTGGCCTAAGGGCAAACAATGGGGTACCATTTTAATATTGAGTGTTTTAAATTTTATGCTGAGCAACGGGCTTAGCACATGGGGTGTGCAATATATTTCCAGTGGCCTGGGTGCTATCATTGGTGCTATTTTTCCATTATGGTTAGTGTTGATTGCATTGTTTGGAGGCGACAGGTTACCACAAAAAGCTATACTGGGAATGGTACTGGGTTTTGGAGGCGTATGTATCATTTTTTACGATCACCTGAAAGATTTTTTAAATGCAGATTTTACTAAAGGGATTATTCTGTCTGTGATAGCAACGATATCATGGGCATTTGGTTCTTTATATACCAAAAAACATGCGGCAAATTTTAACCCCTATTTTAGTTTAGGATTACAGATGCTGATTTCCAGCATCGCATTGTTCAGTGTGTCTTATACAACCGGTAATACGGTTAGTGTTGCTGCAATTCCTGCTAATGCATGGTGGGCAATATTGTATTTAGTGGTTATCGGCTCTGTGCTTACATTTATAGCTTACATTTATAGCCTGCAGCGGTTGCCCACTTCGCTGGCTTCTTTGTACGCCTACATTAATCCTATGGTTGCTGTTTTATTAGGCGCATTAATTTTTCATGAAAAATTGAATATGTACATTGCTGTTGGCGGAGCCGTTACAATTACCGGCGTATACCTGGTAAATGATACCTTTAGAAAAAAAACTCAGCCGCCATTATAAACTTTTAAAGCGTTACTTTGTTTTATTAAAGCAACGACAATACATTAATTGAATCCCCACTATACATATTTTTTAATTTTAACAGCATCTCTTGCAGGGCCGTTGCTGCTGAGCTTTGATAAAAAAGTAGCTTTTTATAAAAACTGGAAATATCTTTTTCCGGCGATGTTGTTACCGGCATCATTGTATATAGTCTGGGATTTTTATTTTACCGGCAAAGGCGTTTGGCATTTCAACGAAAATTATATCATAGGAATAAAAATTTATAATCTTCCAATAGAAGAAGTACTGTTCTTTTTTATTGTACCCTATTGCTGTGTGTTTATTTATGAATGCATCCGAACCTATTTTCCTAAAATAAAAGATAAGGCAACGGCAGATGTAATTCTGATGGTACTGGCGTTAATTTTATGGGTAACTGGTATTATCTGTTACCATAAATACTACACCAGCTGGACATTTATTTTTAACGCTGCATTTATTGCTATCATTTATGCATTCAAAAAATATTTTAAAACATTTGATGCAGCCTTATTCCTAGTTTCTTACTGCGTAATGTTAATTCCGTTTTTAATTGTCAATGGATTTTTAACAGCCATTCCTGTTGTGCTGTATAATAATGCAGAAAATCTAGGGTTAAGGATCTATACTATCCCTTTTGAAGATACTTTTTATGGCATGCTATTGATACTGATGACGATCGTTATCTATGAAAATCTAAAGAGTAAAGACTGAAACACGAACTGTCCGGATAAAATTGTATTTCATTACTGTTAATTTATGCAATTAGTGGCCAATCTTTGCCGCTTCATCTAAAAACCAAAATGTATTCTCTTTTGCTTTAACCATTGCAGCCGGTAATGTAGCGCCGGGTTTAGAAAATATTTTTTTTAGAATAGCTGCTTTACTTGCACCACTTACCAAGAAGGCAATGTTTTTTGCATGGTTAATGAACGGCATAGTAAAACTGATACGGTCCATGTTTTTCTCCACCACCCAGATATTTTTTATCCAATTTTTTTTATCCGTAAGTAAAGGGCTACCAGGAAATATTGAAGCAGTATGGCCTTCTTCCCCAATGCCTAAAAGCACCAGGTCGAAAGGATGTTTGTTGCTGATGTATTTTTTTAGGGCCGTCTCGTATTGTGAAGCAGATTGTGCAGGAGTAACTTTTACGGTTGGTACAATCAGAATATTTTTTTTAGGAATTCCTACGTGTTTTAGTAAAGCTTCATTAGCCATTTTATAATTGCTCTCATCACTCGTTGGCGCAACAAAACGTTCGTCACCAAATGCAATAATTACTTTTTTCCAGGGTATATTATTTTTATAAGGCGCTTGTGCCAGCAACTCAAATAATAATTTTGGTGTACCGCCACCGGATAGCGCAATGGTGAAATACCCTTTTTGTTGTATGGCTTTATTACTTTCTGTTACAATAAGATTTGCAACAGCATGACTCAATGCTACTGCATCGGGCCACACTGTTTTTATAGTTGTTGCTATTGGCATTGTATTAAATTTATCAACTTTTTTTTGTTGCTGGTAACACTACCCAGTTTTTTGCGTAAGGTTTTAGTAAGCTGGTGGCTGCAGTTGGCCCCCATGTTCCGGCTGCATATTTCAACAATTGTTTTTTAGGATTCTTTTTCCAGGCATTGATGATCGGCATTACTACTTTCCATGCTGCTTCAACCTGGTCGCTACGCATAAATAAAGTAGCATCACCATCTAATACATCCAGTAATAAAGTTTCATAAGCTTCAGGCGTTGCTTCAGTGTAAGACTCTTTATAAGTAAAATCCATTTCCACCGGTTTCAGTTTCATTTGTACACCGGGCACTTTACTTTCAAATAATAAGCTGATTTCCTGCTCTGGCTGGATGCTGATTAAAAGACGATTAGGTACCGTATCATCTTTAAAAATTTTATAGGGAGAATCTTTAAACTGGATCATAATTACAGATGCCTGCTTAGGTAAACACTTTCCTGTGGCTAAAAAAAACGGAACGCCTTTCCATCTTTCATTATTGATAAAAAATTTACCGGCGATAAAAGTTTCGGTAGTGGAACTTGGGGTAATATTTTCTTCCTGTAAATAACCTTGTTGGGGTTGTTCATTAATAGTTCCGCTGGTGTATTGTGCCCGTACAATATTTTTAAATACTTCGGCTTCGGTATAAGGTTTTATTTTTTTCAGTACGGCTGCTTTTGCATTGCGGATACTGGCTTCATCATATTTACCGGGGCATTCCATTGCCACTACACAAAGCAATTGCAGCAAATGATTTTGTATCATATCTCTTAAAGCACCACTGCCATCATAATAACCGCCACGTTTACCTATACTAACCTGTTCAGAAAGTGATATCTCCACATGGTCAATATATTTATTATTCCAGACAGGAGAGAATATGGTGTTGGCAAAACGGAAAGCCATGATGTTTTGCACCGTTTCTTTTCCTAAATAATGATCAATGCGGAAGATCTGTTTTTCCGAAAAACGTTTTTGTAAAAAAGTATTTAATTTTTGTGCTGTAGCAAGGTCAGTACCAAAAGGTTTTTCAACAACGATCCTGTCCAGCTTAACCTGGTTGCAGATCTTATTTTTATACAAACCTTCGGCAGAAGGTTCAATAAACTGTGGCGCAATAGCTAAATAAAAAGTGCGCAGGCACCGCTGTTTATTTTTTTTATCGAAAGCGTCTAAATGTTCTTTCAATGTAACAAAAGTGCTGTTGTCTAAAAAATTGCCCTGTTGGTAAAAAATATTACTGCTGAAAATTTTCCAGTTATTATCATCAGGCGTTCCATTACGGGAAAATGCAGCAATGCCATCAAAAAGGTCTTTTTTAAATTGCTCGTTCTTATCTTCATTACGGCCCAGTAGTAAAATGGTAAATTTTTCAGGCAGATGTTTACTTAAAAAAAGATTGTAGAATGCAGGGATAAGTTTTCGCTTGGTTAAATCGCCGGTGCCACCAAAGATAACTATTGCTGCAGGGTGTTTAATGCTATTGTGTTTTGCCATTGTATAATAAATGTTTTAAAAATTAATTCCAGTTAGTATGAAAATTTCCTTCTTTGTCAATCCGCTCGTAAGTATGTGCACCAAAAAAATCTCTTTGTGCCTGTATCAAATTAGAACCTGATCTTCCGGTGCTGAACATATCAAAATAATTAAGGCTGCTGCTTAGTACCGGCATGCCAATTTTATTATCCATCCCTGTTTTTAATGCGGTTACTAATGCATTTCTTTTTTCTTCCAAAAGAGCATAAAATGTTTTGTTGAGTAAGAGGTTTTTTAGAGTTGCATTATTCACATAAGCTTTACGGATATCATTCAGCATAACAGACCGGATGATGCAACCACCTTTCCATATACGTGCTACTTCAGCCATGTTAATCTCATATTTATAAGTATCAGAAGCCGTTTGTAACAAATGCAATCCCTGTATATAACTTACCGCCATGCCAAAATATAATGCATCATGCAAAACCTGTATGAGTTGTTCTTTATCTATAGCAGTAATTACTGTTGTCGGAGTAAAGCCATCAATTATTTCTCTTTCTTTTTTATAGGCAGACAGGTCTCTTGCGGCAACCGCTTCATCAATAGCAGGTGTTGGTATATGCAATTCCAATGCACTTTCACTGGTCCACATACCGGTTCCTTTTTGTGCAGCCCTGTCTAAAATTACATCCACTAATCTTTTAGTAGCATCTACATCATCGGGTTGTAAAAATACTTTGGCAGTAATCTCTACTAAAAAAGATTGTAAGGCACCATCATTCCAGTTGGTAAATACCTGGTGCAGCTGATCATTATCGCAGCCACCAACATTTTTTAAAATGGCATACACCTCACTTATCAGTTGCATGATGGCATATTCAATACCATTATGCACCATTTTTGTGTAATGGCCTGCGCTGCCATTGCCTACAAAAGTTACACAAGGGCCTTCATCTGTTTGCGCCGCTATCTTTTCTAAAATATTTTTTAATTCTGCATAACCATCTTTGTTACCACCCGGCATCATGCTCGGGCCAAGCCTTGCGCCATCTTCGCCACCGCTTACACCCATGCCGGTAAAGTGGATGCCGGTATCCTGCAGCCGTGCAATCCTTGCATCGGTATCGGTGAAATGAGAATTACCGCCGTCAATTAAAATATCACCAGCTTGTAAAAACGGTTTTATCTCATCAATTACTGCATCTACAATTTTTCCTGCAGGCACCAGCATCATAATGCGGCGTGGTGTTTCCAGGCTTTCTACAAATGCCTGCATAGTTGCAGCAGTCTGTACCGGCTTATCTTTCCCTTCTTCTAATAAACGTTTTTGTTGATCGGTGTTGCGGTCGTACCCACAAACTGCAATACCATGGTCGGCCATGTTGAGTACGAGGTTGCGGCCCATCGTTCCCAAACCTATCATTCCAAATTGTGCTTTTTGCATGCTTATTATTTTACTCAATTTAAAAATACTATAATTGTTATGAAGTTACTTTAATGTTAAGAGACTATCTAATTCACTACGTGAATTTTTGGTTTGCCACAGATTGCACAGATTAACACAGATGAATACAAGTTTTGCCTGCGGCAAAAAACTATTGCCATCCAAATGCATCAGGACACAGATTAACACAGAAAAACACATCCCCTAAAATAATCCGTGTAAATCTGTGTAATCCGTGGCAACCATTGTTGTAGATTTACAAAAAGATATTTTTATGGAATTTGGAAGGGTGCCCGAGCAGGAGCTGGAGAGCATTGATTTTTCTTTACCTAAAGAACCTGCGTTTAATAAAACCATATTAAATGGCAAAAGAGTTAAAGCCCCGAAAGTGTACCTGGGCTGCGCCAAATGGGGCAGGGAAGAATGGATCGGAAAAATTTATCCGCCTAAGACAAAAGAGAAAGATTTTCTGCAACATTATGTACAACATTACAACAGCATTGAATTAAATGCTACACATTATAAAGTGTATGGTGATGCCGGCATTCGTAAATGGACGGAGAAAGCGAAGGGCAGGGATTTCAAATTTTGTCCTAAAATGTACCAGGGCATAACACATCGTGGCAGTTTAAATGGCAAGCAATTTATTACGAATGAATTTTTCCGTGGCATTGTAGCTTTCGAAGAATTTCTCGGCCCCATCTTTATTCAGGTAAGTGACACTTTTTCTCCTAAAAGAAAAGATGAACTGTTTGATTATTTAAAAACCTTACCAACCGATCTGCAATTTTTTTTAGAAGTACGTCATCCTGACTGGTTTAAAAAAGATGATATTCGTGAAGAGATGTTTACCAGGTTGAAAGAAATGAACATGGGTGCAGTGATCACAGATACTGCGGGCAGAAGAGATTGTGCACACATGCATGTAACCATTCCTAAAGTATTCATTCGTTATGTAGGTAACAGTTTGCATCCATCTGATTATACACGATGTGATGCATGGATTGAAAGAATGAAATACTGGGTGGATAAGGGTATGGAAGAAGTGTATTTTTTCATGCATATGCATGATGAAGCCACATCGCCGGAGCTGACGGTTTATTTGGTAGATAAGATGAATGCGGCAATGGGGTTGAATTTGAATAAGCCAGGCTTTTTAGATGGTGATGATCCGCAAGGTGTTTTATTTTAGTGAACCACAAACAATTCTTCCCATCTTGATGTATATCGTGGACTTCTTAATTCCTGGCGCATCTTCCAGTCTCTTGTAGTGCCTGATGCAGCAAATTTGAGCATGTCATCTCTCATAGCAAAGTTTACATTATCCACCATACTCATCAATAAACGATTGGCGTTTTTTGTTTCCGGTAAAAATAAATTGCCTTGTATGGTTTCATCCGGAACAAGTCCGCTGAGCATTACACCTGCTTTTTTATAAATTCTTCCCTGTTCGTATAGTTGGTCAACTAATTTTACTGCAGGTTTTATCAATTCATTGGTAGCAGAAGTAGCCACAGGCAATGTTGTGTAGGAACTAATAGTAGCACCACGATTGAAAGTGGCATTATGGTTTTGTTCTTTTGCCACTACAAATACACTGATGGTATTGGCAGCGCTTTGCTGCCGGCGTAATTTTTCGGCAGCTTTGGAAGTATACGTTGCAACGGCTTCTTTAATATCACCGATATTTCTAACCGGGCTGCCAAACATTCTTGTGGTAGCAATCATTTTCTTTACCACTAATTCATCTTTCATTTCATTGGCAGGTTCACCTTTTAATTCTTTTATTAAACGAATACCAACCACACCACCTAAATTTTTATGTGCCCACTCTTCTGTTTTTTTTGTAAGATCGAATGCGGTGAATACAGCATTCATGTCCATTAATTTTTCTGCATATTGACGGCCCACGCCCCATACTTCGCCAATGGGAGTATCCTGCAATGCTTTGTCAATTTTTTCTTTGGTATCCAGTACTACCACACAGTCTGTTGCTATTTTATTTTTTTTAGCTAAATGATTGGCCACTTTAGATAACACTTTGGTAGGTGCCACACCAACAGAAACTTTTATGCCGGTCCATTGTTCTACAGTTTCCCGGATGTTCATCGCCACCTGTTGCAGGTCTTTTTCATTAAACTCCTCTAAATTTAAAAAAGCTTCATCAACAGAATATACTTCCACATTTTCTTTGCCTAACATAATGCGTAGGGTTTCCATTACCCGCCAGCTTAAATCGCCATACAAATTATAATTAGAGGAAAATGTTGTTACTCCATATTTTTCTATCAATGGTTTGGCTTTAAAATAAGGTCCAGCCATTTCCACACCTAATTGTTTGGCTTCATCGCTCCGGGAAATAATACAGCCATCGTTGTTGCTGAGTACAACAACGGGTTTATTATCCAGGTGTGGCCGGAATAATCTTTCGCAACTGCAATAAAAACTGTTACAATCTACAATGGCTTTCATGTGTGAAGGGCTAAAGCCCGTTGATGTTTTGTTTTATTATCCCGGGCTAAAGCCTAGGGCAAGTTATGTTACAGTTTGATTAGTAGAGATATTCAATTTATCAGGAGGTTTCATCACTTGCCTGTCCTTTATCACTTGTCCTGCCCTTCATGACTTACCCTGGACTTCAGCCCAGGGTACGAATAACACAAACCACCACACCCCAAATTTTAAAATCCATAAACTCACTCACATCAATCGGTGATAGTTTTGGTGTTTCAGGAATCAGGCGTAGGCTGTTGATATTTTTTTCATAACGCCGTATCAGCATATCGCCATCAATAACGGCAATTACAATTTTGCCATTAACGGGTTTAATACTCCGGTCTACAATTACAATATCACCATCAAAAATGCCGGCGTTGATCATACTGTTACCACTCACTTTCATAAAAAAGGTAGCCGGTTTATTGCGGATCAGTTGTTCATTCAGGTCGATGCCACGTTCCATATAATCGTCTGCCGCAGCGCCAAAGCCGGTGGCATTTGCTGTAGCTACATTGTGCTGGGTAAAACGTTTAGAACCGTTGTAGCTGCTGCCAAAAAATTTCTCTACTTCCATAAATAATTATTTTTAATCCTTGCCGTAGTCCTGCGCTTGTCGAAGGGCAGGAGAGGGGAAGGGGTGAGATAAAATATATTTTGATTGTCTAAATTATTTAGTAAATTTATGCTAAAATAATTAGCTAACAAATTTAGTAACCAAAATATTTAATAACATGAAAGATTTAACCAATACCATTCCCGGCTACCGGGTGTACGAGTACCTGCTCGTATTAAATCCACATGAAGAATTACGGAATAAGATTATGGCAGTTAAAAAGGAGTTTTACGAAAAGTACCAGGCTGAAACGGCCCGTTGGGGCAAGCCGCACATAACCCTGGTAAATTTTGTACAGTACGAAATGATGGAAGACAGGATTGTCAACCATTTAAAAACTATTGCGATGGGTTTTCAACCGGTAAAAATTGAGTTGAAGGATTATGGCAGTTTCCCCAGCCATACCATTTACATCAATATCACCAGTAAAGTGCCGGTGCAGCGTTTGGTAAAACAAATACGTACCGAAACACAACGCCTGATGAAATTGAACGATGACAATAAACCACATTTTATTATAGAACCACACCTGACCATTGCCAGGAAATTATTACCCTGGCAATATGAAAAAGGCTGGCTGGAGTATAGTCACCGGCATTTTACCGGCAGGTTTATTGCTGATGCGATGCTCTTATTAAAACGCCCCGTGGGAGAATTAAAATATGAAATAGCAAAGCGTTTTGAGTTTGAGAATTTACCGGTAAATACAAAACAAGGAGAGCTGTTTATGTAAATGCAAAAATGCCCCGCAGAACTTGCAGATTAAATACATTGTTTTCTTTTCTGCGAATCTCTGCGATTTCTGCGGGCAAATTGATCCGTGCAAAAAATAATTCGTGCAATCTGCCTGCCAACAAGCAGATTCATCTCAATTCATGTAATCAATAAAAAACTTCAATGGAAAATAATAAACTTCAACAAGATCACCATAAAGTATCCGCTAAACCACAGGAAGAATCCGTGCAATACCTCGCCGGCCGTGGCGCACAATTCAATACTAAAAACCGTTTTCTCAAAGATGAAAAAACCCAGGAACATATTGAAGGTATTGATGATTGGGAAGCTACCAATTTGCCCACACAATACATCGAACAACAAAGCAAAACCATTGTAAACAAAGTAGAAAGTAAGGATGTGGGCATGGGCTATAGTATGAACCCTTATGCAGGTTGCGAACACGGCTGCATTTACTGTTATGCCCGTAATGTGCATGAATACTGGGGTTACAGCGCCGGGTTGGATTTTGAACAGAAGATCATTATCAAAAAAAATGCACCGCAGCTGTTGCGTAAATTTTTAATGCACCCTAAGTGGGACGCTACACCCATCATGCTCAGTGGCAATACCGATTGCTATCAACCTGCCGAACAAAAGTATCGCTTAACCAGGGGGTTACTCGAAGTTTGCAATGAGTTTAATCAGCCGGTAGGTATTCTTACAAAAAATGCATGGATACTCAAAGACAAAGATATACTGCAGGAGATGGGGAAGAAAGGTATCGTATCAGCCATGGTGTCTATTACTTCCTTTAATGAAGACCTGCGGCGGATGATGGAACCAAGAACCGTTACCGCCAAACAAAAATTAAAAGTGATCAACGAACTCAGCAGTGCCGGCGTACGCATGGGCATAATGATGGGGCCAATGATACCAGGACTGAATGAACACGAAATGCAACGCATTATGAAAGCGGCAGCAGATAACGGTGCCACATTCACCGCTTATACTTTCATTCGTTTAAATGGCGCTATTAAATTTTTATTTCACGACTGGTTGTATAAAAATTTTCCTAATCATGCAGATAAGGTATGGCATTTGATAGAACAAAGCCACGATGGTAAAGTGAACGACACCCGGTGGGGCGTACGCATGCGTGGCGAAGGGGGCATTGCCGATATGGTAGCGCAGACCTATAAAAAATATGGCAAGCTCTATAACATGAATGCAGAAGAATGGAGTTTAGACAGAAGTCAATTCAGGGTGCCGGGCGGGCAGGGAAAATTATTTTGAAAAGAAAAACATCGATTATGAAAGGCATTACAAGAGAATATTTATTGTATGTGATCAACGACTGCATAAAGATCACTATTCATTACCGCAGGAAAATAGCGGATAATTATTTTGCAAAAGAAATTACAGCAGCTACTGAAGAAGAGCTTATCGATTTTATTGCCACCATTCCATACTTTACCATTGAGCTGAAAGATTTTTTAATGGGCAATTTAACGGTGCAAACCATCATCATCAGCCAGGATTGGGAAAAAGATTTTGCAAGAAAAAGTATTGCCTGGGCCACTAATCCAAAATGGACAGAAACCGATATGTCTTTTTTAGCAACCAATTTTAAGAATGTGGTAGTGGGGGATGCGTTGACGATGCCGTATTAGAAGATCAAGTAAATCTGGCGAAATGAAATTGTTTGAGATTATATTAAACTGTCGTACTAATATAACCCTGATACCCCACTATGACAGCTTGGGATACCGCAGCAAATTGGGCGAACAGAAAAGCTTAAAAAAATAAATGAAAAGTATAAAATACTATATTTAGGAAAAAAATTATGCTATTAAGAAGAATCCTTGTTTTAAGTTTTTTATTAAGCCCGGTAATTGCAAAATCACAAAATATTAAAATTTTAGACTCTATTATAAACACTTCCAGATTAAGTTTCGAAATAGTAAATGATAAGCCTGTAGGCGATGGATGGAATTTTTTAATGAAGCAATATGCCGAAAATAATTATGTGGGTTGGGGAGAGTACCACAATTCTCCTTTAATTTCTTTACTTACTAAAGAAGCATTGGGAGAAGCGGCAAAGAATAATTACAATGCATGGGCAGTAGAGATAAGCCCGATGGCGGCAGCAGCTTTAGAAACTTATGCAATAGATAAATCAGCGTATCAAAAATATAGAAAAGCAAACGAGGTTTTCCAGGGCAAAAATTTTAAAGCATTTACACTAACACCATTTTTTTACACTGCACCCGATTCTTTAATGTTATTGGCTGCTGTAAAAAACAATATAAAACTCTGGGGTTTAGATCATGAGTTTCAACTTAGTTTTCACTTGTATATAAACCAGGCGTATAATAATTTAACCAAAGCCAACCAGGTGAAATGTAAAGCAGCCTACGATTCTGCTATAAAATACTGGTACATGCCTCAGCCTGAAGATATAGATGCAATAATTGGTTTGAGTAAAAGTAAAAAAGATATTGCCGATTTGAACGAAGTAAAAAAAGCAATAGATATTTATACCAAGCACGAAAGAAGAAAAACAATTTATCAATCGTTGAGCTGCAGAACAGATTTGATGAAGCAACACTATTATACTTATTTAAAGGCATTCCAGGCTAAGTACAAAAAAAGCCCAAAAGTATTTTTAAAAATGGGAGATAATCATTTGGCTAAAGGAATAAATATGGAAAAGCAACAGTATGATATAGGCAATATGATTTACGAGTTATCGAAAATGGAAGGCGTAAATTTTACTAATATAGAATTTGTACCCAGGATGAGTAAAGACAATAACGATAAAATAGTTGATGAACTGTCAGACCCTAATACACCTTACTCGCCTTATTTTTTAAAGCAATACAATGCCAACAAATGGATAGTGATCGACCTCAGGCCAATGAGGGCTTTTATAACAAGAACCGATGGCTCAATAGATGAAAACGGATACGAAATAATTAAGAAGTATGATATAATGGTACTATCACCTGAAATAAACTAAAATAAAAATGTCATCGGGGAATATCGAATGCTCTTTCATTCCAAAAAACATTCGATATTCTTAAATTTCACATTCAACATTCTTTACCATCTCCTCCGTAATTTATCCTTCATCAGTTTTAGTTTACTACATAAGGTAATTATCTGCCGGGCATCATCCATTATAGAAAGCCGGTTCAGCGATTCGTTGATCTTTTTAATTTCTTCGGTATAAAACGCAGCCCTGGTTTCAAATGAATCCCAGTTAAAATCAGTGTCGGCGGCGAGTTGTAATGCGGTAGCTCTTTTTTTAGTACCCATAGTCTGTTTCATAACTTTTGCTTTAAGTAATAATTTAAAATAGCTGGCAATAAAAGGTTATTAGGGAGATGCTGCTGTAAAGTTGCATCAGGCACTATTGAAAAACAAGGGTACAGCTACTGATAATATCAGGTAGTTGATACATTAAAAAAACGTAGTTCTACGCATGGGTTTAAGCAGGTATATTTCTACTTTTAATCTTAAGTTAAAAATTCATACCATGCAACAATTTAAAAAACTAGTATCTGCCGTAATACAACGGCCTTTAATGTTACTGCTAATAGCATTAGTTTTTATGGCATCCTGTACCGAAGAAAAAGGGGAAGGGGTTTTTGTTCCTGTGCCTAAAGACACGTCGGCATTGGCAAAGATCGATCACTTTATTTCACGGCAGCAAATAAAAGACTACCAGGCTGCTTTTGCCATGGACAGGGATTCTTTGCAAAAGTGCCGCCCCGGTTTTTCTATTCCTTTCAGTGAAGCTTTTAATAAAAAAGCACTGATTGAGATTTTGCAGATTCCGGATTGCGTAGGTATAAAAGTACTGTATGGCTTGAAGAAAGATGGCGATAGCAGCAGCATGCGTTTGATGCTGGTAGGGGTGGATAGCAAGGGTAACAATTTATATTTACATGAAGATGGTAAATCGCATAAGGTAACCGATGATGCTGGTACTAAAAAAGATACCGCTGCTCCGGCTGCACGTGCTGCAAAATCAGATAGCCGTATGCCTGGTGACAGTACCGGAGGTGTGGAGCAGGGCCAATGCGATCCTCCTTGTACAAGCTATTAAACCTTAAACCTTATCAACTTCGTACCTGATATATGAACAACGAAGTAGTACAATTTATTTTAAGCCTTAGTATAGGCCCTGCCGTAATAATTGGGATAATAAAATTTAAAACGATCGACAAGTCTTATTATCCCTTTTTTTACCTGGCAACAATTTCTTTACTGGTAGAAATTATCAGTTATATCCTTATTGAAAAAGAGCTCTTCACAGTAAAATTGGTAATGATCAATATCTTTTGCCTGATAGAATTTTTCTTTTACACCTGGCTCTTTCATTTATGGGGGTTATTTAATTTTAAGCAACGATATTTTATTTACATAATGGCATCGGCAGTTGTGATATGGCTGGTATTTAGTTTTTACCCGGCAGGTTTTACAAGCCCGAATATGTACTTCAGGGTTATTTATGGCACTACGCTTTTATTTTTTGCAGTTACGGCTTTTAATAAATTGGTTATACAGGACCGTGCTTATTTAGTAAAAAATCCTAAATTCTGGATACTGCTGGGTGTCATTATTTTCTTTTCTTTTTATCTTTTAAGCCGCACCGCCAGTCTGTCATTGTTTGGTATTGATACCAGTAAGCAATTGAGAAGAGGGTTACAGGAAGTTATTGGTTATTCAAATCTAATTGTTAATTTGATGTTTGCAATAGGCGCCTTATGCATACCCAGGAAGAAGAATTTTACCACGCTATTTTAATTGTTGCTTCTGTAGTAGGCATCATACTGTTATATTTTATTATAACGGCTATTGGCTACCATAGAAAAAGCATCCGTATGCATAAAGATAAAATTCAGGCAGAAATTGATACACTGGAAAATGAAAGAAGAAGAATTGCATCCGACCTGCACGATGAACTGGGGCCATTATTATCGGCTGTAAAATTGCAGATCAATAATATAGAAACTGTTGGTGCCGAAGATCAGCAACTGGTAGTAAAATCAAGCCAGCATATTGATAGTATCATTCAAAAATTAAGGGAGATATCTAACAACCTAATGCCCAATACGCTATTGCGTAAAGGGTTAAAAAATGCAATAGACGAATTAGCTGAAACTTATAAGAAAGCCAGTAAGCTGGAAATTAAATTCACTTGCGAACAGGAGGTGAGGCTCGATCAGAATAAAGAAATAAATATCTACAGAATTGTACAGGAAGTATTGCACAATACCATTAAACATTCCGGTGCCAATTTACTGCTGATCAGCTTGCGAAAAGATGACAACCGTATATTGCTTGCAACAGCCGATAATGGAAAGGGGTTTGACTTTTTTTCAACTGCAAAAGAACTTAAAGGCCTGGGGTTGCGTAACTTGCAGAGCCGTGCCGAAGTAATGGGCGGCGAAATGATCTGTAATTCCCAACCAGGAAAAGGAGTTACTTATATTTTTGATATTCCTGTATAGTAACTACAATGAATACACGTATTATTAAAGTTATAATTGCCGACGATCATGAGATATTCAGGGATGGCTTAAAGCTGATGTTGCAAAAGCAACCCGATATTGAAGTAGCCGGAGAAGCAGGCGATGGCAAAGAACTGATTGCACTGGTAAAGGAAATTTTACCTGATGTAGTGATCACCGACGTAAAAATGCCCACCCTGGATGGTGTTACAGCAACCAAACACCTTACTGAACATTATCCTTCTATTGGTATTATTGCATTAACCATGTTTGATGAGGAGGACCTGATTGTGGATATGCTGGAAGCTGGTGCCAAAGGGTATCTTTTAAAAAATGCCGATAAAACAGAAATTATTGAAGCGGTGCATACAGTTGCCAATAACGAACCTCATTACTGTCGCCTTACTTCGCAAAAGCTGGCCAGCATGGTTGCTAAAAGCAGGTTTCAACTGCACCTGAAAAAAGATAAGCCCGAATTTAATGAAAGGGAAAAAGAAATTATTCAATACATCTGCGAAGGATTGACCAATAAAGAAATTGGCGAAAAAATATTTTTAAGTGTAAGAACCGTTGAAGGCCTGCGCTTAAAAATCATTGAAAAGATGGACGTTAAAAATACTGCAGGTATTATCATTTATGCTATCCGGGAACATCTTTATCTACCCAAAATATAATTTTTTCAATACAAATCGGGCCTCTTGGTTTTTATTTTTAACTGCTGCATTTTTTTATTTTCACAAGAAGAAAAAAAATATTTTTATTTTTTTTGAAAAAAATTTGGCAGTATCAAAAAAATAAATTCATCTTTGCATTGCAAAACAAAATTTAAAAACAACAAAACATGTTACGCATACAACTACATATGGAGTCAACAAATTGGTTTAGTCCGAAAGGCTATGATACCAGTTGCGGGGCATGTTACACTGTTGAATAGTACAAAACTAATTCGCTATAACTTAAGCCCCGCCTGAATCAGCGGGGTTTTTTGTTAGTTGTTGCTTAAGGTAACGTAGCCCCACAAGTGGTTACAACCCGGCAGCGGTTACGTGGCAAAGAAAAATTATTTTAAATTAAATCATGCTGATGCACTTTAAACAAAGTATCATACAAATAACAAAACGCCAGCTATTGGTAAAAGGAGAAACTACGTTTATGCCTATAGGTAATAGTATGCCGATTTGTGAAGGTAGAAATGATTATAACATAACACGACTGTGTAAAGCGAATGAGTAAGTAAAAACTTGTTAAGCAGAAGCCCGGTCGTAATTAAAACGACCGGGCTTTTTTTTGTCCGCAAAGGAGGGTGAGATGGAAAATAACAACACTATGCACATGTTGCACTTTTTTAAAATTTTACTGGCAATCGTTCACCTGTTTGTGGCACGAGCTGGTAAAGCCGGAAAAGGAAAGCGTAAGTATTAAATTAAAAAAAAGGGTATGAAATTTTTAATAGTGGTATGGTTTATCAAAATAGTGATCACAACGGTGGATGACTGGATAACCAAAATAAACGAGAAGGAAAACAAAGCAGTATAAAGTATTAGATGCAGAAGGAGGAATAAAGCTTTCCCCGGGAGATGCAACGGGGAAGCTTTTTAAACTTCTTACGCTCTTTTAAATGTTGATAAAAAAATATAGTAGCATTCCAATTGGTTGGATACTCCGCCTGGACCGGAGAGGCTGCAAGTTCGAATCTTGCCTACTATACAAGCTACATGGTCTGACGTCCCGTCTGACCATGTGAAAAGGGTCTATTGGTCTAATGGTTCAGGACATCAAGCTTTCGCCTTGAAAATACCGGTTCGAATCCGGTATAGACTACCAACCCTTGAAACGTAGTGTGCAGTACTGTTTCAGCCGGTACTCCACTATAATGGTTCGTTAGTGTAATGGCTAACATTTCTGATTGTCTATCAGAAGCTATGAGTTCGATTCTCATACGAACCGCAAAAATTATTGAGTAGTGTAACGGTAGCATTTCAGCATTTGAATCTGAAGGCGATAGTTCGAATCTATCCTCAATAACAAAATGAAAAGCAGTATATGCGTTGATGGCGGCGTGCCGGTCTTCCAAATCGGAGGAGAGTGTTCGAATCACTCATACTGCACTTAGTAAATGTTGGCCCTAGCTTATCTGGTAAAGCATCCGTCTGTGCAACGGAAGAACAGGGTTCGAGCCCCGGAGTCAACCAATGCGGTTGAGTGTAATGGTAACATAATACACTTCCTCTTTTCAAGGAGGTAAACATAAGTGTATTGTATCCGGTTCAAATCCGGAAGCCGCACAACAATGGCTGGTAGCCCAACGGAAGAGGCAATAGCTTTAAAAACTATGTAGTATGAGTTCGAATCTCATCCAGCTAACGAAAAATGGTTTATAGTTCAATGGATAAGAATGCTACGCTACGAACGTAGAGATACAAGTTCGACTCTTGTTAAGCCAACGAAAAATAATGCGCTTTGGAGTAATGGTTAACTCAGAAGTCTCATAAGCTTCACATACAAGTTCGAATCTTGTAGGCGCAACAACATTGACCTGTAGTTCAATGGTTAGAGCAAGAACCTTATACGTTCGAGGTTAACAGTTCGAGTCTGTTCAGGTCAACAGAAAATAAAATTGCGGTTTAGCTCAATGGTAGAGCGTTACCCTGATACGGTAAAGGTTATTGGTTCGAATCTATTAACCGCAACAAAATAGTTTCGTAGCTCAATGGTTAGATGCACCGAACTTTTAATTCGGGGGTTGTGAGTTCGAGTCTCATCGGAACTACAGTTTGTTTGAACGGGATTTGGGCGGATGAAAATGATTAAAATAATTATGGATGCTATAATTTTTTTGGTCCCATCGATCTTTAAAAATTCCTGGTCAAACAAATAATGGATGAATAGCTCAATGGTAGAGCAGATGTTTGTTAGGCATCATGTTGAAAGTTCGAATCTTTCTTCATCCTCAAAACCCCGCAGTGCCGATAGATCGGGACAAACCCTGTTGGCGGTTAATAAAATGTGAGTGCGACGAAGAAGGTGATTCGTAGCAGACTGTAAATCTGTTGTTCAAAAGACTTAGGTGGTTCGAATCCACTCACTCACACACGATGGAGAGAGTCCGGTTGGTCTGGGGAGCTGTCTTGAAAACAGTTGACTGTAACAGGTTCGGTTCAAAGAACTCCTTCGGAGGGGTTCGAGTCCCTTTCTCTCCGAAATTTTTTGGAGAGTTGACAGAGAGGTAATGTGCTGGCCCGCTAAGCCAAGGTTGAGGTAACACTCAGGTAAGTTCGATTCTTACACTCTCCGCAAGCGTCCTACTGGCAGACATGGCTGTATGCGCTCGACTGCAAATCGGGAGAAGAAAGTTCGAATCTTTCGCAGGACTCAATAAAAAAATTGTTTGATAACAGGTGAATTCGAAGATGAGGAAATATGGATCAATCAACAAATCTGTTGCAAACAATTATGGATGAATAGCTCCAATGGCAGAGCATTGCGTTGAAGCCGCAACAGTACAGGTTCGAATCCTGTTTCATCCGCAATAAAAATTATCAGTATGATGTAATGGCAGCATGATAGTTTCCAACACTATCTGTCAGGGTTCGAGTCCTTGTATTGATGCAAAAAATATTTTATAAAATTCAAAAAAGAAGTAATGAAAAAAAGTTCACAGTTCATAATGAAGCAGAATACGCAACTGGTGCAATGGCACCGGAGTTTTCGATCGAAACTAAATAAAACATTATGGACACAAAACTTATTCAACAGTATGGAGCAGATATTCTCTCTTACCGTTTACGTACTGCACGGCAAAAGAAACGCATGCAGTACGAAGACTTTGATAAACAACTTATACAATTAGATAAGGAAGAAACCTTATTGTATAGACAACAAAGAAATCTGGGGTGGGAGCCTTTGCACCCGCCTGTACAAAAAGGCTGGGTAAGGTTTTTTGTATTACGGGAAGATGTGGCAAGGAGTAGGTATGCAACTTTCTTTGAAGGAATTCTAAATAAAATAAACAGTTATGACTACAGCTGGCGAAAAGATTTTAAAAAGAAAAAAAGGAGAAGGGGCAGAAAAAGATACGAGGTAAAACCACAATATCTTTTAAAACCTTATGAATACGAGTTTGTGAAAATGGAGTTCAGCGAAATTGAAAAAACATTTTTTCGTGAAGTATGGGAGTTGGATTGGAGAAAACAACCTGTAAAGCGTTACGAGTTTACAGAGGCATGGCGATTTGTATTGAAGGTAAAACCCAATATGATTGATAAGGTAAGAATAAAAGACGCAGAACTGGAATCAAAAATGAGCATCATTGATAATTACCTGGATAGAAATGATTACAGAAAAAGGCAGTGCAAATTGCTTAGAGGATATTATAAGTATAAACACTGGGTAAAATTGGAGCAATATGATGAGGTTGATCCCTATAAAAACAAATCGTTATTACAAATACTTGAAATAATAAAGATCAATTGATGAGCAAATGCTCTTAAAAAAATAAAACAATGGAAACAGATCAGCAGCAATGGAGAAAATTGAATGGCGAAAAAATTCGCATTCCTATTGAGGATGAAGTGAGGAACACTATTGAAAGAGAAAGAGCAATGGGCCACGAATTAAAAGTGTGTATTGGTACCGATAGCCAGGTGAAAGGAAAAGAAACTGAATTTGCTACCGTGATAGTTTTCATTCGTAAAGGTAAAGGAGGATTTATGTACATCTGTAACGAAACCACTTTGCAAAAAATGAGTATTAAACAAAGAATGCTGACAGAAGTAGCTAAGAGTATTGAAGTGGCTTACCCATTGTGCAATGTTTTCAGCAGGTACAGTGTGGATATGGAAGTGCACGTGGATATCAATACCAATCCAAATTTTAAAAGCAACGATGCTTTAAAAGAGGCAATGGGTTATATCCTGGGAATGGGTTTTGCTTTTAAAGCCAAGCCAGATGCTTTTGCAAGCTCCAGTTGTGCTAATAAAATTGTGCATTAGTGCGTCAATAAAAAAATGAAGAAAAAATTTATAAAGAATTAAAAGTAAAAAAATGGGACCGATAATTTTAGTTTTGGGAATGCTGTTGTTGATCTGGATGATTCCGGATGCGAAAGACAGTTTACAAAACATATGGAGACAAATAAAGCAAAAATTTATCCGCAATAAAAATGCGTCCATCTTTGAATCTTATTACATAGAAGTAAAAGCTTTTTACATAAAAGAATTTAAAGCAACACCTTGTATAAGTGCCATTAGTAACATTGATGCAACAAAAGCATACGAGTATATCAATAGCGGACTTGCAGGAAAAATAATGGCAATTTATCAGCGCAATTATTACAGCTGGCAGGATAGCCGGCAAAACTTTGGTACTACGGTATTTAAATTAGAAAATAAAGTGCTGGTAAAGTTGAGCGATGAATATGCAGAAGTTTTGTTTGGTAACAGCAACTATGAGTATGCAAACGCATTGATAACCGCTTTTGCTGCTTTTAAAGTACCGGAAAAAGAAGATCCGTTTGAAATAAATATTATCACACAAACGAGTACAGGTCTTGACTTGAAACAGTTGGAAATAAAACCAACAGTACTGGATATTGACCTTTATTACAATGATGATTTTAAACCGATAGATGCAATTATCAAACAACGATTGGAAAAAGAAAATGATAAGGGAATCATATTACTGCATGGTTTGCCTGGCACCGGTAAAACAACTTACCTGCGTCATTTGATAGGTAGTATGAAGAAAAAAGTATTGTTTGTTTCACCGGGTGTGGCAGGTAATTTAATGAACCCTGAGTTTATTGACCTTTTGATCGACAATCCCAATGCGGTACTGATCATTGAAGATGCAGAGAATATCATCATGGATAGAAAATTCAGCAGCAATAGTAGTGTAAGCAATTTGCTGAACATTAGTGATGGCTTATTGAGTGATTGCCTGAATGTGCAGATCATTTGCACTTTCAACAGCGCATTAAGTATGGTAGATAGTGCATTGCTGCGAAAAGGTAGATTGATAGCGAAGTATGAATTTGATAAATTGAATGCCAGTAAAGCGCAAAGGTTAAGTGATCATTTAGGATTTAAAAATAAAATTCATAAATGCATGACGATTGCTGAAATAACCAATCCTGATGATATGGAAGTAGAAAAACCGGCAATGCAGGTAATGGGTTTTAGAAGGGAAGCCGTGATGAATTAAAAATTTAAAAATAAACCAATGAGACAATTAGCCTCTATACAAAAAATTAAAAGAATTGAATCAATACCTGGTGCTGATGCTATCGTTAAGGCAACAGTATTGGGCTGGCAACTGGTTGTAAAAAAAGGTGAATTTAATGAGGGTGATTTTTGTGTGTATGTAGAAATAGATGCTTTACTGCCTGATAAAACCGAGTTTGAATTTATGAAACCAAGGGGTATGAGGGTAAGGACAGTAAGATTGAGAGGCCAGGTTTCTCAAGGTATTTGTTTCCCGCTTTCTATACTTCCGCAAAATTTTTCTATTGAAGAAGGATTGGATGTAACTGAGGTTTTGGCAATTGAAAAATATGAACCGCCGATACCGGCAAATTTATCTGGTATTATGAAAGCTGATTTTCCTTCTTTCATTCCTAAAACAGACGAGACAAGAGTACAGGTACTGCAAGAGTTATTGGATAAGTTTAAAGACGAACCATGTTATATTACCGAAAAGCTCGACGGCACATCAGTTACTTATTTTATTAAAGACGGTGTATTTGGTGTATGCAGCAGAAACCTGGAACTGGTAGAAACTGCAGATAATACTTTGTGGAAATTAGCACGGGAAATGCAGGTAGAAGAAAAATTGCGTGCAGTAAAAGCCAATTATGCTTTACAGGGTGAAGTGATTGGAGAGGGTATCCAGGGTAATAAATACAAATTGAAAGGACAACAGATTTTTTTCTTTTCAGTTTTTAATATTGATGCTTACGAGTTTTTAGATCATAATGATTTTGTGTTACTGATTGAGGAGTTAGGGTTTAATACGGTACCGGTTTTAGAAACTAACTATTCCTTGTCTGTTTCAATTGAAGCATTGGTAAATAAAGCGATAGGAAAATCTGTTTTGTATAATGTGGACAGGGAAGGAATTGTAATAAGGCCGTTGGTAGAAAAAACAGATACTATAGGAAGGGTTTCTTTCAAAGCAATTAATCCTGAATTTTTATTGAAGTATGAATAAAGTGTGGTGATGTATGCAGGCCGGAAGTATTTTACTCCTGGCCTGCTTCATACAGCGCTGCCATCAAACGCACTTTTCTTTTCATCTGCCTTACAATATTGTTGGGTGATAAAACTTTAAGCCCTTCGCCAAAACCAATGAGCTCACGTTCCATTTCAAAATTGGGGATTACTTCAATACTGAAATGTGTACCACCCTGCACTTCCTCCACAATTTTTTGTGAAGCATGAATAGGTTTGGTTTTGATGTAGGGCGCATGATAGGTACTGGCCCAAAATAAAATAGTAGTGGGTTTTTCGGCATAGTTACGGGTAACACCAATGATGTTATCAAAATAAGTGTGTGGTTCAAATTTTTTGTGCTGCACAAAAAGTTCTTTGTCTTGTGGTGTAATATTTTGAATACGGTCCAAAGCAAAAGTGATAATTTCTTTGCCTTGTTTTTTCATGCCGAGGATAAACCAGCGGTTGCGGAATTCTTTAAGCAGGTAAGGATAAAAAATAATGTCACTTGCCTGCCTGGCTTTAAAAGATTGGTAGGTCAGCAGCAAGGTTGTTTTATTTACTATGGCTTTGTATAAAATATCCAGCCATTCAATACCAGTGAGCAGATCGTTTTTTTCAAAATCAATTACTGAGGCTTGTTGGTTTTGTTCGCTGTAAATTTTGTCTTCCAGCTTGTTTACCATTTCGCTCACTTCATTAAAGTGGCTGAAACCTTTAAACTGTCGGAGCAGATGCGATACCTCCTGTAATATGCCCAGGTCTTGCGGAGTAAGCGGACTGTTAGCAATGGAATACTCTGCGTCTTCATAAGTATAAAACTTTTTGTCTTTTACTATGATGGGTGCATTGTATCCCAAAGAATCACTTCGCATGGCATTCAGATCTAAGCGTATAGTACGCATGCTGATATTAGTGTACACGCCTTCATACTCATACAAGGCTTCATTGCAGGCATCAATCAAATCCTCGATGGTCCATTTGCGGCGGCGGTTTTGCAGGCATTTGTCAATGGTGCGGTAACGGATGAGGGCATTACGGTTTACAGGCATGATGAAACTTTTTTTAAAAATAACGAAAATATTTTTTACTGTGCAAATAGATTGCACAGATGCGTTGGAGGTTTGTATTGTCAAAGCAAATGACATAGTTCTTTACAAACATTCTTTAGCATAAAAGGAAGTGCTGCGGAAAAATTAAACGTATCCGTGGAGTGGCCGGAAGATGGCGTTCAGACTGCTCGTTTGAATGAATAGAGTTTACAGTGCACCGAAAATTAGCCAATTAGTAGGGAAGCGTATTTACAGCCGGCCTGTTGCGAAAGCAAAGTGTGAGTTCGAATCTCACAAGGATGACAAAAAAATAAAAAATAATTTTTACTGTGCAAATAGATTGCACACATAGGTTTGAGATTTGTGTTATCAAACAAAAACAAAGGAGGTTTACAATGATGTTCAATTTAAAATTAAAAGGCAAAGCAAAAGAAACTGTGAATTACGAAGGCGAAAAAGCATTTGTATTAACACCACAACTGGAATTGTACACTGCCGTAGCCACAGCCGCATTGAGCGACCAGTTTTATGAAAAAGCTGCTGATAAGCTGGTACGTATCAGGGAGCTGATTGCAAAAAATGATGCTGCCTTTGTTGCAAAACTGGCTATCTATGCAAGAGAACAAATGTACCTGCGTAGCATTCCATTGGTATTGGCAGTAGAATTGGCTAAACAACACAGCGGTGATGCAATGCTGAGCAAAATGACCAACCGTGTGGTACAGCGTGCCGATGAAATTGCAGAGTTGCTGGCGTACTACGCTTTGGCTAACGAACGTAAAAACGTAAAACAGCTGAACAAACTGAGCAAGCAATTGCAAAAAGGCCTGGCAGATGCTTTCAATAAATTTGATGAGTACCAGTTTGCAAAATACAACAGGGATGCACAGGTAAAACTGAAAGACGCCTTGTTCCTGGTACACCCAAAAGCAAAGGACGAAGCACAGCAAATACTGTTTAATAAAATAGTAAATGATGAATTGCAAACTCCATTTACCTGGGAGGTAGAATTGAGTGCTGTTGGTCAGCAAAAGTTTGACACTGTGGAATTGAAGAAAGCAGCAATAAAAGCAAAATGGGAAGAACTGATCTTTAGCAACAAGTTGGGTTATATGGCTACTATGCGTAACCTGCGTAACATACTGGAAGCTGAAGTTAGTAAGGAAGCATTGAATAAAGTATGTGCCTACATCGCCGATGAAAAAGCTGTAGCCAACAGTAAGCAATTGCCTTTCCGTTTTTTGGCTGCCTACCGTGAATTGAAAATGCTGGACAATGGCCGTGTAGGTAAAGTGCTGGATGCTTTGGAAACTGCGGTATTGAACAGCGCTGCAAACATTGCAGGTTATGATGCCGATACCAAAGTGTTGATAGCAGCTGATGTAAGCGGAAGTATGCAAAGCCCTATCAGTGCAAAAAGTAAAGTGTTGAATTTTGATATCGGTTTAATGCTGGCAATGCTGTTGCAAAGCCGTTGCGATAATGTGATCACCGGTATGTTTGGCGACACCTGGAAAACCATCAGCCTGGCTAAGAAAAACATACTGGCCAATGTGCAGGAGTTTTACAGCCGTGAAGGTGAAGTGGGTTATGCTACTAATGGTTACTTAGTAATAAAAGACCTGATGAAGCGTAACAAGGCAGTGGATAAAGTGATGTTGTTTACCGATGGCCAGTTGTGGAACAGCAACAACAGCGGCGAAAATATTGCAGCATTGTGGAAGCAGTATAAAAAAATAGCACCACAGGCAAAACTGTACCTGTTCGATCTGGCAGGCCATGGCAATGTTCCATTAAATGTGCAGCGTGATGATGTGTACCTGATAGCAGGATGGAGCGATAAAATCTTCAATGTGCTGAAAGCTATTGAAGATGGAAGTGATGCAGTGAAGATGATAAATAACATAACCCTGTAAAAACAAATCAGTATCCCGGTAACCCCGGGATACTTTTAAAAAAGTTCTTTGATTAAAAAATAATTTGATTCTCTTAAATGGAATATGATTACGGTAAGCACTGCCGCAGGCAGCTTATCTTAATCACATTCTCAAAAGAAAGTAAGGATGTCGTTAGAGATGGGTTACTTCGTCTCCAATAAAGGGCCAAGGGTCTTCACGATAATATCGGGAGGAAGAGGTGCAACTCCTCAGCTTGACAGCGGCCATACTCATTTCGTTTGTTACTCCTGAAATTATTTTGAAAGGTGTCGTAGAGAAGAAATACTTCGTTGTACGCAGGTTCGAATCCTGCTGTGTACAGTAATGTACATATTGCCGAGTGGCTAGGTAAACGGCTGAAAAGCTTTTTTCTTTTCGATCAGTTACTCTTTCAATTTTTTTGAGGTGTCGTAGCACAGCGTTACTTCGGCAAGAGCGTTGCAGTAAAATGCAGAGGCCGCAGGTTCAACTCCTGCTTTTTCAATGCAAATTGAATTATAGCTCAGGGAAAACAGTCGCTGTTCGATTTATAACCCTCAATTATTTTAAAAGCTTATTCAGTGTGTCGTAGCATAGTGTTACTTCTTTAAAGGAAAACAAAGCCACTAAGCGGTTGTTACCACTGATTTTATATATCATTACAGGTGTCGTAAAAAAGAGATACTTCGTGTGATCATTAGGTTGCCGGTTCAAGTCCGGTCTGCATACCAACAACAATTTTACATGTATGCAGTAGCTCAATTGGTAGAGCAAATGAATAGACTCTTTTTGATTTTTTACCCTGTACAACTTAATCGGGTGCCGTAGATAAAAGTTACTTCGACTATTAATCGACAGGTCGCAGGTTCGACTCCTGCTCCCTTATTTAGGGATAGCTCAGTGGTAGAGCCGTTTGCTTTTATCGTTTTTTGCCCCGGTAAATACCAGGTGTCGTAAAGTAGCGTTACTTCGATTATTACTCGGCCGGTCGTGGGTTCGAATCCCACTCCTCAACTTGTTGGGGATAGTTCAGCGGTTAGAACAGCTTGTACGCTATTTGAATAGTTACCCTGATGTTTTTTATTTTTACTAAGCAATTGCATCAATATTTTGCATTGTCTTAGTATTTTGATTTGTGTGGGCATTTTGTATTGCCCTGGTCTTCAGACCAGGGATAATTTAAAAACATAAATGGCTTTAGCCATCCATGTTTTTCTTTGGAACAAGCTTTTGGAATGCTGCTCATCATCGTTGTGTCACTCACTTGTACGGCATACCTTTATTGAGCTTTTATAGAAGCAGAGGAGGTATTTTTTCTTTTTATGGGTTAAATAATAAATAAAATTATATGCAAGATTTATTAGAAACTGATGTTAAAAATATATTCGACTTTTATCGTTCTTCAGTTTTTTCAATTTCAAACGATCTTCACTTTTGGAAAGTTTTTTTAGATAGTACAATTGAAAAATCTTACAAAGAAGATACCAAGAGAAAACACTTTGAGTCGATATTTTCTGTTTATGATTTGTCTCATAATTCTCCCGACGGGCTTTTAAAAACTTACAAAGAAGTATTTGAGATTTCTAATCAAAATCTAGATGGGTACAAAAAAAGATTTTTTTCGTGGATTATGAATTTAGCTGTAGTCAAAATCTACAATTCTTGTGAATTGCTTCTATTACGGACAATTCAGCTTGAATATTATCCATCATTGGGTAATCCTTTAGAAAGTAAAAAAAATGGAGATAAGGTTAGTAATCAAGTAAAGCGATTTTTAGTGGCTGTAGATAGTAGGAACAATAGACATCTCGTAGAATTTTTGAAACGAAAATCTATCTTATTTGAAGAGTTTTCACGTCAAGAAACAAGGCTGTCATCGGATACAAACTGGATACAGTTTTTTGAATTCATTTCTATTTTACGACACATTATAGTTCATCAAGGTGGGATTATTGACAAAGATGCTTTCAATCTAATTAAATCAGTGTCTAAGAAGACCTTTGAAGATTTCTTTAATTTACAAGAAGATAAAAATGGGTATAATGTTTTAGAACCGAAGGATGGGGATTATTTTTTGAACTTTGTAAATCTAATTAATGACTTTTCTCTTAATACTGCTAAGTTCGTTCTTGGTAAAAGAGATTTGGCTTTTTTAGATATGTATTGATTAATTTAAGTGCATTTAAAGACAAGAAAAGTATAAAGCAATGCAAAACATAAAACACATACTAACCGAAATAGAGCGAAAGAAAAACATCAAAATACTCTATGCCTGCGAAACAGGCAGCAGGGCATGGGGTTTCCCTTCGCCGGATAGCGATTTTGATATCCGCTTCATGTACATGCATGAAAGAGACTGGTATTTATCGTTGAGTGTAAAAAAAGATACGGTAGAGATAATGGACGGTGACCTGGATATAACAGGATGGGATCTGAAAAAATCTTTAACCCTGCTTAAAAAATCCAATGCAGCATTGATAGAAAGATTTAATTCGCCGATAGAATATTTTTCAATACCAGGCTTTAGAGATGAATTTAAGGAGCTGATAGCAGGTTATTATTCACCCATCGCAGTTTTCTTTCATCACCATTCCCTGGCAAAAAACTTTTGGGAAGAATTGAAAGATAACAAAGAGCTGAAACTGAAAAGTTATTTCTATTTAATAAGGTCTTTACTTTCCTGCAACTGGATAGTAAGAGATAATACCGTTTTGCCCATGCACATAGAAGGCCTGATGAAATATGTAGATGAAGAATACAAAGAAAGATTGAGAACATTAATAGTATTAAAATCAACTGTTGGCGAAAAGTATTTGCATAAAAAAGATGAAAAGCTAAATGAATGGATATTGAGCTTGTTTGAATACATAGAAGCCGGAAAAGAAAACCTGGCTGTAAATAATGCCGGCATGGGGTTACTAAATGATTTCTTTTTAAAAATGTTGTATGCAAAAGCTGACCATTGATTGGATAAAGGATAACGGATTGCTGGTTTTTGAAGTAATAACCGGCAGCAGGTCTTATGGATTGGATACGCCATCATCGGATACCGATATTAAGGGAGTGTTTGTGCTGCCGAAAAACATGTTCTATGGTTTGGAATATACAGCACAGGTAAACAACGACAGCAATGATATTGTGTATTACGAATTGAAACGTTTCATGGAATTGCTCTCTAAAAGCAATCCCAACATATTGGAGATGCTGAATGTGCCCGATAAATGTGTATTGCAAAAACATCCCATCATGAACATGTTGCAACCGGAAATGTTTATATCCAAACAATGTGAACAGAGCTTTGCCAATTATGCTTTTACACAAATAAAAAAAGCATACGGATTGGAAAAGAAAATTGTCAACCCTGTTGAAGAAGAAAGAAAATCGGTATTGGATTTTTGTTTTGTATATGAGGATGCAGCAGTGCCATTAAAAAAATACCTGGAAGAAAAAAGGCTAGACCCAAATAAAATAGGCCTGGCAGTTATAGCGCATTTACGGGATTGTTACAATTTGTATTATTCCGGCGAATTGAATTATTCCGGAGTGGTAAAAAAAGACAATGCTAATGATGTAAGTTTAAGCAGCATTCCCAAAGGCGAAAAGCCTGTAGCGATGTTGTACTTTAATAAAGATGCGTATTCTATCTATTGCAAGCAATACAAAGAATATTGGGATTGGGTGGCAAAGCGCAATGAGCAACGCTACGACACTACAATGCTGCATGGCAAAAAGTACGACTCAAAAAATATGATGCATGTGTTCAGGTTGTTGCTGATGGCAAAGGAAATTGCTGTTGAAGGAAAAATAAATGTTTTCAGGCATGACAGAGATTTTCTGCTGGCAATAAAAGAAGGCAAATTTGAGTATGATGAGTTGGTACAAAAGGCAGAAGCGTTAAAAAATGAATTGCCGTTGTTGTATCAGCGATCAAATTTAATGAATGAGCCTGATGTGGAAGCCATTAATGAATTGCTGGTGAAAATGAGAGCAGCGTATTATTTAAAATTTTAAAAACAAAACAATGAGTTACATTATAGTAGATGTTGAGTCAGACGGCCCTATACCACATCAATATTCGATGGTATGTTTTGGAGCCGTAGTGCTGGAACCAACATTAAGCAAAACATTTTACGGTAAAACAAAACCGATTTCGGAACAATGGATTCCCGAAGCATTGGCAGTAAGTGGTATCAGCAGGCAGGAACATGAACAATTTGAAGAGCCGGAGAAAGTAATGGAGAATTTTGCAAAATGGTTATCGGAGAATTCAAAAAATCGTCCCATTTTTATCAGCGATAATCCCGCTTTCGATTGGCAATGGATCAACTGGTATTTTCATACCTACCTGGGCAAAAACCCTTTCGGTTTTTCAGCAAGGCGCATTGGTGATCTGTATTGCGGCATGAAGATGGATACCGGCTTAAATGCAGAATGGAAAAAATTATTTCGTAAAACAACACATGATCATAACCCTGTAAATGATGCACTAGGAAATGCCGAGGCTTTGCTGGCGATGAAAGCAATGGGATTGAAGATATAAACCACAAAGCCACAACGAACAGGAAGAAACACAAAGACTTAGTGTTTCTTTGTGCCTTCGAGTCTTTGTGGTTCAAAAAATAAAAAATGAGCAAATTAAAATTAACTGGAAAACAGATCCGTGCTATTGGCTACGAAGAAGGGCCGGTGGTAAGTGTGGCCATGCATACCATGTGTACCCACTTCAAACATTCAACTGAAGAAGAAGCTTTAGCAATATTGAAAGATGTATTAGCTGCTCCAGAAAATTACCTGGCAGATGAAGTATTATCTAAAATTGCAGAAAAATTAATTGTTGTAGAAGAGGAAGTAGCAACAGAAATTCCGCTGCATGAAAAAGGAGTAACATATAATGTCTTTGGTGCAAAACATATTGAAGAAGGCGCTTTAGCACAAATGCAGGTGGCGGCTAAATTACCTGTAGCAGTTGCCGGTGCGTTAATGCCCGATGCACACCAGGGCTATGGTTTACCCATCGGCGGTGTGCTGGCAACCAACAATGCCATCATTCCTTATGCAGTAGGTGTGGATATTGGTTGCAGAATGTGCCTTAGCATTTTCGCTATTGATCCGGATGAATTGAAAAAAAGAGAAGCTAATTTTCAAAGAGAATTAGTAGCCAATACTTTGTTTGGCGCAGGAAGAGAATTTACTGAAAGAACAGAGCATGAAGTATTGGACAGAAATGAATTCACTGATATTGCTTTCTTGCAACCATTGCAACATAAAGCATTAAAGCAATTGGGCTCTTCCGGTAGCGGTAATCATTTTGTAGAATTTGGTAAAGTAGAGATCACTGATGTCAACAACCCGATGAATTTACCAATTGGCAATTATGTTGGTTTGTTAACCCATAGCGGAAGCCGTGGATTGGGTGCCAACATTGCTAATCACTACACACAAATTGCCATGCAAAAAACTGTGTTGCCAAAAGAAGCGAAACACCTGGCGTGGTTGGATATGAATACTGAAGAAGGAATGGAATATTGGTTAGCGATGAACCTGGCAGGTGATTATGCAAGTGCTTGTCACCATACCATACATGCAAAAATTGCAAAAGCCATTGCCGAAAAACCATTGGCAAGAGTGGAGAACCACCACAACTTTGCATGGAAAGAAATGTATGAGGGCAATGAAGTGATCGTTCATCGTAAAGGAGCCACTCCTGCTGGTAAAGATGTACTGGGAATTATTCCAGGCTCTATGACTGCACCAGGTTTTATTGTAAAAGGTAAAGGTGAAACGGCGGCATTAAATTCTGCTTCTCATGGTGCCGGAAGAAAAATGAGCAGAAGCAAAGCGCTGGCCAATATTACGCATGAAGCATTGAAAAAAGAACTGAAAGATCATGGTGTAAAATTAATTGGTGGCGGCCTGGATGAAGCGCCTTTTGCTTACAAAGATATTAATGAAGTAATGCAAAGCCAGACCACATTGGTAGATGTGCTGGGTAAATTTTATCCTGCAATTGTGCAAATGGACGGTAGTGATCCTAAAAAATTCAGGAAGAGAAAAGAGGAAGTGACAGGTGAATAACCTGTTACTTTTTTGTAAAGGTCATGATACGGAAGACTCCTGTTGTTCCATTGTAACTTCACTTACATTAGTCACTACATAACGGCAACCATTACAAGCTGCAGCACCTTCCTGCGAAAACCAGCGGCAGGTCTTCCTGATGGAACAAGCCGGCAGGTCGTTGTTGGCAGGGATGGTTTCTAAAGCCAGTACTGCTTTTATCACGCCACATTCCTTTCCTGTCCATTGCCTGCAACCGCTTTGTATGCATTTATTACTAAACCTGAAGCGGCGTTCCAGCGATTCATTATCTCCTGCATCTTCTAAAAACTCAGGTGTTACCTCAATAGGTGTTCCAAAAAAACCTACGGTTCCGGAGGGGTTTACCACACCTAATAAATTTGAACCAACCTGCCCCAATGAACTGGGACAGGTTTTGTTTTGATTCTTTTTCATACTACTAACGTTTAAAATTTCTTAAATCCGCCTGCTTTAAGTGAAGGCAGATCTTTAAAATTTTTCAGCCAGATGCCCAGCCATTCAGGATTTTTCATCCCCCAGATATTTTCTTTTGGGAAAGCCCGGGCATTTTTAGCAATGTAAGAAGTAGCGGTAGCAGTAATTGCTTTTTGCAAGCCATCAGCTTGTGCCTTTGAAAGTTCAACGCCATCCAATTGCACTTTGAAAATTTGTTTTGCCATAATGAATTAGTTTAAAAATATGTGTGGTAAAAGTATTGTGCCTGTATAATTGCTGCAATACCCTAAACTGGTATTTCTTTGGAAAAACCCGGAATCGGTGTTGTAAAAAACGAGGAACTTATTGTGCTGGGAAAAACACTGCGTTTAAATCGTTTGGGGGCTGTTTTATTTTAAACTATTTTTACCAGCGTAAAACAAATCAATGCTTACTACAACAGACAGAATAAAAGAACTCTTTACAACGTATTCAAAAGATGCCATTAGTTCAATTGATAAACTGCCGCAGGCGGGAAGTGAAAGGCATTATTTCCGTATTCATACCGCAGACAAAAATTATATTGCTACTTATGGTGCCAATATAAAAGAGAATGATGCCTTTATTTATTTTTCGGAGCATTTTAAAAAGAAGGGGCTTGCCACAGCGCAGATACTGGCCATCAACAAAGAAAAAGACATTTATTTACAGCAGGATTTTGGTGATGTATCATTACTGAATAAACTGGAAGAATATGGCTATACAGAAACGGTGTATGCATTGTATAAAGAAAGTCTGCACCAATTAGCATTGCTGCAGGTAAAAGGCCACGAAGGGTTAGATTATAAAAAATGCCTTACCAATAGTTCTTTTGGTAAAGAAGCCATCATGGCGGATCTCTTGTATTTTAAATATTATTTTTTAGATGCTTTGCGCAGGCCTTATGATAAACAAAAACTCATCAAAGATTTTGAAGCACTAAGCAATTATTTATCGCATACAGAGTATAAGTTTTTTATGTTCCGAGATTTTCAAAGCAGGAACATAATGGTGACAGAAGATGCAGCGGTTCACTTTATAGACTACCAGGGTGGCATGAAAGGTGCACCGCAATATGATGTGGCTTCATTACTTTCACAGGCAAAAGCAAATTTACCTGAAGACTGGAAACATAATTTATTAGAAGACTACATTAATTCTTTTGAAACTATTGTAGGAGAAACGGTAGACAGAGATGTGTTCCGGAGTCAGTATAATGGTTATGTGTTGATACGTTTGTTGCAAGTACTGGGTGCTTATGGTTTTCGTGGTTTGTTTGAACGTAAAGCACATTTTTTAACGAGTATTCCGTTGGCATTGCAGAATTTAAAATCGTTTATCACCAATCAGAGTATTGGTATTTCAGTGACAGAATTTAAAAAAGTACTGGAGCTTTGTATCAGTGATGAAGTGATTGAAGAATTTACTCCGGTACAAGCAAACGATGATACACCGCTGGTAGTTACCATTAATAGTTTTTCTTTTATTAAAACCGGTTATCCCAAAGATGATACTGCCAATGGCGGTGGTTTTGTTTTTGATATGAGAGGGATTCTGAATCCCGGAAGATTTGATGACTATAAACATTTATCCGGTCTTGATAAACCGGTAAAAGATTTTTTAGAACAACAAACCAAAATGCCTGAATTTTTGAATAGTGTATACAGCATTATTGATATTTCGGTGGCAGATTATATTAAAAGAGGGTTTGAACATTTGACGATCAATTTTGGTTGTACCGGCGGGCAACACCGTAGTGTATATGCTGCGGAAGCGATTGCAAGGCATTTAAGAAATAAGTTTAAAGTAAAAATTGTATTGAATCACACAAACAAAGACAATTGGAAAATGCAGCCCCCCCGCCCCTAAAGGGGAGCTTTGCCTTAAATTTGCTACAGGAATTAAAATAGAAAGTTAGTTATAGATGAAGACTGGAAATAGTAATATGCATTACGGGGCTTCTAAATTATTATTTCAGAGAGCAGAGCAGTTAAGGAAATTTTGTACATGGGAAGAAGAAATTGTCTGGGCTTATCTGTCAGGAAATAAATTGGGAGTAAAATTCAGAAGACAGCATCCAATGTTATTTTATGTAGCCGATTTTTATTGTCATCAAATAAAGCTGGTAATAGAAATTGATGGAGCTGTTCACAATAAAGAAGATGTAAAAATAAATGATGTAATACGACAAAAAGAAATTGAGGCACTTGGTATAACAGTAATCCGTTTCACAAATTCACAAGTAAAAAATAGTATTGAAAAAGTAGTGGAAACCATCAGCAAAAATATAACAGCGTTACAAAGTATCAGAGACCAAAGCTCCCCTTTAGGGGCGGGGGGGCAGGAGCTTCGTGCAATAATATTTTCGGCAGGCCTTGGCACCCGCTTTAAACCCTGGACTGATACTCATCCTAAAGCATTAGCGATTGTAAATGGTAAATCTTTATTGCAACGCAATATTGAATATTTACAGCAATACGGTATTACAGATGTAGTGGTAAACATTCATCATTTTCCTCAGCAGATTATTGATGCCATAAATCAAAATAATGGTTGGGGAAGTAATATTATAATCAGTGATGAAAGTGATAAAGTGTTGGAAACCGGTGGTGGCTTAATGAAAGCAAAAGATTTACTGGTGAACGGCCAACCGTTTTTTTCATTAAACGTAGATATCCTTACCAATTTAGATTTGAATAAGCTGATGGCTTTTCATCAGCAACATAAACCATTGGTTACATTCGGTGTAACTAACAGAAAGTCATCAAGGGTTTTATTATTTGATAGTGATAACCGTTTGTGCGGTTGGAAAAATGTGCAAACAGGTGAAACAAAAACCTCTATTGATAAACCCGGGCTTATTGAAAAAGCGTATAGTTGTGTGGTGATTTACGAACCGCAAATTTTTTCTTTGATAAGACAGCAAGGCAAGTTTTCTATCATGGATACTTACCTTGATTTAGCTGCAGAGCATGTTATACTTGGTTATGATCATAGCGGTGATGATTTAGTAGATGTAGGTAAGCCGGAAAGTGTTGCTGTTGCAGAGAAATTATTTCCTTAGGGTGGGTCACCCCAATAAGGGTGGCTCACCCGGTCACTTTTAAGAGTGGCCGCCTTTTTGAAGGGAGTCCACTCTACCATTTCCCGGGGTGAGCCACCTTTTATGAGGTGACCCACCCTAATTACTCTCCGCTGGCGCAGCACCAAATGCTGCATTCTCCTTTGGCTTACTCAATCCAAAATTATAACGTAAAGTAAGTCCCAATCTTCGGGTATCATTTACTCTTGAACCGGTACTGTTAACATTGCCTTGTTTTAAAGTAAAGTCTACATGATTGGTTTGTAAAGCATCATTTAAAGAAAGGATGATGTTAGCTTTTTTCTTCAACACAGTTTTATTTACAGAAAGAAATAGTCCGCCAAAAGTATTCAGCTCATAAAAATTCTGTACGGCTTTGGTACGCATAAAACCCTGTGCACTCACAATAACAGAAGGCGTGGCTTTAAATTCCTGGTACATAAAAAATAACCAGCTGCCACGTTTGTAATTAAAAGGAAGGTTTTGATAAATGCCATCATAAGCATTGTAATTATATTGGGTGCCCATGTAGAAAAAATATTTTCCGCCCGGTGGTATGCCGGCAATAATACGGAAATACACTTCTTTGTTTTTACCTAAATTATCATAAGTACGGTATACAATTTTAGTACTGTTATCCTGGTAAGTAACATTGCTGAAAATATCTTTTGTTTGATTTACACCTATCGCAAATACAGGAAAATCCTGGAACATGACATTGAACTCATAGTTAGTAGTAAACTGCGGACGTAAATCAGGATTACCCACATCAAACAAATACTGGTCGATATATTTGGGATAAGGATTCAGTATTTCATAATAAGGGCGCCTGATGCTGCGTCGATAAATGGCACTCGCCATCAGATCAGTTTTAAATAAGGTAAATAATTTGTGGCGCAGAAAAACATAAGGGAAAAGATCAGTGCGTTTTATTGATAGGGTAGTGTCTTTGGGAATAGTTTGACGGCCGTTGATATTGGTGGTTTCCAAACGCAGGCCGGGTTTTAAGGTAAAGCCATAAAAAGTTTTTGATGCCTGCAGGTAGGCTGCGGTTATCGTTTCTTTGTATTTAAAAGTATTGGTTTGATAAAGATCAGGCCTTCTGCCGGTACTGGCACTATCATAAAAATAAACAGCACTGTTATTACTATTACTGATAGTTGCTTTAAACCCTGTTTCTACAGTGAACTTTTTAGGCAGCTTAAGCACCAGGTCAGTTTGTGCTACAAAAATATTTTTATCATTCCTGTTGATGCCATCTCCCACAACAGTGGGCTTTACTGGCAAAGTGTAGGTATTGGTATAATCCTGTGTATTATGATTATTAAAATAATTGTAATCAAATTCAGTTGTCCATTCGCTGCCAATAGAATCTATTTTATATTTTGAAGTAAGGGTGTTGCTGAGAAAAAAAGCATCCGTGGCATTTAAAATATCCGATCGGTTATTGCCCAGTAATGCCTGTGTTGAATTTTTAAGGATATCAATATTGTTGAGTGCATCACTTTTGCTATTGGTATTACTCAACCTGAAATCGTAGGCTACATTAAATTTTTTGGTAAATGCCATATCAACTCCGCCGCCAAAATAATTATTTACAGAAGGATAAGTAGTATAGGAATTTTGCGCCAGCAGAGAATCTGTTCTGGCAAAACGATCGGAGTTTAATTGCTCATAGTTTTTTCTGTTGGTATATTGGTAACTAAAATAAGTATTAGCTTTTCCAATACTCTTATTAATATTTGCACCGGCAGTAAGTGTTGCGTATACACCCTGGAAGTAACCAACATTGGCACTTCCGCTGCTACCGAGCTTTACGCCTTTCTTTAAAACAATGTTTACAATACCACCACTGCTTGCGGCGTCATACTTGGCAGAAGGGCTGCGTAGTATTTCTATTTTACTTACACTGCCGGCAGGTAAGCTTTTTAATAAAGATGCTAAGTCGGCACTGCTCAGTTTCATTTCTCTTCCATTAATAAAAACAGTAGCAGGGCTCATGCTGCTCAGGTACACATTACCATCCTGGTCCACAATGGCGCCGGGTGTTTTTTCCAATACTTCATAAGCATTGGTACTGCTGTTGGCTAATACAGTAGCATCCACTACGGTTTTATCATCATCCTGCTTTATTAGAGGTTTTTTGGAAACAACTGTTACTCCTTGCAGGCTGCTTGTATTTCTTTTCAATATAAGCGTTGTTACAAGAGGTTTATCAATAACATTGATTGTTTTATTAGCTGTTTCAAAACCAATACAGGAAACGGTGATTATGTATTTAGACAATTGATTTACAACAAAGCTGTTACCAGTTTTATTATATACCTGCGATGTAACTAAAGTGGTATCCGGCAAAAGATACAATTGCACAGTAGCATTGTTTATAGAATCATTTTTTGCAACCTGTGCAAAAATTTTAATGGTAGTGGTCTTTATTTGTGCGTTAGTATACTGAATGCAGAACGATATCAGCAATGCTGCAAAAATTTTCGTTTTCAATATCAGGCTTGCTTTAAAATATTTTAAATAAGTATGTTGTAAACAAAAAATTGAAAAGCAATATTCTTTTGCTTTTCAATTTTATAAAAAAGGTAAATAATTTCTTACTTCAGGTTTCCTTTAAGGACGGAGGCTATGGACTCTATTTTTTCTCAAACAACTCTTTCTTGTCTACCACCTTTACTTTATCACCTTCCTTTAAAGTTTTACTCACCACATCATAAGGGCCGGTAATTACTTCATCGCCTGCCTTAAGGCCGCTCGTGATTTCAATGTTATTAATATCCTGTATGTCTGTTTTTACTTTTACTTTTTTTATTTTACCTTCTTTATCTAAAACAAAAACCACAACTTCAAGGTCATCGTAAGAATTTGCAGTAACGCTTGCAGTTGTATTGGCATTGGCATCTGCAGGTTTTGTTTTGTTTGCCCTGGTGCTGTCATTTTTATCACGTGTGGTAACAGCGTTAATAGGAATGCTTAGTACATTCTGATGTGTCTTTGTTTGTATATCTGCGCTGGCACTCATACCCGGCCTGAAAGGAAAACTGCCTTTGCCAATAAGATCCATATAGCTTTCGGGCAACAGGCGAACGTATACTTTATATTGTGTAACATCGGTGCTGGTACTGCTTAATGCACTTTGTGTGGCAGCACCATTATTACTGCTGGCTATTTGTGTTACCAGTCCTTTAAATTTCCTGTCGCTGTAAGCATCCACAGTTATTACTGCGCTATCACCCAGCTTTACTTTTGGAATATCATTTTCGCCTACATCAACTCTTACTTCTATTTTTTGCATGTCTGCAATACGCATCATTTCGGTACCCACATTAAAACTATTACCTGCAACTTTCTCACCTTTCTTTACATTTAATAAGGAGATCACACCATCAGTAGGAGCGGTGATCACTGTACGGCCAAGGTCTTTATTAGCTTTTTGTAAACTAGCCTGCGCACTTTGCACACTCGCCTGCCCACCACGTATGCCCTGCACAGCAGCGTTGTAATTTGCTTTTGAACTTTTGTAATTTGCTTCGGCAATATTAAATTCATTGCGGCTGATCACTTTATCATCAAACAATTGCTTTTGCATAGTATAAGTTTTTTCTGCCTGCTCCATCTGTGCTTTCAACGCATCTAATGCAGCAGTTGAATTACTTACCTGCGCCTGGCTTTGCGCCACGCCACTTGCAGCCTGGTTACGTTGTATATCATATATATCTGCATAAATGCGAGCCAGCACCTGACCTTTTTTTACAGTATCGCCTTCCTGAACATTCAGTTCTGTGATCTCGCCACTAATATCCGGGCTTACTTTTACTTCTATTTCCGGGTAAATTTTTCCACTGGCATTTACTATTTCAGTAATGGTTCTTTGTTGCACTTTTTCCGAAGTGACTTTTATGCCTTCGTTTTTACCAAACACACCTGCTTTGGATAGCCCTGCCATGGCTACTAATAATATCCCTGTACTAATTAAGATCCATTTAAGCGTTTTACTCATTGTTTATTTTTTGTGAGCCGGGCCAATGTATTTTTTCAGGTTTTATTGACTGCGAACTCTTGTACAATTTCCTTTTATCTGATTCATTACCAACTTTCAATTTTGTAAAAGCGGGTTAAAGAATTTTGGGCTTAGTCCCCTTCAGGGAGAGGAGGGGTTACAATTTCAATCCCTGCCCTTTATAAAACTCCAGTACTTTCATTTTAAAAACGTAATCAAACTGGTTGAGTACATTTTGCAAGCGTTGTGTAAATAAATTATTTTGATTGGTAATTAATTCAAAGGTAGATAGCATACCTACATCAGCTCTTTTTTGCGCAAAAGAAAAACTGCGCTCTGCAGTTTCCACACTTTTTTTACTGGCGTTATATTTTTCTAATGCTACAAGGGCATTATTGTAAGCGGTATAAATATCCTGTTTGGTTTTTTGATTATCTACTTGTTTCTGTAATTCAAGATTCATAATGGTAAGCTTGCTTCTTTCCAAAGCAGTACGTGTACTACCACCATTAAAAATGGGTACGCTCAAACTAACACCAATTGATTTTCTGAAATTATCATCCAGTTGAGGAAAAAAACTTCTTTTGCCCACAACTGCTTTAACGCTGGTATAGGTATTTAGTGAACGCACATCGTAAGTTGTTCCACCAACAACAACAGAGCCAATTTTTGGCGGGAGTGGCACAGGTATTATTGATGTATCAGCACCACGAAACTCGTAGGTTTTATCATTAAAGCCGGAGTTTAAACTACCAAAGCCCGATAAGGTGGGATATAAACTTCCTTTGGCAGCGTCCCTGTTTTTTTGAGCGGCTTTAAGTTTTAATTCATTGTAACGTTGTTGTGGCAAATTAGCAAGGGCAGATGTATACACTGCTTCCGGTTGCAGGTCGGCAATTTTTTCTACGGGTATTTTGTCCACAGGTGGTGTCTCTATTTCAAAAGGTTCTGCAGCGTCAATGCTCATGTAAGCCTTTAACGAAAGTATGTTAGTAGTTACATTGCCTTTGGCTGTAATTACAGTAGCACTGTCTTTTGCAATTTGTGCTTCCAGTTCAGCCGCATTCAATTCGGGCAGAGATCCTGCATCCACCAGTTTACGGGTATTGCTGTATTGTGCCTGGCTTTGTTGTAATTGTACTTCTGCAATATGCACTTGTTCTTTAGATAACAATACCTGCAAATAAAAATTAGCAACAGTTAAAGCAATATCATTTTTTAATTTATCGGTGTTGGCTTTGGCAGCCTGCGCTTCCCACTCATTTGCAGCAATGGTATTTTTTTTACTGAACCAGTTAAAAATTTCAACGCTGCTTTGCAGGCTTGGGCTATAAGACAACGAGCCGCCGTTTACTTTGTTAAATGCTGCATCCTGCACAAAGCCATAGTTATAGCTTAAGTTATTATTAAAGTTGGCCGTTGGGTATTGTGATAATTTACTTTGCTTAAGCGTCAGGTCACTGAATTTCTCTTGTAATGCAGTTTGCTTAATAGTAAGATTATTTGCCATTGCATAATCAACACATTTACGCAAATCCCATTTTTGCTGGGCATTTGCCTGAAAACCAATTACTATAACTAGCAGCAGGGTATAAAGTTTATGGCTCATGCTACAAAAATAATCCATCTGTTTGAGAACTTAAGGAACCTTTTTATGACTGGTATCAGCCCAATTAACTCATATTTAACTTTTTTAAATGCAACCTTTTTGTAATCTCGTTGTCCTTGTAACTGTATAGCCATAAGTTTATGATAATCAAGGAAGACTACTTTCAGTATATTACCGAAGGCGTAAAGCCTGTTAATGATGGTAAAAACCGTATCTATTACGGTGAGGTAAATGAATTTTTCAGCACCGAAGCTTTTAGAAATTTCAGCATCAAGCTGGCATTACAAGGCACTATTCATTATAAAACGCAACACCAGGAATACCAGCTGAGCTCAAATAAATTTTTGCTTAGCAACCGCCAGCAGGGCACTGTAGTGGTAGACTCTCCAAGTTTAGTACGTGGTGTGTTTATAGATATACAACAGGAAACTATTAACGAAGCCTGCAATGTTTTGATGGCAGGAGATGATTGCGATTTTGATAACCTGCAGGCAGGTTATTTTTTCTCGCCCTTTTTCTTCGAAAATATGTATAGTTTAAAAAATAACGCTTTAGATAAGGCATTAAAGCAGCTGGTATATAATCTTACTAATAATACTATTGCCTTGGGCGAAGAAACTTTTTTGTCGCTGGCAGAAAAAGTAGTGGAACATGAAAGAGGGAATTATAAAAGCCTGGCTAACCTTAAATCTGTTCGCTCTTCTACAAAGCAGGAATTATTAAAGCGCCTGCTACTGGGCAAAGACTATATCGATGATAATTTTCTTAAAACCCCGGGTATTGCAGAAATTGTGAAGCATTGCAATATGTCTTCCTTTCATTTTTTCAGAAGTTTTAAACAGGCTTTTGGATGTTCACCTTATCAATATATAATTAACAAGCGGTTGGAACATGCTAAAATACTGATCCGTACCGGCGAATCATTTACTTCAATTGCATTGCAATGTGGTTTTGCCGACCTCTTCTCCTTCAGTAAAGCGTTTAAGAAATTATACGGCGCTTCTCCATCTGATTATAAAGCAAAAAAATTACAGTTAGCCATCACTGAGTAGTTATTTTTTGCGGCTGAAAATTCCTCCATCTTATTTATTGCCCCAATAAAAATAGGGCGGGTAGTAAAAACAACCCACCGGGGTATGTAAACTTATAGTTCACATGAGAAGCTCTTATTTATATGTAGTAAATGTATTCTTATTGAAAGTCTGATAAAATTATGCTTTAGTTGAACGTTGCAATATTTGATTTTACTAAACCTGATAAAATAAGTGATGAAACTTAAATGCGAATTAATGGTAGTTTGTTTTGGCATGATTAGACATGCCATTTCAATTGTTTTCAATCCATTCTTTTAATCTTGAAAATTTTTGCTGGTTAATATCAATGTGTAATGAATCTACTGCATCAATAATTATTTCAAACCTACCTTCATCTAATTGCTTTATCTTATTGATATATTTTCTGTTGATCAGTGATTGCCTGTTGGCACGAAAAAAACTTTTAGAACTTAACTGGCTTTCTAATTCAATAAGCGTAGACTGAATAATAAACTTGCTGCCATTACTGTTATACGCAAAGGTTAATTTATTATCTGTGTAAAACAAAGTGATATCATCTGTATTGATCAGCTGAAACTCCTTGCCTTTTTTTATCAGGAAGGTTTTTGAGCCATTACCCGTTACCGTATTGTCGTGGTTATGGTTTGATATTTTTGCTTCAAAATGTTTTTTAATGATCTCTATTTTTTTTACCGTCTTTTCAATTTTCTTTAAATTAAATGGTAAACGCATTGTGTCGAAAACCACGTTGTGTAAGGGCTGCAGGTCAAAGGCGTCGTCAATAAAAATAATTAACGGTACCGTAATTTTACTTTCCTGCTCCTCCATTTCAATAAAAGAAACCTGGTCGGTAACAATAAAATCAATCGCATCCATATCAATAGAGGAAGCAATGAAAGATTTTGCAGAATAATAAGTTTGAGTTAATATTATCCGCAAAGGAATTTCGCTAAATGCAGTTTTTATGGCTTCTATATTTTTTGCATTACTGCCAATAATAGAGAATCTCAAAACAGTGGTTAAGTTTTCAGGCATATGATATCAGTATGTTTTTCTGGCTGGTGTAAAATTAAAAAAATCCATCGCACAATCTTTACCGCTTAAGTAATTTAACATGATGTTTTTCAGAATAACAATTGCATAACTTTTTCTTTCTTTTTTTAAATTTTAATCAAATTTTAATTTCAACACTGTTTTTTATTTTTTATTCAATGAAGAGAAAAAATTTCCTTTTAAAAAGCAGCTTTCATCAAATTTAAAAATTCCACTTGTCAAAAAATGCTTGCTTTTGCTTTCAGTGATTTTTATTAACTGTTTAACAACCTATTTTATTTTATCGGTTTTTTATTGATTTTTCCGAAGCATCTTATTGATTAATTAGCATGCCCTAATCAATGTTTAAAATATGCCTGAGTATATTTTAAATGATTTTAAACAATAACTATATAATCAATGACTATGCGAAAAATTAAACTAGTGATGCTGTTGTTGTTCTTTAACCTTGCAGGTGCATTGGCACAAACACATGTTGTGTCGGGTAAGGTTATTGATAATGATGGCGCTGCGGTTCCCTCGGCTTCAATTCTTGTAAGCGGGACAAAGACCGGTATCAATGCCGATGTGAATGGTGCTTATAGTATCAGGGTAAAAGATGGTGCTATACTTCTTATTTCTGCTACCGGATTTAAAGATGTTTCTGTGAATGTTGGTAATCAAACAAGTATTACCACTGTATTGGAAAAAACGGGTACCTACCTAAAAGAAGTGGTGGTAACCGGTGCGTTTAATACCAAGCGTACTGCACGTAGTACAGCTTCGGGAGTACAAACCGTTAGTTCAGATCAATTGAATGTTGCCCGTGTAACCAACGTAAATAATGCGCTTGCCGGTAAAGTGGCTGGCGTACAGGTGCGTAGCCAATCAGGTGCAGCTTTGGGTAAAGCGCCTGTAGTAAGGTTGCGTGGCGAAAATGGATTGTTGCCGGGTGCCGGCGCATTGTACGTGGTAGATGGTACTATTATGCCTGCTTCAACAGATATCATTCCGGATGATGTGGAAGATATTTCAGTGTTGCAAGGCCCGGCTGCTTCTGCATTATTTGGTCCGCAGGGCAAAAATGGTGCTATTGTAGTAACCACTAAAAAAGGCAAAAAAAATAATGGTGTTGGTATTGAGATCAACAGCGGCGTAAAATTCGATAACGTATATATATTACCTGATTATCAAAACTCTTATGCAGGTGGAGGAACTTCTGTATTAAACAGGTATACATACAAACCAGGTGATCCTGAAGGATGGAAGGCATTAGATGGGAAATATTATCCCGACTATGAAGATGATGCAAGTTGGGGGCCACGTATGAACGGACAGGAATACATTCCATGGTATGCATGGTATGGTGGGCATGAACGTGCTTTTAAAACAGCCAGCCTGGTAGCACAGCCTAATAACGCTAAAGATTTTTACGAGACAGGTGTTACCAAAACCAATAATTTCAGTTTTTCAAAAGCTGCCGATAATTATAATCTCCGTGCTTCTTACACCAATCTTGATATAAGAGGTGTGGTACCTAACAGTTATTTAAAAAGAAATTCTTTAAACTTAAATACATCTGTTGATTTAAGCAGCAAGTGGATGTTGAGTGCCAATGTGAATTACCTGGCTGAACTTTCTAATTCAGAAGATGATGATGGTTATGGTAACCAAACCACCGGTAGCTTTAACTCATGGTTTCACAGAGACCTGGATATGGGGATATTGAAAGAGTTAAGAAACCTCCGTTCACCGGATGGCTCTGTACTGGCATCATGGAATTTGCATAACCCGGCTTCTTATGATGCATCAGATCCTAATGCTACTTACAAGGCCAATTACTGGTATAATTTTTATTCTTTTGAAGATAATATCTCTAACACGTTCCGTAAAGACAGGTTGTCTGGTGATATAGGGCTTACTTACAAGTTCAATAATGACCTTAAGATAAAAGCTACTTATCGCAAAAACCAATTGACCACTTTTGGCGAAAGTATTTACAAAGATGTATTGCAGAACAGTGGTGTACAAACATCAGTAACACCATACGAATTAAATAGTAATAAAGCGGCTTATGGAACTACAAGCAGTTTCAGCAACCGCCAGAACTATGAATTACTGGCTACATATACTAAAAAGTTAAAAGCATTTGCATTAAATGCTAATGCAGGTGTTGATATTCTTAAAACACAGCTGAAACAATTTCAGGCCAATACAATGGGTGGCTTAAGTTATCCTGATCTGTATTCTTTAGAAAATTCTGTAAACCCGATCACTAATGCATTACGTGGGGATGGTGCCAAGGATTATAAAGAACAATCCACACAAAGAGGCATGTTTGTAAGAGCAGATGTTGGCTACCGCAACTTTGCATTCCTTGAAGGATCTTACAGAAGAGATTATTTGTCTACACAACCGGCATCTAATCCTTATATCGATTCAAAATCATTTGGTGCATCCTTTGTTTTCAGCGACCTGATCAAAAGTAAAAAGATACTGAGTTTTGGAAAATTAAGAGCTTCATGGGGTGAAGTGGTGGAAGACCTTGCTATTTACAGGTTAGGTACTTACTATACTTTAGGTACACAATGGTTGGGTAATATTTTAATGAGCGAACCTAACTCAATTGTATCTCCATCATTAACCGGTGCGGTAAATACAGAAAAAGAAATTGGTATAGATCTGAGATTCCTTAAAAACAGGATCGGCTTCAGTGCTACCTACTGGGACAGGACCAACAAAAACTTCCCTGTAACAGTGAGCACTTCACAAACCGGTGGTTACACCAGTTTTGTAACGAATGCAGGCGAAATAGCAAAGAAAGGTGTTGAACTTACTTTTAATGTTAAACCTGTAATGACTAAAAACTTTCAATGGGATATCAATGCAACATGGGGCAGGCTGATCAAAAATGAAGTGGTATCTATTTATCCTGGTATTCCAAGGCTTACAGCTGCTACAGGATCTTACGCCGGTAGCTATGCGGCTTACCTTGTTAACGAACCTGGCAAACCATGGGGCGAAATGTTTGGAACAGGCATCAAAAAAATAAATGGTGTTCCTCAACTTGATGCTAATGGATTATACCTGAGACAAGCTGATGTTGATTTTGGCAGCGCTTTACCTGACTACACCGGTGGTGTTCAGAATACATTTACTGTATTTAATAACTTCCTCATCAACTTTAATATTGATTATTCTCACGGAGGAAAATTCTTTTCACTATCTGACTTCTGGGGTACACAATCAGGTTTAATGGCAAAAACAGCTACACTTAACGACAAAGGAAATTCTGTAAGAGATGCTGTTGAAAATGGCGGCGGTGTACATGTGTTTGGTGTGGATGCAACAGGAAAGCCAATGGATAAATATGTAGATGCCTTTACTTACTATCATCAGTTTGTAAACAACCAGATCAATGAAGCCAGCATTTACGACCTCACATTTGTAAAACTAAGAGAAGTGAGTATAGGGTATAAAATACCTGTAGAAAAAATGGGATTGGGCAAATATATCAAGAACGCTACTTTCTCTATTGTTTCTAATAATACCTGGCTGATCTATGCTAAACAAAAAGGATTCGATCCGTCAGAGATCAGTAATACTTACGGAGAAAATGGCCAGTATCCTGGTACAAGATCACTAGGTGTGAATTTAAAAGTTGGGTTTTAGTTAAAAACGATCAGTAAATAAAAATATAATTATGAAATGAGCCTTAACAGGAAAGTTAATAATAACTGAGATGTTAACCGGCGAATTCCATGTGACTTAAAACATTAAATATAAACACATGAAAAATGTACAACGGCTTCGTAACATTGCCCTGATTGGTTTATCAACCGCAATGATTGCTACCAGTTGCAACAAGGTTGATCAGTTTGGTAACACCAACATCAATCCTAACGGTGCCACGCAACCTATAACAGGTGCACTTTTAACTACTGTAGAATCGCAGATAGGCCATATCAATGCAATAGATAATTTTTTCAACTTTGGTGCATTGTATAGCCAGTACTCTACTCAAACACAGTATGGCGATAAGGGAAGATATGGTATACCACAAGTGGAATATAGCATGACCGCATACAATGAAAGTGGTACCGGTGCAACCATTGGATTATACTCCGGCCCGATGGCAGATTGCCAAACTATCATTAACAAAAATACCGATCCGGCAACGGCAGCATTTGCAGGGCAATCCGGTTCTAATGTAAATCAGATCGCTATTGCAAAAATTTTAAAGTCTTATATTATCTGGACGATTACCGACCGATGGGGTGATGTACCTTATTCGGAAGCATTGATTGCTAACGTTACCGGCAATGTAACGCCTAAATATGATGCACAAAAAGACATTTATACGCAGATGTTCACTGATCTTAAAAGTGCAGTGAGTTCGTTTGATGTAAATGGTGCAGCAATAAAAGGTGATATCATCTTTGGTGGCGATATTGATAAATGGAAAAAAACGGCCAACTCATTACGTATGCTGATGGCTTTGCGCTTAAGTAAAGTATATCCTAATGCTGGTGATGTGGCAGCAACAGAATTTGCAAGTGCTAATACAGCTGGAGGAATTACAGATAATGCAGATAATTTTCAACTTACTTATGCAGGAGGTAATTTAAAGAATCCCTACTTTGCTTTGTATGACGGAAGGTCGGATTTTGGCGAATGCAAAACATTTTATGATATACTCGTTGGTTTAGGAGATACAAGGCAAGCAGCTTTCGGTACATCTTCAACCGCATTTCCTTATGGTATGACTGATGATGCAGCCCGTACTTTTGGAACAGCTAATCCCGGTTATTCAAAAAACCTCGCTGCTTCATTCAGAACAGCAACTTCACCTATAGTTATTATTCCTGCCTCTATAGTTTTATTGGCAAAAGCAGAAGCTATTGAAAGAGGCTGGATCAGCGGAAGCGGACGTGCTAATTATGAAGCAGCTATTACAGCGTCATATGCACAATGGGGCTTAACCGTACCTGCAGGTTACATGTCTTCTACTACAGTCGATTATGATCTGGGTTCAGGTGTTACCACTTCTGTTGGTCAAAATGCTGCCAATACCATTCCTGCAACATCCAAAGCAGTAACAGCAACTAAGATTGATCGCATTGCATTGCAACGTTATATCGCTTTGTATCCTGATGGAGGCCAATCATGGGCAGAATGGAAAAGAACCGGTATTCCTCAATTGCAACCTACTACCGAAGCGCTGGGTAAGGGTATACCAAGAAGATATGTGTATCCTGTAAATGAAAGAGCTTATAATCCTAATTCGGTTAATGATGCAGTAAGCAAGATGCCTTACTCGGGCAAAGATGACCAGGACAGCAGGGTTTGGTGGGATAAGCCTTAATGTAAATCTTCTTTAAAACGATACAATTAAAAATTATTCGATTACACACAACCATTTATTATGAATTATATCAGATCAAAAAAAACAGCCTTCGCTTTATTGGCATGCGTAATTTTTTTCAGCGCCTGCGAAAAAGTAGATACACCTGAACCTATTGGTACGGGAGGGCAAAAAATATTCAGCATTATTGATTACGGAGGAACAGGTGCTAATTATTCAAACAGCGCACTTATTTTCCCTGATCCTACCTCTACCGCCGAACCGATAGAATTTCAGATCGATTATTCCACGCCTGTAGTTGGAGAAAAGGATATAGCTATTACTGTAGGTGTGGATGCAGCGGCGGTTGCTAAATATAATACAGCCAATCCTACCGGCCCTCAGTACTTGCTGCTTCCTGCTAATGCTTATACTTTAACTACAGCAACAGCAAAGATACCGGCAAGGCAAACCGTATCAGAACCATTTACTATTACCTTTAACCCAAGTGTGATAGACGTTACTAAAAACTATATGTTACCAATAACAATAGTAACCGCAGTGGGTGCACCCGGAGATGCTAAAGCAGCTTCAGGAACCGGTACTGCATACTTTCATTTGATTGGTAACCCACTTGCAGGTTTATACACTGTGGTGGGTACACGCTATAATTACACCGGTTCAGTTTCATGGTCTGGCCCGCCGGCAGCATTGCCTGCGGGGGGTACGCCAAGTGCTATACCTACTACAAAACTTGCAGTACCTGTTGATGGACAAACAGTAAGTCTTGAGTTTGCGGCATTGAGTTCTTTGGGATATTATTACCAGGTAACAGGCATTGACGCTGCTTTCTCTAATATTACAGTAAGTTATAGCCAGGCTTTGCTAGATGCCAGCTCTTCAAGAGAAACTTTTATCACCAACTATGTGAAGCCAACTGCTACACAAAAAGCCAGTTTCCACATTTACACGCATTACAACAATGCTGCAGCCGGTGGCGGTAACGACAGGATAATGGATGAATTGTTTACACAACAATAAATTATTGATTTAAGTGGATATAATAAAGGGAGCTATTAAAGCTCCCTTTTTATTTGTAGCAGCTTGCTTACTGAATTTACATTTTCTCAAAAGCCTGGTCAAGATCTTTAATTAAATAATCTGCATCCTCCAGGCCAACATATAAACGCAGCATACGATGTTCCCTGTTGCTGGTATCAAAAACTGCCGGCTGAATACCTGAACATTTTGGTATGATCAGGCTTTCGTGGCCACCCCAGCTTACTGCCATAAAAAAATGTTTAAGGTCTTCGCAAAATTTTTCTATCTGGTTGATCGTATCGGCTTTAATAATAAAAGTCATAAGGCCGCAGGCGCCACTCATTTGTTGTTTGGCTAATTCGTACTGCGGAAAGTTTTCATCAAAAGGAAAAATAACACTCTCTACTTTAGGATGAGCTTTTAAATAAGCCACAACTTTATTTGTGGAGGCAGTAATGCGGTCGAGCCTTGCCGGTAAAGTTCTCAATCCTCTTATTAATAACCAGGCGTTAAAAGGTTGTATACCGCTGCCGATATTCATGTACTCACTGTTGAATATTCTTTCAATCATTTCTTTTTTACCACTGAGTACACCACCCAATGTATCACTGTGGCCACCAATATATTTAGTGGCTGTTTGCATGGCAAGATCAATACCATATTCAATAGGCCGTTGATAAATAGGCGTACAGTAACTGTTATCAATGATGGTTACAATACCTTCTGCTTTGGCCAATTCTGCAATGGCTTTCAGGTCTTGTAGTTTATAATCCCAGCTGTTAGGACTTTCTAAATAAATTAATGTTGTATTAGGCAAAATGGCACGTTCAAAATTTTCAATAGCAGTGCCATCAATGTAAGTAGTACTTACGTTAAAACGTGGCAGGATATCATTGCAGAGTTTCTGCGTCCAGGTATAAGGCTTATCTACACAAACAATATGATCGCCACTTTTTACATTGGCCAGTACTGCTGCAAAAGTTGCTGCTGCACCGTTATTGAAAACAAGGCAATCTTCAGCACCATCCAATGCCGCTAGTTTTTTTCTTAGTATGTCTACTGTCGGATTTCTGCCCCTGCTGTACAGATACGTGCTGTACTCATCTGCAAAAGCGCTGCGCATTTCACCTACTGTTTTAAAAACAAAATTGCTGCTTTGTATTATTGGGGGAGAAACAGCATTAAAATAATTTTCTCTGTCTTCGGCCAGCTCGTTGATGATGTAGGAAATATCCATGGAAAATTTTTTAAGACAAGGTTAGTTTTTATTTTTCTTCAATTGCGCCAGTAAAAAATACAAGCCGGTAAATACTGCCATCACGATAAGTCCTGTAACTGCAGCATTTGTTTCGCCGGGTTTGGTGGGCTCCAGCGCTATACTGATAGCAACGAAAACATAGGCTGCAATAAATATCAATGGAAGTACAGGGAATAATTTCATTTTGTAAATACCTGTATCATCTAAATGCTTTGTTTTCTTTCTTAAGATAAAAATAGTGGCAGCGGAAAGTATCATGCCAAAACAATCTAAAAAAATAGTGAAGCTTAATATCTTATCAAACTCTTTTGCCCAAAAAATAATGATGATACAAATAGCCGCAAATACCGAAAGTGAAACAGTAAGCACATCTGTTTTAGGATTACGTTTTTTAAAAACTGGCGGTAGTATATTATCTTCACTCATAGCATACATCACCCTGGGGTTACTCATCAATAATACATTTACATAGGCCAGCACACTTAAAAATAAAAAGCCTGATAAAACCCTTTCAGCATTTACGCCAAATATTTTTGATGCCATTATAGCTGCAATATTTTTTGTTTCGGGTTGATGTAAAGTATCAAAACCAATTACTTTAATATAAGCGTAGTTAATAGTAAGGTATAAGGTTACAATAATGGCGATGCCAAAGAAAATACCCCGGGGAACATTTTTTGCAGCCTTATCAACTTCTGCACCAAAATTTATGGTTTGCTGGTAACCACCGTACGTAAAACTTACTGCCACCAACCCAATACCGAATGCTTTAATATATTCCCTGAATGTAGGGGAAATAGTGGCTGCTTTAACCTGGTTCAGCACAGCACTGTTATCTGCAAAAAATAATGGCGTGATCAATAACAGAATTAAAATGATCTTGATTACTGTTAAAACATTTTGAGTTTTAGCGCTCATTTTAAGCCCGGCTAAATTAACGCCATAAAAAATTATGATAGCAGCAATAGCAATTACAATGTGAATGGTTTGAATATAATTGGCATTAGCAGCAACTTTTATCCATTCCGCATCTTTTGATAGCGGAATAAAAATACCGGTAATATATTCTCCACCCACTAATGCTACTGCAGCAAGCGAAGCTGCATTGCTTACTAATATTACACAGTTTATAGCAAATGCAACGGACGGATGATAAGCATAAGAGAAAACTTTATAATAGCCGCCGGTCACTGGTAACCGGCTGCCAATTTCGGCATAGGTTAATGCTCCGCACAATGCCACCACGCCACCGGCAATCCATGCGGCAAAAAATAAAAAGGTGTCAGGCGAAGCCTTAGCTACATTGGCAGGAGTACGAAAAATACCCATGCCAATAACAAGGCTTACCACAATCATGGTAAAATCAAAAAGGTTAAGCTTATTGGTTTTTGCTGTCATGCTTTGAAGATACAGAAAGCAACTAATAAATGCGTACCTGTCGTAAAAAAACTACCTGCCTTTATGAGTAGCATCATAAACTAAGTTTCTAAATCATTTATCTTTGTACCCATGTTTAAGCAAATAGCTGCCATATTTTTAATCATTGCATTTACAGCCCAAACTTTCAGTGGCGGTTTTGTAATGCTTAATTATTACAGCAATACTGCCGCCTTTGCAAAAAACTGCGAAAATAAAGCCCGGCCTAAAATGCATTGTAATGGCAAGTGCCAGATGATGAAAAAGCTGCAACAGGAAGAAAAACAGGATCAGCAAAACCCGGAAAGAAAATCAGACAACAAGATTGAAGTATTGTCATCCAAATCTTTTTTCTATAGTACCACAACAATATTTTCGGTAATAGCATTTAAGGCAGTACCTGTAGAAAAGGATTACCCCATTAAAGATATTGCTTATTCCTTCTTTCATCCGCCACAGGCTTAATTATCTTCTATAGTTTTATTACCTTTTTTGATTTACACATCAACTCATTTACCATGCAACAAAATAAACAACGCATGGAGGATAGCAGCTATTTGCAAAAACCCGGAAACGATAAGCGTTTTAAAAAGGTAAGGCTAATGGTGCAATTGCTCCTTGCAATAACTATTGCTGCAGTTGCAGTAATGGCAACACAATTTTATATATCTGTCAAATAAAAAAAATGAAAAAAATAATTTTAGCGATAGTCATACTCTCTTTTTCTTTTAATACTGCAAAAGCCTGCGAAATATGCGGCTGCGGATTAGGTAATTATTATATCGGCTTACTACCTCAATTCAATCATAAGTTTATAGGGCTGCGTTACCAGTACCGGAGTTTTAAAACCGTAATGGCCGATGCTCCTTCCCAATTCAGTAAAGATTATTATAAAACTGCCGAGCTGTGGGCCGGGTGGAATATTGGAAAGAAATGGCAGCTGCTTGCTATACTGCCTTACAATTATATTCACCAGGTGTCTGATGATGGTGTTGTAAACAACAATGGCATTGGTGATATTGCTGTGATGGCTAATTATAAACTGTTTGAAAAAAACGGCACTTCAGCAAATGGCAGTGCAGTGGCTCAACAGGTGTGGTTTGGAGCCGGCATTAAATTGCCTACCGGAAAATTTAATATTGATGCTACCGATCCCGCAATTGTTGCTATTGCCAATACACAAACTGGTAGTGCCAGTACCGATTTTATGCTGAATGCAATATACAATGTAAAGATCAGCAGGATTGGTATCAATACCGGCGCTTCGTATAAGATCAACACCGGCAACAGTGATAAATATGTGTTTGGTAATAAATTTTCTGCTAACTCGTTTTTATCTTATTCAATTAATAAGGGCAGCACTACAGTAATACCCAATGCAGGTGTATTATTTGAAACCACCGCTGCCAATACTTTAGATAAGCAAAGTATAGCACAAACAGGAGGCCATTTATTGGCTGCTGCTGCCGGGCTGGAACTGAGTTTTAAAAACTTTACCGTAGGTGGTAATGTACAACTACCCGTGAACCAGGATTTTTCTGCGGGGCAAACCGACATGAAAATAAAAGGTATGGCGCATATCAGTTTTTCTTTCTGATCAGCTATACAATATTAATAGCCAGGTTTATACTTTTACAAGCAAAAGTATAAACCTGTATTTTTGCACCGGATTAAAAAAAATACAATGAAGAAATATATTGGCATCTTAATCATTGCAGCAGCCTATAGTTGCAATCAACCTAGCTCAACAGTTCCTGAAAAGAAAATGGAACCAATGGCTGTTAAAGACACTACTAAAAATGATTTAGTTAAACTGGCTTTTGCTTCGCCAAAAGATCTGTCTTGCGGTATGCCCATCTCTGCAGGCGTATCAGATACTGCCACCTATAAAGGAAAATTATACGGCTTTTGTTCGGCAGAATGCAAGGAAGATTTTTTAAAAAATGCAGAAGCTTTACTTAAAGCGAAATAATTTACAATAAAAGATTGTAAATTGCACGTCCTTAACAGGATGACTCCTTAGCTCAGCTGGTTAGAGCTACTGACTCTTAATCAGTAGGTCCAGGGTTCGAGCCCCTGAGGGGTCACTTAATTATCAGGCAGTTACGTTAACACGTAGCTGCTTTTTTATGCCGGAAAAAAGATCAGCGATGCAACAATAATGAATACACGTAAAAAATATCCGGCAACCTTATCAGCGAATACTAAGGAAGTAAGAATAAATAAATTCAGATAAATTAACCCGGATACTTATTAGATGGTTTTAGATTTTTTTTTGAAAGCCGGAGTTTTTAATTCAGTGCTCTGTACTCATTTGGCGATACACCAACTTTTTGTTTAAACAGCCGTGTAAAATGTTGCGGATATTTAAAACCTAATTCATAAGCCACTTCGCTAATGGATTTATTGATATCAAAGATCCTTTCTTTGGCAATAGCCATCACTTTGTTTTGAATATATTCCTGGGCCGATCTCCCGGTTTCTTTTTTTATCAGATCACCAAAATAATTGGGTGACAAATGCAGTTCGTCTGCACAATATGCAACGGATGGCAAACCGGAATTTTGTGGTTTATCAGACGAATAATAACCATTCAACAGCTCTTCAAATTTTTCTAAAATTCCTTTGTGCGTAGTATCCCTGGTAATAAACTGGCGGTCGTAAAAACGGGTACAATAATTTAAAAACAATTCGATGTTTGATGCAATCAGTGTTTTGCTATGCTTATCAATAGACTGTTCCAATTCATATTGGATTTTACCAAAACAATCCAATACAATCTGCCTTTCTTTTTCTGAAAGATGTAATGCTTCGTTTACATCATACGAAAAGAAAGAATAATCCTGGATGTGCTTTCCTAACAAAGTGCCTTTTATAAGGTCGGGATGAAACAGCAATGCCCAACCTTTCGGCTCAAATGTTTTTACCCCGGGCTCCACACCTATTACTTGTCCGGGTGCAATAAATACCAATGTGCCTTCCTGGTAATCGTAATGATGGCGTCCGTATTTCAACTCACCACATTTGAATTCTTTTAAATACACTTCATACAAACCAAAGTTGAATGTTTTAGCAGGCATCGGTTCTGCCTTCGACAAATCTATTATTGTAACCAGCGGATGTAATGTTTTTACTCCACGCATTTGATTGTATGCTGCAACCGTTTCCAGTTTTATTATTTCATCCATAACGCATTTTTTACAGAACAAAAGTAAACATTCCAACAGCAGTTTTTAAATAACCGGCGCCACATCAGTAATAATGGTAAGTAAAGCAGTAATCTGTATAACATCATCTATATTTATTGTGCTCAACTTTGCAATAGAAAATAAAGGATGACAACATCGCATCCATAAAATTAAAAATACTGACAATGAAAAAGAGAATATTAGGAAACAGCGGATTAGAAGTATCTGCATTAGGGCTTGGTTGTATGGGACTAAACTTTGGTTATGGCCCTGCAACAGATAAAGAAGCAGCCATAAAATTAATCAGGGCGGCATACGAACAAGGCGTTACTTTTTTTGATACAGCCGAAGCTTATGGCGCAGCAAATGAAGAATTGGTAGGGGAGGCTGTAGCTCCTTTTAGAAGGGAGATAGTTATAGCCACCAAATTCGGATTTAAAGATGGTGATTCTAAGCAAGGGCAGGACAGTCGTCCGGAACGTATCAGGGCCGTAGCAGAAGAATCATTACGACGTTTAAAAACGGATGTAATTGATTTGTTCTATCAGCACAGGGTAGATCCGGATGTGCCGATGGAAGATGTGGCAGGAACTGTAAAAGATTTAATTGCAGAAGGAAAAGTAAAACACTTTGGTTTATCGGAAGCAGGTGTTACATCTATTAGAAAAGCACATGCTGTACAACCTGTAACTGCTTTGCAAAGTGAATACTCCATCTGGTGGCGTGAACCCGAAAAAGAAATTATACCCACGCTGGAGGAATTGGGAATTGGCTTTGTGCCTTTCAGCCCATTGGGAAAAGGTTTTTTAACCGGGGCAATTAATGAAAATACAAAGTTTGATGCTACCGATTTCAGAAACATCGTTCCCCGTTTTACTGAAGAAAACAGGAAGGCCAATCAAAAGCTGGTGGATTTATTAAGTGTCATCGCTTTAGAAAAAGAAGCAACGCCGGCACAAATTGCACTGGGTTGGTTACTGGCACAAAAGCCATGGATCGTTCCTATTCCCGGTACTACAAAATTAAACCGGTTAACAGAAAATACCGGAGGGGCATCTATTGATTTATCAGTAAGCGATGTTAAAGCAATAGACGATGCATTTGCATTAACGAATATCCAGGGACACCGTTATCCTGCACATTTGCAAAAAATAGTAGGTAAATAAAAAATAATCATGAAAGAGCAATCAGTTGTTGTAGTTATTGGTGCCGGCTCCATTGGCCAGGCCATTGCCCGAAGGGTTGGAGTGGGAAAGCATATTCTGCTGGCAGACCTTCGCCACGAAAACAGCAATGCCGCCGCAAAAGTACTCAGTGATGCAGGTTTTGAAGTAAGCACAGCCATTGTTGATGTTTCATTACGTGAATCTGTACACGCTCTTGTTGAAACTGCTGTAGCAATTGGCGCAATAACCGGGCTTATCCATGCTGCCGGGGTTTCTCCTTCACAAGCATCTCCGGCTACGATATTTAAAGTGGATCTGTATGGCACGGCATTGGTATTGGAAGAATTTGGAAATGTAATTGAAAGCGGAGGTTCGGGGGTTGTGATCGCTTCACAATCAGGACATCGTTTACCCTCATTAACACCCGAACAGGATAAAGCACTTGCTACTACTCCCACTGAAGAACTTTTGTTGCTTCCTTTTTTGCAATCTGATACAGTAGATAATTCATTGTTCGCTTATCAATTATCAAAAAGAGGAAATTCATTACGGGTGAAGGCAGAAGCAGTACGTTGGGGCAAGCGTGGTGCAAGAATCAATACCATCAGCCCTGGTATTATTATGACTCCGCTTGCTAATGATGAATTGAATGGGCCACGGGGAGAAGGATATCGAAACATGATCAATAAATCTGTTGCCGGCAGAGCAGGTACTCCCGATGAAGTGGGAACTGTTGGAGCTTTATTGATGGGAGCAGATGGAGCCTTTATTACGGGAAGTGATTTTTTAATGGACGGAGGTGTTACATCCGCTTATTGGTATGGCGATCTAGCTCCGCAAACCAAATAAATTTTTTCGAAAAACAAGATGAACTCAAGATGAAAAAAGTGATCATCATCGGTGCTGCAGGCAGTCTGGCCCAATATGTGATTGAATCAATAAAAGGATTGAAAAATATAGAGCTTACATTATTTGTAAGAAATAAAAGCAGGCTTCACAAAAGTATAGCCGAAAATTGTATTGTTGTTGAAGGTGATGCAATGAATTTCAGCGATGTAAAAAATGCTGTAACAGAGCAGCACATTGTGTATGTAAACCTTGCAGGTAATTTAGAAGCAATGTCGAAGAATATTGTGAAAGCCATGCAGGAAGGCGGCGTAAAAAGAATCATCGCTATCAGTTCAATTGGTATTTATGAAATACCTTTAAAATCAATTTTAATTCCTTATAGAAAATTGGCAGACGTAATAGAAAATTCAGAATTGGATTATACTATCTTAAGGCCTGATTGGTTTACAAGTGCCAATGAAGTGGACTATGCCATTACACACAAAGGCGAAGCAGAAACAGGAAGTGCTGTTTCGAGAAAAAGTATTGCTGCTTTTATTGCAACGCTTATAGAAAATCCAACGTTACATAAAAATGAAAATTTAGGAATTAGTAAACCCAATTAAAAAATAAAATGAAAGATCTGAAAAATGAAGGCTTTAAAGAGGCACCTTCGGAATATTTTACTGGCAAAGCATTTGTAAAAAACCTGGTTGCTGCAGATGCAGTTACTAACTGTAATATCAGCGATGTTGCTTTTGAAGCAGGTTGCCGTAACAATTGGCATACACACCCGTCTAATCAGATATTGATGGTAAAAGAAGGTACTTGTTACTACCAGCAAAAAGATGGGCCAATACAAAAAATTGCTGCTGGTGGAGTAATAAACGTTCTTCCCGGAATTAAGCACTGGCACGGCGCATCGCCTGACGCACCAATGGTTCATGTGGCCATTAATATAAACACAGATAAAGGCCTGGTGCATTGGATGGAGCCGGTAACGGACGAGGAATATAACAAGTAATTATAATCAGCAATTATTTTATAACGGTTGCTATGCCTTTAATGGCATTAATATATTTTCGTGAAATTTAACCGGTAATAATAAATCATGTTAGTATGAAAAAATTAATTTTTATGGCACTCTTATCTGCAATCCATTATAACGTTGCTGCACAGGATAATAAAATTATCCGTATTGCAAGAATCACCATCGATTCATCAGTAATAAAAGATTACCGGAAATTATTGCAAGAACAAATGGAAGCTGCGGTGCGGATTGAGGTTGGTGTGTTGAGTTATACTGTTTATGAAGATAAGGCAGCTCCATACAAACTGACGATTGTAGAGGTTTATGCCGATAGCAACGCTTACCTGTCACACAGGGAAACACCTCATTTCAAAAAATACAAATCAGCAACAAAAGATATGGTGAAATCTCTCGAACTTTCAGAAGTAAATCCTATTCTCTCTTTAAAGAAGGAAGGCAATTTTTGAAGTATTAAAAACGAAATAGTATGCTGAAAGTGAAATAACCAACCAGCAATAGTTCATGTAGCATTTGAAAAATTAGAAAAAGGGGATGTAAAATATCACTTTGTAATTGACATGACAATTCTGGCTTGATGTAGGTAATAATGAATTTTACATCCTACATTTACAGTGATTTTTTTAACCAGTTTCTTTACGCTGCAATACCACGCATTCATAAGATCCGAATGAAAAAAATTCCTGTAAGACATATTGCTGAAAAGGAACAGGCTGCTGTTGAAAAATTCAACATACGTGATGTTAAAGAGCTGCTGGGCGGAAAAGACCTGTTTCATGAACTGCACCGGCATGATTTTTTTTTCATGCTCGTTTTACAAAAGGGAAAAGGAACTCATGAGATAGATTTTATAAACCATGCTGTTTCAGATAATGCAGTCTTCTTCATAAGGCCGGGGCAGGTGCACCAGCTTATGCTGAGGAAAGATTGTACAGGCTACTTACTGGAATTTAGTGCAGCATTTTATCAGCCGGTTACCCAACCTGCTATTCATCGTTTTAGAAAAGCCGGCAACAAAAATTTTTGCAAAACTGATAGGAGCAGATTTAAAAAATTACTTTCCGTTTTAGCCTATGTTTTTGAGGAGTACAAGGAAAAAAAGGAAGGATACCAGGACGCCATCAAAGCAAACCTGGATATTTTCTTTATCGAACTGGTAAGGCAAAGTAAACATCCCAAAATAATATCCAATACGGTTAATTCTTATGCACAGGAACGACTGGAAGAGTTTTCAGCGCTTTTAGAATTGCATATCACTACGCATAAACAAGTAGCTCAATACACTCAGTTGATGAATCTTTCGCCATACCAACTTAATGAGATCACCAAAGCAACAATCGGCAAAACATCTTCAGCATTAATAAATGAACATATCATCCTGGAAGCAAAAAGATACTTGTTGGCAACACCTAATCAAATTAAAGATATAGCTGATCAACTGGGCTATGAAGATGTTTCTTATTTTATCAGGTTCTTTAAAAAGCATACCGGCTATTCACCTGAAGCATTCAGGAATAAGTACGTATAAATGCAGCATAACTAAGTTTTCGTCCTATCCTGCAACCTGCTGTTGAAATTACTTTTGTATAAATAAACTTTTAAAATTTATACAAATGAAAATTATCATCGTTGGTGCAACAGGCACCATGGGAAAGCACCTGGCCAATGCCTTTGAAAAAGAACATGAAGTAATAAAAGCGGCTTCTAAAGATGGAGATATACAGGTAGATATTACTTCTGCAGCATCCATAGAGAACATGTACAAACAAGCAGGCGCTTTTGATGCACTCATTTGCACAGCAGGGCCAACCTTTGTAGGTCCGTGGAAAAAAATGACAGACAAAGAATTCAGGAAAGGTATTGAAGGCAAATTAATGGGACAGATCAACCTGGTACTTACCGGTCAACATTACATTAATCCAAAAGGTTCTTTTTCGTTGATCAGCGGCGCTTTAACACATGAGCCACAATTGAATTTTGCCAATGCATCGGCAGCAAACGGGGCAGTAGAAGCATTTGTACGGGCTGCTGCAATTGAATTAGAGAATGGCATTCGTATCAATGCAGTAAGCCCAACAGTTATTGAAAATTCACCACAGTATTTTCCATTTTTCCCAGGAGATATTCCTGTTACCATGCAACAATTGGAGTATGGTTTTCGTAAAGCTGTTTTCGGAGCCAATACCGGGCAGGTTATAAAACCATATTAATAGCTGCAAAAATAATAGTGCCTGCAGATCATTATTACCTGCAATAATGATCTGCTTCCTTTAACGCTATTCTATTTCTTTTTACATTTTACTTTCAACCAATGGTAACAAACGGGAATCTTCCAATGCGGCAGTTCTATGCCCAATACCTTTCATGTACTCCTGGTTTGATTCAAAGGCAAGAAAGCTATTTACACTACTTTGCCTGATTAGCAGAACTGCATCCCAACGCTCATTTGGCGGCCCAATTAAAAAGGCTCCGCCTTCACCCATAAATAAAATTTCTCCACCTGATTTAATCAAAAAAGGTAAAGTATGTTCAATATAAATCTGATAAGCTCTTTCCCCGCTTACCGGTTCTTCAGGCATAAGTTCAGGAGTAGCTGAATAGTCAGCTACTTCACGAAAGCGAAGTAAATTCAGCATGATAATGCTTCCCTGAATTTGCCGCATCACAAAAGCCCGTCCTGCATCTTGCGTCGGCATTAAATATTTATCGTTCATACTTTTATTGTTTTATTTGTTTATTAATTAAAACCACCACAGATTTCTTTTTTTTATTCACTTTTTAAAAAATCATCAAGAATTTTATTAAAAATTTCGGGTTGATCCATTAATGGTAAATGCCCGGCATCTTGAATTAAATGAAGCTTTGCATTTGGGATAATTTTAGCTGCTGCTTCACCATATTCAACAGAAAATAATTTATCATCTTTCCCCCAAATGATAAGTGTTTCATTTTTTATTTGCTTTAATAATTCTTCTGATATTTTAGATACTGCGGTTCCACGCCCCTGCTTAAATGCATTTTTTCCTCCTTTAGATTTGAGAACGGCTATTGAGTAGCTACTATGGTTCGGGTCTCTGTTTATAGGTTTATGAAGTATATAATGCGAATTAAAACGATTTGCCATTGATGATGGAAAACTATTCATCCATATTGTTCCAATTAAAGGCCAAAAAGAAACTTTTGCACCTAAACCTGCAGAGTCAACTAAAACAAGTTTATTAACCATTTCAGCATTGTCTATGGCAAACTGCAATGCAATGGCACCACCTTGAGACAATCCGACAATATCAGCCTTTGATATTTTTAATTCTTTCATGAAATCTTTGAGCCACTTCGAAAAATATGGTCTGTTATAAGGTGCATCTGGTTTATCAGATTCTCCATATCCAACTATATCTGGTGCTATTACCTGAAAATTTCCAGAGATAGTATTAATTGATGGATACCAGGTAACAGCACCTGCACCAGCTCCATGCAGGAAAATTACTGGTTTACCATTTCCACATAATAAGTAGGTGGTTTTAATTGTTCCAATAGTTACTTCTCTTTGTTCAACTAATCCTTCTATTTTGTCGATTAAAAGTTGCCTGTAGTTTTCTTTATTCTCTTTTTTCATGTTTTCCTCTCGCTAAAATTAATGAATGTCAAAAATTGACGAAAATTAAATTGAGTTATTAAATGGCTGCGGTCTTTTACAGTTCATGTTGGCGGAGTGCCTTTTCAAATCAGGTTGCCAATGCTATGGTTAATGAAAATATAGCCAACAATATTGTAACTGGAGTAAAAAGCCTTTTTTCAAGTTTATTTTTTGAAATTGCATTCCCTGATGTGTTCAATAAAAATAGTCCCGTCATGAGCCATAAGGCATAAGTTATTATTTTCCCTGGTATATCAATTGACAAAAAGCCTGCTTGCACTAAAACTACAATAACGAACAGTGAGTTTATGAGGATTGAGAAAATTTCAAATCTATACATTTCTTTATCTGATTTTAATCTGCCACCCCAAACTAGATGGTAAGGAATTAATTTTAGCAGAATGATGAAATGCAATATTAAAAACAGTGAGAGTAAAATCAGAAGTCCCCATTGTGCTATGCTTACCATACAATAACAGATTTATAAATATGTTTTAGAATTGGCAATTTATAGCAATACTTATTTCTTTTCCTTTAATAATGTTTCAAGTTTTTGTTTTGTCTCGGGAATAATCTGTAACGACAAAGTTTTTTTGAAACACGCTATAGCTTTTTCTTTATCACCTTTTGCAAGGTACAAATCTCCTAATCCATCATGACAATTAGCTGTTTCGGGATAGTTGGTAATATTTAGTTTAAACAATGCTTCCGCTTTAATAAATTGTTTTTGGTTCAACATATGGTATGCAAGATTATTGACCTGGCTTTCGCCTGGTTTAATAAGATAACCAATTTGATCAGAAACATTATCATAGTGTGTTGTTAATAACGAGTCCAACTTAAAATTGGGGTCTTCTAATTCACTATTATAAATTTTGAGTTTATAATAATCAAAAATAAAGCGCAGGGCATCATACTCACCGATCAACCGAACGGAACTGTGATCGTCATTTTCATAAAAGGCGTGTTTGAAACGCAATTGATTTGTTTTGTTTTTGGAAATGGCTTTAATGAATTGCAGATTGCTGCGGATAAGCTCAGTACTCTCAGTAGTATCTTTTTGAACTTCCACTGTGTCCACTCCCTTTTCCATTCGGTTTGCCAATGCCATAAATAAAGTTTTCCCTTTATAATTTGTATTCGCTAAAGTCATTTTTGCCTCCCTAACAATTTGCTGATCGTTCCACCACAAAGCGCCATCAAGCGAAACATAGGCATTAAATAAATTGGGCTGATGTACTAAAGTATTCACAACTGTAAGGCCACCAACAGAATGGCCGATGAAGATCTTATAAGAAGCTGTTGGGTAATTTAATTCGATGTATGGCATCAATTCCTTTTCTACATAGAGCATAAATTTTTCGCCATTGCCAATAATGCCAGGCGTCTCCTTATCTGTACCAAAAGTCAGGTCCGTCATCCGGGCAGGATGTAAAATTCCCACTACGATCATTGGTGGACAAAGCCCTGCGTTACTCATGAATTCAGTCATACTAACGATATCATTGAAATTTGCATCTCCATCTAATAAATAAATTACAGGATAATGCCCCTTACCGGTATTTGTATTTCCTCCATTGCTGTTAGGAATATGAATCCATACTTTTCGTTGTTGACCTAATATCTTTGATGGCGAACTTTTTTCAAATCCAACGGTAAAAGGATTGTTTTCCTGTGCTTGGGCACTAAAAGAAAAAAATAATAAAGCGAGAGAATAAAAAAATGTTGTCATAGAATTTTTGAAGTTTGATTTTATCATTATATGCCCGGTTTATTTTTTTAATAATTCTTTTCTTTTCACTTGTACAGCCTAAGTAATAAGAATTAAACTAAATACCTACCGTTTATTCTCGGTTTACTTTTGCGCTGAATATTCCACAAATCAACTACAGTAAAGATTTTTGCAGGAACAAAATCTGTCGCTACAGTTTCGTTGACTGTTGTTGTTAATTCATTTAATTGTTCTTTACTTATTTTGGCAAAATTTAAGGTCGTTTCTTTTTTCATGTTGAGTTTATTTTAATTTTTAATGATCCACAAAATTATTTAAAGGCGAATACAAGTGACAGGACAATCAGGCAGTTCAATTGGATTACGCTGCAGTTTTATCAAAATGATTCAAACCTGCAATGATGACTTTCAATTGTTGATTTTTCAGATTTTTTGATTATTAATGTATGGTACAAAAGTACCCAGGCTTTCTGCTCCTCAAAGCATAGCCCGATGTCAAATACAGGCAATCATTCGCTTCCATTTGTATCATACACCGGCAGTGATTGCAGAAGGCCTGAAACCTTTAACGACAAGATAGATGCCCAGCGAAAATTCAAATAACGCTACCAGCAATGCAGCCAGCCCGGCTAACGGATCATGTTGCCCGATGACGCCATACAACACTGCGAAGTAACCAACGATTAGCGGCGCCGCTCCTAACATTCCAATTAATGCAAGGCTCCTCGGCACCAGGCGTGACTGGTAAAGTAATACGCCCAACAACAAATCGTTGAAGGCGGGTATAAAACTTTGTCCAAGCAGGAAGATGCGGTCATACAAAGTAACAAGCGCATGGCTGGTTGTTAATGCGCCAGTACCGGCACCTGACTGCTTCAAGGTTACTACTGACAGAATAAAGGCTACACCAACAAACATGGTACCTGCTTCCAGGATTCGGGAGGCAACAAGCCCCAGCGCAAGGCCTTCACTCTGCTTCCTTAGTACCGGGTACAATGCGATTGCAGTGCCGATACCAGCAAGTGCCACAATGATCTCCAGCAGGCCACCAATAATGGCTGCACTGTCGGGGCCGGAGCTGGTAATATAGTTGGCTGAATGTATTGAACGGTAGAGTGCCAGCGTAGGAATGGAGACAAAAGTGAGCAGGTATAATACGCCTGCAACCAGTGCTGTCTTGCGTAATGAATGCATCAGCGCTCGTTCTGTTGAGACGCTGATAGCGATTGCAGCATTGCTGTTTGTATTCATTTTAAAATTTTTAAGGAATGATTTTATGTTTTAATTCTTTCTTTTAAATAAGCATCAATAATTTTGGAAATAAATACTTCTATTTAAATGATACCCTTAGTGCAGGATTAATTTTGCGAAACATAGTATAAGTGATGAGAATTAAAATGAAAGCGATAACAGGCTTTACCAATTCAGCAATACCTGCAAAGGAATAACCGGATATAAAAGCAAAGATCACATCGAAGAAAAATGCAGCAAATACCCATTCTTTTAACCAGCCCGGTTTATTGGGAATTAATAAAACAATTACCCCTGCAATTTTTGCAATACCTAAACTGGTAATGAAATAAGCCGGGTATCCCATCTGAAGTGTTCTTTCCCAAACCAATGGGTTTTTAGTGATCTCCAGGTATCCGCTGGCACCAAACCATACTGACAGCAGAACGATACCAATCCTGTAAATGATCTTTTCTTTTTTAAGTTGATTATATTCTGCCATGATTTATTTTTAAAATGCTTATTAGTTTTTATTTCTTGCCAATGGATTTGTCTTCCAGGGTTTAGAAAAATGTACACTAACCATTACAGCCCTGTTGTAGATTTCCCTTTTGTAAGCAATATTGGTTACACCATAATTGTATCTGATGTCTAATGCAATCATTCTTTGTTTAAGCGGAAACTCAACACCTCCACCCATTTGCACTCCGGCATCAAATCGTTTAAAGCCATCGGTTGAATTTGTAAATGAAAGTTTTGTTGATACATCTTCCAGTTTCCTGCTTCCACTAATATTGTAAGCAATGGATGGCCCTGCATTCATATAGAATTTGCCAAAATGAAAACGGGCCAGCACTGGTAATTCTATTGTGTTTATTCGAATGCCCGACTCACTGGTGGTTGAAGGATTGTTAGCTTTTAACTTACCACCCTTTCTTATAAAATATAGTTCAGGCACAATTGAAAACCCCGGTGTAATACCAGCCTGGAAGGATGCGCCGGCCTGTATACCATTATTCGATTTTTTATAATCTGCAAGGCTGTTGTTTGCATCACCATAGTTGAAATTTGTGCTCACTACATTAATCATCAGGTCCAGGTAAGTTTTTGCAGTTTTTTTACTGTCACCTGATTTTTTTAATGCTGCCGTTTGAGTTTGACCGATTGCTGTTGCCGACAGGAAAATCATACATGTGATAACCCCGGCTTGTACTACTTTTTTCATAATTCTTGTTTTAATTTTTTCGTTTTGATTAATTAAAGCAAAAGTATATGACTGAGTGTGGGCCTGCAATTCAGCTATGCAAAGCGAGGGAGTATGTCTGCCAACAGGTGTTTTTAATCTTCCAAATTTCAGGAAGATTATGCCCGGCTGTTAATGAGTTGAAGGAATGCTTCTTTGTATGTTTCTGAAACGGGAATTATCTGATCAGCAATTTTTATCCTGCTCCTTTCTATCGATTCTATTTTGTTAACTGCAACCATGTACGACTTATGTACACGGCATACCAGGTGAGCCGGAATCAGTTGTTCAAGTTCATTAAAACTTTGTAAGGTCATGATCTTTTTATTGGAAGTATGAATGCGTAGATAATCTCTCATACCCTCTATGTACAGGATATCACTGATCATGATTTTTTCAAGGCGGTTTTCAGTTTTTACAAAAATAAAATCCAGTTGCTTTTCAGTAATTCGCTGATTTAAATTTTCCTGCGCTTTATTAACAGCTTGCAAAAAGCGATTAAAAGTAAAAGGCTTTAACAGGTAATCAGTGATATGCAATTCGTAACCTTTTAAAGCATATTCCTGGTAAGCCGTTGTAATAATCACCTGGCTGGTTATCTTAGAACTTTCCAATAGTTCAATGCCTGATAATTCATCCATATTGATATCCAAAAAAAGAACATCTACTTTGTTGTTGTTTAAATAGGTCAACCCATTCAGTGCGTTATCAAAAGTTGCACTCAGATGTAAAAACGGAACCTTGTTTACAAAGTCTTTCGTTTTTTCAAGCGCCAGGGGCTCGTCTTCTATAATAATGCAGGTATATTTATCCATTGTTAATTGTTAAGTGAACGCTGTACAGTTCATTGTTTTTGTTTATTTCTAAAAGGTGTTTGTCTGCATAAATAAGCTGCAGTCTTTTTTCAATCAGTTCATTACCTAAACCGCTGTTCATGGTCTGAACCTTTGGCTTTGCATCAAATTTATTTTCACATACCATTTTTATTTTCTTATCAGTGATAAGGATATTAACAGTGATAGCATTTTCAAGTTTCTTATTGGTGGTATGCTTAAAAGCATTTTCAATAAATGGTATAAAGATCATTGGGGCAATAGTTTTATCGCCCACATCTCCCGATACAGTAAAATGTATATAGTTTACATTAGCTGTTCTTATTTTTTGCAGTGCGATATATTTTTCTATGTACTCAATTTCCTGCGAAAGCAGGATTTTTTCAGCCATTGTTTCATATAACATAAACCGCATAATGTCTGATAACTTATTCAAATAGTCAGACGCTTCAACGGCGTCCTTTATAATCAATGCATCGATATTATTGATGGTATTAAATAAAAGGTGCGGATCAATTTTAGATTTTACCAATGCCATTTCCATTTCATGATTCTTTTCTTTTAAAGCCTCTTTCAATTTTTTTTCATTGAACCAGTTAATAAAACCTTTTATCACCAATGCTACTGTGCCGGTAACCAGGCCAATAAGCGTCATAGCAACTATTACAGTAACAGCAGTGGAGCGGCCATGTTTGCCGGCATCATCCATATCTGTCATGTAACCCGATTCTATTGAATACCTGATAAGGATATACCCGGTTACAGCTGCTGCTGCAGAAATGGCAATACCATGAATAATGGAAAGAAAGACTCTTTTATGCAAAAGATACCTGGGAAACAAAATAAAATAATATGCCCAGTAAGAAATAAGTGATGGAATAAAGGCAAAAAGTAAAAGGCTTTTTAAAGCATTCAGAATTCTGGCTCCTTGGTTAATTACATGGAGACTGCTTCTATAGTAAACAGCCAACATGATTGCTATTAAAATGAAGTAACAAGTCCAAAAACCTACATGCAATAGAATAATAACTGATTTTTTCATGCTTTAAAGTATCTGACAATACAACATGAAGGTCTCTTATTATTTCGGCTTTTATGAAACTGATATGCAAACAGGCTGTATTTATCTGCAAAACAGCAGGGTATTGGCAAACCGGGCGGCCTGGTTTCAACAAGAATACAACCTAACCCTTCCTGGCATCTCAACATAATTTATCATTAGTCCTGTATAACTACATGATTATCCTATCACCTAAATGATGCTTGACATTACTTTTGTGCTGATAAAAATTACTACTTCACCAAAGCGATGAACATGAAAACAAAAATGAAATTGATGGCCGCATTTAAAATATGGATCGTGATCTATCCATCTGTCACGCTGTTTTTTTACCTGCTGGGCAAACCATTAGCTGTATTGCCATTGTACCAGAGAACTTTTTTGCTTACTATTTCATTAGTACCCTGGATAGTTTTTGCAGGCGTTCCGTTTGTTGATGCAGTGATGAAAATGATTGCAACTAAAATCAACAGGTCTAAATAATAAATTAAAAAAATGACAGCACAGAAAAATTTTGATGTGATCATCGTTGGAGGAAGTTATGCCGGGCTTGCGGCAGCCATGGCTTTGGGCAGGGCATTAAGGCAGGTTTTAATTATTGATAGTGGTAAACCTTGTAATGCACCCACACCTTACTCACATAACTTTCTCACGCAGGATGGAAATAGCCCGGCCGCAATTGCAGCGCTTGCAAAACAACAAGTGAAAAAATATGATACCGTACAATTTTTTAAGGGAGTGGCAACACAAGGAATAAAAAATGAAAACGGTTTTGAAATTCATGTTGCATCAGGAGAAAGATTTTATGCCGGCAAGTTAATTTTTGCAACCGGCATCAGGGATATATTGCCCGGCATTGATGGCTTTGCAGCATGTTGGGGTATCTCGGTATTACATTGTCCTTACTGCCATGGCTACGAAGTACGGAATGAAAAAACCGGTATCATGGGCAATGGAGAATATGGTTATGAATTAATAAAATTGATTTCAAACTGGACAAAGGATTTAACGTTGTACACAAACGGGCCATCAGTATTAACAATTGAACAAAAGGATAAACTTGAAAAGCATCATATAAAAACAGAAGCAAAAGAAATTGAAAGATTGGAGCATAGCAATGGATACCTGCAACATATCCTTTTTAAAGATGGTACAAAAACTCCTGTAAAAGCTATATATGCACCGCAGCCTTTTGAGCAACATTGCCCGATTCCTGAATCGATGGGCTGCGAATTAACAGACGAAGGTTATATTAAAACTGATGCCTTTCAGGAAACCACGGTAAACGGAGTTTTTGCCTGTGGTGATAATGCAACACGTATGCGAACGCTTGCAAATGCAGTAGCAATGGGTACCACGGCGGGTATAGCAGTAAATAAAAAAATGATTGCAGAAGAATTTTAGTATCAATCATCGAAACTGATCTGGTATTAAAGTATTTGATACCCTGAAAATTTCTATAAAATTTTCAGGGTATCCTTTGATAAGTAAGGTAAAAAGTAGGTAACTTTGCTCAAGTTCAAATAAGGTTATTCATTTATTGCCCGATAGTATAATGGTAGTACTGCAGATTCTGATTCTGCCTGTCTTGGTTCGAATCCAGGTCGGGTAACCAAAACAAAAGGAAAGTTGATAAAACTTTCCTTTTTCTTTTTCGGCATATAGCCGGCTACCTGCCTTATCACAATAAAAATTTCCTGAAGTACCGCTGCTCGTTACACAGCAACGTCATTTAAAAATCAAACATCCTTTCAGATAATGCTAATGTTATTCTTGCCAAAAACTATTTTATTTTTCGATCTTCTTTACTCATGCGGATCAAAATCAGCACCAGGTCTGCCAAACTCTTAGCAAAAACGAGTACAAAGGCCATTGCGTAATTCACCACGGCTGTCTGCGACCAAAACACAAAAACATATCCTATAATACAGAAGAGGGTCAAATAAATAGCTATTAACCGGTAGTATACTTCTTTTATAATAACATCCTGTGTTGTTTTATTTTTGGGCTTGGCAGTGGCTAAAAAAATAACGAATTGAATCCAATAAATCAGGGTAACACCTATCATTTGTACATAAGTAATATTGGTTGCCATGGAAGCGCTTTTGGGATCAGACATAAAAGCTACATATAAATAAAAGCCGATTAAGGAAACCCAAAACCAAAAGCTGAAGATGCCGGCATTTTGCCAGCGTTCTTTTTTTGAAGGTGCTTTTGCAAACACTAAAAGTAATACCAGGTTGCACAACCAGTAATTAACCATCTCCAGCATAAAATAAAGCAGGATAGCACCGGGTAACCATTGAAAGAAAATAATACCGCAACAAGGAATTAAAAAACTCAACAAAAATTGTTGAAACACCGATAAACGCAGAAATTTTATTACTACTTGAAGTAATGAGAGCATATCACTTAAAATGTTTGCTTAGCTAAAGGTTGTACCTGAATAGTTGATAATGCAAAGGGTTGCTTTACTATTCATTCAATCTGCCCATCACAACTTGTTTGTACAAGCGGCCTATCGGAACCTCTGAATCTTTCAGCTTAATGGATAGACTACTATAACCGGAAACCTTATCTAAAGAAATAATGTAGGACCGGTGAACCCTCAAAAATTTATGCTCCGATAATAAATTTTCTAATGCTGAAATAGATTGTTTTACCAAAAGCTTTTTGCCATCATTCAGGAATATCTTTACAAAGTCCTTACAACTTTCAATATATTTTATTTCGTTGACAAAAATTTTATTCATGCCGTTATCCATCTTCATGTAAACAAAAGCTTCTGCAGGAAGAACGGGTTCAATGGATGTTGTAGTCACTTCACTACCAAGGATGCGGTTTAGTTTAGTTACAGCTTTTAAAAATCGTTCAAAAGAAACAGGTTTTACTAAATAATCTACCGCATCCAGTTCAAAGCCATCTACCGCATATTCTCTGTAAGCGGTTACAAAAATTACTTTGGGCGGATGCGACAGGTTTCTGAAGAATTCGGTACCAATGACCCTGGGCATTTTTATATCAAGAAAAATAACGTCTACTTTTTTCTGCCGCAACACTTCAATAGCTTCAATAGCATTATTACATTGTCCTACGATTTCCAAAGCTGCTATATCGTTGATATATCTTGCTAATATCTTTAAAGCAGGTGGCTCATCATCTATAAGCAGGCAGCGAATCTTCATATTTCAGGGATTGTGAAATTACCGGTTGTTCCAGCTGATAAATGGCAGCCGGGTTAGTACTTAATTGTATGGTAAGAGAGACCACATAAAAATTACTATCCTCATTAATTTTAAGTTCATGATGGCCAGGATAAATAAACTCAAGCCGTTTTTTTACATTTTCAATACCAATACCATTTTTCCTGAGCGGAGCAAACTCATTTTTACTGTTAGCGATCTTAGCCTTCAATTTATTTTCTCTTAGAGATATATCCACTGTTAACCAGGATTTTTCTATTTGTTCGGAAGTGCCATGTTTAAACGCATTTTCTATAAAAGGGATCATCAATAAAGGAGCAATGAAAATGTCCTGTATCTCTCCGTCTACATTCCAGGAAATATCAATTTTATCACCGTATCGCTCCCGTTCTAATTCGATATAATTTTTCATTATATCCAGTTCTTTTGCAAGCCGTACTTCTGCTGCCCGGCAATCATACAGCATGTAACTTAAAAGGTTCGACAATTTTAAAATCAATCCCGGGGTTTTGGGTGAGCTTTCTAAGGAAAAAGAATATATATTGTTTAAGGTGTTAAATAAAAAGTGTGGGTGCACCTGAGCTTTTAATAATTGCAGCTCTGCAGTAACTTTCTCCTGCTGTGCATTAAGCCAGTCCTTTTGCTTAAAATCCCAGTATTTAAAAAATTTTATGCCCATAGGGATTGCTGCTGAAGTAGTGATACATAAATAGCACCAGGTCAGTGGCCCCTTTGGCAAAACATATTCCGGGTCTATTATTTCCTGTATCGGTATTACAATATAATCTTTGTACCACACGTCCAGGTATAGGCCGGCTATTCCCCAAAGAAGTATTAACAACAAAAATTCGAGTATTTTCCCTTTTAGCAAAAAGTGCGGAACTGCCCAGTAAGCCATCGGGTAGCCATATAAAATGAAAATTGGTATCCACATAAACATATTGATGACCTCCTTCCCAAACGAGCCGGGGGCGCCAAGTGCCTTCCAAAAAGCTGCCCAAAGTAACGTGTGTACAATCCAGTATGCAACATGGCGCAACACTTTGTAGCGGGGAGAAAAAACAAAATCGTTATAAAGGAAGATATTAATGGATTGCAACAGCCTGTTCATCTGCTAATCAATTTTAGTTTTTTTGCTCTATCAAAACTTTTAAAAATAAATCACACCTTCAACTCAAAGTTAAATAATCGTTAGTCATTAATAAACAATAAAACGACCAATTACCCTTTTTTCCGACAAACAACATTTTTGACCTTTTAAAACCATTTGTTGTCATTTACAGCTTTATATCCGGAAATATTTCGTTTAAGCGATTAGATTTTAGAAAGACAAAATTCTGCTATTATTTTAACATTGATTATTTCTCTTTCTAAAACTCATACTAATGGAACAGCTTATAAACACATGAACACCTTGTTCAAAAATTATTCTTACTATTTAATAATCATCCTTAAATAATTAGTAATGAAACTAATCAAATTATGCTCATTAACCATTGCTTTATTCCTGTTTTCCAGTGCCGGTTATGCCCAGTTCGGAAATTTATCCAATAAAGTAAAGAACACAGTAGTAAATAAGGTAAAAAGTAAATCTGAAAAAACAGAAACAGTTGCCGGTAAAGACACCCAAACCGGTAAAGCGACCGATACAACAACTACAGCTGTAGACAACAAGGAAAACAATACTATAAATGCAAAAACCATGGCAAACGACAACAACATCGCTGTGAATTCAAAGTATTTTCTTTACGAAGATGTAAAACTTATTCCCGGTGCCAGCTTTTATTTTTCTGACAAACCTTTTGGTAACAGCCACGAGGGGGCAAAAACAAATTTTAAATCAAGTGGGTTTATCTATGGCCGTTTAGAGTTGAAGAACCAGACTATAGAAGAAGCGTTTAAGCTGACGCCAATGGGTAAAAACTATTACCTGATTCTTTCATTTGGGGTTGTAAATGGAACTGAGGGTACATATGCTCAAGTCAATCATAATTCGGTAATGCTAAAAGCGGAAGACATAAAAAAAACAGCTTTTAATTTTGACGTGTTACCCGATCCTGCCAATGCCAGCACAGGTATCGGTATGAATTACGAATATGGTTTTGATGCATTACACGTTTCGGGCGGGCCAATGTACCAGATCATTGACCAGAATAAATTTCCCAATGATGGTGATTATACCATTCAGTTACAATTTTATTTTCGTCCGGTAGATGGCTGGGGAAAAGGATTACCTAACTCAAGTGATTGGCCTGGTGTTGAAGGCGCATTTCATTTCAATTTCAATTCTGGAGATGTAGCTGTTATACAAAAGAATTTTACGGCTGTACACCAGGCTATAAAAACAACGGCATTCATGTTGCACGCTATGCCCGACTACTGGCCTAAAACTTCCAGGAAATTACCCGATGCAGCGCTTAACCCTGCAGCATTGGAAGCTATGATAAAGGCAGAACTAAATTCTTCAGGAGATGTACTGGTAAAGTTTGCTGTAGCCAACAACAGCCCTAATGCAGGTTGGATCATCCAAAAAAACGACTTGGATATTCCTACTTATCAATTACTGGCAGAGAATATTTATACCATTTATAAGCGGGATGGAAAATGCTTTATTGGTGATGTAAGTATTGCTAAAGATTACCTTGGCGGAGGCAAATACGGCGCCCCTTATGTGCGTAATGTAAATGTTGCCACCAGCGGCTACGGAACGGGCATTGATTGCAGTGCAATAAAATAACTACAAAAATATTTTATGAGCAAAATAGAGTTACAACCGGGCGAAACCGCAATCGATACCTGGGCCATCTTTTATTCGCCATCGGCAGGTAAGAAGTTTAACGGCAAACTCGCTGTTACCAACAAACGATTAATGTACCGCACTTTGTATGATGCAGCATATAATCCTGCTTCTTATCATGTTGCGTTTGACAAGGAAGATAAGGATATTGTTTTTTCCATTAATAAAGCTGATATAGCTCGTGTTGATACCAAAAAAAGCCTCCTGGCAAAAAAAGTTATAATAACCCTTTCGGATGGATCAGGGCATGAATTTAATTATGGCGTGATGAGCATAGATAAACTGGTAAATGCGATAAATAGTTAGGGATACCTGTTTTGAAATTAAGATCCGGGGACAGCATATTGAATACCGGTAAAGTACCGGATCAAGTACGCCGGTTTGATGCGATGGAGAATATAAATAAAAAACGGTTCATTTTTTTAAATAGAAATTTTTATAATTATGAAAAGAATAATTTTCATCCTCCTTTTCTCCGTTGGAGCGGTGAGTATGGTGCAGGCGCAGGTATTGAAGATACTCAAAACAAAAGCAAAGACAGCTGTTGACAATTCAGTTGACCGCTCCACCAGCAAGGTAGTAGATAAAACCATCAATAGTCCGGCAGACAATGTTACTGATACGGTATTAAACAAAGCCGGAAAAAAATTGCAATCTTTTTTTAAGAGGAAGGATAAAAAAAATAATGCCGCCAGTGATACGGCCCGGAGCAAAGTGCCGCCGCTAACCGACACAGTCGCAATCAAACCCCCGGGTCAGAACTGAGCGGTTGATGGATTAAAATAAATTACTAACGCCGGCAAGATCATTAATGGCGTGCTGTAAACTTACCACATGTTATTCGTCATCAAATAAAATAAAAAATCATGAAAAAGATATTCTTATTGTTTCTGCCGCTTGTGTGTTTTATCAGTATTCGCCAGGCAGCAGCACAGGACCCATACTCCCGGCTAAAGCAAACCGCAGGGCAAAATCCTGTACTCAGGGAGAATCTGAGGGAGGTGGTCATTCCGGAATCTGACCCCAGGCGTAAAGTAGAAAAAAAAGCCCCTGTTGCTTTCAGATCATTTGAAATGGTTGATAAGAAAGGGACAAAAATAGACCCGGAAGAAACTATTGCCGTTAACGATAAAAATGAAAAGGCTAAAGTGGTTTTTGAAAAATTGAATGAAATCGAGAAAGAACAAAATGCCAAAGGTTATTCCATCAGGAATAAGGAGTCGGCGTTAATAATAGATATAATTACACCAGCCTCCGAACTGGATGGAAGAGTTCCGGAAATGTCGAAAAGCATCAGTCCTTTAAAGTCAGAAAGTGAATTGAAAACACTTTCTGCTACCAGCAAACAGGTAAGCAACCTTACATTAAACCCTTTTGGGCAATATAACAGTGCAGAGAGAGAAAGACTGGAAGGAACAAAATTTGAGGTTAATGGGTCAGGGGTTTTATCTGCATCGGCGTCTGGCAATGCAAATGGTCTTAAAACAGCAAAACGATTTGCTGTTACAGGTGTTACCAACCCCAACAGAAACACAACTTTAACTACTGGTAATAATACGTCATCAGCAACAGCTTTAAAAGTGATCAACGAAACATCTACAAAAGACTGGTCGTTTGGTATCATGTCAACTTTTAAAGCGGGTGTGGAAGTAAGCCTTGTGCGATATGCAAAAATTTGTCCGTTCAACCCGGAAAGCCCCGGCAAAAGCTTGTCAGAATTTAAAGTGAGTGCCAATGCTAAAGTATATGGCGGCCTCTTTGGCAATTCGCTCGATCTTTTATCGGGAGGAGTAGAATTTTATGCTCCTTCGGATTCCACCAAACAGATGTCTGCTAAAGCACAGATACTTGTAGCAGGTATTACTATCCTTAGTATGAATGAAACCGCTACACAGTCGAAAACATACAGCAAATCCAATGCACGGTCAGTTGACAAATCTTTCCCGATAAATGTGCCTATCTGTTGCGGCATTGGCTTCAGCGGTAAAATAGGTATAAAAGGAGAAGTGGGCATTAATTATAATGGCGGCGTGTACCGCACTGTTGCAACGCTGGAAGCCGGGCCGGTAATAGACCTGAAAGGGTATATTGAGGCGGGTGTGTCAATCGGTGGAGTTGCCAAACTTGGTGTGGGAGGCGAACTCACTTTTATAAAAGGAAATGTACCGCTTAGTAGTTATGTAGGTATCTGGTCCCAAACCTCCAGCCAGGTTGTTGTTGGCTATAATTATTATATGGGATACGACCTGAATGTATTAAGCGGCCGCTTGTATGGTTATGCTGATGTTTGTGTACCGGTAGTGGATGCCTGCCATCGTATAGGGCAGGTTAATTTTTTTACATGGGGTGGATTTAAATCATCCGGCACCTTTGTGGATGGAGGCAGTAATTATGTATTGGCTAATCTGTAAACCAGGGTGTTTATGTTTTATGCTGTTTTCATCAGGATAATGGTTGTTTCTTTTTTGTCAGTTTCCGTATGCATTGGTAGCTTTTATAAAAGCAAGCCCGGGTATAGCAATACTGGCAAACCCGGTCAGCAATTCATCTATTCATACAGCAGTGAAGGAACAGGGTACAGCGATATACAAATGCTTTATAATACCGACTCTGCCGTTAAGGCACAACCCTTTTTTTTCAGGCCCTCTGTACAAACGATAAGAGTGGATATTCAGTGTAATATAAAAAAAACGATCCTCAGGTCTGCGGGTGACGGGATGCAGGTGTGTTTTGAAATAATACTGCCTAAAGTAAAAATTGAAAACGGGGCTTTGCCGGTTGATGCAGATATGATGCTGAAAGAAATGACAATACCTGTTTTTGCGGATATGACCATGGCAGGTAATATATTGTCCGTTAAAACAGATACGGCCGTTTCTTATTTAACAGCAGGAATTGTAAAAAATATACTCAGTAATACGCAGGCTATACTGTTACATGGAGAAAATAAAAGCTGGCAGGTAACGGAAGAGAATACCGTTGGTTTATTTAAAGCAAATTATGAGGTCGTTCATCAGGGGAAAGACAGTGTGGAATACACGAAAAAAAATATTGGGTATGAAAAAATAAAATCAGCAAAAAAGGGGCAAAAGTTACTGCCCGACAGTAAAACAACTATCGTTGCTGACGCATCCGGCACAGTTCGGAGAATACATACTTCAGAATCACTTGTTACTTTGTTCGGTGCGGACACCATAGTTGCTTCCGGCAGCACTATGGAGTATAAACTTTTATCAGTAAGCACCGTTGGCCAAAGAATTATATCAGCTTTTGCACAACTTGAACATTCCGGGAAATACCAGGCACCGGTTGCATTAAGCGACCCTGTCTCAGACGAAGAGATAAACAGGCTGGCTTATAAAAATACGCTTGACGGTGACAACTTTGCAACCTTGATGGCAAAGTTGGGAGTAATGAAGTTTCATGATAAGGAATATGAAAATGACCTGGTTAAAAAATTCAGGGCATTGGCCTGGCTTTCTGAAAAGGATTGCATTAAAATGACAGTAGTGCTCAGGAATGCTGCAGTGGGCTCGGAGGTATTCAGGGTTATAAGTCATGCTCTGGCTGCAGTTGAAACTTCTTTTTCCATCGACCAATTGGCGGCTGTAGTGGCAGAGCGGGCAAATGATGAAGCTGTGATGACTGAATTACTGCCTGTGCTGGCTACTACGTCTACACCTACCAGTAAAGCAGCAGACATCATTAAGGAACTGGCTTTTTCCCAAACACGCAATCCCTTTATTATAACCACAGCGCAACTTACTTTGGGCGGAATGGTGAAAAATTTAAGGAGCATAGATAAGCAAAAGGCAGATGAATTAACGGATGTTATTGTTGAGCATATGCGGAACAGCACGGATACGATGCAGCAATTACTCGTGTATGGCAATACGGGAGCTTACCGGCTGCTACCGATTATTTCTTCTTATATCTCTGATCCATTGGCTTCGGTTGAAATACGAAAAGCGGCTGTTTTTGCAATGAGGCTGATCGACAATAAAGAAGTGACATTGTTGCTGGGCAAACTATCCGTAGATAAAGACACGGTAATATCAAAAACAGCTAATGAAACTATTGAATTCAGGAGTCAATATTTAAACAGGAATTTATAAAAATAATTTTTTAATAATGAATTAGAAATTATCGGTTCCGAAATGGAGTATAAATGTTTTTTGAGAGTCTCCATTCCTGCTACGATGAAAATTTTTATGTGAAATTCCATGGGGCAGATTAAAAATCATAAAAAAAAGACAATATGAAAAAAACATTTTTATTGATAAATTTTCTTTTCCTTCTTGGAGGGATAAAAGCACAGCAGGCAAAGACCAAAAATACTGATGTAATTGAGCATAGGGAGGGGAATAGTCCGGAGTTGAAAAAACAACAGCAGCAGGTTAAAAATGAAACGCAGGTTGTTCCGAAACAGCTTGATAGTGCCAGGAGTGCAGCTAAAATGAAACCGGCTACCGGAAGTCAGAATATTCCCAGGCCTGTTGACAGTGTTCGTCTCGGAGGTGTTGTTCCGGATCGCATGAAGACTACTGAGAGAAGAGTTGATTCATTAACGAAATTTATTAAAGGATAGGTTTGTACAAAAAAACTATAAACAACAGCAGGGAATATTGAAACTGCAGGAAATGGCGCAACAAAAAACAGGCAAGATGATATCCGGTCATTTAACCGCAATATATTTGTACCCATAACAGGAGAGATGAGTATTTTGTTGATATATCCAATGGCGCAAAAATTTTAAAAAATATAAGCTGCTTTATTATGGAAAATGCAATGCAATCAAAATTTGTTGTAAAAGATTTAAAGGTATACGGCAGCAACGAGTGGATGGCCGATGGTACTAAAAAATACCGGACTGTATTTGATCGTTATGAACTCACTTATCTCTATGTAGAATTTTCTTTTATTAATAAACTGTTTGATGAAGAAGACTGGGAGCTTAACCTCACGTTAGAATGTTTTACTAAAAGCTCTAACCCCACCAAGTTGTGTAGCCGGCCACAAGCCCGCCAGGTAAGTAAATCCGAAAACATTGTTTATATACGGGAAAGCTGGGGTACTCCTTTAGCCGGAGATTACTGGAGGACAGGCGATTTTACATGGAATGTAGTAATAGACAATGTGGTGGTAGCGGAAACAGTTTTTCATGTGGAGGACCTTGGGCCGGATGCTTTTGCAGGCAACGGATACATTGCCGTTGAATCCATGAAATTATTTGAAAGTGAGCCAACAATAAAAGCAGAGGCAGAAAGAAAAAACTATAGCATATTTAAAAGGGACGAAACCCGCTATGTATGTGCAGAAGTAAAATTTAAAAGCAAAACCGAAAAAGGTTTTTATGCCGAATTTTTCTTTCATTATTTAGATAACACCGGGTTGTTCAAAGGCCAATCGACAGAATTACTTTATGTGCAACCAAATACGCAAGACCGTACTTATGTTACCAGCAGCGGATGGGGTAGCGCAACTCCCGGATTATGGGCAAATAATTATTACAGCGTGGAAGTTTATTTCATGGAAACTTTAGTAGCCAGCCAGGCATTTCAGATGGGGGATAAATGGGAAGAAGGCAATGGTACAATGCTGAAATGCAAACCGGATACCGGTGCAACAAGATCTACACCTGCAGTACCGAACGATACCGCATCCCCAACTCCTGAAGCCATTTTGAACGAAAGCCTTGCAGAACTCAATGCCATGACGGGGCTTGCCAATATTAAAAATGAGGTAAACGAAATGGTAACGCTGGTAAAATTTTACCAGGAAACCGGCAAAGATTTTCTCCATAAATTTTCCCTGCATTCAGTTTTCACTGGTAACCCCGGCACGGGTAAAACTACCGTAGCAAGGTTGCTTTCACGCATTTACACTGGGATGGGTATTTTGGAGAAGGGGCACCTGGTTGAAGTGGATCGGGAAACATTGGTAGCAGGCTACATAGGGCAAACAGCAACCAAAACAAAAGAAAAACTAGACAAAGCACTCGGAGGTATTTTGTTTATTGACGAAGCCTATTCGCTTGCAGGTAAAGGCCTTTCGGAAAATGATTTCGGTAACGAAGCCATTGCTACCATTTTAAAATATATGGAAGATAATCGTGGCAGGATAGGAGTGATAGTGGCTGGCTATCCACACAATATGAAGGATTTTATAGACAGCAACCCCGGATTGCACAGCCGTTTTGATAAGTATTTTCAATTTATGGATTACACCCCGGAAGAAATGTGGGCTATTGCCACATCATTGTTTACAGAGGAAAGTGTATCGCCTGATGAGGAAGCCTCGGCACATCTGAAAAATTATTTAACGTGTTTGTTCGAAAACCGGGACACAAATTTTGGCAATGCACGAACAGTAAGGCAGATAGTAGCCGAATGTGTAAAGAATCAAAACTTACGGCTTGCAGTAATGCGCAAAGAAGACCGTACACCCGAAATGTTGAGTACAGTAATTCTAAGCGATGTAAAAGAATTTGATAGTAGTGATATTGAACGCCGGGAAGCAACTCAGCAAAGAAGCCAGATCGGGTTCAGGCAATCCAATAAATAAAATTTTTGCCGGCAGGGTTTTAATTTAAAAAAATAGAAAAGACTGTAAATTGTTTGTATACCATGCAGCCGTAAAACCGATACTTACCAAGAAGTATTTAACTGCCCGTTTTTTGATCTTGTCGCTAAAAGCAGCAGTTAACATAAGATCATGACAAGAAACATTAAATATTTTCTTTTTTCACTCCTTACGGTAGCTGCATTTCTTATGCTCAGGCACTGGCTCGACCGGAAACGGGAAAAAATACAGGATATAGATATTGTGCGTGCGGATATGTATGAAGGTGATTCGCACCTTGGAACATGGGCGCAGAAAAATGGCAATGTATTGGTAACTTTTCGTTTAAAGCGTGATGGCAATTTTAATTATGAGGTAGATGAGGGTACCTCGAAAGATACTGTCCGATATGCAGGAAAATACCTGCTGCTACCTGCTTCGGGTAAGGATGGCTGGGACTATGTACGCCTGGTGGCTGTGAGCGATAAAGGCGATACTATCATCAATCATTTTATTGAAACCACCCATGCTACAAAAAGAGACGTGGATGTATTGAGCCTGAAAACAGATACTACCGCTGCTATGCTTTTTTATCGTGTAAAACAATAACTATGTATCGAATGTTTTATTTACCCCTTGTTATATTGGTGGCCTGCTCCAACCCGGCGAACAAACGGGCGATAAGTATCGATGAACTCGACAGCATCCAGGCGCAGGATAAATCAACCTTGGAGCAGCTTGCCCCTACGAAAGATATGCTGAGCGCTGCTGAACTGGTGAAACTTGCAGACTGCATTGATTTGCCATGCGTGCAATTGTTTATGAAAAACCATACTACCGATTTTGTGCAGGCATATAAAGGCGAGTTTAATGCGTCAATGCACATCAGTGTAAAAGATACATCGGGCAATGAACTAACCATTCCTGCAGCTACGTTGTACATGTATGCAGATCCGCAGGCCACATGGCGTATAGCCCATACCGTACACACAAAACAAATGTGCGATAGCTTGCTGGATGAATTTAAAGCACTGGGATTTCAATCTGTTGATAAAGATCATTTGGTCACTTTTGATAGTAAGGACCGGTATATTTCTAAAAGATATCCCGGTATAGATATGTATTTTACCCCCAGCCTCAGGCCCTGGTACTTTAAAGGAATATACCAAGTTAAGATTCCGTGGCTTTGCTATGTATTTGAAATATATAAAACTGGCACGAATTAATCAGGATTATGATTTAATATTTTTATTCACTTAGAAAATTTGCAAGCCTTTTCAAATCATCTATAAAATGGTTCGAAAAACGTCCAGCTCGCTAACCCAAAAAAGGAAAGTTGATAAAGCTTTCCTTTTCTTTTTTTTGCTGAAACTATTGTCTGTACTTAGTTTGATTAAATAGCATTTTTAGCTTCTTCAACATGGTTTTTGATATTGTTGCCAATTTACTTTCGCTCTAAAAACGTCAATGGAACCACATCCAATTTGCAAATCATTGATTGGCTGTAAATTTATAATGGGCATCAAATTTTCTTGCAAAAAATCCGGTTAAGGCGACTAAGCAGGAATCGAACCCTTTAAAATCAATATGAAACCATCAGCCATTACTTTTAAAAGCAGTTTTATAGCTGCTGCAGTACTTCACAAATGTTACCTGCTTCTCTAATCTATAAACAATATGGAATGACCTTTTAAAAATTCCACCTGTATTTTCAGATTTGCAGTTGTTTTTCAATTCTGGGATAGTGCTTACAAAAAACACACTTACCACCCGTTTTATAAATTATCTGAATTACTATGCAACATATATCATATCGTCTTGTCTCTATAATTGTGTTCGTCATTTGCAGTTTTGCCGCAGTGCTAAAAGATACAGTATGTAGAAATCTGACAGCTTAAGGCGGTCGAAATAAATGTAGGAAAAAAGTATAGCAATTTTAATATAGCCATTAAACAAGTGAATTAAAAAATGAAAAACATTTTATTGCTTTTTATGTGCGTAGCCATATGCACAACAGCCTTTCCGCAGGCAACACTCAAGGGAAAATTGATAGACAGTACAGCAAAAACACCGCTGGGTTTAGCTACCGTAACTGTTTTTAAAGCAGCTGATACAGCCATCATTACTTACAGGTTAAGTAACCCTGACGGTGATTTTAAAATTCCGGGGTTACCATTTGATGTGAATTGCAGGGTGGTAGTTTCGTATAGTGGTTATAGTGGGTACAGAAAAGAATTTACCATTAAAAGCGATCAGTCTGTTTTAGATCTTGGCAATGTTTACCTATCGCCCGCTTCCGTAGCAATGCAGGAAGTGGTTATATATTCGGAACGGCCACCCGTTGTAATTAAAAAGGATACCGTTGAATTTAATGCATCTGCTTTTAAAACATTACCCAATGCATTGGTAGAAGATTTGTTGAAAAAATTACCTGGCGTACTGGTAGATAAAGATGGAAACATCATGGTTAATGGCAAACCTGTAAACAGGATATTGGTTGATGGCAAAACATTTTTTGGTGATGACCCCAAAATGGCTACCCGTAATTTACCGTCGCAGGTGATTGATAAAGTGCAGGTAACGGATGATAAAGAAGAGATGTTGCGTAATGGAGATGATAATGCGAACAACGTAGGCAAGGTGATCAATCTGACATTAAAAAAAGGGATAAAGAAAAGCATGTTCGGCAAAGCCTATGCTGGTGGCGGTGGCGGGCCGCAGGGTGGCCGGTATGAAATGGGGGCTATAGCAAATATTTTCAGGGATACACTGCAGGTAAGTGTGATGGGCTATTCCAATAACCTTAACCGCCCCGGCTTTACCGTAACAGATATGCGGCAAACAATGGGTATCAGCCGCTCGATAGAAACGATGGGAGGTAACTCTAACAATAACAACAATACCAGTAATTTCGGTTCCTCATTCAGTATCAATGATATCAATTTTGGAGGAGAATCACGTAACGGCGGTATCACAAAAAGTGATGGTGTTGGCATCAACATCAACCACTCGCCCAACAAAAAACGATCTATCTACGGTCAATATTTTTATGGACGTGTTCATACGGATGTACAAACTGAGAACAGAACTGATATCTATAAAGAAGATACCGTAATCAATAATTTTTCAAAACAACACTATACCGAGATCGGTAATTCGCATGTGTTTGGAGCTGGCGCAAATTTAAAGCCCGACTCTACAGTAAACCTCATCATTGGCTTAAACTATGTAATATCCGGAACCACATCAGAAAGAAATGATGACAGAAGTGGCGTCAATAATTTTCTGGGACACTTAAACAACGGTTTTGTAAATAGTACAGGTGATCTGAAAACTAACATGTATAGTCACAATATAATGTTCACCAAACTATCTAAAAGTAAAAAAGGGCGACGATTGAATATTACGCATTACATGGGATATAGCGAAAGAGACAGAGATGATTATACTACTGCTGATATTGCATACCAGCAGCCCGTTATCAAAGATACCTCTTACCAGCAATTGCGTAATGAATGGGTACCAACGTGGACGGCTAACCTGTCCGGCAACTATAGCGAGCCCCTGATCAAAAACTTTTTCTTCAGGTTAGGTGCACGCTACGATTATGAAAAACTGGATGACAGGGTGGGCACATTTGCAAATAACACAATTGACCCTATCAAAGGTCTCAGCAGCAGGTTTAGCAGGGAAAGCAATAAGTATAGCGTTTCCGGGGGAATTGAATACAGGTACAAAAACTTTACTTTCCGGCCAGGCATACGTTATCAATCGCAAAAATTTGACAACAATATATACGCATTAAATCAGTCAATTAAACAGGAGCAGCGCAATGTACTGCCACAGTTTGATTTTGTGTATAAAAAATTATCGCTTTCGTATAACCGGGATGTAGTGTTACCTTATTACACTAACCTGGTACCGGTGTTGAACAATAGCAACCCTTATATGACAAGGTTGGGCAATCCTGATCTTAAACCGGCATTACAAGACAGGGTACGCATTACATTGAACGCTTACAGTCCTAAAAGTACTTTGGGTGTATGGTCATGGTTTGAAGCCTCGCAATCGAAAAATGTGATAGTAGACAGCATTACTTTAGATCAGGGTGGTATACAAACGGTATATCCGGTAAATGCAAATGGGTATAAACGTGTTGCTGCTAATTTTGGTTTGAACCAGAATAAAAGGAATGCAACAAATTTTATGATCCCATGGAATTTTGGTACCTGGACCGAATATGTTCAAAACTATTTTTACTTTAATGGCGTTCGAAGTTTGCAAAACAGGTTGAATTGTAATTTCTGGAGCGGCATTGGATTTAATTGGGATGATAAGTTGGAGCTTAACCAGGAGTACTCCTTTAGTTACCGCTTTGTAAAGAATAGCAATGCTGGTTTTGAAGATATCAAAACATTTAGCCAAACGATCGGTACAGAAGTAATAGCCCGTTATATAAAACATGTAATATTCGATACAAGATTGCGTTTAATCATGAACGATATGTTTGAAGATCCGGCATTGAAAAAGATATACCTATGGAATGCTGCAGTAAATTTCACTTTCTTTAAAGATGAAAGAGCCGTATTGCGGATAAGTGCAAATGATATTTTGAACCAGGGAAAACAAGTGTACATGTCGCCCAATCAAAATACAGCATTCTTTTCTAAGGGGGATGTACTGGCCCAATATTTTTTGTCCACTTTCACTTATAACCTAAGGCCTGCAGGCGCAAAGAAAATAGCTGCAGGTGGAAAGTGGTCTTTGTTTTAAGCGGTGGGGTAAAAAATAATTGGCCAGGGAATACCAGGAAGCAAGAAATTTTTTTGCATTCTTGCGTAGCCCAACTGAACCTTTTTTTATCGATCAACAAATTTGCAAGCCTCTTCAATCAGCATGGCCTGCTGCTACGATTAAAGTAGCAAAGCAATCATTTGCCCCACACAGTTATAAATTATCTTTTGCTATTACGCTCCAGTCATCGGTGCCATGCCCTTTCGCTATCCAGCTATCCATTGCTGCAGCTATAGCTGGTATTAAGGTTAGTGTCATGCCTTCTTCATTTGCGGCGCTCATCATTAAGCCTGCATCTTTACGAGCCATGTTCAGTTCCCACGATGGCTTGCTGAAATCACCAGCTATTATTTTATTGAATCTTGCAGGCATGCCTGCTCCCGGGTTCCATGACTCAAACAGTGTAGCCACATCAGCAGGTGAAATATCCAGTGCCTTGGCTAATGCAAGTGTATCAGATAAGCCGGCAGTAAGTGATAAAAGAAAAAGATTGCCTATCAGTTTAATACCCGATGCTTTACCTTCCTCAGGGCCAAAATTCAGTAGCTTACCTGTCATTTTTGATAATTCCGGCGTTACACTGCCAATCACTTCCTGGTTGCCCGATACCAACATATATCCACTACTTTCCAGCGCATTTGATGGTCCCATAAAAACCGGTGCATGCAGGTAAGTAAATCCTTTGGCTTTCCAGGTTGCAGTTCTTTCCACAGCGCCTTTTGCTGATGTGGTTGTATGGTCAATGATCATTACTCCGGGTTTAAACCCTGTACTTGCAGCTTCTAATATTTCATTTACCGTATCATCATCTTTAAGGGTGAGGTGAATAACATCAACTCCTTTCACTGCATCAATAATATTATCAAATGCTTTTGCACCATCTACTTCAAGTGCTTTTGCTTTTGATGTTGTCCTGTTCCAAACTTGTACCTTATCTCCTTTGCGGAGCATTGCTTTAACAAAATTGGAACCCAAAAGCCCCATTCCTAAAAATGCTTTCATAAACTGTTTTATTTGTTTGGCAAAGGTAGCGACTTGACAAATTGTTTTATTTAAACAAATGAATTTAAAAAGGGAGTTGTAACGAAATTAAAAAGTTCTATATCGGTCACTATATAACCGCAATGCAGGGTAGGTTGATGAACTTATCCAGGTATACAAATTTTATGCTGGTAGCAAAGTTTTCAATTTTCCAATCTTCCCTGTAAGTATTACTTTTACAAGGCTAACAAAAGGTTATGATTAATTTCCAGGAAAAAGTATTAACCTATCCGCAATATTGCAGGCAATTAACCTGTAGCGAATCACTGATTACTATTTTCAACTGCCCTGCAGAAGCCAGGCTGATGCAAAATAAGTTTGCTGATCTGTGGAGCCATGAAAATTATATTTTTTATGTACTGGAAGGTAAAAAAGTATGGCACACTGCACAGGGATCCTACGAAATCAGTGCCGGAGATTGTGTGCTGGTTAGAAAAGGAGCCTGGATACTGGAACAGTTTTTTGATATCGGTTTTTGCCTTGTCTTGTTTTTTATACCCGATGAATTTATTTGTGATACACTTAAAAACAAATCAATACCACTCGTAAAGAAGACAGATAAAGCTTACAGTCCGGTCATCAGGTTAAATGCAAGTGAAACGCTCCGGTCCTTCTTCACTTCTATGTATGCTTATTTTTCCAGTACAACAGACCTTGACAGCTCATTGTTAGAATTGAAATTCAGGGAACTTATCCTGAATATTGCAGGTGATTCGGCTAATGTAGAGGCACTTTCTTATTTCTGTTCATTAGTTAATGAGCCGCAATCCTTGTCGTTGGAAAGAGTGATGAATGATAATTATTGTTTTAACCTTAAGCTGGAACAATATGCATTGTTGAGCAATCGCAGCCTTTCAGCATTTAAGAGAGACTTTCAAAAAATATTTTGTACCACACCCGGTAAATGGCTGATGGAAAAAAGATTACTGCACGCAAAATTTCTGTTAAGTAACAAAAATAAACAGATCAGCGAAGCCGCATTTGAAAGTGGCTTTGAAAATCTATCTCATTTCAGTCGTGCATTTAAAATGCGTTTCAATATATCTCCCCTGGCGTTTAAACAGCAGCCGGCCATATGAACTTTTCAGCAAAAAGAATGAACGCTGCAGCAATAAAGGGATCCGGTTAAAAAAATAGTTTTGAGGTGTACTTGATCATGTTGTTATTAAACAGGATCGAATTGTAAACCTTTAAATTAAATCAAATGAATCCAAACAAAACATTGTGGGAAAAGGGTGATTTTACCCGTATTGCTGAAACTATGAGGGAAAGTGGTACCCTGCTGGTATCTAAACTGGGAATTACAAAAGATATGGATGTGCTGGACCTTGGATGCGGCGACGGCACCACTGCAATACCTGAAGCAAAGTTGGGTGCCAATGTTTTAGGAGTTGACATTGCCAGGAACCTGGTAGAAGCAGGTAACATCCGCTCTAAAAAAGAAGGCCTGGCTAATTGCATTTTTAAGGAAGGCGATGCCACTGATCTGAATGAACTGAAAGACGAAAGTTTCGACCTGGTAGTGAGCATCTTTGGTGCAATGTTTGCACCTAAACCATTTGATGTGGCTAAAGAAATGGTTCGTGTAACCCGTAAGGGTGGACGCATTGTGATGGGTAACTGGATACCTGGCGACCCAACGCTAGTAGCACAAATATTAAAGATCAGTTCTGCATACACACCACCGCCACCGGAAGGTTTTATCAGCCCGATGCTGTGGGGAGTAGAGGAGCATGTAACAGAGCGTTTTGTAAATGCTGGAATACCCAAAGAAAATATTTTATTTGAAAGGGATACTTTTACTTTCAATGCATCGTATGCGCCCCAGGAATTCCTGCACAATTTTAAAAACTATTACGGACCCACCATGAATGCTTTTGAAGCTGCAGAAAAAAATGGCAATGCTTTGCAACTGGAGCAGGAGCTGCAAACATTATTTAACAGCCGCAACCAAAGCACAGCTGCAAACAGCACTGTAATTCCCGCTACTTTTTTACGGGTTACAGTTACCTGTTAACAACAGGGTTTGCCGGTTGTTTGGTACACTTAATATTTTACAGTCAATCCTTAGTGATTGGCTTTTTTTATTTCTCCACACCAGGTAGAAAATTATACGGTAACTAAAAATTAAAGGCCTTACATTTGCGGCAGATTTGGTTGCCGATGTCAAATCGGTATTAAAAGGGAATCCCGTTAAAATCGGGAGCTATCCCCGTAGCTGTAAGCTCTGTATACTGTTTGTTCTTCAAGCCACTGTTTAAATGACGGGAAGGCAACAAACAGGGAGTAAGCCAGAAGACCTGCCACGTCTGTCAACAATCATTCAAAGCTTTCGGGTGAAAGGCATGGAGTGTAAAAGCTGTAAGGCATTTATATTTCTTTCCCGTGGTTGGTGTCAGCACCAAACACAAATTTTCCGGAAGCAGTTACAACAAAAAAATTTTTCAAAAAAATGAAAAGAAAATTTTTTATTGCGGCTGCTGTTATTATCAGCAGTACGGCACAGGCTCAAGACAGTACAAAACTTTTAAATGAAGTGGTAGTGGAAACAGCTACCAAAACACCTGTAAAACAATCGCAGACAGGTAAAGTGGTAACCGTAATTACCAAAGAACAAATTGAAAAAAGCAGTGGTAAAACAGTTGCACAAATTTTAAATGAACAAGCCGGTATTACTGTTAACGGCGCTTACAATGCACCGGGCAGTGTACAAACCATTTTTTTAAGAGGTGCTTCATCGGGCAGAACATTGATCTTACTGGATGGCATTCCGGTAAGCGATCCATCCATGATCAATAATGAATTTGACCTGAATCTTTTTTCTATCAATGATGTGGAAAGAATTGAAGTGTGCAAAGGCGCCCAGTCTACTTTATATGGCAGCGATGCCGTTGCAGGCGTGGTGAATATCATCACGGTAAAAAAAGATATCAATAAACCTTTCAACATTAAAGCCACTACCGGCTTCGGCAATAAAAATACCACCCGGAATAACCTGCAGTTGTATGGTAAAGAAGGAAAACTTACTTACACCACACGTTTTGCAAAATTAAAGACCAATGGTTTTTCTTCTGCATACGATAGCACAGGCGCAAACAATTTTGACAATGATGGTTATGATGGTAATGTGATCAGTGCTGCGGTGCAGTACCAGGTGGTGCCGTCTTTACTGGTAAAAACATTTATCATGCACAGCCAGTATAAAGCAGATATTGATGCAGGTGTTTTTGCCGATGAAAAAGATTACACTATAAAGAACAGTAACCTCAGCTCTGGCGTTGGTGTAAATTTTAAAAAAGGGATCGTAAATATTACAGGTAACTACCAGTATGGTGAGCTGAAAAGAACTTATCGCAATGACAGTTTATTTGTTCGCCCTTTTGGAACAAAATTTGAAAGCAACCGCTATGGAGGCCGTACACAATACGGAGAATTATTTGGTAATGTTACTGCAACAAAATGGTTAACTGTTATTACAGGTGTTGATTACAGGTGGGGCAATATGAACCAGCAATATTATTCGCTGAGTAGTTTTGGCCCTTACAGCAGCAATTTTGCTGATAGCGCATTGCATCAAACCTCTTTCTATTCTTCTTTATTATTTACTGCACTTGATAAAAAATTACATATAGAAGTTGGTGGAAGAACCAATAAACACTCCCGCTACGGAACCAATAATACCTATACTTTCAATCCTTCATATTCTATCAATAAAAACTGGCGTGTATTTGGAAGTATTGCATCAGGATTTAAAGCGCCATCTATTTTCCAGTTATTAGATAAGTTTAGTGGCAATCCGGAGCTGGCTCCTGAAAAATCCACCAACTACGAATTTGGCGTACAGCAATCCAACGAAAAGATCAACAGCCGTGTAGTATATTTTCACAGAGATATAAATAATGGTATTGATTATGATAATTATCATTCCAGGTATTTCAACTATGTAAAACAAATTGTGGATGGTGTGGAAATAGAACTTACGGTTGAACCTGTAAAAAATTTAAGTGTATCAGCTAACTACACTTTAATTACCGGCGACGAACAAACACAGAGCAGGAAAAATACACATGATACCACCTACAGTTATTTGCTACGCCGCCCAAAAAATAATTTCAATTGTAATATAGGCTACCAGTTTACTAAAGCCATTTATGCCAGCATTACCGGCAAATCGGTAAGCAGCCGTTACGATGTGGGTGGATACAGAAAAGAAGACATCTTGCTGGATAGTTATTTTATATTGAGTGCTTACGCAGAATATAAATACAGCAGCAATGTAAAATTCTTTGCCAACGGGCAGAATATTACCAACAAAAAATTCTTCGACATCAGGGGGTATAATGCCATGCCTTTTTTAATTAATGGCGGGGTAACGTTTAATTTATAGTTATACCGGATTAAGCCGCTACCAGCGGAAGATTCAGCTCTTAAAGATAATTCCCTTTGAATGACTGTTTTAAAACCCCGGATGGGCATCCTTTTCAAGGTGTTTCATCCGGGGTTTTTAACTTTAAAAAATCTTCTCCAACTTTCCCAAAATGTTTCTAACATTAGGTGTATAACAAATTAACACAAAAATAATTTTCTACTTTACTTTGCAACCAGATTTTTGGTTTTCGCTTTAATAACAATTGAAATGGAATTAAAAGGGAATCCTGTGAAAAACAGGAACTATCCCCGTAGCTGTAAGCTCCTTAAAATTGTTTAAACTTCAAGCCACTGTTACATTTGACGGGAAGGCAATAAACAACGGAGTAAGTCAGAAGACCTGCCAGAAATCTGCACCTAGTAACCGCTTTCGGGTGAAAAGCAATGGTACTGCAAGTTTTTAGCCGCTTTATTGCCGGTGTCATACTTTCAGCACTATACCCTTCATCTAAAGTGAGTTTTTAGGATAAGCAGCAACAAAAACCTGCGGATTGACATTTCTTATTAGTGATAATTAGTGCAATTCGTGGCAAACAAACATTCACGCAGTGAATATCAAATTTTTATCATGCAGCATTCCGACGAAATTCTTTTAAAAGAAAATAAAGACCGCTTTGTTATCCTGCCTATCAATTATCCCAAAATATGGGAGCAGTACAAAAGGCACGAAGCCAGCTTTTGGACAGCTGAAGAAATTGATTTGAGTGGCGATATGAAAGACTGGGAAAACCTGAATGATGGTGAACGTCATTTTATCAGTCATGTGCTGGCATTTTTTGCAGCCAGCGACGGGATAGTAAATGAAAACCTTGCCGTAAATTTTATGAGTGAAGTGCAGTTGCCGGAAGCAAGGTGTTTTTATGGTTTCCAGATCATGATGGAGAATATCCACAGCGAAACCTATGCTTTGCTGATTGATACTTACATTAAAAATGCAGAGGAAAAACATAAATTATTTCACGCTATTGACACTATACCAGCCGTGAAGAAAAAAGCTGAATGGGCTTTGCGCTGGATCGATAACGGCACTTTTGCAGAAAGATTGGTTGCATTTGCTGCAGTGGAAGGTATATTTTTCAGCGGAAGCTTCTGTTCCATTTTCTGGTTAAAGAAAAGAGGCTTGATGCCGGGTCTCACTTTCAGTAATGAACTCATCAGCCGTGATGAAGGTTTGCATTGTGAGTTTGCCTGTTTGTTATATAAAATGCTGAAAAATCAGTTGACAGAACAGCAAGTACAAAAAATAATTACCGATGCGGTAATTATAGAAAAAGAATTTATTACCGAAGCATTGCCGGTGGGATTAATAGGAATGAACGCCGAACTGATGCAACAATATATTGAGTTTGTTGCCGACAGGTGGTTGAGTGAATTGGGGTATGCCACTGTATTCAATACCACCAATCCATTTGATTTTATGGAGATGATCTCTTTACAAGGCAAAACCAATTTCTTTGAAAAAAGAGTAGGCGATTATCAAAAGGCAGGGGTGATGGGAACTAAAGAAACACAGTCGTTTTCCTTAGAAGAAGATTTTTAAAACGTCAATCGTCAATGGTGAGACGTGAATGGTCACTGATGAACAGGAAGAGTATTACTACTATAAAACTCTACACTCACGATTCACCACTCACGCCTCACGAAATAACAGCGAGTACTAACTAATTAAAAAAATAGAGACATTAACATGCATGTAATTAAGAGAAATGGCAAAACAGAATCAGTAAAATTTGATAAAGTAACCGCAAGAATAGAAAAATTATCGTACGGCCTTAGCCCGATGGTAAATGCAATTGATGTAGCTAAAAAAACTATCGGTGGTATTTACGAAGGTGTACCCACTACAGAACTGGATAATTTAGCAGCAGAAACTGCAGCATCTTTAACCATCACACATCCTGATTATGCAATATTAGCGTCGAGGATTGCGGTGAGTAATTTACATAAAAATACAGTGAAGAGTTTTTCAGTAACCATGCGGAAACTGTATGACTATATAGATTCAAAATCAGGCAAAGCATTACCACTGATAGCTGATGATGTGATGGAAATTATTGAAGCCAATGCAGACCTGCTGGACAGCACCATTATTTACGACCGTGATTTTGCATTTGATTATTTTGGATTTAAAACTTTAGAAAAATCTTACCTGCTGAAAGTTGATGGTAAAATTGTAGAGCGTCCGCAACATATGTACATGAGAGTTGCTGTGGGTATTCATAAAAATGATATAGAGAATGTGGTTAAAACCTATCACTTAATGAGTGAGCGCTGGATGACACATGCTACGCCAACTTTGTTTAATGCAGGTACACCAAAACCACAAATGAGTTCTTGCTTTTTGTTAACCATGAAGGATGACAGCATTGATGGTATATATGATACGTTGAAACAAACAGCAAAAATTTCCCAAAGTGCCGGTGGTATTGGTTTGGCCATACATAATATAAGAGCAACCGGTAGCTATATTGGCGGCACTAATGGTACCAGCAATGGCATCATCCCGATGTTAAGAGTATTTAATGACACCGCAAGATATGTAGACCAGGGCGGTGGAAAACGCAAAGGTGCTTTTGCAATTTATTTAGAACCATGGCATGCTGATGTGTTTGAATTTTTAGACCTGAGAAAAAATCATGGTAAAGAAGAAATGAGAGCAAGAGATTTATTTTTTGCTTTGTGGATGAGTGACCTGTTTATGAAAAGAGTAGAGGCCAATGAAGAGTGGAGCTTATTTTGTCCCAATGAAGCACCAGGCTTAAGCGAATGCTGGGGCGCTGAATTTGAAAAACTGTATACCGGTTACGAAGCTGCAGGCAAAGCAAGAAGAACGGTGAAGGCACAGGAGCTTTGGTTTAAAATTTTAGAATCACAGATAGAAACAGGCACACCTTATTTATTGTATAAAGATGCTGCTAACGGAAAAAGTAATCAGCAGAATTTAGGTACTATAAAAAGCAGCAACCTATGTACCGAAATTATGGAATACACCAGCCCTGAAGAAGTGGCGGTGTGTAACCTGGCATCATTGGCATTGCCCCGCTTTGTAATTGATGGTAAGTTTGATCATGAAAAATTATATGAAGTAACCTACCAGGTAACAAAAAACCTGAATGCAGTTATTGATAATAATTATTACCCGGTACCGGAAGCTAAAACTTCTAACATGAAACACCGCCCCGTTGGATTGGGTGTGCAAGGTTTGGCAGATGTATTTATCATGTTGCGTTTGCCATTTGAAAGTGAGCTGGCAAAAATTCTGAACAAAAATATTTTTGAAACCATCTACTTTGCTGCTATGACAGCGAGCAAAGACCTTGCAAAAAAAGAAGGTACTTACCAGACATATGAAGGCTCCCCGGTTTCAAAAGGTATTTTTCAATTTGATATGTGGGGTGTAACACCAAGCAACCGTTGGGACTGGGCTGCTTTAAAAGCAGAAGTGAAAGAACATGGTGTAAGAAATTCATTATTGGTAGCACCAATGCCTACAGCATCTACTTCACAAATATTTGGCAACAACGAATGTTTTGAACCATACACTTCTAATATTTATACAAGAAGAGTATTGAGTGGGGAATTCATCATCGTTAATAAACATTTATTAAAAGACTTAGTGCAGTTAGGTTTGTGGACAAACAGCATGAAAAATAAAATCATTGCTGCTAATGGTTCTATTCAAAATATAAATGAAATACCAGCTGATATAAAAGAGTTGTACAAAACAGTTTGGGAAATAAAGCAACGTAATATCATTGATATGGCTGCCGACAGAGGTGCTTACATCTGCCAGTCGCAATCACTGAATTTATTTGTGGATAGCCCTTCTGCATCTAAGTTAACTTCCATGCATTTTTACGCCTGGAAAAAAGGATTGAAAACAGGTATGTATTACCTGCGCTCACAGGCAGCTACGCAAGCGGTTCAGTTTACAGTGGAAAAACAAGGCAGCGAAGAAATTGTGCCCGTAATGCCTAACGCTGAAATTGTAAATAATACAGCAGCAATTGTTGATACTGTAGAAGCAACCCAGGTTGACGGGCCTACCTGCAGTATGGAAGATGGTTGTGTGAGTTGCGGTTCTTAAAAATTACCCATGAGTGTTCATGAAGATAAATATTGCCCACGTTGCAACAAGGTTTTTGAGTGCAAAGTGGGCAATATTACCCAGTGCCAATGCTATGGCCTGTCTTTATCTGACGAAGAAAGAGCATATATCAGCACTGCATTCAGCGATTGTATTTGCAGGGAATGTTTACTGCAGATGAAAAATGACTTTATAAATTCTAAGCACCGGTTCATCTCTCAGGCAAAAAACCACCGGTAAATACGGCAGCACAAATGTTTTAAACACTCACCGCAGAACTTTATCTTTGCAAAAAACCTTCATTATGCAATGGGGCGAATACAGTTTTAAGCAATTGCTTTCTGTTACATTTACATTATTTGCTATAATAGATGTGGTAGGTTCTGTACCTGTACTGGCTTCATTAAGGGCAAAAATGGGCGGACAAATAAAATCCACCCAGGCCACATTGGTAAGCGGAGGGTTAATGATCTTGTTTTTATTTGTAGGTAATCAGTTTCTGAATATATTGGGGCTGGATGTAAAGAGCTTTGCTGTAGCTGGTAGTATTGTAATTTTTATATTAGGGTTAGAAATGGTTTTGGGTATGGAATTTTTTAAGCCTGATACCGGTAATGCTAAAAGCAGTAGCGTGGTGCCAATTGCTTTTCCCCTGATTGCAGGAAGCGGAACGCTTACGACCATAATGAGTTTGAAAGCGAACTATGACGACATCAATATTTTACTGGGCATTTTAATTAACTGTGTCATCATATACATTGTATTAAAATCGCTGAAGTGGATAGAGAAATTTTTAGGTCCTAATGGGATGGTAGTGATAAGAAAATTTTTCGGTGTAATATTAATTGCTATTGCCGTTAAAATATTTGGAACTAATATTGTAAAGTTTGGAAGGTAAAAAGTTAACTCGTTAATCAGTTAATTGGTTTATTTGTATAAATGCAAAAGGTTTTAGTTAATGAAGGACTTACTGATAAACAAGTAAACCAATTAACCAATAAACTAAATTGGCCTCGTAGTACAATGGATAGTATAAGAGTTTCCGAAGCTCCAGATCCAGGTTCGATTCCTGGCGAGGCCACACTACACCTACTAAACCCTTGATTAATAAGGGGTTTATTTTTTCAAAGGTACAGAAAAGGTACAGTTTTTCAAAATTCCCGCAAATAAGGGTAGGACACTCCTATATTTCAAAACATAACATTCCAGTTATTTTACGATTTTTTAAGCCAGTTTATTTTTGAAGATTGTACATTTAATAATTCAAAAATTTTGCCCTTAATCATTGAAATGACCGAACCTCCTTTAGAAAAATTACTCACAGAAATAGTATATGAAACTGTAGAGGATTTGATGCCTGCAAATCAAAATGACATTATCAAAATTTTAAAGGAAGATTTATTTACTGTTGAATACCTATTTCTTTTAGCCGATCCTTCCCAGGCAAGTAAGTTAAACGAATACCTAACCCCAAAATTTGAAGAGATAAATAAAAAATGCCCGAGTTTTTTTGCTGATGAAAGTGTATTCGATAGATTGACGATAATTGAGAGATCTATATTGTACAAGTTTATAAAAGCACTTGGCAGTTTAAAAGAAAATAAATTATTGCTTTTGACTGAAATTGAACAAAAAATAACTGATCTGACATTCTTAAATCCGATTATTGTACCGCAAAATAAGGCAAAGGAAATATTAAGCTATATCCAATACGAAAGAAGGTTGATGTCTAAGTCCGATTCTTATAATCCTAACGAATATTATTACTGGAATTATCCTGTAGAGAAGTTACATCAGCTGTATAATTTGCTTCTGCAGCAACAAATGGTGGCAGAAACTACTACCTTTTTGCAATCATTTTCAAAATATGATGTAGACCCTAAGTTAAAAATCATTTGGAAGAAAGACCAAAGATCGTTGTTTGCTTTGCTATATCTCATTTATAAAAAGGAGCAATTTTATTATAGCGAAACAATTGATGAAATAGCCTTCAAACTTTTTGTAGTGGAGGGTTCCAAATTGTTAGTTAAATATGTAAAGGAAAACTACCGTAAGTTTTTTGAGAATGTGAAAGATCCGGCATACATGACTAAAAAACATTCGAAGATATTAGATATAATTTCTGAATTAGACCTTTAAAAAATAGGCGTCATTTTCCTCCTTTTTTTCCTCCTTTTTACGTTGGATTCCCCATTTTATGCTTGCAATTTTACACTTAGTAAGAGCTTTCGGTCCTACTACCTAATAGCAGTTGTTTTTCACACCATGGTTATTACTTTATTAGAAAGATAATGAAAGCTTGCTTACAGTTTCATAGCGTAATGATTATGCCAGCGAGAGGTAAGCGTGTTGAAGGCGACGAGATGTGGTCAATTGTACTACCCAAGAAGCAATTGTCCGTTGGTTGATAAAAAATATGGAGTTGGTAAAGTATCTACCAGGGTTGCAATAATTCTGAATTTTCATATTTATAAATATTTTAAACAAAGAGTGTATGATTTGTCCAGTAAACAATAGAGACTTAATGGCAATGATTAACTGTCAACTGCAAAAGGCGCATAAAAAATCTAATGTTGGCGAAGTCACCGTTTTGAAAAGCGTAACGCACGGTGAATCACTTTTCCAAAACTTTGCGCTAAAAAATTCTGCTGAAAACTTAGCAGCAGTAATTAGTTTCTGCACTGAGTATCAAATCTCAATTTCAAATTATGTTGATCATGGAAAAAGGGCAATTAAAGATATTTCTATATCTATAGCTGATGCGTTATTTGAACTCAAATTCAATTTTACACTTCCCAATTTATTAGTGCTCACTAAGCATTTGGTGGACAATGAAATGAGCGCTGATATTGTACAACCAACAAATAATATTCTAAATATCAAACAGGCTGCTGTAGAATTATCTATGTCCGTTCAGACGTTACGGAATAGGGCTAAAAAAGGAGAGATTCCAGTATTTGGCAAATCAGTTAAAGGATACAGATTTGAAAAAACGGTGCTTTTGGAATGGGGTAGAAATTACAGAAATAAATAAAATAGCTAAGGCAGTTTATTGCAAGCACAAAGAGATATTTTAATTTAAAAAATGAGTCATTATGGATAGTAATTTTAAAAAGGACAAGCTCAAAACCATCAGTGCAAAAATTACGACCGAGGCCAGGGCTGATTTGGATGAAAGGGCTAAAAAGGCAGGGATGATAATGTCAGATTACTTAAGACTGATAATTGCCCAGGTAGGTGTAGAAGGAGACAAAGATAACGTTACGGACCTGTCGCCAAAACAAGATATGAAAATGGTGCCTGATAATGGCACCTGTTGTCAAAATCAATTAATTGTAAACCAGCTTCAGGAGATTGCGGAAAAACAGGATGTTATTTTGAAAAATATTACTGATGAAAACAGCAAGATGTTCTATAGCATAATGTTTGGGGTTGTAATTCTTATAATTGGATGCACATGCTTCATAAGCGATCACTGAACAAAATAGTTGTCTAATTTGTAGGTTAATAAGGCAACGGCATATTATGTTGACCTTGACTTGTGGAATTCTGCAAAAAATTTTGTTATACCCCATTCGTTTACACACGCATAAATTTGCTTTCCTCGCTTTTAGTGTTCAAATATCAATACTGTAATAGTTGCCTTTTCGGTTATATCATTAGAGTGTTATGCGAAAAGAAGTAAAATTAGTTCTAAAAGAAGTATTTGTAATGACCCTATCGGATAGAAAGGTTATCGATAAAAAATTAGCAAGTGAAAAGATCACAAAGTGACCAGTCCGTTCTTTATCGCATACAGCGCAAGGCCGATCCTTGTTTTTAATTCTAGTTTTTCGCATAGCGCATCGCGGTAGCCTTCTACTGTTCTCACACTGATCGACATCTTATCTGCGATTTCTTTATAGGCCAGCTCGGTGCAGCACCATCTCAGAAATTCGGTTTCCCGTTCAGTAAGGTTTACAAATACAGCAGCATTACTTTTTGAATCAGCAAGCTGGGAAACAGACTGCATTACTTTCCTGGTAATCGTTTCATTATAAAAATAGCCCTTACTTAATACCTCATCAAAGCTCAACCGAAGTTCTTCAGTGTCTGCATCTTTAAGTAAATAACCCTTTGCACCACATTTGATCATCCTAATAATAGCAGCATCTGCATCCATTGTACTTAGTGCAAGCACTTTTACCTGGGGATAATTGTAATGGAGAAACTCGGTTGCTTGATACCCATCCATTTCGGCATCTTAATATCCTGAATAGTCCTTAAATAAGTTGACAGATTTTAAAATTATCCCGGTTGCCTCAAGTAGCCGGGGTTTTTGTTTGATAAATCTCATCTGGCGTTTTCATTTTTAATGCCAGGTGAGGTCTTTTAC
>NZ_JBODJC010000008.1:0-1313 GCF_050611765.1 Ferruginibacter sp. SUN106
TGAATAGTCCTTAAATAAGTTGACAGATTTTAAAATTATCCCGGTTGCCTCAAGTAGCCGGGGTTTTTGTTTGATAAATCTCATCTGGCGTTTTCATTTTTAATGCCAGGTGAGGTCTTTTACTGTTGTATAAAAGTATGCTTTCTTCCACAAGTTGTTTTACCTGTTGTTTGTTTTTCATTTTCCTGTCCATTCCAAATTCTTCTTTAATTGTTCTGTTCATTCTTTCAGCCAATGCATTTTCATAAGGATCTCCATTCTCTGTCATACTTAAACAGATATTGTTTTTAGAGGTTAGTAAGGCATATTCTTTACTGCAATATTGCAACCCTCTGTCTGAATGATGGATAGTAGCTGCCATCGGGCATTTTCTTTGTCCTGTTGCCATTTTCAATGCAGCAATCATGCTTTCCACTTCCATATTGTCATCAACAGCATATCCCACGATCTTTCTACTATACGCATCAGTAATCATATTGAGATAACAATTACCTTCTTCTGTTTTTATATAAGTTATGTCACTTACCCAAACCTCGTCGGGATATTGTACGGTTTTACCTTTAATGATATTAGGCCATTTTCTCAACCAATGTTTACTCATCGTAGTCTGTGTATAACGCCTGCGTGGCTTGATCTGCAGGTCATAATGCCGCATCAGGTTGAAGAGTTTGTCACGACCCAGTTTTAAACCATTTTTCAGCATATCTTCTTTAATCAGATGATATATTTTACGGGTACCCAGTCTTGGTAGTTGTTTTCTTTCTCTATCTACCAATCTTTTTACTGCTTCCTGTTTCTTAGTTTCATTTGCTGTATCCTTTTGCTGTTTATATACATACTGACGGCTGTAACCCAATGTAGAGGCTATTGTTCCGATTGAGTGTTTTCTTGCCCCTGCTTGTCGGAAGCTGCCTGCGACAGGGGTAAGTACTTTTTTCTTATTTCGGTATGGAGCATGTCATCGGCTATATCAATAGCCCGGTTCAATATCTCTTTCTCTGCCTCCAGTAGTTTTATCTTCTTTTCCAGCTGAGAAATATAAGTTTTTGGCGGTGCTTTCTTTTTCATGGGAGCTTTGCTTTTCCAATCCAAAGTTCCATGTTTTCTTAACCATACCAAAACAGTACTTTTACCTTGAATACCATACTTCTTTTGACTCTGGCTATAAGTCAAATGCCCTTTTTCAATTTCATCTACAACCTGTAATCTGAATGATAAACTGTAATCTTTTTGAGTACGTTTACTAACTCGAAATTGTCCTTTATTCATAATGGTGACACTGGGTTTGTGTCAACTTATTTTAGGACGAGGCA
>NZ_JBODJC010000009.1:0-1285 GCF_050611765.1 Ferruginibacter sp. SUN106
ATCCTATGTTTACAATTCAATAAATTTATAGTGCAATAAAAAAATCAATTTCGAAAGAACAAAAGGCGGAATAAGATGGTAAAACCCAATTGGCATAAAGCCATTCTAACATGATTATCCCCGCCCTTTTTCTTACCCGATGCTGAACAGTTCAACAAGCTTCAGTAAAAGCCTGCATTAGGATAGATAGCACAGTGTAAGATTGTTCTTCCGTTTGTTTTTTCGTTGTATAAAAATATTACAATCACTTCAAAAAAGGAATGATTATGGAAACAAAAACTTTATGCTGTGGTATTGATGTCTCTCACACTACGCTGGATGTATGTTATCAAAACAACCTGGGAGAACTATTCCATCTTCAGGTAGGTAACAACATAAAAGGGTTTGCCAAAATCTTAGAACATACCGGTGTCAATTATCATTTTGTAATGGAAGCTACCGGGGTGTATTACATCCGTTTTGCTTTTTATTTACATCAGCAGGGCTGCAAACTAAGTGTGGTAAATGCCATAAGCATTAAACGGTATATACAAATGCACCTGGAGCGCAACAAGAGCGATAAAAAAGACGCTCAATGGATATGCCGCTATGCGATAGAGCAACATCCGCCATACTGGCAAATGCCCGACAGCACTTATTTTGAGAGCAAACAGCTGTATAATACCATCCGTGAATATACAGAGCAGATCAAACGTTTTAATAACCAGTTACACAGCCTGCGCTTACTTCCTGTACCCAGTAAGGACACTATAAAATCTATCGAAAAAATAATTGTAAGTATGGAAAAAGAGATTAAGCTACTGGAACAAAAACTACAATTATTGCTGCAGCAATGGCAACCGGAACAATTAAAAAATGTAAGCAGCATCAAAGGCATTGGCAAAAGAGCTGCAGCCATGCTGATAGTTTTTACACAAGGCTTTAAGCACACTGAAAACCACCGTCAGCTGATCAGCTTTGCCGGGCTAGCACCCACACAGTACAGCAGTGGCAGCAGTATACAAGGCAAGCCCAGGATATACAAACGTGGCGGTAAAAATCTGCGTGATGTGCTGTATATGTGCAGCATGAATGCAATGAAAACTAATGTAGCCTGCAAAACGCTTTATGAACGATTAAGAGCTAACGGCAAGACAGGAAAACAAGCCTTAATAGCGGTGTGTAACAAACTATTAAAACAAGTATTTGCAGTGGTAAAAAACAACAGCTTGTATCAACCAAATTATTGTTCAGCAAAACCGTAAAAAAAACTAAAATTTATTTGTTTTTTTACACAGTTCATGTT